>NZ_JBVKAY010000038.1:0-1159 GCF_055657445.1 Streptomyces sp. NPDC107538 | reverse complement strand
CTAGTGTCCTGCGCCAGTAGTTGATCGTTAGTTGGTTTGTGACTCCTACTGCTGGTGCGTCAGTTCCTCGTCGGGGCCCGAAGCTGGAGCCGTTGCTGCTGTCTGTTGACGAGCGGGCGGAGTTGGAGCGGTGGACGCGTCGGGCGACGTCGGCCCAGGCCCTGGCTCTGCGGGCGCGGATTGTGCTGGCGTGTGCGGGACCGGAAGTACCGCCGATTGTCGCGGTCGCCCGGGATCTGCGGGTGACCGCGGACACGGTCCGCAAATGGCGCCGGCGCTTCCTTGCCGAGCGGCTGGACGGACTGGCCGACGAGCCGAGGCCGGGCCGGCCGCCTACCATCAGCGTCGATCAGGTGGAAGCGGTGGTGGTCACCACTCTTGAACAACTGCCGAAGAACGCCACCCACTGGTCTCGAAAATCGATGGCACAGCACAGTGGTCTGTCGAAGTCCACAGTCGGCCGGATCTGGCGGCAGTTCCAGCTCAAGCCGCATCTGGCGGACACCTTCAAGCTGTCGACCGACCCGTTGTTCGTGGAGAAGGTCTACGACATGGTGGGTCTGTACTTCAACCCGCCCGAGGGGGCGGTGGTGCTGTCGGTGGACGAGAAGTCGCAGATCCAGGCACTGGACCGGTCCCAGCCCGTGTTGCCGATAATGCCGGGCATGCCCGAACGGCGCACCCATGACTACGTCCGCAACGGCCTGACCACCTTGTTCGCCGCTTTCGACGTCGCCACCGGTGAGGTCATCACAGCCCTGCACCGCCGGCACCGGGCGGTGGAGTTCAAGAAGTTCCTGATCCGGATCGACAAGCAGGTGCCCGCTCACCTGCAGATCCACCTGATCGTCGACAACTACGGAACCCACAAAACCCCTGCGATCAGGGACTGGCTGGCGAAACACCCTCGGTTCGAGCTGCACTTCACCCCGACCGGCTCCTCCTGGATCAACCAGGTCGAGCGGTGGTTCGGCTACCTGGCCCACCAGATGATCCGCCGCGGGGCGCACAAGAACATCCAGGCCCTGAGGCTGACATCCGGGCCTGGGCCAAGGACTTGAACGAAGACCCCAAGCCGTTCATCTGGACCAAGACAGCCGAAGAGATCCTCGACTCCCTCGCACGCTTCTGCCGACGGATCTCTGGCGCAGGACACTAG
>NZ_JBVKAY010000037.1:0-1663 GCF_055657445.1 Streptomyces sp. NPDC107538 | reverse complement strand
TAACCTCGCGCTTTCACGGGGTGGGGTGTCCGAGGCTTGATCAAATAAGCGGAGAGTGCTCCTGACCTGCAACGATGGGACTTGTCTAGGGTCCTGTTGGCTGCAGGGAAAGAAGCACTCTCCAGGTGAAGAAGCGTATCGGGTCGTACCCGCGTGTCCGCATCGAGGGCGGCGGCCGGGCGGTGGTCTCGCAGGCCGGGGGCATGCTGCTGGCCGAGACGGTCCGCAAGGCAGGCTTGGACACCGCGATATCAGCGGCGCTGACGCCGTGGCGGAAGGCTCGGGCGGTGCACGATCCGGGCAAGATCCTGCTGGACGTGGCCCTGGCGGTCGCGCTGGGCGGGGACTGCCTCGCGGATGTCGCCATGCTGCGGGCCGAGCCGGCCGTGTTCGGGCCGGTGGCCTCCGACCCGACGGTCTCCCGCCTCCTCGACGCCCTTGCCGCCTCCGGGGAGAAGGCCCTGACCGCGATCCGTGCCGCGCGGGCTGAAGTCCGCCGACATGTCTGGCGGTTGGCCGGCCGGGAAGCGCCTGATGCGGGCGGGACGGTGACCGTGGATGTCGACGGGGTGCTGGTGATCGCACACTCGGACAAGGAGGACGCCGCACCGACGTGGAAGCGAACCTACGGTCACCACCCGCTGATGGGGTTCGTCGACCACGGACGGGGCGGCACCGGTGAACCGGTCGCAGCTCTGCTCAGACCGGGCAACGCGGGATCGAACACGGCCGCTGACCACATCACCGCGACCCAACTGGCCCTGGCCCAGCTGCCGAAGAAGTACCGGCGCGGGCGCCGGACGTTGATACGGACCGACTCCGCGGGCGGCACCCACGACTTCGTCGCCTGGCTCGCCCGGCGGGGACGGTGGCTGTCCTACTCGGTCGGCATGGTGATCACCGAGCAGGTTCACCAGCACGTGCTGAAGGTTCCGGCATCCGCCTGGACGGCGGCCGTCGAGGCCGAGGGCGAGATCCGTGACGGCGCCTGGGTCGCCGAACTCACCGGCGATGTCCTGGACGGCTGGCCCAAGGGCATGCGGCTGATCGTCAGGAAGGAACGGCCGCACCCCGGAGCCCAGTTGCGCCTCACGGACGCGGACGGCATGCGGCTGACCTGCTTCGCCACCAACACGCCCGGCCGGCCGATCGCCGAGCTCGAACTGCGTCACCGGCTGCGGGCCCGGGCCGAGGACCGCATCCGCGCCGCCCGGGCCACCGGCCTGCGGAATCTCCCTCTGCACCGCACCGCCCAGAACCGGATCTGGCTGGAGATCGTGCAGATCGCTCTCGACCTGCTGGCCTGGATGCCGATGCTCGCGCTGACCGGCAAGGCCAGGTGCTGGGAGCCCCGCCGACTACGGCTTCGCTTGTTCACCGCGGCCGGACAGCTCGTGACCACCGGCCGTCGGCGGATCCTCCGCCTGGCCCGGCACTGGCCCTGGACCGGTCACATCACCGCAGCCCTCGACCGCCTCACCCAACTGCCCGACCCTGGCTGACCAGCATCTTCCCCGCCTCTTCGACAGCACCCCAACACCCGGAGCAGTGGAACCCGGCGCCATCCCGAGGCGACACTCGGGTCCTGGGCCTGCGCAACCTCAGCCCCCGGCACGAAAACGGTCCACCGACTCCGTCGGCGGACCATCAAGAAAGATCGAGG
>NZ_JBVKAY010000036.1:0-2529 GCF_055657445.1 Streptomyces sp. NPDC107538 | reverse complement strand
AGTGAGGTGGGCCGCCGGCGAGGTGCCCGTGGATCGGGTCCTTTTCCGTCGGCCCCCTCCCGAACCGTGCAGGCGGCTTTGACCGCACACGGCTCTCCAGTGATTACTTCCGGGGAAGAGCTGAGCCCCGTCCTGCATGGATGTTGTGGTGGCAGGCCGAGCAGACCACCAGGGTCTTGCGTCGCCGCGCTGCCATCAGGATCATCCATAGCGGCCGATCCGGCCGACCGGGCCTGTTGAGATCGGCGAGTTTCCGCAGGTGGTGGACTTGAAGTCCCTTTCCCGCGCCGCAGATCTCGCATTTCCCGGCCAGGAGCCGATGGATCAGCTCGTTGCCGGGACTGGCCATGGTCGGTCGTCGATCGGTCAGGACGGCGGTGCGCTTGCGGATGAGTGGGATCCCGCCGAAGCGGGCGACCAGTGGTTTCCGTCCCGCGTCACGCTGCACCTTGGCCTCGAAGCAGATCCGGGGGCCGACCGGAGTGCTGATGGTCGCCTTGAAAGCGCGGGCCATCGCCGGGACGGTGGATCGGTGCTTCGCGGCCAGGGTCTTGAGCATCGAGGTCTCCATGACCCAGTGCAGCGTGCTCAGGCGAAAGACATCCTGGGCGAGCAGGTAGTACTGGACGAACCCTCGGTATTCGGCTCCGTACTTCCCGACGATGGTGAAATCGCTGTCGTGGAAGAGCTGGCCGCGTGCCGCTGGCTTCCCGTTTCTCATGTAGCGGGCGCATCGTTCACGGATCACCGCGTTGGGCACATACAGACCCATGACGCCGTTGACTGCACGCCGTCCGCGAGTGAATTTCGTGTCCTCGTGCTGAGCCCGTATTTCGTAGCCAAGAAACCGTGCCGCCTGGCTGGCGGCATGAGTGATCAGTGTCTTGGACTCCGAGAGTTCCAGCTTGAGTTCATCGTGCAGGAACTGCTGGACCCGCGACTTGATCTCCTTAGCCTCGTGTTTGGGCCCGGCGAAGCCGAGCAGCCAGTCGTCGCAATACCGCACGTACTTCAGCCGTCGAAACCCCGGGTCGCTCGGGTCGCCGCTCGACAGCCTGCGGCGCTGCTGTTTCAACAGCTTCACCGATTCCAGGTCACCGCGCCGTTCGGCCTTCTCGATCTGGGATTTGTTGGCCAGGTAGGCCGAATTCTTGCGACGGGGGCCGCCTCGGTTGTATTCGGGCAGCAGATCTTGTTCAACAAACTGATCGAGCCGGTCCAGGTAGATGTTCGACAAGATCGGGGACGCCGTGCCGCCCTGTGGGGCGCCACTGAGCGTGGCGTTCCATTTCCAGTCTTCCAAGTACCCGGCTTGCAACATGCGCTCGATCAGCCGCAGGAACCGACCATCGTGGATCTTCTCCGCAAGCACCCCGACCATGATCTTGTGGTCAAGGGATCCGAAGCAGTCGGAGATGTCACCTTCGATGAACCAGTGCGTTCCGGTCCAAGCCGTGGCCACCTCGCGCAGCGCGGTGTGGCAGCCCCGGTCCGGCCGGAACCCGTGGGACCGGTCGGAGAACTGGACGTCGTAGTACGCCTCAAGCAACAGGCGGACCACCTCGGCGACCAGCTTGTCCGACCAGTTCGTCACGCCCAGCGGGCGCAACTTCCCGTTTTTCTTCGGGATATAGACACGTCTGGCCGGTGACCACCGATACGATTCCGAACGCAATGCGCTGATGATCGTCTCGATCTTGGCCAAAGACATGCCGTCCACGGTTTCCCCGGTAGTCCCGGACGTCATCGCACCCTTGTTGGCGTAGATGCGACCGTAGGCCATCAGAAATAACTGCGAGTTGAACAGCTGTCGGTACAACCTCTCCAACGGCAGACAACGCCTGCCGCGTTCCCGGATGACGCCCAGGACTGTTTCAGCGTCCTGCATTTCGCAGACCTCCCAGCACGGACATCACAATCAGCCTGTGCCCCTTCGCCCTGCGGTCCGGCTTTCCCGGCCTCCCCGGCAGGTCGCTACTCCTGCGACTACTATGGGCACTCCGTCACCTTGGGGCTCGCGCCCTTTAGGCGATCCCGTGGTACGTCTTCGCTGTACGTATCGAGCGCGACGTAGGCCGCCCACTCATCTCCTTGACCGTCCTCGCTGGGCGGTGTCCGTCACCGTGGAGGCTGCCCGGCCGGGACAATCAAGGCCGGGCACGGTGCGGCGTCGGTGTCAGGCGTCATTCCGACGGGTGGGTCTTTACACCACAGGAGATTGGACTTCAGGCAATCCAGCTTTGGCCATATCGCGCGGGCCTTGCGACGCACCGTCTCGGACGCCTCCGGGCGGTCACCGCTTTCCGGACATGCTGTTGTCCCCTTCGGCCTTTCACCTCCAGGTAAGCCCGGTGGCCCAGGAATGTTCCTCCAAATTCCTCCCGAGTGAGTCGGGGATACAACGAAGCGCCTCACGGCGCACTTGTCCCAGACCAGGACGACGGGGCCGCCGAGCTGCTGGTGTGCGGCGTCGAGCAGGCGGGCGTAGTCGGTCTCGGTGAAGCCCTTGCGCCGGCCTTTGGCGGGGCC
>NZ_JBVKAY010000035.1:3579-5000 GCF_055657445.1 Streptomyces sp. NPDC107538 | reverse complement strand
AACACAGTGGACGCGAGCAACTGAGGACAAGCCCTCGGCCTATTAGTACCAGTCACCTCCACCCGTTACCGGGCTTCCAGATCTGGCCTATCAACCCAGTCGTCTACTGGGAGCCTTACCCCATCAAGTGGGTGGGAATACTCATCTCGAAGCAGGCTTCCCGCTTAGATGCTTTCAGCGGTTATCCCTCCCGAACGTAGCCAACCAGCCATGCCCTTGGCAGAACAACTGGCACACCAGAGGTTCGTCCGTCCCGGTCCTCTCGTACTAGGGACAGCCCTTCTCAATATTCCTGCGCGCGCAGCGGATAGGGACCGAACTGTCTCACGACGTTCTAAACCCAGCTCGCGTACCGCTTTAATGGGCGAACAGCCCAACCCTTGGGACCGACTCCAGCCCCAGGATGCGACGAGCCGACATCGAGGTGCCAAACCATCCCGTCGATATGGACTCTTGGGGAAGATCAGCCTGTTATCCCCGGGGTACCTTTTATCCGTTGAGCGACGGCGCTTCCACAAGCCACCGCCGGATCACTAGTCCCGACTTTCGTCCCTGCTCGACCCGTCGGTCTCACAGTCAAGCTCCCTTGTGCACTTACACTCACCACCTGATTGCCAACCAGGCTGAGGGAACCTTTGGGCGCCTCCGTTACCCTTTGGGAGGCAACCGCCCCAGTTAAACTACCCATCAGACACTGTCCCCGATCCGGATCACGGACCCGGGTTAGACATCCAGCACGACCAGACTGGTATTTCAACGACGACTCCACCCGAACTGGCGTCCGAGCTTCACAGTCTCCCAGCTATCCTACACAAGCCGAACCGAACACCAATATCAAACTGTAGTAAAGGTCCCGGGGTCTTTCCGTCCTGCTGCGCGAAACGAGCATCTTTACTCGTAGTGCAATTTCACCGGGCCTATGGTTGAGACAGTCGAGAAGTCGTTACGCCATTCGTGCAGGTCGGAACTTACCCGACAAGGAATTTCGCTACCTTAGGATGGTTATAGTTACCACCGCCGTTTACTGGCGCTTAAGTTCTCAGCTTCGCCACCCCGAAGAGTGACTAACCGGTCCCCTTAACGTTCCAGCACCGGGCAGGCGTCAGTCCGTATACATCGCCTTACGGCTTCGCACGGACCTGTGTTTTTAGTAAACAGTCGCTTCTCGCTGGTCTCTGCGGCCACCCCCAGCTCAAGGAGCAAGTCCTCTCACCGGTGATGGCCCCCCTTCTCCCGAAGTTACGGGGGCATTTTGCCGAGTTCCTTAACCATAGTTCACCCGAACGCCTCGGTATTCTCTACCAGACCACCTGAGTCGGTTTAGGGTACGGGCCGCCATGAAACTCGCTAGAGGCTTTTCTCGACAGCATAGGATCATCCACTTCACCACAATCGGCTCGGCATCAGGTCTCAGCCACGTG
>NZ_JBVKAY010000035.1:1738-3484 GCF_055657445.1 Streptomyces sp. NPDC107538 | reverse complement strand
ACCGGCCTACACCCTTACCCCGGGACAACCACCGCCCGGGATGGACTACCTTCCTGCGTCACCCCATCACTCACCTACTGCAAGTCTGGTTCGTCGGCTCCACCACTTCCCTTTGCCCGAAGGCTCCGGGACGGCTTCACGGACTTAGCATCGCCTGGTTCGATGTTTGACGCTTCACAGCGGGTACCGGAATATCAACCGGTTATCCATCGACTACGCCTGTCGGCCTCGCCTTAGGTCCCGACTTACCCTGGGCAGATCAGCTTGACCCAGGAACCCTTGGTCAATCGGCGCACACGTTTCTCACGTGTGTATCGCTACTCATGCCTGCATTCTCACTCGTGAACCGTCCACCACTGCCTTCCGGCGCGGCTTCACCCGGCACACGACGCTCCCCTACCCATCCCAGCCCCCGTTGGGGGTATCTGCTGGAATGACACGACTTCGGCGGTACGCTTGAGCCCCGCTACATTGTCGGCGCGGAATCACTAGACCAGTGAGCTATTACGCACTCTTTCAAGGGTGGCTGCTTCTAAGCCAACCTCCTGGTTGTCTCTGCGACTCCACATCCTTTCCCACTTAGCGTACGCTTAGGGGCCTTAGTCGATGCTCTGGGCTGTTTCCCTCTCGACCATGGAGCTTATCCCCCACAGTCTCACTGCCGCGCTCTCACTTACCGGCATTCGGAGTTTGGCTAAGGTCAGTAACCCGGTAGGGCCCATCGCCTATCCAGTGCTCTACCTCCGGCAAGAAACACACGACGCTGCACCTAAATGCATTTCGGGGAGAACCAGCTATCACGGAGTTTGATTGGCCTTTCACCCCTAACCACAGGTCATCCCCCAGGTTTTCAACCCTGGTGGGTTCGGTCCTCCACGAAGTCTTACCTCCGCTTCAACCTGCCCATGGCTAGATCACTCCGCTTCGGGTCTTGAGCGTGCTACTAAAACGCCCTGTTCGGACTCGCTTTCGCTACGGCTACCCCACCCGGGTTAACCTCGCAACACACCGCAAACTCGCAGGCTCATTCTTCAAAAGGCACGCAGTCACGACGCACCAAGCAAGCTTGATGCGCGACGCTCCCACGGCTTGTAGGCACACGGTTTCAGGTACTATTTCACTCCGCTCCCGCGGTACTTTTCACCATTCCCTCACGGTACTATCCGCTATCGGTCACCAGGGAATATTTAGGCTTAGCGGGTGGTCCCGCCAGATTCACACGGGATTTCTCGGGCCCCGTGCTACTTGGGTGTCTCTCAAACGAGCCGCTGATGTTTCAGCTACGGGGGTCTTACCCTCTACGCCGGACCTTTCGCATGTCCTTCGCCTACATCAACGGTTTCTGACTCGCCTCACAGCCGGCAGACTGTGAAAGAGAGATCCCACAACCCCGTATACGCAACCCCTGCCGGGTCTCACACGCATACGGTTTGGCCTCATCCGGTTTCGCTCGCCACTACTCCCGGAATCACGGTTGTTTTCTCTTCCTGCGGGTACTGAGATGTTTCACTTCCCCGCGTTCCCTCCACATACCCTATGTGTTCAGGTATGGGTGACAGCCCATGACGACTGCCGGGTTTCCCCATTCGGACACCCCCGGATCAAAGCCTGGTTGACGACTCCCCGGGGCCTATCGTGGCCTCCCACGTCCTTCATCGGTTCCTGGTGCCAAGGCATCCACCGTGCGCCCTTAAAAACTTGGCCACAGATGCTCGCGTCCACTGTGCAGTTCTCAAACAACGACCA
>NZ_JBVKAY010000034.1:0-7438 GCF_055657445.1 Streptomyces sp. NPDC107538 | reverse complement strand
GGCCCTGGGCGAGGTGTACTTCCGCGACAACGGCCGCCGCGCCCACGGCCTCGAAGTGAAACTCACCGACGTCCTCGACCTGCAGTTCGAGCTGTAGCCGGAAGGCACGTCAACGCATCGAGCGGTGGCAGCAGCAGTCTGGCAGCTATCTACGGTTGGGAGTCCGTGTCGCTCAAGCAAGTTCAGCTTCTCGACGGGGCGACGAACTATTGCAGACCACCGGGGTCCACCACAGCGACTGCCTCACCCGCGTCGCAGGCTTCCAGCAACGCGAGGCGGAACAGGGCCGCCCGATCCGGGCCCTCGTCACCGGCCGTATAGCCGTCGCCGACCGTGCCCCTATCCCGAGGGCCTCGTCCCCCTGCACCTGGAGCGCAAGGGGCACGTCGGGCTGTGACGGGTTCGGCATGAACGGTGCCCTTCAGTGGGGCCCATGCCCTGGCGAGGCTCCCGCAGGGTGTGGACACGAACACGGCAGGTGCGAACCCGAAGGAGGCATAGACGTGCCTGACACGACTGGGAGCTTCGCTCCGGCTCATGGTCTGGGTTGCCGACAGCTCGGGGACACGGCAGCGGGGATGTTCATGGAAGTGCAGCGGGCAGATACAAAGGCCACGACATTGTGCGGCGTGGCTGGCACTCTGCTGGCTGTAAATGCTGCGGCGCGTACAGCGCGAAGTTGCCCCCTGGTCAGACGCCCGCAAGCAGCCCTAGACGAGTCGGTCAGTTGCTCGAAGGCCACTGTGTCGCGCTAAGTTCGATTGTGCCCACGATCAAAATCGCGGCGTAGTCGTTACGCATAGCCAGTTTCACACCGCCCGTGCCTGCCGCCGCGTGCGCTGCGTCTGCCCAAGATCTGTGCCAGAACCCAGAACTCACTGACAAAGCCAGCCGGGCCGATGTTCTCCGCGCCGCCGGACCGGGCAGTGTCACGGAGTGGCCCGTTCGTCTCCCAAGGCTTCCAATTGGTCGGTAGCCTCGGCGCAACTGCCACACGCGATACGGATCGGCACGTAGGAGCGGGGGCCACGAGGAGCCGATGACCGAAGTGGAGACCGGTCTGAGATCCCTGGTGCACGAGGCCACGGTGCGGCTGCGGTCCGCCGACGGCAACGTGTGGGGTTCCGGTTTCTTCGTCGCTCCAGGCTGGGTCCTGACCTGCGCGCACGTTCTCTCGCCCCACCTGTGGCGCGATCCCGGCGCGCCCTTCCAGGTACAGGGGGACGGCCTTGCGGGCGGCAGGCCGTGCGAGGCACGGCTGGAAGCCTGGCTGCTGGAGGAGAAGCCGGATCCGCACCGTCTCATCCCGCCGGAGCAGGACCTGGCCCTGGTCCGAGTGGACGATCCGCCGTCGCACGCGGCGGTCTGGCTCAGTGACCGTCCCCCCTCTTCACCCGGCCCGTCCTCGTCGGCGGTTACGCCCACGGCGCGGACGGCCGCACCGAGCGCTGGGAGGGGTCCTTCCAGCTCATCCGCAGCACGGGACGGTACGGGCTGCACGGAGACGGGGCGTTGGCCATGGGGGTCTCTGGAGGGCCAGTGTTCGACCCCGCTACCGGTGCTGTGGTGGGAGTTGCCAAGGCCCGTCGCGGTGACAGCGCCGCCCTCCTGGTCAGTACCGCGGCCCTGCACGACCTGGGCCCCCTCGGCCTGCGCGTCCTCGCCGACCACGACCGGTGGCACGCCAACCCCATCCTCGACGCGACCGACGGCTGGGCCACCCTGCAACGGCAATTAGTCACCGGCCTTGCCATCACCGGTGACCAGTGGAGCCCCGACGACCGTCACACGGCGCTGGCCCTGCTGTCCGCCCTCCCTTCTCCCGAAGGGGCGCGGCCGGTCGCCGACATCCTCCTGGCAACCCTGGGAGACGCACCCACCGGAATGGCATGGCTACCGCCGAGAACCTGGCGTGAAGGCCACGGCATGCTCTACGGCCACGACCCCACGCCCGCAGCCGTGTTCCTCCGCTATCTGCGCCTAGTGGTGCTCTACACCCGGCACGCGAACCCGCAGGATGCGGAGGCATTCCGACTGGACTCCTGGATCAGGGAACGGCTGACGCAAGTGGCGCCCACACTGCGGGCGCTTGTCACCGACGCGTCCCTGCCTTCCTCGCTCGCGCAGCCGCGTACGACGCCGCACACAGCGACACCTTTCCCGGCTCGGGGCGACGGTCATCCTGTCGTCACCGTTGAACTGGAGCCCCTGCATTACGCGATGCCACCGCGGTTCTACTGGCGCATCGCGGTGGACCAGGGGGACGGGGAATTGATCACGCTGGAGGAGGAGTGTGTGGGTGGGGGTGTGCGTGAGGTCGACGTGGTTCGCCGGCTGGCGCAGCCTTTGGCAGACGCCTTCAGCAGAGCTGATCTGCCGGGCCTGCCAGCGCCGTTGGAAGTCGCCCTGCCCCCGGACTACTTCGACCTCGAAGTGCACCTGTGGCGGGCTCACGACGCCGTGCACCCTGCGCGATCACGGCCTGTGGGTGAACAACGCAGCGTGGTGCTTCGGGACCTGAGTCGACGCTCGGGCCGGATGGTACGTGTTCGTGAACGGTGGGAGGCGCTGCATAATGCCGATTCCTTGACCGCGGTGCCGGTAGGGGGGCCGGACGGGGGCCGGACGTGTGGTGGCAGCGGACCGGGCCCGGCAGCGTTCCTGTGTTCGGCCGGCCGACGGCCCGTGGCGCGGCAGGTGCGGAAACCGTGCGCCAGGAGCTCGCGGCGGTCCTTGAAGCCGGTTTTCCGGTCGCGCTGTGGAACACCAGGAGGCGCGCGGAGGGACGCAGCGACGACGAGCTGGTCCGAGGCACTGTCAGCCTTCTCGGTGAGATCCACACGATTCGTGAACTCCCGGACAGTATAAGGAGATTGCGCTACCACAGAGCAGAGACGCGACCGGAAGGGGACTGGGCGCAACACATGGCGTTGTTCTTCGACGACCCCCATCGTCCGCTGCCGAGTGAGGACTTCGAACTTGACGCCCCCTAGCAGGTGCGGGGCAGGCCCGCACCCACCCGTCCCGCCGCAGCCGAGCAAGGAGCACCCATCATGGATGAATGGCTGATCTATCAGGGCACTGGGGAGCCCTATCCCGACCGTATGGCGCTCCTGCCTCCCGCCCCCGAGTGGCGGCGCTTCGACGGTGAGGGCTCCTACGACGTGCCCCCGGTCGACTCCACCACCCTGCGGCGGCTCGGCGGCCTGGACTCCGGCACACCGCCCGTCCACCGCGACCACACCTTGCACATGGTCAACGCCGCGCTCTACCTGCGCCGGCCGCTGCTCGTCACCGGACAGCCGGGCACGGGCAAGTCGACCCTTGCCCACGCGGTGGCGTACGAATTGGGGCTCGGCCGCGTGCTGCAGTGGTCCATCGTCAGCCGCACGACCCTCAAAGACGGCCTCTACCAGTACGACGCACTCGGTCGGCTCCAGGACTCCCAGCTCGCCTCAGGCGTCGGGAAGCCGACCGACGGCATCGGCCGGTACATCCGGCTCGGCCCGCTCGGCACGGCCTTGATCGCCGCGGACCGGCCGCGCCCCCTGCTCATCGACGAGCTCGACAAGAGTGACATCGATCTACCCAACGATCTGCTGCACGTGCTGGGAGACGGAGAGTTCACCATCCCGGAGCTGGAACGCATCGCCGACCGGCAGCCCGAGGTCACGGTCCCTACCGACGACGGGGGGCGGGTGGTGGTAGATGAAGGGCAGGTGCGCTGCCGAGCCTTTCCGTTCATCGTCATCACGAGCAACGGCGAGCGGGACTTCCCGCCCGCCTTGCAGCGCCGGTGTCTGGCACTGGAACTGTCCCAGCCGAACTCCGAGCAGATCGCCGCCCTGGTCCAAGCGCACTTCGGCCGTGGAGAGGATGCGCGGCACGGGGAGCTGATCCAGCGGTTTCTCGACGGCGACGACACAGGAGGGGCCAGGCCAGCAGATCAGCTGCTCAACGCGATCTTTTTGGTCAATGGACCTGCGGGTGCTGACGCGCTTCGGCGCGGTGAACTCCTGGAGATGCTCATGAGGCCGATTGATCAGCGGCACGGGTGACCGGAGGAGCCATGGCAGACGAGGGATCCTGGAAGTCCACCGGGACCCGTGCCGGACGCAAGGAGGGACGCGGGCATCCCGAGCCGTCCGGGACCGGCGCTGCGGAGGGACGTCTCGCGACGCTGATCGCCGCCCTGCGTGCGCAGGACGGCGACGTGCGAGCGGAGGACGTGGCCGATGCCCTCTGGCTGGCGAGAGTTGCCCCCACCCTGCCCGAGGCCGGCGTAGCTCCGTCCCCACCAGGACCTGCGGCGTCCCGGGAGCCTGGCGCTGCGGACCGAGCCGACGAAACCCCGCCCCCCGCGGCCGTTCGGCCGGCCGGTTCGCCGTCCACTGCGCAGCTCGGAGCAGGGCGTGCGTCCCTGGCGATGCCCGGCGAAGACCCCAGTGCTGGCCCGTCCGGCCATGCGGCGGACGCCCGGACTGCCATCCGCGTCCCTGCGGCGGCCATGCTGCCGGACGCGCAGTCACTGATCCGCGCACTGCGCCCGCTGCGGCGCGGGCAGATGCCGGACACCAGTGCTGTGCGCGTCCTCGACGAGAGCGCCACCGTCGACCGCACCGCCGAATCCCGCCTCCTGCTTCCCGTGTTGCGTCCAGCGCGACGGCACACGTACCGGATGGTGCTGCTCATGGACGTCTCGTCCTCGAACGCCGTCTGGCAGAACACGTTCGAGGATTTGCGGCAGATCTCCCAAAGGGCCGGCGCATTCAGCAACGTCGCTTACCACTACGTGCACGAGGACCACTACGGGCGGCCGACGCTCACCCATGCGTTCGACTCAGGCACGGGATCTGGACGAGTCGTCCCTCCCACCCGGCTCGTGGACGCCGGCCGGCGCTGCCTCGTCCTGATCCTCAGCGACTGCGTAGGACCCCTGTGGCGCAGCGGCCAGATGCAACGGCTCGTGCACCTTCTGGCGAGCGGCGGTCCCGTGGCCGTCATGCAGCCACTGCCCCAGCGGATGTGGCCCCGCACCCACCTGCCGGCCGAACCAGGCACGTTGAGTCGCCTTCCGGGACCCGCCGGCAGGATCGGCTTCCGCACCTTCAAAGCGCCACCTCACGATCGGCAGCCGCCTGCCAGGCTGCTCCCCGTGCCGGTCCTCGCACCGCAGGCCGAACCCTTAGAAGTGTGGGCGCGGCTGGTCGCCGACACCGCAGGCTTCTCGGCGCCGGGGGCGGCCGCCCTGGTACGGGCCGATCACCCGGGAGTAGTCGGGCCACCGCCCGCCGAGATCCCGCTCGCGGCTGCCAAGCGGTTACGACGTTTTCGCCGCACGGCCTCGCCGTCAGCCCTACGGCTGCTGACCGCCTTCCTCTCCGCAGCACCGTTGGCGCTACCTGTAATGCAGCTCGTGCAACGTGCCATGCTTCCCGCAACAGGCCCCGAGGCCATGGCCGAGGTCCTGCTCAGCGGACTGTTCCAGCGCGTGGACGAACCTCTGTCCCCCGGTGCTCTGCGCTTCGAGTACCACTCAGGCGTGCGCGAGGAACTCCTGCGAACGCTGGACCGCGACGTGGCCGCGCTAGTGCTCAAGCACGTCTCCCACTACGTGGAACGGCACTACGGGCGCGGAACGCGCAACTTCCCCGCCCTCGCGTCGGCCGCCCTCGCCGACAGCATTGCGCCCGAGCATGTCTACGCCCTCGGCGCCCGGGGAGTCACGACAGCGGACGGGGCCGACCACATGGTCGCGGGGCTCGAGGAGTTCGCTCATGTCTCCGCGCAGGTGGTGCGGCACTTCACTGGTGTCCCCGTGCCAGCCACGGCAAGTACAGCCCCCGCGGGCCGCATCCCGGCGTCCGTGCTCGCTGACCGGGCCCGCGACCACATCGACGACTTCCGCCGCCTCGGTGCCATGCGCCACTTGGACGCCGCCCTGCGCGAGCTACGCGACGCCGTCCGGGCCGAGCCCGAGCCCACCATACGAGCCGGCTACCACGCCGAACTCGCCGAGATCCTCCTGACCCGGTGGTCGATCCAGCCGATCGCGGAGCACCTTCGCGAGGCGTTGTACGCTGCCCAGGAGGCCGTGCCCCTGGTTCCTTCCGCTTCCCTAGCCCTTGCGCGTGTCCTGGAGCTGATGGCCGACGAGGCAGTGGCCGGTCGGCTCACCCGGGAACTGCTGCCGCCGTGGGTACTGGCGCTGTTGGAGGCGCAACGCGCCGGCCCGCGCGAGACCTCGAACGAGGGCCCTCGGATCGCGGCCGCCCTGCTCGCCGCAGCCGTTGGGCACCTTCCCGGTCCCGGTCCGCGCGTCGGGGCAGATGACGAGTCGACCCAGCGGCATGCCCTGACCTGCATCAAACTGCTGCGCCGTCTCGCCGTCGATGGAGCGCCCTATGCCAGGGAGCGCCCTGCCGTGTGGTGCACGATGCAGCTGGGGAAGGCTCTGCGCACCGCTGACGGCTTGGTGCAGGCCGGTAACCAAGACGGCGTCCGACTCGCACGAGGCCTGGTGCTCTTCGACCTCGCCCGCCACCACGGCCCTTCCGGACTCCTGCCCGCTGGCCTGGACGAGGACATGCGCCCGGACCTCGACGCATCTCACGTCTACGCCGCCCGTGCGGTCGAAGACTTGGGCGCCGCCGCGCGGGAGCCCTCCTGGCAGTCGCTCGTGGTGGAGGACCGCTGCCGCGCGCTTCTGGACCACGCCCAGGCCGTCCTCCTGGCCCGTCCGAGCCAAGACGACGCGGCTCTGGCCGAGAGCCTGGGCCTGCTCGAGCATGCCTGTCTGCTCGCCCGAGGGGCCCTCGGGGACGCTCCTACCCGCCCGCTCCCGGCTGCTCGTGGAGTCCCGACTGCTTCGTGCCCGCATTCTCACCGACTGGTGCGAAGGCGGCGAGGACGGCCGCCGTCGGCCTCCGGTTCGTGCGCCGAGCGCAGGGCAGCGGCCAGATGTTCGTCACCGACGCAGTCGGCGCACACCCATCCGTCCGACGACGACCAGCCGCGCTCCCACTCAGCGATCTGCCAGTCGCCCCCCCCATGCCCAGCTCCCCCTCGACACATCACACCAGCACACCTTGCACCGCAGTCGTCAGCCATCACCCTAGTCGGTGCACACCGCGACGCCGGGTGGCCGGCCAGTCAGGAGCGGAGGAAGCCTGGAAGCCGGCGGTGCCCGCCTGGCCCAACTCCCTGAGCTGCTCGCGCAGCCATCAACATCCTCGCAGCCAAGAACCCGACTGGCGGCCGCCGCGGGTGGTCCAGCGCTGACGGGTTTGTGCATCTGGTCCGAGGAGCCTCACCCCCGGTAGGCAATACCGCTGCGCGTAGATCTAGTGTCCTGCGCCAGAGATCCGTCGGCAGAAGCGTGCGAGGGAGTCGAGGATCTCTTCGGCTGTCTTGGTCCAGATGAACGGCTTGGGGTCTT
>NZ_JBVKAY010000033.1:0-10271 GCF_055657445.1 Streptomyces sp. NPDC107538 | reverse complement strand
AGGACGACGGGGCCGCCGAGCTGCTGGTGTGCGGCGTCGAGCAGGCGGGCGTAGTCGGTCTCGGTGAAGCCCTTGCGCCGGCCTTTGGCGGGGCCGCGGTCGAGGTGGATGCGGTAGATCAGCCGGGACCGGTGGCCAGGTTTGGTGCAGATCAGCGCCGCCATGGAGACGCGTTTGGTGCCCGCGGCGGTGACCCGCACGACGGGGGTGTGACCTCGCCGGCCCCAGGTGCGGCCTTTGGGCGGCCTCAGCCCCTGGCCGGCTTCGTCCTCGAAGCAGAGCCAGGCGCCCAGGTCCGCCGCCGTCTTTTTATGACGGGCCACTGCTCGTCCTTCCAGGCGGCGATCTTCTCCTCGTCGCGCTCGGCCGCCTTACGGGAGGGAACCTGCACGCTCCAGCCGATGCGGTGCAGCAGCAGGTCCATCCCGGCCAGGGTGTACTCCACGCCGAACCGGCGGCGCACGACTTCCGCGATCCTCGCCAGAGTCCAGCACTGGTCAGACCAGCCGGAAGCGGCCGGACCCTGCTTCCAACACCGCCTCCAGAGCACGGAGTTGACTTGCATCGAGCTTGCAGCGGGCGCCACCGGGCCCCTTGGAAACCAGGGCCTGCCGGCCACCCGCAGCCAACGCTCGCCGCCAGCGGTTCGCCGACACCCGGGTCACTCTGAATCGCCGGGCGACCTCCCGGTCACTGGCCCCGGTCTCGATCAGATCGGCGGCTGCCAACCGGACCCGCTCACGCCGAACCCGTTCCTCATCCGTCAGCCCTCCGCCATCGGGATACCTCATCCCTCCGGCATAGCGCGGCACACGACAGCCGTCACCACCCCGCGTAACCCACACCCTTAAAGATCTCTAGTTGCTCAGCAGTTACCCAAACCGGGACGCAGGTGTTCTGCCCAAGCGACCCGTTGAGGAGTCCAGCGGACAGGCGCCCCGCAAGTCTGGCGAGCAAGGTCGATTTGCCGCTGCCCGGACCTGACTCCAACAGAAGATGGCAGCGGGTGGGGTCTTCGAGGACTTCTTCAATCTGCCCTCGCCTGCTTTGCAGCGTCGGCTCATCGGGTGTCTGTGATTCGTCCAGTTGCTGCTGAACATGGACGGCCGACAGAGGTCGCCGCGCGCCGGTGCCATCGTGCACGACGTAAGGCCATGCCTCGCCCCGTTCCACTTGCTCTGTCAGGAGTGGACGGAGGAAAGCCGGAACGGGCGAGGTCGGAGCCCGGACGGTATTCCGAACAGGTTGAGCCGATTCAAGGAGCTCGTTGAGGAACCGACGAGCAGGTGCGGACTCGCCGGCCCAATGCGACCAAAGTTGCACCAGGGCCCAAAGTTTCGGCTCGCTGGCTGAAGTAGGCGCTTGGCGCCTCATCAGTTCGTCGGCCAGCCAGTTACTCAAACGGCGGGCATCCAGGCGGACTTCAAACTCGCTGTGGAGCACCTTCGAGGTCTCACGACGCGAGTAGGGGAGATTCTGCCGAGTCCGATTCGCCTTGGCCCTACGTTCCAGGTCGCGCAGGTAGGTGTGCAGTGCGCTGTCTGAGTGGTCCACGTCCCCCCGTCTCCCTCTCCCGCGGCCCTTCCCGCTGCCCGCTGCGGGCGCCACCGGGCAGCCCACGAACTGCAGCGTAAGAGCGCTGTCGCCCGGTCCGCCCGCACTTTCTCAGGATTGAGTCCTGGAGCTCGCATCGTCTGGAGGCGAAGGTGCAACACCATCCGGGAGGGACCATGAATCGCAAGAAGAGCCACATCATCAAGCGCCTGTACCGAGCCGCCCTGTTTGCAGCCGTTCGTGGTGCAGCCGCCATGGCTGGGTCGTCACTGGTTGCCGCTGCGGTGTTGGCACTCCAGCGATGACAAGTGTCGGGCTCACTCGTGAGGGCCTTATCTATGGCTGGCCGAGTGGGCCCGGCTGTCAGGTAGAACGCAAGACCGCCTATTCTCCCAGGACACCGCATATGCCCCGGCCCCAGGGGCCACCGGGCGTGTCCAGCCGACGCCCCGGTGCCCCTCCCGGAGCTCTGGCGGGACCTCTCTCGAGTCAGAGCCGGAAAAGCCGGGCCTGCCTGGCGACCGACCACATCTGTGGGGCCCCCGACGCAGGCGGTTCGTCTCCGAACCGCCCCTGCAGACCCATCAGCCGCTCCTGACGCGAGCTCGTCCAGCGGCACCCCATCGAGGGCCGACAGCCGGCAGCTTCAAAGCTCTTGAAGCTGCACCGGGGTCGGTGCATTGGGACGTGCGCGCAACTACCCCATTCCTGACCGGTTGGCCGCCAGGCAGCGGACTGGACCGGAGGCGCATCCGGGGTTGCACGGGCGACTTCAGATAGGTGGGACAACCATGAGACACGGGGGAGTGCGCTGGTTGGCGCGGAGGAACGCGACTGACAGCATCTCGTGTATGCATCCACCGGGTAGCCAACGGCTATGGGTGCAGAGCCCGTTGGATGTTTCGAAGGGAATGCTCATGCCTATGCGCCGACGCAGTGCCGCCCTGCTGCTGTCCCCCGTGCCGTCGTGGCCCTGGTGGCCTGCGGTCACCGTCATCGTCATCCTGATCATTGCATTTCCCGCTCTGGCGCTCCAGGCCGCAGCCACGTCCGCCGTGCTGGCCGAGGTGGCGCAGCGGCTGCTTTCGCAACCGTGTCCGCCTGCCGGCCCCGGCCGGTCGCGCCGGCCAGCTGTAAGGGGCCACTGCTGTGGCGCGGCCTGAGGCTCCGGTCGCATCCTGGGAGGTCTCCCTGCACGCCCTGGCCTCCTGGCTCCGCCTGCAGCGGGCACAGTCGGGGCTCAGCCTGGCCCAGATGTCGCAGCGCACCACCCTGAGCAAAGCCACCCTCAGCCGAGCCGCATCCGGACACGGTATCCCCGCCCTGTCCGTCGTGCGAACCTTCGCGGGGGTCTGCGGCGCCAGCCCGGACGAAGCTGAACGCCTGTGGAAGCAGGCCCGCTACGAAGAACGCAGCCCGCTCGGTGAAGCCACCCAGCTCATCCACCTGGACTACGTCAGCACCTACGCCGACCTCCACGCGCACCTCCTGGAGCTGTACCGCCGCGACGGAAGCCGCCCCTACCGCACCCTCGAACAGCAGGCGGGCGGAAACGGCCATCTGGCGCGCACCACCATCTGCCGGGTTCTGACCCGCAAGACCAGACCACGCCGGGACTTCGTCCTCGCCTTCGCCCGCGCCTGCGGCGTCACCGGCAACGTCACACTGCAGGCCTGGGCACATGCCTGGGAACGTGCTGAAGCCGCACGTCGGCACACCACCGAGGGATCCGCACGGCAGGACGGACGCAGCCTAGAACCGGCCGAGGAGCAGGCTCGGGTCTCGGGCAGCGGTCTGAAGGCCCCCGAACTGCTGCTGACACCGGCCCTTGCCAGGATGGTGCCCTTCTTCGCCGTACCCGCTGACCGCGGGGCGCAGCGGGGTGTGCCGTGCGAAGGCTGCGGCGCACGTATCACCACCTCCTCGGATGTCGCCGTCCAGATGGGGTCACGGGTGTGGTGCGTGACCTGCGGACACATCGCCAGGCCGCACGGCCGCCAGCCCCGTCTGGTCCTGGAACTGGGGGCGGAGCGCACAACCCGGCCTCCTCACAGCTCTCAGGCTGCGCTGCCCTGAGAAGCCGTTGCTCTATCGATCTCGATGGGCGTGAGTTCGAGGTCGCCGAATCGGTCGGGTGATCTTCTGGCTGGCTGAACATGAAAGCGGGGCCTCCGGCACGGCTCGTGGGTGTCGAATCCAATCGGTCTCGCCCGTCCAGGACCGGCTGCCGGCGCGCCAGGCCCGACCATGGGCGGTGGGCGGCAGCCGATAGGGTCGGGCGCTATGACCGACTGGACCGGGGTACGCGAGCGGGTTCTGGCTCTGGCCGCAGTGCCGGGCAGCGACAAGGTGTTCGGGGCGATGGGGCACGGCTTTGCGCTCGATGTACCTCTGGCGGCGGCCGAGGTAGCCGGTCTCGAGGCGTGGTTGGGTGTTGAGCTGCCCGAGGACTATCGCTCGTTCCTGCTGCACGTTGGAGCTGGCGGGGCTGGCCCGGCTTACGGCGTTTTTCCGGTGCGGCGCGAGGGTTCCGGGGGTTGGAGCTGGATTGGAGATGCCCCTGAGGAGGTCGAGCCGGCCATGGTCGCTGAGTTGTTTCCGGGAGGGGCGGATCCGGAGGCAGCGGCAGGGATCCTGGCCGAGCAGCCGTTTAGGGAGGAGTTCGACGACCTCGCCGATCTCGAAGCGGCCTTTGAAGTGTGGGAGGAGCGTCTGGCAGATGTGCAGTACGACCCGCGCTTCACTGCCGGGGCGCTTTGCCTGTGTGATGAGGGCTGCGGGCTGACGGCCTGGCTGGTTGTCACGGGATCGCAGCGCGGCCGAATGTGGCGTGACCCGCGCTCCGACGGCAAGGATCTGCATCCGATACGTGACGCCGGCGGATCTCTGCTGGACTTCGCTGGTTGGTACCTCGGGTGGCTCATGGCCGCCGAGGCTGCCTGCGGCCTGGACCGATAACAAGGCATCTGCTACCGATCTCGGCGAGCGCGACTTCTGCACCTGTCGCCCGGTTGGGTGGTCTCCGAGCCGTGCGCGCATGGAGACAGTGCCTCCTGCACAGCTCGTGGGTGTTCAAGTCCAACCGAGCAACAGGGGCCCCTATTGTCGCAGCCTTCCGCCTTGTGTCTCGTATCGTCCAACTCGGTTGCCCGTGAGTGTGATTGCCTCGCTCATCGGTTCGGGAACGCGAGGGATCGGCCGCACAGGCGGACGAGGTATCCCTCTGACATGACAGACGCGGAGTGGGCAGTTGTGTGTGACGCGATGCCGGTTCCGCCGTGGCTGGAGGGCCGGGGTGGGCAGCCGGAGGGCTACTGTCACCGGCAGATGGTCGACGCCGTTCGCTACACGGTGGACAACGGGATCAAGTGGCGGGCGATGCCGGCGGACTTCCCCGTCTGGGACCGCGTCTACGCCTTCGCCCGGCGCTGGGGCGCGAAGGGACTGTTGGCTGAGTTGCATGACCGGTTGCGCGGCCTGGTGCGTGAGGAAGCAGGCCGCGACCCGGAGCCGACTGCGGCGATCGTCGACTCGCAGTCGGTGCGGGCCGCGGCCACGGTCCCGGCCTCCTCACGTGGCTACGACGCGGGCAAGAAGGTGCCGGGACGCAAGCGCCACATCGTCGTCGACTGCCTCGGTCTGCTGCTGACCGTGATGGTCACCGCGGCCAACGTGGCCGACCGGGACGCCGCGATGCCGCTGCTGGAGAGCGTGCGGAACCGATACCGAAAGATCGTCCTGGTGTGGGCGGACGGCGGTTACGCGGGCCGCCTGGTCACGTGGGCGAAGCAGCAACTGAGGTTGGCAGTCCGGGTCGTCAAACGCAGTGGCGATGCGTCGGGCTTCGTGGTGCTGCAGAGGCGGTGGTGCGTGGAGCGGACGTTCGCCTGGTTGTTCCGCTCGCGCCGGCTGGTCCGCGACTACGAGAGTTGCCCGTCGTCCACGAGCACATGGTGCTGTGGTCGATGACGATGCTCATGACCCGCAGGCTGGACCGTCGGCGAGCATGAACCGGCCCGCGGCCCGCTCTGTTGCCCAGCCGCGGTCTGCGAGCCGCTTCATCTTCGACCGCACGCCCTCCACACAGGCCGGAACCGGCGCCAGCCCGAGTCCTGCGGTGATCTCCTGGCACGTCATCCCCCCCGTCCCCAGCCGACAGGCGTTCCGCCAGCAAGCCGAGGATGCGCTGGTAGTCCACGGCGAGCACGTCCGCCGAAAGCGCGGGCCGCCACACGGGGACAACCGAACCCGCCCGTGGCGCGGGCGCCGCCGCGGACGCGTCCACCACCGGGCCTGGTGCTGGCTCCGATGCGGAGAGTTCCTCCGTCGGGACCGGACGGGCCACGCCGGCCTCCGGGACTCGCGGCACGAAGAGGACCTCGCCCACGCGTTGTCGGGCGATCACCCACTCCTGCCAGTCCATCTCCGCCTCAGTGAGCGCGGCCAGCACCCAGTCCGCCTCCTCCCGAAGTCCCTCCACGCGCTCCCGCGCGGCCAACTCCCGTTCCTCCAGCAGACCCACGACCGACGCCATCCCGGCACCTCCACCGACGAGACAACCCGACGACCCGAGCCTGCCTCGCCAGCCCGACATCATGCCTGATCTGCGAAAACCCGCCGATCAAGTTCGGTACGACCACAGCTTCTGAAGGGCCACGGTCGCTGCGCCCGCGCCGACCCAGATGCAGCCCACCAGCGCCGGCCGCCTGGACTCACAGGCGCTGCGTGCTGCCAGGGGCTCAAAGGGGCCAGGATTCGGGAAAGCCTCACGGCTGGGCCCAGCGCCCCTCGGCCCCCGGAACACTTCCCCCTCGGCAGACCATTGTCCCTGTCAGACAGCCGACCCGCCAGCAGCGGGCCAGGGTCCCCGGGGGCGGCCCGACAGCACCGTCTTCCGGTAACCGCGCAACCCGGTCGGCTCCAGGCGGGCAACAACTTGAGATTCGGCCGCATCACCGTCGGCTGCGCCGCCGCTAACGCCACCACCGCCGAAGACTGCGGGCCGGACCACGCCACGCTTCGATCAACTCCTCAACGTCGCGCGCCAGCCATCAGGTCAGCCTGGCCAGTTGGGCAGCGACCATTGCCAGTGTCAGTGTTGCGGCGAAGGCTGCGACGGCGCGGGTGATGACGGCTGGGCAGGAGGCCCCGTCGAGCCGGGCCAGGAAACCCGCCGCAGCGCCCGCCAGTACACCGATGATGACCACCACGGTACAAACAAGCAGGACCACAGTCGTGTGCAAAGACATGGTGTTGTTCCTTCCGATGGAGAAGCTGTCGTGAGGCCGACCCTTCCCGGACCAGGTGTTCGCCGTGGTGCGCGTGAACGAAGATGAACACCGGCGAACAACACAGACAAACAAGGCGGTTGGCAGAAGGGCGGGGAACTCGACGGCCTGCCCGCCGTGCTGCGACAATGGACAGGATGGACGCACAAAGCCCAGGAGCTGCACAGTCCGAACTGCGCGCCCGACTCATTGCAGCGTTCGCCGAACGGGGGCTGAGCAAGACCCAGTTGGCCCGCCGGGCGGGACTGGGCCGCACTGTTGTCAGCGGAGCCTTCAGCGCCTCGGCTTCCGTGCCCTCGGCTCAGACCGTGGGCGCTCTCGGTAAAGCTCTCGGCCTTGACGTCCGCTTTCTGCTCGACTTGCGGGAAGCTGCTGCCGGGCAGAGCACCACAACCGTCAGCAGCAGTGAAACCGCCCGGCCCCCAGCCGTCGGACGGCCCATCGCCGACTGCGACCCGCATGACCTGGAAGTGCATCCGGCCATCGACGGCGCACCCCCTACCGGCCACCGGTACAACGCGTCTGAACTCATGGGGACCCAGACCGCTCTGCCCACCTATATCCCACGGCCCCATGACGCAGCCTTGGACCACATCGTGTCGCTCGCCGCCGCCGGGCATAGCCAGATGGCGGTCCTGGTGGGGTCATCGTCCACAGGAAAGACCCGTGCATGCTGGGAAGCAGTCCAGCCGCTGGCCTCGCTGGGCTGGCGACTGTGGCACCCGATCGACCCCACGCGCGCGGAAGCCGCCCTGGCCGACATCGAACGAGTCGGCACACACACCGTCGTGTGGCTCAACGAGGCACAGCACTACCTGGGAGCCGGACAGGGACTGGGGGAACGCATCGCGGCAGCCCTGCGAACCCTGCTGGCCGACCCTGAGCGTTCACCCGTCCTGATCCTGGGAACCCTCTGGCCCGAGCACGCCCAGGTCTACACGACACGGCCCGAGCCGGGCCGGCGTGATCCTCACTCGCAGACGAGGGCCCTCCTGGAAGATCGGCGCATCGAACTGCCGGACTCGTTCGACGAGGCAGCCACAGCAGCCGCGAAGACCGCGGCAGCATCCGGGGACAGGCAACTCAGCCACGCTCTTGGCCATACCCAGGACGGCCGCCTTGCACAGTTTCTGGCCGGAGCCCCCGAACTGCTGCACCGCTATCGATCGGCTTCACCGGCAGCGCGCGCCGTGCTGCATGCCGCTATGGACGCTCTCCGTTTCGATGCCGGACCCCACTTGCCTGCAACCTTTCTGGCGCACGCTGCGCAGGACTACCTGAGCAACGACGAGTTCGACGCTCTGGAAGACGCGTGGGTCGAGCGTGCACTCGCAGAAACTGGCGCAACGGTCCATGGCAACCTCGCTCCCCTGCGGCGCGTCCGCCATCGCCCTGCCCGCCGCTCTCCCACAGCTGCACCGACGACAGAGCCTGCGATCGTGGTCTATCGGCTTGCCGACTACCTGGAGCAGTACGGCCGTCACGAACGCAAAGCGCTGTGCCCTCCGGCCTCCTTCTGGGAGGCTGCCTGCGCACATATCACCCGCCTCGACGACCTTACTCGGCTCGCAGATGCGGCAGAGAAGCGGCTGCGCATGTCCTGGGCGCAGGCTCTCTACCACCGGGCCGCCGAGGCCGGAGACACCAACGCCCTCGTCCAGCTCTACGAACTCAGGGCGTTGGCCGAGGACCACGAAGGCGCGGTCGCTCTGCTCGAAGTAGCCGCAGAGGCGGGCAGCACCGATGCTATCGGGCGGCTTGCCCAAGTACGGCAGGCTGAAGGGGACCACCGGTCCGCCGAGGCTTTGTACCGGCGGGCCGCTGAGGCCGGCGAAAACTATGGTCTTGTGCGGCTGGCGGAGTACCGGGAGGCTGCCGGGGACTATGCAGAGGCCGAACGTCTCTACCGTCTGGCCGCCGGCACCGGTTACCCCACTGCCCTGACAAACCTGGCTGAAATGCTGGAGAGAACAGGAAACCACGATGCCGCCTTGCAACTGGCTATGAAAGCTGCGGCCGAAGGTGACACTAGGATCCTCGCCCGGCTTTCCATACTGCGGCAGAAGCAAGAAGATCACGAGGCGGCCGAGTCTCTCGCACGGCAGGTCGCCGAGGCCGGCGACGACCTCGCTCTGCTGAGTCTGGCCAACGCCCGAGAAGCCGACGGAGACCACGACGGCGCCGAAGTCCTCGTGAGAGAGGGTGCTGCAGCAGGAAGCGTCAGCGCTCTCATCGGGCTCGCTCACAGGCGGCGAACGGCAGGCGACACGGAACAGGCCGAGAATCTCTACCAGGAGCTGCTGCTCACCCCGGGCGGCTACGTCGAGGCTCTCGGGGGCCTTGCCAAGCTGCGTGAAAGCACCGGCCATCGGGAGGAGGCCGAAGCCTACGCCTGGCTTGCTGCGGACTGCAACGACACCTACACCCTCATCGAACTTGCCCAGATGCGGGAAGAGGCCGGCGACTTCGAGGGAGCTGAAACGCTGTACCGGAAGTCCGTCGATGCAGGACACGAATACACCGTGGTCTGCCTGGTCGAACTGCTCGAAAAACTAGGTCGTCACGAAGAATCCGAAAAGCTCGCAAGTGACGCAGCCGACGCCGGAGACTCCTACGCGCTCGTCACACTTTCAGAGCTACGACAGGACACCCACGGCCCTGTTCCTGTCCTTGAATTCGGGCTCGAGCCGGACGGGACGCTCAGTCCGGAAAGCTGAGCGCAGGACGGGTGCCGTCTCATCGCAGCTGCCCGCACTATCGTGACACTGCCGGTCACACGCATTGATGTCTGCAGGCGGCTCTATCCGCATCGCGTCGCACAAACACGCAGATGCGTGGCCGGCAGCAGCACGAGAGCCGGGTGCGTCACCGGCGGTGCTACCGCCGACGCCACCACCGCTGCAGACTGCGGGCTGGTCCACGCCACGCTTCGATGAACTCCTCGATGTCGCGTGCCAGCTTCGCGCCATGAGTGAGAGCGATGCTGAGGAAACCGAACAGTGCCAGTACACCGATCGTGACCTCGTCCATCCGTCCCATCCTTTCAACAAGGCCGGACAGAACGGGCGCGCTCAGTCCGGCCACCTACAGGTGACGAACTGAGATCGCGCCGGTGCAGCGACTCAGGGTGGTTGCCCCCGGTTGCAGGCCGGGGCCGAGCACAGGGTGTTCCTCAGCTTCGGGCTGCGCAGGCCTGACGGTTGCTCTCCGCAGGAGGGGTGAGGCAAATATGCGACCGCCACCGGACGGTTCACTATGGGCCCTCACCACTGACACCCCGAGGGGCGTCCACTGCCGCCGGGCTGCCGCCCAGCTGTCCAGAGACTAGCGCCAACTAGTGTCCTGCGCCAGTAGTTGATCGTTAGTTGGTTTGTGACTCCTACTGCTGGTGCGTCAGTTCCTCGTCGGGGCCCGAAGCTGGAGCCGTTG
>NZ_JBVKAY010000032.1:0-14669 GCF_055657445.1 Streptomyces sp. NPDC107538 | reverse complement strand
GCGCCCCTGAAAAAGCGGGGCTGCGCCCCTGCTTTTTCGGCCCGAAGAGCACGGGGCGCAGCCCCGGCTCTTCAGGGGCGCGGGGAACTGCGCGAGAAGCCCCACTCACCCGCACCCGCCGACGTACGGGGGACCCCAACGGCGCACAGGCGAGAGTCCCCACCCCCGGCCGACAACCAGCCCCAGGCCCACACGAGCAAACCCACCCCGTTAGGCTGTGCGGCGTGGCAGAACCCGTACGGATCCCGGATGCGAAGGTCGCCCTGTCCACGGCCTCCGTGTACCCGGAGTCGACGGCCACGGCCTTCGAGATCGCCGCACGCCTCGGTTACGACGGCGTGGAGGTCATGGTCTGGACCGACCCGGTCAGCCAGGACCTGGAGGCCCTGCGCCGCCTCTCCGACTACCACCAGATCCCCATCCTCGCCGTGCACGCCCCCTGTCTGCTGATCACCCAACGCGTGTGGTCCACCGACCCGTGGGTCAAGCTCCAGCGCGCCCAGGCCGCCGCCGAGAAACTCGGCGCGAGCACGGTCGTCGTCCACCCCCCGTTCCGCTGGCAGCGCCAGTACGCGCGCGACTTCGTCACCGGGATCTGGCGGATGGCGAACGAGACGGACGTCCGGTTCGCCGTCGAGAACATGTACCCCTGGCGCTACCGCGACCGCGAGATGCTCGCCTACGCGCCCGACTGGGACGTGACGAAGGACGACTACCGGCACTTCACGATCGACCTCAGCCACTCCGCGACCTCCCGCACCGACGCGCTGGACATGGTCGACCGGATGGGCGACCGGCTCGGCCATGTGCACATGGCGGACGGCAAGGGGTCGGCCAAGGACGAGCACCTCGTCCCGGGCCGCGGCAGCCAGCCCTGCGCCGAGCTGCTGGAACGTCTCGCCCGGACCGGTTTCGACGGTCACGTCGTGATCGAGGTCAACACCCGTCGCGCCATGTCCGCCGCCGAGCGCGAGGCCGACCTGGCGGAGGCCCTCGCCTTCACCCGGCTGCACCTCGCCTCCGCCGTGCGGGTGCCCCGGCCGTGACCTCGGCCACCCCCCGCCGCCGGGGCCGGCCCTCCCGTACGGAAGCGGCCGACACCCCGGCCGCCCGTGACCGGATCCTCGCCGCGGCCCGCGAGGAGTTCTCCGAGCGCGGCTACGACAAGACGTCCGTACGCGGCATCGCAAAGGCCGCCGGGGTGGACTCGGCGCTGGTGCACCACTACTTCGGCACCAAGGAGCAGGTGTTCGAGGCGGCCGTCACGCTCTCCTTCGCCCCGGCCATGGAGGCCCCCCGGGCGGTCGAGGAGGGCCCTCTCGACGGCGTCGGGGAGCGGCTCACCCGGTTCGTCTTCGGCGTCTGGGAGAACCCGGCGACCCGTAAGCCCCTGCTCGCGATCGTCCGCTCCGCCGTGAACAACGAGGCCGCCGCCGCCGTCTTCCGCCGCATCATCGCCACCCAGGTCCTCCGCCGTATCGCCGACCGCCTGGACGTCCCCGACGCGGAGCTGAGGGCCGAACTGGCCGCCGCGCAACTGGTGGGCATCGCGATGCTGCGGTACGTGATCAAGGTTGAGCCACTGGCGTCGGCGGACCCGGAGCGGATCATCGAGAGGGTGGCCCCGGTGGTGCAGGCCCACTTGACCGGCCCCGGTTCCTGAGGGGCGCGGGGCTGTGTCGATATGCGGCTCCGCCGCGTGGGCGCGACCAGCCCCCACCGGCCCGCAGTTGAAAATCGAGACGCGCATCCCGTATTTCGGACGATGTGTCCGCCCACTGGATAACCGGCGTACGCTCGACCTCAGTCATTACTCTCCGAAGGAGCGAGGCGAGCGCGATGCCCGAGCTGAGGTCCCGCACAGTCACCCACGGCCGCAACATGGCGGGCGCCCGCGCCCTTATGCGCGCCTCCGGTGTACCGGGCGCGGACATCGGCCGCAAGCCGATCATCGCGGTCGCGAACTCCTTCACCGAGTTCGTGCCCGGCCACACCCACCTCCAGCCGGTCGGCCGGATCGTCAGCGAGGCCATCCGCGAGGCGGGCGGCATTCCGCGCGAGTTCAACACGATCGCCGTGGACGACGGCATCGCGATGGGCCACGGCGGCATGCTGTACAGCCTTCCCTCCCGCGACCTGATCGCGGACAGCGTGGAGTACATGGTCGAGGCCCACTGCGCCGACGCCCTGATCTGCATCTCCAACTGCGACAAGATCACCCCGGGCATGCTGAACGCCGCCCTGCGGCTCAACATCCCGACGGTCTTCGTCTCCGGCGGCCCGATGGAGTCCGGCCGGGCCACCCTCGTCGACGGCACGGTCCGCACGCTCGACCTGGTCGACGCGATCTCCGACGCCGTGAACGACAAGATCTCGGACGAGGACATCCTCCGTATCGAGGAGAACGCCTGTCCGACCTGCGGTTCCTGCTCGGGGATGTTCACCGCCAACTCGATGAACTGCCTGACCGAGGCCATCGGCCTCTCCCTCCCGGGCAACGGCTCGGTCCTGGCCACCCACACCGCCCGTAAACAGCTGTACATCGACGCGGCCCACACGGTCATGGACATCACCCGCCGCTACTACGACCAGGACGACGAGACGGTCCTGCCGCGCGCGATCGCGAACTTCGCGGCCTTCGAGAACGCCATGGCCCTCGACATCGCCATGGGCGGCTCCACCAACACGATCCTGCACCTGCTGGCCGCCGCCCAGGAGGCGGGCGTCCCCTTCGGCCTCGACGAGATCAACGCGGTCTCGCGCCGCGTGCCGTGCCTCGCCAAGGTCGCGCCGAACGTCGCCAAGGACCGCACGTACTACATGGAGGACGTGCACCGCGCCGGCGGCATCCCCGCCCTGCTGGGCGAACTGCACCGCGCGGGCCTGCTCAACGAGGACGTGAACTCCGTCCACAGCCCCTCCCTCGCCGACTGGCTGAAGACCTGGGACGTGCGCGGCGGCTCCCCGTCGCCGAAGGCCGTCGAGCTGTGGCACGCGGCCCCCGGCTGCGTTCGCTCCGCCGAGGCCTTCTCCACCTCCGAGCGCTGGGACACCCTGGACCAGGACGCCGAGGGCGGCTGCATCCGCTCCGCCGAGCACGCCTACTCCAAGGACGGCGGCCTCGCGGTGCTGAAGGGCAACCTCGCCGTCGACGGCTGTGTGGTGAAGACCGCCGGCGTCGACGAGTCCATCTGGACCTTCGAGGGCCCGGCCGTCGTCTGCGAGTCGCAGGAGGAGGCCGTGCAGAAGATCCTCATGAAGGAGGTCAAGGAGGGCGACGTCGTCGTCATCCGCTACGAGGGCCCCAAGGGCGGCCCCGGTATGCAGGAGATGCTCTACCCGACCTCGTATCTCAAGGGCCGGGGCCTCGGCAAGACCTGCGCGCTGATCACCGACGGCCGTTTCTCCGGCGGCACCTCCGGCCTGTCCATCGGCCACGCCTCGCCCGAGGCGGCCGGCGGCGGCACGATCGCCCTCGTCGAGAACGGCGACCGCATCCGTATCGACATCCCCAACCGCTCGATCGAGCTGCTGGTCGACGACACCGAGCTGGCCCGCCGCGAGGCCGCCCTGAACGGCGTCTACGCCCCGAAGAACCGCGAGCGCAAGGTCTCGGCCGCGCTGCGCGCCTACGCCGCGATGGCCACCAGCGCCGACAAGGGCGCGGTGCGCGACGTCAGCAAGCTGGGCTGAGGTCCGCGCCGAGGCTGTACGAGTACGACTGAGGGCCGCCCCCGCCCGCCGGGGAGCGGCCCTCAGTCGTACCACCTGCCGGCCCTCTGCCTGTTGTCTGCCGGTCGTCCGACCGTGTCACCAGCCCGCCGGATCGTTTCCGTCCAGTCCGAGTACGGTCCCGTCGAGCGCGCCCGTGCAGATACGGCCGTCGATGACGACGGGCTCGGGCAGCGAGCCGGTGACCCGGCCGGAGTCCCCGAGCCGCGACGGGGTGTCCCCGCTGATCCGGCCCTTCCGTACGTCCACGGCGAGCAGCCGCCCGTCGGACGAGGAGAAGTACACATGCCGGTCGTCGGCGACCGGCGCCGAACTCCGCGCGACCCCCGTCTCGGTCCGCCACAGCTGCTTGCGCGTCGCCATGTCGACGGCCGCGAGCGAACCGCCCGCGCCGCTCAGCAGATACACGACGTCACCGCGCACGACCGCGCGCACCTGTTCGAGCCGCACGGGCAGCGCGACCCGGACGGTCTTGCCGCTCTCCTTGCTCCCGCTGCCGGGGTCGTACCGGACCACGGCGACCGTGTCGTCGTAGGCGCCGCCGATCTCGGTGAGGTAGAGGGCGCCGTCCTGGGCGCCCACCGGTTCCAGGTGACCGTCGAGCCGGGCGTCCCACCGCACGTCCCCCGTCTCCGGGTCCACCGCCGTGACCCGCGTCCGCGCCCCCGCCCCCGTACCGGTGACGCTCGCCACGTACGCCCACCGGTCCCCGTCGAACGACGTGAAGTACGCCTCCGGCTGGCCGGGGATCCGGCGGCTCCACCTCGCCTCCCCGGTGGCGCTGTCCAGACCGGTGACCGTCCCGTCGGTGGCGGTCAGCAGCAGCGTCCCGCCCGCGAACCGCCGGCCGGCGTACGCGGAGACGTCCCGCTCCCACCGCACCGCACCGGTGCCGGGATCGAGTGCCTGCACCCGACGCCCCTGGTCGGTCAGCACGTGCACCAGCCCACCCGACTCGACGGGCGGGTCACCCGGGCCCACCACGTCGTCCCCGTCGACCGTGTGCCGCCACAGCACGCTGCCGTCCGCCGGATCCAGCGCGGAGACCAGCCCCGGCTGCCGGCACAACAGCTTCCCCGCCCCGTACGAGCACTGCGGCACGCTCTGCTTCTTCGCCGCCGGCTTGGTGGCCCAGGCCTCGAGAACGGGCGCGGCGGCCGCGGCACCGCTGGCCCGCGGCGTGGCCGTACCGCCGTCCGCCTGGCCCCCGTCGCCCCCCAGCACCCGCGCCGAGGCGAACCCCCCACCCGCGACCAGCACCAGCGAGGCGGCGGCCAGCACGGCCCGCTTACGCATCCGCCCACCGCTGCGGACGTGTCCGGTGCCGGCACCCGCGCCACCGGACACCGATCCCGCACCGGCCTCGCCGCCGCTTCCGGCGCCCTCGCCCGTACCTGCGCCGGCGCGCTCGCTCTCGCCCGCGCCCCCACCCTCGCCCGTAGCGCTGTCGGCGGCGTAGGCGGCGTAGGCGGATTGGCCGAATCGGTCAGATCGGCCGGATCGGCCGGATCGGGTGGCGTGGCCGGATCGGGTGTCGGCGTCGGCCCGCCCCGTCCCCGCGGAGGCCCACCCCGCGCCCTCCCTCTCCCTCTCCCTCTCCTTCTCCCGCGCCCGCTCTCTCTCCCGCTGGGTCGGTATGAAGCTCTGGGTGTCGTACGAGGCGGCCACGGACCGGAGTTCGTGCATCAGCTCGTCCGCCGTGGGCCGGTCCTCGGGCTCCTTGGCGAGGCAGGCGCGGACGAGCGGCGCGAGGTTCGGGGGTACGTCGGTGAGGTCCGGCTCGTCGTGGACGACCTGGTAGGCGACGACGTAGGGGCTGTCGGAGTCGAACGGCCCGCGTCCGGTGGCCGCGTGCACGGTGACCGAGCCGAGGGCGAAGATGTCGGCGGCGGGCCCGACCTCCCGGGGCCGCCGGAACTGCTCAGGTGCCATGAACGGCGGTGTGCCGATCAACTTCCCCGTCTCGGTGCGCAGTTCACTGTCCTTGGGCCGGGAGATCCCGAAGTCGATGACCTTGGGGCCGTCCTCGGCGAGCAGCACGTTGCTGGGCTTGAGATCCCGGTGCACCACCCCGGCGCGATGGATGTCACGCAGCGCCTCCGCGAGCCCGGCCATCAGCCGCCGCAATTGCCCCGGCGGCATGGGCCCGTTCCGCTTGACGTGCTCGGCGAGGGTCGGACCAGGGATGAAGAGGGTGGCCATCCAGGGCCGGGGACTGTCGGTGTCGGCGTCGACGACCGGTGCGGTGAAGGCACCGCTGACCCGCCGGGCGGCGGCCACCTCCTGCCGGAAACGGCCTCTGAACTCGGGGTCCTTGGCGAACTCGGCGTGTACGACCTTCACCGCGAGCCGCAGTCCCGAGGTCGAGGTGGCCAGATGGACGACACCCATGCCACCGGAACCCAGACGCGACCCCAGACGGTACTGACCGGCGTACTCGGGAAGTTCCGCTTCCGCTCCCGACCCGGTGCCCCGCTGTGGTGCCATGGGTCCACCCCCGTGCTGTTTCGGCCGCTCGCGCGACGCTCGGAGCCTAGTCGATGACACGTACGGGACAGAGGCGGCTTGCTAGCCTTCACGTGCGAAAAACGCACAGGTGTGTGTGTCCTGATTCAGGGGTATCAAAGGGTCCCCATGGCCTGCATGGGGACCAAACGGGGTTTCAAACGGGTTTCAAACGGGGGGAGTTCAGCCATGTCTGTCGAGCATGCCGAAGAGATCACGGGGGACGGCGAGGGGGAGCAGGCCGTCGCGGTCGCGGCCACCACGGCGGCGGTCACGGCAGCCGTCCGCTACTACTCGGTCGCACCGGGCGTCCGCCTCAACGTCCGCAGCGGCCCCAGCACCAGTTACGGCGTCGTCCGCGTCCTCTCCGAGGGCGCCAGCGTGCCGATCTACTGCCAGACCCCGGGCCAGACCATCTCCGGCCCCTACGGCACCACCAACGTCTGGGACAACATCGCCGACGGCCAGTACATCTCCGACGCCTACGTCTACACCGGCAGCGACGGCTACGTAGCGGGCCGCTGCGGCTGAGGCCACCGGCCGGCCACGGCCGGCCCTGTGCTGCGCCAGCCGCGGCTGCCTGGGCCGGGCCGGCTGGGGTCGAGTGGGGCCGGGCCAGTCGCGGCTGACTGGGGTCGGGTCGGTTGCGGTTGGCTGGGTCGGGCTGGCCGCGGCTGACTGGGGCCGGCCCCCGCTCCTGTGCCGGCTTGGGGTACGTGGTGGGCCAGGGTCAGGGTGGCGAGGCTGCCTGGGGTCGGGCTGGCTGGGGTTGACTGCGGCCGGGCCAGCGCGGCCGACTGCGGCCGGGCCAGTCGAGGCTGACTGGGGTCGGGTCGGCTGCGGTTGACTGAGGTCGGGGTGCGCGGTTGGCCGGGGCGGGGAGTGGCCTGGGGGAGTGCGGGTCAGGGGTGGCGAGCGGATGCATCGACGCCGACTGCGTGACGCCGCGACCTCGTGCCGCGAGCCCCGCCACCACGCGGCCTGTGGCCCGTGGCCAGTGGCCCCGATCATCCCGTGATGTGTGACGCCACGGCCTCGCGATTTCGGGACCTCGTGCCGTCGGCCTCGCCACCCGTGGGCCGTGGCTCCCGTCATCCCGTGATGTGTGACGCCACGGCCTCGCGATCCTGGGACCTTGTGCCGTCGGCCTCGCCATCGCGTGGTCCGTGGCCCTGTCATCCCGTGGTTTGTGACGCCATGGCCTCGTGATCTCGGGACCTTGTGCCGTCGGCCTCGCCACCGCATGGGCCCGTGGCCCCGTGTCCCATGATGTGTGAGGCCGTGGCCTCGTGCCCCTCGTGCCCTCGCGGGTGCGTGACGCCGTGACCCAGGACGCCGTGTCGCCGCACGCGCTGGCCCCGGGATCGCGCGCGACGGGCGACGGTTCCATGGGAGCCGAAATCGCCCGGAGCCATAATCGATCCGTGAGCCAGAAACCGAAGAACAAGCAGGCGGAGCGGAGGCGGAAGCCGAAGCGGGAGCCGGAGCAGAAGTCACACCAGCACCAGCACCAGCCCCAGGAAACCGAAACCTCCCCGGCACCCCAGTCTTCCCCCGCACCCCAAGGGCCCTCGGCACCCCAGGCGACACCGGCCCCCCAGGCGACCCCCACAGGCCCCCACCCCGAACCCATCCGCTTCTTCGGGACGACCTGGCTGAACCACGACGGCAACTACACGCCCCGCCGCGCGGCCGTCACCCTCGGCTCACTCGCCACCCTGGTCGCCTCCTGTTTCGTGCTGCGCCTGGCCTACGAGGGCCTGCAACTGGCCGCGGTCGGCGGTTTCGTCAGCATCCTGGTCATCGTCATGTTCGCCGTCTGCAGCGCCCTGGCCTTCGGCCACACCTGGGGCGCCTACACCAAGCGCCCCGACCCGGCCCGCCAGTCCTCCCTGCGCGGCCTCCTCACCATCGGCTTCCTCGGCTCCCTGACCGCCTACTTCCTCCGCTCCCTGAAGGAGGCCCCCGGCGAATCCCTCCACCGCGCGGAATACACCACGGCCCGCGACCAGTACGCCCGCCGTACGGCCAAGCGCACAGGAAACCCGGCAAAGCGCACCAGAAGCACCCCGTAAGGGGCGCGGGGAACTGCGTGACCAGCCCCACCGAAGCGGTACTCGCCCCCCAACCCCACCCCCGAGCGATCAGGCGCTCATGGGGGTCGAAGGGGCACAGCCCCTGAAGGACGGGACGGGTAGGGGCGGCGGGGGCGACCAACCCCTCCCCAACCCCCCTCCCACCGAGCCACGATGTCCCCATGACCACCTCCCGCCCCCGCCCCCACCCCTCCCACACCACCCGAGCCCACTCCTTCAACACCGCCGCAGCCCAGTACGCGGCAAACCGCCCCTCCTACCCACCCGCCCTCTTCGACACCATCGAAGCCCTCTCCCCGCGCCCCCTCCACGGCTCCCGCACCGTCGACGTAGGCGCCGGCACAGGCATCTCCACCACCCTCCTCCACACCCGCGGCGCCCACGTCCTCGCCGTGGAACCCGGCCCCGGCATGGCCGCCCAGTTCCGCCGCACCCACCCCCACATCCCCCTCGTCCGAGGCGACGGCAACGCCCTCCCCCTCGCCACCGCCTCCACCGACTTCCTCACCTACGCCCAGTCCTGGCACTGGACCGACCCCACCCGCTCGGTCCCGGAAGCCCTGCGCGTCCTCCGCCCCGGCGGCGCACTGGCCCTCTGGTGGAACACCGACGCCGTAGAGATCCCCTGGATCGCCGACGCCACCACCCGCATCCACCGCTTCCTCGGCGTGGACCCCGGCACCCCGATCGAGAAGAGCGGCTCCGGCGCCCCCGCCGCCCTCAAAGACATAGCGGGCCGCCTCGACTTCACCCGCCGCCAGATCCGCTGGAGCCGCAAGGTCTCCCTGGACACCCACCTGGCCAACATCGCCAGCCACTCGGGCTTCCTGGTCCTCGGCAAAGAGGCCACCACCGTCTTCCTCGCCGAGGAACGAGCCCACCTCCGCGAGCTCTTCCCCACCGAAACCATCGAAGAGACCTACGACGTAGACCTACTCCTCGCCATCCGCCCCTGACCCACCCCTCCCTGACCCACCTGTCCTGCCACAGCCCGCCCAACTCCAGCCGCACCCCCCGCTCCAGAGGCACCCCTTCCAACGCGTCCAGCAACTTCGGCAACCGCAAGAACGTCGCGTTCCCGGCCGCCCGCACCACCACCCCCGCATCGCCCCGGTCCTCGACCTCCACCCGCACCTGGCTGATGTCCCACGCGGTCTTGACCACTGCCACCGCGAGCCCCACCAGCACCCCCTCGCACAGGCTCAGGGGAACGATCGCCAGGGCGGTCACCCCCAGCACCACCAACTCGCCGCGATCCCGCCCCGCCACAGCACCCCACCTCCCGTACGGGCACGAGCCGACACCCCATGTGCACCAACACCCCGGCCACCGCCGCGACCGGAACCATCCCGAGCCCCCCGGACAGCAGCGCGGCGAACCCCGACAACCACACCCCGGCCAGCACCCGCGAGACCCTGGCCCGCACCACCGCCCCCGCCCGCACATCCCCCGAGCCGCCGCGTCCAGCCCCGCTCCGCACCATGAACACCGCCGTGGGCAGCGCCCCGAGCACCCCGCACACCACGTCGCCGGCGCCCTGCGCGACCAACTCCCGGTCGTGGTCGGCCCCCGCACCGCCCTGCCGCCGATCCACGGCCGCGGCGCCGACCAACGACTCGGCGGAAGCGATCAACGCGAGAGCGAACACAATCCCGACGCCCTCCACCTCCACCAGCAACCCCAGGTCACCCCCGACGGCACCCGCACGGCCGCCCACAGCCCCCGCACCTCGATCCGCCGCACCCCCAGGTCGAACACCCCGGTCACCAGAGCCGCACCCCCGACGGCCACCAACGCCCCCGGCACCCGACGCGCCCCCCACCGCCACCGAGGCCACACCACCAGTACGACGACGGTGGCACCCCCGACCACCAGCGCCCCGGGAACGACGGCGCCAGGCAACGCCCCGACCCCCGCAAGCCTCTCGATCCCCCCACCACCGGGCGCGGCCACGTCCCCCATGGCAGAGAGCTGCCCCGCCACCAACAACAGCCCGATCCCGGCGAACATCCCCTGCACCACAGCCACCGACACACCCCGAAACCACCGCGCCGCCGCACCGCCCCACCCACCCCCCGCCTCGCACCGCCCCACCCACCTCCCCTCGCGCCGCCCACCCTTGACGAGGCCCCCGCCCTGCGCAATATTCATCACATGATGAATTACTCGCCGAACGAGCCGCCACCCCAAGCCCCCACCCCCGTCGGCTCCCCTCCCCTCCCCGCCATCCAGGCCCACGGCCTCACCGTCGCCCGAGGCCCCCGCACGATCCTCCGCGCCCTCGACTTCACCGTCCCCCAGGGCCAGATCACTGGCCTCCTCGGCCCCTCGGGCTGCGGTAAATCGACCCTGATGCGCGCGATCGTCGGCACCCAGGCCAAGGTCACCGGCACGCTGAACGTCCTCGGTCACCCCGCAGGCGACGCCACCCTCCGCTCCCGCATCGGCTACGTCACCCAGGCCCCCTCGGTCTACGACGACCTGACCGTCCGCCAGAACCTCGCCTACTTCGCCGCGATCCTCGACCCCGGCCACGCCGCCGCCGACCGCCGAGACGAGAACGTCACCCGGGCCATCGCCGACGTCGCCCTCACCACCCACGCCGACGCCCTCGCCGGCAACCTCTCCGGCGGCCAACGCAGCCGCGTCTCCCTGGCCGTGGCCCTCCTCGGCACCCCCGAACTCCTGGTCCTCGACGAACCCACCGTCGGCCTCGACCCCGTCCTCCGCCGCGACCTGTGGACCCTCTTCCACACCATCGCCGCCGAGCGCCGGGCCACCCTCCTCATCTCCTCCCATGTCATGGACGAGGCCGAGCGCTGCCACCGCCTCCTCCTCATGCGCGAGGGCGAGATCCTCGCCGACGACACCCCCGAGGCCCTCCGCACCCGCACCCACACGGACACCGTCGAAGCGGCCTTCCTCCGCCTGGTCGACGAGGCCACCCAGACCACGACCACGGCCCCCACGGCAGCCGACGCCCACGCCCACCCCAAGGAGCCGGCGCGATGACCACCGCCCCGAAGCCGCACGCGACGAAGCCCGACCACCCGCACGAGCCGGGAAGGAAGACGACCGTGCCCACCGCTCCCATGGCGTCCCGCGCGACCGCCCTCAGCTACTCCCGTACGACCGCCACAGCCGCCCGAGTCCTCCGCCAACTCGGCCACGACCCCCGCACGATCGCCCTGCTGATCCTCATCCCGTGCGTGATGCTGTTCCTGCTGCGCTATGTCTTCGACGGAAACCCACGCGTCTTCGACTCCATCGGCGCCTCACTCCTCGGCATCTTCCCGCTGATCACGATGTTCCTGGTCACCTCGATCGCGACCCTCCGAGAACGCACCTCCGGCACCCTGGAACGCCTCCTCTCCCTGCCCCTCGGCAAGGGAGACCTCATCGCCGGCTACGCCCTGGCCTTCGGCACCCTGGCGATCATCCAGTCCGCCCTCGCCACGGGTCTGGCCGTCTGGTTCCTCGACCTGGACGTCATCGGCTCCCCCTGGCTGCTGCTGATCGTCGCCCTCCTCGACGCCCTCCTGGGCACCGCCCTCGGGCTCTTCGTTTCGGCCTTCGCCTCCTCCGAGTACCAGGCCGTCCAGTTCATGCCGGCCGTGATCTTCCCCCAGCTCCTCCTCTGCGGCCTGTTCACCCCCCGCCCCGAGATGCACCCCGCCCTGGAAGCCATCTCCAACGTCCTCCCCATGTCCTACGCCGTCGACGGCATGAACGAAGTCCTCCTCCACACCGACATGACCGCCACCTTCGTCCGCGACATCGCGATCGTCGCCGGCTGCGCCCTGCTGGTCCTGACCCTGGGAGCGGCCACCCTGAGGCGCCGGACGACATAGCGCCCACCGACTGCCCACCGCGCGCACCCGCACGTTCCGCCCACCGGACACGCCGAGCCGGACGCCCGCCCCCGGTGCGAGGATGGCCCCAGGACGACGCACCCCCCGGAGGGCACCCGCACCATGAGCCAGAAAGTCGCAGTCCTCGGCACCGGCAAGATCGGCGAGGCCCTGCTCAGCGGAATGATCCGAGCCGGCTGGGCACCGGCGGACCTCCTGGTCACCGCCCGCCGCCCGGAACGCGCCGAAGACCTCCGCGCCCGCTACGGCGTCACCCCGGTCACCAACGCCGAAGCCGCGAAGACCGCCGACACGCTCATCCTCACGGTCAAGCCCCAGGACATGGCCACCCTCCTCGACGAACTCGCCCCGCACACCCCCGCCGACCGCCTGGTCATCAGCGGCGCGGCGGGCATCCCCACCTCCTTCTTCGAGGAGCGCCTGCCCGCAGGCACCCCCGTCGTCCGTGTCATGACGAACACCCCCGCCCTCGTCGACGAGGCCATGTCCGTCATCTCCTCCGGCAGCCACGCGAGCGAGGCCGATCTCGCGCACGCCGAGGAGATCTTCGGCGCCGTGGGCAAGACGCTCCGCGTCCCCGAGTCCCAGCAGGACGCCTGCACCGCCCTGTCCGGCTCCGGCCCGGCGTACTTCTTCTACCTGGTCGAAGCCATGACCGACGCGGGCATCCTCCTCGGCCTGCCGCGCGACAAGGCCCACGACCTGATCGTCCAGTCCGCCATCGGCGCGGCCACCATGCTCCGCGACAGCGGCGAACACCCCGTCAAGCTCCGCGAGAACGTCACCTCTCCCGCCGGCACGACGATCAGCGCCATCCGCGAACTCGAGAACCACGGAGTACGCGCCGCACTGATCGCCGCCCTGGAGGCCGCCCGCGACCGCAGCCGCGAACTGGCCTCCGGCAACAACAGCTGACGCCGCCCGCGGTCAACCGGCCAGAAGACCGATCGCCCGATACGCCTCATCCACCCTCGGCCGAGCCAACTTTCTGGCCTTCTCCGCACCCAACCGCAGCACCCCCTCCACGTACGCGGGATCCGCGCACAACTCCTTGTGCCTCTCCTGTACGGGCCTGAGGAGCTCGACCACGGCCTCTGCGGTGTCCTTCTTGAGTGCTCCGTACGATTCATATACACCGCTCAGGTCCTCGGGGTTCCCACCCCGACAGGCCGCGAGGATCTCCAGCAGATTCGCGAGCCCAGGCCGGGCCTCCCGGTCGTAGACGACGTCCCGCCCGCTGTCGGTCACGGCCCGCATGACCTTCTTCCGCACCACATCGGGCTCGTCCAGCAGATAGACGATCCCCGGCCCGACGTCGTCCGTCTTCCCCATCTTCGACGTCGGGTCCTGCAGATTCATCACCCGCGCCCCGACCTTCGGCGGGGTCGCCCGCGGCACCACGAACGTCTGCCCGTACCGCTGGTTGAACCGCACCGCCAGATCCCGCGTCAGCTCCACATGCTGCGTCTGGTCGTCCCCGACCGGCACCTCGTCGGTCCCGTACGCCAGGATGTCCGCCGCCATCAGCACCGGATAGGTCAGCAGCGACAGCCGGACACTCCCGCCCCGCTCCCGCTCCCGCGCCGCCTTCTCCTTGTACTGGATCATCCGTCGCATCTCACCGTCCGTGGCCACGCACTCCAGCAGATACGACAGTCGCGCGTGCTCGTCGACATGACTCTGTACGAAGACGGTGCACAGCTCCGGATCCAGCCCCGACGCCAGCAACAGCGTCGCCGCCTGCCGACTGAGCCTGCGCACCCGCGCCGGATCGTGGTCCACGGTCAGCGCGTGCAGATCCACGACGCAGAACAGCGCGTCCGTCCGGTGCTGGTCGACGTCGGCCCACCGCCGCACGGCCCCCAGGTAGTTCCCCAGCGTCAGATGCCCCGTCGGCTTGATCCCGCTGAAGACCCGTGTCATCTCTCCACCTCCTGATCAGGACCGCCGCCACCGGCCGGCCGACCCTCAGAAGGGAGAAACGAGAACGGCCGCCAGGGCGGCGGCCGTCGAGTACATACGTGAGTACGGCCGCCGTCAGGCGGCCCACCACTGCTGGTGACACGTACGCGTAGTCATGGGCGTCAGGCTACGCCTCCGGGAGGCCGGCCGACAGCGAGTTGACACACCCCGAGCCCCTACGTAGTGTTCTCCGGGTTGTCCGACGTGAGCGCCGACCCCGGTCGGTCCCCGGACAGCCATTCCGCAGGTAAACACCAACAATCGACGACCCGTCGTCGTGCCCTTGGCATGTGTATTTGCGAAATGAGGAATCCGCGTTCGAAAGGACGCAGCCCCCGATTAGCTCGGGAGCCAGGAATCCGCTAAAGTCTCACTCGTCGGAACGGCCCAACAGCCGTGAAGACAACCCCCACTGACTGGGAATCAGGCCCGAAAGGATCTGATAGAGTCGGACTCGCCGGAAAGGGAAACGCGGAAGCGGGAACCTGGAAAGCACCGAGGA
>NZ_JBVKAY010000031.1:0-25904 GCF_055657445.1 Streptomyces sp. NPDC107538 | reverse complement strand
GGCACGCTGTTGAGTTCTCAAGGAACGGACGCTTCCTTTGTACTCACCCTCTCGGGCTTTCCTCCGGGCTTTTCCCTTCGGTCTTGCTGTCTTGCATTTCCGACTCTATCAGACCGTTTCCGGTTCCGATTTCCTCGGTGCTTTCCAGGTTTCCGCTTCCGCGTTTCCCTTTCCGGCGACTCCGACTTTATCAGAGGTTCTGAGTCGGAATTTCCACCCGGTCCGGACGGCTCCTGGTGCATCAGTTGCACCGGGTTCCCCCCTGGGCGGAGCCGTAAACGTACTGGAGCGGGGCGCCCCGATGCAAATCGAGGAGCCCCGCTCCGGTACGGGCACTGACGGAGGGTCAGACCTCCACCACCACAGGCAGGATCATCGGCCTGCGCCGGTAGGTGTCGGAGACCCACTTGCCGAGGGTGCGACGGATGAGCTGTTGCATCTGATGGGGCTCGACGACCCCGTCCTGCGCGGAACGCTCCAGGACCTCGGTGATCCGGGGGACGACCGCGCTGAACGCGGAGTCCTCGATACCGGAGCCGCGGGCCTGGATGTGCGGTCCCCCAGTGATCTTGCCGGTGGAGGAGTCCATGACGACGAAGACCGAGATGATGCCCTCGTCGCCCAGGATCCTCCGGTCCTTGAGGGCCGGCTCGCCGACATCGCCGACCGAGAGGCCGTCGACGTACACATAACCGGCCTGGACCTTGCCTGCGATCTTCGCCTTGCCCTCGATGAGGTCGACGACGACGCCGTCCTCGGCGATGACGATGCGGTCGTGCGGTACGCCGGTCAGGGCGCCCAGTTCGGCGTTGGCCCGCAGATGGCGCCATTCGCCGTGCACCGGCATCAGGTTCTTCGGACGGCAGATGTTGTAGAAGTACAGCAGCTCACCGGCCGAGGCGTGTCCGGAGACATGGACCTTGGCGTTGCCCTTGTGGACGACGTTGGCGCCCCAGCGGGTCAGGCCGTTGATGACGCGGTAGACCGCGTTCTCGTTGCCCGGGATCAGGGACGAGGCCAGGATCACCGTGTCGCCCTGGACGATGCGGATCTGGTGGTCCCGGTTGGCCATGCGGGACAGGGCCGCCATCGGCTCGCCCTGCGATCCCGTGCAGACCAGGACGATCTCGTGGTCCGGCAGGTCGTCGAGGGTCTTCACGTCCACGACCAGGCCCGGCGGGACCTTCAGATAGCCCAGGTCCCTGGCGATGCCCATGTTGCGGACCATCGAACGGCCGACGAAGGCGACCCGGCGGCCGTACTCGTGGGCGGCGTCGAGGATCTGCTGGATGCGGTGGATGTGGCTGGCGAAGCTGGCCACGATGATCCGCTTCCGGGCGCCCGCGAAGACCTGGCGCAGGACGTTGGAGATGTCCCGCTCGGGCGGGACGAATCCGGGGACCTCGGCGTTCGTGGAGTCGGAGAGAAGGAGATCGATGCCCTCCTCGCTCAGCCGTGCGAACGCGTGCAGATCTGTCAGACGGTTGTCCAGCGGGAGCTGGTCCATCTTGAAGTCACCCGTGTGGACCACCATGCCCGCGGGGGTGCGGATGGCCACGGCGAGGGCGTCCGGGATGGAGTGGTTGACCGCGACGAACTCGCAGTCGAAGGGGCCGATGCGCTCGCGGTTCCCCTCGGCCACCTCCAGGGTGTACGGGCGGATGCGGTGCTCCTGGAGCTTGGCCTCGATGAGGGCGAGGGTCAGCTTGGAGCCAATCAGCGGGATGTCGGGCTTCTCGCGCAGCAGATACGGGACCGCACCGATGTGGTCCTCGTGGCCGTGCGTGAGGACGATGCCCTCGATGTCGTCGAGGCGGTCCCTGACGGACGAGAAGTCCGGCAGGATCAGGTCGATTCCGGGCTGCTCCTCCTCGGGGAACAGCACCCCGCAGTCGACGATCAGCAGTCGGCCGCCGTATTCGAAGACGGTCATGTTCCGGCCGATCTCACCGAGACCGCCCAGTGGGGTGACCCGCAGGCCACGCTCCGGGAGCGGCGGCGGCGGGCCGAGTTCAGGATGCGGATGACTCAAAAGACTCTCCTCACCACGCGCGCCACGTACCTCTGTGGCACGTGGCGCGCATGACGTTCGTGCAAAAGCAGTTGTGGATGGGAACGCAGGCGCTTTCGTCCTGCCTATTCAGTTGTGAAGCCTCAGGTGTCTCAGGTGTGTCAGAGGTGTCAGGTCTGACATCAGGTTGCGCGTCGTACGAAGTCCGGTGTTAGAGCTGTACCCCGCCGGCGCCAAGATCGATCTTGAGCTGGGCCGTCTCCTCGGGGGAAAGCTCCACCATGGGGGCGCGCAGGGGTCCGGCGGGCAGTCCCTGGAGCGCGAGCGCCGCCTTGGTGGTCATCACGCCCTGGGTGCGGAACATACCCGTGAAGACCGGCAGCAGCTTCTGGTGGATCTCGGTGGCCTTCTGGACGTCACCGGAGACGTACGCCTCGACGAGGGCGCGCAGCTCGGGGGTGACGACATGGCCGACGACCGAGACGAAGCCGACCGCGCCCACGGAGAGCAGCGGCAGGTTGAGCATGTCGTCGCCGGAGTACCAGGCGAGGCCGGAGCGGGCGATGGCCCAGCTGGCGCGGCCGAGGTCGCCCTTGGCGTCCTTGTTGGCGACGATGCGCGGGTGCTCGGCGAGCCGGACGATCGTCTCGGTGTCGATCGGGACACCGCTGCGGCCCGGGATGTCGTAGAGCATGACCGGCAGGTCGGCGGCGTCGGCGATCGCCCTGAAGTGGCGGTACAGGCCCTCCTGCGGGGGCTTGTTGTAGTACGGCGTGACGACGAGGAGGCCGTGGGCGCCGACCTTCTCGGCGGCGCGGGCCAGCTCCATGCTGTGGTGGGTGTCGTTCGTGCCGACGCCCGCGATGATGTGGGCGCGGTCACCGACGGCTTCGAGGACGGCTCGTACCAGGTCCGATTTCTCCGCGTCACTGGTGGTGGGGGACTCGCCGGTGGTCCCGTTGATGACCAGGCCGTCGTTGCCTGCGTCCACCAGGTGGGTGGCGAGCCGCTGCGCGCCGTCTAGGTCGAGTGCGCCGTCCGCCGTGAAGGGCGTGACCATGGCGGTGAGGACCCGCCCGAAGGGGGTCTGCGGAGTCGAGGTCGGAGCCATGGGTAACACGCTACTCGCTGCTCAGGGCGCGGTCTGCCCTCGGGGGGCGGGAAAAGTCAGGACAAATGCGGAGCCCGGCACTGCCTGCTCGGGGGTTCAAGCAGTGCCGGGTCCGTTTGATCAGGCTAGATGAACTTCGCGAAAGGCCGCAATCCGGACACTTCGCTCGGCTGACCCGTACATCTGTGCCTGGCCGAAAGTCGGCGGTCCGCTAGGGCGCGACCCGGCCGTTGGCGTTGAACGCGGCGTGCGTGAGCGGCATGAGCCTCGCCCACTCCGTTTCCATCCGCTCGCCCACCATCTCGATCTCCCGCTGCGGGAACGACGGCACCTTGGCCAGCTCGTGCTGGGTGCGCAGACCGAGGAAGTGCATCAGCGAGCGGGCGTTGCACGTGGCGTACATCGAGGAGAAGAGACCGACCGGCAGCACCGCGCGGGCCACCTCACGGGCCACCCCGGCGGCGAGCATCTCCTGATACGCCTCGTACGCGTGCACGTACGAGTCCTCCATGACCCGCCCGACCAGCTCCTGCTGCGCCTGCGTGCCCTCCACGAAGACGTACTTGCCGGGTCGCCCCTCCTGGACGAGCTTGCGGGACTCGTCGGGGACGTAGAAGTGGGGCTGGAGCTCCCGGTACCTCCCGGACTCCTCGTTGTACGACCAGCCCACCCGGTGGCGCATGAACTCGCGGAAGACGAAGATCGGGGCGCTGATGAAGAAGGTCATCGAGTTGTGCTCGAAGGGGCTGCCGTGCCGGTCCCGCATGAGGTAGTTGATGAGGCCCTTGGAGCGCTCGGGGTCCTTCGTCAGCTCCTCCAGGGACTGTTCGCCGGCGGTGGAGACACGGGCGGCCCACAGGACGTCCGAGTCGGCCGCACTGTGCTTCACCAACTCGACGGTGACATCGCTGCGGAAGCTGGGCTTGAGATCGTCGGCGGGGGTGTCGGTCACGACTCGGAGGGTCCTTCCCATGGCTGCTCTCGGGCGGCGCCCACTCTACGGCCCGCCACCGACAAGAGGCCCGGATGGCCCGAGTTGCACCCCCTTGGGCCCCTGTCGGACCCCCGGGAGTGGTGAGGAGGGGTCCGGCTCGGTAGCCTCACCCGGCGAACCTGTGCGTGGATTGAGTGAGGATCAGCCGTGCCCCTGCCCTTCCTGACCGCCGACCGCGCCTTCGACCAGGCGGTGGACGAAGCGCTGCCCTTCGAGGACCGCGACCGCTGGCGGCGCCCCTACCGGCCCGGCCCCTGGCGGGTCGGCGCCGCCGCGCTCCTGCTGCTGCTCGCCTCGTACGTGCTGGTCGCGGCGGTCATCATCGCGGCGGCCGAGACACCTCAGGCGGGCGCGATCTGCTTCGGCGGCGCGCTGCTGGTCATCGGCTGTGCCCTGCGGCTGCTGCGGGTCGGTATCTGGGTGAGCGCGCGGGGCGTGCGCCAGGTGGGCTTCTTCCGCACACGGACGGCGAACTGGGAGCCGAGCGTCTCGGTGCGTACCGTGCAGCAGCCGGTGCGCTGGCTCGGGCTGCCGCGGACCGTGCAGGGGCAGGCGCTGCTCCTCGTCCGCAGGGACCAGGCGCAGGAGTACGTGACGCCGCTGATGACGACACACAACGCCGACTTCCTGGCCCGTACGGAGGCCTTCGACCGGGCGGCGGACACGATCGAGGCGTGGGCGGCGGAGTACCGGCGCGCGGCATAGTCGAACACCTGGGTGAGGGGCCGGTCCGTGGGTGCGGACCGGCCCCTCAGTCGTACGCGGGCCGCATGGGATCAGGCGGCGGGGGTCGGCCTGCCGTCGTGCAGGGCGATGGCGCGCTGCATCGCCTTGCGGGCCCGGGGTGTGTCGCGGGCGTCGTGGTAGGCGACGGCGAGGCGGAACCAGGTGCGCCAGTCGTCGGGGGCGTCCTCGGTCTCCTCCTTGCGCCGGGCGAAGACCTCGTCGGCCGAGTCGCGGTCGATGCGGCCGCTCGGGGTGCGCTTCAACTCGTCGACGGGGAGGCCCCCTTCGGCGTCGAGTTCGGCGGCGAGCTGGTTGGCCCTGCGGACGAACTGGGTGTTCTTCCAGAGGAACCACAGGCCGATCGCCGGCAGCACGAGCACGGCGACGCCGAAGGCGATCGTGATCGGTGTGCCGGTCTCTATGAGCAGGATCCCGCGGCTGCCGACCAGGACGAAGTAGACGACCAGGACGGCTGCCGTGACGGCGTAGGTGAGCTTGGCGCGCATGACGTCTCCCGGACCGATCAGCCCAGGTCGAGGAAGTGTTCGAGGCCGAAGGTGAGGCCCGGGGTGGTCACCACGCGGCGGGCGCCGAGCAGGATGCCCGGCATGAAGCTGCTGTGGTGGAGGGAGTCGTGGCGGATGGTGAGGGTCTCGCCCTCGCCGCCGAGCAGGACCTCCTGGTGGGCCAGCAGACCGCGCAGCCGGACGGAGTGGACGGGGACGCCGTCGACGTCCGCGCCGCGCGCGCCGTCCAGGGCCGTCTCCGTGGCGTCCGGTGCCTGGGCCGTGCCTGCCGCGCGCCGCGACTCGGCGATGAGCTGGGCCGTGCGCGTGGCGGTGCCCGAGGGGGCGTCGACCTTCTTCGGGTGGTGCAGTTCGACGACCTCCACCGACTCGAAGTAGGGGGCGGCGAGCTGCGCGAACCTCATGTTCAGGACGGCTCCGATGGAGAAGTTCGGCGCGATGAGCACGCCGGTCTCCGGGGAGCCGTCCAGCCAGCCGGTCAGCTGCGCGAGGCGTTCGTCGGTCCAGCCGGTCGTACCGACGACCGCGTGGATGCCGTGGCGGACGCAGTAGTCGAGGTTCTCCATGACCGAGGCGGGGGTGGTCAGTTCGACGGCGACCTGGGCGCCGGTCTCGGCCAGGGTCTCCAGCTTGTCGCCCCGGCTCAGGGCGGCGACCAGCTCCATGTCCTCGGCGGCCTCGACGGCCCGGACGGCCTCGGAGCCGATGCGGCCCCGGGCACCGAGGACCGCCACGCGCAGCTTGCTCATTGCTTGGTTCCTTAACTGGGGTTGTCTGGCGACGACGGGAGGTGTCAGGCGACGGCTTCGTGGAGACGGGACGCCTGTTTGTCCTTGAGCGGGCCGATCACCGACAGGGAGGGGCGCTGTCCCAGGATCTCGCGGGCCACCGCGCGGATCTCGTCCGGGGTCACCATGGCTATGCGGGTCAGCATCTCGTCGACGGACATCTGCTCGCCCCAGCACAGCTCGCTCTTGCCGATGCGGTTCATGATCGCGCCGGTGTCCTCCAGACCGAGGACCGTGGAGCCGCGGAGCTGGCCGATGGCGCGCTCGATCTCGTCGTCGGGCAGTCCGTGCTCGGCGACCTGGTCGAGTTCGTCGCGGCAGATCTTGAGCACGTCGTGCACCTGGGAGGGGCGGCAGCCGGCGTAGACGCCGAAGAGGCCGCAGTCGGCGAAGCCGGAGGTGTACGAGTACACGCTGTAGGCGAGGCCGCGCTTCTCCCTGACCTCCTGGAAGAGCCGGGAGGACATGCCGCCGCCGAGCGCGGTGTTGAGGACGCCGAGGGCCCAGCGGCGCTCGTCGGTGCGGGCGAGGCCGGGCATACCGAGGACGACGTGGGCCTGCTCGGTCTTGCGGCCGATCAGCTCGACCCGGCCGGCCGTACGCAGGGCGCGGCGGCCCTCGCGCGGGGCGATCGGGGTGGCGTCGGTGCGGGTCAGCGCGCCGGCGCTCTCGAAAGCGGCGCGGACCTGGCGTACGACCTGGTTGTGGTCGATGTTGCCGGCGCAGGCGACCACGAGGTGGGTCGGGTCGTAGTGCTTCTTGTAGAAGCGGCGGATGCGGTCGGCGCCGAGGGCGTTGACCGTGTCGACCGTGCCGAGGACCGGGCGGCCGAGGGGGGTGTCGCCGAACATGGTGTGCGCGAACAGGTCGTGCACACAGTCGCCCGGGTCGTCCTCGGTCATCGCGATCTCTTCGAGGATGGCGCCGCGTTCGACGTCGACGTCCTCCTCGCGGATGAGCGAGCCGGTGAGCATGTCACAGACCGTGTCGATCGCCAGCGGCAGGTCGGAGTCCAGCACACGCGCGTAGTAGCACGTGTACTCCTTCGCCGTGAACGCGTTCATCTCGCCGCCGACCGCGTCGATCGCGGAGGAGATGTCGAGCGCGCTGCGGCGGGCGGTGCCCTTGAAGAGCAGGTGCTCCAGGTAGTGGGTGGCGCCGTTCAGCGCGGGCGTCTCGTCGCGGGAGCCGACGTGCGCCCAGATGCCGAAGGTGGCGGAGCGCACGGACGGCAGGGTCTCGGTGACGATGCGCAGGCCGCCCGGGAGGGTGGTCTTGCGGACCGTACCGATGCCGTCTCGGCCCTTGATCAGGGTTTGGGTACGGGCGACGGCCCGCGCCTCCGTGGAGGTGCGGGCCGTCGCCTTGGAGCTACGGGACGTCACTTGTCGCCGTCGTCCTTCTTGTCCTCGGAGCCTTCTTCGCCCTCGATCACGGGGATGAGGGAGAGCTTGCCGCGGGAATCGATCTCGGCGATCTCGACCTGGACCTTGGCGCCCACGCCGACGACGTCCTCGACGTTCTCCACGCGCTTGCCGCCGGCGAGCTTGCGGATCTGCGAGATGTGCAGCAGACCGTCCTTGCCCGGGAGCAGCGACACGAACGCGCCGAAGGTGGTGGTCTTGACGACCGTACCCAGGTAGCGCTCGCCGACCTCCGGCATGGTCGGGTTGGCGATGCCGTTGATCGTGGCGCGGGCGGCCTCGGCCTGCGAGCCGACCTGGGCACCGATGTAGATGGTGCCGTCGTCCTCGATCGTGATCTCGGCGCCGGTGTCCTCCTGGATCTGGTTGATCATCTTGCCCTTGGGGCCGATGACCTCACCGATCTTGTCCACGGGGATCTTGACGGTGATGATCCGCGGGGCGTTCGGGGACATCTCGTCCGGCGTGTCGATCGCTTCCATCATCACGTCGAGGATGTGGAGGCGGGCGTCACGGGCCTGCTTGAGGGCGGCGGCCAGGACGGAGGCGGGGATGCCGTCCAGCTTGGTGTCGAGCTGGAGGGCGGTGACGAACTCCTTGGTGCCGGCGACCTTGAAGTCCATGTCGCCGAAGGCGTCCTCCGCACCGAGGATGTCGGTGAGGGCGACGTAGTGCGTCTCGCCGTTGATCTCCTGGGAGATCAGGCCCATGGCGATACCGGCGACCGGGGCCTTCAGCGGCACACCGGCGTTCAGCAGCGACATGGTGGAGGCGCAGACCGAGCCCATCGACGTCGAGCCGTTGGAGCCGAGGGCCTCGGACACCTGGCGGATCGCGTAGGGGAACTCCTCGCGCGTCGGCAGCACCGGCACGATCGCGCGCTCGGCGAGCGCGCCGTGGCCGATCTCGCGGCGCTTGGGGGAGCCGACGCGGCCGGTCTCGCCGACGGAGTACGGCGGGAAGTTGTAGTTGTGCATGTAGCGCTTGCGCGTCACCGGGGAGAGGGTGTCGAGCTGCTGCTCCATACGGAGCATGTTGAGGGTGGTGACGCCCAGGATCTGGGTCTCGCCACGCTCGAACAGCGCCGAGCCGTGCACGCGCGGGATGGCCTCGACCTCGGCGGCGAGCGTACGGATGTCCGTGACGCCGCGGCCGTCGATGCGGACCTTGTCCTTGATGACGCGCTCACGGACCAGGGACTTGGTCAGCGAGCGGTAGGCCGCGCTGATCTCCTTCTCGCGGCCCTCGAACTGCGGGAGCAGCTTCTCGGCGGCCAGACCCTTGACGCGGTCCAGCTCGGCCTCGCGCTCCTGCTTGCCCGCGATGGTGAGGGCCTGCGTCAGCTCGTCCTTGACCGCGGCGGTGAGCGCCTCCAGGACGTCGTCCTGGTAGTCGAGGAAGACCGGGAACTCGCCGGTGGGCTTGGCGGCCTTCGAGGCGAGGTCGGCCTGGGCCTTGCAGAGCACCTTGATGAAGGGCTTCGCGGCGTCCAGACCGGCGGCGACGACCTCCTCGGTCGGCGCCTCGGCGCCGCCCTGGACCAGCTGGATCGTCTTCTCGGTGGCCTCGGCCTCGACCATCATGATCGCGACGTCGCCGTCCTCCAGGACACGGCCCGCGACGACCATGTCGAAGACGGCGTCCTCCAGCTCGGTGTGCGTCGGGAACGCCACCCACTGGTTGTTGATCAGCGCGACGCGGACGCCGCCGATCGGGCCGGAGAAGGGCAGACCGGCCAGCTGGGTGGACGCGGACGCGGCGTTGATCGCGACGACGTCGTACAGGTGGTCGGGGTTGAGCGCCATGATCGTGGCGACGACCTGGATCTCGTTGCGCAGGCCCTTCTTGAAGGACGGGCGCAGCGGGCGGTCGATCAGCCGGCAGGTGAGGATAGCGTCCTCGGAGGGCCGGCCCTCACGGCGGAAGAAGCTGCCGGGGATCTTGCCGGCGGCGTACATCCGCTCCTCGACGTCCACCGTGAGGGGGAAGAAGTCGAGCTGGTCCTTGGGGTTCTTGGAGGCTGTGGTGGCCGACAGCACCATGGTGTCGTCGTCCAGGTAGGCCACGGCGGAGCCGGCGGCCTGGCGGGCCAGACGGCCCGTCTCGAAACGGATGGTGCGGGTGCCGAAGGAGCCGTTGTCGATGACGGCCTCGGCGTAGTGGGTCTCGTTCTCCACTAGCAAATTCTCCTCGTCTTCGTCCCTGGTCCCGCCCGTGTGGCAGGGGGACGGTGGCGGAGAGGCGCGCCGTCCGGTGCGGGCCGGTCTTCGATCGAAGCCCTCGGGGTTCGCAATCTCCCGGGGGCCACTACCGAGGACCGGCGGCGGCGAGGCGCGCTTCTCCTCGTTCGTTGTGCCTTCGTGGTGTGCGCGGTCGCCCGTGTCGGGGCGCCCTCACACTGTGTCGTACATATTGCGTTGTGCCACCACACTACAAAGGGGTGGTGACACTCCGCACGTTTCCGCACGTACCTACAACAAAAGGAGCGGCTCCCAGTCCCGGGAACCGCTCCCCTCACGGCGTCTTACTTGGCGCCCGCCGCACCGCGGCGGATGCCGAGGCGGTCGACCAGCGCACGGAAGCGCTGGATGTCCTTCTTGGCGAGGTACTGCAGCAGACGGCGACGCTGACCGACCAGGATCAGCAGACCACGGCGGGAGTGGTGGTCGTGCTTGTGGGTCTTGAGGTGCTCGGTCAGGTCCGAGATACGGCGGGAGAGCATCGCGACCTGCACCTCGGGGGAGCCGGTGTCGCCCTCCTTGGTACCGAACTCGCTGATGATCTGCTTCTTCGTAGCGGCGTCGAGCGACACGCGATACTCCTCATGAGTCTCGTTGATGCCATCGAGTGCCCCTGGTCTACATCTCAGGGGAGCTTGGGTGACTCGGGTGGCCGGGATCCGTCGGCGCGGTCTCCGGAGTCCGTGAAAGGAACCCGGGTGCGAACACAGACGGCCGCCACACAGGATACCAGTGCGGGAGGGCACCCCGTTCCGCCTCCCCACCGCCCGCGCCTGTGACCGGGAGGACACCCCTCGTTACGGTCGTCCTTGGGCGAACCTCTGAGCAGCGAGAACGGCAGCAAGTAGGGTGACCGCACAGTGCGTTGGCGCGGAGGAAGGATCGGAGCCGTGATGGCCGAGGCCGAGGACAAAGAACTCAAAGCACGCAAGGAGCGGGAGAAGGACGAGCTCTACGCGCTCGACATCTCGGGCGTCGAGTGGCACAGCGCACCGGGCACGGAGGAACACGAGGAGCGGGTCGAGATCGCGTACCTCCCCGAGGGCGCCGTCGCGATGCGCTCCTCCCTCGACCCCGACACCGTGCTCCGCTACACGGAGGCGGAGTGGCGGGCCTTCGTCCTGGGCGCGCGGGACGGGGAGTTCGATCTGGAGCCGGCGCCGCACAATGGGGGGCTGGACGCGTAGCCCGTGGACACGGGCGGCGGCGAACGGGCGGGGACCTGTGACCGGCTCCCTGCCCCGCCGTCTCCCTGGGCACTAGCTGGTCATGGCCCGTGCCCGTGCGTACACGTCGAAGACGGCCAGAGCCAGCGGGATCAGGGTCAGCAGGACGAAGCTCTCGGCGATCTCCAGGAAGCGTCCCCAGAACGGGGTCACCCCGCGTCGTGGGGTGATGAGACCGATCGCGGTGACCAGGACCGCTGCCGCGGCGATCGCCGCGGCGAGCCAGACACTGCGGATGTCGAGGGCGTGGGAATCGCCGAGAAGGGCGTCGCGGACATAGTCCTGTGGCGGGTTCAGCCCGAGCCCGAGGCCGAGGAAGACCAGGGCCGCGAGACCGGCGGTCAGGGCGGCGCCCACCTGCGCGGTGTAGCGGAAGAGGTGGGCGCGCATCAGCATCGCCAAACCGGTGGCCAGGGCCAGCAACTGCGCCCACATATTGCCGGAGAAGCCCAGGACGACCGAGGCGCCGACCGAGACGAGCGCGCAGCCGCCGACGAGGCCGACGAGCAGTTCGTGGCCGCGGCGGGCCTGCGCCGCGATGCGCTCGACGTCGATGGGTTCCTGCGGATCCGGTTCACCCGCCTCGTAGCTGCCCCAGGACGGATTGGGCGGTTCGAAACCGATCGGCAGCCGTGCGAAGCGCATCGACAGGCCGGGCAGGAAGGCGAGTGCGACCACGGCGAGCGGGGCGCACACCGCGGCCGTCTCGATGGGCCGCAGGCCGGTGAGGACGGCGATGAAGGTGGTGATCAGCCCGATCGCGGAGGCGAAGACGAAGGCGACGAAGGGACCGTCGCCACCGGGCGACAACAGGGTGAGCAGCACCGCGGCGAGCAGCACCGCCGTACAGGCGAGCAGAAACTGCAGGCGACCGATGCCCTGGCCCTCGGAGAGCGGCAGCAGGCCGGAACCGGCCACGGCGACGTTCGAAAAGGAGCCCAGGCCGAGGGCGATCGCGGAGCCACGGTCCCCGTACACGCGCGCACGGACGCAGGCGATGGTGAGCAGCACGAGCCCGAAGACGCCGGCGATGACGCCCTGCAGGCTGTGCATGTCGTGCCGGATCTGGGAACTCCAGGCGACGAACGCCAGCAGGGTCGGCAGGACGCCGCCCGCGATGAGCCCCGCGGCCCTGGTGAGTTCGCCGTTCCACAGGGTGCGATCGCGGGTGACGGCGGCGGCCACCGCCTCGGAGACGTCGTCGAGGACAGCCGGCGGCAGCGACTCGGCGAACGGGCGGAGGGTGAGCAGTTCGCCGTCGAGGATGCGCTGTGCCGCGAGCGACCGCGCGCCGTCGAGGACGGTGCCGTCCCGGCGTACCAGGTGGTAGCCGACGGGAGCGCCCTCGTCGGGGCTCTGCCGGGAGAGCCTCAGGGTCTCGGGGTACAGGTCGGCGACCGGTACGTCATCGGGCAGCGCCACGTCGATGCGGCTGTCGGGGGCCACGATCGTGACCCGGCAGAAGCCGAAGCCCGTCCCGGCTCCGGAACTTGCCGCGGAGCCCGCTCCAGAACCCGCTCCGGAAGGGGCTCCGTTGCCCGGTCCGCCGGTCGCGCCGACCGGCGTGGAGGCCGTCATGCTCACCTGCTGTTCCCCCTCGTCGGCGGTCGGGCGGTCCGCGCTGCCGCCACGCGACCGTCCGCCCGCAAAGATCCTGTGTAGGTTGCGCCGTGCCGCCCGCGCAGCCGGGCACGATGCCGTCACGCCCGGGGAGTACGGGGCTGCGCTTGGTTCCGAGCGTTGCGGAATGCCCGGTTTTCCCGGAACGATTCGCAACTGCTCACCTACTTCACCGGCACCCTACCGCCCGCCGCTGTCACTGGTTGTCAGTAGGATCGCCCTTCGCGATCGACGTCCGCCGGACACGGGGCGGTGGATGAAACGGCTCGGTCCGGCAAGGGAATTGGTGCTTAGTGAGCCACATCGTCGTCAAGCGTCCGCCGCGGGTGCTGCCGAAGGACGTGCCCACGGACGAGGTCGTGCTGCAGCCTCCGCCGGAGCTTCCGCGCGGACAGCAGGAAGGCGCTCTCATGCAGCTCCTGCCCATGCTCGGCATGGGCGGTTCCGTGGTGTTCTTCTTCAACCCGCAGGCCCAGCCCTTCATGAAGATCATGGGCATGGTGATGGTGGCCTCGACGATCGCCATGGGTGTCGCGATGTTGGTCCGCTACCGCCGCGGCAACCAGGGGCAACTGGCGGACATACGACGGGACTACCTGCGCTATCTGTCGCAGACCCGGCATCAGGCCCTGGACACCGCCAAGGCCCAGCGTGACGCCCAGTACTACCTGCATCCTTCGCCGGAGCAACTGTGGGCCCTCGTCGCCGAGGGCAGCCGGGTGTGGGAGCGGCGCACCGGTGACGAGGACTTCGGGCAGGTGCGCGTGGGCCTCGGCGCACAGGCCCTGGCCACTCCCCTGGTCGCGCCGCAGACCGCGCCGGTGGACGAGCTGGAACCGCTGGCCGCCGGGGCCATGCAGCGGTTCCTCGCCACCCACGGCACGCTCGACGGCCTGCCGATGGCGATCTCGCTCCGTGCCTTCTACCACGTGACGATCAGTGGCGAGCCCGGCACCGTGCGCGGCACCGCCCGCGCGGTCACCGCTTCCCTGGCCGCACTGCACTCCTCCGACGACATGGTCGTCGCGGTCGCCACCGGGCGGGAGTCGGCCCCCGAGTGGGAGTGGGCGAAGTGGCTGCCGCACACCCAGACGCGGGGCATCGCGGACGGTGCGGGCAGCATGCGCCTGATCTCGACCGATCCGCTGGAGCTGGAGGACCGGCTGGCCGACGTCCTCCAGGGCCGCCCCCGCTTCCATCCCGCCGCTCCGCCGGTACCGGAGCAGCCCCACCTGGTCGTCGTACTCGACGGTGTCTCGCTGCCGCCCACTTCCCTGCTGGCGAGCCCCGAGGGCATGCAGAGCGTGACCGTCGTCGAGGTCGTCCCCGGGGACCTCACCTTCGGGCGCGGCGACCTCTCGATCGTCGTCGACCCCAAGGAAATGCGCCTGGAATCGGCGCACGGCATGGTCTACGAGGGCACACCGGACGTCCTGTCGTACGAGGCGGCCGAAGCGCTGGCCCGCCAACTGGCACCGCTGCGCATGGCGTCGGGCGGCGACGACGGCGAACCCCTGCTGGCCAACCTGGACTTCACGGAACTGTTGAACCTGGGCGACGCCGCCTCGGTCGATCCGCGGCGCACCTGGCGCCCGCGTTCGCAGTCGGAGCGGCTGCGGGTACCGATCGGCCTCGGCGAGGACGGCCGGGCCGTGATGCTCGACCTCAAGGAGGCCGCGCAGGAGGGCATGGGCCCGCACGGCCTGTGCGTCGGAGCGACGGGCTCCGGTAAGTCGGAGCTGCTGCGCACGCTGGTCCTGGGCCTGGCCGTGACCCACTCCTCCGAGACCCTGAACTTCGTCCTGGCGGACTTCAAGGGTGGTGCGACCTTCGCCGGTATGGCGCAGATGCCGCACGTGGCGGCCGTGATCACCAACCTCGCGGACGACCTGACCCTGGTCGACCGCATGGGTGATTCGATCCGCGGTGAGCTGAACCGCCGCCAGGAGCTGCTCCGCGACGCCGGCAACTACGCCAACATCCATGACTACGAGAAGGCCCGCGCGGCCGGCGCCCCGCTGCAGCCCATTCCGTCACTCGTCCTGGTGATCGACGAGTTCAGCGAACTGCTCACCGCGAAGCCGGACTTCATCGAGATGTTCGTGCAGATCGGCCGTATCGGCCGCTCGCTGGGCGTGCATCTGCTGCTCGCCTCGCAGCGGCTGGAGGAGGGCCGCCTGCGGGGGCTGGAGACCTATCTGTCGTACCGGATCGGTCTGCGGACGTTCTCCGCCGCCGAGTCACGCGCCGCCATCGGTGTCCCTGACGCCTATGAGCTGCCCAACGTGCCCGGCTCCGGCATCCTGAAGTTCGGCACGGAGGAGATGGTGCGCTTCAAGGCCGCGTACGTCTCCGGCGCGTACCGCACGGATTCCCAGCAGGCCGCCGTGCCGGGCGGGCCGCTGCCGGTCGACCGTCGGCCCGTGCTGTTCACGGCGGCCGAAGTCCCGGTGCGGTACGTGCCGGTGCCTCAGCAGCGCCGGGAGGAGCCCGACGAGCGGCGGGACGACGCGCTGGCCGACACCGTTCTGGATGTGATCGTGCGTCGTCTGGAAGCGCAGGGGCCGGCTGCCCACCAGGTGTGGCTGCCCCCGCTGGACAGCCCGCCGTCCCTCGACTCGCTGCTGCCGGGGCTCGCTCCGGTGCCGGGCCGCGGCATGACCCAGCCCGGCTACGAGGGCGCGGGCAGGCTCGTCGTCCCGGTCGGCATCATCGACAAGCCGTACGAGCAGCGGCGCGAACCGCTGTGGACCGACTTCGGCGGCGCGGCCGGCCATATGCAGATCCTCGGTGGCCCGCAGTCGGGCAAGTCGACGCTGCTGCGCTCGATCATCGCGTCGTTCGCGCTCACCCACACGCCGCACGAAGTGCAGTTCTACGGGCTGGACTTCGGTGGTGGCGGTCTGTCGTCCGTCGCCGGGCTGCCGCATGTGGGCGGGGTGGCCTCGCGACTGGACCCCGAGAAGGTCCGGCGTACGGTGGCGGAGGTGTACGGCGTCCTGACCCGCCGTGAGGAGTACTTCCGGGCCGCGGGAATCTCGTCGATCGCCGACTTCCGTGCCCGTCGCGCCCGGGGCGACATCTCGGTCACCGACCAGCCATGGGGGGACGTCTTCCTCGCCATCGACGGCTGGGGCAACTTCCGTACGGACTACGAGGCGATGGATCCGGTGATCCACGACCTCGCGGCTCGTGGCCTCGGTTACGGCGTCCATCTGATCCTCACCGCCTCGCGCTCCATGGAGGTGCGTTCGAACCTGAAGGACCACCTGATGAACCGCCTGGAGCTACGCCTCGGCGACCCGATGGACTCCGAGTTCGACCGCAAGGTGGCGGCGAACGTCCCCACAGGTGTTCCCGGACGCGGTCAGACGCCGCAGAAGCAGCACTTCATGGCGGCGGTCCCCAGGATCGACGGCCTGTCGTCGGACACGGACCTGGCCGAGGCGACGACGGCCCTCGCGGCCGAGGTCGGCCGCCACTGGCAACAGCCCGGTGCTCCCGAAGTACGCCTGCTGCCACGGGAGTTCCCGGCCGCTTCGCTGCCCCCGGGCAACCGCTTCCCCAACCGGGGCATCGCGTTCGCCCTCGACGAGGACAACCTCGAACCGGTGTTCGTGGACTTCGACCAGGACCCCTTCTTCCTCGTCTTCGGCGAGAGCGAGTCCGGAAAGTCCAACCTGCTGAAGCTGCTCATCAAGCGCCTCACCGAACGGTACGACGGCAACACCTGCAAGCTGTTCGTGGTCGACAACCGCCGCTCGCTGCTGGGTGTCACCCCGCCCTCCCATCTGGCGGAGTACATCCCCATGTCGAACCAGATGCAGCACCACATGGACGCACTGGCCGAACTCATGCAGCGCCGCACCCCGACCGCGGACGTCACGCCGGAGCAACTGCGCGACCGCAGTTGGTGGCACGGTCCCACGGTGTTCGTGATCATCGACGACTACGACCTGGTCTCCACGTCGAGCGGCAACCCGTTGGCCGGCCTCACCGACATGCTTCCGTTCGCCCGCGACGTCGGCGTCCGCTTCATCATCGCCCGCTCCAGCGCGGGGGCGAGCCGTGCGGGCTACGAAGCGTTCACCCAGCGCATCAAGGAACTCGGCGCCCAGGGTGTGGTCCTCGCGGGCGACCCGGGCGAGGGTGATCTGCTGGGCGGGGTACGGCCGCGGCCGATGCCCGCGGGGCGGGGGGTATTCGTGTCGCGGAAGCGAGGGAAGCCGTTGGTTCAGGTGGGGTTGGTCGAGGGTGGGGATGTGTGACGGCCGACTGGGACTCACAGTCCGTTGAGGGCGCGGCACGACCGGCGTGGCACGCCCAAGGGGTGGACGCCTCCCGCGCGCGTCCACCCCGAGCTGCTCGACCTCCCGTGTCCTACTGGAGGTAACTGGCTCCCCTTTTGTCGCCCTCCATGTAGGTACCACCCGCCGTGGCCACGACGTGACCAATACCGGTGAGTGCCGTGTGGATGTCCGCGGCTTCCTTGTCCCACCTGTCCAGCTTCGCCTTGAACGTGTCCTGGGCCTCGCCCTCCCAGTACTGCACACTGTTCTCGACCAGCTTCTTCAACTCCCGCAGATCCGTTTCGAGATCCCGCGCCTCGTTGGCGATCTTGGTCGCCGTGATGTCGAGCGCGTCATAAGTGACGGAAAGCCCATCCATGTTGTTGCCGGCCATGCCTGTCTACCTCGTCTCGTTGGTGCCTGGCTGATGCGCGCCGTTGCCCGGCCTTGGTTCTGAGTTTTGCTCAACTCACATCGAGCTGAAGGGCGACACCGTGGGAGCACCGTCCTGGAGGTCAATCCTGTTGACCGCAGCGCGCACCTCGTCTTCCTTGCTGTCGATGATGTTGCGCGCGGAGGTCATCGCGTCGATGACCTCGGCAAGGATGTTGCCCATGTTCCGCAGCGACTCGTTGATCTCGAACTGCTTCTTGTCGAACGCGGCTCGGCCGATTCCGTCCCACTGTCCGGTCTCCAGGCTGTCGATGATTCCCTGAAGCCTGTGGACACGCGACCTGACGTTCTCGTATTTCTCGGACATCTGCTTCTGGAGCAGAATCACCGCATCGTTCTCGAGCTTCTGCTTCTGTGAGCCGGCCATGGTCAGCCGTCCTTCCGGTGTCTGTTTTCCGATCCAACTGTCTTGATTCGAGCCGGACAGCGCGGGACTGCCGACGGCTCGCGCCCTGCTGGGGTCAGCCGGAGCGGCGCGTCCTCATCACGGCCACGCCGACGCCCCCCATGACGACGGCCGCGGCGGCGGCGCCGAGGGTGATCCAGAGGGTGTTGCTGTCATCGGCCGACTCCGCGGACGATCCTGCCGCCGACGTGCCGACGTTGGGGGCCCTTTCGGATTCGGGGGACCCTGAGCCGGTGGACGGAGACGACGAGGCAGAGGAAGCGGAGGAGGCGGAGGAAGCGGACTTGGCCAGAAGATCTCCGCGGTTCTCCTTCGCTAGTGGATCGACGTCGGCGGCACCCGGGTCGTAGTCGGGGTCGTCGAGAACCAACCGCGGCCGCACCATTCCGTACCCGGCGTACTTGCTCGGATTGTTCTTTGCCCAGGTGCGGCCCGCCGTGTCGATCAGGGATCTGGTGACCTGATTCACCGTCCAGTCGGGATGAGCGGACCAGATCAGAGCGCCGGAGGCTGAGGCGATGGCAGCTGCGGCACTCGTGCCTTGGTCCTCATCGCAGTACGAGCGAAGGTTCTTATCACACCATCCGGGAAAACCCTGCCCTGGCGCTACGAGATCCACATAGTTACCCGACGAGGCGAACTCCGACACCGTGCCTGATTCATCCGACGCCGACACACCGATCACATACGGGTACGCGGCCGGATAACCGATCTTGCCCTTGCCACTGCCCTCGTTTCCGACGGCTGCGACCATCAGTTTGCCCTTCGAAGCGGCGTACTCGATGGCCTCCTCTTCCTTCGAACTGGGTCCCTCCGCTCCGAACGACATGCTGAGGATCTGCGCGTCGGTGTCGGCTGCAGCCCTGATCGCATCCGTGGAATCGGGTGTCCTCTCCCGTTCCTGCGCCCCACCTTGCAGGCCATCGAGTTCGATGCGATACGGCACGATCTTCGTCCCAGGCGCCAGTCCCTGAAGGCCTCCGCCTTCTCCGGTACCGGCGATCAACTCAGCCATAGTCGTTCCATGGCCCGAGAAATCGGCCGTAGCGTTGTACGCGACCGACTCGGGAACTTCGCCTGTCAGAACCTGCCCCTTCAGGGAAGGTGTGTTCGCGCTGACTCCACTGTCGATGACGGCGACCTTGATGCCCTTCCCCGTGCTGACCTTCCACATCTGTTCGGCCTGCATCGCTTCCAAATACCACTGCTTAGAGCGGGCGTCGTCTGCGGTGGCGCTGGGAGCCAGCCCCACGCTCACGGCCGCCAAGGCAGCGACGATCCCGCCCACAGCCCGCATACGTCCAGCGCAGCGTGATCTGTGGAACCTGGCCTGCCCGGTTCGTCGGCTGTTCCCTGACGTCATGGTGTTCCGTGTCCTTGCTCGCTCTGTCAGTTGACGACCGGCGGCACATCTCGCCGCAGCCTGTTGGGAAGAAGTGACTCCTCGTCATCGCTCCGATGACGAGGCGGTTCCTGGCCGTCTTCATCGTTGCTTGGGCCAGGGCCTCGCACGAGACCGGCGCCTCCGCGTGTGAGGCCGTTGTGCTCGGCTCTCGCCACCGAGTTGCGCGCGGTCGGCCTACCTGTGACGGCCTCGGAATTTCCTGAAGCATCACGAGGAGGCATCGCGCTCGAAGTCGACCTCGGCCTGGACTCGGGCACACCGAAAACCCCATGCTGCCCCGGTCGGCCAGAAACAGGACGCGGGTTGGTCACGTTGTCGCCGCCGACGACCGTCCCACGAGGTACTTTCGCTCCGCTCTTCGCTGACGCACCACCGAGGGCCGTGGGCTTTCCCCCGACAACTCCGTTGGCTCGGCCTGCTCCGGTCACGGGAGTGCTGTTCGCCCGCGGGGCCGAGGCGCCGCCTGCACGCGGCGTACCACCGGTGACCGCACGGCCCATTTGGGACGCAGGTGGCCCCGACGCCGTACCTCTGCCAGTGGGTGGTTGCCCTGTCGATGCAGGACGCCCCATCTGGTTCACGGCTCCTTGCCCCGTGGAACGACCGGGGGCCGAATGAGGCAAACCGTGTGTACCAGCCCGCCCTTGCGCCGAGGCAGGGCTGCGAAGACCGCCTGTTCCGCCCAAGTTCCGGCCCGACGTACCGTTGGAGATCGGCGTTCCCAAGCCGCCGTCGAACATGCCCGACTGGCCGCCACCTGTGACCGGAGGACCTGATGCCGGCGGTGTGTGACCGGTGCCGGGCGGGAGCGTGGACGGTGGCAACGTCCCGACGCTGTCGATGTTGGTCCTGACCACCTGCTCATCGGCATACATACGCCCGCCGGTGATGTCTTTCGTTGATCTGGGGATGTCTCCGGCGTCACGCCTCGCTGCATCCTCCGTCAGAGATACGTCATGCCCCACGACTGTTGCCGATCCGGACTCTCCAGGCGCGCCTGAAATAACTTCGCCGGGGCGGTATTCCTTCGCAGGCCGGGGGACACCCACATCAGGCATGGCCGTGAATTCGGGTGTCTTGTCCTTGGCGGGCAGGGAGGCCAGTACCTCCTCGGACACCGCGTAGTACGAGGCCAACCGATTCATCTGGTTGATCGCCTCTTGGCGATCTTCCTCCACTCGCACGGCGGCGGTGTAGGCGTCCTTGTCCGCCGTCTTCTCGACCTCGGTGAACTGCTCGGGGCGCTTACGGTTCGACTGGGCATCACGGGACGGCATGGCACCGCGCACAGACGCAAGGCCCACCGCGGCGGCGGTGATCTGATCCCCTGCCGTCCCGGCGAAGTCACTCAGGTGGTGTGTGTTCGTGACGAGTGAGCCACCCCACTTACGGAAGGCGTCACCCGATTCCCCGACCCAGTGGACGTTGTCGATGTGGCCTTCGAGCTCTTCAGCCGCCGCCTTGATAGCGTCGCGCGCATCCCACAGGGCCTTACCTGAAGACTCCAGGTCCTCCGGATCTGTCTGCTCGACGATGTCGATCATCTGATTGAGGTCGAAGTCACGCTGCTCGAAGTCCGTTCGATCAGCGATGGTGCGCCCGAGCGAGCTGTCGACGAAGGCCGAGCGCATCATGCGGTTGAAAAATCCGCTCTGCGGACGGTCCTCAAATCCTCGGACGATGTCCGTGACGCCGTTCTGGCCTTCGACGCGGTCAAGGTCCGCCTCGTGTCGTTCATCGGTCATCGTCACGTCACCACGCTGCGACCGTCACCGGTGTGTTGTGCGCCGTCCTTGCCATCCTGCAACTCCCTGATCTCGCCCTGGATGGCGTAGAACCGCTGCCGCAGTTCCTCCTCAAGGTTGTCGAAACCCCGATGCGCGCCTTGGACCGCGATGGCGGTCGCCTCGATCTGCAGATGCAGGGTCCTGGACAGGGAGGTGAGCTCGTGATGGACCCGGTTGTACTGCGTGTACAAGCCGTCAGCCTCTGGGAAAATCCCATCCACCCCCGCGCTCAGCGACGTGGACCTGATGGTCTGGGCGCCCACCTTCGTCGGATTGCCGGCCGACGTCTCAAGGTCGCGGAGAACCGCGTCCACCCGCTTCACGAACTTGTCCAAGGCCTCACCGCTGGCCTCCAGGTTCGCAGCCCTGGCCGCTGACACGCCCCCCGCCATCTCTGCCGGAAGCACGACACTCCTCCCCGTTCCCCGTTTCCCCGTACAGCCATCGGCCCCGACACCATCGGGACCTGGCCAATCACATGCCGTGCGATCGCAAAGCAAGTTGCGTCCACAGGTCGTTTGCCACTCTAGTCAACCTGCACAACTGGGCCAACAGTGATGAGCGTCAGCTCGGTTACGGGACCCACCCGCTGCCACACCTTGCCCGCACTACCCGTTCGCTGTGAACGCTGCACACGGCTGGCCGTGCACAGGGCCCGCAGGGCCCCACCCTTGATCCACCGCCACCTGGACGACGGCGCCTCACTGCTTGCAGTCTTCATCAGACTTCCACAGACGATCGATGACGTCGTCGGTGTCAACCATGCGGTCTCCTGCGAACCTTCACGGACCGACAATCCACGCACAGCGGACGTGCCTGGAATTCTTCACGGGCTGAGTTGCTAGCTGGATTGGTCTCGCACCATCAGAACGGCAGCGTCTGTCCGACGCAGTGACACGAGGGGACTGCTGGCCGAGCAAACGGGGGAAGGGTTCCGCCCATGGCATGGGAAGAGTGGGAGCAGCTCCAGGCGGAGGCGGCCGAGCGGCAGTCGACGCACATGCAGTTGAACCAAGTCGAGGGTGGTGGCGGCTCTTCGGCCCTTCCCGAGAAGTTCGGCATCCTCAAGGCCAGTCAGACCGATCTGAGCAAGATCGGCAAGAACGCACACATCTTGTACAACGATCTGTGGGACAAGGCTCGCGTCGCCGTCCCCAGTAGCGACTCAGCAGCCGGAGATCTCTCGAAGCAGGGCTTCGCCCTCGGCGCCGGTCTCCAGCACGTGTCGACGCGGTGGGAAGAACAGCTCAAATCCCTGATGGACGCCGTCGCGCACATCTCGAACCACATGCACGTGACCACAAAGCTGCACACCGGGGACGACGGTTTCATCCAGCGCCAGATGAGCAGCATCGACGCCCTGGACGCCGGCTTTGACGAACGAGTCGGGAAACCCGGTGACAAGAACCCGGCCTACTACCCGGAGGAGAGCAAGAAGAAGGAGTAGCGGCGGCTTCGGCCTCGATGGTGACGTGTCATCACCGTCCAGTCGAGTCCGGTACTGCCTGCGACACACCCGGCCCCTACTCCCCTCCCTCCCCGGCTCAAAGGACCACACCCGATGCAACTCGACACCCTCCTCCACGCCAGTTTCAAACTGCTCGATGATGCCGTCACTGACTGGTCCACCCTTGTCGACCGCCTCGAAGACCTGAAGAAGGACGCCGAGGACGGGCTGCACCAGGCCGCGAACAAGGCCAACTGGGCCGGTGTGAACGCTCAGGTGTCCAAGGAGTTCATCGGTAAGACGGCAGGGGAGTTCGCCGATGCCCACACACAGGCCAAGACCATTCACAGCATCCTTAGCGACACCCGTGGTGAGCTGAAGGGCTACCACGGGCAGTTGACGGCGGCCATCGACCGGGGCCGGAAGAAGAACCTGAAGGTCATCGGTTACGAAGGAGGATTCACCGTTACCTCGGACGTTCCTCCTGAAGGTCGAGCGAAAGCGGACTCGGACAACCAGGGGGACATCACCGCGCTTCGCGACGAGGTCCAAGGGATCCTGGACAAGGCCTCCCAGAGCGATGACTCGGCCAGCACCGTCCTGAAAGCCATTGCCGACCAGAGCAGGCTGGGTTTTTCGGACGCCAACTACTCCGACCGGGATTCCGCGGCCGCCGCCGTCCAGGCCGCCAAGGAACTTGCGAAGCTCGCGAAGAAGGACCCCGACGACCTGACGGTGAAAGACTTCGACAGGCTCAACAATGGGCTCAAGAAGTACGCCGACGACGACCTCTTCGCCGAGACGTTCGCGACGGGCCTCGGCCCGAAGAAGACTCTTGAGTTCTGGACCGGTGTCACGGACGCCAACAGAGGCAACTACGAACTCGGGCACAAGCGCCTCGACCAGTTCGACGACCTCCAGCGCAATCTGGGCCTCACGCTCGCCCATGCCTCTCAGAGTGATTCCCTCGCCATGACCGAGTGGAAGCGCCAGATGATCGACATCGGCGACAAGCCGATCTACGGCACCAGCGGCGGGCCGATGGGCTTCCAGGTCATGAGCAACCTGATGCGGACCGGCGACTACGACGACCGGTTCCTGCACGACTACGGCACCAAACTCATGGAGAAAGAGCGCCAACTCACCGGCAACGGCGAACACGGCAACGGGGCCTGGCAGCATATGGGCGGCAGTCCCTGGCTGAATCGGATCGGCGAGGACAGCGGCTCCGACCCCCTGACGGGTTATCTCAAGGGCCTGTCCAACAGCCCCGACGCAGCCACCGACTTCTTCAACCAGCAGTACGTGTCGAAGGACGATCCCGACAACCCCTTCGAACGGGACTCGGACGACGCCAACACTTATAAGGGCAAGGTGTCACTGTCCAACTTCCAGTACCTGTTCGAGGAGCGGGACTGGCCCGACGAAGCCGGCGCGAACGGCGACGATCTTCACACAGGTCAGAACAACCTTGCTCTGGCATTGGAAGCCGCAACTACGGGGCACCCTGCTGGAGAAATGCCCACGCTCGACACTCCTCCACACAATGCGGCGCAGACCCAGCTCATGGTGAGCCTCGTCGCTTCCATAAGCGATGATCCTGCTCGCCTCACGGACAACGGATACATGTCTGACAGCATCGGGCAGATCACTTCAGAATATCTTCCCGATATCAACCGTGCCATTTCAGGCGTAGAAAGGGACGACAATTCGGAAAAGTGGAGGGAAGTCGAGCACTTCTATCCGATTGTCGGCTCCGAGGCTAAGTTGGACCATATTGACGTAAGTAAGCTCCTCTTCACCGTCGGCCATAACCCCGAGGGTTACGCGGCCGTCGAGGTCGGACAGAAGGCATATATGGGCCACCTGATGGACTACCACCTGAACCCAGACCTGCCAGCCGATCAGCGCGTCTCCGACAATCATGAACTCATCATCAGGCAAATTGCCGAGAAGTCAGGCGAAGTTTCCGGGACTCTTAGAATCGGAATCCAGGATGAGATCGGGGACAGCGCGTCGGACAAGGATAAGGAGTACGAGCAGTCCGTAGCTCAGCGCAAGAACTGGATCTCCGGCGGAGTTGGCACAGCCGTCGGCGTGGGCACGTCCTTCGTGGCAACACCTTGGGTCGGGGCACTTGCAGGGGGAGCTGCTGGAACTGCGACCAGTGTCATTCTGGAGTCGGTTTTCCAGGACGCCGAAGGGAAAGCCAAGGAAAATGCAGCGAGGACCGGCGGACAGGTCTGGGACGACGGCTGGAAACAAAACACTGATATCACAGAAAATGCAGTACGAACTGCGGCGAAAGATTACCACTTGAATTCTGGAGATCTTGGAATGACGGCTCGATCAGCCGCACAACAAGGCTATGTAAATGCGCGATCTATTCTTGAGGGACAAGATCCGGGAAGCACCACGGATGGCTAATCACTCCTGGCCTCACCGAGGAATCATCATGAACCGCCAGACAACTCCATGGCCGAGTCGTGTACATATTACAGTTGCCGCCATAGTCCTCGTAACCGCTGTCTCGGGATGCAGCAACGATGGGCCGAAACGCGAATACGCGACTCCTGACACACTATGTGGAACTGCAATCGACAGTGACGATCTCACACCGTTCCTCCCGGCTGGTAGTAAAATTTCAGTCGAAGGGGACTCTCGCTCTGGGATCAGAGACTGCGAAGTAGTCGTGGATAACGCACTCATCGTGACGACCACGCAAGCCTGGCTGGAGGACGGCAGAACAACCGCATACTTCGCGTCCGGGAAAACCCTTGAAAAACTCACCCATTCTGCGGACGAAGACAGGTTCCGGTATTCGGAGAACGAGGCTTTCGGCAAGACTCGAAACTGCGTAGACGCCAAGTACGATCAGGAACTGTACACAGCAGTACAGGCATCGGGGTCTAAGCACCGCGATGCCGACGCCATGAGGCGTCTGATTGTCGCCTACACCAAGCAGGTGGAGCAGTCAGCAGAGTGCTCCACGGGTGCGCTGTAGCGAAATTATGCAGAGGATGCATCCACCGCGACCTAAGACAAGACATAAGGGCGGTCACGATCTAGAGGTCTTTAATGGCTGAGGTTACGGCGGTTGGAAGTCGAGCCCGGTCTTGGCGATGAGGCCCTCTATGAGGTGGGGTCGGTACTGCATCCGTTTGAGCCGGGTCTTCACCAGTGCGGTGAGCTGGTCGAGGCTGTGTTTGGTGAGGTTGGCCAGGGACCTCTTCAGGTGCGACCACACGCCCTCGACCGGGTTGAACTCCGGAGCGTATGGCGGCAGCTGGTAGACGGTCAGCCATGGTCGCACCGCGATCAGCCGTCGCATGGTGTGGCTGACGTGCGTGTTCAAAGTGAGGTGGGCCGCCGGCGAGGTGCCCGTGGATCGGGTCCTTTTCCGTCGGCCCCCTCCCGAACCGTGCAGGCGGCTTTGACCGCACACGGCTC
>NZ_JBVKAY010000030.1:0-35853 GCF_055657445.1 Streptomyces sp. NPDC107538 | reverse complement strand
GTCACGCAGTTCCCCGCGCCCCTGAAGAGCAGGGGCTGCGCCCCGTGCTCTTCGGGCCGAAAAAGCAGGGGCGCAGCCCCGCTTTTTCAGGGGCGCGGGGAACTGCGCGAGAAGCCCCACCGGACCCGCACCCGCCAACCGGACGCGCACCCCCGAGCCACTAGGCGCCCGCGCCCGCGCCGGTCCCCTTCTGAGACCGCGCCTTGAACGCCGCCTTACGCGCCTCCTTCGCCACCCTCTTGTCGGGGTGGATCCTCCCCATCGCCTCCAGCACATCCGGCGTGGCAGGGTGATCCACCCGCCACGCCGCCGCGAAGAACGACCCGTGCTGCGCCGCGAGCCCCTCCACCAGGGCCCGCAGCTCCGCGGAGTTCCCCTCGGCCGCCAGCTGCGCGGCCACCGTGTCGATGGTCAGCCAGAAGACCATCGCCTCGGACGGCGCGGGCACCTCGGCGGCACCCCGCTCGGTGAGCCACACCCGGGCGAGCCCGCCCAGCTCGGGATCGTCCAGCACCTCCCGGAGCGCCGGCTCGGCCACCGCCCCGACCAGCGACAGCGCCTGCTGACAGCGCAGCCGCCGCAGCGGGGCGCCCGCGTCGGCTCCGCGCGCCGCCGCGAGCAGCTCGCGCGCCGCGTCGAGCGCCTCCCGGCGGGCGAGCCACTGCTCGGTCTCCGCCTGCGCCGCCGCCGGCGGGAACCCGGCGGTGCCGTCCAGCAGCGCGTCCGCGCCCTTGTCGACGAGGTCCCCGACCGCCGGCGCGGGCACGCCCGCCTCCTGCAGCCGGGCCCGGATGCCGTACAGCCCGAGCGGGGTGAGCCGGACCATGCCGTACCGCGTGACATCGGTGTCGTCGACCACCGGCGCCCCCGGCGACCCCGGCGCGCCCGCCCCCTCGGCGGCGGCCGCCGCCTCCTCCGCGTCCGTCATCAGCGCCTCGTCCACGGGCTGGTACTCCACCAGCCCGACCGGCTCCAGCACCCGGAACTGGTCGTCGAGCCGCATCATCGCGTCCGAGACCTGTTCCAGGACGTCGTTGGTGGGCTCCCCCATGTCGTCCGGGACGATCATCGACGCGGCGAGCGCGGGCAGCGGCACCGGCCCGTCGGGGCCGTCCTCGCTGACGGTGAGGAGGTAGAGGTTGCCGAGGACCCCGTCGAGGAACTCCGCCTCGGCGTCGGGGTCCCAGTCCAGCTGGGAGAAGTCGATCTCGCCGCCGGAGCCCATGGCGTCGACCAGACCGTCGAGGTCGGGCACGCTCGCGTCGGCGAGGACGGCCTCCAGCGCGGTGAGCCAGATACCGAGCACGTCCTGCGGACCACCGGAGGTGAGGAGCGCGAGGTCCTCGCCCACGGCGACCGTCCCCTCCTCCTCGTCCACGATCTCGACGAGCCCGGTGTCGACCGCCACCCGCCAGGCCTCACTGGCCGAGGCCGCCGCGTCGCCACCCCCGAGCCCCCCGAGGCCGCCGAGGCCGCCGAGGCCGCCGAGACCCGCGGTGCCCTCCGCCCCCTCCGCCCCCTCCGCGCCCCCGCCGGTGAGCCCGAGCGCCTCGGCGGCCGCGGGCAGTTGCTCCTCGACGAGTTCGCCCCCGGGACCCACCCGCGTGTCCGGCCCGGCCCAGCGGGCGAGCCGCACGGCGCGCGAGAGCAGGGGGGTGGCGAGCGCCTCGCGCGCCAACTCCGCTTCGGGGAGGAGCCGCACCGGCGGCAGTGGCGAGCTGTCTGACATCGGTGGGGGTCTCCTCGGAACAGATTCGGAACAGATGGTGTCGGAACAGATGGTGACGGGTGGCCCCCGGGAGGGGTGCCCGTGAGCGATACGCGTACGAGTACGCAGCCGCTCAGCCTAGACGGATTTGGCCGCATGCCGCCCGGTTCATGTACCTGCCAGGAGTCGGGTGTGGCCGAAACCTTGACAACTGGCCTGACCAGGCAGGAGATTGACGCGCGTAGAAACTCACGGGTAGCTCTGGGCCGATTCCGGGGCCGCCCACAGACACGACCAAGGGCGACATCGGCGTTCATCGGCGTTCATCGACGTCCGCCGAGAAGTTCACCGGGATCCGTCAGAGTTCTACGCGCGTCGCACCGCCCCACCGGTCGCAGGCCACCCCCTCAAGTCCACCCCCGTCCACTCTCGTCCCGGCGCCCACGTACGCCCCCGGAGGGATCACCTTGCCGAGCAAGAGAACCGCGCGCATCGGCGCGCTGACCGTCGCCACCATCTGCTCCACGGTGTCCGCCGTGGTCCTGACCTCGCCCGCCGAGGCGGACTCGATACGCGTCCACGACATCCAGGGCACCACCCGGACGTCCCCGCTCGTCGGCCAACAGGTGACCGGCGTGGAGGGCATCGTCACGGGCGTGCGCACCTACGGTTCGCGCGGCTTCTGGATCCAGGACACGCGGGCGGACGCCGACCCGGCCACGAGCGAGGGCGTCTTCGTCTTCACCAGCTCCCGGCCGACCGTCTCGGTGGGCGACGCGGTGACGGTCTCGGGCACGGTCGGCGAGTTCGTGCCGGGCGGCACTTCGTCCGGAAACCAGTCCGTGACGCAGATCACCCGCCCGGCGATCACGGTGGTCTCCACGGGCAACGCCGTCCCGGCGCCGGAGGTCATCGACACCAGGTCCGTACCCAAGCGGTACGCGCCGGCCGGCGACACCGCCGCCGCCGGTTCGGTCAACGGCCTCACGCTCGCCCCGGCCACGTACGCCCTGGACTTCTACGAGTCCCTGGAGGGCATGAACGTCCAGGTCGCCGACGCCCGAGTGGTCGGCGCGACCGACCCGTTCACCGAGCTGTGGGTCACGGTGAAGCCCCGGGAGAACGACAACCGCCGCGGCGGCACGGTCTACGACTCCTACTCCTCGCAGAACACCGGCCGTATCCAGATCCAGTCGCTCGGCGCGGTCGCCGACTTCCCGAAGGCGAACGTCGGGGACACCCTGGAGGGCACCACGGCCGGCCCGCTGGACTACAACCAGTTCGGCGGCTACACCCTGGTCGCCAACCAGCTCGGCACCCTGAAGCAGGGCGGCCTGGAGCGCGAGACGACACAGAAGCAGGGCAGCGACGAGCTGGCGGTGGCGACGTACAACGTCGAGAACCTGGACCCCTCGGACGCCTCCTTCGCGGACCACGCGGCGGCGATCGTGCACAACCTGCAGTCGCCCGACATCGTGGCCCTGGAGGAGATCCAGGACAACAACGGCGCCACCAACGACGGTACGGTCGCCGCCGACCAGACGGTGAAGAAGCTGATCGAGGCCATCTCGGCGGCCGGCGGGCCGGCGTACGACTGGCGCTCCATCGACCCGGTGAACCTCGCGGACGGCGGTGAGCCCGGCGGCAACATTCGCCAGGTGCTCCTGTTCAACCCCGAGCGGGTCTCCTTCACCGACCGCGCGGGCGGCGACGCCACGACCGCGGTCGGCGTGACGGAGGCGGACGGCACGGCGCGACTGACGGTCTCCCCCGGCCGGATCGACCCGGCGAACGCGGCCTGGACGAACAGCCGCAAGCCGCTCGTCGGCGAGTTCTCCTTCCGCGGCAAGCCCGTCTTCGTGATCGCGAACCACTTCGCGTCCAAGGGCGGCGACCAGGCGCTGCACTCGGAGTTCCAGCCGCCGAAGCGGAGTTCGGAGACCCAGCGTCACCTCCAGGCGACCGCCGTCAACACCTTCGTCAAGCAGGTCCTGGCGAAGGACAAGAAGGCGGCCGTCATCGCCCTCGGCGACATCAACGACTTCGAGTTCTCCGAGACCACCGAACTGCTGGAGAACGGCGGCGCCCTGTGGTCGGCGGTCAAGTCGCTGCCGAAGTACGAGCGTTACTCGTACGTCTTCCAGGGCAACACCCAGGTCCTCGACCAGATCCTGGTCAGCCGGTCGGTCCGGCGCGCCGACGGGTTCGCGTACGACAGCGTGCACACGAACGCGGAGTTCAACGACCAGATCAGCGACCACGACCCGCAGGTGCTGCGCTTCGAGCCGTAGCCGTAGGCCGTAGCCGTAGCACCTGCGCACGACCGGTGTTCAGGGCTGGCTGAACACACCGTTCAGCCAGCCCTGCCACGCGGTCTCGTCGGCCTTCGCGTCGGCGCCCGGCGCGAAGTCGTGGACGCTCATGCCGACGCGGTAACCCCAGTGGTTGCGGCCGAAGAAGCGGATGAGGGCGTCGTCGGTGCGCAGGCCGATGAAGTACGGGTTCCGGTAGTCGACCACGGCGTCGAACAGCTGCCCGTCGGGCCCCTTGGCCCGGACACGCGCCCCTTCCGCGGTGTCGTCCGCGAGGCCGAGCGCCCGCCCGACGACGGTGAGCGCGTCGGCGCCCCCGGCCGTCTCGGGCCCGTCGAAGGTGGCGAACGCGGTGACCGTACGGCCCGCGAAGCGCGTCAGGTACTGGCGCAGGGTGTGCAGATAGAACTCGGTGTGCTTGGCGGCGCCGTCGTACTGGTTGTCCCAGTCGTCGACGAACACACCGCTGTGCACGTACCGCACCCAGGCCCGCCGGCCGTCGTCACGCGGCTCGATCGTGTAGTCGAGCTGGTTGGCGGTCTGCTCGGAGATCCCCTCGACGTCCTCGACGCGGTTGCTGTACCGGTGGGGCGGCTCCCAGGCGATGACCTCGGAGCCGAACGGCCCCTTGCCGCCGATCCTCGGCTCCGGCGCCTCCATCGGCCACAGCCAGCCACCGGTCCCGGCCGTGACGGCCTCCCACACCTCCTCGGGGGTGGCATCGACCTCGAACTCCCGGGCGATCTCGAATTGCTTGGACATTCCCTTGGACATTCCCTTGGACACTTCCTTGGACATGACGTGCTCCTCAACGGGTCTTACTGATCCGACAGTTCGGGCCGATCCGGCTGAGCCGACCGGGCTTGCGCTTCCGCGGCCTGCGGCGGCTTGACCGTGGGGTGCAGGGCGACGACGATCCGGTGGCCCCGGCCGCCCTCCGCGCCGGGCGCGTCGTACTTACGGATGAGCGCGCTCACCCCGGCGGTCAGTTCCTGGACGAACGCGGCCCGGTCGGCGGCCGAGGCGAAGGTGACCTCGCCGTCGAGCGCGTAGGTCGCGAGCCGTTTGCGGGCCTTGGCCGCGCCCGTGATCAGCGACCCGACGTCCCGGACCAGCCGGGCGCCGAGCGCGAGCAGCCAGCGCGCGGAGAGCTGGTCCCGGAAGCGGTCCGGGTCCGGCTGCACGGCGGCGAGCGCGAGCGGGGAGATCACGTACGACGCGGCGGTCGCCCGCATCAGCCGCTCGGTGACATTGCCCTTGCGGCGCTCCCCCGCCAACTCGACCAGGCCGTGCCGCTCCAGCGCCTTCAGGTGGTAGTTCACCTTCTGGCGCGGCAGCCCGACCTTCCCGGCCAGCATGGCGGCCGACGCGGGCCCGGCGGCCAGCTCGGCGAGCAGCCGGGCCCGTACGGGGTCCAGCGAGACCGCCGCTGCCTCGGGGTCCTCGATCACGGTGACGTCCAACATGGCTCCACCGTCTCACCGAAAACTTTTTTTGTCCAGGAAATTTGAGTGTTCGGAGTGTTCGGTGAAAGTCGTGCCGGGCTCAGCCGGGGACGAGGCCGAGGGCGTACTCGTACCGCTTGACCGAGCCGGCCTCCAGCAGTCCGGGCCAGGTCTGTACGCGCTGCCAGAGCGGCGAAGGCGAGCCGATCCCGTCGCCGGGTGCGGCGAGGGCGTCGATGTGGTGCCGGGCGGTCTCCCACTCGGCGTAGTTGAGGACACGGGTGCCGTCCGTACCGAGGTGGAAGTGGGCGGAGATACCGCCGGGGTGCTGGGACGGCTCGGCGGCGAGTGCCTCCTCGACGGCGTCCACCCAGGCGCGCTGCCGTGCCGGGTCCGGCCCGTCGAACTCGACGTCCACGATCACGACACACCCCGGCACGCGTACGGCGCGGCCCTCACCGCCGCCGGTGAGGCTGCGGTAGCGCCGATAGCGTCCGAGGCCCACCCGCTCGATCCCGGGTACGGCGGTGTCGACGGCGTCGTTGCGCTCCTGCCGATGCGTCTTCACGAACGCCTCGTACGCCTGCTCGTCGGCCCACTGCGAGTAGTGCAACAGCCCGGAACCGTCCTCCCCGGTGTACACGAAGTACCCCAGCAGCCCTTCCGCCGGCCAAGGCCGCCGCTCCCAGGTCTCGGCGATGGCCTCGACGGTCCGCCGCTGCCGCTCGGGGGTGCCCACCTCCCAGGTACTGAAGAAGGGTGCCCCGACATCGGGGCGGTCGAGGACGGGATGGAGGTCCGTACGACGGGTCATGCCGCTCTCCCATGATCGGTACGCGGTGTACGTGCACCCGTCACTCTTCAACCTCAACCAAGATTCAGGTCAAGTGGGCGATTCGCGGGCCGAATTGAGGAGACCCGCCCGGTCATGGACGAGAAGAGCGGAACGGGGACGGGGACGGGGGCCGGGGCCAAGATGCGGGCAGAGGACGGGGACGGGGTGGAAGGCGGTCCCACCGGGCTGCCGAAGCGCTCGTGGTGGGCGGTGGTGCGACGCACGGTCAAGGAGTTCCAGGACGACGAACTCGCCGACCGGGCCGCCGCGTTGACGTACTACGGCGTCCTGTCGCTCTTCCCCGCGCTGCTGGTGCTGGTGTCGATGCTCGGGGTCGTCGGACAGCGCGCGACCGACAAGATCCTGGACAACGTCGGCGACCTGGCGCCCGGCCCCGCGCGGGACATCCTGCGGGACGCGGTCGTCCAGCTGGGCGAGAGCGGCGGTACGGGCGGGGTGCTGGCGATCGTCGGGCTGCTGGCGGCGGTGTGGTCGGCGTCGGGGTACGTGGCCGCGTTCATCCGTACGTCCAACGCGGTGTACGACCTGCCGGAGGGGCGTCCGGTGTGGAAGCTGACGCCGTTGCGGATCGTCCTGACCCTGGTGCTGATGGTGATGCTGGCGGTGAGCGCGCTGATCGTCGTCTTCACGGGTCCGCTGGCCGAGCGCGCGGGCACGACGATCGGGCTCGGCGACGCGGCGATCGCGGTGTGGGGCGTCGCCAAGTGGCCGGTGCTGCTGGTGCTGGTGACGCTGATGATCGCGCTGCTGTACTGGGCCGCGCCGAACGTCCGGGGCCGGGGTTTCCGCTGGGTCAGTCCCGGTGGGGTGCTCGCCACGCTCGTCTGGCTGGTCGCCTCCGCGGGGTTCGCCGTCTACGCCGCGCACTTCGGCTCCTACAACAAGACCTACGGCACCCTCGCCGGCGCCGTCGTCTTCCTCATCTGGCTCTGGCTCACCAACCTGGCGATCCTCCTCGGCCTCGAATTCGACGCGGAACTCTCCCGAGAACGCGCCATCACCGAGGGCCACGCCCCCACGGACGAGCCCTACACCGAACCCCGGGACACCCGCACCTGGCCACCCCGCCTACGAGCCCTCCGAGAGGCCCGAGCCCGCACCACCAACGGCGACGACGGCTCGGGGGTGACAAGCAAAGGCTGAGGATGCGGGGGGGGAAGGACTGAGGCCGGGATGACGTGAGCGGCGGAGCGGAGGCCGGGAAATCCCGAACCGACGAGGCGAGCCGAACTCGACCTCGACCGCAGCTCCGGCCCGACTCGGCGAGCGCCTGGCTCCTGGGCAAGGTCGTGGCACCGGCCCGGCGTCACGGCTTCCGGGTCGGACTTGGCAGCGAGGCGCGCCGACGCGAGGCGAGGCGAACTCAACCTCGACCGGCCGCTCCGGCCCCCGCCGCCAACCGCCGTCGACGCGTCCCCGCATGCGCATGCACCGCCGGGCACCCCTCAGCCCCGGCCCGGCGGCATGTCCTTCGGGTCGGACCTGTCAGCGAGGCGAGTCGGGTGGGTGGGTGGGTGGGCGGTCGGGCAAAAGAAGCGGCGGCTAGTGGTAGTGGCGCCAGACCAGTACCCCGGCCGTGGCCGCCACGGCCACCCCGCCGCCGACGACGACCGCCTCCCGCGGCACCCGCTCCCACGCCGAGTGGACCCTCGCCTTCACATCGGCCTTGGCGGCCAGTTCCTCGACCGTGTCGCCGAGCTGGGCCCGGGTCGCCTCGATCTGCCGCCGGAGTTCGTCGGGGCCCTTGGCGCCCACAGAACCGTTCGTCCTACCGGATGCGTGCGTCATCGCCGGGCCCTCCCCTTGATCTCGTCCATGTCCGCCTTGACACTGTCGAGCGCCAGCTCCGGCCTGGGCGGGGTCGCCCGCCGCAGCTGCCCGCGCCCCACCACCGCCAGCACCGCCGCGATCACGAACAGCACGCCCATCACGATGAGCGCGGCCGCCCACACGTCCAGCACCAGGGAGAGCGCCGCGACCCCGGCCCCGGCCAACGTCATGAACCCCACATACGCGACCGCGCCGGCCGCGCCGAGGAGCCCCCCGCCGCGCCCCGCGCGCCGCCCCTTCTCGGCCAGCTCCTCCTTCGCGAGGGCGACCTCCTGTCGTACGAGCAGGGAGAGCTGTTCGGTGGCCTGCCCGACCAGCTCGCCCACGGAGTGGTGGTCGTGTTCGCCCGGCCCCGGACGCGCGGATCGTACGGAGCGCACGGAGCGCGCGAATCGCGTGGGCCTGGACTCGGTGGTACCGGTCGCCATGTCCCGCCTCCTCACCTGTTCGGGAGGCCCGAGTACCCGACCCGGCCCGCACTACCCCTCCCCACGAGCCAACCCTGTCCGTGTAGCAGATCAACCGCATATCTCGTAGCAGAATTAAGTGGAGCTTCACAGTGGCCGCCCCGACACTGTCCCCATGACCCGCACCCACCGCCCCACCCCCTTCGGCCGCGCCCTCTGCGCGATGGTCACCCCCTTCACCGCGTCCGGCGCGCTCGACCTGGACGGGGCCCAGCGGCTGGCCGACCGGCTGGTGACGCGGGGATGCGACGGGCTCGTCCTGTCCGGTACGACGGGTGAGTCACCGACGACGACGGACGCGGAGAAGGCGGAGCTGATCCGCGCGGTGCGCGCGGCGGTCGGCGACCGGGCGGTGATCGTGGCCGGGGTGGGCACCGCCGACACCCGGCACACCGTGGAACTGGCGCTGGCGGCCGAGAAGGCGGGCGCGGACGGCCTGCTGGCGGTCACGCCGTACTACAGCAGACCCCCGCAGGACGCGGTCGAGGCGCACTTCCGCGACCTCGCCGACGCCTCGGGACTGCCGCTCGCCCTGTACGACATCCCCGGCCGCACCGGCACCCGCATCGAGCCCGAGACCATGATCCGGCTGGCGGCCCACCCCAGGATCGTGGCGGTGAAGGACTGCGCGTACGACCTCCTCGGCACCCAGCAGGTGCTGGCCGAGACGGAGCTGGCGTACTACACGGGCTGCGACGAGTACGCCCTCGCGCTGTACGCGATCGGCGGGTCCGGCTACATCGGCACGGTCGCGAACGCGGCCCCGGGCCCCTTCCGGGCGATCGTCGACGCCTTCGACGCGGGCGACACCGCCGAGGCGGCCCGCCTCCAGCGCCGGACGATCCCGCTCACCGGGCTGATGATGGCCTCGGGCCTGCCCGGCACCGTCACGACGAAGGCGCTCCTGAACCGGCTCGGCCTCCCCGGCGGCCCGGTCCGCGCACCGCTGCGGCCCGCCGGTCAGGAGGTGACCGACGGGCTGCTGGCGGCGTACGAACGGCTGGTGACCGCCTGAGAGGGGGTCGTCAGCGGGTGATCGTCAACGGGTGATCGTCAGCGGGTGGCGAAGACCGCGTTCCAGCGCCCGGGGTCCCCGTCGTTGCCCTTGCGGGTGCCGCTGAGCGGGATCGTCCGGTCATTGCCGATGGTGACGAGCACCAGGCGGTTGCGGAACTCGCTGTCGCCGGCCTTGATGTCCCAGGCGACGAGCCGCTCGTTGTCGGCCCAGGCGAGCAGCTGCTGTCCGGGGATCTTGTGGAGCCGCTTGCCGGTGCGGGGGTCGAGGATCTCGGAGGCGGTGGTCTTGGCGCCGCCCGCGAAATCGCCGGCCGCGAGCCTGCCGTCCGGGGAGAGCCGCGCCTGCACCGACCAGGTCAGGTACTTCTCGGCGGCCGGCTTGTCGACCTTGTCGCCCTTCAGGTCGTAGTACTGGTCGTGCGGCTCCATGCTGAGCGCGGAGCGGACCAGCTTCCCGTCACCGCTGAAGGAGAAGTCACGCCGGGGGGTGGCGAAGAACGTGTGGCCGTCCTCCTTCTCCGGTGGGGCCGCGCTCCACCGGCTCCCGCCGGAGTCGACGTCGACGATGTAGAAGCCGGTCCGGTACGGCTTGGACGCATCCGGCTCGAAGTCGTTCTTCTTGCCGTCGCCGTCGAGGTCGTAGGCCGCCCTGGTCAGCAGATCGGGGTTCTCGCTGTAGGTGGTGGCGACGAGCTTGCTGCCGTCGGACGAGAACTCCACGCTCGCCACGCCCCGGTCCACCTCGATCCAGCGCTCGACCTCGCCGGTGAGCAGGTCGAGCAGCCCGATCCTCTTGGCGGGCAGCTGCGTCTCCAGGACGGCGGCGGTCCGCATGCCGGGGGCGACGGCGACCTGGGACCAGCGGGAATCCGCGACGTACTTGCCGGTCTCCTGGTCGAGGATCGTGTAGGAACGCCGCTGGACGGCCGTGTCCTTCTTCTTGGTGATCACGGTGTCCAAGGTGTAGTACGCGGCCAGCGCCACGTCCCCGGCCGCGATCAGGTCGCGCGGTGGCGACTGGTCGGGGTGGGCGATGATGTCGCTCTTGTTCATCTCGGTGGCGAGCCGTACCTGCTCCTTCCCGGAGTCGAGCAGGGGCACGGCCACCGCGACGGCGACCACGGCGGCGGTGGCCGCGGCGACGGTCGCGAGCCTGCGGGTCCGGCGGCGGCGCCGGACGGTCAGCACCCGGTCGGCGAAACCCGGGGCCAGGGGCGGCAGTTCGGTGGCCTGCTCCCGCAGGGAGTCACGCACCAGTTCCTCGACGTTCACGGACGCACCTCCACGGGCGAGAAGTCACGGGACGGCTGCTGCTCGGCCGCGGCGGGTCCGAGCGCGGCCAGTTCGGGCGCGAGTTCGCGCAGTCGGGCCAGCGAGCGGTGGGTGGTGGACCGGACGGTCCCCACGGAACACCCGAGGATCCGGGCCACCTCGCCCTCGGGCAGGTCCTCGAAGTAGCGGAGCACCAGCACGGTCCGCTGCCGGGCGGTGAGCCGGGCCAGCGCCCCGCGCATCACGAGCCGCAGCTCCACCCCGGCGACCCCGTCCATGCCCCCGGCGCTCTCGGGCGGCTCGGCGACGGTCAGTTCGCGGCGCCGCCACTTCAGCCGCCACCGGCTGACCTGCTGCCGGTAGAGGATCCGCCGTACGTACGCCTCCGGCTCGTCGATCCGCTGCCAGCGCCCGGCGGCCTTGATCAGCGCGTTCTGCAGCAGATCCTCGGCGGCGTGCCGGTCGCCGCCGCTCAGCAGCACGGCCGTCTTCAGCAGGGCCGACGACCGCCCGGCCACGAATTCCCGGAAACTCTCCTGCCCCGCGGCATCCATCGTCACCTTCTCTTCTCCGGCGGGCCCCGTGTCCCGCCCCTGTGCCCCAAGTGACGCGCGGACCGGCCCGCGGCTATGTCACCGCGCCGAAAAAGGTCCGGACAACGGCCGGGGCCCGCACGCGCGTGCAGCGCGTGCGGGCCCCGGATCACCCGGCCGGTGCGGGTCAGCCCCAGCGGTACCCGTCGCCGAACAGCAGGGTGTGCTCCAGCACGTCCTCCATCGGGTCGTCGACCTGGCCGATGTTGATCAGCCCGATCCGGGGACCGTTGTGCGAGGCCTTGTTGGTCTCGTCGGCGTGGGCGGCTCCGGCCGGCAGCCAGCAGACCACCGACGCGGCCAGCACCCCCGTGACCACTCGCGCCACGGTCCTCGCCCGGTCGTTCCTCATCCCTCGGCCCCTCATCTCATCGGTTCGGCCACTGATAGGACACTGCGTCCGACAGTTCATCTGCCTGCACCACGGAGAGGTCACGCAGAGCAACCCTTACGGGGCCTCACGGGGTCAGTTGTGGCTGTGCAGGATCTCGTTGAGGCCGCCCCAGACCGCGTTGTTCGGGCGGGCCTCGACCGTGCCGGTGACCGAGTTGCGGCGGAAGAGGATGTTCGAGGCGCCGGAGAGTTCGCGGGCCTTGACGACCTGGCCGTCGGGCATGGTGACGCGGGTGCCGGCGGTGACGTACAGGCCGGCCTCGACGACGCACTCGTCGCCCAGCGCGATGCCGACGCCCGCCTCGGCGCCGATCAGGCAGCGCTCGCCGATGGAGATGATGACGTTGCCGCCGCCGGAGAGCGTGCCCATGGTGGAGGCGCCGCCGCCGATGTCCGAGCCGTCGCCGACGACGACACCGGCGGAGATCCGGCCCTCGACCATCGAGGTGCCGAGGGTGCCGGCGTTGAAGTTGACGAAGCCCTCGTGCATGACCGTGGTGCCCTCGGCGAGGTGCGCGCCGAGGCGGACCCGGTCGGCGTCGGCGATCCGGACGCCCTTGGGGGCCACGTAGTCCGTCATGCGCGGGAACTTGTCGACGGAGGTGACCTGGAGGTGCAGGCCCTCGGCGCGGGCGTTGAGGCGGACCTTCTCCAGCTCGTCGACGGCGACCGGGCCGAGCGAGGTCCAGGCGACGTTGGGGAGGAGGCCGAAGACGCCGTCCAGGCTCTGGCCGTGCGGCTTGACCAGGCGGTGGGAGAGCAGGTGCAGGCGCAGGTAGGCGTCGTGCGTGTCGATCGGCTTCTCGTCGAGCGAGGAGATGACCGTGCGGACCGCGACGACCTCGACGCCCCGGCGCGTGTCCTGACCGAGCGCGGCGGTCGCGGCGCCGCCCAGCAGCTCCGCGGCGCGCTCGGCGGTCAGCCGCTCGGTGCCGGAGGGGCCCGGCTCGGCGGTGAGTTCGGGCGCGGGGAACCAGGTGTCGAGAACGGTGCCGTCGGCGGCGATCGTGGCAAGGCCGGCGGCCACGGCGCCGGTGGTACGAGGAGCAGTCGTGTCGGTCATGAGGGCAACCTAACCGCCCGGGGCCGGTACGGGCCAACCCGCGCCGCGGACGTCTCAGGTGCCGGTCACGATACGGACATACGGGGCCGGACGCCCCGCCCACCCGTGGTCGACCAGGGAGCGGTCCGGCAGGGTGGCGAGGGCTCGGTAAGGCCGGCCAGGCCCTTGGGCGGCGTGATGTCGGCGTCGAGGAGGGCGGCGATCTCTACTGCGTCCTCCTCGGCGTACTCCGACCACTCCCCTTCACCGTCTTCTGGCACCCGGGTTCCTCTCAGGGGATCACCCGGGCCAGCACCTCCCGGGCGTACTCCTCGTCGTAGGGCGCCCCCGTCAGCAGTACCTGGAGGCAGATGCCGTCGATCAGGGCGACCAGCGCCCGCGCGGTCACCGGGTCGGTGCGGCGGGCGAGGCAGTCGGCGAAGGCCCGTCCCCATTCGTCGGCGACGGGCCGGAGCGCGGGCCGGCGCAGCGCGGCGAGGTACAGCTCGTACTCCACCTCCAGGCCCGTCCGGTCGCCGGCGAACCACTGGCCGCCGAGTGCGGCCAGTTCGGCGGCGAGGTCGGTGCCGGGGTCCGTGAGGGCGTCGGCGAACGTCTTCGCGAAGCCCTCGTTGGCCTGCCGCAGCGCGGCCACCATCAGATCGTCGAGGGTCCGGAAGTGGTACGTCGTCGAGCCGAGGGGTACGTCCGCCTCGGCGGCCACGCTCCGGTGGCTCAGCCCGGCGATGCCCTTGTCCCCCACCACCCGGATCGCGGCGTCGATGATCCGCTGCCGCCGCTCGGGGTCGTAGCGCCTGGCCATCAGTGGGCGCCTCCCAGGTTCAGCACCACGACTCCCGCGATGATCAGCACGATTCCGGCGACCTTGGGGACGCTCAGCCCCTCCCCGAAGAGCACCAGCCCGAGCGCGGCGACCATGGCGGTGCCGACACCGGACCAGATCGCGTACGCCGTGCCGATCGACATCGACTTCAACGCCTGGGCGAGCAGGACGAAGGAGACGACGTACCCCACACCGGTGACCACGGACGGCCACAGCCTGCTGAAGCCCTCGCTGTACTTCATGGCGGTGGTGGCGGCCACCTCGGCGGCTATGGCCACGGCGAGCAACAGATATCCCATGTGTACGAGCGTACACATGATGCGTACGGGTGTACACATGCTGCGTACGGCCGTACACATCACACGAGTGAGTGCACATCGTGCGTACAGGCCTGCTTATGGGCCGAATTGAGCCACGCGGACCGCCAAGAGGCCCGTCTTTCGGGGCCGTTCCGTTATGGAAGCGCTCACTGAAAGGGCTCCCCGGGCGTCACTCGGTCCACTACTGTTTCAACGGTCAAGCTCCCGAATGTGATGATCTTGAAAATCTCGCGTTCCGGGTCGCGTCTGGCTCCTCCCTGTCGACCCCATGACGATTCGCGTCCGCATCTGGCGACGCTGAAGGAACCGCGCATGCCGCCACAAAAGCCCGGACCTGATCCGGACCAGAACACGCCCAACCTTCCGGTGCTCAGATCCGCGAAGGTGTGGGAGACGGGTGTCGCCCCGAACGACACCCGAATACCGGGCACCCGCCGCCTCTGGCTGGCCGGTGCCCTCGCCCTGGCCGTGGTCTCCTCCTGCGTGACCGCGATCACCTTGCAGGGCTCGGGACCTGACGACTCGTCGGACCGCAACGGCACCACCACCGCCGCCGACGACCGGATCCTGCCCTCCCTCTCCCTCCCGCCCACCTCGCCCCCGGCGACCTCGGCGCCGGACGGCAAGAGCGGCCTGTCGGAGCCCCAGGGCGCCGAGGGCGACTCGAAGGGCGGCGGGGGCAAGAGCGAGAACAAGGACAAGGACAAGGACAAGGACTCCTCCGGCTCCAAGGACTCCGGCTCGTCCGACGACAAGCAGCAGGGCGGCTCCAAGCCGACCGCCGAGCCGTCGAAGACGACGTCGCCCCCCAAGAAGCCGCCGTCCACCTCGACCACCCGCAAGTCCGTACGGTCCGCCAACTACCCGGACCGTTACTGGCACTTGCGCAACGGCGTGATCCAGCTGGACCAGGTGAGTTCCCGCAGTGGCAGCGAGACCAGGGAGGACTCCTCCTTCAAGGTGGTCTCCGGTCTCGCCAACTCCTCCTGCTACTCCTTCCGCATGACGGACGGCCGCTACGTACGCCACCAGAACTTCGTACTGCGCGTGTCGAGCAACGACGGCTCCGGCCTCTTCAAGCAGGACGCCACCTTCTGCCCCCGCTCGGGCTACTCGGGCTCGGTCATGCTGGAGTCGGTGAACTACCCCGGCTACTACGTCCGGCACCGCAACTTCCAGCTCCGCCTGGACCGCGCCCAGTACGGCGGCTCCTTCTACGCGGACGCCACGTTCAACCTGGTGAAGGGCTTCTCCTGAGCGGAGCCACCACCGCGCACATGAGTGTGGCCCCCGGCGATGCGCCGGGGGCCACACTCATGTGCTGGTACTCAGACGTTGAACCCGAGCGCCCGAAGCTGCTCGCGGCCGTCGTCGGTGATCTTGTCGGGGCCCCACGGGGGCATCCAGACCCAGTTGATGCGGAGTTCGTTGACGATGCCGTCCGTGGCGGACTTCGCCTGGTCCTCGATGACGTCCGTCAGCGGGCAGGCCGCGGAGGTCAGGGTCATGTCGATCGTCGCGATGTTCGCGTCGTCGATGTGGATGCCGTAGATCAGGCCGAGGTTGACGACATCGATACCCAACTCGGGGTCGACGACGTCGTACAGGGCCTCGCGGACCTCCTCCTCGGAGGCCGGCTTCATCTCCAGGGTCTCGCTCATGCCGTCTTCCTTTCGACGTCGGCGCCGGCGCCCAGCGCCTGGGCCGTCGCGTCCTTCCACGCCATCCAGCTGAGGAGGGCGCACTTGACCCGGGCGGGGTACTTGGAGACACCGGCGAACGCGACCGCGTCCTCCAGCACCTCCTCCATCGCGTCGTCCGGCTCGATCTTCCCCTTGGACTGCATCAGCTCCAGGAAGGTCTCCTGGATCCGCCGCGCGTCCGCGAGGTCCTTGCCGACGAGGAGGTCGTTCAGCACGGAGGCCGACGCCTGGCTGATCGAGCAGCCCTGCCCCTCGTACGAGACGTCCTCGATGGTCGTGCCGTCGTACTTCACTCGCAGGGTGATCTCGTCGCCGCACGTCGGGTTCACGTGGTGCACCTCGGCGTCGCCATCCCGCAAGCCCCGCCCGTGCGGGTGCTTGTAGTGGTCCAGGATGACTTCCTGGTACATCGAGTCCAGCTTCACGGTCTCAACTCACGCCCTTCAGCCGAAGAAGTTCCGTACGTGCTCCAGGCCGTCGACCAGTGCGTCGATCTCGGCCGGCGTGGAGTACAGATAGAACGACGCCCTGGTGGTCGCGGGAATTCCGTACCGCAGGCAGACGGGGCGGGCGCAGTGGTGGCCGACCCGGACCGCGATGCCCTGCTCGTCGAGGACCTGGCCCACGTCGTGCGGGTGGATGTCGCCGAGGGTGAAGGAGATCGCCGCGCCCCGGTCCTCGGCCGTGGCGGGGCCGATGATCCTGAGGTCCGGGACCTCCGTCAGCCGCTTCACCGCGTACTCGGTGATCGCGTGCTCATGGGCAAGGATCCTGTCCATGCCGATGGAGTTCAGATAGTCGATCGCCGCGCCCAGCCCGACCGCCTGCGCGATCGGCGGGGTGCCCGCCTCGAACTTGTGCGGGGCGGGAGCGTACGTCGACGAGTGCATCGACACCGTCTCGATCATCTCGCCGCCACCGAGGAACGGGGGCAGGTCCTCCAGCAGCTCCTGGCGGCCCCAGAGGACGCCGATGCCGGTCGGACCGCACATCTTGTGGCCGGTGAAGGCCACGAAGTCGGCCTGGAGGGCCTGGACGTCCAGCGGCATGTGCGGCGCGGCCTGCGAGGCGTCGATGCAGACCAGGGCGCCGACCTCCTGCGCCCGGCGCACTATCGCCTCGACGGGGTTGACCGTGCCGAGGATGTTGGACACCAGCACGAAGGAGACGATCTTCGTCTTCTCCGTGATGATCTCGTCGATGTTGGAGAGGTCGAGCCGGCCGTCGTCGGTCAGCCCGAACCACTTCAGCTTCGCGCCCGTGCGCTGCGAGAGCAGCTGCCACGGCACGATGTTGGAGTGGTGCTCCATCTCCGTGATGACGATCTCGGTCTCGGAGTCCACGCGGTAGGGCTCGTCGGCCCAGCCGAGCATGTTCGCCACGAGGTTCAGCGACTCGGAGGCGTTCTTGGTGAAGATCACCTCGTCGCGGCTGGGCGCGTTGACGAACGACGCGACCTTGTCGCGCGCACCCTCATACAGCGCCGTGGCCTCCTCGGCGAGCACATGCACACCGCGGTGGACGTTGGCGTTGTAGCGCTCGTAGTACTCGCTCAGGGCGTCCAGCACCTGGCGCGGCTTCTGCGAGGTCGCCGCGTTGTCCAGGTAGACAAGCTTCTTGCCATCGTGGATGGTCCGATCGAGGATCGGGAAGTCCTTGCGGATCGCCTCGGTGTCGAGGAGGCCCGGCAGCTGTGTCACGCGACTTCCTCCTTTGAGTTCCCTCCGGTCACGGAGCCACCCTTCACGTACTTGTCGTAGCCCTCGGCCTCGAGCTGGTCGGCGAGCTCCGCGCCGCCGGACTCGGCGATCCGGCCGTTCGCGAACACATGCACGTGGTCGGGCTTGATGTAGCGCAGGATGCGCGTGTAGTGGGTGATCAGCAGGGTGCCGACCTCGCCGGTCTCGCGGACGCGGTTCACGCCCTCCGACACGATGCGCAGCGCGTCGACGTCCAGACCGGAGTCCGTCTCGTCGAGGATCGCGACCTTCGGCTTGAGCAGCTCCAGCTGGAGGATCTCGTGGCGCTTCTTCTCACCGCCGGAGAAGCCCTCGTTGACGTTGCGCTCGGCGAAGGAGGGGTCCATGTTGAGGCGCTGCATGGCCTCCTTGACCTCCTTCACCCAGGTGCGCAGCTTGGGGGCCTCGCCGCGGATGGCGGTGGCGGAGGTCCGCAGGAAGTTCGACACGGAGACACCCGGGACCTCGACCGGGTACTGCATCGCGAGGAACAGGCCCGCGCGGGCGCGCTCGTCGACGGACATCTCCAGGACGTCCTCGCCGTCGAGCAGCACGGTGCCGCCGGTGACCGTGTACTTGGGGTGGCCCGCGAGGGAGTAGGCGAGGGTCGACTTGCCGGAGCCGTTGGGGCCCATGATGGCGTGCGTCTCGCCCTGCTTCACGGTGAGGTCGACGCCCTTGAGGATCTCCTTCGTGGCGTTGTCGGCCTCGACGGTGACGTGCAGGTCTCGGATTTCAAGCGTTGCCATGGGTGCCTCAGGACTCCTGGGTGAGGGAGACGAGCACATCGTCCCCTTCGATCTTTACGGGGTAAACGGGGACGGGGCGCGTCGCGGGAAGGCCGGACGGCTTACCGGTTCTGAGGTCGAACGCGGAGCCGTGCAGCCAGCACTCGATCTGACAGTCCTCCACCTCGCCCTCGGAGAGCGAGACGTTCGCGTGCGAGCAGATGTCGTGGATGGCGAACACCTCGCCCTCGGTCTGCACGACCGAGACCGGCGTGCCGTCGAGCTCCACCCTTTTCGGGGTGTCGTCCTCCAGCTCGCTCAGTCCACAGGCGCGTACGAAGGTCATCGGCCCGATCCAGACACGGTCTCCAGCTCCTCGTCGATCTTCGCGAGAAGGCGGTCCTGGATGTCGTCGACACCGATCTGCTGGACCAGCTCGGCGAAGAAGCCGCGGACCACGAGACGGCGGGCCTCGTCGGCCGGGATGCCGCGGGCCATCAGGTAGAAGAGCTGCTCGTCGTCGAAGCGGCCGGTCGCGGAGGCGTGGCCGGCGCCGACGATCTCACCGGTCTCGATCTCCAGGTTCGGCACCGAGTCGACCCGGGCGCCGTCCGTGAGGACGAGGTTCCGGTTCATCTCGTAGGTGTCGGTGCCCTCGGCCTTGGCCTCGATCAGGACGTCGCCGATCCACACCGCGTGGGCGCCCTCGCCCTGCAGCGCGCCCTTGTAGACGACGTTGGACTTGCAGTGCGGGACGTTGTGGTCGACCAGGAGGCGGTGCTCCTGGTGCTGGCCGGCGTCCGTGAAGTACAGCCCGAACAGCTCGGCCTCGCCACCGGTACCGGCGTAGGTCACGCGCGGGTGCAGGCGTACGACGTCACCGCCGAAGGTGACCACGACGGACTTGAAGCTGGCGTCCCGGCCGATTAGGGCGTTGTGCTGGGCCACGTGCACGGCCGTGTCGTCCCAGTCCTGGACGGAGACGACGGTCAGCTTGGCGCCGTCACCGAGGACGAAGTCGACGTTGGCGGCGATCACCGCGTCACCGGTGTGGTCGATGACGACGACGGCCTCGGCGAAGGCGCCCAGCTCGACGACCTGGTGCCCGTAGGAGACCCCGCCCTCGCCGTGCACCGCGATCCGGATCGGCTCGGTGAGCACCGTGTCCTTGGCGACGGTGATCACACCGGCCTTCTCGAACGCGGAGTACGCCTGGGCCGCGACCCGGTCCACGGGGGTGCCGGCCTTGCCGAGCCGCGGGTCGTCACGGTCCACGAGTTCGACGGTGACGCCCTCGGGGGCCTCGACGGCGACCTTGACGGCCGCGCCGTCGGCGACGGCGGTGCCGTCGTGCAGCCCGCGCAGGCGCTCCAGCGGGGTGAACCGCCACTCCTCCTCACGGCCGTGCGGGACCGGGAAGTCCGCCACGTCGAAGGACGGCGGCGCGCTCATGCGCGTGGCGACGGTCGACTCGGCGGCAACGGCCACCGCGCCGGCGGTGGTGGACCCCACCGGGATGTTCTGAGCCTCAGCCATGGCTGTCGGTCTGCTCTCTTCCTACGTAAGTGACTTGACGGAGACGGCGGTCGCTTAGCCGACCGCGCCTTCCATCTGCAGCTCGATCAGGCGGTTGAGCTCCAGCGCGTACTCCATCGGCAGCTCCTTCGCGATCGGCTCGACGAAGCCGCGCACGATCATCGCCATCGCCTCGAACTCGGTCATGCCACGGCTCATCAGGTAGAAGAGCTGATCGTCGCTGACCTTGGAGACGGTCGCCTCGTGGCCCATGGAGACATCGTCCTCGCGGACGTCCACGTAGGGGTACGTGTCCGAGCGGGAGATGGTGTCGACGAGCAGCGCGTCGCACAGCACGTTCGACTTGGAGCCGGGCGCGCCCTCGCCGATCTCGACCAGACCGCGGTAGGACGTACGGCCGCCACCACGCGCCACGGACTTCGACACGATGTTGGAGGAGGTGTTCGGCGCCATGTGGACCATCTTGGAGCCGGCGTCCTGGTGCTGGCCCTCGCCGGCGAAGGCGATGGAGAGGGTCTCGCCCTTGGCGTGCTCGCCCATCAGGTAGACGGCCGGGTACTTCATGGTGACCTTGGAGCCGATGTTGCCGTCGATCCACTCCATGGTCGCGCCCTCGTACGCCACGGCGCGCTTGGTGACCAGGTTGTAGACGTTGTTCGACCAGTTCTGGATGGTCGTGTAGCGGCAGCGGGCGCCCTTCTTCACGATGATCTCGACGACCGCGGAGTGCAGGGAGTCCGACTTGTAGATCGGGGCCGTGCAGCCCTCGACGTAGTGGACGTAGGCGTCCTCGTCGACGATGATCAGCGTCCGCTCGAACTGGCCCATGTTCTCGGTGTTGATCCGGAAGTAGGCCTGGAGCGGGATCTCGACGTGCACGCCCTTCGGCACGTAGATGAAGGAGCCGCCGGACCACACCGCGGTGTTCAGCGACGCGAACTTGTTGTCGCCGACCGGGATGACGGTGCCGAAGTACTCCTTGAAGAGCTCCGGGTGCTCCTTGAGGGCGGTGTCGGTGTCGAGGAAGATGACGCCCTGCTCCTCCAGGTCCTCGCGGATCTGGTGGTAGACGACCTCGGACTCGTACTGGGCCGCGACACCGGCGACGAGGCGCTGCTTCTCCGCCTCGGGGATGCCGAGCTTGTCGTACGTGTTCTTGATGTCCTCGGGCAGGTCCTCCCAGGACTCCGCCTGCTTCTCCGTGGAGCGCACGAAGTACTTGATGTTGTCGAAGTCGATGCCCGACAGGTCCGAGCCCCAGTTCGGCATGGGCTTCTTCTCGAACAGGCGCAGGCCCTTGAGACGGAGCTTGGTCATCCACTCCGGCTCGTTCTTCTTGGCGGAGATGTCCCGGACGACGTCCTCGTTGATGCCACGCTTGGCAGAGGCACCGGCGACGTCGGAGTCGGCCCAGCCGTACTCGTAGTTACCCAGACCCTCCAGCTCGGGGTGGGCGGTCTCCTCAATGGGGAGCGTCATGCGGGGTTCCTCCCGGCGGTGCTTGCTGATGCGGTGTCGTTGGCTTGCTTGGAAACTCTGGGGATGAACGTCGTGCAGACGCCGTCGCCGTGGGCGATGGTGGCCAGCCGCTGGACGTGTGTACCGAGCAGTTCGGCGAAGAGCTCGGTCTCGGCCTCGCAGAGCTGCGGGAACTGCTCGGCCACATGGGCCACCGGGCAGTGGTGCTGGCAGAGCTGCTCCCCCTGGTGGGGGTGGGGGGCACTGCGTGCCGTAGCAGCGTACCCGTCGGCGCTCAGGGCCTTGGCCAGGGCTTCGGTCTTCTCTTCGGGCGCGGCGGCCTCGACGGCCGCGCGGTAGGCGCCCGCCTCGGCGGCGACCCGGGCGCGGGCGAAGGCGGCGACCGCCTGCTCCCCGCCCTCCTGATCGGCGATCCAGCGGAGCGCGTCCGCGGCCAGTTTGTCGTAGGACTGGTCGAAGGCGTCCCGTCCGCAGTCCGTCAGGGCGAACACCTTGGCCGGGCGCCCGCGCGTCCGCGCGCCGTAGACGCGCTGTTCGCGGGGTTGTACGACGTCGTCGCCGACGAGTGCGTCCAGATGCCTGCGTACGGCCGCCTGGGTGAGCCCGAGGCGGCCGGCGAGGTCGGCCACGGTCGAGGGACCGTGGGACAGGATGGACCGCGCGACCCGGTTGCGTGTCGACCGCTCACCGGTCGCGAGTTCCTCCTGCGGAGCCTCGCCGACGTTTTTCACAACGCCATTGTTGCGTAATTCCTCAGACAGGGGCAAGCCGCGTCCGGACGGCCCGGCGGTGCCGTACATCACTTAGGTATACCTAAGCTGACCTGCGGAAACGATCACTGATCGATCAAACCGGTGGCGCCCGCGGGGCCGCCCCGGAAGACTGCCACACCCGGTCGGCACCCCCTCCCACCGGCCCTTACGGGGCGCGCCCCACCGCCCTTCGCGCCGAGCGTCCGCTCCCGGCGCGCCGTCCTCGCGGGGAGGAGATCTCCGGACCCGCCCGTCTCGGCACCCGGCCGCGTCCCTAGACTCGGGCGCATGCGATGTGACCCCGTGGTCCAGGTCCGGTCCCTGGTGAAACGCTACGGCGACAAGAGCGCGGTGGACGGACTCGACCTGACGGCCGGGGCGGGCGTCACCGCCGTGCTCGGCCCCAACGGGGCGGGCAAGACCACCACGATCGAGACCTGCGAGGGCTATCGCAGAGCGGACTCCGGCTCGGTGTCCGTGCTGGGCCTGGACCCGGTCCGCGAGGCCGCCGCGCTGCGCCCCCGGATAGGCGTGATGCTCCAGTCCGGCGGGGTCTACTCCGGCGCCCGCGCCGACGAGATGCTCCGCCATGTGGCCAGACTGCACGCCCACCCGCTCGACGTGGACGCCCTGATCGAACGCCTGGGCCTCGGCAGCTGCGGCCGTACGACGTACCGGCGGCTCTCCGGCGGCCAGCAGCAGCGGCTCGCCCTCGCGATGGCCGTGGTCGGCCGCCCCGAGCTGGTCTTCCTCGACGAGCCGACCGCCGGCCTCGACCCGCAGGCCCGCCGGGCCACCTGGGAGCTGGTGCGGGACCTGCGCGCGGACGGCGTCTCGGTCATCCTCACCACGCACTACATGGACGAGGCGGAGCAGCTCGCGGACGATGTCGCGATCATCGACGCGGGCCGGGTCATCGCCCAGGGCACGCCCGAGGAGCTGTGCCGGGGCGGCGCCGAGAACACCCTGCGCTTCACCGGCCGCCCGGCCCTCGACGTCGGCTCCCTGCTGAAGGCGCTCCCGGCGGACTCCACCGCCGCCGAACTGACGCCCGGCGCGTACCGGGTGACCGGAAAGATCAACCCGCAGCTCCTCGCGACCGTCACCTCCTGGTGCGCCCAGCACGGGGTGATGCCGGACCGGATCTCGGTGGAACGGCACACCCTCGAAGACGTGTTCCTCGAACTGACGGGCAAGGAGCTGCGTTCATGAGCGCGAGCACCAGTACGCACACGAGTACGAGCGAGGGCGCGTACGCGCCGAGGCCCGGGGCCGCCCCGCTGCCCCGCATGATCGGGGCGCAGGCGGCGCTGGAGACGAGGATGCTGCTGCGCAACGGCGAGCAGCTGCTCCTGACGGTGGTCATCCCGACGCTGCTGCTGGTGCTGTTCGGCTCGGTCGACATCGTGGACACGGGCGAGGGGAAGGCGGTCGACTTCCTGGCCCCCGGCGTCCTCGCGCTGGCCGTGATGTCGACGGCGTTCACCGGCCAGGCGATCGCCACCGGCTTCGAGCGCCGCTACGGCGTGCTCAAGCGGCTGGCGGTCTCGCCGCTCCCCCGCTGGGGCCTGATGGCCGCGAAGACGCTGTCCGTGCTGGTCACGGAGATCCTCCAGGTCGTCCTGCTCACGGTGATCGCCTTCGCGATGGGCTGGGACCCGCACGGCAACCCCTTCGCCGTGCTGCTTCTGCTGGTCCTCGGTACGGCCGCCTTCTCGGGCCTCGGGCTGCTGATGGCGGGCACGCTGAAGGCGGAGGCCACCCTCGCGGCGGCCAACCTGGTCTTCCTGCTGCTGCTCGTCGGCGGGGGCGTCATCGTCCCGCTGGACAAGTTCCCGGACGCGGCGCAGAGCGTGCTCGGCCTGCTGCCGATCTCGGCGCTGTCGGACGGGCTGCGGGACGTCCTCCAGCACGGCGCCGGGATGCCGTGGGGCGACCTCGGGATCCTCGCCGTGTGGGCGGTGCTCGGGCTGGGCGCGGCGGCGCGGTTCTTCCGCTGGGAGTAACCGCAGGTCACCGCAGCGGTCGTACCCCTCGTGAATACGTGCACAAGCGGCGGGCCTACGATGGTGCGCGTGCCGAATGTGACCCGCGACGACCTCGTCTCCGCTGCGCGCAACCCGCTCGCCTTCATCGCCGAACGCTGGACCCCGGACCCCAGAACGGTCCGGCGCGCGGCCCTCGCCGCCCTCGTGATGGCGGTGGTCATCGTGGTGACCGGCGGTGCCGTACGGCTCACCGGGTCGGGCCTCGGCTGCCCGACCTGGCCCAAGTGCACCGACGACTCGCTCACCGCCACCCGGGCGATGGGCGTCCACGGCGCCATCGAGTTCGGCAACCGCATGCTGACGTACGTGCTGTGCGCGGCGGTCGGCTGGGCCATCATCGCCGCGCGCTCCCAGAAGCCGTACCGGCGGAGCCTCACCCGGCTGGGCTGGACCCAGTTCTGGGTGGTCATGGGCAACGCGGTGCTCGGCGGCATCGTCGTCCTGGTGGGCCTGAACCCGTACACGGTGGCCGCGCACTTCATGCTCTCCACCGCGCTGATCGCGGTCGCCGCCGTGATGTGGCACCGCACCGGCGAGGGCGACAGCGCCCCGCGTCCGCTGGTCGGCAAGGCCGTCCAGCAGCTGGTGTGGGTGCTGGTGGGGGTCACCCTGCTGCTGATCGCCGTGGGCACGGTCGTCACCGGCGCCGGCCCGCACGCCGGTGACTCCAGCGAGGTCGAGCGCATCCCGCTGAACTGGGAGAACGTCACCAAGCTGCACGCGGTCCTGGCCTGGATCGTGGTGACGCTGACCTTCGCCCTGTGGTTCGTCCTGAAGGCGGTCGACGCCCCGCGCGACCTGCGGAACCGCACGCGTGATCTCTTCCTGATCCTGCTGGCGCAGGGTGTCATCGGCTACGTCCAGTACTTCACCGACCTCCCCGAGGTCCTGGTCGGCGCCCATATGTTCGGCTCCTGCCTGGTGTGGATCGCCACCCTCCGGGTGCTGCTGGCGCTGCGGGAACGACCGGCGGACGAGCTGGACGTGCCCGCTCCGGCGGCGGCGGAGACTCCGGTAGCCGCGCACGGCTGAGTCAGCCGTAGGCCGCCACCAGCTCGTCGATCGCCGGGCCCAGGAACAGCCGGGTCAGTTCGCCCCTGTGCGGCACCTCCTCGGTCCGGTCGCCGTACCGGCGTCGGCGGATGTCCTCGACGACCTCGGTGGGGGCGCCGAGGGTGGGCAGCAGGTCCAGGGCCTCGCGCTTGGTGATCAGCCGACCGTCGCGGAGAGTGGCCGTGGCGCGGGCGTGGGTGAGCAGGCCGAGGTCGACCCAGACGTCCCGGTCCCAGAGGTCGGGCCGGTCGGCGAGCAGCCGCCGGTACTCCTTCTGGTCGCGGACGACGAAGGCGTCCAGTTCGATGTCGGAGACCGCTGGCAGCAGCGCCTTGGGCGGTTCGCCGTGCAGGACGAGGCCGAAGGTGTGCAGTTCGCGCCGGGTGACCGGGGTGACCGTCCGGCGGAAGAGTTGCTGATGCGCCCAGGTCAGGTGGCGGCGCTCGGCGTCGGCCGTCGTGCCGGGCGTCAGATAGGTGCAGTGCAGGAGGGGCGCGAGCGGTTCGTGGCGCAGCCGGGCGTGCAGCCGGCCCGCCCGCCAGACCGTGCGGGTGGTGACCGGACCGTCCAGGACGGCGATCAGGTCGAGGTCGCTGCGGCCCTCCTGGTAGTCGCCGCCGCCCAGGGAACCGTGGGCCCAGACGGCGAGCGGGGCGAGTTCCCCCAGCTCGTCGAGGAAGCGTTCGACCAGGGCCGCGGTGGCGGCGGCCGTGTCGGGTAAGGGGGCGGTCGCGTCGCTGCGTGTCATGCGCTCAGTCTCTCCGGCTCATTCCAGCCCGTACACCCGCCGGGCGTTCCCCGCCGCGATCAGCCCCGCCACGCGCTGGGCGTCCGTCAGCGACCAGGCCCCCTCCGCCACCCAGGTCCCCAGCACCCGGGCCAGCGCCTCGCGGAACAGCCGGGCCCCGACCACGTGCAGCTCGGGCAGGCCGTGGCCGCCGCTGGAGAAGAGGAGCTTGCCGAAGGGCGCGAGTTCGAGGACCTCGGCGAGTACGGCGGTGGCCCGGGCGCCGGTGCGCACCAGTTCGGCGCCCAGGTCGGCGTAGACATGCGGGAAGACACCGGCGAGATGGGCCGCGTGGCGGTGGTACGGGTAGCCGTGCAGCAGGACCAGGTCGGTGCCGAGGCCCACCGTCGCGCGGGCGAAGTCGGTGAGCAGGACGGGGTCGGTGGCGTCGATGCGCAGCCCCGGTTCGCCGAGACCGGCGTGGAGCTGGAGGGGGCGGCCGGAGGCGACGGCGATCCACAGCAGATGGCGCAGGAGCACGGGGTCGGTGAGCGCCCCGCCGACCGGGCGGTGCGTGAGCCAGCGGCCCACCGCGCCCCGTACCTCCCCCGGTCCGGGCGGCTCGGGCGCGAACGCGAGACCGTGCCGTACGCCGGCGACCGACGCGAAGGCGACGGCGTTCTCGGCGGCGGCGTGCATCGACTCGGCGAGATTGGCCAGGAACGACTCGACGGTGCCGGAGGTGTCGGCGACCTGTTCGGCGAGGAGTTCGAGGCGGACGATCTCATGGGCGTGGGCGTCCCCGGCTGAGGCCATCTCGCCCGGCCCGGTGAGGTCGCCGGGCAGGCCCGTGTCGACGAGATAGGTGGTGATGCCGCTGCCGCGCAGAAGTCTGCGGCCCGCCTCCAGTACGCCGAGTTCGCGGCGTCTGGCCAGATAGCGGGCCGGTGGGCAGTGCGGTTCCAGGCCCAGCAGGGGCGGGCACCAGCGGCGTACGGCGAAGCCCGTCTGGGTGTCGAAGAAGGTGGTGCCGGGCGCGGGCGGGCCCTCGCTGCGGGCGAGGTGGGCCTCGAAGGTGCCGAGGCCCAGCTCCGTGCGCAGTACGCCGTGGCAGTACTGGTCCACGAGGGACGGCGTTTCGATCATCCGGGCTCCCCGAGGCTGGACCTGTGACTCCCACAGGTCCTAACGGGTGAGCCGGGCTCAGGTGTTGCTGTTGCTCGGGCCGCCGACCTGGATTCCGGCCATCCGTGTCCACTCGTACGGGCCGGTGGTGACCTTGGCGGCGAACTCGCCGTCGAAGTCCTCGTGGACGGTGACGCCGGCCTTGGTCACGGCCGCCTCGGCGATCGCGTACGTCGGTGCGACGAGGTCGCCCCAGCGGCCGTCCTCGCCGACCAGGACGATGCGGGCGCCCTGTTCGCCGATGTAGGCGACCTGGGCCTCGGCGCCGCGGTGCGCTGCCGCGAAGGAGCCGATCTGCTTGGCCAGCTTGGCCGCCTTGCGGTCGGCCTTCGCCGCGGCCTTGGTTGCCTTGGCCTCGTCTGCCTGCTTGGTGTCTGCCATGGGCAGGATGCTACCGATGGGTAAGGCGGGCGGCGATGGTGGGGTTTGTGGGCTTGACCACTCGCCGTTGCGCGTTGTGGTGCGTGGGCGCGTGCGGGTTGTGCGTGGTTGCTCGCGCAGTTCCCCGCGCCCCTTACGGGGCGGGGCTGCAGCTCAGCTTCAGCGCAGGAAGGGGTCCACCGCCACTGCTACGAACAGCAGGGAGACGTACGTGATCGACCAGTGGAAGAGGCGCATTTCCTTGAGTTTGGCGCCGGTCGAGCCGTTCTTCGCGCGGTTCTGGAGGGCGTGGGCCTCCCAGAGCCACCAGCCGCCCGTGACCAGGGCGACCGAGGTGTAGAACCAGCCGGTGTAGCCGAGGGGGGTCAGCATCAGGGAGACGGCGACCATGACCCAGCTGTAGAGGACGATCTGCCGGGCGACCACCTTGTTGGAGGCGACCACGGGGAGCATGGGGACGCCGACGCGGGCGTAGTCGTCCTTCACCTTCATGGACAGGGGCCAGTAGTGCGGCGGGGTCCAGAAGAAGATGACGAGGAAGAGGATGACCGCGGCCCACGACATCGAGTTCGTCACCGCGGACCAGCCGATGAGGACCGGCATACAGCCGGCGATGCCGCCCCAGACGATGTTCTGGGACGTACGCCGTTTGAGGATCATCGTGTAGACGACGACGTAGAAGAGGAGCGCCCCGAGCGACAGCCACGCGGACAGCCAGTTGACGAGGACGCCGAACCAGGCGGTGGAGACGACGGCGAGGGCGAGGCCGAAGACGAGGCCCTCACGCGGGGTGACCATGCCGGTGACCAGCGGACGCTGCGAGGTGCGCTCCATGAGCGCGTCGATGTCGCGGTCGATGTACATGTTGAGCGCGTTGGCGCCCCCCGCGGAGAGATAGCCGCCGATGCACGTGACGAGCACCAGCCAGAGGTCCGGCACACCCTGCTCGGCGAGGAACATCACCGGAACCGTGGTGATCAGCAGAAGTTCGATGATCCGCGGCTTCGTCAGCGCCACGAACGCCTTGACTCGGGCCCCGATCGGCCGCTGACCCCGGCTGCTGCTGCTCGTGTTGCTCGCGCCCAGCACTCCCGGTGGACGGGATTCGACGGCCGTCACGCACACCCCTGACAGAGACTCCCAGCAAGCCTCCGGTTGTGAACTCCCCGTGACGGCTCGCGCGTACCACGCCACTGTAGACGTTGCCCAGAGCCAGCCTTTCAAGGGGGTGGGTTCGTGTTGGGAGACGCCCGGCGGCGAGCCGAACACACTTCGGTTGAGCAGTCGGATGAGCGGCTCCGTATTCAGATGTCGAACAGCGGAACCCCCAGGTCTCACCATGCGGAACACCGGGTCGGGAGGCGGACCAGACGTAGTCCCGGCAGTCTGGAATGACTCGAAAAAACGCGCGTTCCTACGGGGGTAGGCTCGACAACGGCCGGTGCCGTGAAGAACACCGGCACGAGACATGTGGAGAGGAGCCCTGACCCAGGGTGAGCACCAAGCCGACCACTACAGACCTCGCGTGGACCGAATTGGACCAGCGCGCCGTCGACACCGCCCGAGTCCTGGCAGCCGACGCCGTACAGAAGGTCGGCAACGGCCATCCGGGTACGGCGATGAGCCTCGCGCCCGCCGCGTACACCCTCTTCCAGAAGGTGATGCGCCACGACCCCGCCGACCCCGAGTGGGTGGGCCGTGACAGGTTCGTCCTGTCCGCCGGCCACTCCTCCCTGACCCTCTACATCCAGCTGTACCTGGGCGGTTTCGGCCTGGAGCTGGCGGATCTGGAGTCCTTCCGCACCTGGGGTTCGAAGACCCCGGGCCACCCCGAGTACGGGCACACCAAGGGTGTGGAGACGACGACCGGGCCGCTCGGCCAGGGTGTCGCCAACGCCGTGGGCATGGCGATGGCCGCGCGCTACGAGCGCGGTCTGTTCGACCCGGAGACCGCCGTCGGCGAGTCCCCGTTCGACCACCACATCTTCGCGATCGCCGGTGACGGCTGCCTCCAGGAGGGCATCTCCGCCGAGGCGTCCTCGCTGGCCGGTCACCAGAAGCTCGGCAACCTGGTCCTGCTGTGGGACGACAACCACATCTCGATCGAGGGTGACACCGAGACGGCCGTCTCCGAGGACGTCACCGCGCGGTACGAGGCGTACGGCTGGCACGTCCAGCGCGTCGAGCCGCAGGAGAACGGCGACCTCGACCCGGCCGCGCTGTTCGCGGCGATCGAGGCGGCGAAGGCCGTCACCGACAGGCCGTCGTTCATCGCGATGCGTTCGATCATCGCCTGGCCCGCCCCGAACGCGCAGAACACCGAGGCCGCGCACGGCTCGGCGCTCGGCGCGGACGAGGTCGCCGCCACCAAGCGGGTCCTCGACTTCGATCCGGAGAAGGACTTCGAGGTCGCCGACGAGGTCATCGCGCACACGCGTGCCCTGGGCGAGCGCGGCCGTGAGGCCCGTGCCGTGTGGGAGAAGCAGCTCCAGGAGTGGCGCGACGGCAACGCCGAGCGGGCCGCCGAGTTCGACCGGATCAGCGCGGGCGAGCTGCCCGAGGGCTGGGAGTCGCACCTGCCGGAGTTCGAGACGGGCAAGGGTGTCGCGACGCGTGCCGCGTCCGGCAAGGTGCTCCAGGCGCTCGGCGCGGTGATCCCCGAGCTGTGGGGCGGCTCCGCCGACCTCGCCGGTTCGAACAACACCACGATCGACAAGACCAGTTCGTTCCTGCCGGCGGACAACCCGCTGCCGGAGGCGAACCCCTACGGTCGCACGATCCACTTCGGTATCCGTGAGCACGCGATGGCCGCGGAGATGAACGGCATCACGCTGCACGGCAACACCCGTGTCTTCGGCGGCACGTTCCTCGTGTTCTCCGACTACATGCGCAACGCGGTACGGCTGTCCGCGCTGATGCATCTGCCGGTGACGTACGTGTGGACGCACGACTCCATCGGGCTCGGCGAGGACGGTCCGACGCACCAGCCGGTCGAGCACCTGGCCGCGCTGCGGGCGATCCCGGGTCTGAACGTGGTCCGCCCGGCCGACGCCAACGAGACCGCGATCGCCTGGCGCGAGATCCTCAAGCGCTGGACCAAGGAGTTCGGCAAGGGCGCCCCGCACGGCCTCGCGCTGACCCGCCAGGGGGTGCCGACGTACGAGGCCAACGAGGCTGCCGCCAAGGGTGGTTACGTGCTCTTCGAGGCCGAGGGTGGCGACGCTCAGCTCATCCTCATCGCCACCGGGTCCGAGGTGCATGTGGCCGTCGAGGCCCGCGAGCGGCTCCAGGCGCAGGGGGTGCCCACCCGCGTGGTGTCCATGCCGTCCGTGGAGTGGTTCGAGGAGCAGGACCAGGGGTACCGGGACAGCGTTCTGCCGCCGTCCGTCAAGGCGCGTGTCGCGGTCGAGGCCGGGATCGGGCTCACCTGGCACAAGTACGTCGGTGACGCCGGTCGCATCGTTTCGCTGGAGCACTTCGGCGCTTCGGCCGACGGCAAGGTCCTCTTCCGCGAGTTCGGCTTCACTGCCGAGAACGTGGCCGCGGTGGCGCAGGAATCCCTCGCCGCCGCTCAGCGCTGACGCTGACATACGACGACACGTACACGTAGGAGATGTAATTCCATGACAGACGCACTCAAGCGCCTCTCCGAGGAGGGCGTCGCGATCTGGCTGGACGACCTGTCGCGCAAGCGCATCACGTCCGGCAACCTCGCCGAGCTCCTCGACCAGCAGCACGTCGTGGGTGTCACCACGAACCCGTCGATCTTCCAGAAGGCGATCAGCAGCGGTGACGGCTACGAGCAGCAGGTCTCCGACCTCGCCGCCCGCAAGGTCACCGTCGAAGAGGCCATCCGCATGATCACGACGGCGGACGTCCGGGACGCCGCCGACATCCTGCGCCCGGTCTTCGACGCGACCGGCGGCCAGGACGGCCGGGTCTCCATCGAGGTCGACCCGCGCCTGGCGCACAACACCAAGGCGACCGTCGCCGAGGCCAAGCAGCTGGCCTGGCTGGTGGACCGTCCCAACACCCTGATCAAGATCCCGGCGACGATGGGCGGCCTGCCGGCCATCACCGAGGTCATCGGCCTCGGGATCAGCGTCAACGTCACGCTGATCTTCTCGCTGGAGCGCTACCGCCAGGTCATGGACGCCTACCTGGCCGGTCTGGAGAAGGCCAAGGAGCGCGGCCTGGACCTCTCCAAGATCCACTCGGTGGCTTCCTTCTTCGTGTCCCGGGTGGACACCGAGATCGACAAGCGCATCGACGCGCTCGGCACCGACGACGCCAAGGCCGCCCGCGGCAAGGCCGGTGTCGCCAACGCCCGCCTCGCGTACCAGGCGTACGAGGAGGTCTTCTCCGACGGCCGCTGGGCCGCCCTGGAGAGCGCGGGCGCCAACAAGCAGCGTCCGCTGTGGGCCTCGACCGGCGTCAAGGACCCGGCGTACAAGAGCACGCTGTACGTCGACGAGCTGGTCGCGCCGAACACGGTGAACACCATGCCGGAGGCCACGCTGGAGGCCACCGCGGCGAGCGGTGAGATCCGGGGCAACGCGATCGCGGGAACGTACGAGCAGTCGCGTGCCGAGCTGGACGCGGTGGAGAAGCTCGGGATCTCGTACGACGAGGTCGTACAGCTGCTGGAGGACGAGGGCGTCGAGAAGTTCGAGGCGTCCTGGAACGACCTGCTCAAGTCGACCGAGGCGGAGCTGCAGCGCCTCGCACCCTCGGAGGGCTGAACACCTTGTCGAGCAGCAATCCGCTGCGTGACGCCGCGGACCGACGGCTCCCGCGTATCGCGGGGCCGTCGGGCCTGGTCATCTTCGGCGTCACAGGCGATTTGTCACGTAAAAAGCTGATGCCTGCCGTGTACGACCTCGCCAACCGCGGACTGCTGCCGCCGGGCTTCTCGCTCGTCGGCTTCGCACGCCGGGAGTGGGCCAACGAGGACTTCGCGCAGGAGGTGCACGACGCGGTCAAGGAGCACGCGCGCACGCCCTTCCGTGAGGAGGTCTGGCAGCAGCTCATCCAGGGCATGCGGTTCGTCCAGGGCACCTTCGACGACGACGAGTCCTTCGAGCGGCTGCGCGACACCATCGAGGAGCTGGACAAGGCGCAGGGCACGGGCGGCAACTTCGCCTTCTACCTGTCGGTGCCGCCGTCCGCGTTCCCGGTCGTCATCCAGCAGCTGAAGAAGCACGGGCTGGCCGATCAGTCGAGCGGTTCGTGGCGGCGCGCGGTCATCGAGAAGCCGTTCGGCCACGACCTGGCGTCGGCCGAGGACCTCAACACGACCGTGGAAGAGGTCTTCGCCCCGGACCAGGTCTTCCGGATCGACCACTACCTGGGCAAGGAGACCGTCCAGAACATTCTGGCGCTCCGCTTCGCCAACACGATGTTCGAGCCGATCTGGAACCGGTCCTTCGTCGACCATGTGCAGATCACGATGGCCGAGGACATCGGCATCGGCGGCCGGGCCGGCTACTACGACGGCATCGGCGCGGCCCGTGACGTCATCCAGAACCACCTGCTGCAGCTGATGGCGCTGACCGCGATGGAGGAGCCCGCCTCCTTCGACGCGGACGCGCTCGCCGCCGAGAAGACCAAGGTGCTCGGCGCGGTGCGGCTGCCGAAGGACCTGGGCCGGGACACCGTGTTCGCGCAGTACGCGGCCGGCTGGCAGGGCGGCGAGAAGGTCATCGGCTACCTCGAAGAGGACGGTATCGACCGCAAGTCGAAGACCGACACCTACGCGGCGATCAAGGTCGAGGTCGACAACCGCCGCTGGGCGGGCGTCCCCTTCTATCTGCGGACGGGCAAGCGCCTCGGCCGCCGGGTCACGGAGATCGCGGTCGTCTTCCAGCGCGCCCCGCACTCCCCCTTCGACTCCACCGCCACCGAGGAGCTGGGCCAGAACGCGATCGTCATCCGCGTCCAGCCGGACGAGGGCGTGACGGTCCGCTTCGGTTCCAAGGTCCCCGGCACCTCGATGGAGATCCGGGACGTGTCCATGGACTTCGCCTACGGCGAGTCCTTCACCGAGTCCTCGCCCGAGGCGTACGAGCGCCTCATCCTCGATGTGCTGCTCGGCGACTCGAACCTCTTCCCGCGCACCGAGGAGGTCGAGCTGTCCTGGAAGATCCTCGACCCGATCGAGGAGTACTGGGAGAAGACCGGCAGGCCCGCGCAGTACCAGGCGGGTACGTGGGGTCCCGTCGAGGCGGACGAGATGCTCGAACGAGACGGACGGAGCTGGCGTCGGCCATGAAGACAGACCTCACGGACACCACGGCCAGCAAGATCAACAAGGCGCTGGTGAAGGCCCGCCGGGAGATAGGCACCCCGGCCGTCGGCATGGTGCTCACGCTGGTCATCGTCACGGACGAGGAGAACGCGTACGACGCGCTCAAGTCCGCCAACGACGCCTCCCGCGAGCACCCGTCGCGCACGATCGTGGTCATCAAGCGGGTCTCCCGCTCCCCGCGCGACCGTACGAAGTCCCGCCTCGACGCCGAGGTACGGGTGGGCGCGGACGCGGGCACCGGTGACACGGTGGTGCTGCGGCTGTACGGCGAGGTCGCGGACCACGCCCAGTCGGTGGTGCTGCCGCTGCTGCTGCCGGACGCGCCGGTGGTGGTGTGGTGGCCGGTGAACGCGCCGCTCGACCCGGCCCGCGATCCGCTGGGCGCCCTCGGGCAGCGCCGGGTCACCGACAGCTACGCCGCCGAGAAGCCCATCGACGAGCTGCGGACCCGCGCCGACAACTACGAGCCCGGCGACACGGATCTGGCCTGGACCCGGATCACACCGTGGCGCTCGATGCTGGCCGCCGCGCTCGACCAGGTGGACTGCGAGGTCATCTCCGCGGAGGTGCAGGGCGAGCAGTACAACCCGAGCGTGGAACTGCTGGCGATGTGGCTGGCGGACCGCCTCCACGTCCATGTACGGCGTGGGGTGTCGGCCGGGCCCGGCCTCAACGAGGTGCGGATGCTGACCAGTACGGGTCCCATCCGGCTGTACCGGCCCAACGGCGGCCTCGCCCTTCTCACGCTGGAGGACCAGCCGGACCGCGCGGTCGCGCTGAAGCGCCGCGAGACGTCCGAGCTGCTGGCGGAGGAACTGCGCCGGCTCGACCCGGACGACACGTACGCTTCGGCGCTGCGGTTCGGGGTGGATCGGTTGGGGGGTTCGGCGGGGAGTACGGCGGGGACGCCGGGCAGCGCGCTGACGGCGGCGACGGCCGCGGGTGCCGGGGGGACCTCATCCGGTGGCGCTGTTTCCGGGGCCTCGGCTCCTGGTTCCGTGCCTGGGGCCGTACCCGGTTCCGCTCCCGGTGCCGTCACCGGCTCCGGAGCCGGGTTGGGGGCGGCCGTCGCGTCGGCCGCCTCCACGGCGCGGGCCTCGGCGCCGGCGCTGCCACCGGCCGCGGCGGCCGGTGACGACGACTCCGAGCGGCCGACTCCGGCGCAGATGCCGCCCGTGAAGAAGGCGACGGCGCCATGAGTACGCCGCAGCTGGTCGTGCACCACGACAAGGAGCTGATGGCGCAGGCCGCGGCGGCCCGGCTGATCACCAAGGTGGTGGACGCGCAGGCCTCGCGCGGTTATGCCTCGGTGGTCCTCACGGGTGGCCGCAACGGCAACGGGCTGCTCGCCGCGCTGGCGGCGGCGCCCGCCCGGGACGCCGTCGACTGGGCCCGGCTGGACCTGTGGTGGGGTGACGAGCGGTTCCTGCCCGAGGGCGATCCGGAGCGCAATGTCACCCAGGCCCGGGAGGCGCTGCTGGACTCGGTGCCACTGGACCCGAAGCGGGTGCACGCCATGCCCGCGTCGGACGGGCCGTGGGGTGCCGATGTGGACGCGGCGGCCTCGGCGTACGCGGAGGAGCTGGCGCGGGCGGCGGGGCCGGAGAACCATGGGGCCGTGCCGACGTTCGACGTGCTGATGCTGGGCGTCGGGCCGGACACGCATGTGGCGTCCCTGTTCCCCGAGTTGCCGGCCGTTCGGGAGACCGAGCGCACGGTGGTGGGGGTGCGGGGGGCGCCGAAGCCGCCGCCGACCCGGGTGACGCTGACGTTGCCGGCGATTCGTGCGGCGCGTGAGGTGTGGCTGCTGGCGGCCGGGGAGGACAAGGCGGGGGCAGCGGCGATCGCGCTGTCCGGCGCCGGGGAGATCCAGGCGCCGGCGGCGGGGGCGCGGGGTAGGGCCCGCACCCTGTGGCTCCTGGACGCGGCGGCGGCCTCCCAGCTGCCACGCTCGCTGTATCCGCCGGCGTCGCCCTAGACGGGGTGGTCTCTGTCTCTGGCCGGGTGCGGGTCCGGTGGGGGCTGGTCGCGCAGTTCCCCGCGCCCCTGAAAAGCGAAGCAGGGGCTGCGCCCCGCTTCGCTTTTCGGCCCGAAAGGGCCGTAGGCCCTTAAGGGG
>NZ_JBVKAY010000029.1:0-35855 GCF_055657445.1 Streptomyces sp. NPDC107538 | reverse complement strand
GAGGCGACACTCGGGTCCTGGGCCTGCGCAACCTCAGCCCCCGGCACGAAAACGGTCCACCGACTCCGTCGGCGGACCATCAAGAAAGATCGAGGCTAAGGCCAATGCTGTTGCTTTACGGGTCTGCGGGTTGGGGTCGTTGAATGCGGATGGCTCGGGTGCCGGTGTGGGTGGGCTGGGGCCAGGCGTGGTGTTCGGCCCGTTTGAGCCGGTAGTTGGACATCTTGCGTTTGACGACGCGGGGCTGGCTGCGCAGCCGTCTGGGTGGCAGGAGGCGTTCGAGCAGGTCGTGCTGGAGCTGGACGAGGGCTCTGACCAGCAGCTCAGGGGGAAAAGCTGCCCGGCGTAAGGGTCACGCTGCGCCGGGCGGAGCGCAGGGTTTCGGTGAAGGAGACCCGGTCGGCGTCCAGGCCGCGGGTGGCGGCGGTTCTCACGATCAGCTCGCGCAGCGCGTGGTGGACCAGCAGATGCGCCCAGATCTGCTGCAGGACGCCGTCGGGCGTCTTGCTGCTCAGCACGGTGCGGGCGCCGCGCTGATGGGTCTTGAGCTCGGCGAAAACGGCTTCCGCCTCCCAGCGTTCCTGGTAGAGCGCGGCCAGTTGGCGGGCGGCATATCGACGGGCGTCGAGCAGGGTGGTCACCAGCCGGTAGTCCTCGCCTTCGCGGGCGGTGCCGTGCAGCTGATAGGCGACCACCCGCACCGTGACCGGCTCTTGGTGTGCGCGGTCGGTGGAGGCGTGGATGCGGGAGAGCCAGGATCCGTCCCGCAACTGTCGCTCGACGGGCAGGACCCGGTTGGCGGGCACCCGCCACAGCAGGTCGGCGCCGCTGTCGGTGAAGGCCCGCCACAACGGCACGCCGAGAAACTCGCGGTCTGCCAGCACCAGTTCTCCGGGCCCGCAGGAGCGCGGCAGGCGGCCCACCAGGGTGACTTCGCCGGTGCGGCAGCCGTCCAGCTCCGCGTCCAGGACGAGGTGGGTGCCCACCTCGATCAGACAGGCCATCCGCACCTGGGGAAAGGAGGACTTGTCGTGGCCGCGGCTGTTTCCGGGGCGGCCGAAGGCAGCCTCGTTGGCCGCGCTGTCGGCGACGTCCCAGCAGGTGCCGTCCACCGCCAAAAGCCGCAGCCCCCGCCAGAAACAGCCCGGAGTAGCCTCGGTGCCCATCGGCTTCGCGGTCGTGGCGAACAGCACCCGCAGCGGCTCCGCGCCCAGGCGTTGACGGGCCCGGAACAGCGACGACTTCGCCGGGATGCGCCACTCGCCCAGCAGCCCCTGACCCCGCAAACCCTCGACCAGGTGCCGCATCACCTCCAGATACGGCGCCGGCGAGAACAGGGCAAGGGCGAGCACGAAGTACACCACCAGCCGGGCCGGCAACAGACGTCTGCGCTGCTCTGCGCGACCGCAAGCGGCCACCACACGATCCACCAACCCGGGCCGATACACCCAGGTCAGCAGCCCCAAGCCCAATAACTCACCCACGTCTGCAGACACCCGCACCACCCCCGGGAAGCACTACGCAGCAGCGTACGCCCGCAGTTAAAACAACGGCATTGCGCCTAAGGCTTGTCCCGCAAGTCCCGTGAGGTCTTTCGACGGCTTTCTCAGGGGTGGTACAGGACCTCGCGGCTACTCTGTAGGCCTTCGTGCGGATGGCGATCTTTGGGGGCCCGGTGGGACGCAGCAGGATGCCTGTGAAGAACTTGGGCGCCAGCGAACTGTGTCTCTTCATCGAACCGTACGGCGAGGACTACTGGCTGGAGCCTGGAGAGGCTTTTACTGTCAGGCCGGAGGCCGAAGGGATGGACGTCTGGTTCGACACCTACGTCTCGACGGACTGCATCACCGTGTGGCTCTACGAGGACGGCGACCCCACCAAGGTCGTTCTGGACTACGCAGTCGTTGATGCCGACGGCGCCCGGCTGGATTGCGGACATCAGCGGCCTCTGCGGCGGGCTGTCCCTGATCCGCCCTGACCTGGTCTGTCTCTGCTTTGATCACCCGGTCAGGGCGAGGTTGTGCAGACGGGCGACGCCGAGCATGGCGTGGTGGACGCCGTCGCCTTTGAGTCGGCAGTCCCGAAGGATCTTCCAGGTCTTCATGCGGGCGAAGACATGCTCGACGCGGGCACGCACCTGTTTGTGGGAACGGTTGTTCCTCCTTCCGGGCCGGGAGGTCGGTCTGCCCACGCTCCCGACAGTGCGGGATGACGAGCCCGGTGCCGGGACAGCCGCCGTCGGCGATCGTGATGGTCCGACCGACGGCGGCTTCGGCACCAGATTCGGCCCATGCCTTGCAGTCGTTGCGGTTGCCGGGCAATGGCCGGCCGACCACGACGATCAGTCGAGTGTCCGCGTCGATGACGACCTGATGGTTGGGGGAGTACCGGTAGTTCTTCGAACGCTCGGCGATGGTGTGGTCGTGGGTGGGGACCAGGGTGCCGTCCACGATGAGCACGGTGTCCTTGGCGAACCGTTTGCGGGGCCGAAGAGCGAGCATCGGCCCCACGTGGGCGATGATCCGGTCCGCCGCCGACTTCGAGACCCCGAACAACGGGGCCAGCTGCCGCATCGTCAGGTTGGCGCGCCAGTACGCGGCGACCAGCAGCGTCCGTTCCTCCAACACAAGGCTCCACGGCCGGCCCCTGCGGACCGCGTCCGCACCCGCGCGACGCAGTACCGTCACCAGCGCCCCGAACTGCCGCGGGCTCAGCCCGGAGAACGGGGCTATCCAGGACGGCTCCGACGCCGTGATCACACCAGTCACACCAAGATCATCTCAGCCTCTCTATCATCCGTTCCATAGAGATGAGCACCGATGAGGGGGCCGATAGAGATGACCGCAGCACGCATGGCAGCCGCCGTGCTGGCCACATGGGCCACGCTGATCTTGCTGCTACTCGCGCCGTCGCCCCTGCCAGAGCACTGGCGCTACTACATCTACTCTCCGGCGAGCGTGGGCCTGTGGATGCTGACCATGCTCGTCGCCCCTGTCGTGGTCTGCATCGTGAAATGGCCATGGATCAAGTCGGGCGACAGGTGAACCTCGACCTGCATACGAGCCCGCGGACTACCCCTTTACCCTGATCGGCAATTATGGGACGGCCCTTAGGAGTATTCACAGGCCGCCGTCGAACGCGGACCGCACTCCCCTGACCGAGCAGCCGGCTTCGGGAGCTGTTCACAGCCCCGACCATGTGACATCGGACGGAACCCCAGACACCGCTGAGGCGCGACGATCCGCTCCTCGAACCATTTCCGGGGCGTCGCGTTCAGGCGGGTGGGCGCGGTAGTTCGTCGAGCAGAGAGGCGAATGCTTCGGTCGCCTGTGAGTCGATCAAGGGGTGTATCCGGTCCACCCAGTCCTGCGGCACAGGCTGTCCGGCCAGCTCCCATTGGCTCAGAACCACGGCGAGAAAGCGCTTGATGAAGTCGGTCGCGTCAGGGTCGAAGTTGTACAACGCCGCCCGTACCGCATCCCGGTGCACGGTGGAGAAGTCGCCGCCTGTGCTCCACAGCCGCATCAGGAGCCGGACGGCGGAGACCGCCTCTCCGTCGGACAGGGCCACATAGCTGGTGAGTGCCAGACCGAGGTCGAGCTCGTTGAGCGCCTGGGCCATGTGCAGCAGCGCGTCGGTTTCCATGTCGCAGCGTAGGTAGGCGTCCTGGGTCACATCGTTGGGGCTGGTGAACATCCAGCCTGTGTAGCGCCGAGAGTCGGTCCCGGGTCCACGGCCGTAGATCCAGTAGGGGTCCACGGTACGGGCGTCGTCGGTGCTGACGACCGGAGGCCATACCGACCCGAGGTCCGGGCCCTCGCTCAGCCGGACGGTGATCATGCGCCGTTCCCCGTCCCAGGCCCGCTCCAGCCGTAACCGCTCCGCCAGCGCCCGCCACTCCTGCGCGGACAACTGTGAGTCCAGCAGCAGCATCGTGTCCCGCCAGGCTCCGATGGGATCCCGTGCATCGGGGAACAGTTCGTGCCCCGGCACCTCCTCCGACACCACCAGCAGGAGCAGCAGCAGATTGGCGCAGTAGTAGGCGGGGGCGGCAGGAACAGGACGCCGACGCGGCTGGTAGGAGGAGTAGGCGGAGACGGTCCGGTACTCCAGGGACTCGTGGAACAGGGACAACAGCAGTCGGCGCAGTTCCACGCGGTCGTGCGGGGGCAGTGACTCCCTCAGGAAGGTGACCACCGGCCCAGGCCCCGCGCAGGCGGCGAACGACAGCAGCGCGTACAGGAACGAGTCGTCGGTGCGGGAGCGCCTGGCCCGCCGGGCCTCCGCTCGCTCGTTGGCCAGCAGATCCTGAAGTTCGCGCGCGATGAGCCGTGCGACCAGGAACTCTCCGAACGTCGCGTGCAGGAACTCGTACGACCGCAGCCGTACGTCGTCGCGGAACGCCTCCGCGCGGTGGATGAAGAAAAACCGGCCGAGCGTGGTCTGCGCACCGCTGAGCGCAGCCCGCAGTCCCACGGGGGCGGGTGCCCGTTGCGGCAGCAGCACCTCCAGGTCTGCCTCCAGCTCGTCCTCGGTCACCCACTGCCGGCCCCGGTTGAACATCCCGAACGCCGCCACCGAGAGCCGCAGCAGTTCGTACTCGACCGCGTGAGCCAGATCCTCTTCTGCCAGGCGTGCCTCGTGCTTGAGTATTTCCCGGCGCGCGAACCGGTCGAGCAGCCGCTGATACAGCTCGAAACCGGCGAGCGTGCCCGATTCCCGCTGGTAGGCGTTGTCCTGTGCGTCGTACAACGCCAGCATCAGCAGCAGCAGCGGCTGGCTCGCCAGGTCGGGCTGGGCAAGAGCTCGATCGGCAGTGAGCGGACGCAAGCCGTGACGGCTGAAGTAGGTGGCGTTCTTGCTGTTCCACAACTCCAGCCACTGCCCGGTCTGCGCCGCGCTGAAGGGTTCGAGCCGGATCGCGATCCCGCCTGGCGTCAGCCGCGCCCGGTCCGCGACGACGGTGCGGCTGGTGACGACGACGGCGAGCGGACGGCCGAGCGCGGCCTCGCGCTCCTGGAAGTTCGCCACACGCTCCAGGTAGTCGGACTGGTGCAGCCCGGTCGCCTGGAGCAACTCGTCGAACCCGTCGAGGAGGACGACCGGCAGCGCAGGGCCGGCCGCGCGGACGACATCCGCCCAGTCCATGGTCCGCTCGCCGGTGGCCTGCCGGATCGCCGTTTCGATCTGGTCCTGCACGCCGGCGTCGGCGGGTACGTCCCGCAGCGGAACCCGCACCACCAGGAAGTCCTCGGCCGGCAGCCGGGCCGCGAGGATTTTCGTGAGCAGCGACTTGCCGGAGCCGGGAAGCCCTAGCAGCAGGACTGGCACATCCACCGCTTTGGGAGCGGTCAGGAACCCTTCCAAGAACGTGTCCAGGCCACTGCGCACCTCATGGCGACGCCACCACGCCTCACTCGTCAGCCGCTCCGCCGCGCTGAACCCCGCCACCCGGAAATCCGCGCTCACATACGCCTCACGCAGGCTGGGGATCGTCATACCCGCCGTGGTCTCCTCCGCTCCCAGGACCGGCGCCTCCAGCGGCAGGGTCCCGGCCCGGCGCAGCGCGACGAGGCGGCTGGCCGGAAGGACTCCGTCCGCAAGCCGTGTGACGGTTTCCTCCACATGACGCACCGCAGCCCTGGTCGCCCTGTGGTCGATGCGATCGGCCCAGATCCCCACGTCCGGGAAATCTGCGGCGAGTTGACGGAACATCTCCTCGTAGCAGGTCAGCGCGGTACTCGGAACGTCATCGCGGAGCGTCGCGCACACCTCCTCGCGCTCTCTGGGGGTGAGCTGGTCCCAGAGTGCCAGGCCGGAGACATAGGCCTCCATGTGCCTGGACATGGAGGCATAGAAGCCTCGCAGTTCGGCCAGGGTTGCCTCGTACGGCTCGTGCGGCGAGGGCAGCGGCAGGCTCGAACGCAACAGGTGATCAGCGATGGCGGCCAGGCGCCGGGACTCGGGGGCCTCGCCGGTGGCGAAACGCGCCGAGTCGCTCCGCGTCAGGGCGAGTTCCCGCACTTTCCAGGGCAGCCGCACCTGCTCCATCGCCTCGCTGTAGGCGGCTACTACGATGATCGCATGAGCGGCGGCCAGACGCTCGGTGCGCTCGAAGCGGCTCAGGCCCTGAATCCGCTCGGCCGTACCTGACACCAATAATCGGCTGAAATGGGACAGCTGGGCCTCTGTCCCGAAGAGGGAGAGGACCAACTCGGGCGCCGGCCCGACGGCGGTGGTGAGGGCGCCGCCCACCACGTGGTCAAGCGCATCGACGATCGGCCCGCTTCCCCCGAGCAGCCGCACGGCATCGGCGTAACGCAATAATCCTGGCACGCTCCCCACCCCCTCCGAAGGCACCCTGCCCGCTTCGGCGCCGAGCAGAACCACGGCCCCGTCTTCTGAGGCTCCGAGGTCGCTGGTGGGCCTCCGTCGGTGTGACAGATCGCTTCTGCGGCCTTCACATCTGACGACAGGTATGGAGCCCCGCTCGCGGTGCGTTCGGGGTGTGCCGCTTCATGTACCGCATGTTGGTGCGGGACAGAGCACAGGCGCATCAGGCGAAGCGGGCGCCGTGCAACGGTCCGGCTGTGTTCGCGTTTGCAGGACGTACCTTCACCGCTTCGTGAAGGTGCTGGTCTGCGTCCATGCTCCCGACAACACCGATGCGCCGCCAATTCCTGTTCCCCGGAGGGCTGGTGAGCCTGCGCGGGGCCACGGGCATCACCGGAACCTGGACGCCGAATTCAGTGGCCCGGTACGGAAAATACGACACGTGATCGCGCTGACCAGGCGACATGGCGTTAAGAGGGGGAGAGTTTTCGTTTTCTTTGTTCCTTCTTCACGCTCACCCGCCGCTTCGGCGCACCCCTTTGGGATCCCCTTGCCGTTCGGCGACTCTTCGAAGCGGAAGGCACTTGAATTCCTTTGCCCGACGCGCGTGATCTATGCGCGGATTTGGCCGAATTGATGACTGCGGCGCGTGATTGACACGTACAGGTGCGCCGGGCTTTGATCCGCCCGGCTGTAAGGAGCCTGTGAACGCGAGGTGGGGACCAATGGGGTGGGGTGTAGTGCGTCGTGCTGTCGTGGCATCGGCGCTGATCGTGCAGGTGCTGGGAGCCACGGGCGCCCAGGCGTTTCCCGTGGCCCCGGCGGCATCCTCATCGGCGGCGGTGAGCAACGGCGGGAGTGACAGCGGACTTTCGCCCGAGGCGGCCGCGTCGCGACAGGCCGCGGAATCCGGCTCGCCCGTCGAGGTCGGCGCGGAGACGACGCCCACACAACTCGTCACGGCACAGCCGGACGGAACGTTCACCGTCGAGTTCGACCCGGCCCCGGTGCGCGTGAAGCAGACGTCGGGGTGGGCGGCGGTCGACACCGACCTGGAGACCACGTCGTCCGGCGACGTGGCCCCCAAGGCGGCCGCGGCCGACGTCACCTTCTCGGGCGGCGGCTCGCACCACCCTCTCGCGAGCATCACGCAGGACGGGAAGACGTACAGCGTCAGTTCGCCGTGGACGCTGCCGGCGCCCACACTCTCGGGCTCCACCGCGACGTATGCCGAGGTCCTGCCCGGCACCGACCTGGTGGTCCGGGCGACGCCCGACGGCTTCAGCGAGAATCTCGTCGTCAAGTCCCGTGCCGCGGCGGGGAACACAGCGCTGTCGAGCATCGAGTTCCCCGTCTCGGTCGACGGCGTCTCCGCCTACGACACGCACTCCGGCTCGGCCGCGTTCGTGGATGACCAGGGCAGGCCGGTGTTCACCACGGGCACCGCCCTGATGTACGACTCTTCGGCCGCCACCAAGCCGCCCGTGAACACCGCTGCGGCACCGTCCACAGCCACGGCACCGTCCGCGACCACGACGGCAGTCACAGCGACGACAGCCCCAGCTGCGGCAACGGCAACGGCAACGGCAACGGCCAAACAGGCGTCCTACACCCGCGCACCCGCCGCGTACGCCGACACCGCGGCCACGAGCGGCGACTCCACCGCGGTCGACGGCCCGGCCCCGGGCGCCAAGGCGGCCGTCATGGACGTGACCCTCTCGGACGACGCGCTGACCCTGAAGCCCGACCGGTCGTTCCTCGACGACCCCGACACCACCTACCCCGTGGTGCTGGACCCCCAGACGACCAGCGCGTCCCTCTCCGGCTGGACGACGGTGTGGTCCACCGCTACCGGCACGTCCTTCTGGAAGACCTCGCACGCGCTCGGCGTCGGCTACGACGCGTGGGTGGACAACAAGAAGGCGCGCTCGCTGTACCAGTTCGACACGCACACCCTGGGCGGCAAGAAGATCCTCTCGGCGACCTTCACGGCACTGGAGGTGTGGTCGGCGAACTGCACCGCGAAGTCGGTCCAGTTGTGGCGCACCGGCTCGATCTCGTCGTCGACGACGTGGTCGAAGCAGCCGTCGTGGTCCTCCCAGGTGGACTCCGTCAGCACGGCCAAGGGCTACTCGTCCTCCTGCCCCGGCGGAAACGTCTCCTTCGACGCCACCAGCGCCGTCAGCTACACCGCCGGCCAGTCGTCCTCGACGACCACGCTCGGCCTGCGGGCCGCCGACGAGAGCGACGAGATCGCCTGGAAGCAGTTCGCGTCGCCGTCGGACACCAAGCCCACTCTCTCGGTGACGTTCGTGTCCAAGCCGTCCACCCCGACCGGGGTGAAGCTGTCGAGCCCGAACCTGGCGTGCGCCACGACCCGCGCGACCGCCGCGGTGATCCGTGACGCGACTCCGACCCTGGCCGCCGCGCCGAAGTCGGCGGACGGTTCCCAGTCGACGCTGCGGCCCGACTTCGAGGTGTACCGGTACGACGCGAGCGTCACCGACCCGAAGGTCGGCTCGGGCAGCCCCTCGGCGTACACCGCCTCGGGCACGACCGGCACCTGGACGACTCCGTCGCTGACCAACGGGCAGACGTACTGGTTCCGCGCCCGCAGCGCGTACAAGTACTCCTTCGACGGCACCACCGGCTCCATGTACTCGTCCTGGACCGCGGGCTGCTGGTTCCGCATCGACACCTCGGCGCCCGTGCAGCCGGACGTGGACTCGGCGACGTACCAGGAGTGCGCGAGCCCGGAGAGCCCGGACGACTGCACGGCCTACGGCGGCGTCGGTGCCCCGGGCTCCTTCACGCTGAAGGCCAATGGCGCCGGCGACGTGGTCAAGTACACGTACCAGCTCAACGACAACGCGGTGCGGACCAAGACGTTCCCCACTGCGACGACCAGCTACACCCTCTCCCTCGCCCCCGACGTGCGCGGTGTGAACACCCTCACCGTCCAGACCTGGGACTCCGCCGGCAACGCCTCGACCAGCTACACCTACGTGTTCAAGGTCGCCCCCGGCGCGGGCCCGGACTCCCGGTGGTCCCTGGACGAGGGCACCGGCACCACGGCGGCCGACTCGATCGGCCAGAAGACGGCGACCCTGGCCGGTTCGGCCGCCTGGTCCGACCGGTCCCGGCTCGGGAAGTCCGTGCAGGGCAACGGTACTTCGGCTTACGCGGCCACCTCCTCCCCGGTGCTGGACACCACCAAGAGCTTCACAGTGTCCGCATGGGCCAGGCTGATCGGCACCTCCCACAACGCGGTGGCCGTGGCGCAGGCGGGAGCGAACGGATCGACGTTCGCGCTGTACTACTCGACCTCCTACGGGGCGTGGATCTTCAACCGGTACACGACCGACTCCGCCACGCCGACGATCGTCCGCTCGATCTCGGCCACGACCCCCGAAGTCGGCGTCTGGACGCACCTGATGGGCGTGTACGACGCGCAGGAGCAGACCATCCAGCTCTTCGTCAACGGCGTCCCGCAGGGCGACCCCGTCGCCTTCACCACGCCCTGGCAGGGCACCGGGGGACTGCAGATCGCGCGCGGCCAGGCCGGCGGCGCCTTCACCGACTACTTCCCCGGCCAGGTCGACGAGGTGACCGTCTGGAACCGGATCCTGTCCCAGGAGGAGATCGCCGACCTCCAGGCCATGACCGACGCGGGCACCGGGCAGGCCCAGCCGGCTCTGGCGGGGGAGTGGGGCATGGAGGAGACCTCCGGCACCACCGCCGCCGACTCCTCCGGCTACGGTCACCCGGCCACCGTCGCCTCCGGCGGCACCTGGACCACCGACACCGACGGCGGAAAGGGCAACATCCTCTCCCTGGACGGGACGTCGACGGCCAACGCCACCGCCACCGGCCCGATCGTCGACTCCCAGGGCGACTTCACCGTGGCGGCCTGGGCCAGGCTCGATGCGACGGCCCTGTCCGACACCGGCGTGGCCCACCACATGAGGATCGCCACCCAGTCCGGTGGCGTACGCGACTCCTGGGGCCTGTGGTACGACCAGGCGGCCGGCTCCGCCCAGGGCATGTGGGTGTTCGGCCGCACCACCGCCGACACCACCGGCGCCGCCGTCGTGAAGGTCCCCGCCACCACGGCCTCGGCGCAACTCGTCGACCCCGGCGACTGGACCCTCCTGACCGGCGTCTACGACGGCGCCCACCACCAGCTGTACCTCTACGTCAACGGGGTCAGGCAGGGCGCCCAGGGCGACACCGACACCGACGACGACACCGGCGACGGCGTCGTGTTCACCTCGCCCTGGCAGGCCACCGGCACCTTCAACATCGGCCGCGGGCGCATCAGCACGGGCGCGTACAGCGACTACGCGCACAGCCTCGTGGACGACGTACGGGTGTGGACGGGCGTCATGTCCGACACCGCCATCGACCAGATGTACGCCAACGAAGTGCCCATCCCGCTGTAACGGCGCCCGCCGCACGACGGACCGTCAGCGAACTCATCTCACACGATCACCATCACGATCACGAGCACGATTCGGGAGTGCAGTCATGGGTGGGCTACAGCGGACCCGGTTGTGGGTCGTCGCCGTCACGGCGATCGCCCTGGTCGCCGCGGGACTCGGTCTCGCCCCGGCAGTGTGGGCGACCCAGAGAAACGGGCACCACAAGGTGCACGCGCCCCAGGTCAGAAACGGCAAGGCCGTGCCCTTCAAGGCGAGGAAGGCCAGGAAGAAGGATCCGGCCAGGGCGGCCGCCGCCCGCACGGCCGAGCAACTGGCCAAGCCCACCGTCTGGCCCACCGCGTCCACCCGTACCCTGACGGTGGGTAAGGCGAAGACGACCCGCACCACCTCGGTGGGCCGCCTCCCGGTCAAGGTGAGCGCCCCGGCCAAGGGCCCGGCCCCCGCCAAGGTGTCGGTCGAGGTGGCTTCGCACCGGACCGCCGCCGCCCTCGGTATCGACGGCACCGTCCTGTCCGTCGCCCGCGCCGACGGACACAAGGGCACGGGCCGAACCAGGCTGACGCTGGACTACTCCGGCTTCGCGCACGCCTACGGCGGCGACTACGCCTCCCGGCTCACCCTGGTCCGGCTCCCCGCCTGCGCGCTCACCACCCCGGCCAGGAAGAAGTGCCGGACCACGACGCCCGTCGCCACCACGAACGACGTCGCCGGCCAGACCCTGACCGGCACGGTCCCGGTCGGCTCCGCCACGAGAACGGCCTTCGCCGCGACCACCAGCACCGCCAAGTCCGGCGCCGGCTCCTACGAGGCGACGTCCCTCAACCCGTCCGCCGCCTGGAACGCGGGCGGCTCCAGCGGCGACTTCACCTGGGCGTACCCGCTGTCCATGCCCCCGTCCAACGGCGGCCCCGCCCCCAACCTGGCGATCACCTACGACTCGCAGAGCGTCGACGGCCGACTGCCGTCCACCAACAACCAGCCCTCCTGGGTCGGCGAGGGCTTCGACCTGTCGACCTCCTACATCGAGCGGTCGTACGACTCCTGCGACGACGACGGCCAGTCCGGCAAGCACGACGAATGCTGGGCGAACGACAACGCCACCCTCGTCCTCGGCGGCAAGTCCAGCCCGCTGATCAAGGACACCACATCCGGCGACTGGCACCCCAAGACCGACGACGGAGAACGCGTCGTCCACTCCACCGGCGCCACGAACGGCGACAACAACGGGGAGTACTGGACCGTCACCACCCAGGACGGCACCCAGTACGTCTTCGGCAAGAACCACCTCCCCGGCTGGACCACCGGCGCCGCCGTCACCAACTCCACCTGGACCGCCCCCGTCTTCGGCGACGACTCCGGCGAGCCCGGCTACGACCAGGGCACCACCTTCTCCGGCCGCGCGCTCACCCAGGCCTGGCGCTGGAACCTGGACTACGTCGTGGACCCGCACGGCAACGCGATGTCGTACTGGTACACCAAGGAGACCAACTCCTACGCCAAGGACGGCACCACCACCGCGGGCGGCACGGCGTATGACCGCGGCGGCTACCTCAGCCACATCGACTACGGCATCACTTCCTCCACCGTCTTCGGCACCGCCCCCGAGAAGGTCGCCTTCACCACCGCCGAACGCTGCCTGGTGACGAGCACCGAGGACTGCTCCTCGCTGACCTCCGCCACCGCCTCGCACTGGCCGGACGTGCCGTACGACCAGATCTGCGCCTCCGGCAAGGTGTGCACCGCGACCGGCCCGACCTTCTTCTCCCGCAAACGCCTCACTGGTGTCACCACCAGCGTCTGGGACACGAGCCTGTCCACCCCCGCCTACCGGGACATCGACTCCTGGGCGCTCGACCAGTCGTTCCCCGACCCCGGCGACGGCACCTCGGCCGGCCTGTGGCTGAAGTCCATCACCCGCACCGGCAAGGACGGCTCCACCAAGGCCATGCCACCGGTCACCTTCGCCGGCATCCAGCTCTACAACAGGGTCGACACCACTCACGACGACATCGCCGCCCTCGTCAAATGGCGCGTCCGCACCATCACTTCGGAGACGGGCTCGGTCCTCACCGTCGACTACTCCGACCCGCAGTGCGTCGCGGGCACCACCATGCCCGCCGGCCCCGACTCGGACACCCTGCGCTGCTTCCCGCAGTACTGGCAGCCGCCGTACACGACCGACCCCCAACTGGACTGGTTCCACAAGTACGTCGTCACCCAGGTCACCGAGTCCGACCCCACCGGCGGCGCCCCTCTGAAGGAGACCGACTACACCTACAACGGCTCCCCGGCCTGGCACTACGACAGCGACAACGTCACCGCCCCCGCCAAGCGCAAGACCTGGTCGGTGTGGCGCGGCTACGGCAGCGTCACCACCACGACCGGAGACGCGCAGTCGACCCGCACGAAGACCGTCGACACCTACTTCCGCGGCATGGACGGCGACAAGCAGTCCGACGGCACCACCCGCAGCGTCAAGGTCACCGACTCCACCGGCACCCAGGTCACCGACTCCGACCCACTGGCCGGAACGGTCCGCGAGTCCATCACCTACAACGGCGGCGCCGAGGTCTCCGGCGCCATCACCGACCCCTGGATCCATCGGACCGGCACGGACGGCACCCGCGACTCCGACTACACCCGCGCCCACGCCGTCCACACCCGCACCGACCTGTCCGCCGGCGGCACCCGCGACACCACCGTCACCACGACCTACGACGACACGACCGGCGCGGCCCTGAAGGTCGACGACGCGGGAGACGACGCCGTCACCGGCGACGAGCAGTGCACCCGCACCACCTTCGCCGACAACACCACCGACTGGCTGATGGCCTACCCGGTACGCGTCGAGACCGTCGACGTGGCCTGCGACGCCGCCACCAGCCGCCCCGACGACGTCGTCTCCGACGTCCGCACCCTCTACGACAACCAGAGCTACGGCACCGCCCCCACCCTCGGCAACGAGACGTCCACTCAGCGACTGTCCGCCTACTCCGGTGGCAGCCCGGCCTACCAGACCGTCTCCACCAGCCACTACGACGCCCAGGGCCGGGTCGACTCGGTCAAGGACACCAACTCGGCGACCGTCAGCACCACCACCTACACACCGACCACCGGCGGTCCGCTGACCGGCACCGTCACCACCGACGCCAAGGGCTACTCGACCACCACCACCTTCGACCCAGGCCGGGGCACGGCCACCTCCGTCGTCGACCCCAACAGCAGACGCACCGACTACGCCTACGACGGCCTCGGCCGCCTGACCTCCCTCTGGCTGCCCAACCGCGCCAAGTCCTCCGGCCAGTCCGCGAACCTCGTCTACGCCTACTCCCTCTCCAACACGGCCGCCTCGACGGTGTCCACCGGCAAACTCAACAACGACGGCACGACCTACGACACCACCTACGCCCTGTACGACGCGCTGCTGCGCCCCCGCCAGACGCAGACCCCGGCCCCGGGCGGCGGCCGTGTCATCGCGGAGACGAAGTACGACAGCCGCGGCCTGGCCGTGGAGGCCGACGCCGACTACACGGACACCGCCGCGGCGTCCGGCACCCTCGCCACCATCACCTCCGCCGTGCCCGCCCAGACCCTCACCACCTACGACGGGGCGGGCCGTCCCACGGCCAAGGACTTCTACGCCCTGGGCGCCAAACGCTGGACCACCTCGACGGCCTACGGCGGCGACCGCGTCACGCTCACCCCGCCGAAGGGCGGCATCGCCACCACGACCCTGACCGACACCCTGGGCCGCACCACCGAGACCCGGCAGTACGACAGCGGCAGCCCGACCGGCCCGTACACCTCCATCAAGTACACCTACGACGCGAAGAGCCGCCTCAAGGAGGTCGTCGACGACGACGGCAACACCTGGTCGTACGGCTACGACCTGCTGGGCCGCAGAACCAGCTCCACGGACCCGGACGCCGGCCGGAGCACCACCACGTACAACGAACTGGACCAGGTCGCCTCCACCACGACCGCCGTGGGCACTGCCGACGAGAAGACCCTCAGCTACACCTACGACGCCCTCGGCCGCAAGACCGACATGTTCGACGGCACCACCAAGGACGCCGCTCACGAACTGGCCAAGTGGACCTACGACTCCATCGCCAAGGGCAAGCCGACCTCGGACATCCGCTACGTCGGCGGCTCCACCGGCAAGGCGTACGCCGTCCAGATCGGCGCGTACGACTCGCTGTACCGGCCGACCCTGTCCCGGGTCGTCATCCCCTCGATCACCGGTGAGGAGGCTCTGGCGGGCACCTACTCGTCGACGCTCGGCTACAACCTCGACGGCACTCTCCAGGTCACCTCCGACCCCGCGGCCGGCGGACTGCCCGCCGAGTCACTGGAGTACGGCTACAACGACCTGAGCATGCCGACGACGCTCTCGGGCGCCACCGGCTACGTCCAGAACACCGGCTACACCAAGCTCGGCGACATCTCCCAGCTCACCTTCGGGGTGTCGGCGTCCGACTCCGCCAAGTGGCTCCAGATCACCGACACCTACGAGGACGGCACCCGCCGCCTGCAGCGCGAACTGGTCACGGACGACGCGCAGACCGCCCCCGTCCAGGACACCACCTACACCTACGACGACTCCGGCAACCCCACCAAGACCGCCACCCACGCCGACGGCACCGACGACGTCCAGTGCTACCGCTACGACGGCCACGACCGCCTCACCCAGGCCTGGACCGCCACCGACGGCTGCTCCGCCGACCCGTCGACGGCCGTCCTCGGCGGCCCGGCGCCGTACTGGCACAGCTACACCTACGACGACCTGGGCAACCGCAGGACGCAGGTCGAGCACGCCACCACGGCCGGCGGCGACGACAGCACCACGTCGTTCGTCTACCCGCCCAGCGGCTCCGCCCAGCCCCACACCCTCACATCGTCGACCACCGTCGAGGGCGGTACGACGACCTCCGACTCGTACACCTACGACAAGTCCGGCAACACGCACACGCGAACGCTCGACGGCAGGACGCAGACCCTCGACTGGGACGACGAGGGCCACCTCGCCAAGGCCACCAACGCCGACGGCACATCCGTGTCGTACCTGTACGACGCCGACGGCAACCGTCTGCTCTCCCGCGACGACTCCGGCACGACGCTGTACCTCGGCGACACCGAGGTCCACCTCGCCAAGGGCGCGACCACGACGACCGGCACCCGCTACTACAGCTGGGCCGGCCGGACCGTCGCCGTCCGCACCAGCTCCGGCAGCCTCCAGTGGCAGGTCACGGACGCCCACGACACCGCCGAGACGGCGGTGGACGCCACCACCCAGGCCGTCACACGCCGCCGCCTGGACCCGTTCGGCAACCCGCGCGGCACCCAGCCGGCCACGGGTTCATGGCTCGGCGACAAGGGCTTCGTCAACGGAATCCAGGACGACACCAGCGGCCTCACCCACCTGGGCGCACGGGAGTACGACCCGACGATCGGCCGTTTCGTCTCGGACGACCCGGTCCTGGAGGTGACGGACGCCCAGCAGATCGACGGCTACACCTACGCGGCGGACAACCCGCTCACGGGCAGCGACCCGACGGGTCTCGACGACTGGTACAACGACCCGTCCATGAACGTCTGTGCCATCGACTGCCAGCCGCAGGGCAAGTCCGCCCTGGTCGACACCGGCGCGGTCGACAGCACCAGCGGAACCCACCACAGCAGCGGCGGTGGCGGCGGGAGCTCTCACCACAGCTGCGGCTGGTCGCTGACCTGCCATCTGTCCAACTACGCCCACAAGGCCTACCACGCCGTCGAGCGGCACCCGGTGATCGCGGCCGTGGTGGCCACGGCCGCGGTCGTCGGAGTGGTCGCCTGCGTCGCCGCGACAGCCGGCGGGTGCGGAGCCGTACTCGTGGCGGGCGCGGAGGGGTTCACGGCGGGCGCCGAGGCGGGCAGTCTCAGCGCGGCAGCGGTGGGCGCGTCCGCCGGGATCGCCGGCGAGGGCGGTGCCGTCGTCGCGGGGTCGATGGGCATCGCCGGGGCGGGCGCGGCCGCCGTGGCCAAGGGCGAGGAGACGGCCACCGCGGCGACGGCGGCGACGAGAGCGGGGGCCAGATCGGCCGACGAGGCGGCGGAGGGCACGGCCCGTTCCGGTGCGGCCAGGGGCGGGAAACGCGCGGTGACGGCCGCCGCCCGCAGTGGAGCCACCAGCTGCGACCACAGCTTCCTGCCCGCGACCAAGGTCCTCATGGCCGACGGCCACCAGAAGAAGATCAAGGACATCGAGCAGGGCGACAAGGTCCTCGCCACCGACCCCGCGACCGGGAAGAGCGGGTCGCGAACCGTAGAGAAGCTGATCACCACCAGGCACGACAAGGACTTCGCCACCCTGACGGTCCGCGGCGGCGGCAGGTCGTCGAAGATCGTGGCCACGGTCACCCATCCCTTCTGGATCGAGTCCGAGGGCGTGTGGGTCGACGCGGGCCACCTCAAGCCCGGCATGCACCTGCACACCGCCTCCGGCGCCGCCGTCACTCTCTCCTCGGTGCGGATCTGGCACCGGCAGCACCTCACCCACGACCTGACGGTGTCGGTCACGCACACGTACTACGTGCTGGCCGGGCCCGTCCCGCTCCTGGTCCACAACTGCAACGTCCGCCTGACGGAGGCACAGGCGAACACCCTTCAGGTCGGCCCGTACGCCGACGTGTCGGTCCCGGCCACGGGCCCGGTCGTCGCCCCCGAGCAGAGCGCGGCGATGCAGGGGGAGATCTGCCACTCCTGCGGCGGCACGAGCCCCACGATGACCGGAGATCATCAGCCCTCGACCGGCATAGGTCCGGTGGACCTCCCGCGCAGCCTGTACCCGCACTGCGAGGACTGCAGCGATCTGCAGGCGACGGCGGTGCAATTGGCGCAGAAGATGCTGAGAGAGCACGGCTACCATGACCCCACATGGAACGGCGACCCGGCCGCGCCGGGCGTCCCCACCGCACTCGAAATGCTGGCCCAGTTGTTGCCGGGCCATACGGAGGGACAGCGGTGAACGAATTCACCGAGAACGCGATGACAACCTCCGTGGAGAAAATCGTAGTGAAGGCCGTGGTGAAGACCGTGGTGAAAGGGATGGAGAAGGGGGTGGACGCATGCTCATCGGCACTATCTGTGTTCCTCTGAACCATCGTGTCCTGCGCATCGGGGCGACCACGCCTCCGGAAGACGTACTCGACCTGCGGGGCACCCCGCTGGTGGCCGGCCCCGCCCATGTGCAACTGCTGGCACGGGCCCAGACCGGTCCCGTACGCGTGCGCCTGTGGAGCAGGACAGGTCCGGTCGAGGGCCACCGCCTGTTCGCGGGGCGCCTCCTGCTCGGAGGCGACGGCGCGATCGCTGTCGGGGACATCTCGGGCACGTCGAACTTCACGCGAACGGTGGCCGCGCCAGGCGCACATGACGTACGCGTCCACGTGGACGACCCGGGGGCCGCGTCCCGTGTCGACGTCCTCATCGACTCCGGCGACGAAGTGGTGACGCTGGAGGCCGTGGAGCGCTGCCCCCTGCCGAAGTTCACCACGGCCCCCGGAACCGCCCTCGGCAGGACGGACCGACTGGGCCTCGTCCTCTCCTCCCACGACCTCCCCGTCAACCGGCTGGCCAACGCGGTCAAACTCATCCACCTGGCCACGGAGGACGACCAGCCGGCACGCCGAGACGTACTCCGGGAATTCCGCGTCCGGATGGTCTGTGAATGGCTGAGATGGCTCACCCCCGAAACCTCCCTGGAGAAATCGACACGGCTGGGCGCGTACATCTCGGAAACTCTCGTCGACGCCGCCGCCGACCGCCTCGGCTCACACCACGATCTCGATTCTCGGTGGATCGCTATCGCATCCGAGGTCGTCAAACGCACATCGACGGGCTGAGTTCCGATGAACGGGCCGAGGGGAGAGGGCGGTGTCTTCCACGGCCGTCAGGCTCATGGCACGTAGGTGCCCCCCGAGAAGACGGCGCTGCGCCGCCGGGGGCACCGGGAGGGCCTGCCGAGGCCGTCTACGTGGGCAGGCACCGCTCGGTTCCGCTTCGTGGTGGTGTGGGGTGAGGAGGAACCCCAGGGGCTGCCCAGGCGGTCAGCTTGACTCTGTCGGGTTCTTGGGGTGGTTGGCGAGGCCAACTGCCCAGGGATCACCAGGATTTCGGCTGAGGTCGTTCACGCTGGTCGAGGTTAGCTCTGGAAGGCAGTCGGTCGGCGGGATACGAGCGCTTCTTCGGCCGGTGGCAATCCGCAGCGGCGCTCGATGTCGACGGCGATGGCCGTCAGGACGCGCTGGATGTGGGCCTTTCGGGTTTACGGTCGGTGGCATGGCGACCTACACCGCTCCGGGCGCGACGAGTCGTGGCGTGATGCCCGGTCGCGTGCATGCTGGGCGGGGCCGAGCTCGGGGAACGCACCGAGCAGTGGCGGGAACTGGTCGGCAAGGACGAGCAGCACGAGGAGATCCGCGACGGAATCCGGCTGGTGTTTTCCGGCGGAGGCGAGCTGGCGGGCGAGGCGGCCGCCCTGGCCGCTGCGGAGCGGGGCTGCTGTGCGTTCTTCGACTGCGAACCCGCCCTGCGGTTGCCGTTTCCTGGCCGCGCCGGGTTCCCTGCCCATGGCTTCCTGGTAGGGGTCCGCATAGGCGGAGAATCCTTGATCAGGTCGTCGCAGAACACGGCGGCATCGGTGCCAATATGAGTTCCCAAAGTTCCTCGCCCTCGGCAATGCCCTCCTCGAAGAAGTCGAGGATCCCAGGGAGGAGGGACCCGGCGGCAGTCTGACCGGTCCGACCTTGAACAGGGCAACGCGGTCAACGGGTCTCGGCGAGGAGCGCCTCCCCGCTCGTTCTGGAAGCGCCGGGTGGCGCTCTTGACCAGTTCGGCGCCTTGCGTGATGTCGAGGTCGTGGCGTTTTCAGTGGGTCAGGAGGTGTCCCTGTGAACCAAGCCTCCGGAGACTGGTGCGGCGCCGAGGTCGCTGTCGCCATCCTGGTGACGCAGTACCCAGTCGTCGAGGTCGTGGGCTGTTTCCAGCGGTTCCCTGACGATGTGAGCGCGCAAGCTGGTCGCCTCGCCGGCAGGGACCGAGTGGGTCCCCTCTGGTGGGAGCAGTTCTTCCCGGAAGGCGGCTTCGGACCTTGCGAAGCGCACCCGAGCGGTGTGGGCAGGCACGTTCAGGATGTCGCCGATGACCTGCCAGTCGGCGCCGCTCACGCGCTCGAACACGGCAGCGGCGTCGAAGAACCGCTGCGCGGCGGTCAGTACCCGGGCGGCATCGGCCAGCACGGTCCCCGGCGCAAGGGTGGTGCCGTCGGGGTTCAGCTCATGCGCGCCAATCGGGACGGCGGCACGCGCGAGGTCGGCCAGTTCGCAGGCTTCGTAGGCCATCAGCAGTCTCGCTCGTGCCGCTTCCGTGTACGGTGCGGCAGGTCCCGGGCTGCTTTCGGTCATGTCGTCCGCCTCCGCTCCCGATGATCAGTGAGGGTCGCTGCTTTTCCTCTGTGGTCAGCCGCGCAGGAAGTACAGGGCGGTCGTGATCACGGCGGTCGCCAGGAGGATGCCCCGCAGCAGCCAGGCGGGGAGCCGGCGGGCGAGGTGGGCGCCGCCGAAGCCCCCGGCCACGGCGCCGATCAGCATGGCGGTCAAGAGCAGCGAAGCGCTCAGTGCGTCCGAGGCGATGAGGAACAGCACTGTGGCGCTGAGGTAGATGGCCGCGAGTTGGGTGATGCGCATCGGGTTGCTGGCCGCGGCGTCGAGGCCGAGGCCGATGCTCCACAGGGCCAGCATCAGGATGCCTACGGCTCCGCCGAAGTATCCGCCGTAGATGGCGAGGAAGAACTGTCCGATCAGGATGCCTCGTGAGCTCATGCTGACTGAACGGCCCAGCGCGCTGCTCAGCGCCCGGGAGAGGTGGCGGCCGAAGGCGAGGACCACTGTGGCGAAGACGAGCAGCCACGGTGCCGCGGCGTCGAACGACGAGGCGGGCAGTATCAGTACCAATGCGGCCCCGACGCCGCCGCCGATCACACTGATGGTTGTCAGTGCCTTCGTGGAGGCAGGCCCGACTGGGGTGAGTTCGCGTCGGTACACCCATGCGCTGGCCACGGCGCCCGGTACGAGGGCGACTCGCGACACCGCGTTCGCGGTCACCGGTGGCAGGCCGAAGGCGACGAGGGCGGGGAGCGCGACGAAGGTGCCACCGCCCCCTATGGCGTTCAGGGCTCCGGCGGCGACACCGGCCAGCAGGACAAGAGAAAACTCGATCACAAGCCGAGCGTCACCCGTTGACGAGCTGTTCCACAATGCAGAATCGGCGTACCCAGCCTAAGTCTGGACCTTAGGCTGTCAGGGTGCGCTATGACCTGGACGACCTGCGTCTGTTTCTCCACATCGTCACGGAGGGGTCGATCACGGCCGGTGCTCATCGCATGCACCTGAGCCTGCCCTCGGCCAGCGCCAGAGTGCGCTCGCTGGAGCATCAGGCCGGCGTGACACTGCTGGTCCGCGGTCGCCGGGGCGTACAGCCCACGCCGGCGGGGACGACCCTGGCCCGCCACGCTCGTGACGTGCTCGACCAGACCGCACGGCTCGAAAGCGCCGTCGCGAGCTACACCCAGTCCCCGGCCGCGCCGCTGACCCTGCTGGCCGGCGGCTCCGCCATGCACCGGCTCGTTCCACAAGCGCTGATCTCGTTCCTTCGCGCCCACCCGGACACCGATGTCGCGGTGTCCGAAAGCCGCACCCCACAGACCGTGCGCAAGCTCACCGACGGCGAGGCGGACCTGGGGGTCGTCCTCGATGACGAAGCCGGCGACTGCGGCCTGCGCATGGAGCCCCTCGGAAACGACTCCCTCGTCGTCATCGGCCAAGCCGGAGGGATTCTTTCCGGGCGGACCGCGCTGGCCTACAGCGAAGTCGCCGAACACCCCCTCGTCGGCCTCGACGCCGGCTCCTCTCTGCGCCGCTGGATCGAGAAACACCTGGGGCCCCACGCCCCGGTGGTGCGCCACCGCACCACCGTCGCCAGCCTGAGCGTCCTCGTCTCCCTCGCCGCCGCCGGTGCCGGGCTCGCCGTCGTACCGCGCCGCGCCTTTGACCCCCACCTGAGCCTCGACGTGTGCGAACTGCAGGATTCCTGGGCGCGCCGTCACCACCTACTGGCCTGGGGTGTCAAGGACGGCGCCGTGCCGACCGCCACCGCAGCGCTCGCCGAACATCTGCGCCACGCGGCCCAGTCGGAGCCTTCGCTCCGCACCGCACACGAAGACTCCGCCAGCCGGCAACCCGGCTACGACGGCTGACCGAACCTCGCGGGGACAGCCCCGTGTCCTGTCACAGCTGGATGGACTTCGTCTCGAGGAATTCCGCCAGACCCCACCTGCCCAGCTCCCGGCCAATGCCGGACTGCTTGTAGCCACCGAACGGAGCGAGCGGGTTGAAGGCGCCACCGTTGACGTCGATCTGCCCAGTACGCACCTGACGCGCGAAGGCGAGAGCGCGATCCTGGTCAGCCGACCAGACCGCACCGTGCAGGCCGAAGGCGGAGTTGTTCGCGATCGCCACGCCCTGCTGGCCAGCCACGTCGGTAACCGACCACAGCAGACTCCGCACCGTCAGGCCGTACCTGTCCGCGATCGGCCCCAGGAACGACAGCGTCATCTCACCCTGCAGGGGAGCCACCCGAAAGGCACCCGCAGCCAGCAACAGCTTCCCCCCATCCCGTCGCTTGTGACAAAGATCGTGCTTCGGCTCAGACGAGCTGTGACTGAGCGGCACAGTTGGCCAGCGCGGCCAACTGGAACACTCGCCGGTTCGCGACGAGATCAGCCGCCCCGAGCCAGCCTATGTGCCTCACCCAAGGGCAGCCGATTGGTCAGCCGCGGACGTGGATGCAAATGCGCACGGTCCCCCCGATGGCTGCCGCCGCAGCGCCGATCCCGAGGACCGTACCGAGATAGCCGGCGTTGTCGGTGAGGGCGAGCACGATTACGGCCGCGACCGTGGCCAGGAGAGTTAGCGCGGTGATCCACTGCAGCACCTTCTCCATGCGGCTCGAATGCGCCGGTGCTGAAGCATGGTCGAGCGAAGTCATTGTGGTTTTCCTTTGCGAGTCAACCGATGGCGGAGCTCAGCCTTGTCCGGCCGAGCGGGCCGGGCCAGCAGTCCGGGTTGTCCGGCGGATGGGCCCGGACGGGGTTTCGGTACGGCAGCATGGTCCTGGCTGTTGATGCAGGCGGGGAGGAAGGCAAGGCGATGAACGCGGCGGGAACGAAGTGGGGGCCGTTGTCAGGACCGAGTGCCGCGCACAACGAAGTGGCCCAGCTGCTGCGGTCGTGGCTCGACCAGGCTGGCTGCACCGTGCCCGCCTTGCTCGACCGGTTTACCCCGGAGCACTTCGGCGACGGCGCCCCGCCGCGACGCACTGCAACTTATGAGCGCCTCGCGGGTAGGGGCCTGACGTGGGAATTCATCGAGGCCGTTGTGGATGTCACCACGGACAACGCCGCACTGCAGGAACGGCGTCTGGCCGAAGTCCGCGTCCCCTGGGACGCGGACTGCCAGAGGGCGGTCTCTCGCCGCGAGCTGGTGGACAGCCATCTGGCGCACCGGGCACTCGATCTCGCCGAGCAGCTGCGCCAGGCAGAGCAGCGTGAGGCAGTGCTGCTGGCGGAGCGGGACCGCATGCGGCAGGTGGCACGGGCCTTGCTGATGATCTGTGAGCGGATCCGGCAGCGCGTGGATGATCTGCGACTGGCTCAGGCCCGGGGACAGCTGGCAGAGGGAGATTCGTCGGTGCTGGCATGGAAGCACCAGCTGCAGGAGAGCGAGTGGCAACAGGTCGTGGCCGAGATGGAGCGGGACCGTGCCCAGCGCATGCTGGTGGAGTGGTCGCAGTACGTCGCCGATCTCAGCCGTTCCCTGCTGCCAGGAGGCCGCCTCGGCGAGCCGCAGCCGATTATCGCGAGGGAAAGTGCTCCGCCAGCTCTCGATCTTCAGGATGGCGAACTTGCCGACGTCGACCGCACGTTGGGCCTGACGGGACAAGAGGTCGAGATTGCGGGAGAGGTCCTCGACGGCTTCTCCGACGAGTTCGCCCACCAGAACGGCACTGGGGAGGGGTTTCTGCAGTCGGTGCGGCTGGTCGGCGGACAGCACGTTGGACTGTCCTCCTTGCCGATCATCCGAAGCTTGCAAAAGGGGGTTTCGTTCCACTCCGGGATTACTGTCTTGGCGGGTCCGAACGGCACGGGGAAGTCGGCCGTTCTGGAAGCACTGGCACTGCTGACACACTGCCGCTTCAGCAACGGCGGCCTGCCGCATGGGCTTAGTTCACTCAGCCGTGTGATCGCCGGGGGGCTGGAGGCGCGGTGGTCCACCTCGCGGGAGCCAGAGAGCCGCCTGTTCGTGTCGTACCTGGGCACCTCACCCGAGGGCTCGGATGCGCTCCTTGAAGGTATGGACGGGCCAAACCGGCTGTTTCTGCTCGATGAGCCGGAGGCTGGCCTGCACCCGGAGGCCAGGGCCAGGCAAGTGCAGTGGATGTACGAGAGGGTCGAGCAGGGCTGTCAGTTCGTAATTGCGACGCACAGCATGACCCTCGCGTCGCTGTCGCGGGCCCGGATCATTCGTTTCCGCCCGGAGAGACCCCCATAGGCTGAGCTCGCCGCAACTGTCCCCGGCGAGGCATCGGTAGCCGTGCTCCGCACTCCGCCTTCTGGCTCCAGCCGGTCTGCTGCGCGTCCAGCAAGGCGTCGATGCTGCGGGTGACTCGCCGAGATGCGGTGCTCAGAACGGCCAGGTGAAGCACTAAGTGGCCAAATCAAGCGCTAAGGGGATGTCTCACGTGGTGAATGCCCTGTGCGGCATCATGAGTGGTTGTGGGTGCTGATCTGTCGCAGCGGCTGGTTCCTGACGAACTTTGGGAACTGGTCGCCCCGTTGCTGCCGTCGTTCGCTGCTCGCCCGCAGGGCGGTGGGACCGCACCGTGTGACGAGCGAGCGGTGTTCACTGCTGTGGTGTACGTCCTGACCAGTGGTTGTGCCTGGCGGCATCTGCCGCCGACATTCGGCACCTCTCCCGCGACGGCACATCGCCGGTTCACGGCATGGACCGAGGCGGGCCTGTGGCGCCGACTGCACCGCGCGGTCCTGGATGAACTCGGGGCCAGGGGCGAGATCGACTGGACCTCGGCGATCATCGACGCAGCATCCGTCCGCGCAAAAAGGGGGGATCGCTGACCGGGTCGAACCCGGTCGATCGCGGCAAGAAGGGCAGCAAACTGCACGTCCTGTCCGACGCTCAGGGCATCCCGCTCGCCGTTGCGGTGTCGGGGGCGAACCTGCACGACAGCCAGGCGTTCAAGCCGCTGATCCTCGCGATACCGGACATCCGCTCCCGTCGTGGACCGCGCCGGCGGCGACCGGTCAAGATCCGGGCCGACAAGGCGTACTTCTCCGCCGACCACCTGGCCTGGCTCCGTGGACGCAACCTGATCCCGCGGATCGCGCGTCCGGGAATCGAGTCCGGCGAGCGGCTCGGCCGCCACCGTTGGAAGATCGAGCGGTCGATCGCCTGGCTGTTCGGCTACCGTCGGCTCACCGTCCGATACGAACGGAAAGGCGGTCACTTCCTCGCCTTCCTCGGCCTCGCCACAGTCCTGACCTGTTACAAGAAGTTGGCGAAACTCACCACTTGAGACACCCTCTAAGTCACACGAGCAGGTCCGGGCTCCCGGTCGCTGCCCGGGTTAGTAGTCGAGGTCGAGGTAGTCGATGTCGTTGAGGGTGACGTCGGAGAGTACCATGGCGCGGGCTCCGCCGTCTTGGAAGTAAATCTCCTTGAATCCTTCGGCGATGATCTGGCGCATCTGCTGGTAGCCGCCGGCTCCGGTGTTGCGGGCGTCGAACAGGCGCTGTGCGTAGGCCGGGGGGAGGTGGACGGTGAGCCGTCGGAAGCGTCCGTCGTCGGTGGTGCCGACGGGTGCGGTGTACCCGAACCTGGCCCTTGTCTCCACAGTGATCCCGCCGGTGGCGGCGGCCTGCTTCTGCCGACGTCTGCGGACCTGGGGCTGCCAGCGCTGCCGTACGGCCGCGTCGATCCGTTCGACGATGGCCTGGGGCGGGTTTTTGCGTTCGCCTCTGCGGTAGAGCTCGACCGACCGCTGGCTGACCCCGATCTCCGCCGCGACGGCTCTGGTGGTCTTGAGCTGTTTCATCAGGAAGTTGATGCGGGCCTGGAGTGTCTTGGGGGGCTGGCGGGTGAAGGTTTCCTGGTCGGCGCGTTCGATGGCGTCGTCGATCTCAGCCATGGCTCAGCCCCTCTCGACAGTGGGGTCTTGCCGCCGGTGTCGGCCGGCGGGAAGGCAGGTCTTGTGCGTCGAGCTGGTGTCGGGCACTGGTCTATTCGCCTTCGTCGAGGACGGCGTCGCCGCCTTTGATGTGGCGGGCGGGGTTGTGGCCCTGTTCCATGAGGTCGACCGCCCACAGCATCGTCTGGGCGCCTTCGAGTTTGGCCAGGCCGGGTGTGGGTCCGAGGCGGAATCCGCCGGGTTGGGGCTTGCCGGAGGCGGCGTAGGGCAGGAAGTCGAGCGGGCTGTCGCCTGGTGAGGGGTAGACGACGCAGTCGGAGAGTACGGCGAGTGGGTACAGGCCCGTCATCGTGGCCATGTTGTGCATTTTGCGGTGCATGTTGACCCGGGCCTTGCTGATGACGGCGGCGCGGATGTCGGGGCGCCAGGTGGGGCGTTGGAGGGCAGGCCACCGTTCGCCCTCCTTGTATTTCTTGCCCTGGGGGCGTTCGCGGAGTTTGCCGATGCCGCCCTTGATGGTGGCCTTGATGGCGGCGAGGACGGCCGCCAGAGCGGGGTCGGCGTCTTTGTACTGTTCCATCGCCGCGAGGAACTCGGTATCGGACAGGTCCTTGGTGACGCCGAGGTCGGCGAGGGTGTCGACGTAGGCGTTCTTCAACCGGTCGTGAGGAATAGTCAAGACCTGTGGATTCGGCGTGGTTCAGCGATAGCGCGGGAGCCCGCCGAGGTCCGGGAGCTCGTCCTCGAAGTCGCAGGCGGCAACGGCGTCGAAGCCGTGGTTCCAGACTGCTTTGAGTACGCGTGACACTGCTTCGACGAGGAGGGGGCCGGGGCCGTCGGCTTCCGCCTCGATCGTGAACGGCCATCCGATGAAGTCTTCGGCCATCCCGTCGTCCGGGTTGGGCCGGATCTCGAAGACCGTCCGACCTGAACGGATCGTGTAGTGATCGTCGGCGAGGGCTCCGAGAGTTGCCGCGACGAGCGCGGTCACAGACTCGCGATTGCCGCCTCGCAGATAGATCTGGCAGTCTCCGTAGTCCTTCGTCGTGTTCACGCGGCCTGCTCCTGTCGCTCGACCAGGATGCCGTTCTCAAACCGGGCGCCGGTGCGGACCAGGGCGACGAGGTGGGCGCCGGTGATCGCGCGCCAGCGTGTCTGGGCTGACTCGACGAGCTTGAACACCATCGCGAGGGCTGCGGCCGGGCTGCCGGCCCCGCGGGTGACCTTGGTGCGAAGCTTGACGGTGGAGAAGGTCGACTCGATCGGGTTCGTGGTCCGCAGGTGGATCCAGTGCTCGGCCGGGAAGTCGTAGAACGCCAGCAGCTCGTCGCGGTCTTCGGTGATCTTCGCGACGGCTTTGGGCCACTTGGCGCCGTACGTCTTCGCGAACGTCTCGATCGCCTTCTCGGCGTGCGCGCGGTCCTCGGCGTTGTAGATCTCCTGCATCGCCTTCGTCGCGCCCGGCTGCGCGGACTTCGGCAGAGCGTTCGTGACATTCCGGGCCTTGTGGACCCAGCGCCGCTGGTGGCGGGCAGCCGGGAACACCTCCGCCAGGGCCTTCCACAGCCCCATTGCGCCGTCGCCGACGACCAGTTCGGGATCGCGCATGCCGCGACGGCGGCAGCCGCGCAGCAGGTCGGCCCACGACTCGGCCGACTCACGCAGCCCCTCTGCCAGCGCGATCAGTTCCTTGGTGCCGTCCAGGCGCACGCCCATCAGCACCAGGACGCAGGAGTGCGCCTGCCCGAGGCGGACCTTTGGGTGCACCCCGTCGGCCCACACGTACACGTAGTCGGACTCGGCGAGGTCGCGCTGCTGAAAGGCGGCGTGGTCGTCCTGCCACTGCTTCGTCAGCCGGGTCACGGTCGCCGGCGACAGCCCGGCCGCCGAGCCGAGGAACTGCTCCAGTGCGGGCGCGAAGTCCCCCGAGGACAGGCCGTGCAGATACAGCAGCGGCAGCACCTCACTGACCATGGGCGGCTTACGGCACCACGGCGGCAGGATCTTCGAGGAGAACCGCATCCGCTCGCCGGTGGCAGCGTCCACCCTCGTGTCGTTCACGCGCGGGGCCGTGACCTCGACGGGACCTGCGGCGGTGGTCACGGTACGGGGCCGGTGGTGGCCGTTGCGGACCACCAGGCGGCGCCCGGCCTCGTCCGTCTGGTCGGCCAACTCGGCTATGTACTGGTTGACTTCGGCCTTCAGCGCGGCGGCGAGCATCCGCCGGGCGCCCTCGCGGACGATCTCGTCGATCAGGGAGCCGGAGGCGGTGGAACCGTCGGCATTCATTACGCTGAGCACGGGCGTGCCTTCCCGACCCGCGCTGCGAACGCGGGCCTACTCGGTGACTTGTAGATCATTCGGGAAGGTACGCCCTTCGCGTCCCGTCCCGAAGGCCGATCCACAAGTCCTGAGCATTGCTCCCGGTGCCGGTGCCAGGGGTCCAGGTACGCGCCCGTCTCGCGCCGCAGATACCCCTCCAGGGGTGCTGTCGGTTATTCGTGCAGTTGAGACACGTCCATCGCTATGACCTGCAATATCTCAACTGCACTTGTAGAAGCTGAGGTTGGCCATCCTCCTGGCTGACCTGCGCTGTTGGGGCGCATGAGCTCCCGGGAGTAGCGGAGGCAGGCCTGTGACCTGGGATGCTGCATCTCTATCGAGAATGTCTCAACTCCACGGATAATTTCTTGGGTTGGGGTCTCGGGGGTGTTGAAGAAGTTAATCTTGGTTTGAGGGGTGGGGGGTCCCTTCGAGAAGGGCGGGCGGAGACGAGGAGCGAGCCAGCGTTCATCCAAGTGCGCCCGCAGCGGAGGTCCCTGTCCCTTCGTAGCCAGCGAGGGCACCCAGACGTGGGAGCGGCTGGTCATGCAGGACCGTCCTACCGGCGCTGTCCGCTTTAGGCTGGTGCGACAGTCGGCCCCGCGCGCCAGGGAGAGCACGTTGACGCAGCAGCACCGGTTTCCCTGGCAGCGGTGGGTGTTCGTGCTGAACGAGCCGCCACCTCAAGGCCGCTACGGATGGCCGCCCAGTGACGCTGAGGCCGGTGTGCTGCTGTCCCAGGAGCGGGCCACTGCGGTCATCGTCCTGCGCGGCGAACGCGGCATGGGCAAGACGTACGTCCTGCGTCAGGAACACGAGGCTCTGCTGGCCGACGGTGTGCACGCCGCCTTGCTGGAGCTGAAGCAGTGCACCACGACGCGGCTGGCGCAGAGGCGCCTGCAGGAAGCGTTGACGCCTCCTGCGGGGCCGGGGGAGTGGCACGTTCTCCTCGATGGCCTGGATGAGGGCCTCAACGACCTTCCCCAGCTGGACCAGCTCCTGGACGAGGCGATTGAGGAGGTGCCGGAACCTGACCGGGAGAGGCTGCGTCTGCGGGTCACCTGCCGCAGCGCACGCTGGCCAGGCCGGTTCGAGGAAGCCTTGCGCACACGCTGGCAACCCGAGCAGATAAAGATCATGGTCGGCCTGGACGACGTAGCCGTCGCGGCCCGCACAGTCGGGGTGGCGGACACCGACGCTCTCCTCGGGTCGATCCAGCAGCAGGGTCTGATCGCGCTGGCCACCCATCCGGTCACCCTGCTGCAACTCCTCGACAGCTATGCCGACAACGCTCGCCTGCCGGCGACGGTGCACGACGCCTACCTCGGGGCATGCCTGCGCCTGTGCGCTGAAGAGCGTCGCTCGACCGACCTGCGTCAGCTGCAGGCTCAGGCATCCCCTGAACACCTGCTGGCCGTCGCGGCCCGGCTGGCTGCCACGATGCAGTTCGGCCCGTACGCTGCCGTCACTGACGCCCCCGGCACCGACCACTCGGCTACGCCAGCAGACCTGCGGCTGTCACGCCTCGACGACTCCGACGAACCCGGGCACCTGGGTGGCCGCGTCCCGTGCACCCTGTGGAATCTGCGTCAGGTGACCGAGTCAAGCCTGCTGGTCCCGACCGGTGACCTGCGCTGGGTGTTCGCCCACGACAGCTACCGCGAATTCCTTGCCGCTCACTTCCTGCGCATGCGCAACCTGCGGCCGCAACCACAGCGCCAGCTGCTGTGGATCGGCGACGGCGAGGCCCGCCACATCATCCCCGCCCACCAGGAAGTCGCCGCCTGGCGCGCCACCAGCGATGCCACTCTCTTTGCCGACCTGCTGCGCGACGACCCCCTCGTCCTGCTCCTGGCCGACCTGCCCAGCCTGCCCGACACGGCACGGAGCGCACGGTCGACGCCCTGTTCGCCCTGCTGGAACGGGATGACACGGTACGCCTCGACCTCAGCCTGCTGCACCGCCTAGGCCACACCGGCCTGGCCGAGCAGTTGCGCCCCCCGCCTGCAGGAGGCCGGCGCGGACCATCTGCTGCAGGCGGCCGTCAGTATTGCCCGGGCCTGCCCTTGCCCCGAGCTCGCCGAGGACTTGCTGGCGGTAGCCGAAGACACCCGCCACGGCACGGGCGTGCGCACCGCGGCCCTGGCCGGTGTCCCCGAGCCCACCCCTGACGCTCTCAACCGGATCGCGGGCCTGTCCCAGGACGCCTCGCCCGAGGTGATTGCGGCGGCCCTGCGCCACCTCTATCCCGGCTACCTGACGGTGGCCGACTACCTCGACCGCATCCGCGACCCGGAGCCCGTCTACGTGGGAGCAGCCTTCTTCCTGCGCCGCGAGGCTTCGGCCCAACTCGACGCATCCACCATCGTTGAGGCAGCCGGTTGGGCCGGCCGTGCCCTGGAGGCGGGAGACACCCAGGACGCCAGTCCCGGCCTGGCCCTGGCCGTGCTGACTCGCGCGGTCACCCTCAACGAGGAAACCACCCCCGCCCTCGGCCTGGTGCCCCTCATCGGCGAGGGACTCCTCGGCCTGGCCGGACACGAGGACCTCCTGCACAGCCACACCCTGCAAACCGCCCTCGAGGATCTGGCCCGGATACTGGACGGCTGCCCCCATACCCGCCGCCTGATCGCCTGCCATCTCCTCCGACACGCCAACGATGACCCCTTCTACCTTCTGCTGGCTGCCATCCCCGACGGCTCCTTCCTACCCTCCACGGACATGCTGTACTGGATGGAGCACTGGGACCAGCTGACTGCCATCAGCCCGGACCGCGCCCAGCACGCCGTCCGCTTCACGCCTCCTGAAGACCCCCAGACCACGGCACGGGCCGAAGCCTTGCGCCGAGCCCACCCCACGCTCGCCGCCGCCACCAACTTCTGGCACACCTACCGGCACGACCAGCAACAACGCGCTGCACGAGCCGAAGCACAACGACAGCAACGCCGCTTCGACCCGGCCGCCTTGAACACAGCCCTCGATGAGGTCCGCGCCGCCCACGGCCCCGACGTCCTGCCCGCATGGAACCAACTCCTGCACTGCCTGCGACGCACACCGGACGGCGCACCACTAGCGCCGCAGTCAACCGGCATACTCACCCTCGCCGCCGAGGCGCCCTCACGCCCCGCCGCCGGCACCGGCCCCGCCCGACGCCTTGACGAGGCCGCCATTCACCTCCTGACCGAACTCCCCCCGCTGACCGCCCACCACTTCCAGCCAAGCACAACCAGCCGCCCGCCCACTGCAGAACTCACCGCCTTCGCCCTCGTCGACAACCCGGCAGCGCTACATGCCGACCTCGCGCACTGGGCCGGCTGGGCCATCGCCCTGGCCTCCACCACCGTCTACAGGGCCGACGAACGCGACATTCAGCGCACCTGGCTCCAGTTGTGCGTTCCGCGCGCCGGAAACCAGATGCCCCTGCTGCTGGACGCCCTCGACCACGCCTCAGACCAGATCCTCCGCGACCTCACCCGCGCCCTGGGACAAGACCCCTCCCTGGGACTCAGACCCCTCCTGCGCACCTGGGCCCTGCACCGCGACCGCAGCCCCGAGCAGTGGCGGACAGTCCTTGACGAACTCGACGCAGCCAACGACCCCGACGCCCTCGACCACCTGATACACGCCCTCGACACTGACCCGAGCGCCCACGACCCCGGTTCGCCACCACGGCAACGATGGCTGTACGCCGCCCGCGCGCTGCTACGCCACGACACCCTTCCTGACCACTGGCCCACCCTGCGCCGCGGCCTGGACGATCCCACGGTCCTCAAAGACGCCGGCGACCTCCTGGCCGGCCTGACAACCGGGCCCGACAGTTGGCCCTTCGACCACCTCGACGAAGACGCGCTTGCTGACCTTTACACCCTCCTGCTGGAGAATGTCGGCGTCGAACGCCTGCAACGCCCCCTGCGCAGCGGCTTCATCCAGGAGGAAGACCCCTCGTCGACCTGCTGCGCCACCTTCCGCTCAGCCTCGCCTCCTGCGGTACCCACCACGCGGCAGCCGCCCTGCACCGCCTCGCCCAGGCGTATCCGCAGGTGTGGCAACTACGCATGCTCGCCCGCGACACCGCCCGCACCGCAGCAGACCACAGCGTCCGCCCCCTCGAACCAGAACAGCTGATCCGGCTCGTCACCGACCACCAGACACGCCTCGTCCGCGACGCACGCCAACTCCTCGACCTGGTCCGTGAATCCCTGGTCGCCCTGGAGGAAGACCTGCAGGGCTACAACGGAACAGCCGTCACCCTCTGGAACCGCGACCAGCACCGCTTCACCTCTGCCACCCAGTGCTGGCCCTGCTGGGAAGACGACCTCAGCGACGCCGTCGCCTCCTTCCTGCGCCGCGACATCGGCGGCCACCGCGTCGTCGTCAACCGCGAAGTGCAGGTACGGCGCGACGGCCTGCCCGGCCTGCGCACCGACATACAGATCGAAGCCCCCGCGCCCGCCGACACCGGCCGGCACACTCTCAGAGTCATCATCGAAGCCAAAGGATGCTGGAACCCCGAACTGCCCACCACCGCCCGCACCCAGCTGCGCGCCTACCTCAGCGAGCCCAACACCGCAGGCCTGCTCCTCGTCGGCTATTTCGACTGCAACCGCTGGAACACCAAGAAACGCAGCTGCCCCGTCACCAACCACGCCATCGACGACGTCCGCCGCGAGCAACACGAACAGGTACGCCAACTGGCCAACGACGGCACGCTGCTGGCCGCAGCGCACGTACTCGACTGCCGGCTTCCCGGTGAGGACAGTGACTGGCGCAAAACGGCGGACGAGCCGGCGTAAGAGCCGTTGATGTCAGCGGCCTCCACCGACACAGGCTCGATGCGAGTCAACTGCGTTGTCTGGAAGTGGTGGTGGAAGCCAGTCCGGCTGTGTGCGGCTGGAGTGACCAGTGCTGGACGCTGGCGAGGATCGCCGAGGTCGTGCGCCGCTGGTTCGGTGTCGACTACACCTTGGCCCGGCTCGACCTGCTGCTGCACCGCATCAGCTGGAGCGTCAGATCCCGGCCCACAAGGCATCCGAGCGGGACGAGGCGAAGATTGCCACGTGGAAGGACGAGTCCTGTTCAGCTCACCGTGCTGGTGAAGACCCGGACCAAACGGATGCAGTACCGCCCCGATCTCATGGATGGCCTCATGGCCAAGACCGCGCTCGACCTGCAACCCACGTAACCCCAGCCAGTAAAGATCCGCAGCTGCCGTGATGCCCCAGTCGCGAAGTTATGTCACCGCTGGTCAGTAGTTGTCCATTGAGCGAGCAGTTCATGGCGCTGGTACGCATGCATAGCCGGTTCCTTAACCATGGCATCGATTAGTCGGCATGCCTGGTCGCGGTAGGGGGCGCCGAGCTCACTCAGGGCTTCGGCTGCCGCACTCCGTTCGTCGAAGGTGTTCGACCTGTCGGCCGCAAGCCGTAGCAGTACTGCAGCAACGCGATCCAGATGCTCGCCGTCAAAGTCCAGTAGCGTCTCCGCTGCTTGAATTCGATTGCCAGGGCTTGCGGCGGGCGAATTGATGACGTCGAGCATGTGCTCGGTCACGTGTTCCGCCCACTCTGGTGCCGTGGCGTCTAGCGTGTCCACGAGGGCCATACGGTTCAGGATGGGGACGAACTCTAGGTCGCATACCAGAGAGCAGAAGAGCGAGTTGTCATCACTTGCATTCGGCTTGTCAGCACAGCCGAGCGTGTTGAACAGGTGCCTGATGACCGAGTGCTCGGCAATGCTCCCCCACTCGTCTGTTAGGGGTGAGTGAGCGAAGGCTTCGGCGCCAGCGGAGAATCGCATGGGGTCTTGTTCTTCGAGGTATGCGCGAGCCTGGGGGTCAGACATCTGACTGGCGACGCGCCGACTTGCCGCCGACAGGCGGGGGAGGGCCGACAAGAAACTCTGCAACTGGGCAGGTCTGTACGGGCTGCCTTCTGCCATCAGGACTCCTGCGACATGCTGATGCCCTGGGCTGCCCTGGAGCAGCCAGGTCAGCAGTGCCTCGGCTGCCAGAGGGTGCCGGTGGGCGTAGTGAACGAGTGCCGTGCGATGCTCGCGGCCCTTACGTCCTGCCAAACGTGCAGCCTCGAAGGTGAAGGCCTGCCACTTCTTGGAGCCTCCGTCGAAGCACTCAGGCAATTCCATGGCGCGTGCCTCTGCCGCAAGAAATTCAGCGAAGCTCGCATGCAGGAATCGCATTGACCCATCGATCACAACCAGGAGCCCACTTGAGGCCAGCAGGGCCGCGACGTACTCACCCCAACCAGGGATGCTTGTCTGGGCGCGCGGGCCCACCTTTAGGCGTAGCCACTCGAGCGCGGTCGCCAAAGGATTTAATGAGGCCCGCTGATCGGAATCGGCAGAGTGACCTGCCGGTGCAGAAAGGTTCCGAACCGTCTGAGTTGCCACATGCCGCAAGAGGTCGTCGAGGTTGTCTTGGAGGAACCGGATGGCTTCGAGAGCCCACGGGGAACTGCCCGCATGGGTCCGCATCTGACTGAGTAAACCTTCGCGCTGCGTGGCCTTCGCACTCGTCAGATACGCCCGATATTGATCGAATAGAGCGTACTGATTGTTGGGCAACCGCTGTCCCGGCCATGCTTCGAACACAGCGGCGGCTATGGCCGCCAGCAACGGGACTGCCATCAGATCGCGCAGTTTCGCCGTGTCGACCTGCGCCAGGAACTCGCGGGCCTGACAACGGCCCAGGGCATCTGCTCCGAACCAGCGCCCAGCGAACGTCTCAAGTTGTGAGCGGTCGAAGGGAACCATCGTAAATGCGAGGAAACCATTCTCGGTGAAGCGGTCCCGCTCCACCGGGTGCAGGGGACGGCACGATGCGATTATCTTAACTCGACCATCACGGCCGGCCTCGCTCCTCGCTATGGCGGTTAGGTGGTGGGTGAGGCGGTTACGGGCAGCCATGGGAATTTCGTCGAATCCGTCCACCAGGAGTAGCCACGAGCAGCCCTCTGGAAGCAGCCCTTCTGTGGCATCGACGAAACGCCGCTCACTATGCTCAGTCCTGCCGAAAACAAGCCCAGACAACTCATGGTCGACCCCACCCGGCCCGGTGGCTAGAGATCTTCAATGGCTGAGGTTACGGCGGTTCGAAGCCAAGGCCGGTCTTGGCTGTGAGGCCGTCGATGAGGCCGGGCCGGTACTGCATCTGTTTGAGCCGGGTCTTCACCAGCGCGGTGAGCTGGTCGAGGCTGTGTTTGGCGAGGTTGGCCAAAGACCGTTTCAGGTGTGACCAGACGCCCTCGACCGGGTTGAACTCCGGTGAGTACGGCGGCAGTTGGTAGACGGTCAGCCATAATCGGGCGTCGATCAGCTGGCGCATGGTGCGGCTGACGTGCGTGTTCAGAGTGAGGTGGGCCGCCGGCGAGGTGCCCGTGGATCGGGTCCTTTTCCGTCGGCCCCCTCCCGAACCGTGCAGGCGGCTTTGACCGCACACGGCTC
>NZ_JBVKAY010000028.1:0-36672 GCF_055657445.1 Streptomyces sp. NPDC107538 | reverse complement strand
GATCTGCCCCGGCTTTTTCAGGGGCGCGGGGAACTGCGCGAGAAGCCCCACCGGACCCGCACCCGCCAGACCGCCCCAAACACCCCCCACCCCCTACGCCAACGACCACCCGCTGAACTCCACCAACCCCCGCCCCCCGCTCCCCCCATTCGTCGCACTCATGAAGAGCCCCACGTCCTGCCCCGCCCCCACCGCCCCCGGCACACTCATCGACGCCACCACCCGCCAGCTCACCCCGTCGTCCACGGAACACTCACCCACATACGCCCCCACCCCCACCCGCCTCAACCGCAACACCACCGGCGCCCGCACCCCCGTGATCCGCCGATACGTGTCCAGTGTCCCGTCCCCCGTACTGTCGTACGACAACACCACCCCGTTCACGGGAGTGACCGCCAGATTCAGGAACCCCGCACTCCCGGCCACCCCCAGCGCGTTCCGCACCACGATCCCGGCCCGAGCCCAGTTCCCGGTCACCGCCTGCGAGTCGACCCGAAGTGTGACCGCCGTACCCTCGCGCAGCGCCCCCGCCCGGTACACCGTGCCGAACTCCGAAGTACCCCGCCACAGATCCGCCCCACCCCCGTCGATGGCGAACCGTTCCCCCAACTGCCCGAACACGGCCCCGTTGTTGGTGTACGTACTCCACCCCGCCTCCAACGGCCCCGCCTCGAACAGCGTCCCGTCGAACCGCCCCTCCACCCGCTCCTCACCCCGGGGCCCGTACACCACGGTGACCGCGTACGGCAGCGGCCGCAGCGGCCGGTCCAGCGGCACCCCCGGCGCACCGACCCGCCAGCGCACGGTCCCCGCCCCCGCCGCGGCGACACCCGGCAACGATGTCGGCCCCTCCGGCTCGGCCGTCCCGTCGAACCCGTCGAGCGAGAGGTCCACCCGCCCGGTCGCCCGCAGCCCGTTGACGTTCCGGAAGACCGCCGACAGCCGCGCACTCCCGCCGGGCGGCAGCACCGGCGGCTCCGCGGTGACGGTCAGCGTCCCCTGGTACGGCGCCCGCGCCAGCACGTCCCGCACCCGCACGGCGGCCCGGTACGCCTCCCCCACCGGCCGCAGCGGATAGTCCTTCCGCTCCCGTGTCCACGGCTCCTCGAACGCGAACCAGTCCACGGCCGCCGGAGCGGTCCCCGTGGCGAGCGCGTCCTCCAGGGTGTCGAGCCACTTCTGCCAGCGCGGGACGTAGAAGTCGGCCATGAGACCGTTCCACTCCCGGTTGCCGTACTCGTGCAGGGCCCCCGCGTCCGAGGTCGCGCGCCCGCCCCACACCGTGATCAGCACCTTCGCCGTCCGCTCGAACTCCGCCCGCTCGGCGTCGTTCGTCGCCAGCAGTCGCGCGTCGTTCACCCATGGCCCGAGCAGGAACGCCCCGTTCGTCCCCGTCACCTCGTCGGACAGCCGCATCAGCCGCAGCCAGAGCGTGGACAGCGTCCGGAAGGTCGCGAGATCCCCGCGTCGGTAGGCCTCCCGCAGCTGCGGCAGATACTGGCGGCTGCGGTGCGCCAGCGCCTGCCGGGCCACGTCCACCACGTCGTACCGGTACGCCGGGTTGCGGCGCAGCCCGCCCGCCACCCCCAGCAGCCCGGCGAGCGCCGCGTCGAAGCGCCCCGGGTCGTACGTCAGCGCTCTCGGCGCGTACTCGGCGGCCCGGTTCGCGGCCAGGTCGGGGCGGGCGCAGAACAGGGAGTCGTGCGGGTCGCTGCGTTCCACGGCCCGCTGCTGGTACGCCGTGTCGTGCAGCGCCCGCCAGGCCCGGCGGGCGGAGTCGTCGCGGCCGCCGTAGCGGAAGTCGGCGTACGAGGAGAACCAGGCCGCCCGGTCGAGCTTCCGCGGTGTCCAGGCCAGTTCGGAGAAGAGCTCGAAGGCCGCCGGGTCGCGGTCGGTGGCCTCCGGGAGATACGCCGTACCGGCGAGCGCGCTGCCCGCCTTGTCCCGCCAGGCGAAGAACTTGTCGTTCCACAGGTGCGCGCGGGCGCCGATCGTCGTCCGGCCGCCGAAGTTCGGGATCGTTCCGAAGCAGTACGGGGTGCCGCCCCAGTCGCGTTCGCGGTCGGTGACGCTCGCGTAGCGGTCGGAGACACCGTCCACGATCAGCATTTTCGACCGGTCGATGGCGTCCAGCAGCTCCGGCAGCGGGTTCTCCTGCCAGCCGAGGATCACCCAGGTGGCACCGGGATGCGCCTTCTGAAGGGCCTTCTCCACGCCCTGCGCCGCGTCCGGCACCGGTACGTCGCCCGCCGTGCCGCCCTCGTGCAGGAGGTCCATCTTGAAGTGGGCCGCCTCCCCGAACACGTCCTCGGTGTGGCCGTAGAAGGAGGCGGCGACCCGGGCGAAGGTGTCCGTGCGCGGATCGAGCCAGTCGGGGCGTTCGAAGCCGTGCCAGATGCCCTGCGGGACGACGTGCGCGTCCCCGCCGTTGCGCTCCACGAACTCCTTGGGCACATGCCCGTAGTAGCCGGGGAGCACCGGGGACATGCCCAGCTCGCGCAGCCGGTCGGCGATCCTGCGGCCCAGCGCGGCCCGGCGGGCGATCAACTCGGGGGAGAGCGGGCCGCCGTAGCCGGAGAGGTTCTGCAGCAGCCACCACGGCTGGTGCGAGGGGGCCGGGAGCCAGGCGCGGGACTCCTCGTCGGAGTAGCCGAAGTCCTTCAGCAGCCGGTGGTAGACGGCCTCCATGCCCGCGATGACCAGCACCTCGTTGCAGCCGTGCGCCGCCAGCAGGTCGATCTGGTGTTCCCAGTACGGCCAGTCCGCGTACGGGGCGGTGTAGCCGTCGTTGGTGTCGTTGAGCGCGAAGCGGTGGGGGAGGGCGGTGGATCTCTCCAGGGGCCGGGCGGGCGCGGGAAGGCGGCTGGGGAGGTCCAGTTGGCTGCCGTTCCAGGCGAGGTGGGCCCCGCAGACGTACTTGAGGTACCAGTGGACCCCCATCAGCAGCGTGGCCGGTGTCGTCGCCCGTACCTGGATGCGTCCGGTGGTGCCGGTGACCCGGAACCGGTCGACGGTGCCGCTCCGGTCGAGCAGACTGAGCCGGAACTGTCCGGCATGACCGGGCAGCAGCCGATTGAGCGCGGAGCGCGCGGGAGCCGTATCGAAGGCGGGGCCCTCGCCGGGGCTCTCTGCGGCGTGGGCCGGGGCCGACCACTTCAGGTGGGTTCCGAGGCCGATGACACCGGCCGAGCCCAGCACCGTGCGTCGCGACGGACTGTTCATGTCTGTGTGCCCCCTGTGTCGACAGTGGCGGCACGCTAACTGGGCGACCGTCCGTGAACAACGGTGCGCACGGAGCTGGCGAGTTCACGTCGCCGGAACGGACCCGGAGGAACGGATGAGTGTGACGAGGAAGAGCCTTGCGGGGAGCGCCGCCGGTGCGGTCGCCGCCCTGCTGTTGCTGACCGGCTGCGGCGCGGGCGACGACGCCGAGGCCGCCGTCCCGAAGACGGCGACCGGGACACTGGAGCACATCGCGGGCGAGGTGGGCTGCAAGCCGGACATGCAGACGGACGCGGACACGATCCGCCAGGCGCTGTGCACCAACAAGGACGGCGAGTTCGACGGCAAGTTCGTCCTCGCGACCTTCGCCACCGACCGCGGCCAGGCCGAGTGGCTGGCAGGCGCCAAGGACTACGGCGGCTACTACCTCGTCGGCCGCAAGTGGGTCGCCGTCGGCGAGAAGAAGACCGTGGGCGGGCTGCAGGGCACGCTCGGCGGAGAGGTCCAGGAGGGGTCCGCGCACATGAACCCCGGCGGCAGCCACAACAACGGCAGCCACAGCGGCTGAACACCCGTGAGGGAAAACGAAAGCCGGCGGTGGGAGATCCCACCGCCGGCTTCCTCGTTACCGCGTGACTACCGCGTCAGTGCTGCCGCCTGCTGGGCTACTGGCAGTCCTGGCCGCTGTTGATGCAGTCGACCACCTGGTTCATCGTGTTCTGGTCGAAGAAGTTGATGAAGTCGTTGTGGTCGGTGATCGCCTTGTGGAGCTGGTCCGGGAAGGAGTCGATCGCGTAGGCGTTCTGCAGCTGCCCGTTCTGGATGGACGGGGCCGGGATGTCGTAGACCAGGCGGACCTGGAGCTGCGGGATGGCCTGGAAGCCGTTGGAGCAGCTGCCGTCCTGCTCGACGAAGTCGACGTGCGTCCGGTGGTTGGCGCTGTCGATGTTCTGGCCGTCCCAGCAGCTCTGGAAGAAGGACGTCCGGACCACGGAGCTGCCCTGCGGGCAGATCGGGTACTTGTCCGTCACCACACGGTCCTCGAGACCCGTGCAGCTCCAGTTGGTGTTGGCGTTGTTCAGGCCGTTCACGAAGGACTTCGCGTCACCGGTGATGATGCGCAACGCGGTCGGCATCGCGACGACGTCGCCCTGCTTGTTGCCGACGAACTTCAGCTCGGCCTGGTTGGGCTCGACGATCTTGCCGACGTTGCCGTCCTGGCCACCGCCGGGGGCGTTGGCGTCGATGTCGTTCGAGCCGTCCTGCAGACGGATGACCGGCCAGAAGTAGGACGACTTGTCACCCTGGTTCTGGCAGGTGGTCTGCGCGTTGGCCAGGTCCTGGTCGCTCGCGAAGGCGTTGTTGCTCTGGTTGCCGACGTAGTCGTGCTGGTGCTGGGCACCGTTGCTGACACCGGGGGCGACGATCACGTTGTCCGAGTTGCGGAGCTCGTTCTCGTTGGTGCCGCAGTTCGTGGTGAAGGTACCCGTCGAACCGCCGTCACCGTTCGCGGCGAGACCGTTGCCGCCGACACCCTTCGGGCCGCCGTTCGGCTGGACCGTGGTCAGGTCGACGAAGTCGGCCGCCACCGGGCCGTTGCCGCCCTGACCGTTGCCGCCCTGGTCCTGACCCTGGCCGTTGTCGCCCTGACCGTTGTCACCCTGGTCCTGGCCCTGGCCGTTGTCGCCCTGGTTCTGACCGCCACCGTTGTTGCCCTGGTTCTGGCCCTGACCGTTGCCGCCCTGGCCGTTGCCACCCTGGTTCTGGCCCTGGCCGCCACCGGCGTTGACCTGGTTCTGGTCGACGACACCCTCGCAGGTGGCGAGCTGGTCCATGCCCTGCGGCACCTGGCCGCCCGCGTTCCGGATGTTGATGCCGATCCGGTCGAGGGTGGCGACCCGCTTGGACTTGAGCGGGCCGATGATCGCGTTGTTGACGAAGCCGGCATCCCCCGCCTGGGCCTGGCGCGTGTCCGCGAGGCGCTTGTACGCCGCGGTGATCTGCTGGTCCAGCGTCGCCAGCTCCTTGGCGACGTTCTTGCGCGCCTTCTGGGGCACGTTGGTCAGCTGCTGGCCGACGTCCGGGCAGTCGATCGTGGCCACCTGCGCGGAGGCCAGCGTGCTGTTCTGCTCGGACTTCGACTCACCGGCCGAGGCGTAGAAGTTCGCCCAGACCAGGCCGCCGCCCGCGACCGCGAGCGCCGCGGATGCGGCGATGGCCCGGACGGCCAGCGGCGAACGTCGTTTGCGTGTGTTGCGTCCCATGGAACTCCTCTGACTTCCTTGCGGGGCATCGAGGCGCCCGACAGGAGTGAAGCGGCTCCATCAAATACGCGGTGAGTCCCAGGAGTGTTCAGGCGACTCAAGAATTGATGAGAGATTCGTGGGACAAACTGGTTTCAACACCCCACGAAACACCGGGAGTTGCCGATCCCCTACGGCGTGTGCGCGGTGAAGGTCCCCGGCGGGGTCCGTGAAGGGGGCGTTTCGGCGGCCCTGGCCAAGATACGCGAGAACCGCCGCGCGCGTGCCGATTGCCCGTTCTGCCGGGGGCTCCAGAGTCCCGCCGCGGGCTCTAGAGGCCCAGTACCTTCGCCTCCACCGCCGGGTCCAGCCCCACCGGCGGCCGGTCCGGCCGGTGCGGCGCCACCCCGCCGAGCCCCGTCAGCCACTCCCAGGTGTCCCGTACGGTCTCCTCCACGCTCCGGCAGCGCAGTCCGTCCCGTACGGCCCGGGACACGTCCGCCCGGTGCAGCGCGTCATGCAGTTCGCTTCCCTCCGGCAGCCACACCGGCAGCTGCGTCCACGGCTCGATCCCGGCGCCGAGGATCAACTCCGGTGCGGTCCACCGGAGTTCGGCCGCCGCGCCGGTCACCCGTACGCACGCGTCGAGCAGTTCGCCCATGGTGGCCATGCCCGAGGGGGAGACCAGGTTGTAGGCGCCGCTCAACTCCCGTTCCGCCGCGCCGACGATCCACTCGGCGAGATCGCGGACGTCGACGTACTGCAGGGGCAGGTCCCGGGGGCCGGGCGCCAGGACCGGCCCGCCCCGGGCGACCCGGTTGAGCCACCAGGGCAGCCGGCCGATGTTCTCGTACGGCCCGAGGATCAGCCCGGCGCGTACGAGGAGCGAGCGGTCGGCGCCGAACGCCTCGACCGCGGCCAGCTCCCCGCCCAACTTGTCGCGCGCGTAGTCCGTCTGGTCGGCGTCCGCCGACGCGCCCTCCACCACGGGAGCCCGCTCGTCGTTCCCGGCGGCCGAGGGCCAGGCGTACACCGAGCGACTCGACACGTACACATACCGTCCGGCCACGCCCGACAGCAGTCGCGCGGTGTCCCGGACGGCTCGCGGCGCCGCCGACCAGGTGTCGACGACGACATCCCACCCGCCCCCGCCGGAACCGGAACCGGCGGTGGAGGCGTCGACGAGCGCCGCGAGCCCGTCCGCCGCGGTGCGGTCGCCCAGCAACGACCGCACCCCGGCCGGAGGCGCGTGCCGTCCCCGGTGGAAGACGGTCACCTCCCAGCCGCGGGTCAGCGCCGACTCCACGACGGCGCGGCCCACGAACTCCGTACCACCCAGCATCAGAAGTCTCATACCGCCGACTCTGCCCGCGCGGAGCCCGGCACGGAACGGAAATCTGCTCTCAGGAGATCTTTCGGGAGAACCTTCGAGAGAACCTTCGGGAGATCAACGGCTCCGCGGCGGTGTGTACTTGTATCCGACCCGCCGCACGGTCTGGATCGACTGACGGAACTCCGCGCCCAGCTTGCGGCGCAGCCGGGCGATGTGGACGTCGACCGTACGACCGTCGCCCACATGCCCGTAGCCCCACACCGTGGTGACCAACTGGTCGCGGGTGTGCACCCGGTTGGGGTGCGCCACGAGATGGGCGAGGAGCTCGAACTCCAGATAGGTCAGGTCCAGCGGCCGTCCGCCGACCTCGGCGGTGCGCTGCACGGTGTCGACCCGGACCACCTCGTCCCCGACCTCGACGGAACCGCCGGCCCGTTCGACCGGCTTCTCGTCCGCGACGGCGAACGGCGGCACCGGCGGCTGCTGGTCGGCCGGCACGAGCACCAGGTAGCCGATCATCGGCGGCCGGCCCGGCAGCGTGGGCAGGGTGTGCTGCGGCGCGGGCAGCCAGGTCGCGCCCGGCGGCAGGAAGTCCGTGATGTCCACGACCTCGTCCCGGCCCACGGCACGCAACCGGTGCCGCGGCGAGGCACCGGGGGAGGGAACGGCGACGGGGGCGGAGCCCGACGCGGAGGTCAGCGGGGTGGCGGTCGACAAAGAACGGGTGTTCGCCATGAGAGGTCAGCTCTTTCGCGCGAGAGGTTCGTCCGGGAGACCTCGGCGACCGAGTTCGTGGTCGGTGACCCGCCGAGGGACGTACGTCGTTCCGCGCCGACCGAAGGCCGGGGTGTACGGCTTTAGAGGGTCGGCGCGTTCATCGCGCGGCAACACACCCGGTCGAAGTCATGGTGCTGACGGGAAGGCCAGAAGGGCTCAAGGTCATGGCGACCCGTCGCACGTCGGTTCTGGAAGCTGGCCATGTCCTCATTGAAGCAGACACACGCCCGTCGCAGGAGCCTCCTCTCACTGCTTGGACGCTTCTTTGACATGACGGCGGCGTGTCCCGGGGCGGCCAACACCTCACCCGACCAGGCGTTTCCGCCAGTCCAGCGAGGTGACGGTGATGGCGGTGCCGGGATCGCCGTCCCAGTCGGTGGACAGCCCCTCCGCCGCGAGCGCGGCCACGACCTGGTGCCCGACCGTCGCGGTGGTCTCGGCGGAGCCGTCGAACCCGCCGTAGAGCAGCATCAGTCCGTGCCCGGCGGCGGCACCCTCCGTGCACTGCGAGTGGAAGAACACGAACCCCGGGGCGTCCGGCGGGCCTTCGGCGCCGATCTCGCTCGTACCGCAGTTGCGGCAGCAGGTGAAGTTCTCCCGGGCGGTGATGCCGTGCGCCGCCCCGAGCGTTTCGAAGGCGCGGGTGAGCCGTTCGGGGTCGGTGACACCGTCCCAGGTCTCCTGCTCGGCGAGCCGCTCCACCCAGAGCCGGTCGACGAGCTGCCGGGCCTGCGCGGCCGAGACGGGCCGTATGTCGCCGTCGACCAGATACTCCTCGGCGGTCTCGCTCAGCCGCGCCCGGTCGTCGTAGCCGCAGCGCAGCAGCTCCCGTACCCGCTCCTCGACCTGTTCCCGTACGTCGTCCGGGAGTTCGGGGACCTCCTCCGGGGCGTCATGCTCGACCGGGGTCCACTCGATGCCGGTGTCCCAGCCCTCCGCCCGCCGCGCCCAGCCGGTCATGGCCTCGGCGACCCGCTCGGGGCCGGTGAGGACCGCCCCGAAGAACCGGTCGCGGCCCTCGCGGTGCTCCAGCTGGTACTCGCCGTCCGTGCCGTCGTCGGCCCGCTCGTGCCAGACCTGGACGAAGACATCCGGCACGTCCGGGATCCGCTGCACGACCAGGAAACGGTCGCCGTGGTCCCCGATCCGCCGCACCAGCTCGCGCAGCCGCTCGGCCGTGATCCGGGCGTGCTTCTCCCAGTTCTCCGTCTCGACCTTGATGGCCAGTCCGGACATGTCGCGCAGGTCGCCCCCGTCGATCTTCATGCCCCCACGATCGCACGCCCCTCCGACAACGCCGAAGGGCGCCCACCGCCGACGGTGGGCGCCCTTCGGGAGCAGCGGGGTGGATCAGACCTGGCCGGCCTTGTCGAGCGCGGTGCAGCAGGTGTCGACGATCAGCCGCGTGACGACGTACGGGTCGACGTTGGCGTTCGGACGGCGGTCCTCGATGTAGCCCTTGCCGTCCTTCTCGACCTGCCACGGGATACGGACCGAGGCGCCACGGTTGGAGACACCGTAGGAGTACTCGTTCCACGGGGCGGTCTCGTGCAGACCGGTCAGACGGTCGTCGATGCCGGCGCCGTAGTTCTTGACGTGGTCGAGCGGCTTCGAGCCCTCGCCCAGCGACTCGCACGCGGTGATGATCGCGTCGTAGCCCTCGCGCATCGCCTTCGTGGAGAAGTTGGTGTGCGCGCCGGCGCCGTTCCAGTCACCCTTGGCGGGCTTGGGGTCGAGGGTGGCGGCGACGTCGAAGTCCTCGGCGGTGCGGTAGAGCAGCCAGCGGGCCACCCACAGGTGGTCGGAGACCTCCAGCGGGGAGACCGGGCCGACCTGGAACTCCCACTGGCCGGGCATGACCTCGGCGTTGATGCCGGAGATGGCGAGGCCGGCCTCCAGGCAGTTCTCCAGGTGGGCCTCGACGATGTCACGGCCGAAGATCTCGTCGGCGCCGACACCGCAGTAGTAGCCGCCCTGGGGGGCCGGGAAGCCGCCCTTGGGGAAGCCGAGCGGCGAGCCGTCCTGGAAGAAGGTGTACTCCTGCTCGATGCCGAAGATCGGCTCCTGCGCGGCGAACTTCTCGGCGACCTCGCGCAGCGCGGCACGGGTGTTGGACTCGTGCGGCGTCATGTCGATGTTGAGGACCTCGCAGAGCACGAGGACGTCGTCGCCGCCGCGGATCGGGTCCGGGCAGGAGAAGACCGGCTGGAGCACACGGTCCGAGGAGTGCCCCTCGGCCTGGTTCGTGGAGGACCCGTCGAAGCCCCAGATCGGCAGCTCCGCACCCTTGGCGTCGTCGGCGAGGATCTTCGTCTTGGATCGGAGCTTGGCCGTCGGCTCGGTGCCGTCGATCCAGATGTACTCAGCCTTGAAGGTCACGGGACACATCCTTCGGGGTGGGTCACTAGGCGCATGTGCGGGTGCTGCGGCGCTGCGGCACTGAAACGCCGCGCTTGATGCCGGGCAGCCTGTCAACCAGCGATTTCCCGGTCATTGCTCGAATGTGAACCCCGTGTTACCTGGTGTCCGTGTGGCGCGACTCACGCTCCGGCCCCAGGCGCTGGTCGCAGACGCGCGGGAGGCCGGTCACCGCCGCGCGCGGTGACCGGCCTCCCCGGACGGACGTCGCCTGCTCGTCACCTCACTGTCATGAGCGGGCCCTTGCCGTCGTCCTTGCCGTACTCCTTGTCGTAGTCCTTGCCGTCGTCCCTGCCGTCGTCCGGGCGGGTGTCACTCCACCTTCTCGATCAGCGCGCGGCGGATCAGGAACTTGCCGGGCTCCCGGACCTGTTCGAAGGCGGCGTTGTTCAGCAGGACACAACTGCCGGAGACCGAGGTGACCTCGACCGTCGTGGACTTGTTGTTGTCCAGGTTGGTGACCCGCAGCTTCGTACCGGCCGGGAACTCGTTGCTGGACGCGGCCGGGGCGCCGGCCTCACCCGAGAGGGTGACGGTGGAGCCGTTGCAGACCTGCTCGCCGGCGCCGCCCGCGTTGCCGTCGGTGCCTGCCTCGTCGCCCTGGGGGTCCTGAGCCGACCCCCCGGTCTCCGCGGCCGGCGTGGACGGCTGTGCGGGTTGAGCCGGCTGCGCGGGCTGTGCCGCCTGGGAGCCCTGAGCCGACTCCCCGACGACGCAGTCCGACGCGCCCTGCTGGACCTTGATCTGGGCGATGACCGCCTCGCGGTTGGCGATCCGGGCCGCCGACTGGGCGTCGGGGTTCGCCTTCTGGTCCGCGATGAACCGCTCGTTGTTGCCGAGCGCCGTGGCCAGGCCCTGGCAGACACTGGACTGGGCCGCGGTCTGCGCGGCGTTCGACGTGGCCGCCATGGCGAAGGCCCCGCCCCCCGCCACCGCGGCCGCGGTCACGAACAGCGCGACCTTCTTCTTCGTGCCGAGCGTTCTCCTACGCGACATGCGCGCCTCCTGTTCCCGGTGGACTTCGGATCGGCCACCGGATCGGACGAGTACGCCGCTACGTACGAGATCCCGAACGAAGCTACTCAACGGTCACAGCAAACTCTCAAGTAACCCACGTCACAGCGAGGTTGGAGACCGGGGCGCCGCGAAGCACCCCCTACCTGGACAAGGCGTCCCGTACCGCCTCGTCCGTGCGGGCCACCACCGCCGTGCCGTCGTCCGCGGTGATGATCGGCCGCTGGATGAGCTTCGGATGCTCGGCGAGCGCCTTGATCCACCGGTCCCGTGAACCGGCGTCCCGCGCCCACTCCTTGAGGCCCAGCTCCTTGGCGGCGGCCTCCTGGGTGCGGGTGATGTCCCACGGTTCGAGCCCGAGCCGGTCCAGTACGGCACGGATCTCGTCCTCGCTCGGGACGTCCTCCAGATAGCGGCGGACGGTGTAGTCGGCGCCCTCGGCGTCGAGCAGGCTGATCGCGCTGCGGCACTTCGAACAGGCCGGGTTGATCCAGATCTCCATGCGCCCACCGTAGTCAACGGGAGTGGCCGGCGGGCTGGCCGTCGGGCCGACCGTCGGGTCGCGAAAACCCATGTTCCACCTCTGTCACAGGACCCCTCAGATCCCTTCTGGCCAGGGGCGATTGTCAGTGGGGGGTAGTAAAATAGAAGCAGTGTTCGAGGGTTGCCGACGGGGGATTTCCGGCGGCGCCCAGACCGCGACAGGAGGATGTCCGTGCCCGCTGCCGCACTGAAGTCGAAGCCGCTGCCCACCCAGTCCACCGCCCAGCATCCCGTCCTGCTCGACCTGCCCTACGCGCCGGTGGTGAAGCACACCCTGCCGCCGGGCCGTCCGCGTGAGTGGTACATCACGCACAACCGGCGTCTGAAGGCCATGCGCCTGGCGATCGCCCTGCTCGACTCCGGTGTCCACATGCCGAACCAGGCGCGCAACGAGACGATCCGCAGCACGGCGGAGGTCATCGGTGTGCACCCGCCGTCGGACACCACGTGCCACATGGTGCGGGCGCTGATGCGCTACAGCCGCTGAGGCTGAGGCGAAGCTGAGGGAAAAGGGCGATCTCCGGCCGCCAGGGTTGGCCGGAGATCGCCCTAGTCCTGCCCGCCCGGGGTCCATACGATGCGGTCGCCCCTCGGTCTTCACAGCTGCTTCACAGATTGCCGCTTCAACGACCGTGGGGTCCTCGCGCATGTCTATTGACATGTGCACGACACATGCATCACTAGATCGGAGAACCCCCCATGGTTCGTGGTCTCCTCCTGGGCGGCGCCGTCGCCGCCCTGTTCGCCAGTGCGCTGCCCGCGCAGGCCGATTCCCCGTTCGAGGACCCGCCCCCGGACAAGATCATCATCAAGGTCGCCACGGTGAACGGCTCCGGCTGTCCCCAGGGCACGGCCGCGGTCGCCGTCTCGCCGGACAACACCGCGTTCACCGTGACCTACAGCGACTACCTCGCCCAGGTCGGCGGCGGCGCCCCGTCCACCGCGTTCCGCAAGAACTGCCAGCTCAACCTGATCGTCCATGTGCCCGGCGGCTTCACCTACGCCATCGCCAGCGTCGACTACCGCGGCTTCGCCTCGCTCGCGCGCGGTGCGAGTGGTGTCGAGAAGGCCTCGTACTACTTCCAGGGCTCCCCGGACACGGCTTCCCGGACCCACACGTTCACCGGCCCCCTCGAGGACAACTGGCAGGCCACGGACGAGACCGACTGGGCCCAGCTGGTGTGGGCGCCCTGCGGTGTCGAGCGCAACTTCAACATCAACACCGAGCTGCGGGTCAACCGCGGGTCCTCGCCGACGAGCAGCACGAGCTTCATGACCATGGACTCGACGGACGGCGACATCAGCACGATCTACCACTTGGCCTGGAAGGAGTGCCCCTCCGAGTGAGCCGTGGCGCCGGGTACCCTCTCGTTTTCGGGCACCCGGCGCGTCGTACTTCGTCGGAGGCGGTTGTCCGTCCGCGGCTCCGGTGGGGCTTCTCGCGCAGTTCCCCGCGCCCCTAAAAGCCCCGGGCCCCGGCGGGCCCGAAGGACGGCGGTCGCGCGGCCTGGAAGGCGACGGCCGGGCGGGCCTGAAAGACGGCCGTCGGGCGGGTGCGAGGACGGCGGCCGGGCGGCCTTGAAAGGCGACGGTCGGGCGGGCGTGAGGACGGCGGCCGGGTGGCCTTGAAAGGCGACGGTCGGGCGGGCGTGAGGACGGCGGCCGGGTGGGCTTGAAGGCGACGTTGGGGCGGGCATGAGGACGACGGCCGGGCGGGCCTGAAAAGCGTGGGGCGTAGCCCCGGCTTTTCAGGGGCGCGGGGAACTGCGCGAGAAGCCCCACCGGAGCCGCGGTCGCCGACGAACCCGCACCCCCGAGCCATCAGGCGCCCCTCACCTCACTACGCGCTTCCTTCCACCAGCTCCTTCTCCAACGGCGTCCGGAACCGCGGGGTGACCCGGGTGTCACCCACCCACGCCCGCAGCCGCTCAGCCTCCTCACGGATCAGACGATCCGCCGCGCTCCCCACCCCACCCCGCTCCAGCACCCGCCACACGATCGCCCCATCCCCCCGCTGGGCCCATCCCCCCACCACCCGCCCGTTCCACCACACCGTCGGCCCGATGTTGCCGCTGTAGTCGAAGAGCGCGGCCCGGAACCCGGCGTCGAGATACCAGTCCCGCTCCCGCCACCCCATGGCCGTCGGATCGAGCCCGGGCAGCAGCGCCACCCAGGGCTCACCGGAGTCGGAGACCGGCGCCTCGTCGTCCGCGGTCACATACCCCGTCCCCTCGTCCAGCGTCACGGCCCGCGCCCCGATCGCCACGAGTGCCCGCCGGACCTCGGTCACCCGCCACCCCGTCCACCACTTCAGATCCGCCTCGGTCGCCGGCCCGCACACCGCCAGCCACCGGCCCAGCAGCTCCGCCTGCGCATCCGCCACATCCAGCTCGGCATGCGGGGGCGCCACGGCCCAGCGGAACTGGTTCGACGTCCAGGAGCCCAGCGGCCGCCCCCGCACGACCCGGCCCTCCACCCCCAGCACCCTCAACAGCCGTGTCGAAACGGCATGCATACCCTCGTACGGCTTCCCGGCCGCGTACACGAACCGCTCCCGCAACCTCGGTTCGTCCTCGGCGAGTTCGGCGGCGGTGGCCTGCCCGCGGCGGGCCAGCGCGGCGAGCGCCGACTCCTCGACCTCCTTCAGCCAGGCCGCGTCCGGGGCACCGGCCGCCGCCATGTCCTTCAGCAGCGTGGCCCGCTCCCGCGCGGCGACCGTGATCCCGGTCGAGGCGTGGACGACGGCGGTCAGCTCCGTCGGGAACACGAACACGGTGTGCCGCATGCCGTGCATACGGACGAGCGTCCGGTCCGTGTACAGCGCGCGCTCGGTCTCGGCCACGGTCCGCCCCGGATCGGCGAGCCGCGCGCCCACCGCGAGATGCACGCTCGCGGGATCCGAGCCGTGCAGCGCGACCAGCGAACCGGCCACCTCCTCCGGCCCCGCCGCCCGAAAGGATCCGGCCAACCGCTGCCGCACCCCCACCCGCGCCCGCCGCTCGGCCACCCCCACGAACCGCCGCCCGTCACCCACCCCGCCGCCTCCACTCACATCCGGTGCCCACCCGCCGAGCCCTCCGCCCGGCCCACCCAACCACCCTCACGCCCCGTACCGCTCCAACACCCCGCCCACATACGCCTCCAGCCGCGCCCCCAGCACCCCCGGCGTCAGATCCGTACGCCCCAACTCCCGCCAGGGCACCGCGAGTTTCTCCGCGTCGGGTGCGTAGGCGAGCGCGTCCAGCAGCCGCCAGTACAGGTGCTCCGCTCCCCGCGCGAGCCGCCGCCCGCCCCACGCCTCGTACCGCTCCCCGAACCCGATCCCGTACTCCGCCCCGAACAGCAGCGCCGACGCGGTCGCACAGTGCGCCACATCGAGATCCGCGGGCCCCCACGAGGTCTCCACCCAGTCCACGACCCCGCTGACCCCGAGACCTCCGCCCCCGTCCGCGCCCCCGCCCGTGAACAGCACGTTCCCCGGATGGAAGTCCCGGTGCAGGAAACACCCCTCCCACGCCGGCGGCTCCCGCCGGATGACGTCCACGGCCCGCTCCCACAGCGCACCGCCCGCCGTCGTGACCCGCTCGGGCGAGGTCCAGGCCTGATACGTACGCGGCCGTTCCGCCGGTACGACCGCGTGGATCCGCGCGAGCTGCCCGGCGAGCAGATCGAGCCGCTCCTCCACATCGGCGTCCTCCGCCACCCGCACCGACCCCGGCAGCAGGGACATCAACAGCGAGGGATGATCGGTGAGTTCGGCGCCCGGGTCGACGGCGTACAGGCGTGGCGTGGGGATGTCGTCGTACGGCGCGAGCAGGGTGAGTATCGCGGCCTCACGGTTCAACAGCCCGGGAGCGTGCCGCCGGAAGAACGGTTTCACGAACGACCGCAGGACGAGCCCCGTCCCGTCGTCGAGCGTCAGCCGCCGCATCGACGCGGACCAACCACCCCGCAGATCGGCCCAGTCGCGTACGGTACGGCCCTTGGGCAACCGCTCGGCCACCCACGCCCTGGTCGCCGCCCATTCCTGATCCTCGATTCCCATGGCCGCCAGCATGACCGAACAAGCCGATGGAGCGGGTGCCGATAAATGGGATGCCCCCGCACCCGTCACACGAGCATCCTGGAGAGGCGCAGGGAGAGCCCTCCGGACACCGGACTCACGCAGGACGGGGGTCACTTTCCGGCCCCAGGGCTACTCTTCCACGCATCATCATCACCCACGCCACGCCCCGAGGAGTCCCGTCATGGGCACCTTGATCCTTTCGGCGACCGCGGTTCTGGTCGTCATGGGTTTCTCCAACCAAGTCCTCTGGCTGGCCGCAGTCGCCCTGCTCTACCTGTACGTCCGTCACGGTCGCACGGGGGGAGGCTCGGCGACGTCCTCGTCGGGCTCCCCGACGGGCGGCGGCTCGGCCCAGCCCGCCTCCTACCGCGCGTACCGCGACCGCCGTGACCAGCAGGCCAAGTGGGAGCGCCGCTACCGCCGCGAACGGCCTTTCGAGACCCGGCGGCAGGACCGCGACAAGAACGCCAAGTAACGGCGTCCCGGGAGCTGTTCACAGCCCCGGGGCGCCCCAGATCGGGAACCACCGGCTCAGCTCGGGCTCGATCCGCAGGTCGTCCCCGAGGACGCCCCGGACCCGCAGCTCCAGCGCGTTGTCCCGCCGCTGCCCGTCACCGGGCAGCGGCGCGAACGGATAGAACGTCCCCCGCTTGTAGAGATAGACGACCCCGAGCCGCACACCGTCGCCGCCGTCCCCATCCCCGTCCGCCGCCCGGAACCCGACCACCGAGCACAGCAGCTGCGGCCCGAAACCGCCGCTCTCCAGCGCGCTGTTGACCGCGTGCAGATCGCTCACCAGCGCGGGCAGATCCCGCGGCTCCCGCCGCGAGACCAGCCACGAATAGCCGTACTCGTCCCGCTCGATCCCGACCGGCGGCCCGGTCCGCCCCGCGTCCGCGTCGAGCAGCGCCCGCACCTCCCGCCGCACGCCGTCGAAGGCCGCGCCCTCGACGGTCGCGAAGCACACCGCTCCCGTGCCGGTCGGGGTGAACGAGACCGCCGCCTCCAGCGTGACGGCGGCCGAGGGGAGGGCGAACAGCCGGTCGAGGTCGGGCGCCACCGGCTTCGTACGGCCGAGGAGGATGTCCAGGAGCCCCATACCGCTCAGCCCGCCTTCCCGGAACCGCCGGCCCCCGGTGCTGCGGCCTCCCCCAACTCCGCCGAGATACGGGCCAGTTGGTCGAGCCGCTGGTCCAGCGGCGGATGCGTGGCGAAGAGCCCGGCCAGCGGCGCGTGCGCGCCGAGCGCGGGGGTGAAGTAGAAGGCGTTGAAGGCCTGCGCGGTACGCAGGTCCCGCGTCGGGATCCGCGCGATGTCCCCGGTGACCTTGGTGAGCGCGGAGGCGAGCGCCGAGGGCCGCCCGGTGAGCAGGGCGCCCGCCCGGTCGGCGGCCAGCTCGCGATAGCGGGACAGCACCCGGATCAGCAGGAAGCTCAGCACATACACGGCGGCCGAGACGCCCATGATCACACTGAACACGACGGCGGTGTTCTGGTCCCGCCGCCCGCCGAACAGGTTCGAGTAGAAGGCGAACCGGACGACGATCCCGGCGATCACCCCGAGGAACGAGGCGACCGTCATGACAGCGACATCGCGGTGCGCCACATGCGACAGCTCGTGCGCGAGCACACCCTCCAGCTCGTCCGGCTCCAGCCGCCGCAGCAGCCCGGTCGTCACACACACCACCGCGTGGTCGGCGTTCCGCCCGGTCGCGAACGCGTTCGGCATCTCCATGTCCGCCACCGCCACCCGCGGCTTCGGCACGTCCGCGACCGCGCACAGCCGGTCCACGACCCCGTGCAGCAGCGGATACTCCTCCCGCTCCACGATCCGCCCGCGCATCGCGTACAGCGCGACCCGGTCGGAGAACCAGTACTGCGCGCCCAGCAGCCCCGCCGCGATCACCACGACCAGCACCCAGGACTTCAGCAGCGCGATCAGCACCGCCACGAACACGACGTACAGCAATCCGAGCAGAAACAACGTGACCGTCATCCGCACGGCCAGCCGAGGATCACTCCGGAACCGATCGGACATCCGTACCACCCCACACTCAGGCAGCGACTCGTCCCGCTGTCCATTGTGCGCCCGGCTGTCCCATGACTCGGTCGCGGTCACCCCCAGGCGGGGCAAAGCCAGAGGGGACTCAGTACGAAGACCGATAGTTGACGTACCCGATCAGCGCGATCAGCCCGGCCACGCACCCGAACACGATCACCGTCGACACCCACGACGACCGGCGCGGCACCCTCGGCCCCGGAGCGGCACGGAAGGGCTGGGGCTCGGGCGGGTTCTCCTTCCACCGCGCGGCCAGCATCCGGGCCCGCGCCGAGGGCTCCTTCAGCTCCGCACCGTCCGCCCACTTGATGTCGAACTCGCGCTCGCCGTCGTCCTGTTCGGGCATCCCCGCGTCTCCCCGTCGTCTCTCGAACAGTCGTGCCAGAACCATACGACGGCGCCCCCGTCCCGAGAAACGGGAACGGGGGCGCCGCCACAGAGGCGTACGGAACTACGCGTCGATCACACGTCGAAATACAGCTCGAACTCGTGCGGGTGCGGGCGCAGCTGGAGCGGGGCGATCTCGTTGGCGCGCTTGTAGTCGATCCACGTCTCGATCAGGTCCGGCGTGAAGACGTCGCCCTGGAGGAGGAACTCGTGGTCGCGCTCCAGCGAGTCGAGGACGGCCGGGAGGGAGGTCGGGACCTGCGGGACGCCCGCGTGCTCCTCGGGGGCCAGCTCGTAGAGGTCCTTGTCGATCGGCTCGGCCGGCTCGATCTTGTTCTTGATGCCGTCGAGGCCCGCGAGCAGCAGCGCCGAGAAGGCGAGGTACGGGTTGCCGGAGGAGTCGGGCGCGCGGAACTCGACGCGCTTGGCCTTCGGGTTGGAGCCCGTGATCGGGATACGCATGGCCGCGGAGCGGTTGCGCTGCGAGTAGACCAGGTTGACCGGGGCCTCGAAGCCGGGCACCAGGCGGTGGTACGAGTTCACCGTCGGGTTGGTGAAGGCCAGCAGCGACGGGGCGTGCTTGAGGATGCCGCCGATGTAGAAGCGGGCGGTGTCCGACAGGCCCGCGTAACCGGCCTCGTCGTAGAAGAGCGGGGAGCCGCCCGACCACAGCGACTGGTGGACGTGCATGCCCGAGCCGTTGTCACCGAAGATCGGCTTCGGCATGAAGGTCGCGGTCTTGCCGTTGCGCCAGGCCACGTTCTTCACGATGTACTTGAAGAGCTGGAGGTCGTCGGCCGCGGCGAGCAGCGTGTTGAACTTGTAGTTGATCTCGGCCTGGCCGGCGGTGCCCACCTCGTGGTGCTGGCGCTCGACCTGGAGGCCGGACTTGGCCAGCTCCAGGGAGATCTCCGCACGCAGGTCGGCGAAGTGGTCGACCGGCGGGGTCGGGAAGTAACCGCCCTTGTAGCGGACCTTGTAACCGCGGTTGTCCTCCAGCGCACCGGTGTTCCAGGCGCCCGCCTCGGAGTCGATGTGGTAGAAGGACTCGTTCTCCGAGGTCTTGAAGCGCACGCTGTCGAAGACGTAGAACTCGGCCTCGGGGCCGAAGTACGCGGTGTCGGCGATACCGGTCGACGCGAGGTACGCCTCCGCCTTCTTCGCCACGTTCCGCGGGTCACGGGAGTACTGCTCGCCCGTGATCGGGTCGTGGATGAAGAAGTTGATGTTGACCGTCTTGTCGCGGCGGAACGGGTCGACGCGCGCGGTGGACAGGTCGGCGCGGAGCGCCATGTCGGACTCGTGGATGGCCTGGAAGCCGCGGATCGAGGAGCCGTCGAACGCGAGCTCCTCGGCCGGGTCGAAGGCCTCGGCCGGGATCGTGAAGTGCTGCATCACACCCGGCAGGTCGCAGAAGCGGACGTCGACGAACTTGACGTCCTCGTCCGCGATGTACTTCTTGGCCTCGTCGGCGTTCTGGAACATCCAGCTCCTCCTACTCCCGACGTCTCCTGCCGGGGTGGTAGTTCGTTCGTGCGGCCAGTGCGGTGGCACACGCTCTTCACGACACTAGGGACGGGTGATTTCTCGTACGTGACCCATTTGTTTCGCACAAGTTAACCGGACATCCCACCCCGCACCCCACCTGTCCGTATGGCAGAACGGTGGCAGTACCGTGAACGGGTGGACAAGAGGCAAGCACTCGGATCGTGGCTCTCCGGCCCCCGCGAAGCCGCGGAGGAAGCCGGAATCGACTTCGGATACAGGGGAGAGCAGCTCGGTCTGCCGGAGGAGGGCTCCGGCTCCATCGCCCGCCCCGGCCGCCGCCTCGGCGCCCTCGCCGTCGACTGGGGTCTGTGCCTGCTGATCGCATACGGCCTGATCACCGACGGCTACGACCAGGCCACCAGCAACTGGGCCCTGCTCATCTTCTTCCTGCTGCACGCCCTCACCCTGGGCACGCTCGGCTTCACGCCGGGCAAGCGCCTCTTCGGCCTCCGTGTCATCGCCCAGGACACCGGCACGGTCGTCCCCTGGCGCGCCGCCGTCCGCACGGTCCTGCTCTGCCTCGCCATCCCCGCCCTGGTCTGGGACCGCGACGGCCGGGGCCTGCACGACCGGCTGGCCCGCACGGTCGAGGTGCGGATCTGAGGTCGCTGACGGCCTGAGTACGACGGAGTACGACGAGGGGGCGCCCGGAGTGATCCGGGCGCCCCCTCGTCGTACATGTGGTGGTCATGCCGTCAGCGGGCCTTCGGGCCGCCCTTCGGCATACGCATGCCCTTGGGCATCGGGCCCTTGGGGAGCGGCATGTTGCTCATCAGGTCGCCCATCGCGCGCAGCCGGTCGTTGGTGGCGGTCACCTGGGGGCCGGAGAGGACGCGCGGCAGCTTGAGCATCGTCGTGCGGAGCTTCTTCAGTTCGGTCTGGCCCTCGCCGGTGCCCACGACCAGGTCGTGCACCGGGACGTCCGCCACGATGCGGGCCATCTTCCGCTTCTCGGCGGCCAGCAGGCTCTTCACGCGGTTCGGGTTGCCCTCGGCGACCAGGACGATGCCGGCCTTGCCGACGGCCCGGTGCACCACGTCCTGGCTGCGGTTCATCGCCACCGCGGGCGTCGTGGTCCAGCCACGGCCCACGTTGTCCAGGACCGCCGCGGCGGCGCCCGGCTGGCCCTCCATCTGCCCGAACGCGGCCCGCTCGGCCCGCCGTCCGAACACGATCGCCGTCGCGAGGAAGGCGAGCAGGAGGCCCAGGATGCCGAGATAGATGGGGTGACCGATCAAGAAACCGATCGCGAGGAAGACACCGAAGGTGATGATTCCGACAGCCGCGAGTACAAGACCGATCTTCTTGTCGGCCCTGCGGGTCATCTTGTACGTCAGAGCGATCTGCTTGAGTCGCCCGGGGTTCGCAGCGTCCGCTGCGGGTTCCTTCCTCGCCATGGCACGAAGTCTACGTGTCCGGGGAAGCGAGGACGACGGCGGTGCCGGTGGGGACCGGGGACCGGCGGCTGCGCTGGGGAAGCGGCGGCCGGGCGGCGGCGGTGCCGGCGTGGTGCGGCGGTCGTACGGGGAGCGGGTGGAGCGGGTTGGAGCGGAGTGTGGGGGTGCGGTGTTACGAGGTGCGCGAGGCGACGGCGGCTTCGAGGACGCGCTCGGTCTCGACGCGGTCCTTGGCGCGGCGGCGGTCCTCCAGGACGGAGGTCCAGGCGTTGCGACGGGCGGTGCGCTGACCACTGCTCATGAGCAGCGACTCGACGGCACGGAGTGCATCGGTGAACGACGGGATCGCTGTGGCACGAACGGGTGCGGCCTGCATGGGAGGTCCCCCCTCGGGATGGCTGCTCTGGCTAGGACCCTGTACCGGGCGTGAAACCAGGGTCACTGATTGGTGTTACCAGGGCGTGACCGACCGGTCAAACGCCAATGAAACCTTGATGGGCGGCCCTTGAACCCCGACGCGGCCCTGACGGTGCCCTCATCTGCGAGGACGGTCAGGACCGCGGTCAATCGGCCATTACCGGCGAGTAGCCGCTTGTGCTCAGATTCACACGAATCGGGTGGCACTCCGTGCCATTCGGCCTAGCGGCGACCATGCCGTGCGAACGGGCCGGGAACGGGGTCAGACGGCCTGGGAGGCGATGTACGCGCCCCGCTTCTCGACGGCCATCTGGTAGAGGCGGCCGGCCCGGTACGAGGAGCGGACCAGCGGGCCGGACATCACACCGGAGAAGCCGATCTCGTCGGCCTCCTGCTTCAGTTCGACGAACTCCTGCGGCTTGACCCAGCGCTCCACGGGGTGGTGGCGGACGCTCGGGCGCAGGTACTGGGTGATGGTGACCAGCTCGCAGCCGGCGTCGTGCAGCTGCTTCAGCGCCTCGCTGACCTCCTCGCGGGTCTCGCCCATGCCGAGGATCAGGTTCGACTTCGTGACCAGACCGTAGTCACGGGCCTCGGTGATGACCTTCAGGGAGCGCTCGTAGCGGAAGCCGGGGCGGATGCGCTTGAAGATCCGGGGCACGGTCTCGACGTTGTGCGCGAAGACCTCGGGGCGGGAGGCGAAGACCTCCTCCAGCAGCTCCGGTACGGCGTTGAAGTCGGGGGCCAGCAGCTCGACCTTGGTGCGGCCGTCCGCGCGCTGCGAGGTCTGCTCGTGGATCTGGCGGACCGTCTCGGCGTAGAGCCAGGCGCCGCCGTCCTCCAGGTCGTCGCGGGCGACGCCGGTGATGGTGGCGTAGTTCAGGTCCATGGTGACCACGGACTCGCCCACGCGGCGGGGCTCGTCGCGGTCCAGGGCCTCGGGCTTGCCGGTGTCGATCTGGCAGAAGTCGCAGCGGCGGGTGCACTGGTCGCCGCCGATGAGGAAGGTGGCCTCGCGGTCCTCCCAGCATTCGTAGATGTTGGGGCAGCCCGCCTCCTGGCAGACCGTGTGCAGCCCCTCGCCCTTCACCAGGGCCTGCATCTTCGTGTACTCGGGGCCCATTTTCGCCCGGGTCTTGATCCACTCGGGCTTGCGCTCGATGGGGGTCTGGCTGTTCCGGACCTCCAGGCGCAGCATCTTGCGTCCGTCGGGTGCGACTGCGGACACATCGGCTCCCTGTGCTTCGATTCTTCGGCGTCCACCAGGGTACGCCCGTACGGTTCTCGCTCCCCGGGGTGGGCAACCTTCGGCTCCACGGCGACATTCCCTCGCCCCCGCGTTTGCGCTCCGCGCGGGGTGGGTGGGTACGTGCGGGTCCGGTGGGGGCTGGTCGCGCAGTTCCCCGCGCCCCTGAAAAGCAGGGGCTGCGCCCCATGCTTTTCGGCCCGAAAAAGCAGGGCGCAGCCCGCTTTTTCAGGGGCGCGGGGAACTGCGCGAGAAGCCCCACCGGACCCGCACCCGCCAACGAGCCGAACCCTCACCCCCTGACGCGGACTACGCCGACACCCGCTCCACCACCCGCGGCTTCAGATCGGCGTGCTCCAGGACATCCCGCAGATGCCGCTCGGCCACCGGCAACACCTCGGCGATGGTGACGTCCCGGCCCAGCTCGGCCGCGAGGGACGCGACGCCCGCATCACGGATCCCGCACGGGATGATCCGGTCGAACCACTTGTTGTCGGGGTTCACGTTGAGCGCGAAGCCGTGCATCGTGACCCCCTTCGCGACCCGGATCCCGATCGCCGCGATCTTGCGGTCCTCACGCCGCTGCCCCGCGTTGGACGGCGCGTACTCCGGCCCGTTCATCCGGGGGTCGAACTCGTCGTCGGTCATCCGCGGATCGAGGTCCAGCGAAAGCCCCCCGAGAGAGGGCCGCCGCTCGACCGGATCGCCGAGCACCCACACCCCGCTGCGGCCCTCCACCCGGGTCGTCTCGACGCCGAACTCCGCGCACGTACGGATCAGGGCCTCTTCGAGCCGCCGTACATGGGCGACCACGTCCACCGGACGGGGCAGCTTCTGGATGGGGTACCCCACCAGCTGCCCCGGCCCGTGCCAGGTGATCTTGCCGCCGCGGTCGACGTCGATGACGGGCGTGCCGTCGAGGGGGCGCTCGTTGTCGGCCGTACGCCGCCCGGCCGTGTAGACCGGCGGGTGCTCCAGGAGCAGCACGGTGTCGGGGACCTCGTCGGTGAAGCGGGCCGCGTGCACCCGGCGCTGCTCGTCCCACGCCTCCTGGTACTCGACGGCCTCCGTGCCGAACCCCATGCGGACGAACCGCAACCCACTCACGGCAAGCGCCTCCCTCGGCTGTCGTTCTGTCGCCCCCGTCAGGCGCGTGAAGCGCCCAAGCCACTGTACGACCGTAGGACCGGCCGCCGTTCGAGTGGTGCCCGGCGCCCGTCGTACCAGGCGCGCAGGCGGATGCCGACGCTCGTCGTACGCCCCGGCCGCCGGGCGTACGAGGGGCCCAGCCGGCGCGTGTCGGAGGCCCTCCACGTCAGCCGTGCGGCAAATCCTCACACGATCGGATGAATGGACCCGGAAGTGTGCGATCGGGCGCTTACTCTCCGCTACATTCGCGCCGTTCACAAGGCCGCAAAAGGCTTCTCACCAGGCAATCCGGGAAACCCCGCCGACACCCGGAAGGCAGGAGACCGCACCGCAGATGACGGAACGACCCGCGCAGCGCACCCCCAACCGCCAGCTCGCCGCCCTCATCGCAGAAGCGGGGTTCTCGAACGCGGGACTAGCGCGCCGTGTGGACCAGCTCGGTCTCGAACACGGCCTCGACCTCAGATACGACAAGACGTCGGTCACCCGCTGGCTGCGTGGTCAGCAGCCCCGGGGGACGACACCCGCCCTCATCGCCGAGGTGTTCACCCGCCGCCTCGGCCGCCGGCTCACCGCCCAGGACCTCGGCCTGGACGCCTGTGCACCCGTCTACGCGGGCCTGGAGTTCGCCGCGACCCCCGAGGAGGCCATCGACATCGTCGGTGGTCTGTGGCGCAAGGACTCCGGCAGCCACGCCGAGCTGCGGAAGATCGCCTTCACCCCCGCCGGACTCGTCGTCCCCAGTCGCGACTGGCTGATCGGCCGGGCCGACGACCGGGTGGGACGCGGTGACCCGGCAGCCACCCGGGTCCCCCCGCAGGGCCGCCCGGTCGTCCCCCGGCAGCGCAGCCAGACCGAGCGCGGCCCCGGCCAGAAGGTCACCGGCGGGGACATCGCCGCCCTCCGCTCGGTGGGGGAGCTGTTCCGCGCCCTCGACGACGCGTACGGCGGCGGCCACGCCCGCCAGGCCCTCGTGCGCTACCTGGAGCACGAGGCCGAGCCCATGCTGCGCGGCGCCTACGGCGAGCAGATCGGCCGGCGGCTGTTCGCCGCCGCCGCCGACCTGACCCGGCTGGCCGGCTGGACCTCGTACGACATCGGGGCGCACGGCCTCGCCCAGCGGTACTTCGTGCAGGCGCTCAGGCTGGCGCAGGCGGCGGGGGACCGGGCGTACGGGGCGTATGTGCTCGTCACGATGAGCCGTCAGGCGGTCTATCTGGGGCACGGCAGGGAGGCCGTGCAGCTCGCGCGCGTCGCCCAGCAGGGCGTCGGGTCGGCTGTACCGCCGGTGGTCCAGTCGCTGCTGCACTCCGTCGAGGCGCGCGGGCACGCGGTGCTCGGCGAGGTGCGGGCCTCCACGGCCGCGCTGGTCCGCGCCGAACGCGCCCTGGAGACGGCCCGCCCCGGGGACGAGGTCCCGTACTGGGCGCGGTTCTTCGACGAGGCACAGCTCGCCGACGAGTTCGGGCACAGCCACCGCGACCTCCAGCAGTACCGGGCGGCCGCTCAACACGCGGAACGGTCCCTGCAGTTGAGGGCGCCCGCGTACGCCCGCAGCCGGCTCTTCTGCCGGGTCGTCCTCGCCTCGGCCCGGCTGGGCCTAGGCGAGCTGGACCAGGCCTGCCAGTTGGGCGCGGAGGCCGCCGGGCAGGCCGCCGAGATGCGGTCCGTACGGGCCGTGGAGTACGTCCGCGACTTCGAACGCCGCCTGGAGCCCTACCGGGACGCCGCCCCGGTGCGGGGCTACCGGGACAAGGTGGCGGCGCTCGGGTAGGCGTACGGCTTGCGACAGGGGCGCCCGGGTTCAACTCCGGGCGCCCCTGCCGTCGTTCACGCCGCCGCGTCCAACGGTTCCTCCTCCAGGAACGTCGGGCGGGTGTCCAGGTCCGTCAGCACCGCGTGGGCGGCCCGGCGGGCGGAGTGCAGGGCGCCCTGGACGGTGCTGGTGTCGCGGTGGTCGCCGCAGACGTAGAGGCCGGCCAGCAGGCGCACCGGGCGGCGCAGATCGTGCGGCGCGGGCATCGCGGGGACCGCCTCGGGCACGTGGTACGCGGCGAGGAGCTCCCAGCGGGTGGTGGACGTGCGGTAGAGCCGGGCCAGTTGGGCCCGGACCGTCGCGTCGAGGTGCGCGGGGGCCGGGGGAGTGCCGAGGACCGTGGAGGTGATCAGGGCGCGGCCCGCCGGGGCCCGGCTCGGGTCGACCTGGCTGATCACCGCCGTGTGCGAGACGGGCCCGCTGCGGTCGGCGTCCAGCAGCAGCGCCGCCTCGCCCAACGGGGGCTCGTCCGTGGCGTGGTGCAGCACCGTCACCGGGTGGAAGTCCGGCACCCGCAGCCCCGGCAGCAGCTCGGCGGCCGAGCGGGCGTCCGTGGCCAGCACCACCGCGCGGCAGGTGAGTTCACCGTGGTGCGCCGTCGTCACCGAGGTCGTGCTGATCCCGGTGACCTCGACCCCCGTACGGACCGAACCCGGTGGCAGCGCCGCCGCGAGCAACTCCGGAAGCGTGTCGGCGCCGCCCTCCGGGATGCACAGCCGACCCGTCGCGAAGGTGTGCAGGGCCAGGTCGGCGCAGCGGCTGGAGGTCCCCAGCGCCGGGTCCGCGAGCAGCGCGGCCAGCAGGGGGCGGACGAAACCGTCGATCGTCCGGGGCGGGAAACCCCGGGTCGCCAGGGCCTGGGCCGCCGGGACCTCCGCCCGGGCGAGGAGCCGTTCGGGCGCGGTCGCGGCGAGCCGGGCCAGGGCCATGGCCAGCCGGGACTGGTCGGCGGGAGCCCCCAGCCGGCCGGGCCGGGTGCCCGTGGAACGGACCTGCTGGCGGCCCTGGTTGCGGGGGAGCCTGGGGGCGCTTGCGAGGGCGCGCGCGGCCGTGAGTGCGCCCCTCGCGCTCCGCAGGACCGGGGTGGCGCCGGCCCGCTGATGACGGCCGTCGGCGTGCAGCAGGACGCCCGGGGCGAACGGCCGCAGGGGCAGGGTGTCCAGGCCCGGGGTGCGGCGCAGTTCCGGGTACGACGTGGAGAGCAACTGCGCCGTCCGGTCCAGCCGGAAGCCGTCGATCTTCTCGGTCGACATACGGCCGCCGACGGCGGGGGCGGCCTCCAGGACGGTGGTCCGCAGACCCGCCCTGGTCAGATGTCCGGCCGCGGCGAGGCCGGCCACGCCGGCTCCTACGACGATGACGTCCGCGTCCTCGGCGTACTCCGTGTCCGCCGAGAACGCCGACTGGTGCACCGACTCAAGCACGTGCCCCTCCCGAGGTCGCGCGGCTGCGGGGGCTTTATGCCCCCAACACCCATCTGAAATACCTGAGTTCGGCTTGAGAGTGAAGGTGGGGGTCGGTTCCGGGGAAGGAGCGTGTGACCTCGCACGGGGGCATGGAGGGGGTGCGTGTGCGCCGGGCGTCCGGGGGGTGCGGGTCCACTTGCGACCGCGGGCCCGGTGGGGCTTCTCGCGCAGTTCCCCGCGCCCCTGAAAAGCAGGGGCTGCGCCCCGTGCTTTTCGGCCCGAAAGGGCCGGAGGCCCTTAAGGGGCGCGGGGAACTGCGCGAGAAGCCCCACCGGACCCGCACCCGACGACGTACCCCCGGCCGCCCCCTACCCCTCCGCCGCCACCCGAATCGCGTCGTCGATCTCCGGGTACCGGAACGTGAAGCCCGACTCCAGCAACCGTGTGGGAACCGCCCGCGTGCTGCCGAGGACATCCCCGGCGACGCCCCCGAGGGCGAGCCGGAGCGCCGGCGCGGGCACCGTGAAGAGCGTGGGCCGGTGCAGCACGCGCCCCATGGCCGCCGTGATCTCGCGGTTGGTGAGAGGGTTCGGCGCCGTCAGGTTGAACGGCCCGGACAGCGACGGAGTGAAGAGCAGATGCCGCAGCGCGGCGACCTCGTCGTACAGGGAGATGAAGCTCCAGTACTGCCGCCCGTCCCCCATCCGCCCGCCCAACCCGGCCTTGAACAGCGGAAACAGCGGCCCCCACGCACCCCCGCCCCGGGCCACGACCAGCCCGGTCCGGGCGAACGCCGTCCGGATCCCGGCCTCCCGCGCGGCCCCGGCCGCCCCCTCCCACTCCACGCACAGCGCGGACAGGAACTCCGACCCCGGCCCCGCCGACTCGTCCACCACCCGGTCGCCCGTGTAGCCGTAGAAGCCGATCGCGCTGCCGTTGACGAAGACGCTCGGCGGGGTGTCGAGGGCGGCGGCGGCCTCGGCGAGCGTCCGGGTGCCATGCACCCGGCTGGCGCGGATCGTCGCCTTGTACGCGTCTGTCCAGCGGCGAGAGGCGACCCCCGCCCCGGCGAGGTTGACGACGGCCGCGCACCCCGCGAGCCCCGCCATGTCGACCCGCCCCGCGTCCGGGTCCCAGCGCACCTCACCCGGCGCCCGGGGCGCCCGCCGCACGAGCCGGAGCACCTCGTGGCCGTCGTTGGTGAGGGAACGGGCCAGTGCCGAACCGATCAGGCCGGACGCGCCGGCGATCGCGATACGAGAACCGGGCGGAACGGGCGCGTCAGCGGTCATGCCCCCATCCTGTCACCGCCGGTCCCACCCGCCGCGCCGCCGCCGTACAGTGGCCGCCATGCCCGTTCCGTACATACGCGTCGCGACCCCGGACGACGAGGACACGCTCGGCCGCCTCGACCGCGACACCTGGTCCACGCTGCACTCCGTCCAGGAACGCCCCCGACAGCCCTACGAGCCCTTCTTCAACGAGCGGGTCGGCGCCCAGGACCATCTCGTCGCCGAACTCGACGGCAGCGTCGTCGGCTACGTCCGGATCGTCCGCCCCACAGGGCTCGCCTGCCACACCCACGTCCGGCAGATCCAGGGCCTCGCCGTCGCCGACACGGCGCGCGGGGCGGGCGTCGCACGGGCGCTGCTGCGCGCCGCACAGGACGAGTCGCGCCGTCGTGGCGCCCGCCGCCTCACCCTGCGCGTCCTCGGCCACAACACCCCGGCCAGGAAGCTCTACGAGTCCGAGGGCTTCGTGGTCGAGGGCGTCCTGCCCGAGGAGTTCCTGCTCGACGGGCAGTACGTGGACGACGTGCTGATGGGCTGCCGGCTCTGAGCCGACAGCCCCTCACGGTCATGAGGTGACCAGATCGCCCGTGTCCACCGGCGCCGTCGCGATCGCCGCCCGCTCCGCGTCGGGGACGACCTCGTCCACGGTGAGGACGTACCCCGTCTCCGCGTCCGAAGTGGAGCGGGCGAAGACGACGCCGAAGACGCGGCCGTCGGTGGTGAGGAGGGGGCCGCCGGAGTTGCCGGGGCGGACGGTGGAGCGGATCGAGTAGATGTCACGGGTGACCGAATCGGTGTTGTAGATGTTCCGGCCGGTCGCGTCGATCCGGCTGGCGACCGTGGCCGCCTGGAGGTCCAGGCCGCCGTCCTCGGGATAACCGGCCACCACCGCCGCGTCCCCTCGCTTCGCGCTGTCGTCGAAGCGCAGCAACGGCGCCTTCAGGCCCGGGACGTAGAGCACCGCCACGTCCTTGTCGGAGTCGAAGAGCACGACCTTCGCCTCGTACGCCTTGCCGACACCGCCCACCCGTACGCTCGGGTCGTCGATGCCCGCCACCACATGGGCGTTGGTCATCACATGCTCGGTCGCGTACACGAAGCCGCTGCCCTCGCGGCCCTGGGTGCCGGCGACGCCCTCGATCTTCACCGTGCTGCGCTTGGCGGCGCCGGTCGCCGCCGCGGTGACACTGTCGCCGGAGGGCTTGGCGACCTCGGCCGTCGCCTCGTTCTCGAACGGGTTGAAGACCTGCGGGAAACCCGCCTCGGTGAGCGCGGAGGTGGCGTCGGAGAACCAGGCCGGGGTGGTGTCCGGCATGGTGTTCTGCACGGCGCCCAGCAGCGCGGAGTTACGGATCGAGTTGGTCACCACCGGGGACGAGGACGCGCCCAGGACGCTCGCGGCCACCCACGCCACGATCAGCACCGCGACCGTGTTGGCCGCCGCCCCGCCGACGCCGTCGGCCACCCGCAGCGGACTGCGGTCGATCTCCCGGCGCAGCCGCAGCGCCAGCCGGCCCGCCAGCTCGTGCCCGATCACCCCCGGCACCAGCACCGTCAGCACTGCCGTGACCGTGGCCGCCGGGGTGCCCGCCTCCACCAGCTCCATCATCCAGGGCAGCACCCAGACGCCTATCGCCGCGCCGCCCACGAAACCGGCGAGGGACACACATCCCGCTACCAGCCCGCGCCGGTAACCCGACGCCGCGTAGGCCAGGATCACCAGCATCAGCAGGATGTCGAGCACGTCCACTCCAGCCGCCTCTCTTCAGGGACCCTGTAGTACGCGCGGGGCGGGCGCAGTGATCAGTTACGCCGGCCGCGAGCCCCGCCGACCCGCGCGAACCGGCCACCACCGAGCCGCCACCGCCCTGAATCGTAAAAACGTCCTGGAGTACGGGGTTGGTTCCTTCCGCTTCCACCGGGTGGCCCACCCCACATCGCGGCCGGCGCGCATCCGGGTGACTCTGGGGCCATGCGTGTGTTCCGGAGGGCACGGGGGGCGCGAATACGGCGGCTGCCGAGCGTGTGGCGCCGCCGCGTACGGACCCCGCACGCCCCGGACCCGGCCCAGCGGCGCCTGGGCGGGGCCCATAACCGCCTGGGCGAGGCCCACGACCACCTGGGCGGCGCCCACGACCGTCTGCGCCGGGCCCGGGACCCTATGCGCCGGGCCCGGGACCGTATGCGTGCGGCCGGGGAGCGCCTGGACCTGCCCCGGCCCGTGCTCCTGCTGCTGGCCTGTCTGCCCGGGCTCGCGGCCGTCCTCGCGCTGGTGCTGTGCGCGATCGGCGTGGACCGCACCGGAGACGGCGCGGGCAACTCCGTCGCCGCCCGGCCCGCGCTGCCGCACCAGGCGCCCCGGCCGCCCATCGTGCCCAGGACCCGCTGGCTGGAGCTGGAGCAGGACCCGCCCAGCCAGCCGCCCGCCCGCTACGACGACGAGGTCGCCGCCGTCTTCGTCCACCACACGGACTCGCCCAACGGCTACGACTGCGCCGACGCGCCCCGCATCATCCGTCACCTGTACACCGGCCAGACCGGTGCCAAGGACTGGGACGACATCGGCTACAACTTCCTCGTCGACCGCTGCGGCACCATCTACGAGGGCCGCGCGGGCGGCGTCGACCGCGCGGTCACCGGTGCCCACACCCAGGGCTTCAACCACCGCACCACCGGCATCGCCGCCCTCGGCACCTTCACCGCCGGTGTCCCCGTCCCGCAGGCCATGACCGACGCGATCGCCGCCCTCGCCGCCTGGAAGCTCGGCCTCTCCGACACCGACCCCCGCGGCAGCGTCCGGCTCACCTCCAGCAACAGCCTCAGCCGCTACGCCGCCGGCACCTCCGCCCTGCTGCCCACGCTCGCGGGCCACAGCGACGGCTTCATGACCAGCTGCCCCGGCGCGGCCCTCGCGGAACGCCTGCCCGCGATCAGGGAGCTGGCGGCCCGCCTCCAGGGCCGGAGTTGAGACGGACCCCGGTTGAGACAGATCTCATGAGGTTCACAGAGAGCGTGCCGCGGCCTCACAGACTTCTCCAAGATCCGCGCCCTAACTTCGTAGTCGTCAAGCCGACCGGAGGTGGGGAAAATGATCAGCAGCCGTACGACGAACACGACGAACACGACGAACACGAAGAGCGCGAAGAACGCGTCCCGTGACCCGAAGAGGTCCTGGTCCTCGGCCCTGCGGAGCCCCTGGACGGTGGCCTGCGCGACCGCCGTCGTCGTCCTCGGCCCGTCCGCCGTCACCGCGTCCGCGCTGGACCGCGCCAACTCCGCGCCCCTGCACGGCGCCTCGGCCCCCGAACACCCCGTGCCGGGCAAGGAACGGCGCCCCCACGCCCAGCCGTACACCACCGAGCAGTACGCCTACCTGCCGCGCTCGTCGAACCGCGGGCTCAGGGCCTGAAGCGTTCGCAGAGCTTCGGGAGGCGTTCCGCGAGCGCGGACTCGTCCTCGAAGTCGAGCGGGGTGCCCTCGGGTTCACCGGGCGCGGGCGGGATCCCGAGATCCGGGGCGACCACACCGGTGAGCTGCTCGTACGCCTCGTCCGCGGCGTACCCCAGCTCCTCGCCGTCCCCGTCGACCTCCTCGTCGAAGTCGCCCAGCAGCTCGGCGAGCGCGTCGGGGTCGTGCACCGCCCCCTCGAAGACCTCCCGGCCCTGGCCGATCAGCCAGCAGCGGAAGAAGTCGAACGCGTCGTCACTGGCACCGTCCAGCAGCAGCCAGGCGGCGCCCCAAAGGTCCCAGGTGTAGGCGCGGTTGTAACGGGACTCGAAGTGTCGGGCGAAGTCCAGCACCGCCTCCGGGTCCAGCCGGCCGAGCCGTTCCACGAGCAGGTCGGCCTGGTCCTCCGGATCGCCCTCGGCGTCCTCGCGGGCCGTGTCCACCAGCTCCCAGAACTCCGTCTCGTCCATCACGGGTCCAGCATCGTGCCTGGGCGGGCCGTACGCACGCGGAGGACGGCGGATCGTTATCTCGGTCATGGGGTCGCGTACAGCCCGGCGAGCCGGCGCGCGTCGGCCGCGAAGCGCTCCCGCAGGCTCTCGGGGGCCAGGATCTCGGCCTCCGCCCCCAGCGCCGTGAGCTGGGTGTGCGCCACCTCCTCCGACTCGGCGCGGAGCGCGACGGTGGTCCGGCCGTCAGCGTCGGGCGGCTCGATCGCCGCCGCCAGCGCGTCCCGGGCCGCGACGGGATCCACGACGTGCGGCAGCCTCCGCCCGCCCTCCGCCGACAGCCGTACGACGACCTCGACCCGCAGGATCGACCGCGCGAACCGCTCCGCCTGCGCGTCCCAGTGGGCCGGCAGGTCGAACTCCTCGTCGCGCGTGAAGTGGCCGCAGTAGCCGTCGCTGTCGGTGTCGACGGACAGGAACCGGTCGATCCGATAGGTACGGAAGGAACCGGTGCCTGTGCCGTGGTTTTCGTCCGGCACACGGGCGCAGAGGTACCAGACGCCGGCCTTGAGGACGAGGCCGTACGGTTCCAACTCCCGCTCGACCTCGGTGTCGCCCCTGCGGTAGCGCGTGACGATACGGTGGTCGGCCCACACGGCGTCCGCGACGGCGGGCAGCAGGTCGGGGGTCTTCGGCTCCTTGAACCAGCTCGGAGCGTCGAGGTGGAAGCGCTGGGAGGCCGTGCGGGAGGCGTCGCGGAGGGAGGGGAGCAGGGCGGCCGAGACCTTCAGCCGGGCGGCGGAGGCCGCGTCCTCCAGGCCCATCTCGCGCAGGGCCCCCGGTACGCCGCTGAGGAACAGCGCCTCGGCCTCGCTCCGTGCCAGCCCCGTCAGTCGGGTCCGGTACCCGCCGATCAGCCGATAGCCTCCGGCCCGGCCCCGGTCCGCGTACACCGGGACCCCGGCCTCCGACAGCGCCTGGGCGTCCCGGGTGACCGTCCGCTCGGAGACCTCCAGCTCCCGGGCGAGTTCGGCGGCGGTCATGGAGGGCCGGGACTGGAGAAGCAGCACCATTTTGATCAGCCGGGCAGCACGCATGCGGCCATGATGCCGGGCGAGGCCGGCAACGAGGGGGTGCGTCGTCGGGTGCGGCCCGGTGGGGCTTCTCGCGCAGTTCCCCGCGCCCCTAAAAGACCAGGCCCCTGCGGCCTGAAAGGTGACCGGCGGCGGGTCTGAAAAGCACGGGGCGCAGCCCCTGCTTTTCAGGGGCGCGGGGAACTGCGCGAACAGCCCCCACGCACCCGCACCCGCCGACGAGACCGCACCCCCCGAGCTATAAGGCGCCCGGCCCCTTACAGCCCGTACCGCTCCCGCGCTTCCTTCACCGCCGTCGCCTTCACCTCACCACGCCGCGCAAGCTGCGCAAGCGCCGCGACGACGACGGACTGCGCGTCGACACCGAAGTGACGCCGAGCCGCCTCACGGGTGTCAGAGAGACCGAACCCGTCCGCGCCCAGCGACGAGTAGTCCTGCTCCACCCACTGCGCGATCTGGTCCGGCACCTGCCGCATGTAGTCGGACACGGCCAGCACCGGCCCCTCGGCGCCATGGAGCACCTGCCGGACGTACGGCACCCGCTCCTCACCCCGCAGCAGCGCCGCGTCCGCGTCCAGCGCGTCCCGCCGCAGCTCGCTCCAGGAGGTCGCGGACCACACGTCCGCCGCGACACCCCACTCCTCCGCGAGCAGCTTCTGCGCCTCCAGCGCCCAGTGGATCGCCGTACCGGAACCGAGCAGCTGGACACGCGGCGCGTTCGCCACCGGGGACAGCCCCGCCGACTCGGCCGTGTTGAAGCGGTAGAGGCCCTTGACGATGCCCTCGTCCACCCCGGCCACGCCCGGCTTCGCGGGCTGCGGCAGCGGCTCGTTGTAGACGGTCAGGTAGTAGAAGACGTTCGGGTCCTCGCCGGGGGCGGCCTCGCCGTACATCCGGCGCAGACCGTCCTTCACGATCGCCGCGACCTCGTACGCGAACGCCGGGTCGTACGTCAGCGCCGCCGGGTTGGTCGCCGCGATCACCGGCGAGTGGCCGTCGGCGTGCTGCAGGCCCTCGCCCGTCAGCGTCGTACGGCCGGCCGTGGCGCCGACGAGGAAGCCGCGGCCGAGCTGGTCGCCGAGCTGCCACATCTGGTCGGCGGTCCGCTGCCAGCCGAACATCGAGTAGAAGATGTAGAACGGGATCATCGCCTCGCCGTGCGTCGAATACGACGTCGAAGCGGCGATGAAGTCGGCCATCGAACCGGCCTCGGTGATCCCCTCGTTGAGGATCTGCCCGTCCTTGGCCTCCTTGTAGTACATCAGCTGGTCACGGTCGACCGGCTCGTACGTCTGGCCCTTGGGGGAGTAGATCCCGAGGGAGGGGAAGAGGCTCTCCATGCCGAAGGTGCGGGCCTCGTCGGGGACGATCGGCACCCAGCGGCGGCCCGTCTGCTTGTCGCGGACCAGGTCCTTGACGAGGCGGACGAACGCCATGGTCGTCGCCACGTTCTGCGAGCCGGAGCCCTTGTCGAAGGCGGCGAAGGTCTTGTCGGCGGCGGCCGGGAGGGGCGCCAGGGCGTGGGTGCGGCGGGCCGGGGCGGGACCACCGAGCGCGGCGCGGCGTTCCTGGAGGTAGCGGACCTCGGCGGAGTCGGCGCCCGGGTGGCCGTAGGGCACCACGCCGTCGACGAAGTCGCTGTCCTTGATGGGGAGTTCGAGCAGATCACGCATCTGCTTGAACTCGTCCGTCGACAGCTTCTTCATCTGGTGGTTGGCGTTCTTCGACGCGAAGCCCTCGCCGAGGGTGAAGCCCTTGACGGTCTGGGCCAGGATCACGGTCGGCGCGCCCTTGAACTCGACGGCGGCCTTGTAGGCGGCGTAGACCTTGCGCGCCTCGTGACCACCGCGCGAGAGGTGGAAGCACTCCAGGATCTTGTCGTCGCTCAGCAGCTTCGCCAGCTCGACGAGCGCCGGGTCCTTGCCGAAGAAGTCCTGGCGGATGTAGGCGGCGTCGCGGGTCTGGTACGTCTGCACCTGCGCGTCCGGTACCTCGCGGAGGCGGCGGACGAGCGCACCGGTCGTGTCCAGCTGGAACAGCTCGTCCCAGGCCGAACCCCACAGCGACTTCACCACGTTCCAGCCGGCGCCCCGGAACTGGGCCTCCAGCTCCTGCACGATTTTGAAGTTCGCGCGGACCGGCCCGTCGAGGCGCTGGAGGTTGCAGTTGATGACGAAGGTGAGGTTGTCGAGACCTTCACGGGAGGCCAGGGCGAGTGCCGCCGTGGACTCCGGCTCGTCCATCTCGCCGTCGCCGAGGAACGCCCAGACGTGGGAGTTCGAGACGTCCTTGATGCCGCGGCTGGTGAGATAGCGGTTGAAGCGCGCCTGGTAGATGGCGGAGAGGGGGCCGAGGCCCATGCTCACCGTCGGGAACTCCCACAGCCAGGGCAGGCGGCGGGGGTGCGGGTACGACGGGAGGCCGTTGCCGGCGGACTCGCGGCGGAAGTTGTCCAGGTGGGACTCGTTCAGGCGGCCGTCGAGGAAGGCGCGGGCGTAGATGCCGGGGGAGGCGTGGCCCTGGATGTAGAGCTGGTCGCCCGAGCCGTCGGCCTCCTTGCCCTTGAAGAAGTGGTTGAAGCCCGTCTCGTAGAGCCAGGCCGCGGAGGCGAAGGTGGCGATGTGGCCGCCGACGCCGTATTTGGAGCCACGGGTGACCATCGCGGCCGCGTTCCAGCGGTTCCACGCGGTGATACGGCGCTCCATCGCCTCGTCACCGGGGATGCCCGGCTCGGCGGCGGTGGGGATGGTGTTGACGTAGTCCGTCTCGAGCAGCTTGGGCAGCGCGATGCCGTTGCCCTCCGCACGCTCCAGGGTGCGGCGCATCAGGTACGCCGCGCGGTGCGGCCCGGCCGCCTTGGTGACGGCGTCCAGGGAGGCCTGCCATTCGGCGGTCTCCTCCGGGTCGCGGTCGGGGAGCTGGTCGAGCGCGCTCGGCTGGATGGCGTTGGGGTCGGTCATTGCGCCGCCTTCCTCAGTCGAAGGGGGTTCCCTCATCGGTAAGGGTTCGGGGTTGCCCTTGGTCTTTGGCAGGACAGGGCAGGGGACCTCGGTGGAGGTCCGTCGGCGACTGTAACCCGCTGATCGATGATCGATCAAAGGGTTGCGGGCAAAATATCTTGATCACGAGAAAGTCGGCACGGGGTGCCTTCGGCGACGACACCGGGTGCCTTGGTTGTCCCGGGTTTGTGCAGGTGGGGCGGCGTTTGAGCGGGGGTGCGCTCAACGGGGGTGCGGCTGTGGTGCGTTGGCGGGTGCGGGTGGGTGGGGGCTGGTCGCGCAGTTCCCCGCGCCCCTGAAAAGCAGGGGCTGCGCCCCTCTGCTTTTCGGCCCGCAGGGGCCGTGTCTTTC
>NZ_JBVKAY010000027.1:0-40728 GCF_055657445.1 Streptomyces sp. NPDC107538 | reverse complement strand
CTGCGCCCCGTGCTTTTCGGCCCGAAAGTGGGGCAGGCCCGTCAGGGCCTGCGGCACTTTCAGGGGCGCGGGGAACTGCGCGAGAAGCCCCACCCACCCGCACCCGACGACGAACCCGACGTCCCGGTCAGTCCTCCGGCGCGTAATACCAGAGCTGGACCTCGGTCAGGTTGCAGCGGCCGTTGTGGGTGTCGTGGAGGCGGAGGAGGGGGTACGACGCCGTGGCCGGCAGGGCCGCCTCGTACCAGGCGCCGTCTGTCGTCACACCGATCGTGTGGAGGTCCGTCCAGGTCGCTCCCCCGTCAGTGGAACCCCGCAGCACAGTCCCCGTGGCCCGGGTCGCGAACCCGGCGCGTGGCAGGACACGCAGTTTGTCCACCCGCAGCGTGCCACCGGCACCCGCGTCGATGTCGATCCAGCTGTCCGCCGCGAGCGTGTCCGTGTACGTGGCGGTGTCGCCGTCGAAGGCCCGCCACCCGTTGGCGGCCTGGGTGCCGGTGCCGGGCCAGGCGATGGTCGAGGCCTTCACCATCGCGGCGGTGACCTCGCTGCGGCGCAGCAGGGTCTCCCGGGAGACGAGCAGCTCGTACGCCGCGTACACCGCGTCGATCCGGGCGTCCTCGTCCTTCCCGGTCGCCGCCTCCACCCGGTCCAGCTCGGCCGTGAAGGCCGCGTGGCTCTTCTTCGTCCACGCTGCCGGGTCGGTCGCCCGGGCGCGGGCGAGGACGTCGGCGAAGGTCTCGGCGACGGCGGTGGCGGGCGCGGAGACCCGGGTGCCGCCGTCCGCCAGGGCCGCCGTGACCCGGTACCGCCGCCTGCCGTGCCGCAGCCCCTTGTCGTCGTGCGCGTAGGACCGGAGGCCGCCGGCGAGCACCACCCAGCCATCACCGCCGTCACCATCACCGCCGTCGCCGTCCGTGGCGCGCTCCACCGTGAACGTGACCGCGCCCTCCGGCTTGTTCCAGCGGACGGTGACCGTGTCGCCGTCCCGCTCCAGGGCGACGAGGACGGAACCGTTGCCGAGCGGGTCCACCTCGGCCTTCGCGAAGTCGGCGTCGCCCGTGGCCGCGACGCCCGCGTGGACGGCGTACGGGAAGGGGGCGAACAGGCTCGCGACCGTCACCCAGGTGCGGCCGTCCGTCGAGACCTGGCCGTGGACGCGGTGGGTGCTGAGGTCGCGGATGAGCCGGAGCCACGGGGTCGCGGCCAGGGTGCGGCCGTCGAGCGGCCGGGTCACCGGGGAGCGGACGTCGTCCTGCCAGTCGTGGCGGCTGTCCCGGGTGCGGGTGTGGAGGACGAGGCGGCCGTCGGCGTCCGCGCCGAAGTAGACGTGGCGGGTGTCGGCGGTGAGACGGTCGCGGAGCATCAGGCCGGTCAGGGGGCCGCGTGCGGTGTCGACGCGGGCCGTGAGGGTGAAGCCGCCCGCCGCCGGACGGCTCACGAAGTGCAGCTCGTCCTCGATGCCCCGGGACAGGACCCGGTAGTCGTCCCCCTCGCCGAGGCCGTCGCCACGGGCGCCCAGGACACGGACGGAGGAGCCGCGCACGAGCGCGCTGCCCTTGCGGGCGTGGTGCAGGGCGTCGTCGCGCCAGCCGGTCCGCCGCAGCCCTGCCGACACGGACGGCCGCACCCGCGTCTCGACGGTGTGCGAGGCCGCGCCGCGGCCGACCGGGTTCACGGCCGTGACCGTGTAGAAGTACGTCTCGCCGGAGCGCGCGGAGTCGTCCGTGAAGTGCCGGCCCTTCTCCTTCGCGGCGAGCAGCTTGTACGGGCCCCGCCGTCGCGTCGCCCGGCGCACCTCGTAGTGCGCGGCGCCCGCCGTGGTCTGCCAGGTGACCATCACCGAGTCGTCGCCGGGCAGGGTGTGGACGAAGTCGACGTGGGAGGGCGGGAGTTGGGCCGTCTCCTCCGACTCCAGGCGCAGCACCAGACCGGTCTTCGGCGGTACGGTCACCTTGCCGTCCCGGACCGGAAGCTTCCGACCGCTGACCATATCGAGGACGCCCGAGCCCGCGTCCGGCACCGCCACCTCGTAGGTGTGCTCGTTGCCGTACGCCTTCCGGGTCGTGTTGAAGACGAAGAGGTAGCGGCCGTAGCGGGCCGTGAGGAGGTCCGGGTAGCCGGAGTACGCGTGGTCGGCCTCGAAGTTCTCGCGGTGAACCGTGCCCACGCCGGGCTGGAGGGTGATCGGGGCGATCTCGCCGGCGAGGGCCTGGAGGGCGGTGCCGTCGCCGGTCTGCTGGTCCTCCATGAAGTCGACGTCGATGTTGTCCATCCGGGCCCAGTAGTCCTCGTACCGGAAGAGCCCCTCGGTGTGGATCTGGACGATGTGGTCGCGGTCGGGGTGCCGTACGTGGAGGCGGCCGTTGCGGGCGAAACCGCGCTGGCGTTCGTTGAGATGGGCCCAGAGGTGGGTGTCGCCGTCGCGGAGCGAGACGAACATGCAGTCCACGTCGACCCAGGCGAAGCGCTCGTAGTCGGCGGTGCGGACGCCGAGCGCGGTGAGTTCGGCGGGGGTGTAGTAGGCGAAGTCGGTGTGCGGGTGGACGATGCCGGTCGGGGGCTGGGTCTTCAACCAGGCCCAGGTCTCGCCGAGTTCGAGGTCGTACTTGTTCTTCGACTTCACCGAGGAGAAGGTGCCGAAGTACTGGTGGTCCGCGATCTGCTGCTGGGCGAAGCCCACGGCCTCCCGGGCGTGTTCACGGGTCCGCGTCCACTTCTCGCCCGCGTACCGCTCGGGGTGCTCGGCGATGTGGTGGGCGAGGGAGACGTAGTGGAGGAGCTTGCCCTCCGAGATGCGCAGGACATAGCCGGGGAAACCGGGGAAGTTGGTGTTGCGCTCGTCGATGACCATCTCCATGCGCATGGTGCGCTTGAGATTGTCGTCGAGGTCGGTCATCCGGGCGTGTGAGCGGGCGTGCAGGTTGCGCAGCGCCAACTCCAGGATCCTGTCGTTGAGTTGTTCGTCGCCCGCGTGGCCCCGGGTGCGGTGGAACCATTCGGGGAGGTAGTTGGTGGCCTCGCCGTAGTTGGCGACGTAGCCGTTCTCGCGGGTGTGGCCGGCCTCGGTCATGGTCGTGAAGTGGGTGCCGAGGGGGAGGCGGCGGACGACGTCGCCGTTCTTGTCGAGCTTGGAGCGGGCCAGGCCCTTGATGACGTACTTGATGTAGTCGTCGGTCCAGCGGGCCGTGGTGTCGTGCTGGAAGAGGGAGTGGAAGAGGTCGAGGTCCTGGCCGTCCGGGCCGACCAGCACCTCCTCGCCGAGGAAGGGTTCCCAGCCGAGGGCCTCGCCGACGATGCGGTGGCTGCGCGCCCGGCCCTCGTAGAACGGCGAGCCGATCACCCGGAGTCCCTCGTGGGCCTCCCAGGCGCCCTCGTACGTGTACATCACCTGGTTGTAGATGTAGGAGAGGCGGGAGCGGGCGTAGTCGAAGTTGGCCTTGAGGACGCGTTCCCAGGCGGCGCGGCGGGTGAGGGGGCCGCCGTCCCGGTCGACGTCCTTCAGGGATGTCGCGCCCTCCGACGTGCCGGTGACGAACGGCTCGTCGAGGAAGGAGTCGAAGGCTTCGCGGCCGTAGACATCGTTGTCGGCGATGACGTTCTCGACCAGGTACAGCGCCTGGCCGAGGGCTCCGTAGTAGCCGCCCCAGTCGCCCTGGTGGCCGCCCCAGGCGAGGAGTCTGGTGTTGCCGTAGTAGTCCTTGGTGTGGTTGTCGACGCACTTGAAGACCCGCAGCAGTGCCGCCTTCCGCTCGGCGGGAGTGGTCGCCGGGCACCAGGAAGCGCGGGCCAGCGCGCCCGCGTAGAAGAACAGCTCCTCGACGTACCGGACGATCGACAGCCTGCCGTCGGCGGCCGAATCCACCTTCGCGGAAAGGGAGTTGAAGAGCTTCACCTGATCGGCGACATAGCCGTCGACGAGGGCCTGCTTCGCCGTGTCGTCGAGGGCGGCGACCGTGGCGGTGGGCGGGGTGAAGTCGGCCCGCGGGTCGTCGTCGGGCAGGGCGAGGTGGGTGCCGGTGTGGGTGTAGGCGCGGTAGTAGCCGCGGGAGTCGGCGGTCACCTTGGCGGAGAAGGCGTTGTCGTACGTCCGCAGGGTGATCTCGGCGCGGGTGCGGCCCCGGGTGTGTTCCAGCGGCAGCATGATCGTGGCGTAGAAGAAGCGGCCGGGGAGCGGGCGGCTGGTGCCGGTGTTCAGGGCCTCGTAGTCGCCGGAGCGGCGGTAACCGATCTGCTCGCCGTTGATGTACGCGATCGTCTTGTACGAGGAGGTGTCGCCGCCCCAGAACTTCACGGTCAGGTGGTTCTGGTGGACCGGGTCGACGGCGAGGGTGAAGCGGAGGTCGCCGCCCTTGATGCCGGGGGTGGCGAGGGGTTTGGCGACGCGTGCCCTGTCCCCCGCGTTGCCGTCGACGGGCTCGGTGTCCGGGCCGTGGAAGTCGTGGGCCGTCTCGGAGTCGGGGTTCCCGAAGTCGATGACGTCGAGCCGTCCGGCGCCCTCCGCCGCCGCGTCGGCCTCGGCGGCGGTCGCGGCTTCGGCGGCGACCGCCGGGGTGGCCGGGGTCAGGCCGCCGGTCAGGGCGAGCGTGCCGGTGCCGACCGCTGCCGTGGTCAGGACGGATCTTCTGGAGACGGGCATGCGGAATCCTCCCGGCCGGGTGCCTCGACGGAGACCGGCGATAGAAAACGGTCTCTGTGGAAGCTAGAGGGCGCTTGCCCAGGTCGACAAGATGTCGGTGGCCAGAAAGAATTTCGATCCGCCGGGGAAAACAGATAACGGTTGCCGTGCGACGAGCACCGCACGGCAACCACGCGGAGTCCGCGACTCAGAGGCTCAAGTGCGCTGTTTCGGGGGCCTCTTGGCCTGTTTCCTGGCGTGCTTGTGCGCCTGCCACAGCTCGGTGGCCCGCTCGCACTGGACCTGTCCGTAGCCGCAGTCGGCACAGCCGGTCATATGGTCGATGAACAGGCCGTACTCCGTCTCGCCGGGCAGGTGGTCCGGGACCACGAGCGGGCGCGGCCGGTAGGGAGCGGGCCGCCGCTCCTGCTCGTCCCCGCTCACGGCTTCCTCCGGCTTACGGGGCGGCGGCTGGTGGTGGCCGCGGATCCGGACGTTGCAGTCCGACACGCCGGACAGGTCGCCCCGGGCCCTGGCCTCGGCTCTCCGGCGGGCCAGCGCGGCGCACACGTCGCAGTCCGACGGCGGCACCGGCTCGTCGGGCGGCAGCCCGAGGAAGGGCGGCGGATCCATCGTGGTGCGGGGGTCGGTCAAAGTGGGCTCCAAGGACGGAGTGGTGCGTACCGTCACATCGTGCCGGTCCGGCAAGGCCCTGGCGTTGACCGACTGTCAACACCCGGGTCCTTGACCGGCGTTGCCCGAACCGCTACACGCCGCACCAGTTCGCGAACTCCAGCAGCTCCCCCGGCGCCTTCGCCCGCGCCCGCAGCAGGGTCGCCACCGTCTCGTGGACGCCCGGGTGGTAGCGGGTCTGCTGCGGCGCCACCTTGCGGGCCCGGGCCAGCGAGGCGAACGCGTCGCCGTGCTTCGCCGTCCAGGTCTCCGCGCGGGCCCGGTCCACCCAGTAGTGGCCGGCGCGGGCCTCCGGGTAGTCGTCGGGGAGGCGGACCTTGCGGGCCTTCTCCAGGGCGCGGGCGTGGCGGTCGCGGTCGCTGGACGCCGACATGCTGTGGATGACGACATTGACCGGGCCGAACACGAGCCCGTAGTCACGGGTCTCGCCCGTCTCCTCGGCGATCTCCCCGGCGGCCGCCAGCCAGTCGTCCGCCCCTCTGACATCTCCCTGGCGGCTGGAGAGGATCGCACCCTTGAGGTGCAGGGCGCCGCGCACGGCTTTCGTGGCCTGTTCGCCGTCGTCGTCCAGGTCCTTGAGCGCCTGCCGGACCAGGAGCACCCCCCGGTCATGGCGTGCGGCGTCCGCCATCAGCTGGGCGCGGTCCCACCTCTCGATGGCGACCTGCCGGGGATCGCCGGACCGGGGAGCCGCGACGGCCATCCGGGACAGGGCCAGCCGGGCGAGATCCAGGAAGCCGATCTGACGGCCGACCACGTACACCGTGCGGCACAGTTCCGCCTGGAGCCACGCGGCCTGCTCCAAGGCATGCCCCGGACGCTGGGTGAGGACATGGGCGTTGGCCTCGGCGAGCAGCGCCGGGAGTTCGTGCGCGATCTCGATGTACTCGGCGCGGGCACGCTGTCGCTCCAGCCCGGCCACCGTGTCCCGCAGTTCGGCGAGCGTCCGGGGCGGTGGGTCGCCCTCGCCGAGCGGGATGTCCCAGTCGTCCAGGGCTGTACTGATCGGCGTGGTCAGCCGGTCCAGCTGGTCGGCCTGGAGCTGGTGGATGTAGGGCTGCCCGTGCAGGACCGAGATGCTGACGGACAGGGCGCGGGCGACGGCGGAGACGATGGCCGGACTGGCCTGCCGCTCACCGTTGATGATGCGCGAGAGCATCGACGGGGAGACACTGGCGCGTCGCCCGAGTTCTCTGAGGGAGTAGCCGCGCAGGGCGCTCACTTCCTCGATCCGCGCTCCGATTCCCCCGGTCTCCCGACGAGTTGGGTGTGGCATGCCGAACTCCGTTCTGACCTGGACACTCAGTACGGTACGCCGATCGCCCCTCACGGACAGTCCGGATAAGTGGGACTACCGAACTCCCTACGTATTTCCGCGCCGGCCCCGGAGGGCGCGTGACCCATGGGTCGTCCGGGTCAGTAGGTTCCCGGCATGACACCTGGAGCACCTCTGTCGGCGGACGCCGACGGCCGCTGGCGTGAGCAGCTGACCGGCGCGTTCGAGATTCTGCTGGACCGGCCGCTGTCGTCCTTCGACCCGGACGCGGAGTACGCGGCGTACTTCGACGGCAACCTTCTCTACGAGTTCGGGCTGAGCCGGCTCGCGGCGTGGGCGAACCCGCAAGCCCTGCGCGGGGCCGAACCGGTCGTCTGGGAGTACTCCCCGTTCGACGACGGCGAGCATCTGCTGACGTTCGACGCGAGCCGTTCCCTCTTCGAGATCGACAGGTCAGGGCTGTCCCCGGCCCTCGCCCGCGACCTGGAGCGGGCGTGCTTCGCGCGCAGCCTCGTCCGGGGCGCGGATCTGGCCCCGGTGCTGGAGCGGCACGGCATCGGTCTCACCGGTGCCGAACTGCGCGACAAGTGGGGGGTCGCCGCTCCGCGCCTCGCTTCGGACGGCACGCTGTTCGACGCGATGCGGGTGGCGCTGTGTCTCGGGCGCGGGCCGGGGAGCACGATTCCGTTCGAGGCCGAGGCCGAGAAGGAGTGGGCGGATGCCCTGGCCGTGCTGCCGGATGCCGGACTCCGGGACCATCTGAGCTACTTCTGCAGCGAGCAGGACGGGCTCTGGTACGCCAGGAACGACACGGACGGGTTCCGGCTCGCGGGCGACGGCTGCACGCTGATCGCCAAGTGGGAGGAGGGGAACGGGCAGGTCGAGTTCACGGTCGCCCGGCTCGGTGACCTCGTCGCCGGACCATCGCGCGCCTCCTGACGGTCCCCCGCCCGCGCCCGCGCCCGCGCACACCCGGGGGCCCGTTCACGCCGTCCGCTCCAGCACCCCCCGGTCCAGGGCGTACGCCAACTCCTCCCCGGCGGCCAGCCGTTCCGCCTCCTCGGTGACCGCGAGGCCGAGGCGGGCGACCTCGTTGCCCTGGGAGCCGGCCAGGTGGGGGGTGACGAAGGCGTTCGGGAGGTCGAGGAGGGGCGAGTCGGCGGGCAGGGGTTCCGGGTCGGTGACGTCGAGGATCGCGGAGAGGCGCCCGGCGCGCAGTTCGTCGACGAGCGCGTCGTGGTCGACGAGGGCGCCGCGCGCGGTGTTGATCAGGGCGGCCCCGTCGGGCATCAGGGCGAGGGCGCGGCGGTCGATCAGGTGGTGCGTCTCGGGGGTGTCGGGGGCGTGCACGGTGACGATGTCCGAGGTGCGCAGCAGGTCGTCGAGCGGGAGCAGGGGGACGCCGAGGGCGGCGGCCCCGGCTTCGTCGACGTAGGGGTCGGTGAGGCTCACCCGCAGGTCGAAGGGGCGGAGCAGTTCGATGACGCGGCGGCCGATGCGGGAGGCGCCGATGACGCCGACGCGGCGGCCGTGGTTGCCGATGCCGGGGACGAACCCCCAGCCCGGCGAGACGCGTTCGGCGCGCAGGTGTTCGCGGCGGACGAGCAGGTCCTTGCCCGCGAGAAGGATCATGGCGAGCGTGTACTCGGCCACCGGCAGGGCGTTGGCGGCGGCGGCCGTGGAGACGGTGATCCCGCGTTCCCAGACGGCGGGGGCGACGAAGCCCTTCACCGAGCCCGCCGAGTGCAGCACGGCGCGGAGCTTCGGGGCCGCGTCGAGGACCGCCGCGTCGATACGGGGGCAGCCCCAGCCGGTGACCAGGATCTCGGCCTCGGCCAGCGCCTCCCGGACCCGGGGGTCGGTGAAGTCCTCGGCGATCAGGGCGGGATCGAGGTCCACGGTCGCGCGCAGCCGGGCCAGCACCTCCGGCGGGAAGACCTGCGGAACGTTCTCGGCCGTCATGGCGAACAGTGCGCGGGGACGTTCGGGCAAGGAAGGGCCTTCCGGCTGGGCACGAACAAGGGCGAGGCCAGGCGATAGTAAGCGGTCTCTACGGTAGGCAGGCGCTCGCCGGGAGGTCAATGAACCGGGCGGCACCCGGGGCGGGGAGGATGGCCCTCGACGGCTACGGCTCGCGCATCGTGGAGGACATCAGGCATGACGACCGAGACCATCACCAACTGGGCCGGGAACATCACGTACACCGCGAAGGAGTTGCACCGGCCGGCCTCCGTCGACGCGCTGCGGGCCCTGGTCGCGGGGAGCGAGCGGGTGCGGGTGCTGGGCAGCGGGCACTCGTTCAACGAGATCGCGGAGCCCGGCCCGGAGGGGGTGCTCCTGTCCCTGACGGGGCTGCCGCCGGAGATCGCGGTGGACACGGCGGCCCGTACGGTACGGGTCGGGGGCGGGGTGCGGTACGCGGAGCTGGCCCGCGCGGTGCACGCCCACGGTCTCGCCCTGCACAACATGGCCTCCCTGCCGCACATCTCGGTGGCCGGGTCGGTCGCCACCGGCACCCATGGCTCGGGCGTCGGGAACGGTCCGCTGGCGGCGGCCGTGCGCGAGGTCGAGCTGGTCACGGCGGACGGGACGACGCTGACGCTCGCGCGCGGCGACGACCGGTTCGGCGCGGCGGTCACCTCGCTCGGGGCGCTCGGTGTGGTCACCGCGCTCACCCTCGACCTGGAGCCCGCCTTCGAGGTGGGCCAGCGGGTCTTCGGTGAACTCCCGCTGGCGGGGCTGGACTTCGAGGCGGTGTCGGCGGCGGCGTACAGCGTGAGCCTCTTCACGCGCTGGCGGCACTCCGGTTTCGACCAGGTGTGGGTCAAGCGGCGGACGGACCGGCCGGAGGCGGACTTTCCGTGGGCCGCGCCCGCGACCGAGGCGATGCATCCGGTGCCGGGGATGCCCGCGGTGAACTGCACCGAGCAGTTCGGGGTGCCCGGGCCGTGGCACGAGCGGCTGCCGCACTTCCGGGCCGAGTTCACGCCCAGCAGCGGGGAGGAGCTGCAGTCGGAGTATCTGCTGCCGCGTACGTTCGCCGGGGAGGCGCTGGACGCGCTCGACGGGATCCGGCATGTCGTCGCGCCGGTGCTCCAGGTCTGCGAGGTGCGGACGGTGGCCGCCGACGCGCAGTGGCTGAGCCCGGCGTACGGCCGGGACACGGTCGCGCTGCACTTCACCTGGATCGCGGACGCGGCGCCCGTCCTGCCGGTGGTGCGGCGAGTGGAGGAGGTCCTCACCCCCTTCGAGGCCCGGCCGCACTGGGGCAAGGTCTTCACGGTCCCGGCGGCCGAGCTGGGACGGCTGTACCCCCGCCTGGGCGATTTCCGACGGGTGGCCGACGCCCTGGACCCGGCGGGCAAGTTCCGCAACCCGTTCGTACGGGAGGCGCTCGGCGCCTGAGGCGGGCCGGTTCGCGGGGCTCTCGCCTGGTGGGTCGGGGCGTGGTCGGGGTCCGGCCATCGTGGGCGGTGGGGCGGGGGACTTCGTAAACCCCCTTTCCTAACCCCTTGTCGAAAGTCTCTCCGCGCCATAGCCTGGCGCGGCGCCGGGGCAACAGGCCTCGTCCTGGCCTGGAGGGATCGAGGGGATCATGTCGTCGGTGAAGCGCACCTCACGCGACATCCGCACCGCGAACCGCTACGAGGTGCTGCGCCAGATCATCGCCAAGTCTCCCACCTCCCGGCAGGAGCTCGCGGCGGCCACCGGGCTCAGTCTGGCCACGGTCGCCACCCTCGTCGGGGAGCTGCTCGACCTCCGCATGATCACCGAGGTCGGGTTCGAGGACTCGGCGGGGGGCCGCCCCCGTGGACTGGTGGCCGTCAACGCGTCGGGGGGCGCGTTGATCGGCGTCGACATCGCGGAGACGTACGTCCATGTCGAGCTGTTCGACCTGGCGCTGAACGTCCTGGCCCGCGCCGAGGAGGACGTCCGGGCGGGCGAGACGCTGCCCGAGCAGCTGGTCGGCCATGTCGCCGCCGCCGTCGGCTCGGTGGTGGCGCAGGCGGGTACCGAGGGCGCCCGGGTGCTGGGCGTCGGGGTGAGCGTGCCGGGGCAGGTCGACCGGGCCACCGGTATCTCGGAGTACGCACCCAACTGGGACTGGCACGACGTGCCCCTGCTGGACCTGCTGACCGAGCACATCGCCTACCCGCTGTACCTGGACAATCCGCTGCGCGCGGTCGCGGTGGCCGAGCTGTGGTTCGGCGCCGCCCGCGGGCGCGGGGACGCCGTGGTGGTCACCCTCGGCACGGGCGTGGGCGCCGGGCTGGTCCTGGACGGCGGGCTGCACCGGGGGGTGAGCAACAGCGCCGGCGAGTGGGGCCACACGACGATGGTGCTGGACGGCCGGCGGTGCCGGTGCGGCAACCACGGCTGCGTGGAGACGTATGTGGGCGCCGCCGGGATCATGCTGAATTTGCGGGAGCTGCATCCGGACAGCGCGCTGCTGCACCCCGAGGACCAGACCGCCACCATCGCCGCGCTCGCCCAGGGGGTGGCCCGGCGGGATCCGGAGGCGCTGGAGGTGGTGCGGGAGACCGCCCGCTATCTCGGCGCGGCCATCGCCGACCTGGTCAACCTGTTCAATCCCGAGGTCATCGTCCTCAGCAGCTGGGTCGCGGCGGCCCTCGGCGAGCCCCTGGTCGAGGAGGTGCGCGAGGCCGTCGCCCGGCACGCGCTGCCGCGGCCGAGGGCCGCCACCGAGATCGTGCTCTCCCAGATCCCCACGGACCCCGCGTGCCTGGGCGCGGCGACGTTCGCGCTGGAGGGCGCGCTGCAGTCGGTCGGGCAGAAACCGGGCAAACGCGCCGCCCCGGTCGCGGCCCCGGTCAAGTCCGCCGTACGCCATCGAGGGCGCTCCGAGGAGCGCGAGCGCCTGCATCCCCACCCCTGAGCCGGGGGCCGCCGGACCCTGACCCGGCGGCCCTCACCCACCCCTCACCCACCCGTCACCCCCCTCGCACCGCCCTGACCAACCCCTTTGCGCCGCCCGGACGTTCGGACCACCGAACCGAATACAACGCTTCGAACAGACTTCGTCCAACCCCTTGCCGAAGCCTTAGCCGAAGGTTAACGTCCCGCTCCGCAAGCCCCTTTGAGCCACTGAGCCAACTGGCACTGAGCCGCCGAGCCATGGGCGCAGAGCCGCAGCCGTACTCGAGACAAGGACGTCAGCATGTCGGCATTCAGGAACAGCAACTTCGACCGCCGTACCGCCCTGCGGGCCGCGCTGGGTCTGGCCGCCGCCGGCGGGCTGGCAGCGTGCGGCGGCAACACGGGCAGAAGCAGCAGCGGTGGGGGCGCGGGCCTCAACCAGTACTTCCACGCCTATGGCGAGGCGGGCACCGAGCAGGCCATCAAGCGGTACGCGAAGGCCTACAAGGAGTCCAACGTCACCACGCAGTGGATCACCGGCTCCAACTTCGAGAGCAAGCTGTTCGCCTCGCTGCTCACGGACAAGGCGCCCGACTGCTTCGAGTTCCACCCGCAGCTGCAGATGATCGAGAGCGGCCAGGTCGCGGACCTGACCGACCTGATAGACCCGGTGAAGGACGACTTCAACCAGGCCGACATCCAGTCGCACACGGTCGACGGCAAGATCTACGGCATCCGGATGATCGACGACCCGCAGTTCTTCTTCTACCGCAAGTCGCTGTTCGAGAAGGCCGGTGTCGAGGTCCCGCAGACGCTGGAGGAGCTGGCCGAAGCCGCCGCCAAGCTGACCACGGACAAGGTCAAGGGCGCCTACCTCGGCAACACCCTGCACTCGATGGTCAACCCGCTGATCTGGTCGGCCGGTGCCCAGCACCTCGACGACAAGAACCAGATCGCCTACCACACGGACGCGGTCGTCGACGGCTTCAAGCAGCTGCGCAAGCTGTTCACCAGCGGTGACCTGCTGCTCGACGCGCCGACCGACTTCTGGGACCCGTCGGCGCTCAACCAGGGCCTGACCGCGATGCAGTGGTGCGGCATGTGGGCGATGCCGCAGATGCAGGAGGCGCTCGGCGACGACCTCGGCATCTTCCCGTTCCCGAAGGTCGGCAGCGCCGGCAAGCAGTCCGTCTACAACGGCGGCTGGTCGATGTTCGTGAACGCCAAGGGCAAGAACCTCGAAGCCACCAAGGAGTACGTGAAGTGGCTGTGGATCGACCAGAAGGAGTACCAGGAGGACTGGGCGCTCTCCTACGGCTTCCACATCCCGCCGCGCACCTCGATCGCCGCCTCGGCCGAGAAGCTGAAGTCGGGTCTGCCCGCTGAGGGCGTGAAGCTCTTCAACGAGTTCGGCCACTTCGACAACATCGGCTGGACCCAGGCCAGCATCACGGCCCTGGAGGACGTCCTCGCCAACTCCGTGCGCAAGGGCGGCGACCCGGACAAGGAGCTGACCAAGGCCGACGCGAAGGTCAACAAGGAACTGAAGAAGCTCTTCGGATAGGCCGGCGGACAGGTACCCACGACATGTCGACCATCACCAAGGACGGCGTCTCCAGCCCCGCCCCGGCGAAGGCCACTCCGGCCAAGCCGCGGCGGGGGCTGCGGGGCTCCCCCACCTTCAACTTCTGGCTCTTCACCGGGCCGTTCCTGATCGGCCTGGCGATCTTCGTCTATCTGCCGATCCTGTGGAGCCTCTATCTGTCGTTCTTCGAGGCCCGCTTCACGGTCACGCCGAGCGAGTTCATCGGGCTCGACAACTACGTGACGATGCTGACCGACGAGGACTTCATGGGGTCCCTCGTCACCTTCACGATCTTCGCTGTCTTCATCGTGCCGCTGACCTGGGCCACCTCGCTCGGCCTGGCGCTGATGGTGAACCGGCTCCGCTTCATGCGGGCGTTCTTCCGCTCGGTGTTCTTCCTGCCCACGGCGGTCAGCTATGTCGCCGCCTCGCTGGTCTGGAAGATGTCCATCTTCAACGGTGTCCGCTTCGGTCTCGCGAACACCTTCCTGGGCCTGTTCGGCATCGACAACACCGCGTGGCTGGCCAGCCCCGACCCCCCCTGGTACTGGCTGGTCATCCTGAGCGTACGGCTGTGGCTCCAGGCCGGCTTCTACATGATCCTCTTCATCGCGGCCCTGCAGAACATCCCGCAGGAGATGTACGAGGCCGCCGCCATCGACGGCGCGAAGCCCGGCTGGCAGACCTTCTGGTACATCACCCTGCCGCAGCTGCGGGCGACCTCCACCGCCGTGATCCTGCTGCTGCTCGTGGCGGCGTACCAAGCCTTCGACGAGTTCTTCAACCTGTTGTCGAAGACCACCTGGGGCAGACCGCCCCTGGTCGAGCTGTACTACAAGGCGCTCGGTGACAGCCAGGACTACGGCGCGGGCAGTGCGGGCGCGCTGATCCTCACCGTACTGATCTGCCTCGTGACCCTGCTCCAGGGCAAGTTCATGGGATTCGGAAGGGGTGAGGAGGCCAAGTGACCACCACCACGACACCTCCGGCGGACCGCGTCGACCGGGTCGACGCGGCGGCCAAGCCGCGCCGGGTCCGCACCGGCAGTGTGATCGGCTCGACCGGGCTGTACCTCGCCACCGGCTTCGCCGCGCTGCTCTTCCTCATCCCGTTCTATCTGATCGTGCGCAACGCGCTGATGACGGACCCGGAGATCACGGGCGAGGAATGGAAGTGGTTCCCCACCGACATCCAGTGGGGCAACATCAGCGAGCCGTTCGACGACCCGTCGGTGGACTTCGCGCGCTCGCTGTGGAACTCGGCGGTCGTCGGCGTCCTGCACACCGTCGGCACCCTGCTGGTCTGCTCGCTCGCCGGCTACGGCCTCGCCCGTATCCCGTACAAGCACGCCAACAAGGTGTTCTACGCCGTCCTCGGCACCCTGATGGTCCCGACCGCCGTGACGTTCGTGCCCAGCTTCGTGCTGGTGTCGTCCCTCGGCTGGATCGACACCTACCGAGGTCTCATCATCCCGGGCCTCTTCAGTGGTTTCACCTGCTTCCTGTTCCGGCAGTACTTCCTGGGGTTCCCCAAGGAGCTGGAGGAGGCGGCGCGGGTGGACGGGCTCGGCTACATGGGCGCGTACTGGCGGGTCGTCGTACCCAACTCGCTGAACTTCTTCGCCGCGATGGCGACGATCACGTTCATCAGCGGCTGGAACTCCTTCCTGTGGCCCCTGGTCATCGGCCAGGACCCGAGCGCGTGGACCGTGCAGGTCGCGCTCTCGAACTACATGACCGGCCAGACCGTGAATTTCCATCTGATCTTCATGGCCACCGCCATTTCCATCCTGCCTTTGGTGTTCGTCTTCCTCTTCCTCCAGCGCTGGCTGGTGCAGGGCATCGCGCAGACTGGCATCAAGGGCTAGGAAATCAGCAAGGAGACCGATGTCTTTCCGCACCACCGCCACGACGGGCGCCACCGGCGCCGTCGCCGCCCCATCCGTCGACTACGTCGAGGACGTGTCCCCGGGCCGCGGGGCCCTGCCGCCCCGCGCCTGGTACGCGTCCTCCGACGCCCGGTCCCTGTCGCTGAACGGCGGCTGGAGCTTCCGGCTGTCGCCGACCGCCGACGCGGAGGACGACTCGTTCGCCGCCGAGGGGTACGACGCCGGGGGCTGGGCCGAGGTGACCGTCCCGGGGCACTGGGTCCTCCAGGGCGACGGGGCCTTCGGGGCGCCGATCTACACCAACCACCTGTACCCGTTCCCGGTGGATCCGCCGAGGGTGCCGTCGGAGAACCCGACCGGTGACCATCTGCGGTACTTCGACCTGCCGGACGACTGGTCGGCGGACGGTGGGGCGGTGATCGACGGCGACGCCGTGATCCGCTTCGACGGTGTGGAGTCGTGCGCCCGGGTGTGGCTGAACGGCACGGACATCGGTGAGTTCAAGGGTTCCCGGCTGCCGCACGAGTTCGCGGTCGGGCACCTGCTGAAGCCGGCGGGGAACGTCCTCGCCGTCCGGGTCCACCAGTGGTCCGCGGGCTCCTATCTGGAGGACCAGGACCAGTGGTGGCTGCCCGGTATCTTCCGGGACGTCACGCTGCTGCACCGCCCGGCGGGCAGCGCCGCCGACTTCTTCGTGCACGCCTCCTACGACCATGTGGGCGGGATCGGGACCCTGCGGGTCGACTCCGACGTCGACGGCCGGGTCCTCGTGCCCGCCCTCGACATCGATGTCGCGACCGGTGAGCCAGTGACGGTCCCGGTCGAGCCGTGGACCGCCGAGACGCCGAAGCTGTACGACGGTGAGCTTGTCACGGCGGGCGAACGCGTCCCGCTGCGGATCGGGTTCCGTACCGTCGTCCTGGAGGACGGCCTGCTCAAGGTCAACGGCAAGGCGATCCTCTTCAAGGGCGTCAACCGGCACGAGTGGCACCCGGTCAAGGGCCGCTCCCTCGACCTGGAGACCATGCGCGAGGACGTGCTGCTGATGAAGCGGCACAACCTCAACGCGGTCCGCACCTCGCACTACCCGCCGCACCCGGCCTTCCTCGACCTCTGCGACGAGTACGGCCTCTGGGTGATCGACGAGTGCGACCTGGAGACCCACGGCTTCACCGAGCAGAACTGGCGGGACAACCCCGTCGACGACGACCGCTGGACCCCGGCCCTCCTGGACCGCGCGGCCCGCATGGTCGAGCGCGACAAGAACCACCCCTCGGTCGTCATGTGGTCCCTCGGCAACGAGGCGGGCACCGGCCGGGGCCTGACCGCCATGGCCGAGTGGATCCACGGCCGCGACGGCTCGCGTCTGGTGCACTACGAGGGCGACTGGGACTGCCGGGACACCGACGTCTACTCCCGGATGTACGCCGACCACGCCGAGAGCGAGCGCATCGGCAAGCGCCTGGACGGCGGCCCCCACAAGCGCCGTCAGCTCCCCTACATCCTCTGCGAGTACGGGCACGCCATGGGCAACGGCCCCGGTGGCATCGCCGACTACCAGCGGATCTTCGAGGCCCACGAGCGCATCCAGGGCGGCTTCATCTGGGAGTGGATCGACCACGGCGTGAAGCACCCCGAGCTGGGCTACGCCTACGGTGGTGACTTCGGCGAGGAGCTGCACGACGGCAACTTCGTCTGCGACGGCCTGATCTTCCCGGACCGGACGCCCTCCCCCGGTCTGATCGAGTTCAAGAAGGTCATCGAGCCCGTCCGCATCGACGGCGACGGCTCGGCCGGGACGGTCCGGGTGCGCAACGCGTTCGACTTCCAGGACCTGTCCTCGCTGGCCTTCGAGTGGGCGTACCAGGTGGACGGGAAGACGATCGAGGCCGGGGCCCTCTCGGTGCCCGCGCTGCGGCCCGGTGAGTCGGCCGAGGTGAAGCTGCCGCAGCCGCCGGCCGGCGGACCGGCGGGCGAGGCGCTGTGGACCGTACGGGCGCTGCTGGCCGGGGACACGGCCTGGGGCCGGAAGGACCACCAGGTGGCGTGGGCCCAACTCCCGGTCGTGGAACGCCCGTTGCCGACGGTGACACCGGGCGACGGTCCCACGGCGAGCGAGAAGCTGATCTACCTCGGCCCGGCCTCCTTCGACGCCCCCACGGGCGCGCTGAGGACCATCGGCGGGGTCGACGTGACCGGACTGCGGCTGGACGTCTGGCGGGCGACCACCGACAACGACGAGGGCGCCTGGAACGGCAACACCTGCTACAGCAAGCTGTGGCGGGAGCTGGGCCTGCACCGCGTCCAACACCGCCTGGACGGGGTGGAGTTGGGCGCCGACGCGCTGACCGTACGGACGCGGGTGGCACCGGCCGCCCGGGAGGTCGGCCTGCGCGCGACGTACCGGTGGACCGCCGACGACACCCGGCTGAGGCTGACCGTGTCGGTGGAGCCGGACGGCGAGTGGACCGTCCCGCTGCCGAGGCTCGGCATCCGCTTCGGACTGTCCTCGGCGGACGCCGTGACCTGGTACGGCGGCGGCCCCGGCGAGGGCTACCCGGACACCAAGTCGGCCTCCATGGTGAGCCGTTACCACTCCACGGTGGACGACCTCCAGACACCGTACCTCCGCCCGCAGGAGAACGGCACCCGTCCCGACGTCCGTTGGGCGGAGCTGGGCGGACTGCGCATCGACGGCGACCCGGAGTTCTCGTTCACGGCCCGCCGCTGGACCACCGAACAACTGGACGCCGCCGCCCACCTGACGGACCTTCAGGCGGGCAACACGGTCTGGGTCACCCTCGACCACGCCCAGATGGGCATCGGCTCCCAGTCCTGCGGCCCGGGGCCGCTGCCCCAGTACCACCTGCTCGCCGAGCCGACGGAGTTCTCGTTCGTGTTCTCGACGACGGGATCGTAGGACGGGATCGTAGGACGGCGGTGAGGGCAGTGACGGGAGGCGGCCGGTCGGCCGCCTCCCGTCCCGTTACGCTCGCCCGATGAACGACGATCGTCTGGCGGCGTACGCCGCCGAAGCCGTCATATGGTCCCGTCTCGCCGCGCTGCTTCCGGACGCGGAGGATGTCGACCTCGTGCAGGGGTGCTGGGACATCGGGGAGCAGGAGGCGGGGCTGGGGGCGCTGGTGGAGCGGCTCACGGAGTCGCGGTTGCCTGTGGACGAGACGGCGCGTACGCGGATCGCGGTGCTGGCCGAGGTGTGGGGTGTGTGGGACCGGCACGGGGCGGAGATCGTGGGGCTGGTCCAGGATCCCGGGCGGCCCGCGCGGCTGCGGGTGTTCGGGGACGGGGCCGAGAGCACGATTCCCGCGCACGAGGTGCTGGCGGAGCCGCCGTCCGAGACCTCGGAACTCGTCCCCTGGATCGGCTGCCCGCCCTGCGGCCGGACGCTGGCCCGGTCGCATCGGCGCGAGGAGTGGACCGGCGGTCTGTGGTACATCGCCGAGGCCTACGTCGTGTTCGACCGGGACCGTGACTTCACCCCGCTGGTCTTCGACGCGGAGCGGGACGGGGCGGCGTGGTCGGCGCTGGAGGCGCTGCACGGGGTGTGCGCCTGCGGCTGAGGCGCGGGGATCCCGCGGGACGGGCGGCAACCGTACGGCGGTCGGCGGCGACCCAGGAGTGACGCGTCCGCGTCCCCCACACCGTAGGAGTCGCCGTGTCCCTCCCCTCGTCCCGGCCGCACCACCGCCGACGTCGCTTCTTCCGTCCGTTGCCCCTCGCCGCCGTGGGGGTGCTCGTCACCACCGCCGTCGCGGTTCCCCAGCTCACCCCGGACGCCTCGGCGGCCACCACGCTGCGCGGGTACGCCGACGCGCGGGGTGTGAAGATCGGGGCCGCGGTCGCCGACGGGCCGCTTCAGGGGGAGGCGGCGTACACGGGCGTGCTGGACCGGGAGTTCAACTCCGTCACCGCCGAGAACGCGATGAAGTGGGACGCGCTGGAGCCGAGCCGCAACAGCTACAACTGGGCCGCCTCCGACCGGTTGGTCAACCATGCCGTCGCGCACAACCAGGGCGTACGCGGGCACACGCTCGTCTGGTACGCGCAGCTGCCGTCCTGGCTGAGGAACGGGAACTTCTCGGCGTCCGAGCTGAACACGCTGCTGAAGAAGCACATCGACACCACGGTCGGCCGCTACAAGGGGAAGATCTACGCCTGGGACGTGGTCAACGAGGCGTTCAACGAGAACGGTTCGATGCGGTCCTCGGTGTGGCAGGACAAGCTCGGCACCGCGCACATCGCGAGCGCCCTGCGCTGGGCGCACGCCGCCGATCCGAGCGCGAAGCTGTACATCAACGACTACAACATCGAGGCGGACAACGCCAAGAGCGACGCCCTGTACGCGCTGGCGCAGCAACTCCTCGCCCAGGGTGTGCCGTTGCACGGCATCGGCTTCCAGTCCCACTTCGTGCTCGGCGGGGTGCCCGGCTCGATGAAGGCGAACCTGAAGCGGTTCTCCGACCTCGGTCTGGAGGTCTCCCTCACCGAGCTGGACATCCGTATCCCGCTGCCCGCCTCCACCGCCGAACTCGCCCAGCAGTCCACGGACTACAAGACGGCGAGCGAGAACTGCCTCGGTGTCCCGCGCTGCGCCGGCGTCACCACCTGGGGGCTGACGGACAAGCACTCCTGGGTGCCGGGCACGTTCAGCGGGTACGGGGCGGCCCTGCCGTACAACGAGAGCTATGCGGCGAAGCCGGCGTACACGGGGTTGTCGAACGGGCTCAACCCCAACGCGTGAGCCACGCCCCGGGTTCGCCGCCGGGCCTCAGTGGTCCGCACAGCACGGTGTCGGTTCCGGGACCTCGAAGGGGACCAGGGTGCCGCCGACGGCGGGCATGGCGGTGAGGACCAGTTCGCCGTCGTGCCAGTGCGGGCGTACGTGGTTCTGGGTCACCAAGCGTGTGTCGGGAGCGGGTTCGCCGGGGGCGCCCAGGACCGTCACCCGGGTGATCGCGGAGCGGGCGAGGACGTCCGCGACCGTCAGGGTGCCGGTCAGGGCCGTGACGCCGGGGTAGATCACGGCCCGGCCCATGGCGTCCGGGGTGCCGGGCGCCACCTCGTGGGCGCGGGCCGCCAGCCGCTCCTGGACGGTGCTCAGGAGCGGCCGGGACGGCACCGCGAGGGACAGGGCGACCCGCGGCCGATCGCCCCGTACCAGGTGGGTGCAGCCGAACGTGCCCTCGGGGAGGGCGAGTTCGGCCGCCAGGGTGTGGAGCAGGTGATCGGCCGCGCGCAGATCCACGACCTCCGCGTCCACGGTGAGGGCATACAGGGTCGTGGCTTTGGCCATGGTCGCGGTCATGAGGGCAGGACCCACACCGGGTTGGAGTAGAACCACAGGTCGCGCCACGGGTCGGCGTCACCGACGACGTCGATCGCGGGGCCCGCCGGGTCGACGGCCGCACCCCTCGCGCCGACCGCCGAGCGGTTGCCGTCGCTGCCGCGCAGCCGGACGTAGAGCGGACGGTCGACCTTGCCGAGTTCGTAGGTGAGACGGACCGTGCCGGTGGACTTGTTCACCTCGTACGACTTCACGACCTTGGCGGTCGGCGCGGTGAAGGTGTCCTTGTCGGTGGGCGTGCCCGTCACCTCGCCCTGGATGACGTCCACGCGGGCCAACTGGGGGACGAATCCCGCCCAGTTGGCGCCGCCGGCCAGGGCCACGTCCACGGTCAGGGTGACCTTGGTGCCCTTCCTGACGTGCAGGGCGCCGCCCAGGGTGGCCCAGCGGCTGCCGCCGGAGACCCGGACGTCGAGGCCGCTGAGGAGCCCGCCGTGGTCGACCCAGATCCGGCCGGCGCGGATGCCGTCCATGACGGCGGCGTAGGAGAAGCCGTCGGCGCCGACGTGCGTACGGCTGTACTGGCCGGGCCAGTAGTCGCCCTGGGTGATGTCGATCTTTCCGCCGTAGACGGGGTCGGTGTGCTTGCCGTTGGCGGTGAAGTCGCTGTCCGGGCCGCCGCGTACGGCGGTGTCCGCGTACACCTGGTGGGAGTCCGAGTTGGCGGTGATCCACCAGGGTTTGCCCTCGGCGAGGAGGCTGTCCCAGAGGCCGCCGACGGTGGCGGTCATCCAGTCGAAGCCGCCCCAGGTGCGGTAGCTCTCCAGGGGGTAGCCCGCGAAGGAGTTGGCGCTGGGGTTGTTGTCGTAGATGCCCCGGGCGCGGGCCATGCCGAGCGGTGCGGGGAGTCCGGCGGCCTGGTGGCCGGGGGCGCCCTCGAAGCCGACGGCTATCTGGCGGCCCGTACCGGTCGCGTCGCGCCAGCCGCGGATCTCGTGCGGGGAGTCGACACCGCGCCGCGCCGGGTGGTTGGCGAGCATCAGGGCGTCCTTGACCTTGCGGCGGCGGACCTGGTCGCCGAGGAAGGCGAGACCCGCGACCGCGAGGGCCTCGTTGGCGGGCGTGGAGTCGGAGGCACCCTTCACGCTGCCGTCGTAGTCGGTCTCGAACTGCTTGAGGACGGAGACCTCGTTCTTGCCCGGGTGGACGAAGACCGTGCCGTGCTCGGCGCCCGGGATGTTCCACTCCAGGCCCTGGAAGACCAGCGTGTCCTCGTACGCGGCACGGGCCGCCTTGATGTCCGGGTTGACCTTGTCCACACCGATCTTGGCGTGCGTGGTGCTGCCGTGGTCGGTGATGACCAGCCAGTCCATGCCGTGCTTGGCGCCCTGGCGGACCTGGTCGACGACCCGGTACTTGCCGTCGCTGCTGTACTGGGTGTGGATGTGGTGGTCACCGGCCAGCCACAGGAAACCGCCGCGCCGGCCGCCGGAGGACGCGTACGCCGGGGCGGTCGCCGCGCTCTGACCGAGGACGCTCGCGGCGGTCAGGCCCGCGCCCAGCAGGCCCGCGCGGCGCAGCAGGGAGCGGCGCGAGCGCTGCTCGGGGTTCAGCTCCTCGTCGGGCACGGAGGCGTCGAAGGCCGCGGGGAGCGGGGCCGCCGCCACGTCCCCGTGGTCATGCCCGTGGTCGTGGTCATGACCGTGGTCGTGATGGTGATGACCGTGTGCGTGCCCGTGCCCGTGCCCCATGTGAACGCCTCCCGGATGCCGCTGCCCTCGACGGCTGCCTTCGCGACGCGACCACGCCGCCTGTGGAGGATCGAGGCGGCACATGAACGACGGACGATCAAGGCATGGCCACCGGGTGCCATGGATACGGCGGATCGCCACGTCCTTCACTGTTTCCCCAACTGACCTTGCACGTCACACTGGTTGCCATTGAACCTGAGCACCGCTCATCATCCCCCGCCCCCCGGAGTGCACCCCATGAGCCCTATACGCCCTGTACGTCCCGCACGTCCCATGAGACGCCTGCTCGGCACCCTCGCCGCCGGCGCGCTGGCCGTGACCGGTCTCGCCACCACCGGCGCGACGCCCGCGGCCGCCGCGACCAGCGGCACGTTCAACGTGCTGACGTACAACGTCGCCGGCCTCCCGGAGCTGCTCAGTTCCGGGAACCCGGAGGTGAACACCCCGCTGATCTCACCGCGCCTCGGGGCGTACGACATCGTGAACGTCCAGGAGGACTTCAACTACCACGCGGCGCTGTACGCGGGCGACAACCACCCGTACCGCACCGCGACCAGCGGCGGGGTGCCGTTCGGCGACGGCCTCAACACCCTCTCGGACTACGCGTTCGAGGACTTCGAGCGGGTGAAGTGGAACGACTGCACCGGCACCAACTGCCTCACCCCGAAGGGCTTCTCGCTGGCCCGGGTGCGGCTCGACGAGGGGGTCTTCGTCGACCTGTACAACGTGCACACCAACGCCGACTCCGACGACGCGGCCCTCGCCGCTCGCCGCGCCAACGTCACCCAGCTCTCCGAGTTCATCAAGGCGAACTCGGCGGGCAACGCGGTGATCGTCATGGGGGACACCAACACCCGTTACACGCGCACCGGCGACAACATCCGCTCGCTCGCGTCGGAGAACGGCCTCACCGACCCGTGGGTGCAGCTGATCAAGGGTGGTGTCGCCCCGGCCCTGGGCGCCGACGCGCTGCTCTGCCCGACGACCGCGCCGACCAACGACTGCGAGGTCGTCGACAAGGTCTTCTACCGGGACAGCAACGTGGTCGACCTGACCGCGAACCGCTACAACAACGACTGGGCGAAATTCCTCGACTCGGCGGGCGGCAACCTCTCCGACCACTTCCCGCACACGGTCGACTTCTCCTGGAAGCTCAACTCGGGCCTGCGGGCCAGTGACTTCTTCGGCGGCCCGCACGGCACCGCGTACAACGACGCCGACAACCTCCCGTCGTCCGTCTCGCCCCGCACCCTGACCCTGCGCGGCGCCTCCCGCCTCGACGCGGTCTCGCTCACGCACGACGGCGGTACGACGCTGACCCACGGCGGCACGGGCGGCACGGCGACCTCCCTCACCCTGGCCTCCGGCGAGCACCTCACCTCGGTGAAGCTCACCTCGGGCCAGAAGGACGGCCGTACCCGGATCTTCTCCGCCGCCTTCGGCACCGACAAGGGCCGCACGCTCAGCTCGGGTACCGCCACCAGCGACACCAAGACCTTCACGGCCCCCGCCGGCTGGCAGATCGTCGGGTTCACCGGCCGCTCGGGCACCGAGATCGACAAGCTGGGCGTGCTGTACGCGCCGATCGGCTGACCGGCGGACCGGCGTCCCTCACCTCCGGGCCCTTGATCACCGGGCGGTAGCCTTGGCGTTCCGGGTCCATGCAGTTCCAGGTGAAGAGGTGGTCTCCATGGCCCGTGCCGGGCTCACCGTCGACCGGGTCGTGGAGGCCGCGGCCGATCTCGCGGACGGGATCGGCTTCGAGAAGGTCACCCTGTCCGCGCTGGCGCGGCACTTCGGGGTGAAGGACGCGAGTCTCTACTCGCACGTCAGGAACCTCCAGGACCTGCGGACCCGGGTCGCGCTGCTGGCGGGCGGCGAGATGATCGACGACATCGCCGAGGCCGTCGCCGGGCGGGCCGGCAGGGACGCGCTCGCCGCCTTCGCCGGCGCCTACCGGGAGTACGCCCTGCGGCACCCCGGCCGGTACGCGGCCACGCAGCTCCCCCTCGACCAGGTGCTGGTCACCGACTCCCCCGCGCTGCGCCGCACCGCCGAGATCACCTACGGCATGCTCCGCGCGTACGGCCTCGACGAACCCGACCTCACCGACGCCGTACGCCTGCTGCGCAGCACGTTCCACGGTTTCTGCGCGCTGGAGGCCGGGGGCGGGTTCGGAGCGCCCCGGGACGTACGTCGGTCGTGGGACAAGGCCGTCGAGGCACTGCATCTGGCGCTGACGCACTGGCCCCGGGAGGACAGGGGCCACGCTTGAGTTCTCAAACATATGTCGCCCAGGCGGCAACCTTTCGCCCCCGCGCGGCGACCCCAGCACATGACATCTGCAACACCCACCCCCTCCGCCCCGCCCAGACACCGCCGTCGCCACCTCGCGCGCAAGCCCGTCATCGGCTCGCTCGTGGCCGCGTCCGTGCTGGCGGGCGCCTGGTACGCGACGGCCGGGGCCGCGCCCTCGGCGCCCGCCGCGGCCGGTGACCTCACGGTCACGAACACGACCGTGAGCCTGTCGGCGAAGTTCCCCTATCTCTCGGCGGGCTACAACAACAGCCGGGAGTGGACGCGGACGGCGACGGCCGTGGCGCCGAACGGCACCCTGCGGGTCGCCTGGCCCGCGTCGGACGGTGTCCATGTCACCCCGCTGACGGCGGCCGGGAAGCGCTCGGGCGCCGACACGGTGGTCAAGGGCACGAAGGAGGTCGGGGGTCTCGTCGCGCACAACGACGGGTTCGCGCTGCTGACCCGCGTCGCCGACACCAACAAGTGGAAGGAGACGGCCGCCGCGCTCGTCCGCTACAAGAACGGCAAGCAGGCCTGGCGGACCAAGCTCACCGGCAAGTCCAGCAACGACACGGCCCCGCTGCTCGACGGCCAGCTCGCCTGGAACGGCAAGAAGTACGGCGCCTACTTCGTCGTGCACGGCGCGGGCGGCTTCGCCGACGGCCACTTCGGCGACAAGCTCGCGTATGTCGGCTCCACCGGCAAGAAGCAGGGCGGCGGCTGGGGCTGGGGCTGCTCCCACAACGAGGGCATAGCCCTGCGCGCCGAGACCACCGGGAACTTCACCTCCCTCTGCTTCGACGACTGGCGCTCGGGCCTCTTCGTCTCGACCGGCATCGCCGCCCCGGACAACGCGCCCGTCGTCCAGCGCGAGCAGTGCTGGGCCGGCTACTGCGGCGGCACCTTCGCGGGCCGCACCGGCGACCTGGTGAAGTCCTCCAGCGGCCGCTACGCCACCGCGTTCGCCTCGCGCGGCGCCGCCTCCGCCAAGAAGAACCCGGACGACTCCAGCGGCCGGGGCTGGACGGTCAAGCCGAAGACCAGCACCCACCAGGTCGCCCTCGCGTTCCTCAAGAACCGCGACACGCCCTCGGGCAAGCCGGTCTACCTCACCTCCGCCAAGGGCACCGAGCACGTCAACGTGCGCGTCGCCCCGTACGGCAAGAACCGGCTCCTCGTCTCCTACGAGACCCTGAAGAACGCCAAGTGCGCGAGCGGCACCTGCACCGGCACGTTCACGGGCACCCACTTCCGCCTCGTCGACTGGAACGGCAAGCTCCAGGGCGCCGACAAGGTCGTCAAGGCGCGGATCTCCGGTGACATCGCGGTCCTCAAGGACGGGACGCTGACCTGGGCCTACGCCGCCGTCACCCCGTCCTACACGACCCCGCTCAACGGGGCGTCACCGACCACGAAGACGCTGAAGGTCGCTCGTCTGACTCCGTGAACACGAAGTGAGCCCGCTCGCCTCCGGCCCAGGTGAGGCCCACCTCGTACGCTCCCCGCACCTCCACGGAGACCAGCTCCGGGAGGGGCGGGGCGTCGGGGTCGGCGGTGAGACGGGCGAGGGCGACGAAGAGGGTCGCATCGTCTCCCGTCCGGCCGACGAGTCCGAGGCCGGGTGCGTCCGCGTCCGCGTCCGCGTCCGACGACAGGTCGTGTGCCGCGAGCAGCTCCGCGCGTACGCCCTTCGCCGGCGCCCATCCCGTGATCCGCACCGGCGTACCGGGGACCGCGCCCGCCACCAGGTGGGCCCGGACCTCCGCCGCGCCCCGGGCCACCACCAGGCTGGTGACCCGCACACCGCCGTCACCGACCGTGTGCCGGGACGCGGCCCACCCCTCCCCCACTCCCAGCGGCTCGATGTCCGTACGGCTCGCGTCGCCGCCGACGATCACGCTGTTGTCGTACGACGCCGGGGGCTCCGCGAGCGGCACCGGTTCCGTGACCGTCGAGTAGGCGAGCCGGGTGTAGAAGGGGTCGTAGCGGACGTCCTCGCTGCCGTGGTTGTGGAGGCGGACCAGGCCGTCCGAACGTGTGGACTGCAGCAGCCAGTTGGGCGGGCCGACGGGGCGCAGCTCGTCCGCCCGCTCCACCGGGCCCGGTTCCTCCGTCGCCGTCCACACCTCGTGGTCCGGGGGCAGGAGGAGGCCGAGGAAGCCCTTGCTGGCCCAGTACGGGGAGGCGGGGCCCGAATACTCTTGCAGGATCGCGGAGTTGGGGCCGTGCCAGCCGAGCGACAGCAGGCCGCGGTCGTCGACGGCGCCCCGGTCGAGGAAGTACTTGAGCGCACCCGAGGCCAGCCGTCTGGTCTCGCCCGGCGACAGCGGCGTACGGCCGGTGAGGGCGCCCAGCCAGAGCGGGACGGTGGTCGCGAAGCGGTAGGTGAGGGAGCGGCCCTGGTGGAGGGGGGCGCCGTCGCCGCCGAACAGGCGGGCGTAGTCGCCGAGATGGACGGAGAGGCGGTCGCCGTAGCGGGCGAGGAGGGCTTCGTCCTTCGCGAGCCAGGCGTGCAGCACGGGGTAGAGGTGCATGGCCCAGCCGTTGTAGTAGTCGAACTTGCGGCCGTCGCCGTCGGTGTACCAGCCGTCGCCGAGGTACCACTGCTCGATCCGGTCCAGGCGCCGGTCGATGACCTGGCGCGCCAACTCCGGTTCGTGGCCGATCTCTTCGAGGAAACCGCCGACCGTCACCGGGAACAGCTCCCAGTTGCAGGGCCAGGGTTCGGCGGTGAGCGCGTCGCCGAGCCAGGCCGCCGTGCGCTGCTGGACGGTGTCGTCGAGGTGGTCCCAGAGCAGGTCGCGGGTCACGCGCAGGGCGAAGGCGATGGAGGCGGCTTCGACGAGGGGCTGGCTGCGGTCCTCGATGCGGGGCCAGACGCCCGCGACTCCGGCGGCGAGGCCGTCGGCGTAGCGGGCGAGCGCGTTGCCGTCCCGGCGGAAGGCGGCGAGCAGGAGGGTTCTGGCGTAGCCCTCCAGGCCGTCGGAGCGCCTTCCCGACCAGCTCGTGCGGTCGCCCGGCAGGTCGTACAGCGCGCCGTCGGCGGTCGCGTACGGCGCGACGGCGGCGAGCAGCGTGTCGGCTGCGGTCTCCCAGTGGGCGCGGGTGTAGCCGGTGTACGGGCTGAGGACGCGGTCCTCTGGGGGCAGGGAGAGCATGGCGTGCGCCGCTTTCTGGGTGGGGTTCGGGGTGGGTGGGGGTGATTGGGGTGTGTCGTCGGGTGCGGGTGCGTGGGGCTTCTCGCGCAGTTCCCCGCGCCCCTAAAGATCCAGGCCCCCGCGGCCCTGAATGGCGACCGGGGGCGGGTCTGAAAAGCAATGGGGCGCAGCCCCTGCTTTTTCAGGGGCACGGGGAACTGCGCGAGAAGCCCCACCGGAGCCGCTCCCGACAACGCACCCGACAACCCACTCACCCACCCCGCCCGCCTACAGCCCTGGGACGCCCCGGTTCCGGTCGGGACGCCCCAGGAGTCTCATCCCACCCTGACCCGCCCCTCGGACACCAGCCCCTGGGCGACAAGTTCGTCACGGACCAGCCCGGCGTAGACCGTCGCGCCGTACACCGACGTGTGCGTGTTGTCCCGCTTCTCGTTGTACAGGTACAGCGCCTTGGACCCCTCCGTCCCCAGCGACTCCACCAGCGCCTTGGTCCGCGCGGTGAGATCGACCAGCGGCACCCCCCGCGCCGCGGCGACCGCACGGGTGACCGCCGGGTGATCCACGCCGAGCCCGTTGACCAGCAGCGCCGTACCGTTGTTCAGCGTGCCGTCCGTGTTGAACCACCGCCGCACGATCGGCGTCACCAGCACCGGCTTCCCACCCCGCGCCCGGACCCCCTCGACCAGCGTCTCCAGGTTGCCCCGGTACGTCGCCTCGTCGGTCTGCTTGTCGTTGTGGGCCAGCTGGATCAGGACCAGATCGCCACGCCGGATCTTCGGCTGGACCGTGGCCCACAGCCGGGAGTCGGCGAGGTAGGACACCGTGCTCTCGCCGGAGTCGGCGTAGTTGGCGACCGAGACGCCCTTGCGGAGGTACTGCGGGAGCTGCTGCCCCCAGCCGGAGTAGGGATCGCCGGGCTGGTCGCAGACCGTGGAGTCGCCGACGAGGAAGATCTGCCGCGCCCGCTTCGCGGGGGTCACCCGGATGTCGGCGAGGGCGGGCGCCGCGCCGCCGATGACGAGGTCCAGCCCGGGCGTGCCGTCCGCGCCGGTCGGCTCGCCCTCGGGCGTGCGGACGTCGACGGTGAAGCTCCGGACGGCAGGCCGCCCGGCCTCCGTGGCCGTCTCCGCGAGCACCGTGCGGCGCGTCTCACCGCTGACGCTCGTGCTCGCCGCCGCCGCGCCGCCGAGGCGGACCGTCACGTCGTACGTGCCGGCCGGGACGTCGAAGTGACAGGCGTTCGCGGCACAGTTCTCCAGGCCGAGCCCGGGGCGGCCCCCGTGCGCCTCGGCGGGTACGGCGGGTACGGCGGGTACGGCGGTGAGGACGGTCCCCAGGATCGTCGCCACCGTCAGCGCGGCGATGGTGAAACGTCTCATTGCGGCTCCTCACGAGGAAGACAAGACCCGGCGGCTGGACGCTACATCGTTTGACAAGCGCTTTCTAGATCTCCGTCATTTTTCACACGATCGCCAACTTCCCTGATGCGAAAGCCCTTTCGCGAAAACGATTCAACTGTCACCCTTCCGAATCACCCGCACTCCCCCCACACCTCCGAGGAGGCACCCCCATGTCCGGATCCCCAGACAGCGCGCCCATCGGCCGCCGCAGCTTCGTCGTCGGCACCGCCGCCACCGCCGCCGGTGCCGCGCTCGCCGGGCCCCTGGCCGGTACGGCACGCGCGGCGGCGTTCGGCTGGTCCGACGACGGCACCAACTACGTCGTCGACACCGGCGCCAACCTCGTGTTCAAGGTCAGAAAGAGCAACGGCGACCTGTCCTCGCTCGTCTACCGGGGCACGGAGTACCAGGGCTACGGCGGTATGAACTCGCACATCGAGTCCGGCCTCGGCAGCTCCACGGTGACGATCCGGCAGTCCGGTTCGACGATCCTCGTCTCGGTCACCTACGGCACGCTGAGGCACTACTACGCGGCCCGCAGCGGCGAGAACAACATCTACGTCTGGACCAACAAGGCCGACACCTCGGTCTCGGCCACCCGGTTCATCCTGCGCGTCAAGGCCGGCCTGTTCCTCAACGACGAGCCCGACTCGTACACGTACACGAACAGCACCATCGAGGCCTCGGACGTGTTCAGGAAGTCCGACGGCCAGACCCGCTCGAAGCACTTCTCCCGACTGCGGGTCATGGACTACAACTACGTCGGCTGGTCGGCGAACGGCGTCGGCCTGTACGTCGTCCGCAGCAACCACGAGAAGGCCTCCGGCGGCCCCTTCTACCGCTCGCTGCTGCGTCACCAGAGCGCGGACGGCGGCGGCCTGTACGAGATCCTGTACTACGGCCAGAACCAGACCGAGGCGCAGCGGTTCGGCCTCCAGGGCCCGTACGTCATCGCCCTCACGGACGGCAGCGCGCCCTCCTCGTCACTGTTCCCGGGCACGCTCACGACCTCCTGGGCGGACTCGCTCGGCCTGTCCGGATACGTGGGTGCGGGCGGCCGTGGCCGGGTCGCGGGCGTCGGCATCACGGGCCGGAACACGTCGTACGCGTACACGGTCGGACTCGCCAACTCCGCTGCTCAGTACTGGGGTTCGGCTCGGGCGTCGGACGGCTACTTCTCCATCCCGGGGGTCCTTCCGGGGACGTACACGCTGACCGTCTTCAAGGGTGAGCTGGCGGTGTACACGACCTCGGTGTCGGTGAGCGCGGGCGGGACGACGACGCTGAACTCGATCGCGATCCCGTCATCGAACGATCCGTCCAACGCGGGCGCGATCTGGCGGATCAACGACTGGAACGGCACACCGAGCGGCTTCAAGAACGCCGACCTGATGACGTACGCGCATCCGTCGGACGTACGGGCCGCGTCCTGGACCGGGAACGTGGTGATCGGCAGCGGCACCGAGACGTCGGCCTTCCCCTGCTACCTCTGGAAGGACGTGAACAGCGGTCTCCTCGTCTACTTCCGGCTGACCGCCGCGCAGGCCGCCGCCGCCCACACCCTGCGCATCGGCGTGACGACGGCCTACGCCAACGGCCGGCCCCAGATCTCCGTCAACGACTGGACCTCGGCCATCCCCTCCCCACCCACCCAGCCGAACACCCGCTCACTGACGAACGGCTCCTACCGGGGCAACAACCACACGTTCACCTACAGCGTCCCGGCGTCCGCCTGGCAGACGGACACGAGTCAGTACAACGTGCTGCGGATCAACGTGGTGAGCGGGTCGGGGACGACCTCCTACCTCAGCGCGGGCACGGCGATCGACGCGATCGACCTGCTGAACTGAGTGTCCGGTGGGACTGACTTACCGTCATGTCCCGCGCGTCCACTGCTGGTTCGTGCCGCCGTTGCACGTGTACGTGATGACGGCGGCGGAGTCGGCGGTGGACGCGCCGTTCACGTCGAGGCACTCGCCAGTCGCGCGGGAGACGATGTTGACGTAGGAGCCCGAGGTCACCACCGACCACTGCTGGGCGGTGGAGGAGGAGTTGCAGGTCTCCTGGGTGACCGTGTTGGCGTTCTCCTGGACGCACAGGGAGCTGTGACGGGTCGTCAGCTGGTAGTAGCCGCTGCCGACGGACTTGAACCAGTACTTCTGGTTGTTGCCGCTGTTGCAGGTGTACTGCTTGATCTGGGCGCCCGCCCACTGCGACTGACTCGTGACATCGGCGCACTTGGAGGAGTGGCGGGCGATCAGCGTGTTGTAGGTGGCGCTGGTGCCGCTGAGCGTGCCGGTGGCCGTGTCGACGGTGATCTCCGGGGACCAGGACATGGACATCGTGGTGGAGGTCGGGAAGGTCAGCGGCAGCCACACGTACCGGGAGTCGTTGACGGTGCCGCCGAAGGAGTTGCCCCAGCGGTCGCCCAGGTAGAGGTACGAGGTGGTGGAGGTGCCCTGCACGGGCAGGACGTACGCGGTCTGCGAGCCGAAGGTGGTGGAGTCGCCGACGTTGGCCATGGCGGTCCAGGGGCCCGCGATGCTGGTGGCGGTGGCGTACTGCTGCTGGTTGGGGTTCCAGCCGGTGGCGCCCGAAGTGAGCATGAAGTAGACGCCGTTGCGCTTGAACAGGGCCGGGGCCTCGCGGTGGCCGCCGTGCCAGGGGTCGGCGACGAGGGCGGCGATGCCGGTGTAGTCGGCGGTGAGCCGGTAGATCTGGAGGTCGTAGTTCTCGCGGGCCGCCGAGATCATGTAGCCGGTGCCGTCGGTGTCCACGAACGTGGTGATGTCACGGGACATATGGGTGCCGAGCGGGCGGAAGCTGCCCCGCCAGGTGTAGTTGCCGTCGACGGTGTCGGAGACGGCGACGGCCGCGCGGGCCTCGCTGTAGTCGACGCCGTTCTCCTTGTGCATCCACATCACGAACTTGCCGGTGGCCGCGTTGTACATGACCTTCGGCCGCTCGATGTTGGCGGTCGCCAGCTCGGGGTCGGTGGCCTCGGTCAGGACGTGGTTGCGGAACTCCCAGGTCTTGAGGTCCGTGGAGCGGTAGGCCGAGACGTACCGGAAGGTGTTGTCGGTGTTGCGGTTCTCGCCGAACCAGTAGTAGTACGAGCCGACCTTGATGACGCCGCCGCCATGGGCGTGCAGGGGGTTGCCGCCGCTGTCGGTGAACTGGGTGCCGTTGGGGACGGTCTGCGGTGCCGCCTGGGCGGGACCGGCCGTGACGAGGGCGCCGGCCAGGGCCAGACAGAGCGCGAGGAGCATCGCGTACGCACGTCTCATCTCAGCTCTCCTTATAGGGTGTTCGGGGTGGGGGTGTCGGCTACGGGGACGCCGAAGTCGGGGGTGCCGTCGGGCTTCCAGCCGAGGCGCTGGATGCGGGTGTGGCGGTTGGGGTCGTTGAGCGGGTCGCCGACGATGTCCTTGTACTGGCGGGCGTGGTAGACGAGGACGTCGGTGCGGCCGTCTTCGGCGACGGTGAAGCTGTTGTGGCCCGGCCCGTACTGTTTCGTGGTGTCGTTGCTGGTGAAGACCGGGGTCGGCGACTTGGACCAGTTGGCGGGGTCCATGAGGTCGGCGTCGGCGTCGACGGTCAGCAGGCCCATGCAGTAGTTGAAGTCGGTCGCGCTCGCCGAGTACGTCATGAACAGCCGGCCGTTGCGCTTGATGACCGAAGGGCCCTCGTTGACCTTGAACCCGATGACCTCCCAGTCCAACTCCGGTGTGGTCAGCCGTACCTGAGGACCGGTCAGAGTAAGCGGGTCGGCCATCTTCGAGAGCCAGACGGCCGTGTTGTTGTCCATCCCGGGCTCGTGCTGCGCCCACGCGAGATAGCGGGAGCCCCGGTGGGTGAAGGTGGTGGCGTCCAGGGAGAAGGTCTCCCAGGCCGTCTTCAGCTGCCCGCGCTCGACCCAGGTGCCCTTGAAGGGGTTCCGGTGGGAGTTCTCCAGGACCCAGATACGGATCGCCCAGATGTCCTCGGCGGGCGCGGAGGCGAAGTAGATGTACCACTTGCCGTCGATGCGGTGGATCTCCGGCGCCCAGATGTGCGCGCCCATCACGCCCGTGGCGTGCTTGCGCCAGATCACGGACTCGTCGGCCGTCGACAGGCCGCGCAGGGTGCGGGACCGGCGCAGGATGATCCGGTCGTACTCGGGGGCGGTCGCCGTGAAGTAGTAGAAGCCGTCGGTGTGCCGGTTGATGTGTGGGTCGGCGCGGTTGCGGACCAGCGGGTTGACGTACGCCGGGCGGGCCCCGGACCCGGGCGCGGCCTGGGCGACACCGGCGGGCAGGGCGGTGAGGGCACCGGCGGCCAGGGCGCCCTTCAGGAGCAGGCGGCGGTCGGGGGGTTCGGGGAAGGTGTGGTCGCGGCCCATGCGGCTTCCTCTCGGAGGGGGGAACAAAAGGAAACAGAAATGTTCGACATATCGCACAGAATCTTTCATTCCGAACGCCGAAAAGGTAAGGGCGCGTTACGGAGAGGTCAACGGGTTACGCGAGACGAACACGAGCTCACAGGAACCGAACCGAGGTCCTCACGGGATTTCTGTTATCGGGACGGCGCCCGGACCGTCTCCCTGTCGTGCGCACCCATATCCACAAGACAGCGTCGGCCGCCGGAGCCCTGGCGGTCACCGCCCTGATGCTCGGCGCCCCGACCGCGACCGCCGCCGGCCCCCGCGACGTGACCGCCGACGTCCTCGCCGGGCGGAACGTCACGCTCACCGGGGACACGGTGGTGACCGTGCCGTCCGGGACGACCACGTACGACGGCGTGTTCAGCGGCACCGGCACGCTCACCGTGCGCGGCAGCGGGACGCTGATCCTCACCAAGGACAGTGACTTCACCCTGCCGAAGTCCCGGCAGCGGCAGAGCGTGAAGACGCTCGGCGGCAACCACCCGTACGTCACCGTCACCCGCCCGGACCCGCCCGCGGTGACCGTCGCCAAGGGCGCGACCCTCCAGTACGGGAACAGCGGCTCGACCGGGGTGATCGGCCACTACCCGTACGGCACCCCGGCGTTCCGGCTCAACCAGAACAACATCCGGGTCGACGGCACCCTGCGGCTCGCCCTGAAGAACGTGCAGTACAACCTGGGCACCATCAGCGGCACCGGCCTGGTCAGCCAGCCGAGGTTCCTGTGGGCGACCTGGGACCTGTCGGGCACCCACCCCTTCAGCGGGGTCATCGACAACGGCACTCAAGTCAACGCCGGACGGCCGGAGTTCGCGACCGCGCTGCCGAACGCGCGCAAGGTCCTCAACCAGGGCACCTGGACCGTGGACACCCCGCTGGGCCAGACCGTCACCCAGGGCATGGACTTCTACCAGCGCGAGTACGGCAGCGACATCAACGTCCAGTCGCGGCCGGGCAGCAAGGTGATCCTCACCGGCCAGTACAGCTGGTCGGACCAGGGCGGCGACACCGACCCCTCGCTCAGCGACCCCGCCCTGAACTGGACGCCCGCGCGCAAGAACGTCAACAAGCGCGGCGCCAACATCAAGGGCGCGAACGTCCAGTGGGGCGACGGCACCACGAGCAGGATCTTCATGCCGGGCACCGCCGAGACGGTCTACATCAACCTCCTCGCCGCCCGCTCCCGTTCACTGCTCACCTTCGACTACAACGGGCCGGTGACCCTGGGCGCCCCCATCGGCGGCGGCAGGTTCCACGACACGCTGGCCGCGCCCGGCGCCGGGGACGTCGTCATCGCGGGGACCAAGGGCAACGACGTCACCTTCGCCGCCGTCCAGTACTACGACGGCTCGACCACGGTCGAGAAGGGCGCCGTGCTGCGGCTCGGGAGCGGCAGGTCAGGGGGCGACGGCGGCCTTTACACCAAGGGCGGCCTCTCCAAGGTGGTCAACAACGGCTCGCTGATCGTCCGGAACACCGCGAAGCCGGTGACGCTGTCACGGCTCGGCGGCAGCGGCTCGCTCACCCAGTCGGGCGCGGCCACCACCACCCTGACGGGCTCCGCGGTCACCTACACCGGGGCGACGACCGTCACCAAGGGCACGCTGGCGCTCCGGTCCGGAGCGAGTCTGGGCCGGAGCAGGACCGTTCGGCTCACCACCGCCGGGGCGCGGCTCGACGTGGGCACCGCCGGACTGAAGGTCACCGGGTCCCTGTCCGGCAAGGGCACGGTGAAGGGCGCGGTGACCAACGAGGGCGTGGTCGTGGCCGGGCTCACCGTGACGGGCGGCTACACCCAGGGCAAGAAGGGACAACTGGTGCTGCGGGAGAAGCCGTTGAAGGTGACCGGGGCGGTGCGGCTGGCCGGTGGGCTGGACTTCGCGGCGCTGGCCGCCGTCGGCGGTCCCGGCGAGCGCGTCACCGTCCTCGACCACCGCGGCAAGGGCGCGACCACCGGGACGTTCACCGGGCTGCGCGAGGGCGGCAAGGTGAAGCTCGCCGACAACACCTACCGGATCAGCTACAAGGGCGGCGACGGCAACGACGTCGTCCTGACCGAGGCGAAGGCGAGCCCGTCGCCGACCGTGAAGACCGCCGCGGGCTCCGGCTCCGCCCCCGGCACCCAGGACACCCTGACGCAGAACGCGAGCGCCTCCACCGACAGCGGCCTCGGCTGGTGGCCGTACGCCCTCGCCCTCGGCGGCCTCTCCGGACTCCTGGTACCGGTGGCCCGCCGCCGCAACAACCGACGCGGGGGCGGCCGACACGCGGCCACCGGCTGACACGGGAGTCTCACCCCTCGGTACGGCGACGCCGAGCCGGGTCAGGGTGTGCGGGCATCTGGACGGCGACGTCGCCCGTCTCGGTCTCGGCCCCCTCCTGCCGTCCCCGCAGGCACACGTACACCGGGATGCCCGCGAAGAGGAACAGGGCGCCCTGGTAGACGGCCGCGTAGCCCGCGCCGGCGATCAGCCAGAAGGAGAAGGCGAAGGAGAGGGCGGCGACGATCAGGTCGCGGACGAGTCCGGCGGGGCGGACGCGTTCGCGGGTGCCGCGGGCCAGCCAGTAGAGCTGGGCGGCGGCGGAGAGCAGGTAGGGGACGCAGCCGGTGAACGTGGTGATGAGGACGAGGACGCGGAAGGCGGTGTCCGGGTCGTCCGCGTAGTTCACGACGATGAGGAGCGTGCCGAGGACGGCGGTGGCGAGGACACCGAAGCCGGGGACGCCGCCCTTGCCGACGCGGGCGAACGGCTTCGGGAAGAGGCCGTCGCGGGCGGCGGCGTACGGCATCTGGGCGCTGAGCAGGACCCAGCCGTTGAGGCAGCCGACGATCGAGGCGACCGCGACCAGCGCGATCACCGTGCCGCCCCAGCTGCCGCCGGCGATGGAGTCGACCGCGTCCGCGAAGGGCGCCCCGGACTCGACGAGTTCCTTGTGCGGGACCAGGCCGAAGACGGCGATGGTGCCGAGGAGGTAGACCAGGGCGGAGGCGAGCGTGCCGAGGACGCTGGCGCGGGCCACGGTGCGCTCGGGGTCCTTGACCTCACCGGCGCTGACGGCGGCCGACTCGACGCCGAGGAAGCTGTAGAGGAGGAGCGCGGCGGCGGCCGCGATCGCGCCGGGGGTGCTCTCGCCGGAGGCGTTGAACGGGCCGTAGTTGTCGGTGTCGATGAAGAACAGCCCGATGGTGGCGACCAGCAGCAGCGGCACGAACTTCAGCACGGTGGAGACGATCTGCACGGCGCCCACATAGCGGGTGCCCGCGAAGTTCGCGGCGGCCGGCAGCCACAGGGCGGCCAGGGCCACCAGCGCGAGGACCACCTTGCTGTCGCCCAGGGGTATCAGCACGTCGACGTAGCCGACGACACCGACGGCGAGCGCGGCGATGCTGACCCAGCACATCGTCCAGTACGACCAGGCCGACAGGAAGCCCGCGAAGGGGCCGAAGGCGTCGCGCGGGTAGACGTACAGACCGCCGGTGACCGGGCTGCGCCGGGCCAGCTTCCCGAAGAGCAGGGCCAGCAGGACGGCGGCCACGGAGAGCACGCCGAAGGCGACCAGACTGACCGTGCCGTACGGGGCGACGGCGGCGGGGAGGGTGAAGATGCCGCCGCCGATGATGTTGCCCATGACGAGGGCGGTCGCCGCGGCGAGACCGAACTTGCGGCCCGGGGCGGAGGCACTCCCGCTCCCGCTCGTGCTCGTGCTCGGCTTCGCGTCGGTCTCGGCCGCCGGGGTCGGTTCGGGCTCGGTGGCCTCGGGGGTGCTGGTGGTCATCGCGGTTCCCGGGGGATGGGGAGGGGTGGGACGGGGAGGGCGTGATCGTACCGCCGCGTTCCACATGGTGGGCAATCTGTTCACGGACTGGACACAATCAGCGGTCGACCCTGGGGGCTGGACTACCGTCGTCGGCATGACCAGCAACGCACCCGGCGGCCTCCCGCACCTCCCCGGCCCGTCCACCAGCCCCTTCGCCGCGGCCCTCGCCTCCGATGTCCTCGTCCTCGACGGCGGTATGTCCAACCAACTGCACGCGGCCGGGCACGACCTGAGCGACGAACTCTGGTCGGCGCGGCTGCTCGTGGAGCAGCCGGAGGCGATCACCGAGGCCCATCTCGCGTACTACGAGGCGGGCGCGAGCGTGGCGATCACCAGCAACTACCAGGCCACCTTCGAGGGCTTCGGCAAGCGCGGCATCCCGCACGAGCGGGCGGCCGAACTCATGTCCCTGAGCGTCGAGTTGGCGGTGGACGCGGCGGTCGAGGCCAAGGCGAGGGACGCGGCGCGAGGCGGGACGAAGGACGGCACCCGCCCGCTGCTGGTGGCCGCCTCGGTCGGCCCGTACGGGGCGATGCTCGCGGACGGCTCCGAGTACCGGGGCCGGTACGGGCTGAGCGTGGCCGAACTGGAACGGTTCCACCGGCCCCGGCTGGAGGTGCTGGCCGCCACCTACCCGGACGTCCTGGCCCTGGAGACGATCCCGGACACCGACGAGGCCGAGGCACTCCTGCGGGCCCTCCGGGGACTGGACGTACCCGCCTGGCTGTCGTACACCGTGGCCGGTGACCGCACCCGCGCCGGGCAGCCGCTGGAGGAGGCCTTCGCGCTCGCCGCCGACACCGAGGAGGTCGTCGCCGTGGGGGTGAACTGCTGCTCGCCCGACGACGTGGGCGGCGCGATCGAGACGGCCGTCCGGGTCACCGGCAAACCGGTCGTCGTCTATCCGAACAGCGGCGAGGTCTGGGACGCGACCGCGCGGGGCTGGACCGGGCGGTCGACGTTCACCGCCGCGCAGGTGGAGGCGTGGCGAGCGGCCGGGGCCCGGCTGATCGGCGGCTGCTGCCGGGTCGGGCCCGAGGCGATCTCGGCCATCGCGAGGACACTGGGCTGACCGACAGGGGGCACCCGCGGCTCCCGCGCTGCTAGCCTCCGTTCCGGGGTAACCGGTTACCGAGATGTTGCCGAGAGGCAGGGTGGGGCGGGGCATGACAAGGAAGAGCGCCGAGGGCGGGGGCCGCAGCACGATCCGGGACGTCGCCGCACGGGCCGGGGTCTCGGCGGCGACGGTGTCCCGGGTGCTCGGCGGGGTCTATCCGGTGAGCACGGCGACCCGTACGCAGGTCCTGCGGGCCGTCCGGGAACTGGACTATGTGGCCGACGCCCGCGCCAAGGCGATCGCCGGCGCCGGCACCCCCACCCTGGGCTTCGTCCTCGACGACATCACCGGCCCCTCGTTCGCGCTGATGGCGCACGGCGTGGAGCGCGAGGCGACCCGGCTCGGGCATCTCTGCCTGGTGTGCAGCACCGACGGGGACGCGGCGCACGAGTCGGAGTTCATCGAGACGATGCGGGCACAGCGGGCCGCCGCGGTCATCCTGGTCGGCGGCGGCGCGGACACCCCCGAGTACCGGTCGCGCACCGCGCGGTTCGCCGACGCGCTGGCGGCGGCCGGGTCCCGGCTCGTGCTGTGCGGCCGGCCGCCGCTGGATCCGGGGGCGCCGGTCACGGTCATCGAGTACGACAACGAGGGCGGCGCGTACGCCCTGTGCGCGCATGTCCTGTCCCGGGGCCACCGGCGGATCCTGTTCCTCGGCGGCGAGCCGGAGCACACGACCGCGCAGGGGCGCGAGCGGGGGTATCTGGCGGCCCATCACGCGCGGGGGGTCGAGGCGGATCCCGCGCTGCGGCTGGCCGGGGACTTCACCCGGGACTCCGGGTACCGGTCGATGCGGCGGGCGTTGGAGGCGGGGCTCGACTTCACGGCGGTGATGGCGGCGACGGACATGGTGGCGGCGGGGGCGCTGACCGCGCTGCGTGAGGCGGGGGTGTCGGTGCCGGAGGAGGTGTCGCTGGTGGGGTACGACGACATTCCGTTCGCGCGGGATCTGTGGCCGCCGTTGACGACGGTGCGGGTGCCGTATGAGGAGCTGGGGCGGCTGGCGGTGCGGACCGCGTTGCGCTCCGCTGGGTCGGGGGACGAGCACCTGTTGTTGGGGACGCATGTGGTGGTGCGGGGGTCTGTGGGGGTGGTCGGGGGCGGGGTCTCGTCTGCCGGGTGAGGTGGGGGGCCGGGTGCGGGTGGGTTGTGGCTGATCGCGCCCACGCGGCGGAGCCGCATATCGACACAGCCCCGCGCCCCTGAAGGGCGCGGGGTACGAGATCCCGGCGTCTACCTCGAACACTGCGGTGGTTACTTCGGGTCGCTGTTGAACTTTGCCGAGGACCAGATGTAGCCGAGGGTCGCGAGGGCGAGGGACCAGGCCAGGGCGAGCCAGCCGTTGTGGCCGATCTCGGTGCCGAGGAGGAGGCCGCGGAGGGTCTCGATGGCGGGGGTGAAGGGCTGGTACTCGGCGATGGGCTGGAACCAGCCCGGCATCGTGTCGGCCGGGATGAAGGCGCTGGAGATGAGCGGGAGCAGGATCAGCGGCTGGGCGCTGTTGGCGGCGGCCTCCGCGTTCGGGCTGGACAGGCCCATGCCGACCGCGATCCAGGTGAGCGCCAGCGAGAAGAGCACCAGCAGCCCGAACGCCGCCAGCCACTCCAGCACCGTGGCGTCCGTGGACCGGAAGCCGATGGCCACCCCGACGCCGCCGACGAGGACCACGCTGGCCACGCACTGCAGCACGCTGCCGACGACATGCCCGATGAGGACGGAACCGCGGTGGATCGCCATCGTCCGGAAGCGGGCGATGATGCCCTCGTTCATATCGGTGGAGACGGACACCGCGGTCCCGACGACGGTGCCGCCGATGGTCATCAGCAGGATGCCCGGGACGATGTAGGCGATGTAGTCGGAGCGGTCGCTGCCGCCGATGCCCGCGCTCATCACGTCGCCGAAGATGTAGACGAAGAGCAGCAACAGCATGATCGGGGTCAGCAGCAGGTTCAGGGTGAGCGACGGATAGCGGCGCACGTGCAGGAGGTTGCGGCGCAGCATGGTGTTCGAGTCGCGGACGGCGAGGGCGAGGGCGCTCATCGGGCGTTCTCCTTGGGCTGGTTGGGGACGGTGACGGCGGCGGTGCCGGTGACGGCGGCGGGGCCGGTCAGGGCGAAGAACACGTCGTCGAGGTCCGGGGTGTGCACGGTGAGTTCGTCCGCCTCGATGCCGGCGGCGTCCAACTGGTCCAGTACGGCGCGCAGTTCGCGCTGGGTGCCGCCGCTGGGGAGCTGTAGGGCGAGGGCCTCGTCGTCGCGGGTGACCTCGCGCAGGGCGGAGGCCGCGGAGCGGTAGGCGGTCGGGTCGGTGAAGCGGAGGCGGACGTGGCCGCCGGGGATGAGGCGCTTGAGTTCCTCGGCGCTGCCCTCTGCCGCGATCTTGCCGTTGTTCAGGACGGCGATGCGGTCGGCGAGTTCGTCGGCCTCTTCCAGGTACTGGGTGGTGAGGAAGACGGTGACGCCGTCGGAGACGAGTTCGCGGATGATCTGCCACATGTTGTGGCGGGAGCGGGGGTCGAG
>NZ_JBVKAY010000026.1:0-55971 GCF_055657445.1 Streptomyces sp. NPDC107538 | reverse complement strand
AGGACCCTAGACAAGTCCCATCGTTGCAGGTCAGGAGCACTCTCCGCTTATTTGATCAAGCCTCGGACACCCCACCCCGTGAAAGCGCGAGGTTAGGCGGTCTTTTGAAGAACAGCAGGGAGATCCAGAGAATCCCGGAGGCGTACAGCCATGCGCAGCAGGGCCCGTCCGGTGTCGATATCCGGTACGACCTCGTCCATCCCATTCCCCTGCCACGCTGGACATCGGCGTCCGCGCCCGCGGCGATCGCCGCCGACGCGTCCAGCTTGCTCACCGGCGTGCAGAACAGCAGGTGCCGGGTGGCCAGGGCATGCCGGCCGGCGTGCACGCGCCGGGGCCGGGAGACCCGACGCCGCCCGGCGACGTCGCAGGAGCGACCGACTCACGCAAACCCCCGCTGTATTCGCCCTGGTGCTTCCGGCCGCACGTACCGGGTGTGTGCAGCCCAACGTACCGGCAAGGCAAAGCGCCCTATCCCCGTCCTCGGCCGACGATGAGACACGGCGCTCAGGGCTCGTGACGCTCCGGGCTTAGCGGGGATCGCGTCGGCGACGGTCGTCAGCGCCACCAACGCGAGGAGAGCGACGGCGTGGGGGATACGTGACTCCCGGCGGTCCACACACTGAACGGCACGCGGTCGGCACGTCCAACCGAACGGAGTTGAGGATGCTCACAGCCTCGAAGCGGGAGGTCGTGGTGCCGTATCCGAGCTGTCCTTCGCCTCTGCGCCCCGGGTGAAGACATCTTCGGCAGTCACCGCGACGCCGCGCCGGGCTCCGGCCGCGACCTGCTGGACGCTTTCGAGGTGTGGGATCTAGACGGGCGCGGCGCGGTTCGTGGAACCGACGCTCTCGCCGAACACCTCATCGCCTTTAGGCCGTCTCTGCGGACGTTGTACGGGCGGTGGAGAAGATGGTCGGGAACCCGATGCCGCAACTCCTGCGGCGGCGCGCGGAGGATCGGTTCGGCCGTGGCGGGATCGTCGACGCCGATGACGATGCGGCCGGTGCCGTCGAGGTTGACCTCGCGCAGGACGGTGAGTGTCGTGGTCGTGGATGCGAAGGTTCACCCCCCGCTCGGCCGCTTCGCAGGGGGCCTTGTCGAAGGCGGCGGAGGGATGCGGGGCAGGTACGCGATCGCCGTGTCCTCGTTGACGACCAGTCCAGCGTAGGCGTCGGCGTGGCGACCGGTCACCGGCTTCTCCAGGCGGGTGAGGGTCCGCTCCAGCGGGGTCTCGTCCGCGGTGTCGGCCCCGGCGCGTCCGGTGAAGCTGCCCTCCGGGCGGTGCCGTGGCAGGTTGTCATGGCGGCCGGTACGGCTGCCACGGTCTGAGCGCCGGCCGTCGAGCCCTGGAGTCCGCCGAGAGGCTGGACCGCGACCGCCAGGGCCGCCATTGTGCCGGGCCTGGCGGGTGTTCGCTCGGCCGTGCGTTCCTCCGGTTCTTCGCCCAGGTGCGGTCGCCCGGGTGGGCGGGACCGCGATCGCTACTGAGACGCCGGAGGAGGGCCCGGTGTTCGGCCCGTGGCCCGGAGATTACACGCCTTCGCCGTTCTCACGCCTTCCGTCGCCTTCCAAGGGTCGTGCGGGGATTGCGCTTCCTGAGCCTCGCCCCTCTGCGTGGGCCGCGGGCGGCCGACGTCAGGCGCCAGTAACCGTACGGGTTGTGGAAGAAGTCGTCGTCCTCGAACCGTTCGCACTCCACACGGTTCATGATCCAGCGCGGGGCGTCCTGAGCGATGCGGAAGCCCTCGCCGTTCTGGACTCCGTGCTCCGGCTGTTCCGTCAGCAGGTAGTACGACGCGATCTCCATGGTGGTGATCCAGTCGAGCAGCAGCTCCGGCTCGGGCACCGCAGTGGTTCCGGGGGCCAGCTCCACGTCGGCCTCGCCCAGGAGGTGCATGCCGCAGCTGTAGTAGACCTCCCCGTCGTGGATCACCGGCACGACCCACGCCCGGACGAGGGCGCCGGCCAGGTCGTCTGCAGTCTCGGCGGCCGCCGCCTCGCTCGCCAGGGCCAGCCACCGTTTCCGACCGCAGGCCACCCCGCTGGACTCGTTCTTCACCGCGGTGGCCCCGTTGGCCAGCAGTGCCGCGGTGACGGCCAGCGCCCGGCGGGACACGTCGAGACCGGTGGCCTGGGAGACCGGCGGGGACAGGATGTAGGCGACCGAGTCGTGCGCAGCCACCGCGGCCCAGTCGTTCTCGCCGAACGCGTCGTCGCCGGTGGCCCGGCGGGAGGCCACCGCCACGTCGAACGCCTCACGCATCCGGGGGTCCGGCTCCCGCTGCAGCTCGTCGAGTTCGAAGTCCCCGCCGCCGGCCTCCTCGACCACGCGGCTGAGGACGTCGGGATCCAGGCCCACGCCGACCGCGCACAGCACGTGCCTCGGCGTCACACCGGACGCCGGGACCACGAAACGCGTACCCTCGATGACGTGTCCTTGCCACACCTTGTTCATCCGCACAGCATCGCAGGTGCGCGCACGGGGTAGGATCCCTGGGGCATCAACACGCTTGCCCGCCAGGCCCGTTCGCACCTCTCCTCGCACCCCGGGGGAACCGGGGCGCGAGGAGACGGCCGGTCGCACCGGGCAGGGCGGGCGGCTCAGTAGCCGACCCGGAACGTCGCGTCCGCCCTCTCCGTCGCCATGGGGCCGGTAGAGCGTGACGTCGAGCCGTCATACCGGCCAGTGCGACTCGATTCTGTGACGGCTGGGCGTCACGCTCGCCGCCTCGCTCGACGGCGCCACGCTCTCGACCGGCAGCGGCCGGAGCAGTACACCGCGTCCTGGCGGCGGTGGCCGCACCAGCAGTCCTTCGGTTCGGCCAGTTCCACGCGCCCCACGGCGATCCGTTCCAGCAGCCGATCTACTCCCTACCACCAACGACCAGCCCAAGTACCCCCCGTACATGCACGCTCCGCCGGGTATCCGACGAGAGCCTGGTCCGTCACCACGGGGGAAGCGACGGGCCAGGTCGGTGCTTGAAGGTGCCGAATCCCGCTGCCAACACGTGCCAGCACCGGGAGACGTCCGCCTCTCCCGACGTGAGTTCAGCGCCGCGAGGGCCCCTCTAGAGTTCCGTGCATGGGTTTCGACACAAGCTTTCACCCCGTTGACCTGCCGCTGATCGAGGGCCGGCTTCTTCCGTTCCTCGCCGGCTGGGGCGCGGACGACGGTATCGACGATCTGGTCGCCCGGGCAGTCGAGATCCGCAAGGTCCGCTTTCGCGCCAAAGCCTGGGCACTGAGGGTTCAGGACTACGCCCTCGACCACGACGAGGTCCCGTTCGAGGCGCAGCTGCACGTGTGGGGGCGGCCCTTCTTCATCGTCGGAGAACAGCCCGAGCACGTCGCGGAGGACGTCCAGCGCTACCTCGCCGCGACATCCGCGGACGTGGATGCCCTGGCGGCGCAAATGCTGCACCGGCTCGACCCTGCGCTGCCCGGCCGGATCAAGCCCGACGCGGACGGGATCCTGCCCAGCGACGAGGCGATCGTCCGGGAGCTGACCACACCGCTGCAGATGCTGCGCGGTGCCGCGCTCGCTCTGCGGGCCGGCCGCACTCACATCCGCCGGCCAGCCGACGGCAGGGACTTCGACGCCGCCCTGCTCCTGACGCGCGAGGTGCCCTACTGCGTGATGGAGTTCGCCGCCGCCCTGCTGCCGGGATGGATGTCCAGGGGCTACACCTGGCCCACCCGCCTGTGCGCGGACGCCGGCATCTTCGCGGAAGGCTTCACCGCACCAACGGCGCTGACCGGTGTGCTGCGCGAGGAGTTCCCCGGGCTCACGTGGCCGCATCCGCCCGCCACCATCACGAACAACTACACGATCGGAGGCCTGGTGCCCGCGGCCGACGTCGCCGGCACGCGCACGCATCTGAGGAGTCATCGCCACGAGTTGCAGTGCGACGCACTCGACGCACAGAAGATCGACGAGGCCATGGGCCTGGCAGAACACCTCGGTCTCGCCTTCTGCGAGGCCACCGACCTGTACAGCGGCATGCAGGGAAGCCTCAACTGACCACAGCCGCCACACGGACACCGCGGCATCAAGTCCCCGGCCCGGCCGCCCACTACGCCCCCGGCAGGTCGCGGTAGCCACCCGAAGACCCTCCACAGCCCACCACGAACACGATGCCCGCACACCGCCCGTTCAGGACGGCCAGATCACTGCACCGTCCCGCACCACCAGCGGCTCGGGCTGACGCACTTCACAAAACCGGGTCCATCCCAGGACGATGCTGCCGTCTGCACCCCGGTGAGAATCACCGGCCCTGGCAGCGAGCCAGCCGAGGAGATCACCAGTGCGCTCGAAGTCGTCGGGATGGATCTCCTGCCGACTGGTCAGCGCCCACATCCCAGCCCGGCTGTCCCGCCTGCGAAGAAGAACCGGCTCTGGTCCACTTCGTGTGGTCACGTACGCAGCGTGACTGTCGATCTTCTCGTGAGGCTGGCTGAGATAGCCCGAAAATCGCCCGGCCGGTGCGCGGTGTGGCCGACAGTGCTGCGCCGTGAACGAAGTACGGCGGCAACTCGACGAGTTGCTGTTCTCCTCGCTGGAGAACGTGTTGGTGGAGTCGGTCGAGGTGACCGACACGCTCCTCCGGGTCGAGGCCATGAGCACTGCCCGGCAGGCGACCTGTCCGGGCTGCGAGTGCCCCTCAGTGCGAATACACGGCTCCTATCTGCGGTTTCCCCATGATCTGCCAACTGCGGGCAAGTCCGTCGTGGTGGCATTGCGGGTGCGCCGGTTCGTCTGTGCGGAAGCCTCCTGTCCGCGCAAGACTTTCGCCGAGCAGGTGCCGGGACTGACCCGGCGGTTCGGCCGACGGACGGAACGGCTGCGATCGACGCTCATCTCGGTCGGCCTCGCGCTCGCGGGCCGAGCCGGGGCTCGCATGACGGACATGTTCGGGGCACCGGTCAGCCGGAACACCCTGCTGAGGCTGATCGCCTCGCTCCCGGATCCGCCCACTGCCACACCCCGCGTGGTCGGCGTGGACGAATACGCCCAGCGCAAAGGACGGATCTACGGAACTGTGCTCGTCGACGTCGAAACACGTCGTCCGATCGACCTCCTGCCCGACCAGGAAGCGGACACGCTCGCGGCCTGGCTCGCCGAACGACCCGGCATCGAGATCGTCTGCCGTGATCGCGCACCCTTCTTCGCCGACGGTGCCACCCGCGGCGCCCCGCAGGCCCTCCAAATTGCCGACCGGTGGCATCTCTGGCACAACCTGGGCGAAGCCGCCGAGAAGTGCGTCTACCGGCACCGCGGGTGCTTGCGCCCCGCGCCGGAACAGCCGGAGGAACCCCGGGAGGAGGCGGAGTCGGCTGTTTCGTCGCCCTGGCCGACGGGGCACCGGTTCGCCGAGCGTACCCGCGCCAAGCACGCCACCATCCACGCGCTCCTCGCCGCCGGTCACAGCAAGCGGTCCGTCGCCCGGCAGCTCCGGATGACGCTCAACACGATCCTGCGCTTCTCCCGCGCCACCACCCCGGAGGAGATGTTCACCGGCCAGTGGCAAAACCGTGCGACCAGACTCGATGACTTCAAGCCCTACCTCGATCAGCGCTGGCAGGAAGGCTGCACCAACGCCTGGAAACTATGGGAGGAGATCAAGGAACAGGGCTATCCCTGCGGTTACGCCGGCGTCCGCGCCTACGTCAGCAGGAACCTTCGCGGCAAACCCCACCCCATCGGCCCTCGCCCGCCGTCGGCCCGCGCCGTCACCCGCTGGATCCTCACCCACCCCGACGCGCTGCCCGAAGGCGACCGGATTCAGCTCAAGGCCGTCCTGGCCAACTGCCCTGAACTGACCGCACTTGTCGATTACGTGCGCTCATTCGCCCACATGGTCACCGAGCTGCAAGGCGACCTGCTGTCGGAGTGGATCGCATCCGCCCGAGCCACCCCCGACCTGCCAAGCCTCAGCCGATTCGCCCAGCACCTCGAACGCGACCTCGACGCGGTCACCGCTGGCCTGACCCTGCCATGGAGCTCAGGGGTCGTCGAAGGCCACGTCAACAGGATCAAGATGCTCAAGCGGCAGATGTACGGTCGCGCTGGCTTCAGGCTCCTGCGCAAGCGGGTACTGCTTGCCCCCTGACCGCCCTGTCGGCGGCCAATGCGACGATCTCTCGACGGCCAAGCAAGGAGAGAAATGGGCACCTGGGACATCGGCCCCTTCGATAACGACACAGCCGCCGACTTCGGAGGTGACCTGGACGAGGCAGCACTGGAGGAACGCGAAGCCATGATCCGCAGCGCGCTCAAACGCGCCGCTGACCCTGCGGACTTCCTGGATACCTCCGACGGTGAGCGAGCAGTCGCCGCGGCCGCCCTGGTCGCTGCTCAGTACCCCGATGGCGAACCGACATGCTCGAGCTACGGTCCGTCAGAGCCTCTGCCAGAGTTGCCCGCAGACCTTCGACCGCTCGCCGTCGACGCTCTGAACCAAGTGGCCTCCGAGCGGTCTGAACTCGCCGAACTTTGGGACGACGCTGCGAACGGCTCGAAGTGGCGCCACGACATCACCCGCCTTCGCGACGTCCTTGACCCTCCGGTCCCTCCACAAGAGGAAGCCCTCTTCGACAACTAAGCGATCACTCACAGTCACGGCTCACAGAAGTTGGACCAGAGGCGCGACTCACCGACAGAGCCATCTCCCAGCAGACGGGCGACTTGTGTCTGTTCCCACGGGACCGGCTCTCGTTCAGCGGCGCTCGCCCCGTCGGCGAGTTCCCGCAGCAGCCGCCACGCGTCGGAGTCCGGGCAGACGTCGGCCACGAGCTCGCGTAACTCATGGCGTCGGCCGGCGAACTCTGCGGCGGCCTGTTCCAGAACCCGGACGAGCAGGACCGCGTCACCGTCCGCGGTATGGGCACGCAGGTCGTTCTTGGTTACACCGATCTCCCGCGCCAGGTCCTGGAGGCGATGGGACGGGGCGGTGGGCCACAGAGCATGGGCGAGGTAGAGAACGTCGACGGTGCGTACGGCGTGGAGGGGATCGCTGACGCATAACTCCTTCGCCGCCTCGGTGACGACGGGAAAGTCCAGTCCCGTGCCGTTGTAGGCGACGACGACGTCGGCGTCCTCCAAGAAGGCACTCAGCTCGGTCCAGGCCTGCGGGGCGGGGACCCCGCGCTCCAGCACGGCGTTCCGTACGGCGCCGCTACGCAACTTGCCGCTGTCCCCGTGGAATCTGAGGTACTGCCGCCAGCGAGGCGCTGCGGCAACCCATTCCGCGTCGGCGCCCAGCCTGACGGCTGCCGCTTCGTATACGTGACGCTCCACGTAGGGGGCCTTCGCGGTGGTGTGCACCACGCTCTCGACATCGATCACCACCGCCCGCAGCACTGCCCTCCCGGATGGCGACGCGCGATCGATCGGCTGGGTGTCCCCTGCCGCCGGCTCGTCACGATCCTGTCGTTCCACTGCGGCGGGTGACATGAGACGACCGTCCGAGACGATCAGCAGTCCTCCGTCGACCGCCTCGGCGACCAGTTTGACCAACCGTTGCTCCGGCAGCCTGCTGAACTGCCGAGTCGCCTCCGCCACGAGGTCCCGCTCCGGGATTCCGGACGGGAGACCACGGACCAGGTCCGCGATCTTCCGTGCCGCGGCAGAGACCACATGCTCGTCAGCCATGAAACTCCCCCCACGCACGGCGTCCGGCCGAGACCTGACCACCGCATCGCCTCCGACGGCCCCTCCCCAGGCGGCCAAGGCACGCGTCAGCAGCTTCAGTCATGACATTTGCACCAACAGCATGAAAAATTCTCCGCCGCGCTGGACGGGCGAACCGGCGTGCTTCGCCGCACGGCATGACTCTGGCAGTGATCCCGACGGGTCCATCTCGCATCCGCCGTCAATCCCGATCGGGATCACCTGGGGTCATGAGGGTGGGACTCGGGGGCGTTCGTTCCGCGGAACTGGAGCTCGACCGTGTTCTCCGATTCCCGGCGGGCATCGAAGAGCAGTCGGGCGTCCCGGTCCAGGGTTACTTCGACCATGTGGTCGTTGAGGTCTTCCGACAACCGTACTGGAGCTCATCGGCGCGGGCCGCGACCCGGGCAGCTTCGCGCAGCTCGGCTTCGTCGGCGGCGGCGGCCGCGGCGTCGGCGGCGAGCTCCGCCTGGACGACGTCGTCGGTGTCCGGGTCGTAGACGGTGTCCGGGGCCGCGTCGGCGAGCAGCCGCTCGATGCGCTCCCACTCCGCGAGTTCCGCCGGGCCGCGGACGTCGTCGGCCAGGTCCTCGTGCCGGGAAGCCTGCCGGACGTCGAACCGCGCTTCCTCGAGGGCCGCCGCGACGGCGCCGCCGTCCATCCCCTTCGCCGGGCGGCGCGCCAGGGCGTGGTCATCGTCGGCCTCGTATTCGTGGTGCGGATTCGGAGCGGGCCGCCGCCAGAGCGCTGTCGGCGACCCGCCGATACTGTGCCGAGGCACGCTAGTTGTCACCAGCGGGACCGGCTGCGCCGGCGAATGGGGACGGTCGAGGCAGCCTGGTTGTCACGATAAGGAACTCGCAGCTCGGGGGCTATGTCGGTTTTCGCTGGAGGGTCCTACGCTGGCGTCATGAACATTCGGATGACTGCCAACGTCGCCCGTGTGCTGCGGGTGTTCGTTGACGAGCCGGAGGCGCAGCATCACGGCGCCGAACTGCTGAAGCGGCTCCGCATCTCCAGCGGAACGCTGTATCCGGTCCTGGCACGCCTAACGGGCGCCGGATTGCTGACCGTCGAGACCGAGGAGGCTTCGCCCTCCGAACTCGGCCGTCCCGCACGTCGTCTCTACACCATCGACCCGGACCAGCTCGGAGCAGCCCGCATCGCGCTGGCCGAGTTCTCCTCCCAGGTCACTCCCGCGCCCACCGGGCCGGGCCGTGTCTGGGGACGCAAGCCGGGAACCGCAATGGGGGGTGTCTAGCATGGGCGCCGCCATCGACCTCGTGCTCGCCTCTGCCGAAGGCAGTGCCATGTTCCTCGGCGAGGACCTCGTGGGTTGGCGCACCGCCCTGATCGCGGCCGCCGTCGCCGCTGTCGTGTACGAGGCGACCCTTGCGCTGCTGCGCCGTCTGCGGCCGGCCGCCCGCTGGGTGACCATGCAGATCCCCTACCTCGTGCTCCTGATCAGCTGGCTCACCGTCTCCAACCAGGCCTGGCGTGCGATGCACGACGAGATGCGGGGTGCCCTGTGGGACGTCCTGCGCGACCAGGAGCGCTCCCCAGTCGCCAACTGGTTCCACGGCCTGTGGTTCTCACTGTCCTTGGCCCTCGGCGGTGCTGCGCGTACCGCGTGGGAGCTGAAGCACCCGATGGCGTTCACCCGGCTCATCCCGGCGAACGGCTACTACCGCGGGCCCGGGTGGGGACTTCTGCTGGAGTTCTGGCTCTTCATCCCGACGGGGGTGCTCCTGGGCCTCTACATCGAGGGTCCGGTCTGGGTTGCAGTCCTGCTGACCCCGTTCGTCGCGGTGTTCTCGTGGGTCCCGGTCATCGGCTACATGTGGCAGGGCATCCGTAAGCCGCGCCGCGACTGACAAGCCACCGGGTCAGGACGTATACATGCACTGACTCCGATCCGGTGATCACGGAAAACACGGGCGGGCCCGGACCATGTGGTCCGGGCCCGCCCGTCATGGCAGTCCAACAGCTCGAACTCCAGGTGCCTCACGCCGGTGAAGCGGGCCTCGTCCAGGGGAGCTGGAGCGGCCGCCGTCCGGGAAGTACCCCTCCTTGAGCGCCTCGGCGGCGCTCGGCTGGAGCCAATCGTCGAGCGGCGTCTGCGACGTACGGATCGTCCCCGCTCAGCCCTGAGCCTGCGGCCCGCGGCCGGATTCGGCAGCCCTTCTGTCACCAGAAGCGGAGATCGACAGCCTCTGGCTCCCCGAGACGACACTTCACCACAACCGCGTCCTGCTCCTGTGCGTCCTACTCCTGAGCGCCGGTAGAAGTCGGCTACCCCTGGGGATCGGGACGCGAATCATGCAGAAGTACGCGATCGTCCAGCACATCACACGGTTCTTCTGGCCTCCGCGTGGTGCAAGACGGCAGCCGCCCACGTTCGCACGGCAACTGGTGGGGTTGTGGCTGTTCGCGCTTGCCTTCGGGGCCGGGCTCACCGCGATCGGCTGGAACGCCGAGTTCGGCATGGCACTGCTGCTCATCTTTTATGGCGACATCATCGACGGGGTGCGGTACCGCTGGACGGCCATACTGGCCGCGCTGACAGTCCTGTCGGCTGCCAGCCGACTCACAGAAGCCGTCCTGCCCGGCCCCCTCGACGATGCCTGGGCACAGAGCGTTGGCTCCGCTGTCGGTGTCACGCTCGGATTGGCAGTGAGCGCCGCGATCACACGGCTTCCGGAACGCCGACCACATCGGCCCGCCGGGGGACACGACTCCGGGCTCAGCGGTCAGGACTCTCCGTAGAGGAAGAATGGCCGCCAACCTCGGTGACAACAAGCCCGCCTTTGTGACACCTATCGCGCTTCAGCTCACGAACAGGTGTGCTGAGGCACGACAGTTGTCACCAGCAGCGCGGAAAGCACGCCAGTTGTCACCGGCTCCAGTACTCGCGCTCTTCCTGCCGCACCGTCACGACCTGAGCCGTCACATGCTGCCCGCCCCTGCTGCGCGCCCGTCGCGGCGCTCCGACTGCGCGGTGTCCTGAGACAGGGTATCCGCGGAAAGGGAGCCTGATCACGTGGGATGTCAGTGTGGACTCCACCATTGCCCGCGCTCATCAGCACGCCGCCGGAGCGCGTAAAAAAAGGGGCCTCCAAAAGGAGCCTCCCGGTGGCGTCGACACCGAGCCCGAAGACCACGGCCTCGGGCGCTCGCGCGGCGGGCTGACCTCCAAGGTGCACTGGCGGTCGAGCAGGGGCAGAAGCCGCTGTCCCTGCTGGTGACCGCTGGCCAGCGGCACGACAGTCCCCAGTTCCAGCCGGTCCTCGACGGCATCCGGGTGCCTCGAACCGGACCGGGCCGACCTCGCAGAAAGCCGGACGGGGTCCGCGCAGACAAGGCGTACGGCTCCCATGCGAACCGCGCCTACCTGCGCCGACGCGGCGTGAAGTGCACTGTCCCGGAGAAGGCGGACCAGATCCGCAACCGCCAGAAGCTCGGCTCCCGAGGCGGCCGCCCGCCCAGGTTCGACAAGGACGACTACAAGCAGCGGCACGCGGTCGAATGTGGGATCAACCGGCTCAAGCGCCACCGCGCGGTCGCCACGAGGTACGACAAGCTTGCTGTCCGCTATCACGCGACGGTGCTGGTCGCGGCCATCAACGAGTGGCTATGACCAGCACTTTCGCAGCATGCCCTATCCGCCTTGCACGATCCGACCCTTCGGAGTTCCGTAGTACCAATGATGCTCAGCCGGAGCGGGAGGGAGCGTGCCAGCAGCCAGATCGACCAGAGCCTCCGTCAGCTCGCCAAGCGGAGCGGCGTTGCTGTGTTCCGCACCGCGCAGGTAACTGGTCGCACTCTCCTCCGGATCGGGCCAGGTCGAGACTTCGTCTCGGCTCACGCCGCCGCGGGGCCTCGATCCGGTGAGCCGCCTCCACAACGCACTTCAGGAGTACATGTCGCTGTTCAACGCTGAAGTCGTCCAGCAGGACGGCGAAACTACTGCCCACCAACGCATGAGTCCGCAAATCCTGTTCCAACTCCGGCCACCACGAATGCCGCAGGTCCGCCGGCGTCTCCGCCCCAACTCGCGCGGCTTCGATGAAAAGAACCCCGAGCGCCACGTCATAAGCCCAGAACATCGCGTCACCGGAGATCACCGGCACTGTCTTGCTCAACCGCATCCCTCCGCAGCTGATCGACTCCAGCACCAATCATGGCCCATCGGCTCGGGTACTTGCCCCGTTTGGCCGATCGCGCGTTTGAACGGTGACCAGCACTTTCACAACAGGCTGACCGCGGGTTTCCGTATCGGCTAATCGCCGGGTCCAGGAGGGAACGCTTCTCACTCTGGCCAGCATTGCGATTTTCAGGCCCTCGGCCGCCGCGCCGGGGGTGAGGAAGTCGGGGATGTAGCTGCCGCGAGGGTAGAGCGGCAGCAGTACCTCACGGACGGCTGCGGTCAGTCCCTTCTCGCGCAGGGCCTGGCGTGTGGTGCGGTGCCACTGCTCGTAGGGCCGCAGGTTCCGTCGGCCCTGGAGCCGGTGCAGGCTGAAGTTGGCCGTGACGTTGTTCGTCGGCCCCACCCGGATCCCACGCTGATCAGGCATGGCTCTTGGACGGGACCAACTCAAGCCCTCTCTGATCTTCACGAAGTGGGACCGCTTCGGCTGGTCATCGTGGGGCCGCTGAAGAACGTCCGAGCCACTGAAGTAGGTCTCCCAGAGTGGATCGGGTCTGGACGCGACTTGAACACGTGCTAAATCGGCATCCGTGAAATGGATGCGGAGCATTGGATTCCTCTCGTCTGCCTCGTCTTTTGCGCTGGCGCGTAAAAGTCTGTAAAGGAGCACAGGAGGCTGGCAAGGTCGTCTCGAATCCCGGTGCAGCACTGGGCGGTCTACGAGACGAAGAGGATTTTCCGGATGCGATCGAAGATCATGAAGCGGGCGTGTGTCACCGCCGCGACCGTCGCCGCGCTCACCGCCGGCGGCCTGGCCGGCGCGGGCACCAGCTTCGCGGCCCCCGCCTCGTCCTCGGTGCCCGCGGCGGCGCCGGCGGCGAGCGCGGAGGCCATCGGCGTGCTCGCCGTGAACAACCTGGGGCTGGACACCGCCCACGCCAAGAGCTGGCAGTGCCTGCTGCGCGACCGGGCGATCACCTTTGGTTTCCCCGGCCCGGGGACCATCGACGGCCAGCTGGGTACCAACAGCTGGAAGGCGGCGCAGAACTTGTTCAAAACCCTGGGCTACTACAGCGACTCCATCGACGGGATCGTCGGCCCCAACACGATCAAGGGTCTGCAGCAGTACCTCAACCTGCACGGCGCCAGCCTCACCGTCGACGGGATCGCCGGACCCGCCACCAAGTCCGCGTTCTGGAACTTCGCCGGCACCCACCGCTGCTGACCTGGTCTCGCCTGCGACCGCACACACGCGCACCGCTGCCCGTCCTCCCCTCAGGGAGGACGGGCAGCGGCCCGTACGGCGACACACGACCGCCTTTCCCCTACGAGAACGCACAGGGAGACACACCCCATGGACCTCCCGGGCCGCCAAGACCTACGGGGCACCAGACGCCCCGCATCCCACTCCCCGCTGCCGCGCCGGACGTTCCTTGGCGCGCTGGGCGCCGCGGCCGTACTGGGCACGACAGCCCTCCCGGCCTCGGCCGCCACCTACCCGCTGCTCACCCGCGCCCAGTGGGGAGCCGACGAAGCCCTGCGCCACACCGCCACCGGCACCGAGCGCTGGCCCCCCGCCTATTACCCGGTCCAGACCCTGACGGTCCACCACACCGCGGACGGCGGCGACAGCCTGGCGGCGGCCGCCCGGGTGCGCGCGATCTACCGCGCCGACGCCGCGGAGTACGGCGACCTCGGTTACCACTACCTGATCGACGCGGCCGGTCAGGTGTACGAGGGACGCTGGTCGGGCACCGACGGAACGCCCGCGCACGACGCGGCGGGCCGCCTGGTCACCGCCGCCCACATCGGGGAGTACAACTCCGGGAACGTCGGCATCGCCCTACTGGGCACCTTCACCGCACAGTCCGCAACCCCGGAAGCACGCGTCTCGTTGGCCCGACTGCTGGCCGAACTCGCGGGCCGTCACGGGGTGGACCCGCTGGCCGACGTGGTCTACCGCAATCCCGTCAGCAATGTGGTGCGCACCGTGCCGGCCATCGGCGGGCACCGCGACTGGGCGAGCACCGAATGCCCAGGCACGCTCTACACGGACCTGCCCTACATCCGCCGGGAGGTCGCCGAACTCCTCGCCGGCTGAGACGTGCCGCGATGCCGGGCATCTTCTTGCCGCGCCCGGCGAGGTGCGGCGGTCCCCTTCTACGGGGCGGCGAGTCTGTCGGCGGGCGGGCTGGCGGGGGATCTGGTGGTGCTGTTCAGGCGGTCGGCGACGTCGAAGGGGGTGGGCCGGATGCCGGTGGCGGGATGGTAGACGAGTCCGTAGGTGCGCGCGCGAAGCGGTTGGCCGGTGCGGTGCCGGTGGCGGTGTGTTCCAGGAACAGGGCGTGGGTGAGGGAGGCGACCTGCGGCGCATCGAGGTCCAGGAGCCGACGGCGGGTAGCAGGGTCGAACCGTGCGTGGTGGACCGCCTGGTCCACGCCCTGGGCGGGCGGGATCTGCGAGGCGGCCAGGGTCTGTTGCGAAAGTGGATCTTGTTCGATGATGATCATGTCCTGTGGGACGTGGGGATCTGACGAACGGCCAGTGGGCCCGGCTGGAGCCGTTGTTGCCGCGGGGCATCAGGTCGGGTCGGCCGCGGGTGTGGACGCGGCGGCAGGTGATGGACGGCATACGGTGGCGGACCCGGACCGGTGCTCCCTGGCGGGGCGTGCCCGAACGTTACGGGCCGTGGGACCGGGTCTATGACCTGTTCCGGCGCTGGCAGCGGGACGGCACCTGGGCAAGGATCCTCACCCGGCTCCAGGCCGAGGCGGACGCGAAGGGCCTGATCACCTGGGATGTGAACGTCGACTCCACCGTCTGCCGGGCCACCCTGCACGCCGCCGGAGCGGCGAAAAGAGGGACCTGCAGGGGGCAAAAGCCCTTGTCGGTCGTGATCACGGCTGGGCAGCGGGGCGACTCCCCGCAGTTCGAGCCGGTTTTGGAGGCCGTCCGGGTTCCGAGGCTGGGGCTGGGCAGGCCGCGCAAGCGCCCGGACCGGATGCGGGCCGACACGGCGTACGACTCCCGCGGCAATCGCTCCTACCTGCGCAGACGCGGGATCAAGGCCACCATCCCGGTTCCGGCGGGCCGGGTCCGCAACCGCCTCAAACTGGGATCGCATGTCGGGGGGCCGCCCGAGTTCGACAAGGACGACTACAAGCAGCGGCATGCGGTCGAGTGCGGGATCAACTGGCTCAAGCACCACCGGGCCGTTGCCACCCGGTACGACAACTCGCCGTCCGCTACGAAGCGACCGTGCTGGTCGCAGCCAACAAGGAGTGGCTGCGACCAGCACTTTCACAACAGGCCCTAGTGCTCTGACCGCATAGGTTCGCCGGGTCGGGGACCACGAACTGAACCTGGACGCCGGTGAGTTCCTGGCAAAATCTCCGCATGCCCGAAGAGAAGGTCCGCGCCCTCACGCAGAGGATGGCCGAGCACATGGCCATGCCGTTCCCACCCGGCTTTCGCGGCCTCGACATCGAGAACCAGGACATGGTGATGCTCGACGCGGACACCTATGGCTATGCCCTCGGCGTCGTCAAAGGTCCGCTCAACGAACAGCGCCGCGCGGGCCTGGCGCGGCTGATGACCGTGTTCGAGCGGGTCCTTCCGGCGATCGACGACGAGTACGCGACCAGGTACTACACGCACGTGCGCGACATGGCTGCTCTGGCCGCCGAAATCGAGGCCCAGCGCGACATGTAGTCCTCTGACATGGAACGTTCGGCGCGGCGATGATCGGGACGGTTGGATGTGCGGTGACGTCCGTTCCGATCGCTGGGGGTGTGGTGGCCGAGCCTGTCCGTGTGCGCAGACTGACCGACCAGGAGGGGCAGAAGCTGCAGCAGATCGTGCGCCGGGGCAGCACCAGCACCGTGCGTTACCGGCGGGCGATGATGCTGCTGGCCTCGGCCGGCGGCAACCGGGTCCCGGTGATCGCCCAGCTGGTCCAGGCCGACGAGGACACCGTCCGTGACGTGATCCACCGGTTCAACGAGATCGGCTGGCCTGCCTGGACCCTCAGTGGGCGGGAGGCCGTCCCCGCCTGCTCAAGCCTGACGACGAAGACTTCGTCATCAAGACGGCCACCACCCGCCCCACCGAACTCGGCCAGCCCTTCACCCGCTGGTCCATCCGCAAACTCGCCGCCTACCTGCGCCAAGTCCACGGCCGCGTCATCCGAATAGGCCGCGAGGCGTTACGCAGCCTGCTCGCCCGCCGCGGCGTCACCTTCCAGCGCACAAAGACCTGGAAGGAATCCCCCGACCCGGAACGGGAGGCGAAGCTGGACCGGATCGAGGAGGTCCTTCACCGCTTCCCGGACCGCGTGTTCGCCTTCGACGAGTTCGGCCCGCTCGGGATCCGGCCCACGATGGGCTCGGGCCGGGCCGCCTCCGGCCACCCCGAGCGGCACCCGGCCACCTACCACCGCATCCACGGAGCCCGGTACTTCCACGGCTGCTACTCGCTCGGCGACGACACCCTGCGGGGCGTGAACCGCCGCAGGGAAGGCGCCGGGAACACGCTGGCCGCACTGCATTCGATCCGCCGCTGGGCGCGGAAGTACAAGGTCGAGTTGTGCTTCACGTCGGCCTACGGCTCGTGGGCGAACCCGATCGAGGCCCACTTCGGACCGCTGCGGCAGTTCACCGTCGCCAGCTCGAACTACCCCAACCACACCGTGCAGACGCGGGCCCTGCACGCCTACCTGCGGTGGCGCAACGCCAACGCCCGCCACCGCGACGTCCTGGCCGCCGAACGCAAGGAACGCGCCCGCATCCGCAGCGAGAAAGGCATCCGCTGGGGCGGACGCCCCCTCACCACAGCGGCCTGACCAACCCGGCGAACCAACGCGGTCACAGCACTAGGAACGTGTTTCGTCTCCTTGCCGCTGGTGACGCCGGCATGTCCTGGGAAGAAGCTGCGGAGTCTCCGCGCCGCTGGGGAGTGTGCGGGGAGGATCTGCTACATAAGGCAGTACAAACCTGGAGCGCTCCGAAAGGAGCATCTGCACACATCAGACACACCGACAGCTTTCGGCGTGCCGCATAACCGTAGGGCGCCCCAGTGCCCCTGCCCAGCGAACGGAATACGTCTGACACTCCATCAGAACGAGCGTCATTTCATGCATGGCCCGGATACGGCTCCCTCACTCGACCTTCTAGTCCACCCCGGTGGCAGCGGCACCCGTTCCCTGGCGAAGGACGAACCGCAACTGACCTGGCTACGGGAACTGCACCGGCGAGGGACCGTCCTGGCAAGTGTGTGCACCGGCTCACTAGTTCTCGGCGCGGCAGGGCTCCTGTCAGGCCGCCCTGCCACCACACACCGGAACTACCTCGACAAGCTGGCGAAGATCGACGGCTCGATCGAAGTTCGCACAGGCGTGCGTTACGACGACGACGGGTGACATCGTCACCTCCGCCGGTGTGTCGGCCGGGATCGACATGGCGCTGCATCTGGTCGACCGGCTCGACTCGGCCGAGGCCAGCGAGCTGACTCGGCACAGTATCCAGTACGAGGCCCCGGAGACAGCCGAGACCTGAGTGGGGTAGGGGTCGGCTGGCCGGGCTGGTGACGGCATATCAACGGCCGGCCGGCTCAGTGCCCCGCTCGATCTCGGCGTCACGGATCCCGGTGTCCACGTTCTCAGGACCAGTCTCGGGATCGGCCTTGGTGGCGAGCGGCCGGGCCGCGTAGGTGATGCGGACGACACCGTCGACGTGCCGCTCCGTATGGCCCCGTACGCCGAAGACCGCGCAGAGGAGCCCCGGGGTCAGGACCTCCAGGACGGGTCCCGCAGCCACCACGTTGCCCTCGTGGAGCACCACCAGGTGGTCGCAGAGGCGGGCGGCGAGGTCGAGGTCGTGCAGGACTGCCAGGGTGGTGACCCCGGTGCTGCGGATCAGGTCCAGGAGCTCGAAGCGGGCTCGAATGTCCAGGTGGTTGGTGAGTTCGTCCAGGACGAGGAGCTGCGGACGCTGGGCGAGAGCGCGGGCAAGGAGGACGCGCTGGCGTTCACCGCCGGAGAGCGTGGCGTAGTCGCGGTCCGCGAAAGGGCCGACGCCGCAGCAGGCCACCGCCTCCGCCACGGCCTCGCGGTCCTCGGTACCGTCCCGGCCCATGAGGCCGTGGTGAGGTGTGCGGCCGAGGGCGACGATCTCTGTGACCGTCAGGCCGGCGGTGGTGCCTGAGTCCTGGAGGACGGCCGCGGTGCGGCGGGCGGCGGTGCGCGTGGACAGCTGCCAGACGTCGTCGCCGCCCACCCTGACCACTCCTTCCGTCGGACGCAGGGAGCGGTAGACCGTGCGGAGCAGGGTGGACTTGCCGCTGCCGTTGGGGCCCACGAGCCCGACGATGTCGCCCTTGGCCGCTTCCAGGTTCACCTCGCGGAGGATCGGTTGGCGGTCCAGCGTGACGCAGAGCTGGTCGACAGTCAGTTTCATACGGTGTCCATGCCCTTGTTGCGGCGCAGCAGCCACAGGAAGAAGGGAGCGCCGAGCAGGACGGTGAGGATGCCCAGCGGCAGTTCGTTGGGGCGGTTGAGGGTGCGGGAGAGCAGGTCCACGAGGACCAGGTAGACGGCGCCGAGCAGCGCCGTCAGGGGCAGCAGTCTGCGGTGGTCGGCGCCGACGGTGAGGCGGACCAGGTGAGGGATCATCAGGCCGACGAAGCCGATGCCGCCGGCGACGGCGATGACGGTGCCGGTGAGCAGCGCGCTGATGATCAGCAGGATCGCCCGCAGCCGGTTGACGTCCACGCCGAGCGCGGTGGCGGACTCGTCCCCGGCCAGCAGGGCGTTGAGCCGCCGCCCGAACAAGGTCAGGACGACCGTGCTCGTCACCACCACGACGGTGACGACGGGGAGTTGGTCCCACTGGGCGCCGGCGACGCTGCCGAGCATCCAGAACATCACGGTCCTCAGTTCGGTGGGCGTCGCCAGCAGTTGGACGAAGCTGGTGAGGGAGAGGAAGACGTAGCCGACGATGACCCCGGCCAGGACCAGCCGGGTGGGGGCCAGTCGGCCCCCGCGCTGTCCCAGGGCGAAGGCGAGGAGTCCGGCCGTCAGTGCGCCGACGAAGGCCGCGCCCGACACCCCGAGCCCGCCGAGGCCCGCGAGGGTGGCCCCGCCGAGGGTGATGACCAGGACGGCGCCCAGGGAGGCGCCGTAGGAGAAGCCCAGGACGACGGGGTCGGCGAGCGGGTTGGCGACCAGCGTCTGGAGGACCGCTCCGGTGACGGCCAGCCCCGCGCCGACCAGGGCGGCGAGGGCCACGCGGGGTGCCCGGAACGTCCACACGATCTGGTCCAGCGCGGGATCGCCGGTGGCGCCCTGCCCGGTGATGTGGTGCAGCAGTACGCGCCACACGTCGCCCACCGGGATGTTCACCGCGCCGATGCTGACCGCCACCACCATGACGGCGACGAGCACGACGGACAGGGCACCGACGGCGAGAGACAGCCTCAGACCGTTCAGACCTTGTCGGGGTGCAGCATCTCGGCGATCTTCTCCACCGCGAGGTCGTTGCTCGGGCCGAGGTACATCGAGTCCGACAGCGCCACGTACGTGTTGTTCTTCGCGGCCGGCCACTGGGGGAACTCCTTCAGCAGTTTCTTGGCGTAGGCCGCCGGGTTCGGGTCGTTGTAGCCGATGACGACGAGGGCGTCGACGTCGGTGGCGGCCACCTTCTCCTTGCTCAGATCGGCGAAGGAGGTCTTCGAGTCGTTCTCGAAGGCGTTGGTGCCGCCGGCCTTGGCGAGGATGTCGTTGTAGATGCCCTTGGCGACGACCGAGCTGAAGTCGTTGCCGCCCATGGCCATGTTGGAGAACAGGACCATGACCTTCGGCTGCTTCTCGCCCTTCACCTTGGCCGTGATGTCGGCGATGCTCTTCTCCGACGCGGCGATCAGCTTTTCGGCCTCGTCGCTCTTGCCGAAGATCCTGCCCATGTCGCGCAGCAGCGTGTAGCTGTCCGCGATGGTCATCTTCGAGGTGTCCTGGTCGCAGCCCTGCGGGGAGACATAGGTGTTGGCGGCCACGTCCTTCAGTTGCTCGCGGGTGGCGAAGCCGTTCTTCTCGTCGAAGCCGTACGAGGTGGTGGACAGCACCAGGTCGGGGCGCAGTCCGATCATCGCCTCGCGTGGGATGTCGTAGGCGTCGTTGAGCTTGATGTCCCCGGTGGGCAGTTTCTTGATGGCCGCCGCCCTGCCCTCCACCTCGGACATCCCGTAGGTCTGCTGGTTGGCGACGACGGTGTCCTCGACGCCGAGGGCGAGCAGGGTGGAGACCTCGGCGACCGAGGCGCCGTTCATCACGACCACCCGGCTGGGGGCCTTGGTGAACTTCTCGGAGACCCCGCAATTGTCGAGGGTCACCGGGTAGCCCGACTTCGCGTCCCCGGCGGACTCCTTGTCGCTGCTCGCTCCGGTCTTCTCGGTCGAGCCCGCGCAGGCCGTCGTGACGAGACAGAGGGCGCCGGCCAGGGCGACGGCGACCGGCCGTATCTTCGACATGCGGGACTCCTTGCTGCGAGCGGCTGCGGGCGGCTGTGCGCGTGCGCGGTGCTCGTGGGTGACGGGTTCAGTTGCAGTAGTCGTACGGAGGGACCCGCGAGTTCCCGGCAAAGGCCAACTACTTTGCGGGGGACGGGAGATGGCCTGCTTCGACGCAGTGGTCCAGATAGCGGAACATGAGGTCCCGGTCCACCGGTGGGTAGCCGAGCCCGCTGTCGCGCAGGCCGTTCACGACGTTGTCGGCTCGGACACGCCCCAGCCGCAGATCGGGGCCGGGGGCATCGGGCGTCGCGGGCGGCTTGGTGGTGTTCGGGTGCTGTACGGCCACCTCGTCGGCCCAGGCGTCGAAGAAGGCGAGCGTGGTGGCCGCGACGCCGGACGTGGCGGGAAGGTCGGCTCGCCACCGGGCCAGCGGCACGCGGCGCAGCCGATAGCCGTACTCCTCCAGCCAGTCGTAGACGTCGCTCAGCCGCACCGGTGAGGTGGCCGCGTGGTTGAAGACGGTCGCGTCGGACGGCTGCCGGCCGAGCCCGAGGTGGACGACAGCTCGGGCGGCATGGTCGACCGGGGTCCAGGTCTCCTCCTCGAAGAGTTCGGGGACGATGCCGGCGGGCACCCCGGCCCGGAGCACGCTCCAGAGGAAGTCCCGTTCGTTGACGTATCCGGTCGCGGCCGGGCCGACGATCCGGCCGAGCCGGTGCACGGTGACCGGCAGACCCCGCTCGGCGGCCTGTTCCAGCAGCCGCTCGGACGCCCACTTCGACTGCTGGTAGCCGTACCGCAGTCCGGGGTGGGGTGGGAGGAACGCCTCCGGCACCTCGGGGCTGAGGGCGAGGGGTGGGGCGACGGAGAGGGTCGACACGAAGTGCAGGGGGACCGACCGTACGGCGGCCATGCGCAGCAGGTCCCGGGTGGACTCGGTGTTGGCGGCGCGGAGGGTGGCGTACTCGCGCATGATGCTGACGGTCGCCCCATTGTGGAAGATCGCCCCGCAGGTACGGGCGAGTTCGGTGAACGTCTCCTCGTTCAGGCCCAGTCGGGGGCGGGTCAGGTCGGCGGGGACGGCCGTGACACGTTTGCCCACCGGCTCCGGGACGTGCAGCCGGTGGTTCGCCAGGGCCTGGTGGACTCGGTCGGTGGCCTCGGCGGGACCCTGGGCACGGACCAGACAGACAATCTCCGCCTCGGTGCTCGTGAGCAGTTCGGCCAGCAGGTGTGCGCCGACGAAGCCGGTGGCGCCGGTGAGCAGGACCCTGTCCGGTGCGACGGCCGGGCCGGGCAGGTCGCCGGGCCGGATGGCGGGGTCGAGGACGGTGTCGGCGAGCAGCGCCTCAGGGGTGAGCGGTGCCTTCAGGGCCCGCGGAGCCTCGGGGACGGACGGGGTCTCCGGAGGGTGCAGGGTGGCCGGTTGTGCCCGTCGGTCCAGGTAACGGGCGAGTCCGGCCGGCGTCGGGTGCTGGAAGAGCCAGGCGACCTTCACCTCCCGGCGCAGTTCGACGCCGAGGCGGTTGGCCACCTGGATGGCCTGGAGGGACTGGGCACCCAGCTCGAACACGTCGTCCCGTACGGAAACGGTCGTCGCCCCGAGCATGTGCTGCCAGACGTCGGCGATGGTTCGCTCCAGGGTGTCGTCGGCCTCCGCGTCGCACCACTCGTCGGGGGCGGGCAGGGCGTTCCTGTCGGTCTTCCCCTCGTCGGGGGCGGGCAGGGCGTTCCTGTCGGTCTTCCCCTCGTCGGGGGCGGGCAGGGCGTTCCTGTCGGTCTTCCCCGAGCTCGTCCTGGGGAGCCGGTCCAGGAATTCGACGGCCGACGGGATCATCGCGGCGGGCAGCGTCGCCCGCAGGTGGTCCCGGAGGTCCCGTGCCAGAGCGGTGGCCTCGGCGGGACCGTCCGGGACGACGTAGGCGGCCAGGCGGCGCGTCCCGTCGTCCAGCACTTGTCCCACGACGGCGGCATCGCGGACCGCCGGGTGGGCGACGAGGACGCTCTCCACCTCGGCGGGGTGCACCCGATGTCCGCTGATCTTGAACTCGGTGTCGGACCGGCCGACGTAACGCAACTGCCCGTCGTCACCGACCCGTACCAGGTCGCCGGTCCGGTACGCACGCGGTCCGCCGGGCAGGGCGTCGAGCGCGGCGAAGCGGACGGCGTCCGCGTGGTCTCCCCGGTAGCCGTCGGCCAGGTTGTCGCCCAGGAGATGCAGTTCGCCGTCGACGACCGCCGCGCGGGTGCCCGGGAGGGGCAGCCCGATGGGGACGTCTCCCGCGGCGAGTACGGGGTCGTGGAGATCGGCGACCGTGGCGACGACGGTGGCCTCGGTCGGACCGTAGGTGTTGAGCAGTCGCACCGAGGTGCCGACGGCCTTGCGCCAGCGGTCGACCCGCTCGGGGAGCGCCGCCTCGCCACCGATGACGACGGTGCGTACCTCGGCGGGCAGCGCGGCGGTGCCGGTCGAGACGGCGTACGCGAGTTCGTGCCAGTAGGCCGTGGGCAGGTCGAGGAAGGTGATGCGCAGCCGGGCGCAAGCGTCCAGGAACGCGGGAACCGAGTCGGTCACGTCCTCGGGGCGCACGACGAGGGTGGCGCCCGCGCACAGGGTCAGGAAGATCTCCTCGACGCTGGTGTCGAAGTGCGGCGGGGCGAACTGCAGGACACGGTCTTCCTGTTGGGGGCCGTAACGATGTGCCGCACCGGCCACGAAGTGGGCGAGGGCGCGGTGGCCGACCTCCACACCCTTGGGGCGGCCGGTCGATCCGGAGGTATGGAGCACATAGGCGAGGTCTTCCGGCAAGGGCGCTGTCAGCCGCGCGGGGCGGTGCTCCGGGGTGGGATCGGCGCCCGGCTCGTCCAGCAGGAGTACGGCTCGGTCCCCGAAGGCGCCAGCGCGAGCCCGGGTGGTGAGAATCAAAACCGGTCGGGCGTCGTCCAGGAGTTCCGCCGTCCGTTCCCGAGGTGCTGTCAGGTCGAGCGGACCGTAGGCGGCACCGGAGAGCAGGATGCCGAGGAAGGCGGTGACGGCCTCGATACCGCGCGGCAGGGCGACAGCCACCAGGTCGCCCCGGCCGACGCCGCGGGCAGCCAGTCGGCGGGCGATCGCACGGGCCGACCCGAACAGCTCCGCGTACGTCACGCGGCGACCGTCCTGTTCGACGGCGACAGCTCCGCCGCGCCGGGCGGCATGGTCGGCGATCGGCCCCAGGACCGGACGCGCCGGGCCCGGCAGCGACCCTCCGTCCAGCACGGCGACGCCCGGCAGCGGCCCTCCGTCCAGCACGGTGACGGTGGCGGGTTCGGGGGGCGTGACGGGGGCGGGTTCGGGGGGCGTGACGGGGGCGGGTACGGCGGGCTTCCTGTGAGCGGGCAGTCGGCCGAGCACACGGTCGGGCTCGGCGACGGCCTCCGCGAGCAGGGAGAGCAGGCCCTCCTTGAAGGCGGTGACGTCCGCCTCGGTGTAGAGGTCCGGGTTGGCGTCCACGGCGATGCGCAGCCCCGCTCCCTCGGAGCGGTCGTAGACGTTGACGGAGAGGTCGTCGACCGGGCCGGCGGAGACGTTGTGGACCGTGCTGCGGTGGCCGGCGAAGCGCAGGTCGTACTCGAACGGCATGATGTTGACGCCGGGGCCGGACAACCGGCGCTGTCCGCCGACGAGTTTGAGGTCGCGCCGCAGTTGCTCGTAGCGATAACGCTGGTGGGGCAGTCCGGCGCGCAGTTCGCGGGAGATCCGGGGCGCGAGTTCACGGAGACTGTCCCCCTCGGTGACGGGGACGCGCAGGGGCAGGATGTTGCGGACCATGCACGGGACCCGGAGCGAGACGGAGCCGAGGCGTCCCATCGCCGGGAGGCTGAGAACGATCTCCGGGGCACCGGTGACACGGTGCAACTGGGCCGCCGTCACGGCCAGCAGCACCTCGGACCAGGTGACCTTGAGGTCGCTGGCCACGGCACGCAGTTGCTCCGTCCGGGAGGCGTCCAGGTCGACGACCCGGCGGCGGAAGGTGCGGGCGGGCAGGGCGGCACGGCCGGCCGGTGACGCGACGGGCGGCCGGTCGGCGTACCGCTCCGCCCAGTAGGCGCGGTCCTTCCCGAAGCGGGGGGATGCCCGGTAGTCGCGCTCCTCCTCCCTGACCGACGCGAGGCTGCCGAAGCCGCTGTCCTCCACCGGCTCGCCGGCCATCAGGGATGTGTACACCTCGGCGACCCGGCGGGCGACCAGCGAGAGCCCGAACCCGTCGAGCGCGATGTGATGGACCCGGTGGTACCAGAGGTACTCCTCCGATGCGATCCGCAGCAGGGCATGGCCGAAGACGGGATCGGTGGTGAGATCGACGGGGCGGGCCATGTCCTCGTCCATCCAGGCCAGGGCCGCCGCGTGCGGATCGGGTTCGGAGGTGAGGTCGGCTGTGTGCAGCCGCCAGTCCCCGGCCCGGGCCTCCACCTGCCGGGGGTGTCCTTCGTCGTCGACGGCGAAGGCGACGTTCAGTGCCTCGGTCTCCGCGACCACGTGCTGCAGGGCGTCGTCGAAGACCGCCGGGTCGACGGGGCCGTGGATGTGCACGTACTCGGCCGTGTTGTACGCCGGGCTGTCCGTGTCCAGCTGCTGGCCGGTCCAGATGCCTTCCTGGGCGGCCAGCAGCGCATGGTGTTCACGCGTCGGCATGTTCCGCTCCCCCTGTTCCCTGCCCGGCCGTCCCTTGAGGTGCTGTTCCTTGCCGTGCCGAGAGCAGCTGCCACCACTGGGCGAACGAGGTGCACTCGGCGAGTTCGATGAAGGTCACGTCGACGCCGCTCTCCCGCCACCGTTCGATGAGCGTGACGATGCGCAGGGAGTCGAGGCCGGCGTAGACGGGGTTCTCTTCGAGGTCGACCTCGTCGGGCCGCAGGTACAGGAACTCCGCGAGGTCGGTGCGGAAGCCCTCCGGTGTGAGGGGAGCGGGCATGGCGTTCTCTCTCCAGTAGGGGCTGTCTCCAGTAGGGGCCGGTCAGTTGACCTTGCGTGCGGAGTCGCTCCAGAAGCGGTCGCGCAGTTCGCGGCGGAGGATCTTGCCGCTGGGGTTGCGCGGGACGCTGTCGATGAACTCGTAGCGGGCGGGCAGCTTGAAGGCGGCGAGCTGCGGGACGAGGAAGGTGTGCAGGTCCCGGGGGCGTGGCTGTTCGCCGGGGACGGGGACGACGAAGGCGTGCACGTACTCGCCCCAGCGTTCGTCGGGGGCGCCGACGACGACGGCCTCGGCGACACCGGGATGCCCTTCGAGGACGTTCTCGATCTCGGCCGGGTAGACGTTCTCCCCTGCCACGAGGATGGCGTCCTTGATCCGGTCGCGGATGAAGACGTAGCCGTCCTCGTCGAGGTAGCCGGCGTCCCCGGTGTGGATCCAGCCGTCGACGAGGGTCTCGGCGGTCTTGTCGGGCAGCCGCCAGTACTCGACCATGTGCGCGGGCGTGGCCAGGCACACCTCGCCGACGGCGCCCGGCGGCAGTTCGCGTCCTTCGCCGTCGATCACCTTGGCACGCACCCCGGGATAGGGGCGGCCGGCGGCCTGCATGAGGGTGCCGCCGGGCACATGTGCGGCAGGCGGCAGGCACACGGCCGTGTTGCCGGTCTCGGTGAGGCCGTAGATCTGGGCGAACTCGCAGTCGAGGACGGCGAGGCTCTCCTCCAGCAGCGCCTCGGAGATCGGGGAGCCGCCGTAGACGGTCTTGCGCAGGGTGGTGAAGTCCTTGGCTCCGACGCCGGGTTCGGTCAGCATCATGCGGAGCATGGCCGGCACGACGCAGGCGGTGGTGACGCCGAGATCGCGGATGAGGTCGACGGCCTGGCGGGCGGCGAAGGCGCGCATCGCGACGACGGTGGTACCGGCGTTCAAGTTCTGGGTGGCCCACCACAGGCCGCCGATGTGGAAGCCGGGGATGCCGATCAGCGCGATGTCGCCGGGCCGCCAGTCGATCCAGTCCAGGCCCTCGCTCGCCAGGGCGTCACGGATCGCGAAGAAGCTGCGGTGGGCGAGCACGACGCCCTTGGGCAGTCCGGTGGTTCCGCTGGTGTAGAGCTGGGCGACCGGGGTGTCCGGGGTGGCGGTGTCCGGGAGTTCGGTGTCCGGGTGAGGTGCTTTCCAGGTCGCTAGGGAATCACCGAGCGCGACGACCGTCTCCGGTGGCGCGGCCGGCATCTTCTCGACGATCGGCGCGAACTCGTCCTCCAGGAACAGCAGTCGGGTCCCCGAGTCCTGGAGGATGTGACTGACCTCGGGTGCGGCGAGCCGCCAGTTGACGGGCACGAGGACCGTGCCGCTCTTCGCACAGCCGAAGAGGATCTCGTAGTAGTGCTCGGACTCCTTGCCGAGGTAGGCGACCCGGTCGCCCGGGGTGAGTCCGGCGGCCTTGATCGCGTGGGCGACGCGGTTGCTCTCGTGGTGCAGCTGCTCGTACGTCAGGGTGCGGCCGTCGCAGAGGACCGCCGGCACGGTGGGCTGCTGTCGCGCGTGGAAGCTCGTGGTCTGGACGAGTGTCCGGAGCCGAGGATGGTGGAGCTTGTCCATGGGATGCCTCGGTGGGGTAGGCGGAGGGTCAGGGGATGTTGACGAAGGCGAGGACCGCTTCGCCGTCACAGCGGCCGGACTCCGCGTCCCAGTAACGGAAGGTCGTCTCCGCGTGCAGGAACGGGGTGCCGCCTGCCGGGGTCCGCCGGGTGACGGACCGAAATTCCATTTCCCCGGAGAAATCACGGGGGTTGACAGGGCGCCGGAAACGGGAGGCGAATCGGGCGATGAGAATGTCCGGGAGCTGGTGTTTCCAGAAGTCGTCCAGCGTCCAGCCGGCGAATCCCGTGCCCAGCCCGTCCTGCACGGACTTGGCGACGAGGTAATACATCATCTGGTTGTAGCAGATGTTCACCTCGACGGAATTCAGATGGCCGGTGTCGTCGATGTAGCACGACTCGGGTATCGAGAAGGTGCTGCGGGCGGTGAGGTGTCCGTCCCGGTCGGTGACGTCCGCCGACCTCAGATACTTGCAGTGGGCCTTGTAGGGCCGCAGTACCTGGTCGAGCAGGGAGCGGTCCGAACGGTCCGAGCGGTCCGTCATGCCGCCGTGATCCCGTCGTGCAGCTTGCGCTCGTCGTGCACCGTGACGCGGTGGGAGACGGTCGGCTCGGGGGTGGTGGTGTGCCGGGCGCGGTGGATGAGGCTGCGGTTGTCCCAGACCAGCAGGTCGCCCTTCTCGAAGCTCTGCAGGTGGATGCCGTCGTGCTCGAAGCTCTCGTCGAGCTGGCCGGTGGCGTCGAACAGCCGCTTGAGCAGCTCCGCGTCGAGCGGTGCGCCGTCCGCGTCCTCGATGCCGACGGTGAAGCCCTCGCTGATGTAGAGGACCGTCTCGCCGGTCATGGGATGGGTGAAGGTGGTCGGCTGCCGGACGGCCGGGGTCTTCCGCTCGACCTCGTCGATGATCTCGGAGAGGGGGCGGTAGACGTCGTGCGGGCGAATCTTGAAGTACTTGCGCACGGAGTGCCTGCAGTACGTTCCCGCGATCTCCTTCTTCAACTCCTCGGGCAGCTGCTCGTACGCCCGGCCCATGTCGATGAAGTACGTGCCGCGGTTCTGCTGCGGAATGATCTGGGGGTAGATGAGGGTGATACCGAAAGGGTCCGGCATGAACTGGTAGTCGGCGTGCCAGAACTTGCCGGTCTTCGGGACACCTATCTGCTTTCCGTTCTCCGGAACATTGGAAGAGACGAATATCTCCGGGACCTCCGGATGCTTGTACATCGGCTCGTAGTAGGTCTCCGGGCGGCCCAGTCGCCTGCCGAGTTCCAGAAACTCGTGCGGAGTGAGGTCCTGGCCCTTCAGGACGGCGATCTTCTTCGTGTAGACGGTGTGCTTGAGCGCCGCGATGTCGGCGTCCGAGGCGGTGGTGTGGTCGAAGCCCTCGACCGTCGCGCCCATCGAGGCACCGGGCTGTTCCTTGATCTCCATGACGGGGTTTCCTTCCGTGGTCAGAGTGGTCAGACGGTCGCCCGGCGGGCGTCGATGAGTCCGGCGATGTCACCGAGGGTCAGGTCGGGTTCCAGCTCGTCGTCGCCGACGGCCACACCGAGGTCGCGCTCGATACGGATGCTGATCTCGACCGTCGTCAGCGAGTCGACGTCCAGGGATCCGAGGGTCGCCTCGGGGCGCATCCGGTCGGCGGGAACGTCGTGCAGTCTCGTGAGGATGGCGACGAGTTGGTCGTAGGTGGCGCTCATGACGTCGTCCGTTCTTGTGGTGTCGCGGGAAGTGAGGGCCAGGTCAGGAGACAGGAGCCCCAGGTGAGGCCGCCTCCGAAAGCGGTGAGCAGCAGCCGGTCGCCGGGACGGACCGCCTGCCTGGCGGCCAGGTCGGCGAGGGCGAGCGGGACGGACGCGGCTCCCGTGTTGCCGACGGACTTCACGTGGGTCGCGCAGCGCTCGCGCGGCAACCCGAGGTCGTCGGCCACCGAGTGCAGGATCCGCAGGTTGGCCTGGTGGGGTACGAAGTGGTCGACGTCGTCGATCTTCCAGCCGGCCCCGGCCAGCGTGGCCCGCGCCGACTCGGCCATCCGCGTCACCGCGTGGCGGTAGACCTCTCTCCCGCGCATCGCGAAGTGCCGTTGTTCACGGCTGGGTTCACCCGGCTGGGAGCGCTGTCGGGAACCACCGGCCGAGACCGTGATCAGGTTCTCGTGGGCGCCGTCGCTGCCGAGGTCGAAGTGACCGACCGCGCCAGGCTCGTCGGGGTGGCCGGCGCGCAGGACGACCGCTCCGGCTCCATCGCCGAAGATGATCGCGTTGGCCCGGTCCAGCGGATCCACGATCGTCGAGTACGTGTCCGCGCCGATCAACAGCACCCGTTCGGCGACCCCGGCCGCGATCAGCCCGGCGGCCGAGGCGAGCCCGTACACGAATCCGGTGCATACGGCGCCGATGTCGAAGGCCGCCGCTCCTGTCAGCCCGAGGCGTGCGGCGACGCCGGGCGCGGTCGCGGGGCAGGGGTGGTCCGGGGTCGTCGTGGCGACGACGACGGCGTCGACATGGTGGGTTCCCGCGGAGGCCAGAGCCCTGCGGCCCGCCTCGACGGCCAGGTCCGACGTCGCTTGTCCGGCGTCGACGACGTGCCGCCGGTGGATACCGGTCCGCGTGCGAATCCACGCGTCGTCGGTGTCGAGCCGTCGTGCGAGGTGCTCGTTGGTCACCACGCGGGACGGCACCCAGCCGGCCAGCCCGCACAGAACGGCTGCCGGAGGGGCGGAAGAACCGGCGGCGGGAAGGGACATGAGGGTTCTCCTGGCATGACGGGGGACGGCCGGGCAGCCTGGACACGGGAGGGAAGGAAGCTGAAGGAAGCTAGGGAGGAGGGGGAATCCTGAGCGGAGGGCCTCTAGGGACCGTCGGCCCGGACGGAGGCGGTGGGCGTGGTGCCCGCGGAATCGGTGGTCCTGCGGAAGGTGAGCAGCGCGAGCGCCCCGCACCCGATCCCGGCCGCGATCGTGAAGACAGCGGTGCGGAGGCCGTCGAGGAGGCCGGGCCCGGACGCGTTCTGGCCGACGCCGCCTGCCACCGCGACGAGCAGGGCGAGGCCCACCGCGCCGCCCACTTGGAGGGTCGTCGACGCCATCCCGGAGGCGATGCCCTGGTCGCCCGGGGCCACCCCGGCGGACGCGACGATCCACATCCCGGTCCACGCGGCGCCCTGGCCGAGGCCCAGCAGCACGATCCCCGGCAGCAGCGCGGCGTACGGGCCGTCCGAGGTGAGGGCCAGGCCGAGCGCTCCTGCTCCGGCGGCGCCCAGCACCATGCCGCCGACCAGCATGCGCCGCACCCCGAAGGCGGCCACGGCCCGTTCACCGGCCTGCGTGCCCACAGCGACGACCACGGCGGGCACGAGGAACGCGAGGCCGGTCGCGACCGCGCTGTAGCGGTGCACCGACTGGAAGTACAGGGTGAGGAAGTACGGCACCGAACTGAACGTGGCGCTGAACAGGGCGGTCACCGCCATGGCGGCGAGCAGGCCGCGGTGGACGAACAGCCGGGCCGGGACGAGCGGTTCACGTGATCGCCGCTCGACGACGGCGAAGAGCGTCAGCAGTCCGACCGCGGCCACCGCGCTGATCAGGACCGTCGGGGTGGTCCATCCTTCCGCCGGGGCCTGGACCAGCAGGAACACCAGGAGCGTGATCCCGCCCGTCGCGGTCAGCGCACCCGCCACGTCGAAGTGGCGCGAGCGGTCCCATGGCCCGTCCGCCGGGAAGAGCAGCCACCCGGCCACCGCGAGGGCGCCGGCGACGGGCACGTTGACGAAGAACACCGACGGCCAGCCGAACGCCTCCACGAGGACCCCGCCGAGCAGCGACCCGAAGCAGAGCCCTCCGGCCCCGGCCGCCCCCCACACCGCGAGGGCACGGTTCCGGGCCGGCCCCTCGTCGTACAGGGTGGTGATCAGGGAGAGAGTCGCCGGGAAGAGCAGGGAGCCGCCGATGCCCTGGATGCCCCTGACCGCCACCAGCACTCCGGGCGACTCGCTCAGGCCGCCCACGAGGGACGACCCCGCGTACAGCAGCGCCGCGAGGACGAACATCCTGCGCCGGCCCAGCAGATCGGCGGCCCGGCCGCCCAGCAGCAGGAAGCCGCCGGTGGCCACGACGTAGGCGCTCACCACCCACTGCAGGTCGTGGTCGGAGAACCCTAGCCCCGCGCCTATCTCCGGCAGCGCGACGTACACGATGTTGTAGTCGAGCGAGATGACGAGTTGCCCCATCGCCAGAACGATCAGGGAAAGCCATAACGACTTTCGGGCGGAAACCTCTGCCGGTTCCTTGACAGACACCATCGATCACCTCCTCGGGATCAGAGCACACGGAATTCACATCGAAGGAATTCGTCGGACCGACCGCTTTCGATCAGCCACCGTAGCAGCGCCGTCCAGGATTGGGAATGGCCGAATTTTGGAATAACATTCCCCGCTGCCGGAAATTCGGGGCAGAACTGATATCCGACAGCCGCAGACTGCCGGACCGGAAGAAAAAGAGGTCGCGAACTTCCCCCGCGTCAGTTCTCTCCCATGAGCCGCCGGATCTCACTGATGAGGGCCACCAGCGCCCGGCGTTCCGGAAGGGTGGTCTCCGGGTGCCAGAGGTCGATGAGCAGGCATGTTCGCGGACGATCGCCCTCGTTGCGGGCCTCATGCTCGAACGAGTAGTCGAAGAGCAGGCATTTGCCCTCTTCCCAGTGACGGGTTTCCCCGGCGACCGTGATACTGCACCCGTCCGGAATGTCCACGGCGAGATGCAGATTGATGCTGAAGTTCCACAGGTCGCAGTGGGGCTCGACCATGGCACCCGGCAACAGGGTGGAGAAATGACATTCAAGGAGGGGGCATATCTTCTCCGTGTCCACAGCGGCGTCTTTCACCACCTGGTAGGCGGTGGGCACCGTCGCGGCCGGCTCCTCGACAAGACGCCCTCGACGGAACAGGTAAAGAGCCTGCCAGTCCTGCTGCCGTGTCAGATAGTGCTCGTAGTCCGAGAAGGCCGCCGGCTGGGCTCCCCACGCGGCGTTCAGCTCCTTCTTGATCGCTGGATGGCCAGCCTCCAGCGCGTGGACGACGGGGGCCAGTTCGGCGTAGGCGTAAGGATCGTGCCAGGGCGTGGGCGAGAGGCCCGGCAGGATCCATTTGGCCCCCTTCTGGAGCGGATGCCGTTCACCGCCGCCGCCCGGCTCCAGCATCCGCTCGACCCGGACGAGGGAGTCGGCGCCGTACTCGGCCCTGACTGCCGCGAAGGCGTCCTCGATCTCCGGTGTCATGGGGATCTCCGCGGCGACGACGAGTGCCCTCTGTGTCTCACGTGTGCCGAACCACTTTCGTCCGAGGTTCCGCGCCCGCCTCGCCCACGACCCCTCACGGTGGTCTGCGGACGTGCCGGGCTGCGCTGTCGAACCAGTAGTCGGCCGCGAGGGGCACCGAGTTCCCGTGACTTCGCGCCGATTTCCCTTGTCCTACGGGAAGTTGGGCACAGCCGTGCCGTGGGCCGACTGATTGCCCCCAGCGCGGGCCACGTCGACCAGGAGAATGAGCAGCCCGCTCAACACCGGCCCTGCGGCAACGCCCGCCATGGCACCGGGAAGTCCGGCCGGGACAGCACCCAACCAGCCGTAACCACCCGCCAGGACGGCGAAGGTGGCGAGGGCCAGGGGCCAGGGTCCGTCGGTGGATGGCCGACGGGCGGATGGAGCGGCCCTCTCTTCCCACTGCCGCCCCCGTGGTGCCCGCTCTCCGAGCCGTCGCACGGGACCCGGCCTGTGACCACCCCTCCCGGCCGCGGTCCACGCAGTTCCGCAACCACGCTCGATCCTGGCTGCTCAGGGACATTCCCCGCCACCACCGCACGGGACCAGCCAGCCGGCCGACAACCGGGAACCAGTCCGCATCGCGCCCCGACCACTGACTCATGAAGCGGAAAAGCCTGATGCGCATGATGCGCAGGACGCGGAAAAACCCCCTCGGCAACGCCCTGTTGTCCCTTGCCGCTCCGGTCGGCGCGTCCTGCGGCGCGCTGGCCCTGCTGGTGGCCTACACCGCGACCGGTGCCGCCGGTGACGCACCGCCCAGGATCACGGTCGGTCAGGCGCGCATCGTCGCGGCGCCCGAGGGCTCCGCCTCCACGGCCGCGTACTTCGAGATCCGGAACACCGGGGCGTCCAAGGACGTCCTGCTGTTCGCCGACTCGACCGAACTGGGCGTCAGTGTCATCCGCCGCACGGTGCGCCGGACCGGGACGGGGCGCACCGTGCCGGCCTGGGCCACCGACATTCCGGCGGGCGGCACCGTACGTATGGCGCCGGGTGGACTCGGGGTTGTCATCCTCGACCCGCCCGTGCTGAAGGCCGGACAGACAGTGCCGTACACGCTGTGGTTCCGGCAGAGCGGGAGGGTCGTCGTGCGGGCGACCGTCATGGAGACCGTGCGCTAACCGTGCGGCGGCCGGGGCAGGCCGTGGGATGCCGCGAGCGGCGGGACGGGCCGTCAGAGCCCGCCGGCGCCCGGCCGGTCCACGACCGCGAGCGTGCGTACGGCCCCGCTGTGCTCGAAGTGCAGGGTGAAGGTGACCAGGTCCCCGACCTGCCAGTCGGCGTTCGTCGGCAGGATCACGTCGAGGCCGGTGGGGGACATGGTGACGGTCGCACCGGCGGGGACGCCGACCGAGGGCACCGTCTCGGCGACGGCGGAGCTGGTGCCGGTCATGCGATGGCGGCTGAGGGTCGCATCGCCGTCGACGCCTTCGGCGGTCACCTTCACCAGCCGGTCCGCCGCTCCCCCGCTGTTGCCGATGCGGAAAAAGGCCGCCGTCTCCGGGGTGTCGCCGGTCGGCAGGAAGACCCGGCCCTCGGTGACGGCGATACGGGCCGGGGTGCCCGCGTTGCCGTACACGGTCCACAGGCTCAGACCGGCGAGGGCGAGGGCACAGGCGACGAGGGGCACGAGTACGGCGACCAGGGCATCGGTGAGACGCCGGCGCGTCGGCCGCCAGAGGGCGGCTGCCCCGTCGGTCGTCGCGGGTGTCTCCGGGCGGACGAGGGCCGTCGGCGGGCTGCCGGTCATCGGGGGCTTCTCCGGGCGGTGGGCGAGGGCTGCCAGGCGCGCAGCCGGAGGCTGTTGGCGACGACCAGCACGGAACTGGCCGACATGGCCGCCGCGGCGACCATCGGATTGAGCAGGCCGACCATGGCGAGCGGCACGGTGACGACGTTGTAGCCGAACGCCCAGACGAGGTTGACGCGGATCGTGCCCAAGGTGCGCCGGGCGAGCAGGACCGCGTCCGCGAGAGCTTCGATGTCCCCGCGTACGAGCGTGACGTCGGCCGCGCCGATGGCCACATCCGTGCCGGTTCCCATCGCGATCCCGAGATCGGCGCCGGCCAGGGCCGCGGCGTCGTTCACGCCGTCGCCGACGACCGCGACCCGGTACCCCTGCTCCTGCAGGTCCAGGACGAGTTCGGCCTTGTCCTCGGGGGTGCGGCGGGCGTGTACCTCCTCGATGCCCAGCGCGGAGGCCACGGCCCGGGCGGGCGCCTCGCGGTCGCCGGTGGCGAGGACCGGCCGTACGCCGAGCCTGCGCAGCCGCTCGACGGCGCGGTAGCTGCCTGGCCTCATGACGTCACCGACCTCGATCAGGGCCTCGGCCGTGCCGTCCACGCGTACCAGTACCGGTGTGCGGGCAGCGGCTTCGGCCGTCTTCAGCGCGTCCGCGAGCGCAGGGGGCAACTCGTCGTCCGGGGCGAGTACTTCGACGAGCCGTCCCTCGACGCTGCCTCTCACGCCTCGTCCCGGCAGAGCCTCGAACCCGCTCACGTGCGCGAGTCGCAGCCCGTCCGACTCCCGCCGGGCGTACGCGACGACGGCACGCCCGAGCGGGTGCTCCGAGCCCTGCTCGACGGCTGCCGCGAGCCTCAGTACGGCGTCTCGTCCGAGCCCGTCGGGTACGGCGGTGACCATCGCGACGCTCATGTGCCCGGTGGTGAGGGTGCCGGTCTTGTCCAGGACGACGGCGTCGATGTGCTGAAGCCCTTCCAGCGCCTGCGGACCGGTGACGAGCACACCCAGCTGCGCGCCCCGCCCGGTCGCCGCCATCAGCGCGGTCGGGGTCGCGAGACCCAGCGCGCACGGACAGGCCACCACCAGCACGGCCACGCACGCGGTGATCGCCGCCTGTGGATCGGCGCCGGCACCCAGCCAGAAGCCGAGCGCGGTGGCGGCCAGCGCCAGCACCACCGGGACGAAGACCCCGGCCACCGTGTCGGCCAGCCGCTGGGCCCGCGCCTTGCCCGCCTGTGCCTCGGTGACCAGCCGGGCGATACGGGCGAGTTGGGTGTCGGCGCCCACCGCGGTGGCCCGGACCAGCAGCAGTCCCCCGGCGTTGACGGCCCCGCCCACCACGCCCGTTCCCGGCCCGACCTCGACCGGCTCGCTCTCTCCCGTGACGAGGGACAGGTCGACGGCGGAGCTGCCCTCCACCACCTCGCCGTCGGTGGCGACCCGCTCCCCCGGCCGCACGACGAAGACCTGTCCGGCCCTCAACTCCTCGATGCGAATCAGCCGTTCGGTGCCATCGTCGTCCCTGACGGACACCTCCTTCGCGGCGAGCCGGGCCAAGGACCGCAGTGCCGCTCCCGTTCCGCGCCGGGCCCGGGCCTCCAGATACCGTCCCGCCAGCACGAACAGCGGTACGCCGACGGCCGCTTCCAGGTAGATGTGCGCGACGCCGTCGGAAGCGGTCGGCAGCAGCGTGAACGGCATCCGCATGCCGGGGTCGCCCGCGCCACCTAGGAAGAGGGCGTACGCGGACCAGGAGAAGGAGGCCACCACGCCCAGCGACACCAGCGTGTCCATGGTCGCCGCGGAGTGCCGAAGCCCTCGCACCGCCCGGATGTGGAAGGGCCAGGAACTCCAGACGGCGACGGGCGCGGTGAGGGCGAAGCACAGCCACTGCCAGTTACGGAACTGCAGGTCGGGCACCATCGACAGCACGAGAACGGGCACCGCGAGCAGGGCGGTGACGACCAGACGCTCACGTTCCTGCCTCGCGCTCGCGGATTCCTCGTCGCCGTCCTCACCGTCCGCCGACGCCTCCCGGTTCCCGTCCCGGCTCTTGGGCGGCTCGGGCAGGGCGGCCGTGTACCCGGCCTTCTCCACCGTCGCAACGAGTTCCTCGGGGCCGATCTCCGCCGGGTGACTCACCCGGGCGCGCCCGGTGGCCAGATTGACGGTCGCCGTGACGCCTTCCAGCTTGCCGAGCTTCTTCTCCACCCGGTTCACACAGGCCGCGCAGGTCATTCCGCCGACGGTGAGATCAGTGGTCACCAGGGCGCTCACCGGTTCCGTGCTCATCAACGGCCCCCCTCGCCCATCTCCATGTTCCCCATGTCCTCGCTCCCGGCGGGGCCGCCACCCCCGCCGGTGGAGTCGGCCGTCCCCCGCATGCCGGGCGCCACGGGGCCCGCGGCGGCTCCCACGGCGTAGGACACCGTGAAGATCAGGGCCAACAGCAGGAGGAAGCCGCAGAGGGCGGGCGGCGGGGCGGCCTTCCGCAGGAACGCGGCTGTGCCGGATAAGGAGGATTGCCGGGACTCGTCCATCAAGCGTGTCTCCAGGTCACGTCGTACAGCGCCGATCGTCGCGGTACCGATTCAGTAGTCGGAGCGACCGCTGCCCGAGTTCCGAAGCGCACCTGTGACGCGCATCACCCAGCAGGGGGCGCCTCGCGCGTGCCGTCCCGGACGGCCGGGTGGCCCTGCCGACGGACGCCATCGGCAGAGCCGCCCCGACTCATTCGGCGCGTGTTCCCGCGGTGCGGCTCCGCAGCAACGCGAACACCGCCGCCGCCAGGCCCAGTACACCCACGGTCAGACCGGCCGCGCCGAGCCCCCGGGCGGTGGAGTCGTCGTCGGCCAAGTTCGTCGCGGAGGTGTCGGACTTCTTCGGGCTCGCCGACGAGGTGGCCGAGGAACCGCCGCTTCCGCCGCCCGCCGCTCCGCCGCCCGCCGCTCCGGCGGCCGTGAGTTCGAGCACCGGCGCGGGGTCCTCCGGCTCCTCACCACCGGGCTCCGCCTCTTCGATCCATCGGACGGTCTTGCCGTCGGAGTACGTCTGCAGCGTCTTGAAGGCGAGGCGGCCCGTGTCGTCCGGGAGCTGTCCGAAGGCGACGTCGAAGTCCTCGTACTCCCCGGAACGGATCTTTCCTCCGGTCCAGGTGATCTCGGACGCGGCGTCGGTGATGGTGCCGTCGTCCGTCTTGAGCGGCGTCTCCAGCTGGACCCGGAAGGCCAGGGCGCCGTCCACGGCGCCTTTGGCATAACGGTCGGGGTGGACGGTGACGTGCGCGGAGGCCGCGTTCGCGGCGGTCAGGACGCCGACGGCGGCCAGCGCGGTGACGATGCCGGTGCGACGCAGGGTGAGGCGTATCGGGGACATGGGTGCTCGATCTCCGTACAGGAAGGCATGCGGGAGAGGCATGCGGGGTCGGGTCAGCGCGCGTACGGGATCGACACGGGTGGCCCGCGCCGGTGGACGGCATGCCGCAGCAACACCCGCCGCGGCACGCCCGTTTCGCCGACAACCCCTCGCACCGGGGGCGGCACACCCGGCGCACCTCGCGCCCCGCTCCGCACCTGCCACCAGGCGGCCAGCGACCGCCCGTCGCAGCAGCGTCCACAACGCGGCCTCACCACGCCACAACCACCAGGCCGGCACAACCGAGGCCACGGCATGAACGGCGGTGGCGTGGGCGGTCACCGCGTGGAGGGCCGCCGTATGAGCCTGAGCCGCATGAACTTCAGACGGAACCGTGCGCATGCCGTGAGTCATGCGCACGGCATGGGCGGCATGGGCGGCATGCGACCAAACGGCACCGAACAGGACGTGCAGTCCGCCCTGGGCGGTCAGCGTTCCACCCTCGATCCTGGCCAGAGACCTCTCTCCGCCCCCCGAGCAGCCAGCCGGCGGTGAAAACAGGAATGAACCCGGCGAGTTGGGCACCGATCGACGGCGCCACCCCCGCCACCAGGGCATGACCACCGGCGGCGAGCAGCACACACAGCTCGGCGAAGACCGCCGCGCGCAGGCTCCGTACCATCGGGGACGCCTTCACGCCGCCGATACTCCCACGCGCCTCGCCGGAAGCCGACCACCCCTGGAATCCGGTCGGACTCCTTCCACACTCCCGCATGTTGACGTGACCTGGATCACACCCGTTGTATTGAGTGGAGCACCCCATCGCTGTCCGTACCGATCGACGACGGCGGAGACGCGGATGCAAGGATGAGGCCGCCATGACTGCTGGACGAAGTGCTCGCATGCTGAGGGCCGCGATGTTCGCGGTCGTCTGCGTGCTGGCCGCTGTCCAGGGCCATGCGATGGCGTCGGGTATGACGGTGCCCGGGTGGGCACTTGCCGTAGGGACCGTGGCCGTCGGCGGGATCGCCTGGTCTCTGGCCGGTCGGGAGCGCGGACTCGTCGCGGTCGCCTCCCTTGCCGTCACCACCCAGGTCGCCCTGCACGCGTTGTTCTCCCTCGCCCAGGCCGTCGCGGCGGCACCGTCCGGCGGAGGACCCCTGGTGCAACGCTGGACGCGCTACCTGCTGTGCTCACCGCCGGTCGGCGGCGCGGACACCGAGGGCACAGCGGCTGCCACGCATTCCATGGGCCACGGAATGGCCGGCCAGCATGCCTCCCACACCATGAACTCGACGGACGCCTCGGGATCGATGATCTCGATGAGCGGCATGGAGGGCATGAGCGGCACGGACTCCATGGGCGCCGCCGCTCACGCGGGCCACGGCATGGAGGGCATGTCCTCGACGGGCATGCTCGTCGCCCACCTTGCCACCGCCCTGCTCTGCGCCGTGTGGCTCGCCCATGGCGAGCGGGCCGTCTTCCGCGTCCTGCGGGTGCTCGCCGGCTGGCTCGTCGCCCCGCTGGGGCTGCTGCTCAGGCCGCCCGCACCGCCGCACCGCCCGCGCGTCCGCGCCCGCCGAAGCGATTCGGACCGCACGCTGCGGCAGTTCCTTCTCGTCCACGCCATCACCTCCCGGGGACCACCTGTCGGAACCGCTGTCCTCTGACGACAGCCGGTTCCCCGAGGCCGTACGCGGAGTCCGTCACCGACGCTCCGCGCCCGCCTCGGGCATCGGCCGCCGCACCCGCCGCGGCCGTATGTCAACAGTCACCGGAACCACCACGCCCCCGCCCACCGCGCCGGCCTGGTTCCCGGACCCCGAGAAGGACTTCAGGTGCTCACTCCTGTCCTGCCCGACCCCAGAGTCGCACGTGCGTCGCGCGACGAGTCGATAACCTCCTGGGCACTCGCCGCACGCGGTGGCGACCCCGACGCCGTCGAGAAGTTCGTCGGCGCACTGCACCGCGATGTCATTCGCTACGTCACCCACCTGGGCGCCGACCCACAGAGCGCCGACGACCTGGCCCAGGACACCTTCCTGCGCGCCCTGGGCAGCCTGCACCGCTTCGAAGGCCGCTCCTCGGCACGCAGTTGGCTGCTCTCCATCGCCCGCCGCGCGGTGATCGACAGCATCCGGTACGCCGCCACCCGGCCCCGCCTGTCGGACACCGACGACTGGCAGTCGGCCGCCGACCGCACCCAGTCCCGCGGCCTGCCGGGCTTCGACGACGGCATCGCGCTCGCCGAACTCCTGGCCGCGCTGCCCGACGAACGCCGTGAGGCGTTCGTGCTGACCCAACTGCTGGGCCTGCCCTACGAGGAGGCGGCACGCGTCAGCCGCTGCCCCGTAGGCACGGTGCGCTCACGAGTGGCCCGCGCCCGCGGCTCACTGATCGCGTCGCTGCACGATGCCGAGGCGTCCCGCCCTGTGGTCGCGACGGCCGCCTGACCGCTGCCCTCGGCTGCCCGGGCCCGAAGCACTCCCGGCTCGGGGCACCCACCGGAAACAGCACACCCAGCCACCCACACGAACGAAGACAGGAGCATCACCATGGCCGCGAGGATCTACACCGTGTCCGGCATGAGCTGCGGACACTGCGCCGCGAGCGTCACCGACGAAGTGACCGAGGTACCCGGCGTCACCAAGGTCGACGTCGACGTCCCCGCGGGCCTGGTGACCGTGATCGGTGACACGGTCGACGAGGACGCCGTACGGGCCGCGATCGTCGAGGCGGGCTACGAGGTCGCCGAAGCCGTACGGAGCGCGGCGGCCTGAACCGGCGGCCCTGGCGCCGCCCCTCCCGGCCGGCCCTGTCCTCAAAGCCGTCCGCCGGGGGCAGGCCGGGGTCGTCACCAGGAGCGCGTAGGGCAGGGCGACCCACCCTGCCCTACGCGTGAACGGCAGCAGCACAGCCCCAACCCACCATCTCCACGAGGAGTCCACAGTGCATCGCCCGACCTTGCTACGCAGTTCGCGCCGTCTCGGCGTTCTCACCGCAGCCGCGCTCGCGGTCGCCGTCGCCACCGCGGGGCCGGCCGCGGCCCACGCGGAGGTCGAGGCGGAGGGCGCCCGCGCCCTCGACCAGAACGTCGACCTCACCTTCTCCGCCGAGTCGGAGTCGGCCTCCGCCGGCATCACCAAGCTGGAGGTGATCCTGCCGGACGGCCTCGTCCCCGCCGACCTCACCTACAAAGAGGGCCCGGACGGCTGGAAGTTCGCCCCCACCGACCGCGGCTACACGGTGTCCGGGGCCAAGCTCGCGGTCGGGGAGGACGTCGAATACGCCGTCACCGTACGACAGTTGCCCGACACCAAGTCGCTGGTCTTCAAGACCCTCCAGTCGTACAGCGACGGCAAGGTGGACCGCTGGATCGAACTGGAGGAGGAAGCCGAGGGCGACGGCCACGGCCACCCGGCACCCCGCCTGGACCTCAAGGCCGCCGCACCCGGCGCGAAGCTCGTGAGCCCCACCCCCTCGACAGACCCCACGACGGCCTCGCCCACCCCCTCGGCCGACAAGAGCGCCGACGCCTCCACACCGTCGGCTCAGGCCGCGGCGGACAGCACCGACAGCGACGACGACGGCAGCTCCCTGGCCGTACCCCTCGGCATCGGCGCGGCGGTCCTCCTCGCACTCGGCGGCGGTGTGTGGTGGCTGCGCAGCCACCGGAGCGGGGCTTCCTGACCGCCATGCGGTCAGGTGGTGCGGCCGGTCATGGAGTAGGGCACAAAGGTGCTGGTGTTCTGGTCGATCCGCAGGAGCCAGCCGAGTGCCGGTGCACCCCGCTGGTGGCAGTCGAGGCGTTCACAGAGGCGGCAGCCCGTGCCGAGGCGGCATGCGTGCCGGGTCTCGCCGCCGAGGCCGATGACGAAGGACTTGGCGAGTTCGCCCAGCCGCCGCTGTGACGGGCGGTCGCTCGGGCCGTCCACAAGTAACGCCCGCCGCCGCATATCTCGGCGATCTGGCCATGGCGGCGGCCGGGCACGTAGGCGTCTCATACACGTTCCACAGGGGCAGGTGCCGCCAACGTTCCCGTACCCAAGGCCACTGCGGGCGGCCGAAAAGTTCGCGCTGTCGCAGCGGACCTCCTCGGCCGCCGCATGGAAGACGGTGGCGCTGCTGCGGCGCAATCAACTGCGGTGCACACGGGGAGCCGCACCATCACACGGCGTGCCAGCGGTGCGGCCACGTCGCGGCCCTGGCGAGCGAGCATCTCACCGAGGCCGCGCGGAAGATCGAGGAACTCACCGGGCTGCGGCCCGACACCTCGGGTTCGCTGCTGGTCTACGGACGATGCACCCGCTGTTCCGAGTGACCTGAGGTGCGGGGCGGCGTCCTGGAACAGACGCTGACAGGCGGGACGATGCCCCGCACCTGGCACGTGCCGGCCATCGCGTTGGGATTCGACCAAGCCGCCACTCGCTACCAGTACACATCATCGCGACCCTTATTGCACACTGATTGCAACAACTTCTATAGTGCAGAAAGGGCAGCGTATGGGGCGCAAGGCATCTCCGGTCGTGCTGGGCATCGAGTCGTCATGCGACGAGACCGGAGCCGGGGTGGTGCGGGGCGGCCGACTGCTCGGCCAGGCGCTGGCGTCGAGCATGGACGAGCACGCCCGCTACGGCGGAGTGGTCCCCGAGATCGCCTCCCGGGCGCACCTGCAGGCCCTGCGCCCGGTCATCGGGCAGGCCCTGGACGAGGCCGGGCTGCGACTGTCCGACATCGACGCGGTCGCCGTGACCACCGGGCCGGGCCTCTCGGGCGCGCTCCAGGTGGGTCTGGCCGGGGCGAAAGCCATCGCGTATGCGCTGGGCGTTCCGCTGTACGGGGTGCACCACCTCGCCGGTCACGTCGCGGCCGACACTCTGGAGCACGGGCCGCTGCCGGACCCGTGCATGGCGCTGATCGTCTCCGGCGGCCACACCTCGCTCCTCCTCGTCCGCGACCTGGTGCGCGAGCCGATCGTGCATCTCGGGGACACCCTGGACGACGCGGCCGGGGAGTGCTTCGACAAGGTGGCCCGGGTCTTCGGACTGCCCTACCCCGGCGGCCCGGCGATCGACCGGGTGGCGCGCGAGGGCGATCCGCGCGCCGTCGCCTTCCCGCGCCCGCTGACCGGCCCGCGCGACGCCCCATACGCCTTCTCCTTCTCGGGGCTGAAGACGGCCGCCGCCCGCTGGGCCGAGGGCCATGCGGGGCGGGAGCTGCCGGTGGCCGACGGGGCCGCTTCGCTGCAGGAGGCGGTGGCCGACGTGCTGACCCGCAAGGCGATCGCCGCCTGCGTCGAGCACGGCGTCGGGACGCTGGTCGTGGTGGGCGGGGTCGCCGCGAACTCCCGGGTGCGCTCGCTGGCCGAGGAGCGGTGCCGGGCCGCCGGGATCGAGTTGCGGGTGCCGCCCCTCAGGCTGTGCACGGACAACGGCGCGATGATCGCCGCCGTCGGCGACCTCCTCGTCCGCGCGGGAGCGCAACCCGCCCCGCTGAACGTGTCGTTCGACCCGTCTGCACCCCTGGAGTACGCCTCGCTGACCCCCGGGACGAACCGCGCGGCGGTCCTGGCGGGTGCGGCCCGATGACCACCATCCGCGTTTTCGTGGACGCCGCTCGCCTCTCCCACTCCGACGCGCTGCGGGCTGTCTACGCCGACGCGTTCTGCGCACCGCCCTGGAACGAGGACGAGGCGAAGGCTGACGCTTTCGTGGAGCGGCTGGTGAACGACATCGCACGCCCCGGCTTCACCGCCGCGCTCGCCTTCGACGACAGCACGGCGGTCGAGGATGTCATCGGGATCGCCACCGCGTGGACCACCCTGGCGCCCTTCCCCACCGGCCGCTGCTATCCCCAAGTCGCCGCCGGCCTCGGCCCCGACCACACGGCGGCCTGGCTGTGCGGGGCCCGCGAAGTGGACGAACTCGCCGTCCGCCCGGAGGCCAGGGGCGCCGGCCTCGCCGCCGACCTCCTCGCGGCGGTGACCGAAGACGCTCCGGGTGGCCGCTCCTGGCTGCTCACGTCCGTCCGGTCGTCCCGCGCCATGTCCTTCTACCGCTCCCAGGGCTGGACCCAGGCCACCCATCCCTCCCCCGACGGCAACGGAATCGCCGTCTTCCTCAGCCCTCACCACCCGGCCCGACACCTGGCCGCCCAGCCCCTGTAGGCACCCGGAGTCCCGTCTCGCGCACCGGCGAGATCCGCCGCCGTTCCCTCGGCCTCCTCGCCGAGCACGGCCCCACGGTCGTCGCCCCCGCCCGGGCCGGCCCCCACACCAGCGCGATCAGGGGAATCTGCGCACTGAGCCATCGACGGTGCCGCAAGGGTCCGCTAGGGCGCGGTCCCGTCTCGAAGCGGCGCGGGCCGCTCACGCTCCAAAAGTTCGCGCGGGGAAGGGCCGCCTCGCAGGCACCACAGCGCGATGACGGGGTCACAGATCGCGCAGCCCAAGGACGAGTCGTGGGCGAAGGGGATCAGGGGGCTGCCCTTGAGATGGTGGACGACGTCCCACGCGGTGTGGAGCAGCCAGCCGATACCGATGAAGGTCCATGAGTCCAGGCCGCGGTAGGCGACATAGGTGACGAGCGCGGTGAAGGCGAATTCCCAGCCGCCCAGGCCGCCGCCGCTGAGGTACGCGGCACCCGCTCCGGCCACCATGACGGCGTTGAAGCGCCGCCGGTGAGGTTCACGGATGAGGGACATCAACAGCACGTAGAGGACACCGATACCGATCGGCACAAGGTAGTTCATGCGGGGCCTGTTCCTGAGTGACCGCGTGCGGGCCGCGCCGGCCGGGGCGGTTGGACGTCCGCGCCGCCCGGGTTACCCGCGGCACGGCCTCGCGGCGCGAGGTCGACTCATCACGCTAGGCCCGTGCCCGTTCGATCCCGAGGGGCACAACTGCCAGGTTCCAGCGGGTTCCCGCCACGGCGGGAACCGGCCTGTCCAAGGGGCCACCATTCCTACGACTCCCACACGGCCACCGCGGTCGCCCCCGCGCTCCTCCTCGCGATGCCACGTGGGGTACCAGGTCGCGGCGGCCCCTCAGCCGCCCCCAGCCTGCGACTTCGCGTGGGCGGCCTCCCGCATCGGCCCGTACCGCTGAACGAGCGCCCCGAAAGACTGACCGGCCGGCCGGCCGAGTACCCCGAGGGCCGGAGGCCGTGGACGGGTCGGTCTCCGGCCCTCGGGACATCCGGTCCGTCCACGCCCTACGCGACGGCCGTCATCTTGGCGAACACCACCACGTTGTTGGGGTAGTAGGACCGGTCCTCGTCGAACTCGCCGCCGCAGGTGACCAGTCGCAGCCCCGCATGGTCGAGGTTCTTGTAGACCTCCAGGGTGGGGAACTCCGCCTTCGGGTACTCCTCGACACGCTCCACCGAGAACGTCGCCGTCTTCCCGTCCTCACGGTTGACCAGGACCGTGTCGCCGGCCTTCAGGGTCTTCAGCTTCTTGAAGACGGCGTCCTTGCCGTTCCAGGTCACGTGCCCGGCGATCACCGCCGGGCCTTCGGAGCCGGGAGTCGGGCCGGGCTCGTACCAGCCCGCGAGATCGGGGTCCTTCGGGGTCGTCATCGCCCCCTTCGCGTCCTGCCCCAACGTCTCCAGGTCGCTCACCACACCGAGCGAGGGGATGGCGACCCGCTCGGGTGCCGAGCGGTCCAGGGCAGCGGCGGCCTGTCCGCCGCCCGAGCCCGTCGCCGGTGTCTGCCCGGCCGCGCCGCCTTGGCCCTGGGCGGGCTGCGAGGCCGAAGTGTCCTGCCCTCCGCAGGCGGTGAGGAGCAGCGCCGCGACAGCTGTGGCGATGACGGGGACGGTGGCCCGTCGGGCCCCGGCTCCCGCGCCCAGGAGCGAGCGGTTCACGCGGCACCCCCGGCCTTCACCGTGGCCGTCGCCGCACCGGACGTCATCCGCCGGCGCGCGACGAACAGCACACCGGCCGCCGCCGCGGAAGCCGCACCCGCCGTACCGATCATCACCCCCGTGGACGTCCCGCCGGTCCCGGCGGCGCTGCCGGTCTCGATGCCGCCGACCGGGACGGACCCGACCGCGGCGCCCTTGACCTCACCGCAGTTGGTCGGGGCGGTCGCCTCCTGGGGCAGCTTGGGGTCGAGTTCACTCTTGCCGGCGCCCTCGAAGTCGTACTCGCCGTTGCCGTTGGGGTCGATGCCGTGCTGCACCAATGTGCAGGTCCTTGATCTTCTCGACCACGTCCTGGCCGACCTTGATGGTCCGCTTGTAGGAGATCCTGCCCTCGTCGTCGGCCACCGGCATCCGGTCCACCGCCAGGCCGCTGGTCGCCACGTCGGTGTCGCCCGAGACGGTCAGCGCGATGTCGATGTCGCCGTAATGGACCGTGGCCTCGGTGTTGTTGAGGATGCCGTCCTGGTTGGGTGTCGGCACTGGCATCCGGGCAGACGAAGTCATGGCCCTCGGTCGAGCCGTCCAGGTGCTGCGCGGAGGGCTGACCCGGCACCATTCCCTCGGACTTGATCCACACCGTCATCTCGTCGCCGCGCAGGCTCACCAGGGCCGTGCCCTTGGAGCCGGAGTCGTTGAGCTGCTCCAAGTCGAGCTGGAACGCCGGGTGTCCGACTCCGCGAACACCGGGGACGAGGTGCCGACGGTGAGGAGGACTGCGGCGGGCAGAGCGGCGAGCACCGTGAGACGGCCGGTTCGCTTGGACATCAGATTCGTTCCATTCCGCGGCCTCCGGTCCAGAGAGCCGCACCTCGGTCGTAGATCAACATCCTTTGACCGCATGAGAGTTGGCGACTCGCGGCGATGGGCGCCGTCACCCCACCGGGCTTAATGCAACTTGTATGCAGTTACTTGTATGACGCATCAGGGATCGCCGATGTTCAAAGTCGAGAAGAAGAACCGCTCGCCGGGCACGGCGAATCCGGCATACCGGGCGGCCGAAGAGTGAGGTCCCGGAAACCGGCCGTTCACGGCACGAGGGCCCCCAGGGAAACAAGCGCTTTCTAGCGTGTTCGCTCATGGATTCAACGCTGTATACGCCGCCGGATGCGGTCCCGGATCCACTTCCGGGCCCCCTCCCGGTCGCGTCCCCCGCGCCCTCGCTGCGCGAGGCGGTCTACACGCAGCTGCGTACGGCCGTGCTCGACGGCGAGTTCGGCCCGCGTGAGCGGCTGGGCGAGATGCGGCTCGCGGCCCGGTTCGGGGTGTCGCGAACCCCGGTGCGCGAGGCACTGGCACGGCTGCTGGCCGATGGCCTGATCGAGCGCGGCGACGGCGGATTCTTCGTCACGATCCCCAACCTGGCTCAGCTCAGGGACCTGTACGAACTCCGGGTCACCCTGGAGCTGCGCGGAATCGCCCGCGCGATCGAGGACTTCTCCGCCCGGCACGATCCGGCCGTCATCAGCGCCGAGTTGGAGCGCTGGTACGCCATGCGGGAGCGACCGCCGGCACCGGACCCGCGCTTCGTCGTCCAGGACGAACGCTTCCACGCCGAACTCTCCCGAGCCTCCGGCAACCCGGCGCTCACCGACGCCCTGGTGGCGGTCAGCGAGCGCATCCGGCGGGTCCGGATGTACGACTTCCTCACCCAGGACCGGGTGGAGACGACCATCACCGAGCACATCGAGATCATGGAGTGCGTCCGCGACGGCCGACTCGACGACGGCTATCGCGCGTTACACGCCCACGTCGGCGACTCCATGGCCGTGGTGCTCGAACACGCCCAGCGCGCCATGACCCAGATGGCGCTGCACGCCGACCGCCTCTGACTCCCGGGAAGCACACCCGAGTTCTCCCACCCGCCCCCACTTCCCGTCCGCCCGTCGACGCCGCCGCCGACGCCGGGTCCGCGCCACCGCTCCTCCTCCCCCCTCCCCCGAAGGACGACCCATGAGCGCCACAGACTCACGTCCCACCACAGCGACCCCACCCCCCTCCGCCAACTCCGAGAAGAGCCAGGCGACCAAGGAGACCCTGGAGGACTACACCCTCCGGTTCGCGCCGCGCAGTTACCGCCGCTGGACCCCGATGGTCGTGGCGACCACGGCCCTCGGCGGCATCGCCTACATGGCCGACTTCTCCATCGGCGCCGGCATCGGCTTGGCCCACGGAACCGGCAACGCGCTGGTGGCCATCGCTGTGGCGGCCGTCGTCATCTTCGTCACCGGCTTCCCCCTCGCCTACTACGGCGCCCGCTACAACATCGACCTGGACCTGATCACCCGAGGCTCCGGCTTCGGTTACTACGGCTCGGTGATCACCAGCGTCATCTTCGCCAGCTTCACCTTCATCTTCTTCGCCCTCGAAGGCTCGATCATGGCTCAGGGGCTGAAGCTGGGCCTGGGCCTGCCGCTGTGGCTCGGCTACCTGGTCTCCACGCTCATGGTCATCCCCCTGGTCATCTACGGCATGAAGGCCCTCAGCAAGCTCCAGGTGTGGACGACCCCGATCTGGCTGGTGCTGATGGTCGCCCCGCTGGTCTACCTGGTCGCCACCGACCCCGGCACCGTCGACCGCTTCCTCTCCTATGCCGGCACCGACGGCGAGGGCGGCGTCAACACCGCCTCCGTCCTCCTCGGCGCGGGCGTCTGCCTCTCCCTCATCGCCCAGATCGGCGAGCAGATCGACTACCTGCGCTTCATGCCGCCCAAGACCGAGGCCAACAAGCGGAGTTGGTGGACCGCCGTGATCATGGCAGGCCCCGGCTGGGTGGTCCTCGGCGCGCTGAAGCAGGCCATCGGTGTCTTCCTCGCCGTGTACATCCTCGCGAAGGTCGGACCGGAGGCCGCGCCCGAGCCGATCCAGCAGTTCCGCAGCGCGTTCGACACGATGATGCCGTCCTGGCTGGTCCTCCCGCTCGCCGTGGCCCTGGTCGTCATCAGCCAGATCAAGATCAACGTCACGAACGCCTACTCCGGCTCCCTCGCCTGGACCAACTCCTTCACCCGCGTCACCAAGCGCTACCCCGGCCGCATGGTCTTCGTCCTGGTCAACCTCGGCTTCGCGCTGGCCCTGATGGAAGCGGACATGTTCAGCTTCCTCAACAGCATCCTCGGCTTCTACTCGAACTGCGCCATCGCCTGGGTCGTCACCGTCGCCACCGACATCGGCGTCAACAAGTACCTGCTGAAGCTCTCCCCGCTCCAGCCCGAGTTCCGCCGCGGCATGCTGTACGCCGTCAACCCGGTCGGCGTCGTGGCCTTCCTCGCCGCCTCCGGCCTGTCGATCGCCATGTACTTCCACGCCTTGGGCGACACCCTCCAGCCCTACTCCCCCGTCGCCGCAGCCGTCATTGCCTTCGTCCTCACCCCGCTGATGGCCGTCGTCACCAAGGGCAAGTACTACCTGCGCCGCACCGACGACGGCATCGACGAGCCGCTGCTCGACGCCGACGGCAACCCCAGCGCCACGACGTACGACTGCCACGTCTGCCACCAGCCCTACGAACGCCCCGACCTGGCCGCCTGCGCCACCCACGACGCGATGGTCTGCTCACTCTGCCTGAGCACGGACAAAATCGGCGACCATGTGCTGCCCGCACAGCCGACGACCGCCTGACCCGCGGCACGGACGGCGGATGCCCCACCGACCTTTGGCCCGAGCGACCTGATCGGTCCGGTCGGCCGGGACGCATCCGCCGACCGGCGCCCCACCCCACCGCGCGTCACCACCCGGTTGGTCGCCTCCGGTTGATCACCATCCGGTCGGTTGTCTCCCGGCCTGTCCCGGAGAAGCTGCCGTCGTGTTCGACACGGCCTCAGAGCCTCCTCACGGCCGTGGATGTGCCGAGGAGCGCGCGCGTGGCGTGGCACTTCGGGTCGGCGAAGACGCGTGGTGGACGTCAGCGTCCAGCGGCTGCGGGCCAAGATCGGGCGGGAGCGGATCGAGACCGTCCGCGGCTTCGGCTACAAGTTCAGGCCATAGCGTCACGGCGCGCGAGCAGGGACACCAGTGACCCCGATGAACCTGAGTACTAAGATCAGCCTCGCCGTCGCCACCATCGCGGCCGGGGTGGCTGTTGTCGTCGGCGTACTGGTGCACTCCATGGTCGCCCGGGACCAACTCGCCGCCGCCCGGCGGGAGCTGGACGGCCAGCTGCTCAGCGCGGCCGCCGAGTACGCCGCCGGAGCGAAGTCCGGGGGGCGGCTGGATCCGCCGGATCTCCCTACGGGGGTGGCCGCGGCGGTGAAGGCCGGGCGGCGAGTGACCCTTCTGCAGGACGCCGACGGCGAGAAGCCGATGCTGTGGGCTGCCGGTCGCGTCTCGGACCGCAACGTGCTGGCGGTCAGCCGCTCCTACCGCCCCGAGGCGAGGGCGCTGGCCACGCTGGACCGGGCCCTGTGGGGCGCCGGGCTACTGGCGACCGCGGCCGCCTCGGCGATCGGGCTGGGGCTGGGCAGCCGGATGGGTCACCGGGCAGCCATGGCCGCCCGTACGGCCCAGAGCATCGCCGAAGGCGACCTGGATGCCCGAGTGGCCCAGTCCGGCCGGGACGAGATTGCCCGGCTCGCCACTTCAGTGGACACCATGGCCGATGCCCTGAAAGCCCGGCTCGAGGCCGAACGCCGAGTGACCGCCGACATCGCGCACGAGCTGCGCACCCCCGTGACGGGCATGACCACGGCGGTGTCCCTTCTACCACCGGGGCAGGCCACGGATCTCGTACGCGACAGCGCCCGTACCCTGCACCGCCTCGTCGACGACGTCCTTGAGGTCGCCCGCCTGGACGTCGGCGTCGCACCAGTCGAGCTGGAGCCCCGTCAGGTCAGCGCCCTCGCCCGGCGTGGGGTCGCCGGTATGGAGGCGGTGACGGTGGACATCGTCCGCGACGAGGTCGTGGTAACCGACCCGCGCCGGGTCGAGCGGATCCTGGCCAACCTCACCAGCAACGCGCTCCAGCACGGCGCAGCGCCCGTGACGGTCGAGGTTGACGGCAGAGTCGTCCGGGTGCACGACCGCGGGCCGGGCTTCTGCGAGGAGCTGCTGGAAGCGCTGCGCACCTTCGGGCCACAGCGCTTCCACACCGGCGCCCGCACCGGCACAGGCCTCGGGCTGACCATCGCTGTCGGCCAGGCTCGCCTCCTCGGCGCCCGGCTCACGTTCGCCAACCGTCCCGAGGGCGGTGCGGAAGCGATACTGGAGCTTCCAGAGAGTCCAGTCTGACCATCCGTCCGGCTGCCAAGGTCCGATCCGAAGAACTCCAGCAGGCCGAGGTCCTTCCCTTGTCCGTGCCCGAGTTGAAGCCCACCACGGGGATGCCAACGGCCGTGGCCTTGGCGATGACGTCTTTCGTCAAGTCGGGTGGGCCAGGGTGATGGCGATGCCGTCCACCTGCTGGTCGACGGCGCGCAGCCGGTTGGCCCGGTTCCCGGCACTGAGGTCCGCCGAGCAGAGCAGTTCAACGTGGTCCGGAGCTGCGGCACCCGACTTCCTGAAAGCGGTCGGCAGGCCGGCGCCGACTGCCTGCAGAAGTCGCTTCATCGGCGTCACGGCGGCTGCTGGACCAATGGAGGTCTTCCATGTTCGGTGCTCCCTTCCATGAATCCAGCAACCCGGCTGCGGTGAGGCGCTCGAGCGTGTCGAACAGTTCAGCAAACACCGACGCCACCGGCAACGCCCTGGGCCTGGTCGACGACGCGGGCAAGCGCACCCACACCTACGTCTACGGCCCCGCCGGCCTACCGCGAGCGACGTCGACGGAGGCGGTGCCGCAGCCATTCCGCTACCGCGGCGCCAACCTGGGCCCCACGGGCCGGTACACGTGGAATACGCGTGTGCATCTCTGGATCAGTTATTGGCGACACCGTGCCGATAGCGCTCCGAGTGATCGCGGCAGCAGGCGGAGTATCGGAGGACCCTTCCCCTGACGCGATGTTCGAGTGCGACGCGGTTGACCGAAGACCGGCGCACCATTCGAGGAGGGCCTCTTGGATGTGCCCGACCATGGTCGGTCAGCGCGCGGCACGAAGGTCGTGTCCCGTCCTTGGCCGTCTCCAGTGCCGAGACGTACCACGTGCCCTTGGCCATCTGGGCCCACTCCCCCTTGGTGACCTTCAGCGTGTAGGTGAACCGGGTCCGCTCATCCGACGTGCTCCGGCACCTGGCGCTCTCCGTCGAGCGCAGCTCCGCTTCGGTCGGGTCGAGCTTCGAACTCGCGGGCCAGACGACAACATTGAGGCTTCTGATACCCGAGTCGTCGTTCACGTCCACGGTGTAGGTGAACGAGCCCTCGACGTCATTGGACGCGGGCACGAAGTGCGCCGAACCGTTCTCCAAGGTCGGCTCTGTGGGGGCCGAGGCCAGGGCGAGTCCGCCGACGGCCACTCCACCGAGGGCGACACCGCCGATGAGCGAGGTGAAGACGATGGTCTGGGCGACTCGCCGGTGGCGGTGTTCGCGCCGGCGGGCGGGGACGGTGACGTGCACGTGAAGTCGGCCTGGCTCCCGGGCCGGCCGCTGTTCACCGTGAAGGTGGCGACCTGGTTCCAGGAGCGTGCCCGGCGGGGCGGCGCCCCGGGAGCCGGTGTCGTCGCCGTGTTCGACGCCCGGACCGGCGACCTGCGGGCCCTGCTGGAGGACGAGCACCACCTGTCCGACATCCGCACCGCGGCCGCCGGGGCGCTGGCCGCGCGCACCCTGGCCCGGCCGGACTCCGCCGCGCTCGGCGTCTCGGCACGGGAGTCCAGGCGTATCTGCAGACCCCTGGCGACCGCCGCCGGGCTACCGGTCCGGGAGGTACGGCTCTGGTGACGCAGCGACGAACGGGCCCGCCGTCTGGCCGCCGCCCTGGCCGCCCGGCGTCCCGACCTGCGCGTGATCCCGGTCGGCTCGGTCCGGGAGGCGTGCGAGGGCGCCGATGTGCTGGTGACGGCCACCGCCGCCACCGAACCGCTGGTCGACGCGGACCTGTTGGCCCCGGGCCTGCACATCACCGCCGTGGGCGCCGACGACCCGGCCAAGGCCGAACTGTCCGCGGCCTGTCTGCACCGCGCCGACCGGATCGTGGTCGACAGCCGCGCCCTCAACGCCGTCCACGGAGACCTCGCCCGTGCCGGAGCGGCCGCTTTGGACCTCACCGAGCTCGGTGAGGTGCTCGCCGGATCGGCGCCGGAACGCGAACGCGCCGACGACATCAGCGTCTGCAAGCTCATCGGCCTGGGCGTTCAGGACCTCGCGGCGGCAGCGGCACGCTGGACCGGCTCGGGAACACCAGCCCGGCCTCCGGCCGGCCACCGGCCTGCGCGACGGACCTGCGAGCCGACACGGCCCCGGATCGCTGAACGACAGGTCGACGCCCATGGCCGCCGTGTGTGGTCCTTTCGGTACACCCGTGGTCGGGAACCTCCTCAGGAACGTTCCACGATGTACGCGGCCATCGTCTCCGGGTCACCCGGCAGGCCGTAACCCCGCACCAGCCCGCCGAAGTTGGCGAACCTCATGTCGTTCAGCCGCCATGTGCCGGGAGAGTCGGCGAGTACCCGGACCAGCCGCCGCTGGCGTTCGTCCAGGGCGGCGAAGGGAGTGCCCTCGGCCAGCGGCCCGTGGGGGAACGCCAGCCGTAGGGCCGCGTCGGCCACGGGGAGCGCCTCCGTCCCGGACACCTCGGTCAGACGGGACAGCAGGCTGGTGAACGAGCCGTCCGCGTGCACCTCGCCGAGCAGCCGCAGTGACTGCGCCGCGATGCCCCGCAGGTCGCCGCCGTAGAAGGGGATGTCGTCGCGGGGTTCGGCATCGTGGCCCACCCAGCCGCACAGTTCCTCGGCGACCCGCGTGCCCGCGGCCGGGCCGTGCAGCCGGGCCAGGGCGATGGCCGCGCCCCAGCGCACGAGGTCTCGCGGATCGTCGAGCGCGTCCTCCGACAGGCCTGCCGGCCGCGCCGATCCGGGTGTGGCGAGCAGGCCCGTCGACACCGTGGCGGTGGCGGCGACGGCCGCTTCGGGCTGGTGGGCGGCGGTCGCCAGCGCGGGAAGACTCTCCGCGGCCTCTTCCGGGAACCAGCCCAGCGCATAGGCGGCGGTCCTGCGGAGCACGGCGTCCTCGTCGGTGAGCAGGGTGCGGATCAGCGGCAGCCCGGCGCGCACCGCGTCGTACACCGCCAGCTCGATGTACGCGTAGAGCCGGTCGGCGTCGTCGCCGTCCAGCGTCTCCAAGTAGGAGAAGAAGTACGGCTCGTCGTCGAACTCGTCGTCGAACTCGCCGTCGTCCTCGTCCTCTTCACGGTCGTCGTCCCTCCGGGCGTGGCCGAGCCGCAACAGCGCGTCCCCGCCGACGGCGGCGCGGCGGTGCTCGGCGATGTCGTATCCGGACGGCAGATGGGCCTCGTCGTAGCCGATCGCCAGGTGGACGAGCAGTCCGACGATCTCCGCCCGGTCCGGCGTCGCTGGATCGGCGAGCAACTCCAGCAGAAACGGCACCGCATGGGCACTGGCCTCGTAGCGGGTCCCTTGGTGGAATATGTTCCCGTACAGCTGGCCGAGCGCCTTCTCCCGGACATCCGCGTCGGCGGAGCGCAACGCGCGGATCTGGTCGGGCACATCGGCGGCGGCACCGTAGGCATGCGTCAGCCCGGCCCAGTCGACAGTGTCGAGTCGTTCAAGCATGGCGACAGCATGGCATCCGGGTCTGACACACCCTTCGGGAGTACGTTCGCCCGGGTGGGGACCGGGTGGGGACCGCGCTCAGATGGTTGGGAAGACCGCCGCGAAGAAGAACCACCGCAGTGCTGCCCAGAAGACCGCCATCGACTTGCGGGCGGCCTGTCTGAGGGTTTCCGCGTGCCCCGCGGAGATACACCGCAACAGGCGCTGCGGGGGGACGAAGCCGTACAGACCGAAGACGATCGGGAAGAACCACAGCGGGGTGATCGTGACCAGTTCGGACTCGTCGAGTTCGGGAACATGACCAGATAGATGCAGGCGGCTCCCAGCACACCGGAGACGAGGGCGGTCACGTAGACGGTGGTCAGGGCGGCCGGGCTCAACCGACATGGCCGGCCCGGGTGCGGGGCCGGCCATGAGGACGGGCGATGCGTACGGGACTTCGCCAGCCGGCCGGAGTCGGTTTCCCCGCCCGGCGGGCGCACGATCACGGCCAGGTCGGACAGCAGCCGCGCGCCGCCGTCGGTGAGGAGACGGCTCGCCCGGCTCCACATCGCGACGGCACGTCGGGGGTCGCCCGCGGCCTGTGCCTGGTGCGTGGCCTCGAAGAGACGTGCGGCCTCGCGTGGGTCGCCCCGGTGCTGGGCGAGCGCCGCCCCCCGCTGGCCGTGCAGCCCATCCGTTCGGCCTCCGCGACCGCCTGCTCGGCGTCACCGACCGCGAGGGCGTGGCTGAGGAGGCGCCTTGGGATCGGTCACGGACGACGAGATCGGTGCTGTCATGGCTGGGCTGGTGCGAGGAGTACGGCTACGGCGGCCCGGCGGTCCCGGTCCGGACGAAGCGGCTGGCGGTGCCGGACTTCGCCGGCCTGCTCGAAGATGGCCGTGGACCGGCTCATCGCCCGGCGCGAAATCACCTGCGGGAGAAGACGCTGCGGCGGATGCTCTATGAGACCACCGGGCGGTCGGAGGAGATCCTCGGTGTGAACAACGAGGATCTGAACCTCCCTGCGGGCAGGGGCGCGAGGACTTCGTGCTGGAAACCGACTACGAAACTTCCAACGGATCTCCCGACGGCCTCGCTGCTCAACGACGGGCTTGCGCATCAGACTCAGCTCCCAGTCGGTCGGTTTCAGCTGCTCATGCCTGCGGCGAAGGGCATCGTCTGCCAGTGGTCGACCGCGGGCTTGAGGTACTCCATCAGTTCGGGAAGTTGCGGGACCAGGGTGAGGGTGGCGATGACTCGCAGCATGCCCACGGCGTTGACGAAGGCGAGGACCTTTTCGTCGAGCGGCCTCATGCCGTTGCGTCGTGCGCCGCGGTTGTAGGCGGCTTCGTGCTCGGGTCCGAGAGCGGCCAGGTCCCACTCGACGGGCCCCAGAGTGACCAGTTCGAAGTCGGCGTAGAGGTCGCCGTCCACTGCGCGGAAGATGTTGGCGGGCGGGGAGTCGCCGTGGATGGGCTGGAGGTCGATGCCGGGGAACCGGGCTTCGAAGGCGCCGCGTGAGCGTACGAGGGGTTCGAGAGCCTGCCATTCGCGGCGGGCGCGGTCGAGTTCGGCCGCTCCGATCAGGTCGGGATGCCGACCGAGCAGGGCGAGGCTGTCCGCGATGAACCCCGGGTCGGCGGCGGACAGGAACTCCAGGCGGCGGCGCGGGTAGGCGCGCAGTGCCGCGTGCAGATCGGCGACACTCTCGGCGTTCGCCACGTAGTCGGGTTCCTTGTTCCTGTCCTCCTCGACGAACGGCCAGAACGTCATCGAGAACCCGTCGCGCCGCACGGGCTCGCGCGGAACGAGCGGGCTGGGCGCGATCACGGGGATTCCCTGGCCGGCCAGCCACCCGGTGACATCCAGCTCGTCCCGCTGGCGGTGCGCGAGGGCGGCCAGGTCGTCCGGGCGGGGCAGGACGGTGGGAATGCGGGCCACGACCGGCGAGGGGGCCAGGTGGACGACGACCGAGAAGACGTCGTGGAGCACTGTGGGCTCGGCGACGGTCAGGCCGACCCCACGCCCGGCCGCGACGGCTGCCTCGACGGCAGCCGAGGTGCGGTCGGCGCGCTGTTGTGGTGTCAGGAAGGTGGTCATGGAGCCCTCGTTTC
>NZ_JBVKAY010000025.1:0-76659 GCF_055657445.1 Streptomyces sp. NPDC107538 | reverse complement strand
AGGACGACGGGGCCGCCGAGCTGCTGGTGTGCGGCGTCGAGCAGGCGGGCGTAGTCGGTCTCGGTGAAGCCCTTGCGCCGGCCTTTGGCGGGGCCTCGGTCAAGGTGGATGCGGTAGATCAGCCGGGGGCTGCGGCCGGCCTTCGTGCAGACCAGCGCCGCCATCGAGACCCGCTTGGTGCCCGCGGCGGCGACCTTCACGACTGGGGTGCGGCCGCGGCGGCCCCAGGTGCGGCCTTTGGGCGGCCTCAGGCCCTGACCTGCCTCGTCCTCGAAGCAGAGCCAGGCGCCCAGGTCCGCCGCCTTCTTTTTATGACGGGCCACTGCTCGTCCTTCCACGCGGCGATCCTCGCCTCGTCCCGCTCGGTGGCCTTGCGGCTCGGGACCTGCACGCTCCAGCCGATGCGGTGCAGCAGCAGGTCCAGCCCGGCCAGGGTGTACTCGACCCCGAACCGGCGGCGCACGATTTCGCCGATGCGGGCCAGCGTCCAGCACTGGTCACTCCAGCCGGAGGCGGCAGGCCCGGCCTCTAACACCGCCTCCAGAGAACGTAGTTGTACGGCGCTGAGTTTGCAGCGGGCGCCGCCGGGACCTTTGGACACCAGCGCCTGACGGCCGCCCGAGGCCAGGGCCCGGCGCCAGCGGTTCGCCGACATGCGGGTCACCCGGAACCGCCGGGCCACCTCCCGGTCACTGGCCCCCGCCTCGATCAAGTCAGCTGCTGCGAGCCGGACTTGCTCACGCCGATCGCGCTCCTCGGCTGTCAGTCCACCGCCATCGGGATACCTCACTCCTCCGGCATAGCGCAGCCGACCCCAACCGTCACGACCCGACGTAACCCGCACCGTTAAAGATCTCTAGTGTCTCGCGATCCGGTTCATGCCACCTGAAGTTCATTGACTCGTTGGACGCTGCGTGAACCCTTCTTCGGAGCAGGCCACAGAATTGCGGACGTTGGCGGCGAACCGGCACATGACGGCGGATGTGGCCCTGTGAGCCCGCCTTGTGTTGTGGCGGCGAGGGCCGCCGCCGCAAGGACTCGCCGAACTGGCGGGGGTGTCCGCCAGGAAAATGGACCGCACCGGGGCCCGGTACTCGGAGAGCGGGGTGGCGGGCCTGGTGGAATGAAAGCGCGGTGGCGGAAAGGAGCGGGTACCGGCGCAGACCCGCGGCCGGGTGATCGCGCTGACGACGACTCCGCCATCGAAATCTGGCCTGTCTCACTGGTGGACGCGCACGCTGGCCGATCAAAGGACCCGGCGTTCGCGGATACGGGCGCCGATATCGTCGGGCTATACGTGGACCCGCCCGGGAGCGCGGTCGTCCTGTCGGTCGACGAGAAGGCGCAGGTGCAGGCGCTGGACCAGACCCGGCCGGTGCTGACGGTGGGTTTGGTAACCACAGCGAAGCCCACCCACAACCATGTGCGGCACGGCACCACGAACCTATTCGCCGCACTGAACATCGCCACCGGCGAGATCCTCGCAAAGGTCCGGCTCGTCACGAGCAGCGTGAGGAAGCATGTCGATAACAACTCGGACTGACACAAACCGCAGCACGAGACACTAGCGAGCACATTGTGAATTCTTCCCACGCCCACACCCGGCGTCGCCGCCGGGTGTGGGGTATGACCCTCGATGATCCAGAGCAGCGAACAGAGAATGGCAAGTTCATCTATTCGGGATATCAAGCTTTCGGCAAGGTAACTGACTGCCGCAATAGCCAGCACGAAGATCAAGTACTCTTCAGTGCGATCCAAGCTGTCGGCTCAGAGCATCGAGACGCTGCCGCGATGAAAAAACTCATCTCCGACTACACCACGGCTATCGCAGACTCCGAACAATGCTCTTGAATCAGCGCGTGGATGTGGAGCGACGGAGATCAGATCAACCACGAGTTCGAGGCTGACGGCGTCCGCTTCCCCGGCGCCGCTTTGACGACTGCGCCCGCACTGGCCCTGCACTACACCCGTACTACACCCGCGCCCCGCCCGTCAGGAGGCGACCGTGAAACCCTGCACAGCCAGGTAGACACTCATGCCGGCCATGACGAGGAGGGCTACGCGGGCGACGACGAAAGCCGAGTCTGGCACTTCCTCCGCCGTCGGGTTGATGCGGGCGCGCCAAGCGCGAACCCGGTCCGCCTTGACACAGGCCATGGCCAGGAGAATGGCGGACAGAATAAGAAGAAGTATGCCCATTTGGGTCAGTACGTCCATGTGTTGCCGCCTCCCGAACCACGCCGCCTGCGTCTTGTGTCTCGTACTGCCACTGCCGTGCCGCTCAGCCCCGCCACCAACACCAAGCTGCCCACGACCACATACGTCGCCAGGCGGGTGTTCCGTTCCTCTGCGGACTCGCCGAAGTGCAGCGGAGTGACCGAGGGGGCCTCGCCTCTGGTCACTTCGTCCTCGGGCTTGGGGCTTTCGATCGGGTGCGCCGGGTCGACGTCGGTCAGGGCTCTGACGGGGTCCACCACTCCCCAGCCGACCAGGCGGTCGTGGCCGGGGATCGAGCGTTCCGCCGTCTGCTCGATCTGGGCGACGATCTGTCGGGCTGTCCAGTCCGGGTGTCTGGACTTCAGTAGCGCCGCGACCCCGGCCACGTACGGGGCCGCGAAACTCGTGCCGTTGTCGGAGCAGTGGCCGCCGCCGGGAACTGTGGAGATCATGTCGACGCCGGGCGCCGCGACTCCCACGAAATCTCCCGACTGCGAGAAGGAGGCCCGTTCGTTGTTACGGTCGGAGGCCGCCACCGCCAGGACACCCTTGTACGACGCGGGGTAGGTGACTTTGACGTTGCCGCCCAGACCGTCGTTGCCGGCCGAGGCGATGACCACCACGTTGTTGGTGAGGGCGTAGTCGACCGCCCCTTCAAGCCTCACGTCGGGCCGTACGGCGTTCGCCGTGTCCTGCGAGATGTTGATGACATCCGCGCCCTTGTCGACCGCGTGACGGATCGACGACGCCAGGGTCAGGGCCGTTCCGTCGCCCTCCGCGTTGTTCTGCTTGATCGGGATGATGTCGGCGTCGGGGGCCAGGCCCACGAAACCGGTTCCCTTCATCGGGCGGGCCGCGATGATGCCGGCGACTCGTGTGCCGTGGCCCACCGTGTCGGTGGTGCCCTGGCTGTTGCCGCGGTCGATCTCCTCGCCCTTGGAGTTCTTCGTGGGGAGGTAGTTCGCCCCGCTCGATGTGTCCACAGCCTTGGCGAGCTGGGGGTTCTTGACGTCCACCCCGGTATCGATCACGGCTACCTGGACGTTCTTCCCCGTCGACAGGGCCCAGAGTTCATCGAGGTTGACGCGTTGCAGGGCCCAGGGGCGGCCCGTGTAGTCCTTCGCAGGGAAGGTGCACTGACCGCTGTCCGCCCTGGCAGTGGCGGCCGGCCAGGTGAGTGTCGAGGTGGCGGCGATCAGCATGGTCATCAGGGCGGCAAGGGCCGCGGGTGTCCGTCTCTCCCTCATCACGTCCATTCCTGCTTTCGGCTTCGTACGCGCCTTCGCCTTCGCCTTCGCCTTTTTCCTGGGCATCGCGTCGCTTCCTCCTCTCCGCGCTACGAGCCCTGCGGCTGGCGGGCCGCCGCCTCCGACAGACGCGGGCCCGTCGGCAGGAACCTCGACCACGCCACGGGGACCGGCGAGGGTGTCACTCTCTGATAGCCGAGCCGGGTCTGCGCGATCTTCGCCTGGTTCAGGTCCTCCTCGCGCTGCTTGGCGGAGGTGCCGATGCCCTCGTCGTCCGTGGTGCTGTCGCTGTTGGACTGCAGGGCGTAACGCAGGCCTGTGTCCGTCACCAGGAAGACACCGCCCGCCGACGTCTCCGTGCCCTGGAACTGGCGGTAGAGCTGGCCGGAGCCGGGCGTGACGTACGCGCTGGAGGAACCGGTGGGCAGTTGGGCAGGAAAGTCGGTGCCCACCCAGGTCGACAGCTTCGTCTTGCCCTTCGATCCGACCGAGAGCAGGACGTTGCAGAGGGTGTTGCGGCCGGAGGTGGCGCTGTCGCCGTCGTTCACCGTCTTCGGCTTGGACGTCGGCCAGGTCTTGTCGGCCGCGAAAGTGGTGCTGTCGGCGACCGCGCCGGGGTGCACCTGCTGTGCCTCGCCGGCCTGTCCGACATCGACCAGGGCGCCGCTGTTGAGCAGCAGGGCGGCGACGAACTCGGTGATCCGGGCGACCTCGCCCGGCAGCACCACGTAGTACTGCATCCGCTGCCCGTCGTACGCCTTGATCACCTCGCCGACTTTGTCGTACTGCTCCAGGCCGGCGGAGGCGTTCGCCTTCGCGCCGGGGATGCCGTCGATCTGCGGGATGGAGACCGGGTCGCCCTTGTGGAGCGTGTCGAGCCACTGCTGGGAGACTCGCTGTGGGGCGCGGCCCTGCGTGTCCAGGGCCTTGAGCAGTTCGTTGTCGGCCGGGTCGGCCAGCGGGTACGCGGTGCCCTGGGCGTCGACCACGTACTGGGCCTTCTCGTCCGGGCCGACGACGTACATCAGTTCGCCGCCGGACAGTTTGTCGGGGCCTTGCGTCTTGGTGAACTCCTTCTCGGCCAGGACGAACGCGGCCTTCTGGATGGCTCGGCCGCCGTCACCGGGACGTTCGCAGACCGCCCAGTACTTGGCCGCTTCCGCCTCCTCCGGGGAGGGCAGCCGGTCGGGGGCGTAGGGGATTCCGATCGTGGCGCCGTGCGGTGGCTTGCCGCTGTCGAGGATCTCCTCGTCGACGGTGATGATGTCGGCCTTGTCGGGGTCCAGAAGCAGCTTGGCCGATGCCATGTTCAGAACCGGATGCAGCTGCGTCCGGCCGTCGGTCTTCAGCACCACGTACCGGGTCGTGGAATCGCTCGCCACGATGACGTGTTGCGCGGCGTCGGCCCAGCCCTTGGGCGCTTTCGGGCTGAACACACCGATGCCCCCGAAGACCGCGAGAATCACCACACCGACGACGGCACCGGGCCACACCGCCCTCATCGGCTTGGGAGCGCCTTCCTCCGATCCCGGCGGAGACGACTGCAGGAAGGACGCGAGCGTACGGCGCTTCGCGAAGGTGTAGGCGCTGAGTTCGTCCCGCCGTGATGCCATGTGTGTCCGCTCTCTCCCCGTGCGGATCCGAAGGGGGATCCGTGAAGATCAAACCCCATCCTCAAATGCCTCCGAGTGCTCTGATGCCTCGGCTGTCAGAGCCGCCCCCTACTATGCCTGTTGCGTGACTGTGCTGATGGCACGGGCCGGTTGCTCAGGCCCCGTGGGGTCCTTGAGTCCAAGGGTTTTCGGGAGAGTTCGGGGGGTTTGGAGTGATGGCATCCGCGACACGCGCCCGGTCGCGATCGCAATCCGGGGAGCAGTCCGGGGCACAGCCGAGAGCACGGTCGGGGACGCGAGCGGGTGGCGCGGCGCAGGGCGCGCGCCGGTCGGGTTCACACGGCTCCGGCTCCCTCGCCGCGCCGTACCGCGGATCAGTCTCGCTTCATCTCAAGTCCCACGCGGGGCACGGGGGTTCTTTCGCGGTACGGCGGCTGCTGATGCTGGAGACGGCGACCGCCGTCCTGGTGGTCGGCTGGCTCCTCGGCGCGGCCGCACTCATCGCGGCGATCGTGGTCGCCTCGGTCCTGGTCGTACTCGCCGTCGTACGACGTCGTGGGCACTCCCTGCCCGAGTGGCTGGGCTCGCTGCTGGCGCTGCGGGCCCGTATGCGCCGAGCAGGAAACACACCGGTGCCCTCGGGCGTCGACTCCGGTCTCGCACCCGCCGTGGAGTGCGACCCGAGCCTGCGTACATACAGCTTCAACCGCGCGGATCGCGGCGATCGCCGCGATCCGCGGCCGGTCGGCATGGTGGGTGACGGAGGGTTCCTCACCGCGGTGCTCCAGTTGGAGTCCGACGCCGGAGCGCTGCGTGCCGAGCGTGGTCGCCGGCCGCTGCCGGTCGCGCTCGTGCAGGACGCCCTCGAAGTCGACGGGATCCTGCTGGAGTCGGCTCAGGTTCTCGTGCACACGCAACCGGCGCCCGCGCTGCATCTCCCCCAGCAGTCGGTCGTGGTGAGCAACTACGCGCCGCTCCAGGACCAGAGCGGCGCTCCGGCGGTACGCATCCTGTGGATCGCGCTGAAACTCGACCCCGAACTCTGCCCGGAGGCGGTGGCCGCCCGTGGCGGCGGACTGCGCGGGGCGCAGAAGTGTCTGGTGCGGGCGGCGGAACATCTGTCGAGCCGACTGACGGGTGCCGGTTTCCGAGCGAACATCCTCACGGAAGAGGAGCTGACGGCCGCCATCGCCACCTCCGCGTGCGCCAATCCGATGGTGACCGCGCAGGCCGCACAGGCAGGGCCGGACGACGTGCCGCAGCGGCGGACCGAGGAGGCGAGCCGCAGCTGGCGCTGTGACAACCGTCGGCACACCACGTACTGGGTGCGCCGCTGGCCGCAACTGGGCGGCGAGGGCACCTCGCTGGCGCAGTTGGTGGCGCAGCTGACCGGGATTCCCGCCCTGGCGACCACCTTCAGTCTGACGCTGGCGAAGGGCGGTCGTCAGAATGTGACCATCACCGGTCACGTACGCGTCACCGGCCGCAGCAACCAGGAACTGACCGACGCACGACGTGAGCTGGAACAGGCCGCACGGCAGGCGCGGACCGGGCTCGTGCGACTGGACCGGGAACAACTCCCCGGCGTTCTGGCCACTTTGCCGCTGGGCGGTGCCCGCTGATGACCAGGTCCGCCTCGACCTCACCGCCCTTCTCTGCCGCGCCCGAAGGTGCTCCGGGAGCCACGGGCCGCAGAGAGCGGCTGCGCACCGGGTTCGGGCTGCTGGGCCCCCGGCACCCGCGACACACGCTGACCGTGGAACAGGTGGGCGCGCTCTCCCTGCCCATCGGGGACGACGGTGTGGTGGTGGGCGTCAGCCAACAGGGGCGACCCGCCGTACTCGGCGTCAACCGTCCCACTCCCTTCGACATCGTCCTCATCGGCGGTCTGTGGACGGCCCAGGTCCTGGCGCTGCGCACGGCTGCGACCGGGGCCCGCGTGGCCGTGGAGACGGCACGGGCGCAGACCTGGATGCCGTTGGTGCACGCCATGGGCGGCGGGCAGAACGGCCTGGCCGTGTACGACGTGGGGCGCGTACCCCCACAGGGCGCGTCGGCCGGTACCCCGGTGCTGGTGGTGCGCGACTGCGGCATGCGGCCGCCGCGTGGACGCGTGACATCGGCACCCTGGCAGTCCGTGCTGACGCTTCTTCCGTATCTGAGTCCGGTTGCACCGCGCTTGATGCGCCAGGCCCAGGTGGTCGGCGTCCAGCGGGTGTCGCCGGACGAGGCGACGGAGATCGGGCGTGTGATAGGGCTGCCGCACCCCGAGACCCGCTCCCTGCCCGGGTTGCAGGACGGCATCACGTTGTGGTGCACGGATCGGGACCGGCAGTACGTGATGACACAGGCCACGGACGCGGAGACCGGCCTCCTGGGCGTAGCACGCCGCATGGACTGAGCAGACCCAGCGGAACGGACAGACCGACCGGATTCAACGGACTGGACGAACTGGACGGACTGGACGGACTGGGTCGACGGTTCAGGAGAAGCCTGGCGAGCAAGGATCAGGCTCAGGGCATATGCCCAATTTATGGAATCTTGCTGCAGCTTGAGCACTTCGCCGAAGCCGGTCAGGACAGACGGGTCTGCCGGGCTCGAGGTTTTGATGATTAGGCTGGGGTAGAGCACGTCGCGAGTTGCCCGCAAGCGGGCGGTACGGACTGTGCAGCATCTGCCCGGGGCCCAAGGGGGGACCAGCCCGGCGAATCAGACGACAGGAACGGTCGCCCCAGCACGGCATGAGGGTGCTCGACCACACCAGGAGGAATTGTGAGCAGCGATCGGGACGGGATGCGCGGGGGCTGGGCCACACCCGACGATGACCAGCCCGACGCGGAGTCCGCCGTCGAGACGACGGGCGAGTTCACCATCGACTACGCGCCGCCTGCCTGGTACACGCAGAACGCGTCATCCGCAGGGGCCGGTTCGGAACCGGGTGCCGGTGCGGGTGCGGAGACGAATGCGGGGGCCGTCCCTCCGGTTGTCGGCCCGCCCGCGACTCCCGCCGCACCTCCGCTCGCTCCTCCGGTCCCGCCTCCCTGGCCGCCGGTGGCCGCCGCGCCCGAGGTCGGCGTCGACAACGGGGACATCGCGAGTGGCGCGACCATGCGGATTTCCGCTGCCGCGCTGAAGCGTGAGATCGAAGACACCACCGGGGCCGCTGATACGGCTGTCGGTGAGGGTTCTCCTTCGGGCGGGGCGCCCGAGACAGGCGTGGTCGCGGCTACCGCTTCCGGTGGTGAAGCGGAGGTCGGCGACTTCGAGTTGAGCGTTCCGCAAGTGGCGGAGAGTGCGGCGGAGGAAGCTGCTGGGCCCGACTCCCAAGCCGTGGCTGGTGGCAGTGGCACCGACGGTGCCCCTGCAGATTCCGGTGCCGGTGCCGGTGAAGCCAATGACAGCGGTACGAACGCCGAGGGAGTAACCGCTGCGGACACGGTCGGCGAGGCCGGTGTCGCCGAGGGGGAGCAGCCCGGGGAAGCCGGTGCGGCGGTAGCGGTAGGTGTGGACTCCGGTGGCGACGACGCGAAGCCTGCGGGCGTCGCCGACGGAGCCGAGTCGGCGGCTGCCGCCCCACAGGACACCGCTGCGGGAAATTCGGCTCCGCAGGACACCGCTGGACAGGACGCCGCTCCGCAGAACACCACCCCGCACGACGACGCTCCCGGCCCCACCGAGCCCGTCCACGCGGCGCCCGGCCGCGCCGACCTCCAGGGCTCTGCGCCCGTCGTGCCCGATCCGGACGCCCCCGGTGGCGTACCGCAGGAGCCTCCCTCCTGGACGCCGCCGGCGCCGCAGGGTGGGCTTCCGCCGTTGCCGCCCGCGTTCCAGTTGGCGGAGGCGACCGCGCCCGCGCCGGGAGCGCAGTGGCCGCCGTCCGTGCCGGAGTACCCCGGGGTGCCGGGCCAGGAGCCTGCCGCCGCGCAGGGTGAGTCGTCCGTGCCCCACCAGCCGCAGCAGCCGTTCCATCCGCAGGCCCCCCAGGGCGCGCCCGCGGCATGGGGCAACCCGATCGACGCCACGCCGGGTACGCCCGGCATGCCCGGTGCGCCGGGCGCCCCCGCGACCCCTGTCGCACCCGGCACACCCGGCACACCCGGCACACCCGCAGCGTCTGCCACACCTGGCATTCCCAACGCCCCCGGCGCCCCAGTGCCGCCCGGAGTCCCCGGTCCCCCTGTACCGCCCGGCGTACCGAGCACGCCCGCACCCCCCGCGTCCCCCGACGCCTTGGGTGCACCTGGCGTCCCCTACGCCCCCGGCACCCCCGTGCCGCCCGGAGTCCCCGGTCCCCCCGTCCCACCCGGCGTACCCAACACCCCCACACCACCCGCGTCCCCCGGCATGTCCGACGCCTCCGGTGTTCCGGTCGCCCCGGCCCCGACGTCTCCGCCCGGTCAGCAGCCGGTGCCCCCGCAGGCTCCCCACGCCCCCTCCCCCGCGGGCTACGGCTTCCCGCCCCCGGGCGCACCCGTACCCCCGCAGGCACCCATCCCGCAGCAGGGCGGCTACGGCTTCCCCCAACCCCCGGCCCAGCCCGCCCACCCCGGGCAGCAGGGTCAGCCCGCCCACCCGGAACAGGCGGGACACCCCGGCTTCCCGGGACAACCTGCCGTGCCCGCGCCCCCCGGCCCGCCCACCCCCGGTTACGGCTTCCCGAACCCCGGCGCACCCGTACCCCCGCAAGCACCCATCCCCCAGCAGGGCGGCTACGGCTTCCCTCAACCCCCGGCCCAGCCCGCCCACCCCGGACAGCCCGGGCACCCCGGCGAGCCCAGCGCCCCGGCCGCGCCCCCGCCCGCGCCCCAAGCCGGCTACGGCTTCCCGCCCTCCCCCGGTGTCGCCGAGGCCCCCGGTACTCCCGGCGCGCACACACCGCAGAGCGGCTACGGCTTCCCCCAACCCCCCGCACAGCCCGCGCAGCCCGGCCAGCCGGAGCACCCGGGGCAGCCGCAAGCCCCCTTCCCCGGTCAGCCAGGGCACGCGGCTCACACGGGTCAGCCCGGCCAGCCGGGTCAACCGCACCCCTCCGCTCCCGTCGACCCCCGCACAGGCGCCGCATGGCCGCAGCCCGTGCAGCACGATCAGCGGCAGCCGACCAACCCGGGTGTGGCGCCGCTCGGTTACACCGCGGCGGTGGAGCTGTCCTCCGACCGGCTGCTCAACAGCAAGAAGCAGAAGACGAAGAGCAGCCGTCCGGCGTCGGGCGGTGGGCGCTTCAAGCTGGGCGGGAAGAAGGAGGAGGCCGAGCGGCAGCGGAAGTTGGAGCTGATCAGGACGCCGGTGCTGTCCTGCTACCGCATCGCGGTCATCAGCCTCAAGGGCGGCGTGGGCAAGACCACGACCACCACGGCGCTCGGCTCGACCCTCGCCACCGAGCGGCAGGACAAGATCCTCGCGATCGACGCCAACCCGGACGCCGGCACGCTCGGCCGTCGTGTGCGGCGCGAGACCGGGGCGACCATCCGCGACCTCGTCCAGGCGATCCCGTACCTCAACTCGTACATGGACATCCGCCGGTTCACCTCGCAGGCGGCCTCCGGGCTGGAGATCATCGCCAACGACGTCGACCCGGCCGTCTCCACGACGTTCAACGACGAGGACTACCGGCGCGCGATCGACATCCTCGGCAAGCAGTACCCGATCATCCTCACCGACTCGGGCACCGGTCTGCTCTACAGCGCGATGCGCGGGGTGCTGGACCTCGCCGACCAGCTCATCATCATCTCGACGCCGTCCGTGGACGGTGCCAGCAGCGCCAGTACGACGCTGGACTGGCTCTCCGCGCACGGTTATCAGGACCTGGTGGCACGTTCCCTCACCGTCATCTCGGGGGTGCGGGAGACCGGCAAGATGATCAAGGTGGAGGACATCGTCTCCCACTTCGAGACGCGCTGCCGCGGGGTCGTCGTCGTGCCCTTCGACGAACACCTGTCCGCCGGCGCGGAGTTGGACCTCGACATGATGCGGCCGAAGGTGCGGGAGGCGTACTTCACGCTCGCCGCGATGGTCGCCGAGGACATCGCCCGCCACCAGCAGTCGCACGGCCTGTGGACCTCGGACGGCAACCCGCCGCCCGTGGTCGCCCCGCCGATGCCGGGTCAGCAGGCCCCGGGCCAGCCCTATCCGCCGCAGCAGCAGGGACAGCCGTACCCGCCGCAGCAGGGGCAGCAGCCCTACCCCGGCCAGCCCCAGCCCTATCCGGGTCAGCCGGATCCCGGCCAGCCCCCGGGGCCCTACGGCCACCCCGGGCAGCCCGCCCCGGGCCAGCCGTACCCGCCGCAGCACCAGGGGCAGCAGCCGTACCCGCCGGCACCACCGCAGCAGTAGCCCGGACGGCGAGACGACAGGACGCCCCAGGACGACAGAGGACGACGGAGGGCCCGTACCGTTCACGGATCGTGAGCGGTACGGGCCCTCCGTCGTCTCGCCAGGCACAGAGAGCGCCGAGCCTCGGGGACTACTCCCCCGCGTACGCCCCGATCAGCTCGCGGCACTTCTTCACGTCCTCGCCCATCGCCACGAGCAGCGCCTCCAGGGAGTCGAACTTCGCCTGGCCGCGCACGAAGGCGAGGAAGTCGACGGCGACGTGGAGGCCGTAGAGGTCGAGGCCGACGCGGTCGATGGCGTACGCCTCGACCGTGCGCTCGGTGCCGTCGAACTGCGGGTTCGTGCCGACGGAGATCGCGGCGGGCATGGCCTCGCCGTCGACGTGCAGCCAGCCGGCGTAGACGCCGTCGGCGGGGATCGCGGTGTGCGGCAGGGTCTCGACGTTGGCCGTCGGGAAGCCCAGCTCGCGGCCACGCTGGGCGCCGCGTACGACGACGCCCTCGACGCGGTGGGGGCGGCCGAGGATCTCGCGCGCCCCCTCGACATCGCCCTCGGTGACCAGCCGTCGCGTGAGGGTCGAGGAGAACGGCTGTCCGCCGCCCGCCTCGCCGGTGACGAACAGGTCGACGACCTCGACGTCGAAGTCGTACGTCTTGCCCTGCTCGGCCAGGAACGCCACGTCCCCGGCGGCCTTGTGGCCGAAGCGGAAGTTGGGGCCCTCGACGACGGCCTTGGCGTGCAGCTTGTCCACCAGGACCTTGACGACGAAATCGGCCGGGGCCAGCCGGGAGAACTCGGTGGTGAAGGGCAGGATCAGGACCGCGTCCACACCCAGCTCGGCCATCAGTTCGGCGCGGCGGTGGTGCGGGGCGAGCAGCGGCGGATGGGTGCCGGGGCGCACGACCTCGCTGGGGTGCGGGTCGAAGGTGACGGCGACGGAGGGAACGCCCAGCTCACGCGCGCGCTCCACGGCGTGCCGGAGGATCAGCTGGTGCCCGCGGTGCACCCCGTCGTAGGAACCGATGGTGACGACGCTGCGCCCCCAGTCCTCGGGGATGTCCTCCAAGCCACGCCAGCGCTGCACTGTGACCGCTCCTCATCGAACCCGTGTCCGTATTGACGCCTGACCCTTGCGCAGGTCTAAGGGTGCCATGCCCGGTGCCCTCGGCCCGCATCGGCATCCGCCCTGTGATGCGGAGCACGGCCCTCGCTCCGGTCTCACGCGGGCACCCGCACTCCCGGTGCACCCGGTACTCCGGGCATCCCCGCCAGGTTCTCGATCATCCGGCGGGTGCTCGGCCCGACCACGGCCGCCCATTCCTGGGGCGTACCGCTGAGCCAGCCTGCCACCAGCGCCGCGAACCCGGGCACATGACGGGCCAGGTCGACGAGCGCCCAGTCGAAGCGGGTCGCCCCTTCGGGCGTACGGACTAGAAGCAGCCCGACCCGATGGACCAGCGCCCGGGTGGCCTCCCCGCTGTCCAAAGACGCCCCTCTGCCCGGTGTCGCGTCTCTGCCCGGTGCCGCGCCCCTGTCCGGTGCCGCGCCCCTGTCCGGTGTCGCTCCGCGTGTGGCGACCGCGCGAAGGAGGGCGTCGAGGACGGACGGGTCGCGTTCGGTCGCCATCAGCAGGTCGAGGAGTTCGCGCCGGAGGGGGCCGGAGGCCGGGGTGCCCCGCTCGGCGAAGACGGCCGCGAGGGTTGCGCGGACCTGCACGGGTCCGTCGACGATGAGGCCGCTGACCAGCGGGAACAGTACGGCGCGGGTGCCCGGGCCATGCTCCAGCCTGCGGTCGACGTACGCGGCGACGTGCCCGGCCACCTCGGGGCGCAGCTCCACGACCTCCCGGACGAGCGTGGTGACGCGGCGCGCGAGGCCGGGGGTGGTGACCTCGGCGAGCGTCCGCAGTGCCTCCCCGTCGGAGCCCTCGGCGCCCGGGGTCCGCAGTCGGGCGCGGAAGGCGTCCAGGACCGGGTCCGGGTCGGTGGCGAGCGCGGTGACCACGGCGCTCGCGGGCAGTTGGGGATCACCGGCCGCGAAGCGTTCGAGCGCCTGCGGCAGATACCGCGACCTGGTCCGCGGGTCCCGTACGAGCAGGGCCAGGGCGCCGCTGTGCAGGGTGATGTCGGCGGGGCGGCCCAGCAGGGCGAACGCCGCGTAGCGGAGCAGCTCGCGGTCGGTCTCCGTGCGCACGTGCGGAGCGGTCCGCAGGGCGTACGCCAGCCCCGCGACCCGGCGCGCCGGGCGCTCGTCGTGCGCCCACCGGTCCACGGCCCGGCACACCGTCGAGGGTTCCTCCTCGGACAGGACGGCGAGCAGCTCGTCGCCGCGCCGGTGCGCGCTGTCGACGAGCGCCTCGGTCAGGTCGTCCAGGGCGCACCGGCGATGGGTGTGCAGCAGCGCCTGCGCGGCCGTCGCCACGGTGGCGTCGGGGGTCGCGACCAACGGGGCGTCGTCGAGGAACCAACGGGTCAGGAGCGGTTGTACGGCAGTGGGGTCGGCCGTGAGGAGGCGGGAGACCACGTCCAGGTAGCGGGGCCCCTCGCCGGGGGGCGGGTCGGCCACGACGAGGCGTCGCAGCAGGTCGAACCGTTCCGCCTCGGGCAGCGGCAGGGACGCCCAGAACTCCGGCCCGAACTCCCCCGGTACGCCCCGGCCCTGGGCCCGCCAGGCGCCGATCCGCTCGGTGAGGAAGCGCAGCACCCGGGTGTACGGCGTCGCGTCGGGCACCCGGAGCAGGACCTCGCCCAGGAGCCGGGTGGCCCACCAGGTCGGGTCGTCGGGGGGCTGGGCGCCCGGGGGCAGCAGGGCGTCCAAGGCGTCGAGCAACTCCTCCAGGCGGCCGGCGAGTTCGGTGGGGCCTTGCTGCCGGCCGAGGAGGAGCAGGGCGTGGACGACGGGGCCGATGCGGTGGCGGGGGACGGGGAGGTTGCGGGTGGCCCGGCGGGCCTGTCGGCGCACACGGGCCTCCGAGGGCATGGTGCCCCAGCCGCGCCGTGCCTCGGCCTGGGCGACCCAGCCGCGGTGCACGAGCGCGTGGAGGGCCGCGTCGAGGTCCAGGTGTGCGCCCTGGATCCAGTCGGCCAGTTCCTCGTGGGCGAAGCGGTAGCCGTCGCCGGCCGGGACGAGCAGGCCCTCGGTGAGCACGGCCGAGGCCCAGCCGGTGGTGCCGCCGAGCCGCCGCCCCGGCACGGGGCCCCAGGGGAACACCGCCTCGAACGCCGCCCGGTCCAGCTCGCCCTGCCCCGGCCCCAGACACCGCCGGGCCGCCTCATGCACCTGCCCGGACACCTGCGCCGCCAGCCGCCGCACGGCCGCCCCCCGCATCCCGTTCCCCGCCGCCCCCCGCATCCCGTTCCCCGCCGCGAGCCGCACGGCGACCCGCAGACACATCAGATCCAGGTAGACCGCCAGCACGTCCTCCCGGTCCGGCCGCCTGGGCGGGGGTGAGTCGGAGGAGCATGCCGCCTGGCCGGCGGAGGGCGTGTGCGTGCTGGAGGGGCGCACCGGGCCGCAGGGCCCCGCGCCGTCCACGCCCGGCCCGTGCGCCCCCGAACCGCAGGAATCCGCACCCTGCGCACTCGACCGGCCGCACCCGGCCCCGGCCCCGCCCCCATCCCCGTCGTGCGGCGGGCCGGCGGAGGCGCCATCCTCGCCGGGCCGCCCGGACGGGGTCTCCGGCAGTGCCGCCCGGATCTCGGAGAGGAGCCGCAGGGTGAGCGGATGCCTGGCGTCAGGTTCGGCCAGAGCGTCCTCGGGGATGCCGTAGCGGAGCCGGGCGCGGCGGGCCTCGGTCTCCGTCAGGTCGCCGAGCCGTACGCAGGCGGGCAGCGGCTGTCCCTCCCCGCCCGAGTCCTCCCCGTACAGCAGCTCCGCCGGGAACCGCGCCCCGGCCCGCTCCCAGTACTCGGCGCGGCAGGCCACCACGAGCCGCGCCCCGTTCTCCCGCAGCCACGCGGCCGTCCCGGCGGTCCACTCGGCCAGTCGGTGCGCGAGCGCCGGCGGCATTTCCTCGGGGCCGTCGAGAAGCAGCAGCAGGGGCCGCCCCTCCGCCCCGGCGAGCCGCGCCAGCCGCTCCGGCCGGATGTCCCCCAACTCACCCTCGTACCGACCGGGCAACCACGGCCGCCCCACTCCCCCGGCCCGCCCCTCACCCAGATCATCAGCACCGTCCGCCGGACCCCAGCCCCCCGCCGCGGCGGAGGCGGCCGAGAAGTCCGACGCGGCCCACCCGCCCGACGCGGCGAACGTGTCCGACACCCCCGCCCCAGCGAAGCCGCCGGGTCCGTCGCCCCCGCCGACCCCTGCGACTCGCCCCGAGCCCCCAGTACACCGCCCCGCCTCGCCGGACTCCCCCGACCAGCCCGCAGAACCCGACGCACCCGCCGCACCCGTCGCCCAGGACGCCGCCACGATCCGCCCCGCGCGTTCCAGCGCGCGGCGGGCCGCGTCGGCGACGGAGGTGTCGTCGGAGAGGAGGTCGGCGCCGCGGAGCCAGAGGGTGGGGGCCGGTTCGGGGCCGCGGCCGCGTCGCGCGGCGAGGGCGGCCAGTTCCGTCGTACGCCCGCTGCCGGGCGGGCCGACGAGGCCGAGGACCGTCGCCGGCCCTTCGGTGAAGGCGGTGAACTCGCGTACGACATCGACCCGTTCGACGGGCGCGGGCCCCCCGGTCGCCGCGACGGCCCCGGCCCCCGCCACCGCCCCCGGCCCGTCCGACCCCACGGTGGTGGCCGTCAGCTCCAGCACCCCGGCCAGGTTCAGATCGGCCCCGTACGCCCCCACGGTCGCCGCGTTGCGCGCGAGCAGTTCGGCCAGCGGCCGTACGGCCCGCCACCCCCGCAGGGGTACGGCGAAACCGGTGGCCCGGTGCTGTGCCTCCAGCGCCGTGCCGAGCACCCCGACCACGGCCCCGGTGGTCACGTCGAGCACGGGCCCGCCGGCCGCGCCGCCGCCCAGCCGCAGCGCCTCGCTCCCGGCCGTGCCGATCGCCAACTCCAGGGCGCCGCGCAGCAGATGGAAGCCGTCGGTCGCGGTGTAGGTGACGTCCGCCGTGCCCAGCACCCGTGCCTCGCGCCAGCCGCCGGCCGCGATACGGACGTACGCGCCCGTCTCGACCTCGTCCCGCAGCGCGAACGGCAGCGGGTCCACGCACAGCCCCTCGGTGCGGATGAGCGCGAGATCGAGGGCGGGCAGCGGGGTCACCGCGTCGGAGGTCACCACACAGACCCGGTCGCCGGTGGCGTGCACCACGATGCGGGCCAGCCCGTCCACCGCCTCGTGGCTGGTGACGACCGTGCCGTGGTGGTCGGCGACGAAGCCCGTGCCGCGCGGTCGTCCCGCCAGATCGCCGACCCGCACCAGGACTTCGTCCCGCGCCGCCCGGCGGCCGTCGTCGGTTGCCCGACGGCCCCGTACCGCCATGTCCTGACCTCCCCGTCGTACCTGTGTTCCGACGGTAGGCACGTGAAGATCAGCGGAACAGATCGCGCGGCGAACGCGCCCCCTTCCGCTCCCTCGGTTCACTCCGAGCGCCTGCACGAAGGGGTGAATAGCCCCGGGCAGATGGATACACCTCTGGGTGGGGGAACCGAGGGGGGCCGTGGAGCGGCGGGAACAGTGACCCCGTGACCGCCGCTCCACGCTCCGCTGGGCCGAGCCATGGGCGCCTCATGGCTCGGGGGTGCGGGTTTCGTCGGCGGGTGCGGGTGCGTCGTGGTTGCTCGCGCAGTTCCCCGCGCCCCTGAGGAGCAAGGGGCTGCGCCCCTGCTCCTCAGGCGCCGGATCCCTCAGCCGAAGACGGCCAGGCTCTTCGCCTTGCCCTTCTGGTTCTCCACCAGGGCCAGGAAGCGGCCCGTGGGGTCGAAGACGGCGACGGCGCCTCGGGAGGTGTACTCCTCGGGCATCTCCAGGCGGACGCCGTTCAGCAGGAGCCGGGCGCGCTTGTCGTCCACGTCCCAGCGGGGGAACGCGGCCGTCGCCGCCTCGGCGACCGGCATCACGGTCAGCTCCTCCTGGAGCTGGTCGAGGGGGCGCGCGGAGTCCAGCTTGTACGGCCCGACGCGCGTCCGGCGCAGGGCCGTGAGGTGGCCGCCGACGCCCAGCCCCGCGCCCAGGTCGCGGGCGAGGGCGCGGATGTACGTCCCGGAGGAGCACACCACCGACACCACCAGGTCGAGGACGGGGGTGCCGTCCTCGGCGACGGCCTCGCGGACGTCGTAGACCGCGAAGGAGGAGATCGTGACAGGACGGGCCGGGATCTCGAAGTCCTCGCCGTCCCGGGCCCGTTTGTAGGACCGCACGCCGTCGATCTTGATGGCGCTGACCTTGGACGGGACCTGCATGATCTGGCCGGTCAGCTCGGCCACACCGGCGTCGACCGCGTCCCGGGTGACCTTCGACGCGTCGACCGACGCCGTGATCTCGCCCTCGGCGTCGTCGGTGACCGTCGTCTGCCCGAGCCGGACGGTCCCCAGGTACTCCTTCTCGGTGAGCGCGAGATGGCCGAGCAGCTTGGTCGCCTTCTCCACCCCCAGGACGAGCACTCCGGTGGCCATGGGGTCGAGCGTCCCCGCGTGCCCGACCCGTCGGGTCCGGGCGATGCCGCGCATCTTGGCGACGACATCGTGCGAAGTGAAGCCCGACGGCTTGTCGACGATGACAAGGCCGTCGGGCGTGGTGTTCTTCTGGCGCTGCTGGGTCATTCGGCGGCGTCGTCCTCGTCGTCCTCGCCCGGCTTGCGGTAAGGGTCGGCCTCACCGGCGTACTTGGCGCCCGACGCGCTCTCGCGGACCTGGGCGTCGGAGGCCCGTGCCTTGTCGAGGAGGTCGTCGATGGTCTTGGCGGTGTCCGGGAGGGCGTCGGCCACGAAGGTGAGGGTCGGTGTGAACTTCACCTGCGCGGCGCGCCCGACCTCGGAACGGAGGATGCCCTTGGCGCTCTCCAGTCCCGCGGCGGCGGCCGCCCGCTCCTCGTCGTCCCCGTACACCGTGTAGAAGACGGTCGCCTCCCGCAGGTCCCCGGTGACCCGGGTGTCCGTGATGGTGACGTGGGAGCCGAGCCGCGGGTCCTTGATCCCGCGCAGCAGCTTCTGCGCCACCACCTCTCGGATGAGGTCCGCCAGCCTCTTGGCACGCGCGTTGTCGGCCACTGGTCCGTCTCCTAGCTCTTTCTGCGTTTGCTGATCACTTCTGGGTCAGTCGTCGTCGCCGTGGAGACGGCGTCTGACCGAGAGCAGTTCCACCTCGGGGCGTGCGGCGACCAGCCGCTCGCACCGGTCGAGTACGTCGGTCAGGTGCCCCGTGTCACCGGACACCACCGCCAGTCCGATCACGGCCCGGCGGTGCAGATCCATATGGTCGACCTCCGCCACGCTCACCGCGAACTTGCGGTGCAGCTCGGCCACGATCGGGCGGACGACGGAGCGCTTCTCCTTCAGCGACCGTACGTCGCCGAGCAGGAGGTCGAAGGACAGAGTCCCCACGTACATGTGTGTATCCGGTTCACCCGCCGGTACGGGATAGACGGCCCGCCTCGTATGGCTCGGCGGGAACATCAGAACCGTACATCGAACCCGGTGGGGGCTCGATCGCTTTTAGGGGCGCGGGGAACTGCGCGAAGCCCCCAGGAACGGCCACACCGGCCGGGGGCACCGAATGGCACCCCCGGCCGGCATGGACCACCTGCGCTTACGAGCGCGGCTTCTCGCGCATCTCGTACGTCGCGATGACGTCGTCGACCTTGATGTCGTTGAAGTTTCCGAGGTTGATACCACCCTCGAAGCCTTCGCGGATCTCGGTGACGTCGTCCTTGAAGCGACGCAGACCGGAGATGGTGAGGCTCTCCGCGATGACCTTGCCGTCGCGGACGAGGCGCGCCTTGGTGTTGCGCTTGACCTCGCCCGAGCGGACCAGGACACCGGCGATGTTGCCCAGCTTGGACGACTTGAAGACCTCGCGGATCTCCGCCGTGCCGAGCTCGACCTCCTCGTACTCCGGCTTGAGCATGCCCTTGAGGGCCGCCTCGATCTCCTCGATGGCCTGGTAGATCACCGAGTAGTACCGGACGTCCACGCCCTCGCGCTCGGCCATCTGCGCGGCACGGCCGGCCGCACGGACGTTGAAGCCGATCACGATGGCGTCGGAGCCCATCGCCAGGTCGATGTCGGACTCCGTGACCGCACCGACGCCGCGGTGCAGGACGCGGATGTCGACCTCTTCGCCGACGTCGAGCTGGAGCAGCGAGGACTCGAGGGCCTCCACCGAACCGGACGCGTCGCCCTTGATGATGAGGTTGAGTTCCTGCACCAGACCGGCCTTGAGCGCCTCGTCCAGGTTCTCCAGGGAGAACCGGACGCCACGCCGGGCGAAGTTGGCGTTGCGCTCGCGCGCCGCCCGCTTCTCGGCGATCTGACGGGCCGTGCGGTCCTCGTCGACGACGAGGAAGTTGTCGCCGGCGCCCGGGACGTTGGTGAGACCCAGGACCAGGACGGGGGTCGACGGACCCGCTTCCTCGACGTTGTTGCCGTTGTCGTCGAGCATCGCCCGGACACGGCCGTACGCGTCGCCGACCACCATCGTGTCGCCGATGCGCAGCGTGCCGCGCTGGACCAGGACCGTCGAGACGGCACCGCGACCGCGGTCGAGGTGGGACTCGATCGCGATGCCCTGCGCGTCCTGCTCCGGGTTGGCCCGCAGGTCGAGCGAGGCGTCCGCGGTGAGGACCACGGCCTCCAGCAGGCTCTCGATGTTGAGGCCCTGCTTGGCGGAGATGTCGACGAACATGGTGTCGCCGCCGTACTCCTCGGCCACCAGGCCGTACTCGGTCAGCTGACCGCGCACCTTGGTCGGGTCGGCACCCTCGACGTCGATCTTGTTGACCGCGACGACGATCGGGACGTCCGCCGCCTTGGCGTGGTTGAGCGCCTCGACCGTCTGCGGCATGACGCCGTCGTTGGCCGCGACGACCAGGATCGCGATGTCGGTCGACTTCGCACCACGGGCACGCATGGCGGTGAACGCCTCGTGACCCGGGGTGTCGATGAAGGTGATCTTGCGCTCTTCGTCGTTGACCGAGGTCGTGACCTGGTAGGCACCGATGTGCTGGGTGATGCCACCGGCCTCGCCCGCGACGACGTTCGTCTTGCGGATGGTGTCGAGCAGACGGGTCTTACCGTGGTCGACGTGACCCATGACGGTCACGACCGGCGGACGCGCGACGAGGAACTCCTCGCCACCCTCGTCCTCGCCGAACTCGATGTCGAAGGACTCGAGCAGCTCGCGGTCCTCCTCCTCCGGGCTGACGATCTCGACGACGTAGTTCATCTCGCCGGCGAGCAGCTGGAGGGTCTCGTCGGAGACGGACTGCGTGGCGGTGACCATCTCGCCGAGGTTCATCATCACGGCGACGAGCGACGCCGGGTTGGCGTTGATCTTCTCCGCGAAGTCGGTGAGGGACGCACCACGCGACAGGCGGACGGACTGTCCGTTGCCGCGAGGCAGCATCACGCCGCCGACCGACGGGGCCTGCATGGCCTCGTACTCCTGGCGCCTCTGCCGCTTCGACTTGCGACCGCGACGCGCGGGACCACCGGGACGGCCGAAGGCGCCCTGCGTGCCACCACGGGCACCCGGACCACCGGGACGACCACCGAAGCCGGGACGGCCACCGCCGCCGGCACCCGGACCGCCGGGACGACCGGCGAAACCGCCACCGCCACCGGGAGCACCGGGACGACCGGCGAAACCGCCACCGCCGCCGCCACCGGGACGACCGGCGAAGCCGCCGCCGCCACCGGGACGACCGCCGCCACCGCCACCGGGGCGACCGCCGCCACCGGGACCGCGGCCGCCGGGGCCACCGCCGCCGGGACGCGGGCCGGCAGCCGGACGCTGCGGCATCATGCCAGGGTTCGGACGGGGGCCACCGGGGCCACCGCCGGGACGGGGGCCGCCGCCCTGCGGACGGGGCATGCCGCCCGGGGACGGACGGGCGCCGCCCGGAGCCTGCGGACGGGGACCGCCGCCGGCACCCTGCGGACGGGGCGCCTGGCCGGGAGCCGCGGGACGCGGACCGCCCTGGGCACCGCCGGGACCACCCTGGCCGCCGGGACGCGGGGCGCCGCCGGGACGGGGGCCCTGCGGGCGGCCCATGCCGGTGGAGCCACCGGAGGTGAAGGGGTTGTTACCCGGACGCGGACCGGCCGGACGGGCACCGCCCGGCTTGGGCGCGCCGGGACCACCGGGACGCTGACCACCGGGACGCGGCGCCTGGCCACGGTCCTGGCCGCGGTCCGGACGGTCCTGCCGGTCCTGACCGGGACGCTGCTGGCCACCGGGACGCGGCGCACCCGGGCCGGGACGAGCGCCCGGACGCGGGGACTGCGGCGGGGCGGACGCGGCGGCCGGGGCCGACGGGGGCGCCTGGAACTCGGGCACGCTCGGGGCCGGGGAGGCCGGAGCGGGCTTCGGCGTCGGCGGCTTGGGACCCGGCAGCGGGCGCGGGCCCGGGGCGGGAGCCGAGGACGCGGGCTTCTCCGCGGCGGGCGGCTTCGGTGCGGCCGGACCCGGGCGCGGGGCGGCCGGACGTGCGGCCTGCGCGGGAGAGGGGGCCGCCGGACGTGCCGGGGCGGCCTTGCGGGGGGCGGGCTTGCCGCCGCCGCTGCCCTGCTGGAGGGCATCTGTCAGTTTACGGACAACGGGCGCCTCGATCGTCGAGGACGCCGAACGGACGAATTCACCGAGCTCTTGGAGCTTGGCCATGACGACCTTGCTCTCAACCCCGAACTCCTTGGCGAGTTCGTATACCCGGACCTTAGCCACTTCGCTCCTTTTTAGGTCCGGGTGTGTCCGGACCGTCGCTACTTCATGGGCGTACTCATCGCGTGCTCATCGAGTGCTCATCGCAATCTCGACCTACTTCCAACTCGCGGGGTACCAGGGCCGCACGGAGGTTCCGTACGACGCGTCTTACGGTGTTGCCTGTTCGGCAACTGTTGTCTGCTCCACGTATCGGCGCAACGCCTTTGTGTCGAGCGCTCCCGGGGCGCGCAGCGCCCGCGTGAACGCCCGGCGGCGTACGCCCTGGTCGAGACAGACCTGAACGGGGTGTATGTACGCACCCCGGCCGGGCAGCGTACCGCGAGGATCGGGGACGCATTCGTCCTCGACCGCCACGACCCGCAGCAGTTCGGTCTTGGCCGCTCGCTGCCTGCACCCCACACAGGTGCGTTCAGGGCATGCGCGGGCACGCGTCCGGCCAGACACTGCTAAGTCTACCTCCCCGCGGCGACCTCACCCCTTTGGGGCAAGAATCGAACAGTTGCCGCGCATATAACTGACGTGATCTAAGCGACCTGCGGCTTGGATCTATTCCCTGCCTGCTCCCACGGAGGCTCCGGCGCCTACTCCGACGGCTGTTCGGTGTCCGGGCGGATGTCGATCCGCCAGCCGGTGAGGCGGGCGGCGAGGCGGGCGTTCTGGCCCTCCTTGCCGATCGCCAGCGACAGCTGGTAGTCGGGCACCGTCACGCGCGCGGAGCGGGCCGCGAGGTCCACCACCTCGACCTTGGAGACCCGGGCCGGCGAGAGCGCGTTCGCCACCATCTCGGCCGGGTCGTCCGACCAGTCGACGATGTCGATCTTCTCGCCGTTCAGCTCGCCCATGACATTGCGCACCCGGCCGCCCATGGGGCCGATGCAGGCGCCCTTGGCGTTCAGGCCGCTGCGGGTGGAGCGGACGGCGATCTTCGTACGGTGGCCCGCCTCGCGCGCGATGGCGGAGATCTCGACGGACCCGTCGGCGATCTCCGGCACCTCCAGCGCGAAGAGCTTCTTCACCAGGTTCGGGTGGGTGCGGGAGAGCGTCACGGAGGGACCGCGGACACCCTTCGCCACCCGGACGACGTACGACCTCAGCCGCATGCCGTGCTGGTAGGTCTCGCCGGGGACCTGTTCCTGCACGGGCAGGATGGCCTCCAGCTTGCCGATGTCGACGAGCACGTTCTTCGGGTCGCGGCCCTGCTGGACCACTCCGGTGACGATGTCGCCCTCGCGCCCCGCGTACTCGCCGAGCGTCGCGTCGTCCTCCGCGTCCCGCAGGCGCTGCAGGATCACCTGTTTGGCGGTGGTGGCGGCGATACGCCCGAAGTCCGACGGGGTGTCGTCGAACGGACGCGGCTCCTGCCCCTCCTCCAGGTCCTCGGGGTCCTCCTTCGCCCACACGGTCACATGGCCGGTCTCCCGGTTGAGCTCCACGCGCGCGTGACGGCGGCTTCCCTCGGTGCGGTGGTAGGCGATGAGGAGGGCCGCCTCGATCGCCTCGACGAGCAGGTCGAAGGAGATCTCCTTCTCCCGTACCAAGCCCCGCAGGGCGCTCATGTCGATGTCCACGGCTACGCCTCCTCCTCTTCCGTCATGTCCTTCTTGTCCTTGCGGTTGAACTCGACCTGGACGCGGGCCTTGTCGATCGCGTCGAAGGCGAGCCGGCGGGAGGTGGCCTTGCGGCCCTTCACGCCGGGCACTTCGAGGTCGAGGCCCTCGTCGTCCACGGTCAGGATTCTGGCGATCAGTTCCCCGTCCTCGCGGAGCTGGAACTTCACCAGGCGGTCGACGGCGCGGCGGTAGTGACGGTGCTCGGTGAGGGCGCGCTCGGCGCCCGGCGTACCGACTTCGAGGGTGTACTCCGCCTGGCCCATCGCGTCCGTCTCGTCCAGCTTGGCCGAGAGCGCGCGGCTGACGTCGGCGACCGCGTCCAGATCCGCGCCCTCGTCCGAGTCGACGACCACGCGCAGCACCCGCTTGCGTCCGACCGAGTCCACTGCGATCTCTTCGAGATCGAGGCCCTGGGAGCGTACGAGCGGTTCCAGCAGTTCTCGCAGCCTCTCGCTCTGGGTGGTGCTCATCCGGGTGACTCCTCGGCCGCGTGTGCTGTTGTGGGTAGGGCGCGTGTCAGGTCAAAGGGTAGCCGCTCCACTGGGGTGTTGCCGTCCACAGGTTCCCCGCGCCCCTAGGCCCTGTCGTAGGCGGGCACAGCGCGTTTCACGGGTACGGTGATCGCACCGCTTCTTTGTTCGTACGACCCCCCGAGGACGTCTGCTGTGTCGTTCAGCCTGCCGTCGCGTGCCCCGTCGGGGCCGCGCAGAAGGAGTTTGCTCGTCGGGGCCGCCGGTGCGGGGCTGCTCGTGGGGTGCTCGTCCGGGGGTGAGGGGTCCGACGGCGGGGGCGGTACGTCGAAGGCGGAGCGGGCACGCGCGCGGGTGGCCCGGGACAGCGAGGGGCTCGTGGAGCGGTACGACCTCGTGATCGCCGCCCATCCGGATCTGGCCGCGCTGCTGTCGCCGCTGCGCGCGGAGGTCGTACGGCACGCCAAGGCGTTCGGGGGCACGAAGCGGACGGGCGCGGGGGCGAAGAGCGCTTCCCCCTCGGGCTCGCCCTCCCCCTCCTCCTCCGCCTCGGCTTCGCCCTCCCCCGTGCCCGGCGACCCCAAGGCCGCCCTCACCGAGCTGGCCGCCGCGGAGCGTGGGCTCGCCGACCGGCGGGCCAAGGCGTTGCTGGACGTGCCGGGTGAGGTCGCGCGGCTGATGGCCTCGGTGGCGGCGGCCGGGGCGGGGCACGCGTACATGCTGACGGAGGGTGCGAAGTGAGCGGCAAGGCGAGCGGCGGGGAGCTGAAGGCGGTGCAGGCGGCGCTCGGGGCCGAGCACGCCGCCGTGTACGGGTACGGCGTCGTCGGCGGGAAGATCGGCGAGGCCCGGCGGAGCGAGGCCCGGGAGGCGTACGACGCGCACCGGGCCCGGCGGGACCAGCTCACCCGGACCGTGCGGGACCTGGGCGGCGAGCCCGCGGCGGCGGCGGCCGGTTACGCGCTGCCCTTCCAGGTGTCCGATTCCGACTCCGCCGTGCGGCTCGCCGCCGAGCTGGAGGAGCGGGTGGCCGGTGTGTACTCGGATGTCGTGCGGGCATCCGAGGGCGAGCGGCGCGCCGCGGCGGCCGAGGCGCTGCGGGAAGCGGCGGTGCGGGCCGTGCGGTGGCGGGGCGGAAGCGTAGCCTTCCCTGGTCTCGCCGAGCGGACGGCCGCCGCCGGCCCGCCGGCGACACCGCACACCTGATCACGGCCCCGATCACGCTCCGGAAGGGAACGACTCGCACATGGCTCGCATGGCTTTCGAGGACTTCGAACCGCCGCAGCGGCTGGTGCGGGCGCTCGCCGAGACCCGGCGGCCGGAGGGCGGTGACGGGATCGGCGAGTGGCTGGAAACCCTCGCCGAGCTTCTTCAACAGGCCGTGGATCTACGCGAGTTGACCGTGGAACGGGTGCAGGCACCCGGTGGCCGCAGCAGTCTCGTCGTCCTGGTGCGGATGATCGACGACACCCCCGCTGTGCTCAAGCTGGCGCCCGGGCGGGCCCGGCCGGAGGCCGAGCGGGCGGCCCTCGCGCACTGGGACGGGCGGGGCGCCGTGCAGTTGCTCAACCCCGGGGACAGTCAGGGTGTGCTGCTGCTGGAGCGGCTGCGCCCCGATCTGTCGGTGCGGTCGCTGCCGGAGGCGAAGGCACTGCTGGAGGCCGCGGCGACGCTGCGGCGGCTGTGGGTCGAACCGCCCGCGGCGCATGTCTTCGAGACCGTGGCCGAGCGGACGGGGCGGCAGGCGGAGGCCCTCCGGGCGGGCGCCGGGGAGGACTCCGAGGTGCGGGGGCTGGTCGACGCGGCTCTCGGGGTGCGGGCGGAGCTGCTGGCTTCCGCGCCCGAGGAGCGGTTGCTGCACGGGACGTTCCGGCAGAGCAAGGTGCTGGCCGGGGAGCGGTTGCCGTGGCTGGCGGTGGGGCCGGATCCGGTGGTGGGTGAGTGCGCGTTCGATCTGGCCCGGTTGGTGCGGGATCGGGTGGAGGATCTGATCGCCTCGCCGTCGGGGGCGGCGATCACTCGGCGGCGGGTGAAGAAGCTGGCCGAGTCGTTGGATGTGGAGCAGGAGCGGTTGCGGGGGTGGACGTTGTTCCGGGCCGTGGAGTCGGGGGTTCGGGCTCGGCGGGTGGGGCGGGAGCGGGACGCGGAGTTGTTGTTGGAGTTCGCCGGGTGGCTTTGACCGGGGCGGATGGTGGGCTTCTTCGGTTCGGAGCGTTCGGACAGTGACGGTGGTTCGTGGCTGGTCGCGCCCACGCGGCGGAGCCGCACATCGACACAGCCCCGCGCCCCTAGAGGGTGCCGCCCAGTTTCAAGGCCAGCACAGGGCAGTCGGCCGCTGCTCGCCTCGCTCGTTTCAGGGCTGCTCTCGGTAGCGGGCCCTTTTCGAAGACCGGGTAGCCCCACTCGTCCAACTCCATGTGGTCCGGGAGGAGTTCCGCGCAGAGGCCGTGGGCCTGGCAGGACGTCCAGTCGATGTCGAGGGTCGGGGGTGTGGCGGTGGTCATGGGGTCAGCTCGCGTTCTCGGGGACCGGCAGGACGGGGGTGTGGTTCGTGGCCGTGCAGTGGCCCTGGGCGTGGGCGTCGAGTTCAGGGGCGAAGGTGGTGAGGGCGCTGCGGACCAGGCGGACCGTGCCGTCGGGGTGATGGCAGGCGCCTCGGCCTTCGACCAGGCCGGCCCAGCGGGCGATGTCGGCGCGGGTGGTGCCCTGGGGGCCGGGGGTGGCCAGGGTCCGGAAGGCGGCGGCGATGCGGGGCAGGCCGTTGAGGCAGGGGCCGCACTGTCCGGCCGACTGCAGGGCGAGGTAGCGCAGGACCCGGGCGGTCTCGGCGAGGCCGCAGCGGTCGGCGGGGAGTGCGGCGAGGACTCCGGCGCCCAAGTCGCTGGCGGTGAGCGTGAGTTGGGCGGCCTGGTGGGTGGGGATCCAGGTGCCGTGGTAGCCGCCGATCAGGATCGCGCTCGTGCCGTGGAGGGGGAGCAGACGGTGCAGGGGGAGGCCGTAGGGGGCCTCCACGACTCGGGGGGTGTGGCCCGGGACGTGGAGGGTGCACAGGACGCTGCCGGGTTCGGCGGGGGTGCCGGCCGAGCGGTACCAGTCGGGGCTGTAGCGGGCGATCAGGGCCAGGTGGGCGAGGGTCTCGACGTTCTGGACGAGGGTGGGGGCGCGGTGCACGCCCTGTTCGCGGACCGGGGGGTTCTGGTGGCGGGGCAGGGCAGCCCGGCCGTTCAGGTGCTGGGTGAGGGCCGAGGACTCGCCGGACAGGAAGCGCTTCGGGACGCGGACGACTCGTACCGGGACCGGGTCGCGGCGTTCGGCGACCGCCGCCTCCAGGTGTGCCGTGTCCTCCTCGACCGCGAGGTACGCCTCCCCCGCGCCGGTCGCCTCGGCGGCCAGGCGGAGGCCGTCCAGGACCAGGTGGGGTGACAGGCTCAGCAGCGTCTTGTCCTTGGCGCTCGCGGGTTCGCCCTCGGAGCCGTTGGCCACGACCACGGGCGTACGGCCGGTGCGGCGGCCCGCCTCGGCGACCGACGCGAGTTTGCGGTACGTGGGGAAGGCGGCGCCGCCCCGGCCTGTGAGACCGGACTCGGCGGTGGCGCGGAGCAGGTCGTCGGGGGTGAGGGAGGTCAGGGGGCCGTAGCGCTGTTCGTGGGTGGCGTGGTCGGCAGGGGTGCCGCCGGGGGCAAGCAGCCGGGGCGGCATGTGGAGGTCGGGCACGGGCCTCGGGGCGGCGGGGGCGGTCGTGGTGGTCACGGGTGGGCTCCTTCGGCCGTGCGGAGCAGGGTGGCGGGGTGCGGCGGGCGTCCCGTACGGCGTGGGCGGTGCGGGCGGCGAAGGCGGCGAGCACGGCGGCGACGCAGGCGGCGGTGAGCCAGAGCATCCAGGCGGTGCCGTTGTCCGTGCCGATGCCGATGCCGTGGACCAGGGCGAACGGCCAGGACGCGTACGCCAGCAGGTGCACGGTCCGCCAGGTGCGGTGGCCGATGCGGGCGCGGAGCAGGCTGGTGATCAGGACGGCCAGCATCAGGTCGAGGGCGACCGTGCCGAGGCCGAGCCAGAGGGGCTGGTAGTCGGAGACGAACGGGACGACGGTGTCGACGACGGTGATGTTCACGTAGTCGTCGACCACGGCGGTCGCGATGTGCAGGACCAGGAACGCGGTGGCGGAGAGGGAGAGGGCGCGGTGGAGGGAGACCGTGCCGAAGCGGGGCAGGCCGGGGATGCGGGCGCGGAGGCGTACGGCGATGCCGAGGAGGACGACGACGGTGAAGAGGACCAGGCAGACGGCGCCGGTGGCTCTGTTGGCGTACCAGAGGATCTCGTCGCTCATGGGGTGGGCTCGGCTTTCGGCGTGGACTCCGGTGTCGGTGTGGGCCAGCCCGGGGTCGTGACGACCGTGCCCTCGTGGGTGACCAGGCGGGCCGGCAGGCCCAGCCGGGAGAGCCAGCGGGGGGCGGTGTGGCCCTTGACCAGGGCGGCCGTGGTGGCGGCGTTGGCGTCGGCGCAGGTGGCGGCGGCGACCGAGACGGTGCGCCAGGGGGTGCTGGCGGGCCGGCCGGTGCGGGGGTCGACGATGTGGTGGAGGTCGTGGTCGCCTCTGCGCCAGCGGCGGGCGGTGGTGCCGGAGGTGGCGAGACCGCCACCGCGGATGCCGACCGTGGCGTACGAGCCGTGCTCGGGGAGTTGCTCGACCGGGGCCGTCTCGTCCTGGACTCGGATGCGCCAGCCGCCGGCCGGGGGTTCGCCCGCGACGGCCGTGTCGCCGCCGAGGCTGACGAGGATGCCGCAGTCGGCCGTCCGGGCCAGCATACGGGCCGCCTTGTCGGCCGCCCACGCCTTGGCCGTGGCCCCCAGGTCCAGGCTGACGCCGGGCGGCAGGGTGACCGTGTTCGTGGCGCGGTCCAGCTCGACCAGGCTCCAGCCCGGCACGCGCCGCACCGCCAGGCGCACGGGGCGGTCGTCCTCCTGGACCAGGGTGAAGTCCCGGTCGTAGCCGAGGGCCTCCATCGCCGAGCCGACCGTGGGGTCCACCGCGCCGTCCGTGGCGCGGGCGGCGCGCAGGGCCACCGCCAGGGCCTCGGCCAGCAGGGGGCTGACCTGGACGGGTCGGCCGTCGGCCGTGTTCAGCGCCGTCAGCTCCGAGTCCTCGCGGAAGCGGCTGCACGCGGCGTCGACCTCGGCCAGGTGCCGGGCCAGGAGCAGGTTGCAGGAGTCGAGCAGGGCCGGGTCCGTGGTGACCAGACGGACACTCGTCCCGAGTGCCCGCCAGTCGGCGGCGGCCGTGGAGCGCGGGGTGGTCGTCGACATGGTCATCACGACGCCCCCGACGTCGAGTCCGCCGAGTCGTCGCCCGTGGCGGACGTCATGCCGTCGGAGGAGGACTGGAGGTCCGAGGACGAGTCGCTGGAGTCGGTGGAATCGGTGGAGTCGGTGGTGGACTCGGTCGAGGAATCGCTTGTGCTGTCCGTGGACGTGGAGGAGTCCGAGGAGGTGGACGAGTCCGTGGCGCTGCCGCTGTCGTTGTCCGACGACGTGTCGTCGTTCGTGCTCTGCGACGTCGAACTCGTACCGCTGCCGCTCGCGGTGGTGTCCGCGTCGGCCTGCATCGTGCCGATCAGCGCGAACATGCCGGCCGCCGCCGCGAGTGTCACCGCCGCGGCGGTGGCCGCCGTGCGCCGGGCACCTCTGCGGACCGCGGTGGCGGCACCTCGTTCCCTGGTGGTCATGACCGTTCCCCTCCCGTAGTGACGTTCTGTCACGCCCTACGGTCGGGGAACGGTCTGAGAGAAACCTGTGAGGCGGCTATACGCCCCGGGAGAACTCTCTGAGGGTTTCCTTTAGGCGGTGGTGGGACTAGGCGGTGGTGAGGCGGGCGATCGCCTCGTCGACCGTCAGTTCCTCGCGCTCGCCGGTGCGGCGGTCCTTCAGCTCCAGGACGCCCTCGGCGGAGCGGCGGCCGGCGACCAGGATCTTCGGGACGCCGATCAGTTCGGAGTCGGTGAACTTCACTCCCGGGGAGACACCGGCACGGTCGTCGACGAGGACGCGGAGGCCGGCGGCTCGCAGCTTTTCGGAGACGTCGAGGGCCAGCTCGGTCTGGAGGGCCTTGCCGGCGGCGACCACGTGGACGTCGGCCGGGGCGACCTCGGCGGGCCAGCACAGGCCCTTGTCGTCGGCGGACTGCTCGGCGAGCGCCGCGACCGCGCGGGAGACGCCGATGCCGTAGGAGCCCATGGTGACGCGGACGGGCTTGCCGTTCTGGCCGAGGACGTCGAGCTTGAGGGCGTCGGCGTACTTGCGGCCGAGCTGGAAGATGTGGCCGATCTCGATGGCGCGGTCCAGCTTGAGGCCGGTGCCGCAGTTCGGGCAGGGGTCGCCCTCCTGGACCACGACGACGTCGACGTACTCGGCGACCTCGAAGTCACGGCCCGCGACGACGTTCTTGGCGTGCGTGCCCGGCTTGTTGGCGCCGGTGATCCAGGCGGTGCCCGGCGCCACACGCGGGTCGGCGATGTAGGTGACCTTCTCGCCGAGGCCCTGCGGGCCGACGTAGCCGCGGACCAGGTCGGGGCGGCCGGCGAAGTCCGCCTCGGTGACCATCTCGACGACGGCCGGGGCGAAGTGCGCCTCGACCTTGCCCATGTCGACCTCGCGGTCACCGGGGACGCCGACGGCGACGATCTCGCCGTCGACCTTGACGAGGAGGTTCTTCAGGGTGTCGGAGGCCTGGACGCCGAGGTGGGCGGCGAGGGTCTCGATGGTGGGGGTGTCCGGGGTCGGGATCTCTTCGAGGGCGGGCACGCCGTCCGCGTCCACCGGCTTCAACTCGAAGGTGATCGCCTCGGTGTTGGCCGCGAAGTCGCAGGCCGGGCAGTCCGCGAAGGTGTCCTCGCCGGCGCCGGCCGGGGCGAGGAACTCCTCCGACTTGGAGCCGCCCATCGCGCCCGCCGTGGCGGCGCAGATGCGGTAGTCGAGGCCCAGGCGCTCGAACACCTTCTGGTAGGCCTGCCGGTGCAGGGCGTACGACTGGGCGAGGCCCTCGTCCTCGGTGTCGAAGGAGTACGAGTCCTTCATCAGGAACTCACGGCCGCGCAGGATGCCGGCGCGGGGGCGGGCCTCGTCACGGAACTTGGTCTGAATCTGGTAGAGGATCACCGGCAGGTCCTTGTAGGAGGACGCCTGGTCCTTCACGATCAGCGTGAAGATCTCCTCGTGGGTGGGTCCGAGGAGGTAGTCGCCGCCCTTGCGGTCCTTCAGGCGGAACAGTTCCGGGCCGTACTCGTCCCAGCGGCCCGTCGCCTCGTACGGCTCCTTCGGCAGCAGCGCGGGGAGCAGCACCTCCTGGGCGCCGATCGCGTCCATCTCCTCACGGACGATGCGCTCCACGTTGGCGAGGACCTTCTTGCCGAGCGGCAGCCAGGTCCACACACCGGCGGCGGTGCGGCGGACGTAGCCGGCGCGGACGAGGAGCTTGTGGCTGAGCACCTCGGCGTCCGCGGGGTCGTCGCGCAGCGTCTTCGCCATCAGCCGGGACATGCGCTGGACCGGTGCGTTCGCCATGGTTCTCGTACTCCTGCCAGGGTTGGGTGATGGCAGGAGGTTAGCCGGGGGGTGCTGGCCCGTGGAAATCGATCGGACGGGCCGGGCCGCTACCTGCGGCGCAGGGGCAGGGGGGCGCCCATCACCGCGTACGGCTTGGGAGCGCTGGGGAAGACGACGCGGCGGGCCAGGTCGGTGTAGCCGAGGGAGTGGTAGAGGCCGCGGGCGGGGCTGTCGACGTCGATCGCGGAGAGGATCGAGCGGGGTTCGGTCGCGCTGTCGGTGATGGTGGTGATCAGGGCGCGGCCGACGCCGTGGTTCTGGTGGTGGGGGTGGACGTGCAGTTCGGTGATCACGAAGGAGTCGTCCAGCCAGTGGTCGTGGCCGAGGGCGCGGAGGTAGGGCTCTACGACGGTGGACCACCAGTGGGTGCGGTCGTTGGGCATGCCGTAGACGAAGCCGACGAGCCGTCCGGCGGTGGTGGCGCCGAGGGCCCTCGCCCCCGGGTACGTCATGTGGCGGAGGACGATCTGGCGGCGGACGGCCACCTCGTCCGGGGCCAGGCCGAAGGCTACGGCTTGTACGGCTAGGGCCTCGTCTACGTGGGCGGAGAGGTCCAAGGGGCCGATGACGAGGCTCATGTTGCGGATGCTACAGGGGGGTTCGGGTTGTCGGCGGGGTGCGGGCTGGATGTGGCTGATCGCGCTCACGCGGCGGAGCCGCATATCGGTACAGCCCCGCGCCCCTTACGGGGCCCGGCTTCTCAGAACAGCACGCTCATGAAGGCGCCCACCTCTTGGAAGCCCACGCGTTGGTACGTGCGCCTTGCCGCCGTGTTGAAGTCGTTGACGTAGAGGCTGACGACGGGGGCCACGTCGGCGAGGGCGTAGCGGAGGACCGCTGCCATGCCGGGGGCGGCGTAGCCCTGGCCGCGGTAGGCGGGGTCGACCCAGACGCCCTGGATCTGGCAGGCGTGGGGGGTCGCGGCGCCGATCTCGGCCTTGAAGACGACGCGGCCGTCGGCGTCGAGGCGGGCGAACGAGCGGCCGGAGCCGACGAGTTCGGCGACCCGGGCCTGGTAGAGGAGGCCGCCGTCGCCGGCCAGCGGGGAGACGCCGACCTCCTCGGTGAACATCGCGACGCACGCCGGCATGATCGTGTCCATTTCGTCCTTGCGGATCCGGCGGACGTACGGGTCGGGGGTGACCTCGGCGGGGTCGGGGAGCCGGTCGGTGACCATGAGGGGCTGGTGGGAGCGGACCTCGCGGGCCGGGCCCCAGCTGGGTTCGAGGAGGCGCCAGAGCTGGGCGGTGGGTTCGGCGGGGCCGACGACGGAGGAGCAGCGGCGGCCGGCCCGGCGGGCGCGGTCGGCGAAGGCGCGCACGGCGCGGGGGGTGGCGCAGATGGGGACGAGGTTGGCGCCGGCGTAGCAGAGGGAGGTCAGGGCGCCGTCCTCGTACCAGCCCCACATCTCGCCGCCCAGCCGCCACGGGTCCAGCCCGGCGACCTGGACGCGGGAGGTCACGAAGGCGTTCGCGACGGGGTCTCGGTCCAGGACGGCGAGTGCGGCGTCCAGGTCACTCGGTTCGAGGACCCTGGTGGTGGTCTGGGTCAACACGTGCGGGGGCCTCACCCTGGGGTCTGCGCTGGTCTCCGCACGATACCCTGCCGGGCTGTGGCGGGCGTTCTGTGGCTGCGCCACGGCTGGGGCGTCCGGATAGCTGGGGGGCTGCTGCGGTTTGGGGGGTGCGGGTGCGTCGTGGCTGGTCGCGCAGTTCCCCGCGCCCCTGATGGGGCCTGCGGCCGGCCCTGAGCGATGCCTTCCGCCTCCATCCCTGCAGCAGACGCCCCATGGCTGCGCCGCGGCCGGGGCGCCTCAGAGCTCGGGGGCTGCCGCGCCCTGGCGGGTGCGGGTGCGTTGGGGCTGGTCGCGCAGTTCCCCGCGCCCCTGACGGGGCCTGCGGCCGGCCCTGAGCGACGCCTTCCGCCTCCATCCCTGCAGCTGACGCCCCATGGCTGCGCCGCGGCCGGGGCGCCTCAGAGCTCGGGGGCTGCTGTGCGTTGGCGGGTGCGGGTGCGTCGTGGCTTGTCGCGCAGTTCCCCGCGCCCCTGAAGACGGCCCTGACGGGCCTGTCTTCAGAAGACGCCAAGTCCCCCTCAGCCTGCTACCGCCACCGTCGGCTCGCCCGAGGCGACTCCGTCCGCTTCCATCTGTTCGGCGATCTTCATCGCTTCCTCGATGAGGGTCTCGACGATCTTGGACTCGGGGACGGTCTTGATGACCTCGCCCTTGACGAAGATCTGGCCCTTGCCGTTGCCGGAGGCGACGCCGAGGTCGGCCTCGCGGGCCTCGCCGGGGCCGTTGACGACGCAGCCCATGACGGCGACGCGGAGCGGGACCTCCATGCCGGTGAGGCCGGCGGTGACTTCTTCGGCGAGCTTGTAGACGTCGACCTGGGCGCGGCCGCAGGAGGGGCAGGAGACGATTTCGAGGCGGCGGGGCTTGAGGTTCAGCGACTCCAGGATCTGGTTGCCGACCTTGATCTCCTCGACCGGCGGGGCCGAGAGCGAGACGCGGATGGTGTCGCCGATGCCCTCGGCGAGCAGCGCGCCGAAGGCGACGGCCGACTTGATGGTGCCCTGGAAGGCGGGGCCGGCCTCGGTGACGCCGAGGTGGAGGGGGTAGTCGCACTGGGCGGCGAGCTGGCGGTAGGCGTTGACCATGACGACCGGGTCGTTGTGCTTGACCGAGATCTTGATGTCGCGGAAGCCGTGCTCCTCGAAGAGGGAGGCCTCCCAGAGCGCGGACTCGACGAGCGCCTCGGGGGTGGCCTTGCCGTACTTCTGGAGCAGGCGGCGGTCGAGGGAGCCCGCGTTGACGCCGATGCGGATCGGGGTGCCGTGGTCGTTGGCCGCCTGGGCGATCTCGCGGACCTTGTCGTCGAACTGCTTGATGTTGCCCGGGTTGACGCGGACGGCGGCGCAGCCGGCCTCGATCGCGGCGAAGACGTACTTCGGCTGGAAGTGGATGTCGGCGATGACCGGGATCTGCGACTTCTTGGCGATCACCGAGAGGGCGTCGGCGTCGTCCTGCGTGGGGCAGGCGACCCGGACGATCTGGCAGCCGGAGGCCGTCAGCTCGGCGATCTGCTGCAGCGTGGCGCCGATGTCCGACGTACGGGTCGTGGTCATCGACTGGACCGAGACCGGGGCGTCCCCGCCGACCGCGACGGACCCGACCTGGATCTGCCGGCTCTTGCGGCGCTCGGCGAGCTTGGTCGGAACGGACGGCATGCCGAGAGAAATCGCAGTCATCTGCTGTGCAACCCCAAGTTGTGGATCAGGATCGGGTCCCGGTACGGGCGGGCTCCAGGCTTCGAGATTACGGCACAGGCGCGGGCCCGGGCACATCACCGTCCGGCCGGGCCCACCGCACGAGTGTGCCCGGCCGCCGTGAACTCCACGTGTCTAGGGCCTGTCGTCACATTCCCGCCTGCCCCGCGACGCCCGGCACGCTCCCCCACTCTCGGCTTCGCGAGATTTCTTCTGGGGGGCGCACTCTGGATGGGTAGCAGAACCCGCGCCCACCAGGGGGGATCATGACCGCCACACTGACCGCCGCGATACGGACCGCCACACTGCGAGGGCGCGAGTACCTGAGGGTGTCTCAGGACCACAGCGGCGAGGAGCGCTCGCCGGAAGAACAGCACGAGGAGAACGCCGAGGCCACCGCCCGCCACGGCATCGAGCTGGGCGAGCCGTACCGTGACATCGGGTCGGCATCCGACTACGCGCGCAAGATCCGCGACGACTTCGAGCGGCTGCTGGCCGACCTGGAGTCCGGCCAGTTCGGCGCCGACGTCTTGGTTCTGTGGGAGAACTCCCGCGCGTCCCGCCAGCCCCGCGAATGGATCAAGGTTGCCGACGCGTGCCGGGCGCGCGGCATCCTGATCTTCATCACCACCCAGCGGCGTAACCCCCTGTTCGATCCGCGCGACCCCGACGACTACATAGACTTGATCAGGGAGAGCCTCGACGCCATGAAGGCGTCAGCCGACACGGCAAAGCGGGTGCAGCGGACCTTGGACAGCAACCTCCGACAGGGCAAACCCAATGGTCAGGTGCCCTTTAGCTTTCAGCGCCCGCCGGTGTGGACCACGGACAAGCGGGGGCGCAAGGTGACGCGGTCCGGACCGCAGACACCGCTACCGGCCGAGGCCGCTCTGGTGATCGAACTCTTCCAGAAGATCAAGGCCGGTGTCCCGTTCCTGCGGATCGAGGCGGACTGGCAGAAGCGCGGGATCACCGGCCGGTACGGCAAGATCATGAAGGCGCCGACGCTGCGCGCCATGGCCGCCCGCGTTGCGTACATCGGGCTCAGGATCCACAAGGGCGAGACGCGTCCCGCGTCGTGGCCGGTGATCGCGGACTACGAGGGCAGCCCGATGACGCCGGACGAGTTCGTGACCCTGTTCCGCGAGGTTCAGGTGATCCTCGCGGCCCCGGAGCGGCGGACCGCGAAGCCGGGGGCGGGTCGGCACGTCTACTCCGCGATCACCAGGTGCGACGTGTGCGGCGGACCGACCAAGGTCGACAAGGGCACCAAGTACACCTGTCGTGCGAAGGGCTGCGTGTCGGTCGACAAGGCCGAGACGGACCGGTTCCTGAACGGCTACATCACCGGCGCCCTGGCCCGGCCGGACACGTACGCGGGCCTGGCCCCGGCCGATGGCGAGAACGACGCGTTGGCGGCCGTACGCGCCGATCTGGCGTCGAAGCGGGCCGAGTTGGCAGAGATGGAGACTGCTCCCCGCCCGGCGGGGGCACGCGCCAAGATGGCCATGATCACGGCCATGGACGAGCTGGAAGCGGAGATCACCGAGCTGGAGGCCGACGAGGCGAAACTGACCCGGCCGAACCCGCTGGCCGCGATCTTCCCGCCGGGGCCGGACGTCGAGGCCCGGTGGACGGCCGCCGACACGGCCGTGAAGCGTCAGGTGGCCGCGCTGCTGCTGGTCCCCGAGCGTCTCGGGGAGGTTCGCGTCACGCGGTCGCCCCGGCCCGGCGAGGCCGTCCCGGCGCGCGAGCGCCTGACCCGGCGGACGGCCGCCTGACGTCCCGTCACACAGCCCCGCTGGACATGGTCCGGCGGGGCTCTTTCATGCGCCGGAAGGTCCACATCTAGCAGGACCCCACATGAGATCTTCCCCGGCTGGTGTGGATCTCTGTTGATGATCGGCCGGTGCCACGGCCCTTCTGCCTGGCAGAGTTGTCCATGCGGCCCCGGACGGGCCGCGATCGCGGAAGGTACCGCGAGGCCGCCCCCGGCGGGCGCCGAACCAACGACGACTGACGCACTGTCACAGACCAGCGGACCGGCCCGGCGGCCGATGGACGCAGCCGAAGATCCATTCACTGGAGCTGGCTGTGCCTCGGAAGTACACGATGACCCCGGCCGCGCGGGAAGCACGGGCCAAGGGCGGAAGGGCGAGCACCGCTCTCCTGCACACCACTGACGGGCTGATCAAGCGCCTAGTCGAGCGGGCTGCCACCCTGACCCCCGAGCAGGCCGCGAGGATCCGCGCGCTGCTCGCGGAGTTCCCCGCCGAGAACGAGACGGCCGAGACGGCCGGGGGCCGGTCATGACCGGCCCCGAGACGCTCACCGACGAGCGCGCGGCCGAGGCCGCGATGATCGCCGAATGGGTCGAGACGGCCCCGTCGCTCGATGCCGCGACCATGGCCCGTCTGCGGGCCCTGCTGCCTCCGGCCGACGGGGGCGAGATCGAGTGACCGCAGACGAAAGGGACCCCAGGCCCGGGGTCCCCTCCACCAACACAGACGCTGACCACGTCGGTTCCCATGGTACTGCGGCTGATGCGACGAACGCCGGGGATCAACAGGTCGTTACCGACGGCGCCGACGCCATCATGAGTGGCCCCCGGAGCCTCAATCCGGCCGACCGGGAACTCCTTGTGGCCTCCGCCATCGCGCCCGAGATCATCGGGACATGCGGCGCCTTTACTGACCCGGGCGGCCGGGGCATCCGGTTCCGGTGGTCCGACGGTCACACGTCGTGCGAGGTGCTGCGCATCGCCGACGACCGGCGCACTGAGGGCAGCCCGAAGTACGAATGGCCGTCCGGCCAGACGACGTTCCTGGACAGGATCCGCGACACCGGCGCAGACAAGGTGATCGTCGTGGAGGGCGTCCGGCAGCACCTCGCCGCTGCCTCGCACGCGCCCCCCGAATACGACGTGTTCGGCATGTGGGGCTGTGACGGCATCCATGGCGGGGTGGATCTCTCCTGGGCCGACGGCCGCGACGTGTTCGTGTGTCTCGACGCCGACCGCCGGACCAACAGCCGGGTCAAGGGAGCCGCCGTGCGGGTGGCCCGGTGGCTGTGGGAGGCCGGTGCCCGGTCCGTGGCGTACGTGGACGTCCCGGCCGCCGACACCGGGGCCACGACGGGTCTGGACGACTACTTGGCGGGCCTCCCGGCCGGGGAGCGGGCCGACGCGTTCGCCGCGATGATCGCAACGGCGGAGACGGCCCCCAACCTGAGCCCCGAGGCGTTCAAGATCTTGCAGCACCGGGAGGCCGTCCGGGAGGCCGACTCCTACGAGACCGCCGTGCGAGCCGGGCCCGCGATGTCCGTCTCTGACGCCCTGGATGCCGTCCTCAGCGGGGCCGAGATGGACGTGCCGTCGGTGGCCCGGATCGACGGCCACGAGCGCGGGTGGGGCCTGTTCTATCCCGGCCACGTGAACGGGATCTACGGGGACGGCTCGGTCGGCAAGTCCGTGATCCTCGCGGAGATCCAGACGCGGGAGCTGGCCGCCGGAAAGATCGTCATTCACTGGGAGTTCGACAACAACTCGGTGATGTCGATCATCAAGCGCCTGCTCAACGCGGGTTCCGACCCGGAAGACATCCGGGCCCGGTTCCACGTGCTGTACGCCCCGGCAGGCCGTGACGCCCTGCCCGGCGAGGTGATGCAGGGCGCCGGTCTCGTGACCCTGGACGCCCTGAACCCGGCCGTGATCGCCCTCGGTCTGGATCCGTACCACCCCGGGGGCATCGACACGGTGCTCCAGGAGTGCTTCAAGCCGTTCACCCTGCACGGGGCGTGCGGGGTGTTCGTGGATCACGTCGGCCACGAGAACAAGGAGCGGCAGGCCGGGTCCATCCGCAAGTCCCAGGCCGTGCAGGGCGCTCTGTACGAGGCCGTCCGGGTCGACCCGCTGAAGCCGGGGACCACCGGCCGGACGCGGCTGGTGCTCCGCAAGGACAACCGGGGATCACTCGGGGACGCCGAGGGGCGCACGGTCGCAGTCGCCCGGATGATCTCGGGCGCAGACGTCGGGGATGTCGCGGGCCGGGTGCACACCGCCTTCGTGGAACCAGACCCGTTCGACCCCGAGACGGCCGACGGGGCAGGCGTCACGGACAACGTCGGCCGGATCATCCGGGAGCTGGACGCGGCCGGGGTTCCCGCCGACATGGGCCGCCCGGCGGTCAGGCAATGGCTGGCCGCCAAGGGGATCACGATCACGGGCGGGAACAACGACTGGGCCAAGGCCCTGAAGGTTCGCAAGAGGGGTCGCAATGAATCTTCCTGACCCCTGCCTGTCCGGCCTGTCCGTGCTGTCCGGGGTGATACCCCCCGGACAGCGGACAGCGGGGCCCGTGGACAGTTGTCCGCCGTACAACGGGCAGCCGAAACCGCACGTCAGGCGCCATATGGCGCCTGTCCTGTCCGCTCCTGTCCGCTGTCCGCCGGACAGCATCCCCGGCCAAGATCAACGGACAGCTCAACGATCTCTCATGAAGGGAATCTGATCATGGACGGCAAGATCGTCATCCCGCAGATGTACCCGATGTTCCTGGCCACCGACTGGACCGGCCGACTCGAAGTGGTCCGCGTGATCGCGTGGGCCCACGACACCGAGACCTGGCAATCCGTTCCGATCACGGCGTATCTGGACGGCTCGCCAGGAACGGGTTTCTGGTACCCCGACGACGCTCCCACGGGGCTCGGCATCACGCCCGATGAGGCGCGTTGGAACCTCGCTGGCCGCAAGGCCGATCCGTTCTCCGGCCCGACTTCCGAACCGTCAGAAACGACCTACCTGCGCGCCGACGGCGACGCCTCGTGATCACCGGCACCCCTCAGCCGGCCAGCCCCACCAATCCCAGGAGTCACACCATGACCGCACCGGCCGACCGCGACGCACGACAGCGCGCGGCCCTCGAAAAGATGATCACGCGCTTCACTCAGCACGTGGCGACGACCTTCAACGGGGTGTTCAACGACCCCGACGGCCCCGAGATCATGCGGCAGTTCCTTGACGGCGAGGTCGCGTTCGCCGTGTCTCGGGACGGGATCACCTTCCTGCGGGCGGTCGACGAGGACGACGACGAACCGCTGCTGCCGCCGGACGTCCCGCACGGGTTCGAGCCGGGCACCGGCCACTACCTGTGACGGCGGTGTGCGGCCGTGTGCCGAACTGTGCCGCACGGCCGCACAAGGCACCCCTACGGGCACCCCTACGGGGTGTGGGTCCGCGTCGCGTTCACGCACAGCCCGCACAGACAGGTCCGGCCGGGCTCTTTGCGCGCACGCGCGCGCGACCCTGACGCCGCGACAGGTGACACCACAGGAATGTCAGATCGCGAGACCTACAGGCCGGAGCCCGTGTCAGCCCGGCTGACACGGCCACTGACACGGCCACCGACGTCAGTCGGGTGTCAGCCCGCCCCACACCCCGTCTGACGTGCAGGAATCCCTAACTCAGCGGGAGTGGACGCGGGGCCCCGGGGAGACAAACGATCTCGCCTAAGGGGCCATTCTGTGGATTCACGTCCTGAGGTTTGTACTGTCGGCCCAGCTCAGGGCCTTCCCGCGCCGGAGCCGTCCGGCCCATCGCCCTCGTGGCGCGGCCAGACGGCCCGTGGGCGTCGGCGTGGGGCCTCGGGGGTCCCGGAACACCGGCTGGGGCTGTCTGCGGCCCGCAGACGGCCGCACGGCCGTGCGTATGCTGGATCTCGAAGCCAGGCACCGGCCGGACGACACCCAGGGGGCGAGTCCACCGGCGGCCTCCGGCCGGAACGCGGGAGCCAGGGGCGAACGCGATCTCCACCGGGATGCGGCGAGACACCAACTCACGCCAGATCCAACGGAGATCAGTCATGCCTACGTTCGACCCCTTCACGGCCTCCGTCCCGGAGATCGACGAGCACATAGCGGCGGCCGACACCGCCACCCTCATGCGCGACATGCGGGAGATCGACGCCCGCGCCTCGGGCGACCTGGCGGGCAGCGCCAGCGTCTTCTATCACCGCGCGTCGGAGAGGGTGCTGGCCGACCTCAACGCCCTCACCAGCCGGGGCGCGACCGAGAACGGCACCCCGTTCGGCTCGGCCTCCGGCTGGCAGTCCCGGGGAGCGGCCCACGATCGCGCCATGCGCACCGTGGACGCGGCCGTGCAGCGCGGCCAGCTCCCCGCGTACGGCGCCGAACGTGTCGAGACGCTGCTCACCACCGGCCTCCCGGTGAGCCGGTCTCTCGTGTCCCGGTGGGCCACGGCCGCCGGTGACGCGGCGTACGAGACGGCGTTCGCCAAGCTCGTTGCCGACCCCGAGCGCGGCCACCTGCTCTGGACCCGCGAGGAGGGCGACGCGTTCCGCCGGGCGCACGCCGTCCAGGACGAAATGCGGGCCATGTCCCTCACCGGCAATGCGGGGGGCCACATGGTGCCGCTGACGCTGGACCCCGCAGTGATCCTCACAAACGACGGGTCGGCCAATCCGCTCCGGCGGATCTCCCGTGTGGTGCAGACGGCCACGGACTCGTGGAAGGGCGTCACGTCGGCCGGAGCCACGGCGGAGTGGATCGGTGAGGCTCAGGAAGTCGCCGACGGCAGCCCGGTGCTGGCGCAGCCGAACATCCCCGTGCACAAGGGTGATTCCTTCGTGCCGTTCAGTTTCGAGATCCAGATGGACGCTGTGGATCTCCTGGGGGAGCTGCGGGTGGTCCTGGTCGACGCGGCCGATCAGCTCATGGCCACGGCGTACACCACGGGCACCGGGTCCGGTCAGCCCACGGGGATCGTCACGGCCCTGACGGGCACCTCGTCGGAGATCAACAGCGGCGGCACCGAGGCCATGGTGGCGGCCGACGCGTACACCCTCCAGAACGCGCTGGGTGCCCGGTGGCAGCCGAACGCGCAGTGGGTCGCGCACCTCGCGACGATCAACACGTTCACCCAGTTCGAGACGGCGAACGGTTCGTTGAAATTCCCCGAACTCCGCGTCTCGCCACGGCAGTTGCTCGGTCGGCCCATGAACGAGCTGTCCAACATGGACGGTTCGATCAACGCGGCAGCGACGGCCAACAACTTCGTGATGATCTACGGAGACTTCAACAACTTCGTGATCGTCGACCGCATCGGAACGCAGATGGAGCTTGTGCCGCATCTGTTCGGCAGCAACCGTCGTCCGACTGGTCAGCGTGGTGCGTTCCTCTGGTTCAGGACAGGATCGGATTCGGTGAACGACGCTGCCTTCCGGATGCTCGACGTGCCGACCACGGCCTGACCCGAGACCGCCGACGGCCGCCGCGTGGCTGACGCACTCCCGGCCACCTGCTCACGGCGGCCGTCGGTCCACGTTTGCTGAGGTGTTTGCTCACCGCAATCGTCGCGCGATCACTGAGTGATCGTCAGGCGTCAAGGTTCTTGATCATCTGTGTTTTGCTCAGCAAACGGCCTGAGTGATCGTCGATCATGGGTCTGACGTGCAGGTTTGCGGGGCAGGAGGGGGGAGGGTGATCAACGGACCGTGATCGCCGCCGACCCCAGACGCCCTACCGGCGCCCCCCGACCCCTTATTTCTGAGACCCGACGAGAATTTACAAACCGTAAAGCTGCACGTCAGAGGCCCTGTTTTGCTTTGCGAAACGCAACACTCAGCCAAGATCCGTGAGCCCGGATCGCGGCGAAATGACCTTGATGGACGAGTTTGCTGAAAGCAAATCAGATCTTGCTCACCGGCGGCCGGGCGTACGGTGATCCATGGGCGAGGGGTCGGTGGGGCCTGACTCCTCACGGCGGCGCACCCGGGTGAATGGGGCATCCCCGGGTGCGCCGTGTCATGTCCTCCGGCTGTCCCCGCCGGGGTGTGGCCTCGTGGCCGGTGTCCCCGGATCCCGTGACACCCCCGAGGCCGGAGACCGAGGTTCACGGGCCGTCTGTCCCGGCCGAGGACAACCGACCGATCGTTTGTCCCGCAGGTGATGCGCCGGTGACGGTCCGTCATCCGCCGGGGACATTCACAGGTCAGCGGCGGTTGTACCTGTGGCAGGAGCACGTGCAGCGGTGCACGAGCATGATCCCGGTGGAGTGCGGCAGCGGGACATTCTCGGTCTGGCGGCACTCGCCGTGCATGTCCCGGTAGTCCGGCCGCTGGGCAACCGCGCAGTGCGGGCTCATGGTGTCCGTGTCCACGGGGGCGCTCATGGCGCCTCGCCCCGGCTCCGGGCATTGGCCAGCGCCACGCCTGCCGACAGCCTCTCGGCTGTGGTCGCGGGCCGGATCGGCCCCCGCGCGTCCCATTCCCGGCCGCCGCCGACCGGCCGGACCTGCCAGTGCGGCCCGACGTGCCCCATCAGCTTGCCGATCTTGTGTGTCGCCTCGTCGTACACCACGTCGCCGATCTCCGGCGTCGCGTCGGTGATCCCCTCGCTCATGAGTTACACAATGACGCCGAAATGTCGCCCTGCGTGACGACGTTGGAGGCGTCATTCGGGCGCTATTAGGGGCGACATTCCGACGTCATAGCGCGTACCGTTGATCGCATGGCAACCCCGAACAGCACACTCCGGGCGGTCCGTATGGGGCTGCTCATGTCACAGGACGAATTCGCCCGCGCGGTCCGCGAGGCCGGGACTCGCACGGGCCAGCCCAACGACGCCTCCAAGCGCCTCGTACAACGGTGGGAGTCCGGCGAGACAGCCGCACCCCGGCCGGTCTACGCCCGAGCCCTGGAGGTCGTCACCGGCCTGCCGATCGACTCCCTGGGCTTCGCTGCCCCGGTACAGGCACGCGTCGCCGACGACGGCCACGGCGGTCACGATCTCGTGGACAGCCCCACCGGCGTCCCCGTGGCCAACGGCGCCCCCGTGCCCCAGACGGCGCCGCGCGGGAACTACTCCGGCGTGTGGTTGTCCCGGTACGAGTTCGTCTCGTCCGGCCGGGACAACGCCGTGTTCGTGGGGCTGCACTACGTGGTCCTGCTCCAGCACGGCAACCGGCTCACCGCGCGCAGCCTGCCCAACGCGTCGGCCAACCCGGACTCGCCGCTGACCCTGGATCTCCAGATCGACGGCGCCACAGTCACCGGTACATGGACCGAGCAGACCGCGACCGAGGGCTACTACCGAGGAGCGCGGTACTTCGGCGCCCTCCAGATGCTGGCCGAGCCGACCGGCCGCCGGATGGCCGGGAAGTGGGTCGGGTTCGGCAAGGACTTCGACGTCAACACCGGCCCGTGGGAGCTGCGGCTCATGGACGCGGACACCGGCAAGGCCACGCTGGCGAAGTACGACCGGCCGCCCGAGGCGTGATCACGAGTCGGCTGAGACGACGAACCCCCGCCAGGATCATGCCTGGCGGGGGTTTCGTGTGATCAAGGCCCGACGACGAAATCCGTAGGTGCCGTGACGTGCGCGTTCCTAGATCAGGTAACGGTTACCCCACAATGACACTTCACCTTCGCTCGAGCGGGAGGGGCCCCCACCGCCGCACCGGACGCCGCGGGGCCGTCCTTCGGACGACGACGGGAATGTGACGACAGGCCCTAGGAGATGCGTACCGGGTTCACGAGGTCCGCGATCAGCACCAGGAGCGTGAAGCAGACGAAGATGCCGGCCACTACGTACGCGACGGGCATCAGCTTCGCCACGTCGAACGGGCCGGGGTCGGGCCTGCGCAGCAGCTTCGCCGCGTTGCGGCGCAGCGACTCCCACAGGGCGCCCGCGATGTGGCCGCCGTCGAGCGGGAGCAGCGGGAGCATGTTGAACAGGAACAGCGAGAGGTTGAAGCCGGCCAGCAGGATGAGGAAGCTGGCGAGCTGCTGGGTGGCGGGGATGTCCATGGTGAAGATCTCGCCGCCGACACGGGCCGCGCCGACCACACCCATGGGTGAGTCGGCCTCGCGTTCACCGTCGCCGAAGGTGGCGTCCCACAGGGCGGGGATCTTGGCGGGCAGCGAGAGCAGGGACTCGACGCCGTTCTCCATCATGTCGCCCATGCGGTCCACGGACTCGCCGAAGGAGAGCGGGAGGATGTCGGAGGCGGGGGTGAAGCCGAGCCAGCCGGCGTACACGTACTTGTCCTTGACGTAGCCGCCCTGGCCGTCGGTCTGGCTGACCTGGTTCTTGATGAGGGTGGTGGTCAGGTCGACCTTCTCGCCCTTGCGGTCCACGGTGAGCGTGACCTGCTTGCCGGGGTTGTCGCGGATGTCGGTCTGCAGAGCGGACCAGTCCTCGACGGGGGCGCCGTCGAAGGCGACGATCTTGTCGCCGGGCTGCAGGCCGGCCGCCTTGGCGGGGGCCTCCTTGTCGCTGTCCTTGCACTTCGAGCGGTTCTCACTGGCGGAGATGACGCAGTCCGAGACCTTGCTGACCGTGGTCGTCGAGGTCTGGGCGCCGAAGGTCATCATCACGCCGATGAAGATCACGACGGCCAGGATCAGGTTCATGAAGGGGCCGGCGAACATCACGATGACGCGCTTCCACGGCTTGCGCGTGTAGAAGAGGCGCTTGTCGTCGCCGGGCTGGAGCTCCTCGAAGGAGGCCGCGCGGGCGTCCTCGATCATCACGCGCCACGGGGAGGTCGAGCGGGACTCGATCCGGCCGTCCTCGCCGGGCGGGATCATGCCGATCATGCGGATGTAGCCGCCGAGCGGGATCGCCTTGACGCCGTACTCGGTCTCGCCCTTCTTCTTCGACCAGATCGTCGGACCGAAGCCGACCATGAACTGGGGCACGCGGACGCCGAAGAGTTTGGCGGTGGAGAAGTGGCCCAGCTCGTGCCACGCGATCGAGAACGCGAGGCCGATCACGAAGACCACTATGCCGAGGATGAACATCAGGGTCGTCATGCACGGGCCTCCGCGGTCGTCCGCTCGGTGGGTTTGCCGGTGGTGATGGTGGATGTGGTCGAGGTGGTCAGCTCGCGGGCTCTGGCGCGCGCCCAGGTCTCCGCTTCGAGTACGTCCGCCACGGTCAGGGAAGTTCCCGTTCCGGGGGTGCCGTGCTCCTCGACGACCCGGGTGACGGTCTCCATGATCGCGTTGAACGGGAGACCGCCGTACAGGAACGCATCGACGCACTCCTCGTTGGCCGCATTGAACACCGCCGGGGCGGTGCCCGCGAGCTGTCCCACGTGCCGGGCGAGCCCGACCGAGGGGAACGCGTCGTCGTCGAGGGGGAAGAACTCCCAGGTGGACGCCTTGGTCCAGTCGAAGGCGGGCGCGGCGTCGGGGACGCGCTGCGGCCAGCCGAGGCCGATGGCGATGGGCCCGCGCATGTCGGGGGGCGTCGCCTGGGCCATCGTCGATCCGTCCGTGAACTCAACCATCGAGTGGACATACGACTGGGGGTGCACGACGACCTCAATGCGGTCGAAGGGAATGTCGTAGAGGAGGTGCGCCTCGATGACTTCCAGGCCCTTGTTGACCAGGGTCGCGGAGTTCACGGTGATGACCGGGCCCATGGCCCAGGTGGGGTGCGCGAGGGCGTCGGCGGGCGTCACATCGGCCAGTTCCGCCTTCGTACGGCCGCGGAACGGCCCCCCGGAGGCGGTGACGACGAGTTTGCGTACGTCGGCCCGGGTGCCGGAGGCGAGGGCCTGGAAGAGGGCGGCGTGCTCGGAGTCGACCGGGATGATCTGACCGGGCTTGGCCAGCGCCTTCACCAGCGGGCCGCCGACGATGAGCGACTCCTTGTTGGCGAGCGCGAGGGTGCGGCCCGCCTCCAGGGCGGCGAGGGTCGGGGCGAGGCCGATGGAGCCGGTGATGCCGTTCAGCACGGTGTGGCCGTCGGAGGCGGCGAGGTGGGTGGCGGCGTCCGGTCCGGCGAGGATCTCGGGGAGCCGCTCCCCGGCGCCGTATGCCGTGGTCAGGGCCTCGCGCAGGGCCGGTACGACATCCTCGCGGGCGACGGCGACGGTCGTCACGCGCAGCCGGTGTGCCTGTTCGGCCAGCAGGTCCACCCGCCCTCCGGCGGCGGAGAGCCCGGTGACGCGGAAGCGGTCCGGGTTGCGCAGGACGAGGTCGATGGCCTGGGTGCCGATCGAGCCGGTCGATCCGAGGATCACGGTGTCCCGTACGCCGTCGACCGGATCGAAGACGAGATGCGGATCGGCGAGAGGGGCTGGGCTGTCGCTCATCCCTCCATTGTGGCCGCATCCGGTGTGCGGCAGGACCGCGCGTCCCCCTATGTCCCGCCGATGTCCTGCTTCGTGCCGTCTGTGGCTGACGAGGCTGTTTCTCCGTTTGTGAAGTACGCGTGAAGGAGGGGTGATATGACTTTTCCCTTGTTGATCCGATTGTCGGATCAACTGATCGCGTACGAGGACCCTGGGGGGATCCATGCACAAGCGCATACGCGCTGCCCTGCCCGCGCTCGCCGGAGCCGTCGCCCTCACCGGCACGCTGCTCAGCAGCCCGGCCGAGGCCGCGGGCGGGGTGATCATCTACCGCGTGTACTTCGACAGTCCGGGCAAGGACACGCGGACGAACGCGCAGTACAACGGGGAGTGGGTGCAGATCAAGAACACGGGGTCGTCGGCGATCTCGCTGAAGGGGTGGGTGCTGAAGGACCTCGACAACCACAAGTACACGTTCCCGAACGTCAAGATCGGGGCGAAGAAGTACATCAAGGTGCGTACGGGGTCGGGGACCGACACGAGTGCGACCAAGTACCAGAACCGCAAGGCGTACGTCTGGAACAACACCAGTGACACGGCGAAGCTGACGAAGGCGAACGGGTCGAAGGTGGATTCCTGTTCTTGGACGACTCGGGACGCCAGCGACAAGTACTGCTGACGCTGCACGGGCGCCGCTTTCGACCGCGGGTCCGCTGTGGCTGGTCGCGCAGTTCCCCGCGCCCCTGAAAAACCGGGGGCGCGGGGAGGCGGCACGTCAGCGGATGCGGCGGTGGACGTTCTCCTTGTCGCTCGCGCCCGGGGTCGCGTCCGCGATCCACGGGCCCTCGCCCGAGGGGTCGATGACGCCCTCCTCCAGCCACTCGTAGGCGCCGCCGAGGACGCCCTTGACGACCTTGTGGTCGATGTCGTCCGTGTTGGACCACAGGCGGCCGAAGAGTTCCTCGACGCGGATGCGGGACTGGCGGCAGAAGGTGTCGGCCAGTTTGTAGGCCTCGCGGCCGTGGTCGGTGGTGGTGCGGAGCAGTTCGGCGCGGACGACGGCCGCGCTCATCGCGAAGAGTTCGGCGCCGATGTCGACGATCCGGCCCAGGAAGCCCTGCTTGGTCTCCATGCGGCCCTGCCAGCGCGACATGGCGTAGAAGGTGGAGCGGGCCAGCTTGCGGGCGTTGCGTTCGACGTAGCGCAGGTGGGTGGCGAGATCCGGGTGGCCCGCCGGGTGGAAGTCGCCGTAGGTGCGCGGGAGTTGGCCCGGTCCGGCGACCAGTTTGGGCAGCCACTTGGCGTAGAAGACGCCCGCGTTCGCGCCCGCCTTCGCCTTGTCGGAGAGGGACTTCTCCGGGTCGATGAGGTCGCCGGCGACGGTGAGGTGGGCGTCGACGGCCTCACGGGCGATCAGCAGGTGCATGATCTCCGTGGAGCCCTCGAAGATCCGGTTGATGCGCAGGTCGCGCAGCATCTGCTCGGCGGGGACGGCCCGTTCGCCGCGCGCCCGGAGCGAGTCGGCCGTCTCGAAGCCCCGGCCGCCGCGGATCTGGACCAGTTCGTCCGCGATCTTCCAGCCCATCTCGGAGGCGAAGAGTTTCGCGAGGGCACCCTCGATGCGGATGTCGTTGCGGTCCTCGTCGGCCATCTGGGAGGAGAGGTCCAGGACCGCTTCCAGGGCGAAGGTGGTCGCGGCGATGAAGGAGATCTTCTGGCCGACCGCCTCGTGGTGGGCGACCGGCTTGCCCCACTGCTCACGGGCCGCCGACCACTCACGGGCGATCTTCAGACACCACTTGCCGGCGGCCACGCAGGACGCGGGCAGGGAGAGACGGCCGGTGTTGAGGGTGGTGAGGGCGATCTTCAGGCCCGCGCCCTCGGGGCCGATGCGGTTCGCGGCGGGGACACGGACCTGGTGGAAGCGGGTGACGCCGTTCTCGATGCCGCGCAGGCCCATGAAGGCGTTGCGGTTCTCGACGGTGACGCCGGGTGAGTCGGACTCCACGACGAAGGCCGTGATGCCGCCCTTGTGGCCTTCCGACTTGGGCACGCGTGCCATGACGACCAGGAGGTCGGCGACCACGCCGTTCGTCGTCCACAGCTTCACGCCGTCGAGGATGTAGTCGTCGCCGTCGGGGACCGCCGAGGTGGCCAGTCGGGCGGGGTCGGAGCCGACGTCGGGCTCGGTGAGGAGGAAGGCGCTGATGTCGGTGCGGGCGCAGCGCGGGAGGAACTTCTGCTTCTGCTCGGGGGTGCCGAACAGTTTCAGCGGCTGCGGTGCGCCGATCGACTGATGCGCGGAGAGCAGGACGCCGATGGCCGGGCTGGCCGAGCCGGCCAGGGCCAGCGCCTTGTTGTAGTACACCTGGGTGAGGCCGAGACCGCCGTACTTGGGGTCGATCTTCATGCCGAGGGCGCCGAGTTCCTTGAGGCCGTTGATCACCTCGTCGGGGATGCGGGCCTCGCGCTCGATCAGGGCGCCGTCGACTTTCGTCTCGCAGAAGGCGCGGAGCTTGCTCAGGAACTGCTCGCCGCGCCGGACCGCCTCGTCCGTGGGCATGGGGTGGGGGTGGATGAGGTCGAGGCGGAACCGGCCCAGGAACAGTTCCTTGGCGAAGCTGGGCTTGCGCCAGGCCTGCTCCCGGGCGGCCTCCGCCACCTGGCGGGCCTCACGTTCTGTGACAACGGGCTTCTTGAGGGGTGGGGCGGACATGAGGCTCACCTCGCCGCGAATCGGGATCTTGTACCGGTGGGTACCTGATTGGTTACCGATGGGTGCTACTCGATCGTTGGTACCCGATCCGGACCGACCCCGCCACCCCTCGCGTGCGCGGTCGGCTCGCTTCCGCCCTCCGCCCGCACCCCCTGCGAGTCCTGCCGCGCTCAGCCGATGTTCACCGAGTACGCCTTCGTGTCCAGGCGCCCGGTTCCCTTGAAGACCTCGGTGCCGGCCTCGATGCCGGAGACGTACTTGTCGTTGCTCAGCAGCTTGCGGCGGACGAGTGCCTGGGTGAAGTCGTCGAGGTTCAGGTTCGCCTTGGTGGTGTTGGTGCGGCGGACGAAGGAGAACACCTTCCAGCCGATGTCACCGGTGTAGATGTCCCACATCGCGCCGCCGAGGCTGACGCTGCCGTATTTGGTGCCGAGGGGGCCCGCGCCGCCCTGCCGGTTGAGCCAGATCATGACCTCGTCGGTGGGCTGGTCCTGCCAGTCGGCGGTGTTCTTGGAGTGCAGCCACAGGTCGTAGGCGACGTTCATGACACCGGGGTTCGAGCTGACCGAGAACTCCCAGCCGGTCCTGACCGGCTTGCGGTCGCCGACCCTGATGGGCAGCTGGGTCGACGCCTTGTCGGTCTTCCAGCCCCAGTGCCAGCCGAGGACGCTGCTCGCGTAGGACTTCACGTCGTAGTCCTTGCCCGTGCCGCTGTTGGCCAGGCTGTAGCTGGTGCCCCACGAGATGGTGGACCCCGAGCGGGAGTTGTCCCAGACGCACTGGGTGCCGGTGGCCTTCTCCCGGTTCCACACGTTGTTGTTCACGTAGTACTTACCGAGCGTGATCGTGTCGAAGTCCGTGCACTTCTTGGCCTCCTCCCCCGCCATCGCCACGGTCACGGAGGCCCCGACCGCGAACGCGGTGACGACGGCCGCGCCGATCTTGGCGCCACGGGTCAGACGGGGGCGACGGTGTCGCATGGGGGTTCCTTCCGGGGGCGGTGCGGTTACGGATGCTGGTCGCCGCCGGGGGCACGAAGGTTGCCGTCCGGCTCTAAGCTGAAACTTCCCCCACCCTCTCCGCCTCGGGTGCCCGGCGAATTATCGAAGCGCTTCGACAACCTATGGACACCCACCCACCGCCGAGCTACTGTCGAGCCACCCTCACTCGCCTTTGTTCAGAGACAGCGCGCTGTCGAAGCGCTTAAACACGCTTGGAGAGCTGGATGGTCACCCTCGCCGAGGTCGCCTCGCACGCCGGAGTCTCGGCGAGCACGGTGAGCTATGTCCTCAGCGGCAAGCGGTCCATCTCCGCCGGCACCCGGCAGCGGGTCGAGCGGAGCATCCAGGAGCTCGGCTACCACCCGAACGCGGGGGCCCGCGCCCTGGCGAGCAGCAGGTCGAACATCGTCGCCCTGATGGTCCCGCTGCGCACCGACATGTACGTCCCGGTGATGATGGAGATCGCCATCGCGGTCGCCACCACGGCCCGGACGTACGGCTACGACGTGCTGCTGCTCACCGGCGAGGAGGGCCCCGACGCGGTGCGCCGGGTCACCGGCAGCGGGCTCGCCGACGCGATGATCCTGATGGACGTGGAGCTGGACGACGAGCGGCTGCCGCTGCTGCGCGGCACCGACCAGCCGTCGGTGCTGATCGGGCTGCCGGCCGACACCAGCGGTCTGACCTGCGTCGACCTCGACTTCGCGGCGACGGGCGCACTGTGCGTCGAGCATCTGGCGATGCTCGGCCACCGCGACATCGCCGTCATCGGCGAGGCACCCGCGGTGTACGAACGGCACACCGGTTTCGCCGAGCGCACCCTCGACGGACTCCGGTCCCGGGCAAGGGAGTTGGGCCTGCGGGTGCTGCACCGCCCCTGCGAGGGCGGCTATGACGCGATGGCCGCGACCCTGGCCCGGATCTTCGACGAACGGCCCGGCACCACCGGCGTCGTGGTGCAGAACGAGTCCGCGGTGGAACCGCTGCTCGCGCTGCTGCGGCAGCAGGGGCGCGCGGTGCCGGAGGATGTCTCGGTGATCGCGGTCTGCCCGGACCAGGTCGCCGTGCAGGCCTCGGTGCGGCTGACGTCCGTGGCCATCCCCGCCCAGGAGATGGGGCGCCGGGCCGTGGAGCAGCTGATCGCCAAGCTGGAGGACCGGGACACCGACGAAGTGGTGCTCCTCGCCCCCGAGTTGACGGTCCGCGCGAGCACGGGTCCCGTGTCCGTCACCGGCTGAGCCGACGCCGTACACGAGCGGTCGCCCACCGGCCGCCGTGTCGCACACCACCCACCGCCGTCCGGGAGCCACCGTACGGCGATGTCCCCCACCCTCCCCCTCCCCCTCCCCCTTCACCCCGACCTCTCCGCCTGCCTTCCTTCGCTCCTCCCTTCCAGGAGACTCTCGTGAATCAGCCTGCCGAGAACCGGACCCCGACGGGTGCGGTCAGCCTCGCCCAGTCCTCCCCCACCGTCGGCGCGTTCCGTGAGCGGGACGGTGCCCTGGAGTGGAGCGGACGCCAGGAGACCCTGCGGATCGAGCCCTGGGGCCCGGACGCGGTCCGGGTCCGCGCCCGCCTGGGCGGACCGGTCCTCGACGGGCTGCCGGGCGCCCTGCTCGACGAGCCGGAGTCCACGGAGAGCAGCGTCAAGATCGAGGACGGGCTGGGGCGCCTGACCGTCGGCGCGCTCACCGTCGACGTGAACGCCGAGGGCCTGATCCGGTACAGCCGTACGGCCGACGGGAGCGAGCTGCTGGCGGAGGCCCGTGCCCACTTCTGGTGGCCGGGCTCGCGCCTCTACACCGCCGTCGGCAACGGCTACCACCGGCTGGAGCAGCGGTTCGCCGCATACGACGACGAGAAGCTGTACGGCCTCGGGCAGCACCAGCACGGGCGGTTCGACCAGAAGGGCCTGGTGCTCGACCTGGTGCAGCGCAACGCGGAGGTCGGCATCCCCGTGCTCACCTCCAGCCGTGGCTACACCCTGCTGTGGAACAACCCGGCGATCGGCCGCGTCGAGCTGGCCGGCAACGGCACCCGGTGGGTCGCGGACTCGGCCCGGCAGATCGACTACTGGATCACCGCGGGCGACCCGGCCACCGCGCAGCGCCGCTACAGCGCGGCGACGGGCCGTACGCCGATGCTGCCGGAGTGGGCGGCCGGGTTCTGGCAGTGCAAGCTGCGCTACCGCACGCAGGACGAACTCCTCGCGGTCGCAAGGGAGTACAAGCGGCGGGGTCTGCCCATCGACGTCATCGTGTGCGACTTCTTCCACTGGACGCATCTCGGTGAGTGGAAGTTCGATCTCGACGAGTGGCCCGACCCTGCCGCCATGGTCCGGGAGCTGGCGGAACTGGGCATCAAGCTGGTGGTGTCCGTGTGGCCGTCGGTGTCGCCGCTGAGCGAGAACCATCCGGTGATGGAGCAGCGCGGGTACTTCATCGGCACGCAGTACGGCCCGATGGCGCACGCCGACTGGCCGGACAAGGGGGTCGCCTCGACGGTCCAGGTGGCCTTCTACGACGCGACGAACCCGGAGGCGCGGGAGTTCGTGTGGTCGCGGGTGCAGGAGAACTATCTGGAGGCGTACGGCATCGACGCGTTCTGGCTGGACGCCTGTGAGCCGGAGCTCAAGCCGGGCTTTCAGGAGAACCTGCGTTACTGGGCGGGGCCGGGTCTGGAGGTCGGCAACATCTATCCGGCCGAGAGCGCGCGGACCTTCTACGAGGGACTGCGGGCGGCCGGGCGGGAGGAGATCGTCTCCCTCAACCGTTCGGCGTGGGCGGGCAGTCAGCGGTGGGGGGCCGCGCTGTGGTCCGGTGACATCGGTACGGACTTCCCGACCCTGCGGCGGCAGATCGCGGCGGGGCTCAACACGGCGTTGTCCGGCATTCCCTGGTGGAACACGGACATCGGCGGCTTCCACGGGGGTGACCCGTCCGATCCGGCGTACCGCGAGGTGATGGTGCGGTGGTTCCAGTTCGGGGCGTTCTCGCCGCTGATGCGGCTGCACGGGTTCCGGGATCCCGGGATGCCGTTGGGGCCGGACATGACCGGGGGGCCCAACGAGGTGTGGTCGTACGGGGAGGAGGCCGGGGCGATCCTGGAGGCGTATCTGCGGCTGCGGGAGCGGTTGAAGCCGTATGTGCTGCGGGTGATGCGGGAGGCGCACGAGGAGGGGTTGCCGGTGATGCGGCCGCTGTTCCTGGAGTTCCCCAGAGACGAGCGGGCCTGGTCCGTCGATGACGCGTATCTGTTCGGGCGGGATGTGTTGGTGGCGCCGGTGCTGGAGGCGGGGGTCAGTCGGTGGACCACGTATCTCCCGGCGGGGGCGCGGTGGACGGATGCGTGGACCGGGGAGACGTATGAGGGGGGTGCGTCCGTGACCGTGGACGCGCCTCTGGAGCGGATTCCGGTGTTTCTGCGGGACGGGGTGTCTTTGCCGGTTGTTGAGTAGGTGCCGGTGGTGGGGTGGAGCGGGGTGGGGCGGGTGAGGTTCCGCTGCTCGGCGGTTGCGAGGTGCCGCCTGGGCGTAGTCAAGGGGAGCGGAGTTGGGGGGCCACCTCTGTCGTCAGTAGGTCCAGGTGGGATAGGTCCGTCAGGTCGCGTAGGCGGACGTAGAGCCGTGTGACGCCCAACTCCGCGTAGGTGTGCAGTTGTTCGGCTATCTGGGCGGGGGTGCCGTGGAGGGGGGTCTCCGGGGGGAGGCGGGATTCCTCGTGGAGGGCGGTCAGGCGGGTGGTGATCTCGGACTTGGTGTGGCCGCACGCGATGCCCAGGGCGATGGAGAGGGTCAGGGGCGGCCGGTCCGGGTAGCGGGCGCGGGCGGCCTTCGCGCCGGCGTAGAGGCGGGCGCTCTGCTCCGGGTCCGTGAAGGGGAGGTTGAACTCGTCGGCGTGGCGGGCGGCCAGGGCCGGGGTGCGGCGGGGGCCGCGGCCGCCGATGATCAGCGGGATCCTCGGCCGCTGGACCGGTTTCGGCAGGGCGGGTGAGTCGGTCAGACGGTAGTGGCGGCCCTCGTACGAGAAGGGTTCGCCCGGTGGGGTGGTCCACAGGCCCGTGAGGATGTGGAGCTGTTCCTCCAGGCGCGCGAAGCGTTCGGCCGGTGGCGGGAACGGGATGCCGTACGCGCTGTGGTCCAGCCCGAACCAGCCCGCGCCGAAGCCGAGTTCGACTCTGCCGCCGCTCATCGCGTCGACCTGGGCGACGGTCACCGCGAGCGGGCCGGGGTGCCGGAAGGTGGCCGAGGTCATGAGGGTGCCGAGGCGGAGGGTGGAGGTCTCGCGAGCCAGTCCGGCGAGGGTCGTCCAGGCGTCGGTGGGGCCGGGGAGGCCGTCGCCGAAGTGCATGGGGTGATAGTGATCGGCGACGAAGAAGCCCTCGAAGCCGCAGGCCTCGGCGTGCCGGGCGGCCCGCAGGAGGTCGTCGTAGGTCGCGCCGTGGTAGGGCTCGGTGAAGACCCGCAGGTCCATGGGGTCACGCCCCCGTCTTCTTCTTGGCAGGTTTCAGGGCGGCCTGATCGTCGGCTTGCGGGACGGGCTTCTCGTCGGCCCTCGGCTCGGCCTTCGGGAGGGTCTGCTCGTCGGCCTGCGGTTCAGCCTTCGGGACGGTCCTCTCGTCGGCCCTCGGCTCGGCCTTCGGGTCAGCCTTCGGGTCGGCCCTCGGGTCGGCCCTCGGGTCGGCGAGGAGCAGGTCGTGGAGTTCGGCGCGGTGGCGGGACAGTTCGGTGGCGTGGGTGTCGAGGCCCAGGGAGCGGGGGCGGGGCACGGGGACGTCGAGGACGGTGTGGACGCGGCCGGGGCGGGGGGTGAGGACGGCGACGCGGTCGGCGAGCAGGACCGCCTCCTCGATGGAGTGGGTGACGAGGACGACCGTGGCGCCGTGCTCCATGTGGACGCGTTGCAGGACCTCGCAGAGTTCCTCGCGGGTCAGGGCGTCCAGCGCGGAGAAGGGCTCGTCCATCAGCATCACGCGCGGGCGCTGGATGAGGGAGCGGCACAGGGCCACGCGTTGCTGCATTCCGCCGGAGAGTTCGTGCGGGAGGCGGGTGTGGAAGGGGGCGTCCAGGCCGACTTCGAGCAGCAACTCGCGGGCTGTCGCTCGGTGTTCGGGCTTGGGGCGGCCGTGGACGACGATCGGCAGCAGGACGTTGTCGAGGGCCGACCGCCAGGGCAGCAGGGCCGGGCGCTGGAAGAGGATCGCGACGTCGCGGCGGGGTTCGCGCACGGGCTCGCCGGCGACACGCACCTCGCCGGACGAGGGCGGGAGCAGTCCGGCGATCACCCTGAGCAGGGTGGACTTGCCGCAGCCGGAGCGGCCCAGGACGGCCAGGAACTCGCCGTCGCCGACGTCCAGTTCGATGTCCCGCAGGGCCTCCACCGGGCCCCTGCGGCCGTCGTACCTCTTGGACACTCCGCGCACTCGGATCACGGGCGGCTCCATCGAGGAGATCGAGGTGTACGGCCGAGGGGATCGACCGGTACGGCCGAGGGGATCGACCGGTACGGCCGAGGGGTTCGACCGGTGCGGCCGAGGATAGGGCGGCAGCTCCCGTGATCAACCGATGTCGCGGTGTTTGTTACATGACAACCCCGCCCGTGGTCTCGACAACTCCTCGCGGAGCGGCTGCACTTGCTGCACATGAGACGGACCCCGCGGTTATCCGCCGCCCTTCTGGCCGTCGTGCTGACGGCCACGCTCGGCTCGGCCTGTGGCTCCGACGACGACGCCGGGGGAAGCGGCGGCAAGGACGGTTCGGCGTCGGGCGGTGCGCCCGACAAGGTCACCTACCTCACCGGCTTCGGCACCTTCGGCCGGGAGGCCTACGCCTATGTGGCCCAGGAGAAGGGCTACTTCGAGGAGGCGAACATCAGCGTCGACATCCAGCCCGGCCAGGGCAGCGGTGTCTCGCTGGCCGCGCTCGCCGGAGGTCGCGCCCAGTTCGCCCCGATCGACCTCAGCAGCACGATCATCCAGCTCGGCGGCGGCAAGATATCGGGGGTGACGGCGGTAGCGGCCGTGCACCAGACCACGGATGCCGCGATCATGGCACTGGCCGACAGTGGGATCGAGAAGCCCTCCGACCTGGAGGGCAAGAAGGTCGGCGACCCGGCCGGTTCGGTCATCGGCGCCCTCTTCCCCGCGTACGCGAAGCTCGCCGGCTTCGACGCGGACAAGGTCGACTGGGTCAACCTGGAGCCGCAGCAGCTGGGCGCCAACCTCGCGTCGGGGTCGGTGGACGGGGTCGGGCAGTACCGGGTGGGCCGGCCCAACATCCAGAACGCGGTCAAGGGCGAGGAGGTCGTCGTCCTCCCCTTCGGCGAGTACCTCACCGAGTCCTACGGCGCCGCCATCACGACCACCACCGAGATCGCGAAGGACGATCCCGAGCTGGTGGAGCGCTTCACCACCGCCCTGTTCAAGGGCATGACGTACGCCGTCGACCACCCGGACGAGGCCGCCCGGCTGATGCACCAGAAGTTCCCGACGGTGAGCGCGGAGACGGCCGCCGCCGAGATCGAGCTGGTCGGCGCGGCCGTACGGCCGAAGGAGAGCGGGGCGCCGATCGGCACGATGGACCGTGCGCGGGTGGTCGGCGCGATCGAGGCGCTGGTCGACGCCGGGGCCGTCAAGGCGGGGCTGACGCCGGAGGAGCTGGTGTCGTTCGACCTGGTGCCGAAGTCCTAGCGGGTGGCATCCGGCCCGGGGAAAGCGGTGCGGGGCAAGACGGTTCGAGCGAAGGCGGTGCGGGGGCGGGTCGCGGTGGTGGGGTGGCCGGTGTGCGGGCTGGTGGTCGCCGTCGGGGGCTGGGCCCTCGCCGTGGCGGTGTTCGATCCGCCGGAGATCATCGCGCCGTCGCCCGCCGATGTGCTGGACGCCTTCCTCGGCGTACCCGGGTATCTGCTCGGCGAGGCGCTGACCACGCTGTATGTGATCGTCGCGGGGTTCGCGCTGGCCGTGGCCGCCGGGCTGGTGATCGGGGTGGCGATCGCCGCGTCCCGGACCGTGGAGCTGATGTTCGGCCCGCTGCTGGTCGCGTTCAACGCCGTACCGAAGGTGGCGCTGGCGCCGCTCCTTGTGGTGTGGATGGGGTTCGGCCCGCAGCCCAAGGTGGTCATGGCGCTGCTGGTCTGCTTCTTCCCGGTGGTCCTGTCGGTCGCCGAGGGGCTGACCTCGACCCCGGTCGAACTCGCGGAGCTGGCCCGGTCGTTGCGGACGTCCCGGACGCGGACGTTCCTGCGGTTCCGGTTCCCCGGGGCGCTGCCGCAGATCTTCGTCGGGCTGAAGGTGGCGATGCCGCTGGCCGCCGTGGGGGCGGTGATCGGGGAGTTCAGCGCGGGCGACGAGGGGCTCGGTTTCGTCATCGTGCAGTCGGGCGCCAACGCGGACACGGCCCTCGCCTTCGCGGCCGTCGCGCTGCTGAGCGTGATGAGCGTGGCGCTGTTCTCCGTGCTGGTGGTGGCGGAGCGGTTGCTGCTGCCCTGGGTGCGGGAGACCACGTCGCAGCGGTAGCGCGCCCCCGCCGGCCCGACCGGATCACCGTGCGCGGACCGGCCCGATGGCCGTGCGTGGACCGGCCCGTTGGCTGTTCGTCGGCCCGGTCTACGCTATGGCGCCACGGCCATCCCATGATCCTCAGGGGTGTGCGCGACCTCTGAGTGAGTGGAGTTGACGGAGGATGAACAGCCGTACGGGAGACTCTCGCGGGATCCGCGGGGGGCGGCGGGGCGGTGGCGGTGGGCCCGCGCGGAGGCGGGTGCACCGGACGCGGACGACGATACGGACCACCGGTGGATACGCGGAGGCGCCGCGGGCGGTGGCGCCGCTGGAACCGGTCGCGCCCCGGGGGTTCTTGCCGGGGCCCGCGCGGCACATAGCCGTGTGGAGCGCGCTGACGCTGCTGGTGACGGGTGTCGTCTATGTGGGCGTGTGGATCTGTGTGACGTTCCAGACGGCGGTCACCCCGGTGCTGATCGCGCTGCTCGGCACGGCGCTGCTGGGCCCGCTGTACCGGCGGCTGGTGGCGATGCGGTTCAACCGGTCCCTCGCCGCCGGGCTGACCTGCGCGGCCGTGATCGTGGTGATGGGCGGGGCCGCGTACATCGTGGTGGCCGCGCTGATCGACACCGGCGATCAGATCATCTCCTCGCTCAGGGACGCGGCGAAGTCGCTCAGCGAGGAGTTCGGGTTCGCGGGGACCTCGTTGGACGACCTCGCGAAGAACGCGAAGGAGTTGATGTCGAAGTTCGGCGGCACCGCGGCCTCCGGCGTGCTCACCGGGGTCAGCGCGGTCAGTGAGTTCGTCGCGATGGCGATCCTGGCGATGCTGCTGATGTTCTTCTTCCTGCGGGACTCCGACAAGGCGGTCGCCTCCCTGCACTCGCTCGCGCCGCGCGGCAGCGGTGACACCCTGGAGGTGATGGCCCGGCGCGCGTTCCGGGCCATCGAGGGCTATATGCGGGGGACGACGCTGATCGCCTTCATCGACGGTGCCTGTATCGCCATCGGTCTGCTGATACTCCAGGTACCGGGCGCGATCGGCCTCGGCGCGCTGGTGTTCGTCGGCGCGTACATCCCGTACCTGGGCTCGTTCCTGTCGGGCGCCGTGGCGATCCTGGTGGCGTTCGCCGACCGTGGTCTGGTGACGGCGCTGTGGGCGGTCGGCGTCGTCTTCGCGGTGCAGATCCTCGAAGGGAACGTGCTCCAGCCGATGATCCACAGCCGGACCGTGCAGATGCACCCGGCGGCGATCCTGCTGGCCCTCACTGCGGGCGCCTCCATCGCCGGCATCCTCGGCATGCTCCTGGCCGTGCCGCTCGTCGCGGCGGCCAGCGGGGTGCTGTCGGAACTGCGGACACGGTACGGCGACGGGCAGGGGGCGCACCTCCCTGCGGGCCAGGCATGACGCGACGGTCCCGGGGCTCCCGTGGGGCCCCGGGACCGTCGGCGGTTGACGGACAGCGGGGCGGCGGGCGGCGGGCGATGGACGGCCGTCGATGGACGGCGGGCGATGGACGGCGGACAGCGGTCGACGGGCGACGGGCGGCGGGCGGCGGGCGGCGGGCGATGGACGGCGCACTGCGCACTGCGGACGGTGACGCGTTCCGGGGACAAGTCCCCGTTTAGACTGGGGTCCCCGCCGGTTCGACGAGACGCGCGCTGCCGTCCGTCGCTCGCCCGGAAAGGACACATCCGTGCCCTCCACCCCGTCGGCCCTCGCCCTGGCCAACCTCCTGCTCCGGCCCACGCTCCGTTCCCGTCGCGATCCGGACCGGGTCTTCGAGCGGATCCTCGACAGGGCCGGGTGGGCGGAGGGTGACGAGGAGTTCCCGGACGGCTTCCGGTTCCTGCTGCGCGACTGGGCGGACGACCCGGAACTGTCCCCGGTCGGCTGGCAGTCGGCGCAGGCCCATGTGCGCCGGCATCTCACCAACCGGGCCCGGATCCGGCGGCTGATCGCCGAGAACCCGGCCATCGAGGAGGAGCGCGTCGAGCGGCCGGTGTTCGTGGTGGGTCTGCCGCGCACGGCCACCACACTCACCCACGGCATCCTCTCCCTCTCCGACGACCATCGCTGCCCGCGGCTGTGGGAGTTGCTCGCCCCCGGCCTCGAACCGTCGCCCGAGCAGCGGCGGAAGGCGATCACGTCGGCGCGCAGGATGCTCGACGGCACCCATCGGCTCGCTCCGCGCTTCCGTGAGATCCACCCGATGACCGCCGAAGGCCCCGAGGAGGACACGTTCCTGCTGCCGCACGCCCTGGTCCCGCTGTCCCAGGCCCAGCTGCCGCGCTACCACGCCTGGCACTTCGAGCGGGACTTCGTCCCCGACTACCGCCACCTCAAGCAGGCCTTCCAGGTGCTCCAGTACGGCCGCCCGCGCCGCCGCTGGATCCTGAAGTCCCCCTTCCACACCGGCAACCTCGACGCCCTGCTCTCCGTGTTCCCGGACGCCACGCTGGTGTGGACGCACCGTGATCCGGTGACCGCCGTCGCCTCGTTCTGCAGCCTGGTCGAGGTGGGCATGGTCCTCTCCCGCCGCACGGTCGACCCGCACCACGTCGGCGCCACCTGGCTGGACCTGCTGAGCCGTTCGGTACGGCGGGGCCTGGCCGTCCGCGCCGAACTGCCCCGCGAGGCCGTGGTGGACGTGCCGTACTCCTCGCTCGGCACCGACCCGGCCGCGGGCGCCCCGAAGCTGTACGCGGCCATCGGCGCCCGCTGGACCGAGGCCGACGCCGCGCGGCTCCCGGAGGCCGCCACCCACTCCAAGGGCAGCACACCTCACCGCTACGACCTGGCCCGCTACGGGCTGACCCGCGAGGGCGTCGAGGCCGAGTTCACGGAGTACAACGCGCTGCGGGTCGAGGTCGACCGGGCCTGAGACCGCCGACACGCCGGGACCCGGCCGCCGGGCCCCACCGGCGGCCGGGTCCCGTGCGTGACTAGCCGACGACCCGGCCCACCTCGATCCGGTCGATGTTCGGCGCCCAGGCGCCCTCGTTGCCGAAGGTCACCTTGTTGGTGCCCTTCCTCAGGTCGACGGGGACGCCCACGGTCCAGTAGTCGTCCCAGCCCCAGGTGTTCTTGAAGGTGACCGTGCGCGGGTCGCCGTCCCCGACCGTGATGTCCGCCGTGCGGGACATGATGTCGGTGTTGTAGGCGTGGCCGTTGTCGCGGCGGTCGTTGTGCGCGTAGTGGACGACCAGGACGTAGCGGCCCGAGGCGGGGGCGTTCACCGTGAACTCGGCGGTGCTGTCCGCGCTGTTGCCGAGCCACCCGATGTACGACCCGGCCGAGGCGTACGCGGAGTCGACGAGCTTGGCTCCGCCCGCGAGCGTGGCCGAGGCTCCGTCGAAGGCGAGGGTGCCCGTGGTCGAGCCCGCGCCGGTGACGTCGAGGGCGCGGAGTGCGGTGTGCTTGGCGGTGGCGGTGATCCGGTTGTTGCCCGCGACGAGGTAGAGCCGCAGCGGCCGGTCGGGCACCGCGGCCACCGACTGCCCGTGCAGGGCGAGCTTCACCGGCGCCGAGGCCCGGGGCACCACGCGGTAGTAGCCGTCGCGCGGGGCGTACACGTCGAAGACCGCCTTGTCGCCGGAGCGCAGCACGAGCGCGCCGGTGCCGGTGCCGGCCGAGGAGGAGTAGTCGTACGACGGCCTGCCGCTGATGTCGGCGAGGGTGGCCTCGTAGGAGGCGGCGGGGTCGGCGGTGCGGGCGGTGAGGTCGATGCGGTCGAGGGTGACCTCGGTGGCACCCTTGGAGAGGGTCAACTGATGGGTTCCTGAGGAAAGTTGAACCGTCAGGTCCTTCTTCGCGCGGTAGGTCCAGTTCTCGGTGGAGGGGTAGGTGACGGTGACCGGGTCGCCGCCGTCGACCGTCAGCTTCTGGGTGGCCGGGGTCCCGGACTGGTTGCCGTAGAGGATCGCCAGGTCGTAGGTGCCGTCCTTCGGGACCGAGACGGTGAAGTCGACCTTGCTGCCGGGCTGGTTGAGGGAGCCGACGTCCTTGGTGCCGGAGGCCGCGTAGCCGTTGGCGTTGCTCACCGTGCCCTGGGTGTAGACCTTGCCGTCGGTGATCGCGGCGTCCTCGGCCTCGTAGGAGGCGGTCCAGGGGACGGACGGGGTGGTGGGGGTGCCGTTGCCGCCCGGGGTGAGGACGATGCGGTAGGCCGACATCTTGTGCTGGCCGCGCAGCGGGACCGTCACCGTGCCGTCGTCCGCGATCCGCACCTTGGTACGGCTGAGGACGCGCGGGGTGGCGTGCTGACCCTCGTAGCCGGACCAGGCGGCCTCGGCGACGGTCGCGGTGACCGTGCGTCCGAAGAGGGAGCGGGGGACCTTCTGGACCACGACGTCCGTGTCGCCGGCGGAGCCGCCCAGCAGGACCTGGGCCTGGCGGCGGGAGGTGTCGAGGGAGGCGAGGCCCTGAAGGGTGTCGACGGTGTTGGCCTGCGGCGGCGTGACCTTGACGGTGTCCCCGGTCAGGCCCGCGTACCAACGGAACAGCCACCAGCCGCCGTTGGGGATGTTGGAGCGGACGACATTGCCGTCCATGTTGCCCGCCGCGTCCCAGTAGGCCTGGTTGGCGTACACCTTGTTCCGCTCGAACATCGAGACCCACTGGACGAGTTGGCCGGGGACGGAGAGGTCACGGCGGTTGGCGTACTCGTCGATGTTGATCTTCAGCGGGGCTATGCCCGCCGCCCGCTCCAGGGCGCGGTAGTCGTCGTAGTGGCCCTGGAAGTCGCGGAGCGAGCCCGAGCCCAGTTCGTGCCAGGTCATCACCTGGGGCAGGACGTTCTCGCGCTTGGCGAAGGCGAGGAAGTCCCGCAGCAGGCGGGTGTGGTACGCGGCTTCGTTGGGTCCGGCGATGCGTGCGTCCGGGTCGATCGCGCGGATGCGCTCGTAGACCGTCTTCCAGTCGCGGAAGAAGCGGTCGCGGTTGATCTCGTACTGCGCCTGGTCGGCGACGTCGAGTTTGTACCAGATCTGGTCGGGCTCGTTGAACGGGATGTAGACGAAGCGGTCGCCGTTCGGGTCGGCCGAGACCTCCTTGACGATCTTGTCGACCTTGGGGAGGTAGTCGTCGATGCCCAGGTCCTCGTACGGCCACTTGGCGTAGATGTCCTGCATCATCACGTTGATCTCGCCGCCGCCGTTGCGGAAGAACGACTTGGAGACGGTGAGCGCGTCGCCGTTGGGGTGCTGGGCGCCGCCCTCCGGCTTCTGCGAGATGCTGGTGATCTTCAGGGGTGCGAGGGCCGCGTCGCTGGGCACCCCGTCGTCGCTGAGCCCGTACAGCGCGCCGTTGGCGCCGTGCATCACCGGGCCCTCGGAGGCGGAGAGATCGACGGTGAGGCGCTGCGGATCGGCGGCCGAGGCGGCTGCCGCTGTGGCCGATCCGGTGGCGGGGAAGGTGCTGCCTGCCATGACGGTGACTCCAAGTAGTGCTGTGACCAAGGTGGTTCTCGTACGGGACCTGGTGCGGGTCCGGGTGCGGCTTCTCGTGCGGGTGGGGGTGATCACGCGGCTGGACCTCCGGTCATTTGACGGCTCCACTGGTGATTCCGGACACGATCTTTCGCTGGCCGACGAGGAAGACGGCGACCATCGGCAGGCTCATCACCACGACGTACGCGAAGACGAGATGCCAGTTGTTGAGGTAGAGCTGGGCGCTCGCGACCTTGTAGAGGTTGAGCGGGAGGGTGGCCCGGTCGCCGCCGCCGAGGACGAAGAAGGCGTAGAAGATGTCGCTCCAGGCGTAGAGCATCACCATGATCGTGGCGGTGGCGATGACCGGCCGGAGCAACGGGAGGACGATCCGCGCGAAGATCCGGAACGGCTTCGCGCCGTCGATCCGGGCCGCCTCCTCAAGCTCCATCGGGATGGCGCGGATGAAGCCCGTCATGAAGAAGATCGAGGTGGAGAGGTACATCCCCGTGTAGACGGCGATCATTCCGGGCCGGGTGCCGGCCAGTCCGAGCTGCCGCAGCTCCATCACGATCGTGATGACGGCGGGCGGCAGCAGCAGTCCGCTGATGCACAGCGCGTACGCCGCCGAGACCAGCTTCGACTTGCGGCGGGCGAAGACCCAGGCGGCGCCCGCGCCCAGGAGCAGCACCAGGACCACCGAAGGGACCACGACCAGCAGGGAGTTGAGGAGGCCGCGCAGCATCTCGCCCTGGGCGACGGCGTCCTCGTAGTTGCCTGCGGGCTGCCAGTGTTCCGGCAGGTCCAGGTTCGGCCTGATGGCCTCCGCCTGCGGTTTGGCGGAGGTGACGAGGACCAGCCACAGCGGGACGCCGACGGCGAGACCGGCGAGGAGGAGGACGAGGGCCGGGCGGCCGTAGCGCCACAGCACGGTGCTCACAGCAGCTGCTCCCTTCGGCGCAACCCGATGACCAGCGGAATCGCGACGGCGACCACGACCAGGAAGAGGACGAGGCTCATCGCGGAGGCCTGTGCGTACAGGCCCTGTCCGAAGATCCGGAACATGTAGATGTTGAAGACCTCCGTGGAGGCGGCCGGGCCGCCGCCGGTCGTGGCCTGCACGATGTCGAAGGTGTTCATGGAGCCGATGAGCGCCGTGGTGACGTTGAAGGTGAGGGCCGGGGCGAGCATCGGCCAGCGCACCGACCAGAACGTCCGCCACGGCCCGGCCCCGTCCATCCGCGCGGCTTCGAGCATGTCGCCGGGGATGCCCTTCAGGCCCGCCAGATAGATCAGCATCGACAGGCCCATCCACTTCCAGCCGTGGATGAGGGTGACGACGACGAGCGTCCAGGTCGTCGAGCCCAGCCAGGGGATGTCCGTGCCGAGCAGGGAGTTGACGGCACCGTCCTGGTCCAGCAGGGCCTGGAAGACGTACCCCGTGGCGAGGGCCGAGATGAGCACCGGCAGGAAGAACGCGGCCCGGAAGAACCGGTTGAAGCGGGTGTCGTCCTCCAGCAGCAGCGCCAGCACCAGCCCGAAGACGTTCTGGAAGACGGCCGCGAGCAGCGCGTAGAGGAGCGTGGTGCGGATCGCGCGGAGGAGGGTGCCGTCGTCGGCGATGGTCGTGAAGTTGTCGAGGCCGGTGAAGGCGATGTCCGGGTGGTAGGAGGACCAGTTGGTGAACGGGTAGTAGAAGTTGAGCAGGTTGGGCACCAGGAAGAAGCCCGCGAAGACGACGATCGCGGGGAGCGCGAACCACCAGGGGTGGTGCACGGCGGCGCGGGGCAGTCGCCCCACGCTCTTGGGCGCGCCTGGCGCGGGCTCCTGCTTGCGCGCGCTGCGTACGACAGTGTCCACCATGGCTAGAACCCGGGTGCGCCCTGGGCCTTGGCCACCTGCGCGAACTGGTCCTGGATGGCCTGGGCGACCTGCTGCGGGCTCTTCTTGTCGAAGAGCATGTCGGCGAGGTAGAGGTGGGTGTCGGGGGCGACGATCGCCTTGGCCTGGAAGACGCCGATGGCCGTGGGCAGGGCCGCGACCTGGGCTTTCGAGGCCTCCGGGAGGCCGTCCGGGGTGGGCACGGAGGGCTGTACGGACGGGATCTTCATCGTCTTGATGTAGTCGGGGTAGTCGGGGCCCAGCCAGAAGGCGAGGAACTGCCGGGCCGCGTTCTGCCGCTTCTCGTCACCGGTTCTGAAGGCCACGACCCCGTTGGTCTGGTCGGGCGAATACAGGCCGGTGGCCGCCGAGTTGGCGACGGGGAACCAGCCGATCTTCTCGTCGATCTCCTTCGTGGAGTACTTGGCCTGCAACTGGCTCTGGAAGGAGGTGACGTTGAGGACCATGCCGGCCTCGCCCTTCCACAGCGCGTCGGCCTGTCCGGTGAAAGTGCCGGTGCGGTAGTTCTTCTGGGCGAGCCCGGCGTCGAGCAGCTTCTCCTTGTACTTCTTGATCGCGCCGACGACGACGGGGTCGGTCCACTTCTCCTTGTTCGCGTTCAGGTCCGCCCACCACTGCTGGTCCAGATCGGTGAGCTGCACCTGCATCTGCCACTGGAGCGGCCACTTGTCGCCGCCGGCCTCGTAGAAGGCCGCCGCGTCGGTGCCGTCGACGACCTTGTGACCGAGGGCGAGCAGTTCGTCGTACGACTGGGGGAAGTCCTTCTCCGCGATGCCTGCTTCCCGGAAGACGTCCTTGTTGTAGTAGACGCCGAGCATGGCGGGGCTGGTGACGATCGCCGCGTACCGCTTGCCGTCGATGACACCGAGCGACTTCTCGGTGTCCCCCAGCTTGGAGACCCACTCCTCGCCGTCGAGGGTGAGGAGGTTCTGCCGGGGCTGGACGAAGGGGAGCGTGGAGACGGACGGCTGCCAGAACATCAGGTCGGGGCGGTCGCCGGAGGCCAGCTTCGTCGGCACGTTCGACTCGTACGGGTCCGGGACCGCCTGGGTCTCCACCTCGGCGCCGGTGGCCTTCTCGAACGCCTCGACGACCTGCTTCGGCGCGGTCACCGTGTTCTGCGCGGTCCACATCGTCAGCTTCACACCGTCGAGGCGTGCGGTGGGGTCGACGGCCGTCCGCTTCGCGTCGGCGTCCGCGCCGGAGGCCCCCGCCGTGGGATCGCTGCACGCGGTGGCGGCCAGACCGAGGGCGCAGACGAGGGCCAGCGCCGGGAGAGCTCTTGTCTTCATCGCGTGCGTGTTCATCGCGTGCCTGATCATCGCGTGCCTTTCGTGAACGGGTGGTTCAGGGCAGGGCAGGGCAGGATGCGGAACAGGTGTGCCCGTGACGGGAGTCGGCGGTCGTGAGCGGGGGCGGCGGTCGCGAACGGGGATGGGGACGGGGACGGGGGACGGCGTTCAGGCCTTCGTGCCGGTCGCGGGCGGGGCGGGCCGCGGCGCGGGCGGTGGGCCCGCGCTCTCCCTCACGACGAGGTGCGGTACGGAGACGGGGTGGGGGGCGATCTGTGCGGACTCCTCGACCACCCCGTGCAGCAGGGCGAACGCGGCCCGGCCGAGGCCGGTGAAGTCCAGGCGTACGGTCGTCAGGGACGGGGTGAGATAGGCGGAGTGCGGGGCGTCGTCGAAGCCGACGACGCTCACCTCGCCGGGTACGGACCGTCCGGCCTCGTGCAGGGCGCGCAGCACACCGAGGGCGAGGTCGTCGTTGCCGCAGAGGATCGCGGTGACCGCCGGGTCCCCGGCCAGGGCGAGTCCGGCCGCGTGACCGCCCGCCGGGCCCCAACTCCCCTGCACCGGGCGGGATTCGGGCGCCCCCGCCTCCTTGAGCGCCTGTTGCCAGCCGGTGGTACGGGCGCCGGTGCGGCGGGTGCTGGACGGGATCGCGACATAGTGCACCGTCTCGTGGCCGAGGGAGAGCAGATGCCGGGTCGCCTCGTAGGCGGCCTCGCGGTCGTCGGTCCACACCCAGGGGCGGTCGCCGCCGGGCGGGGTCGCGGGGGTCTCGACGACGCCGACGACCGGGAGCGTGGTGGGGACCGCGTCGAGGGCGGCGACCCCGGCCGGGTCGTAGGCGATCACGATGAGGCCGCCGCCCGCGTCGGAGGCGCGCTGCACCTCGGCGGCGACCGCGGCCTCGTCCGCCGATTCCAGGACGCCGATCCCGACCGCGTACGAGGCCGCCCGCGCCGCCTCCTCGATGCCCTGGAGGATCGAGGCGTAGCCGTAGTGCGTGGTGTTCGCGGTCAGCACGGTCACGGCCCGGGTGCGCCCGCTGGCCAGCGCGAGCGCGGTGGCGTTCCGCCGGAACCCCAGCTCCTCGATGGCCGCCTGCACCCGCTCCCGCGTCGTGTGCTTGACGCTGGGGTGGCCGTTGATCACCCGGGAGACGGTCTGGTACGAGACACCGGCGGCCGTCGCGACGTCTCGGATGCTCGCCGGGCGCCTTGTGTGACCGGTCACATTCATGCCAGGATTGTGACCGGTCACACAGGGGTCGTCAAGAGTCCGTGCCGAGAGATTCACGGACGGGCGGGTGGGAGAGGGGAAGCGACTTGGACTCTAGGGGCTCGTGGGGCACATGGGGCACGTGGGACTCGTCGGACTCAAGTGCGAGCGATTTCGGCGGCAGCGACGGCACGTCTGACGCGTCAGACGCGTCAGACGCGTCAGATGCAGGAGATCGCCTCACGGACGGTGCCGGTGGTCACCACCGCGTCGCGTCGGGCTTCACTTGGGGTCATCCGGCGGTCGAGAGCGTGTTCGCGACGGCCGCCGACGGGACGCTGCGGGTGGTGCGGCTCGGGCCGGCCGGTGACACCGTCGATCCCGAAGTCGCGCTGCCGCTGGTCGAGTTGACGGCATTCGGGTACGGGAGCGGGTGGTCGGGGCCGCGGTTCACGGGGACGGCGTTCGGGGGGCGGCTGGAGTATCGGGGGCACCGTAGCGAGACTGGTGACGGTGGTGAGGGTGGTGGGGGCGGTGGAGGTGGTGAAGACGGTGGGGGCGGTCGCTGGGAGCGGCTGACGGTCGAACTGCACGACGCCGACAGCGGGTTGACCGCGTTCGCCGAGCTGTCGTCTCCCGTCGGGGTGGCCGTGCTCCGGTCGCGGGTGCGACTGCGCAACGACGGTGCCGGGCCGATCGTCGTCCAGTCCGTCAGCAGCCTCCTCCTCGGTGGGCTCCCCTCCGCCGACCTGCTCGACGTGCACCGGGCGCGCAACGACTGGCTCGCGGAGTGCCGTTGGTACGCCGAACCGCTGCGGGCCACGGTCGCGGACATCGGCGTCGACGCCCATCAGCACGACAGCCGGGCGGCGCTCTCCCTCACCGGGCGCGGGAGTTGGCCCAGCGACGGGCATCTGCCGATGGGGGCGCTGACGGAACGGGGCGGTCGGGGCCGGGCCTGGGTGTGGCAGGTGGAGTCACCGGCCGGCTGGCGCTGGGACCTGGGGGAACGGGCCCATGGCACCTACCTCGCGGTGAACGGCCCCACCGATGCCGAGCATCAGTGGCGGGTGCGGTCGGCACCGGGCGAGGAGTTCACGACAGTGCCGGCGGCGCTCGCCTTCGGGACCGGGCTCGACGAGGCGCTGGGCAGTCTGACCGCGTACCGCCGGGCCGTCCGCCGCCCCCACCCGGACCACGAGACGCTGCCGGTCGTCTTCAACGACTACATGAACACCCTGATGGGCGACCCGACCACGGAGAAGCTGCTACCGCTGATCGACGCGGCGGCGGACGCGGGCGCCGAGTACTTCTGCATCGACTCCGGCTGGTACGACGACACGGCGGACGGCGGCTGGTGGGACAGCGTCGGCGAGTGGCTGCCGTCAGCGCGCCGCTTTCCCGAGGGAGGGGTGGTTGGCGGGAGTCGGGCGGGGGTTGGAGCCGCAGGTAAAGGCGAAGCCGGAGGTCTTGGCGGAGCCGGAGCCGGAGCCGAAGGCGAAGCTGGAGCCCTAGGCGGAGCCGGAGTCAGAGGCCTAGGCGGAACCGGAACCGGAACCGAGGCTGGGGAGGGTGGCGGGGCCGACGCCTCGGCCGGTGCCGCGGAGGTCGGGAGGCCCGAAACACCGGGCCGCGCCGACGCCTCGACCCCCGAACGCAACCGCACCGCGGCACAGACCGAGACCGGGGCTGGACAAGGCGCCGGACCCGGCGGTGAGGCTGTGGGCCTCGTCGGAGGCGGTGGTGACGCTGTGGGACGCGTCGGTGCCTCGGCCGATGGTGGGATGCGGGCCGTACTGGAGCGGATTCGGGAGCGGGGCATGGTGCCCGGGCTGTGGCTGGAGCCGGAGGTGGTGGGGGTGCGGAGCGCGGTCGCTGCGGAGCTGCCGGATGAGGCCTTCTTCCAGCGGGACGGGGTGCGGCTGGCCGAGCAGGGGCGTCACCAGCTGGACCTGCGGCACCCGGCCGCCCGCGCGCACCTCGACAAGACGGTGGACCGCATCGTCGGCGACTGGGGCGTGGGCTACCTCAAGCTCGACTACAACATCGTGATCGACCCCGGCACCACCGCCCCCGGCGACCTCTCCCCCGGCGCCGGCCTCCTCGGTCACGCCCACGCCTACCTGGACTGGCTCTCCGCCGTCCTGGACCGTTACCCGCACCTCGTCGTCGAGAACTGCGCCTCCGGCGGTATGCGCATGGACGGCGCCACCCTCGCCGTCTCCCAGCTCCAGTCCACCAGCGACCAGCAGGACCCCCTCCGCTACCCCCCGATCGCCGCCTCCGCCCCCACCGCCGTACCCCCGGAACAGGGCGCCGTCTGGGCCTACCCCCAGCCCGAGTACGACGACGACCTGATCACCCTCACCCTCGGCGGCGCCCTCCTCGGCCGCATCCACCTCTCCGGCCACCTCGACCGCATGACGGACCATCAACTCGGCCTCGTACGCGAGGCGGTGGCCACATACAAGTCGATCCGCGGCGACCTGGCCCACGCGGTGCCCTTCTGGCCGCTCGGCCTGCCCGGCTGGACGGACGAGTGGCTGGCGCTGGGGATGCGCGTGCCGGGCCGGGACGGGCGGGCCTACCTCTCGGTGTGGCGGAGGGGTGGTGAGGCCGAAGTGTGCCTCCCGGTCCCACACTTGGCGGGCCGGGGCGGCGCCGTCCACACCGAGATCCTGCACCCGTCCGCCGCCCGGACGGACGCGGCGGCGGCAACCTGGGACCCGCCCACCGGAGAACTGCGCGTCACGCTGCCACGCACCCCCGGCGCGCTACTGATCCGCCTGACGACGGAGGCGCACCCGGAGGGGACCTAGAACGACCCGAGCCGGTGCCGCGTGGGGGTACGGCACCGGCCGGGCTTGCGTTCTCCGCCTTCGGAGTTACCTACGGTTCAGCAGCCGTCGAGCGTCAACTGCTGCTGACCGTCAGGTTGTTGGTGACGAAGTCCAGGCCGCCGGAGGACGAGGTGACCTCGAAGCCGAACTGCACGTCACCGATGGTCTCGTTGCCCATCCAGCCCTTGGTGTCCTTGATCCACTTGAGGATGGGGAGGATCTGGACCGTGCCGGAGTTCGAGTCCGAGGTGCGCAGGAACGAGAAGACCTCGTTGGCCCCGTTGCTGCCCTTGTAGACGCTCCAGGTGTGACCGCCGAGTGTCACATTGCCCTGCGCGGTGCCGAGCGGACCGACGGCCCCGTTGTAGTTGACCCAGAGCATGATCTCGTAGTCGTAGTCCGTGTCCCAGATGTCGTACGACGAGTTGTACGCGCCCGACGACGGGACCGTGACGTTGTAGCTGCTGTTGAGCGAACCGAGCGAGGTGATCGTCTTGTTGATCACCTTCTTGGAGTTGGGGTACGACTTGATGCCGCCGGTGTTGGGGTGGTTGGCCCAGACCCCCCAGTTGGTACCGGAGTTGGCCCAGATGCACTGGCTGCCGGCGCCGGAGCCCCAGATGTTGTTGTAGAGCGTGTAGCCGTTCAGGTTCGTGTTGCCCCACTGGTCGCAGGAGTTCCAGACGGCGGCCGAGGCGGGGGCGGAGGCGAGACCGACGGTGGCGCCGAGCGCGAGGGCGGGGGCGAGCAGGGCCTTGCCGATCCGGCCGAGGGTGCGGGGACCCGTGCCGGTCCCGGTGCGGGTGCGGGTGCGTAGTGCCATGGGTGTCGTGTTCCTTCCATGGGTGGGGGGAACTGCGTGTGGGGAGTGCTACCGCGGCCCCGGGGTGGGGACGCGGTCTTCTCCGGCGCCGAGGTGGAGCGGGACGAACGGTTCGGTGCCGGGGGAAGTCCTGGATCCGAACGGTTCGGCGCCGGAGGAAGTCGTGGGTTCCGCGCGGCGGGTCCGGGTGGGGCGGATCGCCGCGGCCCGTATGCCTCGTACGGCCATACGGGTGATCATGGTTTCAGCACCGCCACGCCGTACCGGCCGAGCGACAGCGTGTCCGTGACCGTCTCGCCCGTGAGCAGGTCGCGGTGGGTGCCCGGGACGTCGACGGTGACCTCGTCGCGGCCGTGGTTGAGCACGAAGAGCACGTCGCCGCGGCGCACCGCCTCGACCCCGTCGGGCAGTCCGTCCAGCACCGGGCGCACCCCGGCGTCGGTCGCGATCCGTGCCAACAGGGCGCGCAGCGCGGCGGGTTCGGGCAGCGTGGAGACGTACCAGGCGCGGTCGTTCCGCAACACCGCCGGGAGTCCGTCGAGTTCACCGCCCCGGTACACGAAGGGCACGGCCTCGGCCGTGTCCGCGGCCGCGTCCGCCGCTTCGATCTCCTCGGACCACAGCGTGCCCCGGATGGTCCCCGAGGGGCCCTCGCACTCGACCGTCTCCCCCGCGTCCAGGGGCCACCACTCGTGCAGAGTGCGAATGCCGAAGAGGTCGCGGAGCCGTGTGTCCATGCCGCCGGGGCGTACGCGGTCGTCCTCGTCGGCGACGCCGGTCAGGAAGCCGCTGACCAGGGTGCCGCCCCCGCGTACGTACGCGAGGAGGTTCTCGATGGCCGCGTCCGTGAGCAGGTAGAGCTGCGGGACGACGACGAGCCGGTACGGGGAGAGGTCGTGCTCGGGGTGGGCGAAGGCGGTGGTGAGGTGCGACTCCCAGAGCGCGCGGTGCCAGGCGCGTACGACCTGGGGGAGGTCGACCTCGGACGACAGCCGGCCGTCCTGGGCACCGGCCCACCAGGAGTTCCAGTCGAACAGCACTGCGGTGTTCGAGGCGATGTGACGGCCGGTCACCTCACCTCCCACCGCCGCCAGTTCAGCGCCGAGCTGGGTGATCTCCTGGTAGGTCCGCCCCTGTTCGCCCGCGTGACCGACCATGCCGGAGTGGAACTTCTCCGCGCCCTGCCGGGACTGCCGCCACTGGAAGTAGCAGACGGCGTCCGCGCCCCGGGCGACCGCCTGGAGGGACCACAGGCGGTTCAGGCCACGGGGCTTGGGGTGGTTGACGCCACGCCAGTTGACCGGGCCGGCGGCCTGCTCCATCAGCATCCAGGGGCCGCCGCCCGCCTGGGAGCGCGTCATGTCCTGGACCAGCGCCCCGTTCTGGGCGCCGAACGGGTCGCGCGGATCCGGGTAGATGTCGACCGAGACGACGTCCTCCTCCTCGGCCCACCGCCACGCGTCCTGGCCCACCCACAGCGGCATGAAGTTGGTGGTGACCGGGAGGTGCGGGGTGTGTCGGCGGACGATGTCCCGCTCGATGACGTAGCACTCCAGGAGCATGTCGCTCGTGAAGCGTCTGAAGTCGAGCACATGGGTGGGGTTCTTCATGTAGTGGGCGCGGCGGGGCGGGAGGATCTCGTGCCAGCCGTCGTAGCCCTGGCTCCAGAAGGCCGTGCCCCAGGCCTCGTTGAGCGTGTCGAGGGTGCCGTACTTCCGCCGGAGCCAGTCGCGGAAGGTGGCCGCCGCCTCGTCGCCCCAGTCGTAGGTGCAGTACTCGTTGTTGATGTGCCACATGGTGAGCGCCGGGTGGCCGCCGTAGCGGGCGGCGAGGTCCTCGGTGATGGCGGCGGCGTAGCGGCGGTAGGTGTCGCTGGAGTGCGAGAAGTGCTGGCGGGAGCCCCACCACTCGATCTGCCCGTTCTCGTCGCGCGGCAGCGTCTCGGGGTGGAGGCGGCCCATCCACGGGGGCGGGGAGGAGGTGGGGGTGGCGAGGACGACACCGATGCCGTGGTCGCCCATCAGGTCCATGAGCCGGTCCAGCCAGCCGAACTCCCGTGCTCCCGGGCGGGGTTCGAGCTTCGCCCAGGAGAAGACGCCGAGGGTGACGGAGTTGACGCCGGCCTGCTTCATGAGGCGGACGTCCTCGTGCCACACCTCCTCGGGCCACTGCTCGGGGTTGTAGTCGCCGCCGAAGAGGATCCGGCCGCGGGTGGCGTCCGCGAGCGAGGGTCCGGTCGGCCGGGCCATCAGACGGGCTCCCCGTACTGGATGCCGCGCCCGTTCGTCGCCAGGTACACCCGGCCGTACACGCGCGGGTCGCCGATGACGACCTCGCCGGTCCAGCCCCACTGGTGGGCGTCGTCGTTGATACGGGTCCAGGTCTTCGCGCCGTCGTCGGAGCGGTACACGGCGGTGATGGTCTCGGTCGAGCCGACCTGGTAGACCGCCGGGTAGTCGGCGCCCGGGGCGGCTTTGCCGAAGCCGAGGGTGTACGAGGCCCAGCAGCTGTCGAGCTTCGCGAAGGTCGCCCCGCCGTCGGTGGAGCGGTACAGCCCGTTCCACTTCACGCTCAGCCACAGGTCACCGGACCGGCCCGGGGCGGCGACCAGCTTGAACTGGCTGTCGCCGGACGGCAGTCCGCCCGCACGGGCCGTGAACGAACGGCCACTGTCAGTGCTGGCGTATAGCGTTCCTGTGTCGGTGTCGTACGCGTAGAAGAGCGTCGGGTCGGCCGGGTCGGCGACCGGCGTGGCGCCCTTCGGGAAGGAGGAGATCTCGGTCCAGGTCGCGCCGTTGTCGGCGGAGCGGTGAGCCGCGTACTTCGTGCCGTCCCAGTGCACGAAGGACCACAGCAGCGCGCCGCCGTCGGCGCCCACGGCGATCGGCCCGGGTGCGTTCTTGGCGATGTCGGGCTGGGCCGCGAAGGGCGCCCAGGTCCGGCCCCCGTCGTTCGAGTACGCGCCGTTGCCGTGGTCGCCCCAGCCGGTGCGGACCACGTACGACGGCTTCGCCGCGGCCTGTGCGAGCCCCGTCGCCGACCCGAACACGGGGTTCGACGCCATGCCGCGCGACGGGGACGCCGTGAGCCGCTCGTGGTACATCGTGCCGATGTCCCCGAGACCGCTGATCAGGTGCGCCTCCCCGGCCGGAGGCGAGATCAGCTGGCGTACGGACGTCTCCTCCAGGCCCCGGATCTGCGGCGCCCAGCGCTTCAGGTCCCGGGTGCCGTAGAGGGTCGCGCCGGTGCCGTACACGAGGTGTTTCGAGTCGAACGGGTCGAGGGCGAGCGCCTGGATCCACCAGCCGAACTTGGGCTGGTCGGCACCCCACTTGAGATAAGGAGTCTCGGATACGTCGAAGACAGCGGAGTCCTTGAGGGACGTCCAGGTACGGCCACCGTCGGTGGACCGGAACACGGTGTCGATCTCGGCCCAGCGGTTGTTGGTGGACACGACCACCGTGCCCGGGCGGCGGGCGTCGACGTCGACCCCGCCGTAGCCGAAGGTGTCGGCGCCGCCGTCGCTCGTCGTGCCGCCCGGCTTCACCGGGGTCACGTCGGTCCACTTGCCGGTGGTGGTGCGGAGCTTGTGCACACTGCCGTCGGACTGGCCGTTGGGGCCGGGGGCGTTGGCGTACGTCACGTACAGATCGCGGGAGTGCCGGTCGTACGCGGCGCGGATCGGGACCTTGGCGGAGGTGCCGGTCGGGCGGCCGGGGACGGCTTCCCAGGTGGTGCCGTCCTTGGTCCGGAACAGGTTGGCGGAGGTGCCGTCCGCGTCGCCCCAGCCGGCGTAGAGGGTGCGTCCGGCGGCGACGAGCAGGGTGACGCCCTGCCCGGAGGCGCTGGGCGTCGCCGGGAAGCCGGTCGCCGGGGCCCAGGTGGCGCCCCGGTCCGTGGACCTGAGCAGGCCGTCGTGTCGGGTGCCCAGCCAGAGCGTGTCGCTGTCGCGCGGGTCGACGAGGAGGCGCTCGCCCGCGCCCCGGCCGTCCTCGTTGGCGCCGAGCTTCACGGTGAGGTCTGTACGGGTCCAGGTCGTGCCCCGGTCGTCGGAGCGGAGGATCGCGCCGTTGCCGGCCCAGGACTGCGCGTAGGTGCCGAGGGCGAGGTAGAGCCGGTTCGGGTGGGCGGGGTCGAGGGCGATCGCCTCCACACCGAGGAGGTTCCAGTCGTCCCAGCCGAGGTGGTCGGTCAGCGGGGTCCAGCGGGCCCTCCGGTCGTCCCAGCGGTAGGCGCCGCCGATGTCCGTTCGGGCGTAGGCGAGGCCGGGTCTCGCCGGGTGGAAGAGGATGCCGGTGACGAAGCCGGTGCCGCCGATGACGGCGTTGCGCCAGCGGTACGTGGTGGCGCCGGGGGTTGTGGAGTGGGCGTCGGCTGCGGTGGGCTCGGCTGCGTGGGCCGGGGGGCTCAGCGTGGGGAGGGTGGTGACCGCGGTGGCCGCCGTGGCCGCCGTTCCGGCGAGTAGGGTGCGGCGGCTTGGCTTGGGGGTGCGCATGACATACCTCGATCTGCGGGGAGGGGGTGCGGGGTGGGTGCCTAGTAGCTCGGGGGTGCGGGTCGCGTCGGCGGGTGCGGGTGAGTGGGGCTTCTCGCGCAGTTCCCCGCGCCCCTTAAGGGCCTACGGCCCTTTCGGGCCGAAAAAGCACGGGGCGCAGCCCCTGCTTTTTCAGGGGC
>NZ_JBVKAY010000024.1:0-78050 GCF_055657445.1 Streptomyces sp. NPDC107538 | reverse complement strand
CGGTCTGGGTGGCGTGGTCGGCCATCGGCCCGGACGCAGCAATCGCTGCTGAGGGGCGGCCGACATAATCAGTCGGCGGGGGCTGAACGCGACGAGCATCCGCGAGACGGCCAAGCACGCCAGGGCACCGCGCGGACCGACGTACCCCTACTTCCCCGAGGGCAGCAGCAGTTGGTCACCGAGGCCGTGCGCCACACGGGCGAGTGGACCGCGCGCAGTCTGTGCAAGGAGTGGCGGGTTGGTGGGGGAGGGGCTGCTCGCCGGCTCCTGCGGGAGCACGGCGTCGAACCCGAGCCGGCGGCGCGCGATCGCGACACTCATCGTCGCGGCCGTCGAGGGAATCTTGGCCATGTGCCGCGCCAAGCGCAGCACCGAGCCTCTCGATCGCATCGCCGGGCAGTTGCGGGCGCTCTCATCCGTGCCGCGATGGACGACTGGATTCCGCTCGCGCTCGGCAGCGTCGAGGTCTGAACCCCGCTCGCGCTCGGCAGCTCGGGCTTCAGGTGCCCAGCGCGGCACGGACCGCCTTGGCCCGCTCCTCCGTGAACACTCCGCTCTGCAGCAGCGGCACGATCGACAGCACGCCACCGGACGAGCCCCAGCTGCCCTCGTCGATCACCCGGAAGTTGACCCACCAGGCCGGTGCCGGCTTCTCCAGCCCGCAGGCCGCCGCCAGTGCGGCCAGCACGCGCTCGATGACCTCGGCCCGTACCTCCGGCTGCCAGGCGGCGTCCATGACGGCGAGGTCGATCACCATCACGTCGAGTTCCGGGTCGGCGTCCGCCAGCAGCCGGCCGCCGATGGCCATCATGTCCCGCTCACGCTCGACGAAGTGCACCTGGAACCCGGGCCGCGCCGCCGGAGCGAACTGGCCCACCTCGGGTACCAGTACCGCGTCCGTCAGTGTCTCGGCCAGCTCCCGACGCTGCTCCAGGCTCAGGCGCCCCTTGGGCGTGTTCACGGTGATGATGGTCATGGAATCCTCCTATGGCAGTCGTTATAGAAGTCAGGCTACACACCTCTTCTCACGACTGTCATGTCGGTCGGCCCCCGGACGGCCAGGAGGGTCAATCGGTGATCACGGGGCTGCGGTGGATCCACTCGCTGCCGTGTGCCGCCTGGTGCATGAAGGCGGCCACGTCCGCGCGACTGATGGTCGGGTTGCCCTTCATCGGCAGCCGGTCGCCCGCGCTGTACGCGCCATTGGCGGGGCCGTGGGTCAGCCGGGTCGGGTAGACCACGGTCCAGTCCAGCCCGCTGTTGCGGATGCGTTCGTCGGCGATCGCCTTGTCGGCGTAGATCGACCGCAGCAACGTGCTGTAGATCGCCTTCTGTGTGGTGCTCGATTCGCCGAAGGTGTAGCCGACGCCGAACGACGACAGCCACACCAGCCGGGAGATGCCCACTTCCTTGGCCGCACCGATCACGGCCGCCGAGGCTCGGGTGAAGAGGCCGTCGGCGCGCACCGAGTTGCCCCTGCCGAGCGCGGAGATGATCGCGTCGTGCCCCGTCGCGACGGCGGCGATGTCGCGGTGCGATGTGGCGTCCCCGGTGACCGCCGTGACCTTGTCGGCCAGATCGCCGAGACCGGCCGGGTTGCGTACGAAGGTGGTGACCGAGTCGCCGGAGCGCAGAGCCAGGTCGACGAGATGGCGACCGGTGGGGCCGGTCGCCCCGAGAATGAGCAGCTTCATGGCAAAGGGAATCTTCCGTGAGTGGTGTGGGGAGTGGCTGCGCTTGCGCCGAGACGCCAGAGGGGCGTCGGAGCGGACAGCTGTCCGCTAGGTGAGGGACGCTACCGGACGACTGTCCGGTTGACAAGGGGCGGTCGGGCTTGCGTGGCGGTGTCCACCACTCGGCGGAGGGCCACGAGAGTGTCGAACTCGGCGACTTTCAGGCCGAGTTCGGAAGCCCCGTCTCGGAAGCTGACGCACTCGTCGACCCGCGGGTCCGACCTGCGGGTTAGGCCCAGCTCGCCCGCGCGCGTGTCGGCCTGGAGGCGTGATTCGATCCGGGGCGGTCGGGGGCGGAGGAGGCGGTCGGCGGCGGTTCGGGGCCGGATGGGAGTCGAGGGCGGTGCCGATGGCGCGCCTGTCGCGTTCCGCGGGGCCGGGGCCGGGGCCGGGGCCGGGGCCGGGGCGCGAGGCAGTGGCCGGATGGCCGGAATCGCGGAGCGAGTTGGGGGTGGGTAGCGGCAGGGTGAGGGGGCCGGGCGGAGTCCGCTGGCCGCAGCTGCGCCGCCGTACGCCGCACGCTGCTCGCCGCCCTCGCGGGCTGCGCCGCCCTCAGTGTCGTCCCGGTGCCCCCGCGCGCAGGCCGTCCATGACGATGTCCAGCAGCCGGGTGGCCTGGGTGTGCCAGTCGCCGCTGATGTCGATCTGCCAGATGCCGGCGATGGCGCGGAGGAAGTCGTCGGCGGTGATGCCTGGACGGATGGTGCCGGCCTCGTGGTTGGCGTTGAGCAGGGATTCGATCGAGTCGAACACCAGCGAGTATCCCGACGGCTCAGGCCCTCCCGTCGCGCCCGCCGCCTGGCGCAGCGCGTCGGCCAGTCCGGTCTTGGCCATGATGAAGCGGGCGAGGCGGTCCATCCATGTACGCAGGGCCTGGTCGGGCGCCATGGTCTTCAGCAACTCGGTCGCGCTGTCGGTGAGTTGCTGCACCTCGTGGTGGTATGCCTCCAGAACGAGTGCCTCACGGTTGGGGAAGTTGCGATAGAGCGTGCCCTGTCCGACGCCCGCCTTCTTGGCGATCACGCTCAGCGGGACGTCCGCGGAACGCGACAGTTCGACCAGCGCCACCCCCAGGATGCGCTCCCGGTTGCGCTGTGCGTCCGAACGCTGAGGCCCGCCGGTCCTCGACTGCACAAGTCCTCCTCTCGGGCTTACGTCCGAAGCCCTTGCCTAACCGGACAGCCGTCCGATACCTTCTCCGTGCCGGACTGCTGTCCGCTTACGCGTTCACCATAGCGGGCGAACCGTTCGGCGTCTTTGGCCGATGGCCTGCGCCACCGGCGTCCCGCCCCGCCCCCCACCGCATCCCGCCTGATCACGACCCGGCCTCGCCCCGTCTTCGGACACGCCTCCTGATCCGTCTGCCTGCCGGACCGCTCCCGACGCGTTCCGGAGCTGTGGTCGTGCCGCTGGCCGGCGGTGACGAGTAGGGACAATGGTTTCTGTCCCTGCTCGACCGACAGGTGCAGCTTGATGGTCAGCCCGCCGCGTGAGCGTCCGAGGCCGTGGTCGTCGGGCTCTACATCGACGCCGGCGGGAGGCTCCTTCTGCAGGTCCTCTTTGTACGCGCCCCGGCGGCGTGTTGGGTGGCTCGGGCGATGGTGGGGTCCACGCTCACATCCCAGATGATCAGGTCCTTCGCGTCGGCTTCGGCCCGCAGTTGCTCCAGGACGCGCTTCCAGGTGCCGTTGCGCTGCCAGTGCCGGAACAGGCCGTAGACCAGGTCCCACGGTCCATACCGCTCGGGCACATCCCGCCACGGGGCCCCGGTCCTGGTCCGCCCCCTTATGCCGTCGAGCAGCCGCCGACGCGTCCAGGCCCTCGGACGGCCCGGCTTCCTACCCGTCGGCAACAGCGGCCCCAGCCGCGCCCACTGGCCGTTCGTCAGATCACCACGCCCCACGAACGTGATCCTCCACGGGCCTTGATCCACTTTCGCAACACGCCCTAGTTGTGCTGAGCGGGATCCTGATCCTCGGGCAGGGGCTGCTCGAACCAGACCACCTTGCCCGTGCTCAACCTCGTCGCCCCCCAGTGCTCTGCGAGTTGGTTCACGAGGAAGAGCCCCCGGCCGCCCTCATCCGTCAGCTGGGCGTGCCGCATCCTCGGCACGAGTGGCGAGTCGTCCCCTACCTCGCAACGGAGTACTCCCGTACGGAGCAGCCGTAGGGTGATCGGCCGGGTGGCGAAGCGTACGGCGTTCGCCACCACCTCGCTGACCAGGAGTTCGGTGGTCTCCGCCAGGGAGTCGAGTCCCCACTCGTGCAGTGTCCTGAGCGTGAGGCGGCGGGCATGCCGGGCGGTCTGTGGGCGAGGAACCATGTACCAGAACGCGACTGTCTCCGGACGGATGCCCACGAACCTGGCGGCAAGCAGCGCGATGTCGTCATCGCGGTCTCCCGCAGGGAGAGTGCCGAGGGCCTGATCGCACAGCTCTTCCAGACTCAGGGAAGCGGATCCCGAAGTGGCTGTCTGCAGCCGTGCGCGCAGCCGGTCCACCCCGGTCAGTACGTCCGAGCTGCGGGACTCGACCAGGCCGTCCGTGTACATCAGCAGGGTCGCCCCCACCGGCGCGTGGATCTCGGTGGATTCGAAGCCGCCGAGGCCCAGGCCGATCGGTGCTCCGGGCGGGACGTCCAGAGTCTCCGTACTGCTGTCAGGATGGAGGAGAACCGGCGGGAGATGTCCGGCGCTGGACGCGAGCAATCGCTGCCGTACGGGGTCGTACATGATGTACAAGCAGGTCGCCGTGTGCTCGGTGCCCAGACGCGCCGCCTGCTCGTCGAGGTGGTGCAGCACTTCGTCCGGCGGCAGGTCGAGTCCGGCCAGCGTCTGCACGATGGTGCGCAGCTGGCCCATGATCGCGGCCGAGGTCATGGAGTGGCCCATCACGTCGCCGATGACCAGCGCGATCCTGCTGCCCGGCAGCAGGATGACGTCGTACCAGTCGCCGCCGACCTGCGCGGTGCGCGCGGCGGCCCGATAGCGGCTGGCCAGCAGGACTCCGTCCGGCTCGGGCAGTGACGGCGGGAGCATCGTGTGCTGGAGGGCGTTCGCCACGGATGCCTGTCGCGCGTACAGCACGGCCTTGTGGATCCCGAGAGCCGTGTGCGTGGCCAGCTGGGAGGCGATGAGCAGGTCGGCGTCGGTGAAGTCGGCGCGATCGGGTCCCCGGACGAGAAGAACGCTGCCCATGCCATGGGTTCGGCCGTGCAGAGGAGCGAGGATCAGCCGCCGTCCGGGCGGCAACGAGCCGGCGGCGCCCGTCGCCCCCAGCAACTCTGCCATCGCCGAACGGACGCCCGGCGGCTCCCCGAACACCGGCCGCCCGGCCCGTAGCAGCTCGGCGAGCGGACCCGCGGCATCCGGGTGTACGACCTCAGCCACCTGGAGGGCGCCGGCGGCCAGGGGCGGTGACGGGGATCCACCGGCGGGCACCTTCCTCGGCGACGGCTGGTCCGAGGTGTGCAGCCGCAGGACTCCCGGGGTGTCGGCGGTCTCGTCATCGACCGGAAGTGGATCGTACAAATGGACGAACACCAGATCCGCGAAGGCGGGGACAGCGGCCTGGCACAGTTCACGCAACACTTCGTCGACGTCGAGACCTCGGGCGATCCGCCGGGTCGCCGTATCGAGGTAGCGAAGGGTGCCGGTCTGCCGCTCGCCGCCACCGCGTCGGGGAGCCGCCGGGTGGCCCTGGTCGCCGAGACAGGGTGACGGAGCGGCTGGCGGCGGTCGATGGGGGTGAGCGGCGCACGCCTGTACGCCGGCCGCCTGCCCGCGGCTTGGTCCATCGGCTTCGAAGTGCTTCGTCACACGCTTCCCTCCGCCGTACGCGGCCGCGCCGAGCCGGATCAGGGGTTGTCAGGCGGCCCGTCTGCAGCGCAGGAACATCTGCACTTCGGGCAGGACGTCCACGGTTGCGGGAGCGTAGGTGTACGAGTGCTCCTCGACGATCTCGAAGTCCGCCGCCTCGACGATCTCGCGCAGCTCGTCCCTCAGATAGCCGGACACTCGAATCGTGCTGCCGATGAACGGGATGGAGAAGTCGTCCAGGTCGGCCTCCACCATCGACAGAGCGAACATGCCGCCCGGAACCAGGAGGTGGTGGACCGTGCGCAGTGCGAGGGGGATCTCGGCGCGGGGCAGCATGAGCAGGGAGAAGAAGGCCGTCACCGCGTCGAACCGGCCGAGGTCCCGGGGCCCTCCCGGCCGTAGATCGGCGATGTCCGCCCGGTGGAACACGGCGGTGGGCACGTTCTCGCGGGCCAGCGTGACCATCCTCTCCGACAGGTCGATGCCTACGACCCGCAAGCCCGCCGCCGTGAACTGGCGGGCGGTGGGGACGCCGGTGCCGCATCCCAGGTCCAGCACGCAGGACCCGGCCGGGAGGGAGCCGATGAGCCACTCGGCCGACGCGATCTGCCCTTCCTTGTGCGGAAAGGCCTCGTCGTAGTGGCTGCCGATGGCGTCGAAGGCCTCGGCCTGGCCGGTGCGGTCGAGCCGCATGCTTCCGTAGTCGAGGTCGTCGGTGGTGTCGCTCACGGAATCCCCCTTCTGCCACTTCTGATTTTCGCACAGTTGTACAGAATCGGTCCTTTTTGCGGAGGGTTCCCACGATGTGATGCGGGGCGAGCGGGGCCGCCTCCGCCAGCCGGTTCCGCACCCCGCCGAACCGCGCCTCGGCCTCGACGACCCAGGGCAGCGAACCGCCGGCCAGCACGAGCAGCCACACCCAGAGCAGCACCGTCGAGGCGCTCCAGGAGGCGATGGGAGCGCCGACAGCACAGGAACCGGCGGCCACGATCCACAACATCCGCTGCGCGGAGGTCACGGTGTGACCCGCGTTCATCCGACCCGGCCCAGCTCGCGCCGCGCGCGGCGCACCGCTGCGCGGGCGAGGATGCCGGCCGTGGCGGCGAGCACGGTGGTACGACCGCGCCAGTCGGCCGGGACGGGCGGTGGGGGAGCGGACCGCCCGGCCCGCTCCTTGACCAGCGTGCTGAACAGGCGCTCGTAGCGGTCGGCGACGCCCTCCGGCGTGAATCGTTTCGCCGCGCCGGCCCGGGCGGCCCTGCCCATCTCCGTACGCCGTCCGTCGTCCCGCATCAGTGCCACCAGCGCGTCGGCCACGCCCCGGGTGCTGTCGCGTGGGACGAGACAGCCGTCCACACCGTGGCGGATGATCTCGCCGGGCCCGTGGGGGCAGTCGGTGCTCACCACGGGTAGGCCGCAGCGCATGGCCTCCACGATCGTCATGCCGAACGACTCGTGCGCGGAGGTCACCGCGGCGATGGAGCCCTTGACCCACTCGGCCTCGATGGGAGTGGCCGGACCCATCAGGAAGACCCGCTCCTCCAGGCCGTGGTGGGCTATCCGGTCGGCTATCCGGGCGCGCTCCGCGCCGTCCCCGTAGATGCGCAGGGACCAGTCGGGGCAGGCCGCACCGGCCAGGGCGAACGCGTCGACCAGCATCTCGTACCGCTTGACCCGGGCCAGCCGTCCCGCCGCGACGACGACCTTGGCCGCCGCGTCGGCCGGAGGCACCGTGGGTTCGGGGACGCTGTTGGGGATCGCCAGCACCCGGGTGCCCGGCAGCCGCATCCCGCGCCGGTGGTCGCGCGCGTCCGCCTCGGTCATGGTGACCAGCGCGTCGAGACCGGCGTACCAGCGCTGGAGTTCCGTCCGCAGTCGGTGCGGGTGGTTGTCGTGGGTGAGGTGCTCCTGGCCGACGCGTACGGCATGCCGTGGCCCGAACCGGGCCAGCAGCGCGTTGAGTCCGGCCCTGGTGCCCACGACGACGTCGGCGTCCGTCTCCCGCAGCCAGTCGATGACCCGCTGCTCGGCGAGCCGGTGGTACTGGTACGAGCGGCTGTCCCCCTTGGGGAAGAACTCTCCGGCTCGCTGAGCCAGAGGGTCCGCCGCGTCCGTGGACTCCTTGCGCCGGTCCACCAGAGCCCTCAGCGGCACCTTCGGCGACCGCCCCAGGCGGGGCTTCTCCCGGTGCCGGAAGACCGACACGAGTTCCACCTGGTGTCGGCCGGCGAGCGTGTCGGCGAGTGTCATGGTCGTCCGTACGGTGCCGCCCATCGCGTAGGCGTTGTGCAGCAGGAAGGCGATGCGCACGTGCGGCGTCCCCCGATTTCCCTGTGATGTGTGCTGGTCAGTGCCACTGTGGTCACCTTCGACAGGGCGATCACCCGTGCATCGCGGTACGACCCCGTGCCGGGGGATCGTCATCGCGTCGGGGGAGGACTTGCGCTCTCTTCGGTGACGCAGCGTGCCGGTACTCGGCAGTGCCGCACCGACACTCGCAACCGGAGAGTTGTTTGGCACCTCCCATCTGCCAGGTCGGACAATCCGATGGGCGCGGCGCCGGAAGAAGGGCGACCTGGCGTGGTGGCGCCTACGAGTCCACCGGAATTGTCTGCGGTGGCGAGAGGGGCCTGCCAAACAACCTCGCGGCTGTGAACGTCGATCATGACCTCGCTGCACGTCGAACCACCGGAGCACGCCATGCCCACCGCGGTCCTCATCACGGTCGCCCTCTCCGTCCTTCTCGGGATCCTGGTGCTCTTTCTGCCGCTCGGGGGCCCCGACACATCCGCCTCGGCCGCGGCGAACCATGTGACGGTCAACGCCGAGACCGTCGACGGCAGGAAACGCGTCGACTTCCCACAGGTCCACTGGGACATCAACCGCGGCTCGGGCGCCTATCTGGCCATGCTCGACCGACTGCGGAACCTCGCCGACAGCACCGAGACCCGGGGGTACGCCGACATCGTGATCAGCAGCCGCGACGACACCCCTGCGGTGCATGCGGTCGTACGGCTCAGCGACCTCTCCGTCGTGCGGTTCTTCTCCAGCGACACCCCGTACGACTTCGTCCTGAACCTCGCCTCCGACGTCCCCCACCAGGAGGACTCCACCGACGACAACTGGTTCCTCGGCAAGGAGGGCTACGACGCCCTCACCCGCGTCGCGAACCAGTCACTGGCCGCCGTCAACCTGAGCGAAGCCAGCCTCGTCGACAGTCTGAGGGACCTCGGAATCCGCGGCACCGACCGCACCGCCCAGGCGCGTGGCATGCTGCGCTACCTCATCGCCATCACCGAGGCCTCCCGGTCCCGCCCCGTCGCCGACCACATCGCGCACGGCATGGACCACGGCTCCGACACCTTCGTCACCGCACAGCAGATCGACCCGATGCGCGGCTAGACCGGTGATGTTGACGCACGGCGCCGGACGGTCAGGGGCAGACCCGTCTGTACGGCTGGTCCGGGACGTAGGTGCGCCACTGCGCCCGGGTCAGCTCGGTGTTTCCGGTGCGGGCGCAGACGAGGGATACCGCTCGCTCCGGATCGACGACGTACCGCTGGAGCGGGACGTGCGGGCCGCCCGCGTACAGCGTGGAGCTGTCCGGGCTGAAGGCCAGGGTGTCGATGCCGTCACCGGAGGTGGGCAGAGAGGGGCCGAGGGGTTGCCGGGTCGCGATGTCCCAGAGTTGGACGATGCCGGCGTCGCTGCCCACGGCAAGGGTGCTGCCGTCCGGACTGAAGGCGAGCGCCGTGACGGTTGCCGCGGTGTCGGAGGACGGGTCCGCCGGTGCGGGAAAGACGTTCCGCAATATGCCCTCGCGGTGCCGCAGGTCGCCGTCCCAGACGGCCACCTTCCCCGTCGCGTCGCCGGCCGCCAGACGGGAGCCGTCGGGAGCGAAGGCGATGGCTCCGAGGTAGTCGCGCTGGACGAGGTCCTGGGCATGGGACCGGCCCTCTCGGACGAGGCGGTTGTCGGTCACGAGGAGCCCGCCGTCCGGACTGACGGCCGGCCGGAAGCCGGCCGGGCCGGGCAGGAGCGCCGTTCTCCGCTGCCGCGTCGTGTCCCATGTCTCGTTGACCGCGCTGTCGGCGGTCGTCCGCGCGGTGAGGAGCGTGCGACCGTCCGGGCCCAGGGCGATCGCGTCCGTCGCCGCCGCGGACGCCGTCGTGGCCAGGTCCACCGTGCTCTTCGTACGCCCGGCGGCCAGATCCCAGACGGTCAGACGCTGAGGAGACGCTTCGACACCGGGGATGGAGACGCCGTACGCGAACACGCGACTGTCGGTGCTGAAGGCCAGCAGAGGCTGGGTGAGGTCCGCGCGGATGGACAGCTCGTCGTTGCGGGGGACGGGAAGGGGCGGGGTCGGCAGGGTGCGCCGCAGTCGGCCGTCGTGGGTGTTCCGGAGCTGGAAGACGTAGCGGTCACCGACGAGTCGCGCGGTGGCGAGCGTCCTGCCGTCGGGGCTGAGGCGCATGCCGGTGAGCGGGCTCGTGCGCCAGGCGCGGGTGAGCGTGGTGGTGAGGTCGAGGGTATGGACCGTGCCGCCTTCGAGGTACCGCAGCAGGGGCCGTGAGGGGTCCCAGGCGAGGTCGGACAGCGATTCGTTCTCCAGGGGGTGCCGGAAAACGGGTGCGTCGGGCGTGGACAGCCGCCACACTCTGATCTCCTGGCCGCCGCCGGTCGCCAGGAACGAGCCGTCCGGACTCATGACGGCCCTGTAGGCGCCCGGATGCCTGAGGTCGACGAGTCGGCGGCCCGACGTGGTGTCCCAGACCCGCGCCCGGTCCCCGGTGAGAGCGAGGAGCCGGCCACCGGTCAGAGAGAGGGAGGTGTCGTCGCCACAGACGTCGCGAGCGCCCGTCCAGTCACCGGACCGGACGCCGCGCGTGGCGGTGTCCCAGACCTGTGGGGCCTGGCCGACCGGGCAGACGGCCAGCAGCCGGTCGTCGTCGGCCGCCGCGTCGGCGAGTTCCCCCCTGCCGGCCGACGGGGTCCGGAAGACCAGACGGCCGTCGGTGACGGAGTGGAGCTCGGCCCGCTCGTCGCCCGAGGCCGTCACCAGGTAATGGCGACCCTTCGCCCCGAAGCTCGTGGTGCCCCAGGGCGGCACGGTGGCACCGATCCAGCGCCTCGTGCGGGTGTCCCACATCCGTCGGGTCCCTTCCGCGGTCAGGATGATGAGCACCCGGCCGCCGGGCCCCGCACCCAGTACCGTTCCCCGCGGTGCCGGCCCCGAGGCGATGCGCCGGTGCGTCTCGACATCCCACGTCCGCCAGGTGCCGTCCTCGACGCTGAGCAGGGAGCGCCCGGAGTCATCCAGCAACCGCGTGGGGGTGGGACCGGGCGCCGGGTCGGTGAAGTTGTCCAGTGCGGGCTGGGCCAGTGCGCCGAGCAGGGCCCGGCGGGACTCCGGCAGCGGGGACATGCGCCAGGCGGCGACGCCGAGCAGCATCGCGGTGCGCGGGTCGGTCGTACGCAGCGCGTCGGCGACCGCGGCCACCCGGCGGGCCGCCGTGTCGGTGGTCTGCTTCTCACTGTCCTGACGCAGTCGTACGGCGGTCAGGCCGACGATCAGGGCCACCGCCAGCACGGCGCAGAGCGAGACCGCGAGGGTACGGCTCCGGCGCCGGGCCCGGGTGGCGGCCCGCTCCTCCGCCGCCCGCTGCGCCGCCGCGGCGAGCAGGAAGTCCGTCTCCTCGGACGTCAGACCGTCGTAGCCACGGTCGTCGCCCGCGAACAGTTCCTCGGCCCGCGCCAGGCGGGTGCCCCGGTAGAGCGTGCCCGGGTCGCGGTCGTGCTCCAGCCAGGTGCGGGTCGCGTCGGTCAGCTGCCGGTGGTGGCGCAGCCGCTCCCGGTCCCCGTCGATCCATGCGCGCAGTCGCGGCCAGCTGGTGATGAGTGCCTCGTGGGCGAGGTGCACTCCGTCGTCGTCGGTGGTCAGCAGCCGGGCCCGGGTCAGCCGCCCGGCGACGGCCCGTACGTCGGGGTCCTCCCACCCGGTCATCTCCTCCCAGGTGAGCGGGCGGCGGGTGTCGGCGTTGCCCTGGCCGGGCTCGACCATCCGCAGGAGCAGGTGCCGGGCAGCGTGCGCCTGCGCCGGTGAGAGTTCCGCGTACGCCTCCTCGGCGCTGGCCGCGATCGCGCCGCGTACGCCGCCGGCCGCTTCGTACGCGGCCAGGGTCAGCATCCGGCCCCTGCGCCGCCGCCAGGTCTCCAACAGGGCGTGGGACAGCATCGGCAGTCCGCCGGGCTCGTCGAGCACGTCCTCGACGATCCGTGCGGTCAGGGTCCGCTCCACGATGAGCCCGGCCGCCTGCGCGGGACCGATCACCGCCGTACGCAGTTCGTCCGCGGCCATGGGGCCGACCAGGAGCCCACTGCCGTGCAGCGCCTCCGACAGGCGCGGGTGCTCGGCGCACCGCGCGTAGAAGTCGGACCGGACGGCGATGAGCACGCGCAGCCGGCTTCCCGGGTCGCGCGCGGCGAGCAGAAGGTCGAGGAAGCGGTCCCGCTCGGCGCGCTCGCGGCAGAGGGTGAAGACCTCCTCGAACTGGTCGACCATCACCCAGCACTCCGGATCGTCGGCCGACGGCGTCAGCAGATGCCCGTAGGAGGTGGCGGGCCGGGCCCCCGGAGTGAGGATCCGCAGCACCGCCGTACGCCCCGGCCCCGCGGCCTCCTCCCGCAGCCGGGGAATCAGACCGGCCCGCAGCAGGGAGGACTTGCCGCTGCCGGACGCCCCGAACACCACGGTGAACCGGGACCCGCGCACCAGCTCGCTCAGCTGGTCGATCAGCCGGTCCCGGCCGAAGAACAGCTCACGGTCGTCCGGCTCGAACCGCGCGAGACCCCGGTAGGGCGGTGCGGCGTCGGCATCCTCCTGCCTGCCCTCCCCGGCCAGCGCCTCGGCCTCCGCCCACCGTGCCTCCCAGGGAGCGGGGTCCTCCTCCCCGCACGCCCGGACGTAGGCCTGAAGCACGGCCAACGACGGCAGCCGCTCGCCGCTCGCGGCCTTCGACAGGGTCGTCACCGAGAAGCCGGCCTGCTTCGCCATGGCTCGGTACGACACGCCACCCGCCGCGCGACGCAGCTCCCGAAGATCATGGGCGAGCCGCTGCACGGGACCGGCCGCCGGGTCGACCGGGAGTTCGGGACGCCCCATCGCGAAGCCTCTTTCGCTTTCAAGATAAAAGGTTGATCGACTGCACAAGGTACTTTTCGTTGCCCTCGCGCGAGAACCCTCTCCCCTTGTGATGTCCGTCGAAGACGGTGCGGCTTCCTTACGCTCGGTGGGCCGTGCTCAGAACCGGCCCATGTAGGGGAAGCTGCCGTGGCGAGGGCCCGGACGACCCGGCGTGTTCTCCTGCATTCGCTGGTGGGTGGTGGGGTCCACGGAGGAACCGGCGACGAACCAGTCCCTGGTACCGATGCTGCATGTCGTGCGGCAGCTGCTGGAGGTTGCTGCGCGAATCAAGGAGGGCTCGTACCCTCCTCCGGCCTTGGCGGGCGGAGACGGCGGCAAAGACCAGCCTGGCACACCGTGCGAGGGATGATAGGGGTGGAATGACGGAACGCGAGGTCAGGAGCCTTTATGGCGCAGCGGGTTCACCGACCCCGTGAGGACGCGGAGTTCGATTTCATCCTCGGGGTGAGCGGAGTTCCGGTCCTCGCGTACTTCATCGGGACATGGCCCAAGGCGATCGAGCCCTGCCGGGTGATGGACCTCGTCGTGGGTGGCATCGCCGACGACTACGCGGGCCGCCTGACGGTCGTCCGTGCCGACATCACGCGTTGCCCGACCGCGACCGAGCGATACGGGATCACCGGAGCCCCGTCCCACGTCCTGCTGAAAGAGGGAGAGGCGGTGGCACACGGCACGGGGCCCAAGACCATCGCCGAGGTACGGAAGGTCCTGGACGACCACCTCTGAGCGGTCGGCGCGCTCCTGCGTACGTGACGAAGCGCCACCAGCCGGGGCCGAGGCGCCAGTATCCGTACGGGTTGTGGAAGAAGTCGTCCTCCTCGTAGTGCTCACCTGCGAGGCGGTTCATGATCCAGCGGGGTGCGTCCGGGGAGATACGGAAGCTTTCGCCGTCCCGGACTCCGTGTGCCGGCTGCTCGGTCAGCAGGTAGTACCCGGCGGTGTCCACGGTGGCCAGCCACTCACCCAACACCTCCGGCTCCGTGAACACGTCCCCGTCGCGGAGAGCCGGCACCACCCACGCCTGGTCGAGGACGCTCGCCAGGTCGTACGCGTCCTCGGCGGCAGCCGCCCGCTCCGCAAGGGACAGCCATCGCTCGCGACCACAGGTCACACCGCTGGATGCGTTCTTCACCGCGGTGACGCCGTCGGCCAGCAGAGCGGCGATGACGGCCAGGGCCCGCCGGGACATGTCCGGGGCAAAGGTTCCTCGCCGGCTGAACTCTGCTCACGGGGCCGCCTCGCACCAGTCGTCCTGCTCGGCCCGACCGGCTTCGCACGCTCCGGCCGCACGCCGCGGAGTACGGGGGAGCGTCATCGTGCTCCGCGGTCCCCGTACTCCGCCGGCGTGTCCGCCGAGGCGTCAGCGTCAGGGCATCATCTCGTACGCCGCCGACAGCGCCTCCACGCGCTGCCAGACCCGCTCCGAACGCGCCCCGTCGACGACCGGGCGCCGGACCGCGCCGAGCGCCCAGAGCTGCTGCTCCTCGGTCGCGGAGTCCTTGCCGTGCAGTTCGACGGCGTGGGCGGAGAAGTCGCGGACGAGGACGGCGAACAGCTCGTCGAGGACGTCCTCGTCGAGACCGGTCAACTCGGCCTGTTCGAGGACCAGCTGGCCGTGGACGACGAGGGCGAAGAGCTGCCCGACGGCGAGGAGCAGGTCGAGGTCTCGGCTCTGCTTCTCGTCGGGCGCGGCCGTGAGTACGAACTCGCAGAGCGCGTCGGCCTGTTCACGGAACCGGGCGACGTTGGGCAGGTGGGCGTACGTGTCGAAGGCCGGCCGCCAGTCGTGGAAGCGCACCGAGCCGAGACCGCGGGCCGGACCCTGCCGGAAGAGGAAGGCGTCGTCGGCCGCGTCGAGGCGGGTCGGGACGGGCTCGTACGCCACCGGGTCGAGGAGGTGGTTGCGCATGAACTTGAGGATCAGCGCCAGGTTGACGTGGACGGTGCCCTCCAGCTTCGGCAGGCCGCGGATCTCTACGGCGGCCTGGGCGAAGTAGTTGTCCTTCTCGAAGCCCTTGGCGGCGATGACGTCCCACATCAGGTCGATGACCTTCTCGCCCTCCGTGGTCACCTTCATCTTCGTCATCGGGTTGAAGAGGAGGTAGCGGCGGTCGTCGGGACCGGCGGTGCGGAAGTAGTCGACGGCGCGGTCGCTGAACAGCTTCATCCCGACGAGCCGGACGTACGCGTCGGTCAACTCCCGCCGCACGTGCGGGAAGGCGGTGACGGGGCGGCCGTACAGGATGCGGTTCCGCGCGTGGGTGACGGCCTCGTACATCGCGTGCTCGCAGATGCCGATCGAGGCGGTGCACAGGTTGAACTTGCCCACGTTGACGGTGTTGAGGGCGGCGTCGAAGGCGGCGCGGCCGGTGTGCAGGACGTCGTCCGGGGCCACGGGGTAGTCGTCGAGGCGGAACTCGCTGACGAACTTCGACGAGTCGACGACGTTCTTGACCAGCTGGTACGCCGGGTGACGGCTGTCGGCGGCGAAGAAGACGTAGCCGTCGGCGCCCTCGACGTCGGTGCGGCGGCCGAAGACCGAGACGAGCCCGGCGGCGTTGCCGTTGCCGATGTAGTACTTGGAGCCGGTGGCCCGGAAACCGCCCGTGCCGTCAGGCTCCAGGAGCATGTCGGTGGAGTAGATGTCGGCGCCGTGCGCCTTCTCGGACAGGCCGAAGGCGAACACCTCGCCCTGGGAGAGCAGTTCGGCGGCGCGGGCACGGGCGGCGGAGTTGTCGCTCTGCCAGACCGGGCCGAGTCCGAGAATGGTGACCTGCCAGGCGTACCAGTAGTCGAGGCCGTAGAAGCCGAGTATCTCGTTGAGGGCGGCGATGCGCGCGGTGTCCCAGCGCTTGTCGCCCTCGCCCTCCGAGGCGGCGGAGGCGGGCGTGAGGAACGTCGCGAAGAGCCCTTCCTTGGCGGCGAAGGCGAGGAAGTCGCCGAGCCACGCACGGGTCCGGTAGTCCTCGGTCAGGCGGCGCTTGCCCCGCTCCTCGAACCAGTCGACGGTGGCGCGCAGCAGCCTGCGGGTCTCCGGGTCGAAGTGCGCGGGGTCGTAGGTCCGCGGGTTGAAGAGCAGCGCGTCGGCCATGAGTGCCGCCTTTCGGCTGAGAGGTGAGGGTGGGTGCGGACACATGTCCCGGGTCGTGTCGTGTCCATGAAGCACGTCCTGGGGCTGTGTCCTGGGGGATGTCCTGGTGGCCGGCATGGCTGGCATGGCCGGTCATTGACCGGGGGCGAAGCCGGCGAGTGTGGCGAGGACGTCGTCGAGCCAGGCGATCATCATGCGCTCGTACGCGATGCCGCCGCGCAGTACGACGTGCTGGAGTTCCCGTTCGGCGTCGAGCGGGCCGTCCGCCGGGGGGTCCGCCGGCGGGTCCCCGAAGTCGCGGGCCGCGCCCGCGAGGTAGTGGTCCAGGCGGTCCGTGTGCGTCTGCCGGTGTCGCTCGACCCCCCTGATCAGGGCGGCCGGGTCGTCGAAGGCGGCGCCGCGGATCTTCACCGCGAGGTCGTGCCGGACGCTGTCGGGCTCGGTCGGTTCATGGAGCCACGCGGAGAGGGCGTCCCGTCCGGGAGCTGCGACGGAGTACTCCTTCTTGTCCGGGCGTCCGTACTGCGGGACCTCCCGGACGTCGACCCAGCCGTCGCTCTCCATCCGCTTGAGTACGCGGTAGATCTGCTGGTGGGTGGCGGTCCAGAAGTACCCGATGGACCGCTCGAACCGCCGGGCCAGCTCATAGCCGGAGCCCGGCTTCTCCAGCAGGGAGACGAGGATCGCGTGCTCGAGCGCCATGTGCATGATCCTGCTATGCACCTTGTTGCATAGCAACGCCATGACGGTGAGACACCGCTCACCTGGCGCTGCCGCCGCGCCCGACACCCAACGGATGGGTCCGACGCTTCCGATGCGGACAGCAGGGCGGCCGACCCCAGACTGGGGCGTACGTCAGGCCGGGGCGTACGTCAGGGCGGGGTCGGCGTCGCCGGACCAGGCGGTGGAACTCGCCCCGATGCCCGGAGTGTGTCTCCTTTCAGCCACGCCCCTACAACTTCCCGGCACAGAAAGGTACTTCCGCACAGGAGTGCGAGTCTGACATCTTGCGTCCACCACTCGTTTCGTACGGCCCGGCCGGTGCTTTGCAGCACGGCCGGGCCGTCTCCGGAGGACGCATTGATACCCCACAGATCCAGCCGACTTCGACGCACTCTGGTGCTGGCGGCCACACTCGGCGCCGCCCTCACGCTCGGCGCCCCCGGCGCCCTCGCGGGCACGCTCCCCGTCGCCCCCTCCACCGCGCCGGCCGCCAAGGCCCAGGCGCCGGCCGCCGCCCCGGCTTCCCAGAGCGCGACCTGGGTGGCCGGCACGCGTGCCTACCTCGTGATCACCGCCCCGGGTGACAGCCCGGCGGTCCGCTCCGCGATCGAGGCCAACGGCGGCACCGTCTTCTCGGACTTCGACGCCATCGGCGTGATCGTCGCCCACTCGGCGTCCAGCGGCTTCGCCACCACCATGCGCGGCGTCGCCGGCGTGCAGCAGGTCGGCGCCACGCGCACCTCGGACGTCCCGGCCGACGCCTACTCCCCGGCTCTCCCGCCCAATCCGGCCCAGTCCTCGACCCCGGCCGGAGAACCGGTCCGGGCCGACATGAGCCAGATCAAGGCCGACCAGGCCTGGGCCGTCACTCCGGGCTCCGCCTCCGTCAAGGTCGGCATCCTGGACACCGGTGTGGACGACCAGCACCAGGACCTGGCGCCCAACTTCGATGCGGCCGACTCGGTCTCCTGCGCCTACGGCAAGCCCGACACCCGTGCCGGTGCATGGCGGGACGTCGACACACACGGCACCCACGTAGCGGGCACCGTCGCCGCGGCCAAGAACGGCAAGGGCGTCGTCGGCGTGGCCCCCGGGGTGAAGATCGCCGCGGTCCGGGTCGCCGAGCCGGGCACCTCCCTCTTCTTCGCCGAGAACACCATCTGCGGCTTCGTCTGGGCCGGTGACCACGGCTTCCAGGTCACCAACAACAGCTATTACACGGACCCGTGGCAGTTCAACTGCCCGGACAACATCGACCAGGCCGCCATCATCGAGGGCGTCAAGCGCGCCCAGGAGTACGCCGAGGGCAAGGGCTCCCTCCAGATCGCCGCCGCGGGCAACGAGAACTACGACCTCGCCCACAAGACGACCGACTCCGCCAGCCCGAACGACTCGACGCCGGTCACCCGCACCATCACCAACGCCTGCCTCGACATCCCGACCGAACTGCCGGGCGTGGTCACGGTCGCGGCCAACGGCACGGGCGTCACCAAGGCGTCGTTCTCCAACTACGGGCAGGGCGTCATCGACGTCGCGGCGCCGGGCAGCAGTGTGTACTCCACCGTCCCCGGCGGCGGCTACGGCAGCAAGAGCGGAACCTCGATGGCCAGCCCGCACGTGGCAGGCGTGGCGGCGCTCATCGCCGGCGCCAACCCGGGCATCACGCCGGCGCAGATCCGCGCCAAACTGGCCACCCAGGCCAACGACATCGCCTGCCCCTCGGACAGCCGCTGCACGGGCACGACGGCCAACAACGCGTTCTTCGGCGAGGGACAGGTCGACGCCCTCAAGGCCGTCGGGGCCACCCCGCCTCCCGGCAAGTACTTCGAGAACCTCGCGGACTTCGCCGTCAACGACAACGCGGCCGTGGAGAGCCCGATCGCCGTCACCGGCGTGACCGGCAACGCCCCGGCCACCCTCAAGGTGGGTGTGGACATCAAGCACACCTACATCGGTGACCTGAAGGTCGACCTGGTGGCGCCGGACGGCACCGTCTACACACTGCACAACCGCGCCGGCGCCGGAGCTGACAACATCGCCCAGACCTACACCGTGAACGCCTCCTCGGAGGCCGCGAACGGCACCTGGAAACTGCGCGTCAACGACAACGCCGCCTCCGACACGGGCAAGATCGACGCCTGGAACCTGACCTTCTAGGGCAGGGCCCGGCAACGCCGAGGTACAGCACACACTGCGCCGGCGGCAGCATCCCGCCCGCGGCCACGGGCGAGACGGGCTGTGGTCTGCTCGACCAGGGCTGCGAACTGCTCGGCGGCGGAGGGCTTTTGGCCCTGACCGTGGCGGTGTACGCCGCGGTCAGGGCGGCCATGCTGGAGGCGTCAAACCCTGCGTCACTCGTCCGCGGTGTTCTCGGGCTCCCAGCGCAGCAGGTCGCCCGGTTGGCAGTCGAGCACCTCGCACAGTGCGGCGAGCGTCGCGAAGCGGACCGCCTTGGCGCGGCCGTTCTTGAGCACCGCCAGGTTGGCCGGTGTGATCCCCACGCGGTCCGCCAGCTGCCCCACGGACATCTTCCGCCTGGCCAGCATCACGTCGATGTCGACGGTGATGGGCATCAGATCACCTCGTCCAGCTCGGCCTGCAGGCGCGTCGCCGCGACGTCGCGCGCGACGGCCTGGGCGAGCAGCATCCGCAGGACGAGCACGAGGAGCGCGACCCCGAGGATGGCCACGCCGACACCGGCCATGATGACGGTGACGCCCGGATCCTCCCGCTGTCCCGGCGCGTTGAGGGCCGTGACCGCGAACCACATGAGCGAGGCGGCCACGATCGCTCCGATCACGGCGTCCACGTACCGGAAGGCGGCGTGGGAGAACACGGTTCCGCGTCGCACCATCGTCACCAGCCGCCAGACGCAGACCAGGACGACCTGGGCCGCCACCATGCCCAGGATCGTGATCACGCGCAGCGGGGTCAGCGGGAGCGACCCGTCCTCCGGGTCGTTGCCGCTGACCAGCACCCACACCATCGACACCTGTACGAACACGGTGCCGACGAGCACCACCACGAGCACGGCGCGCAGCGCGCCCACGGTCAGCTTTCCCATGACCTGTCCTGTCCCTGCATCCTGTTCCTCCATCGAGTTGCGATGGGAATCTATCGAATTTCGATAGATCGGGCAAGGGTAGAAGGGCAAGAGGGAGAGGGAGAGGAGGAGAGGATCCCGGTGGAAGTCACGCCGTCAGGGTGCGGTGACGCGGGCGTTGACCCGTCGCATCCAGTCCCGGTCGGTGTGCCACATGGGGTGGTGCGGGGCCGCGTTGGAGGTCAGGACGACGCCCTGGAAGCCCGCGGCGAGGCAGCGGTCGACGACGAACTCGGCGATGTCCTTGCCGACCGCGTCCTCCTCGAAGCGGGTCAGCAGCGGGGTGTACCCCACGACACCCTCGCCGAGGACGGCCGGGATGCCGCGCCGGGCGGCGAACTCGGCGACGGAGTCGACCCATGAGGCCAGCGTGTCCCGCATGGCCTGCCGGTGTGCGGCGTAGTTCTCGTAGAGCCACAGGTCCCAGCGGTCGGGGTCGACCCAGTCGTGCGCGTAGAACAGTTCGCGCGGGATGCCGGTGGCGGCCAGGCGCCAGGGCTCGTCGGGCTGGTAGTCGGCGAAGGCGGGTGCGTCGGGGCGCAGCATGGCGGCGAGTTCGGGGGTGGGCCAGGCGGCCGTCTCGGGGGCGGCTTCGGTGCCGTGGCCGAGTCCGACCGCCTCGTAGAGTGCGCCGAGCACGCCGTAGACGTAGAAGTGGAAGTGGGCGATCTGCGCCCCCTCCGGCAGGTCCTCGATCTCGCTCGGCCAGGGCTCGCCCAGCGAGTAGGTGACGGTGATGCCGGGGTGGCGGGCCCGCAGCAGCTTCACGGCGCGGTCGAGGGGGCCGTGCAGGTAGGAGTAGTGGGTGGTGCCGTCGCGCGGTACCAGGGAGCAGTTGTCGACCTCGTTGTGCACCTCGACGTAGGCGACCTGCTCGGCCAGTCCGCGCTCGGTGAGGAAGTCGAGGAGTCCGGCGAGTGCCTCGGCCACCGCCTCCGCACGGTCCGGGCCGGGGACCTCGGCCAGGGCGCGGTGCCAGGTGTCGGTGTCGGCGAAACTGGGGGACTGCTGGTACTCCCAGGACGACACGATCACCTTGCAGTCGTGGCGGGCGGCCGCCTCGAACAGCTCGACGAGCCGCCGGCGGCCGTCCAGGGGGTAGCCGCCGCGCACGTCGTACCAGCGGGTGCGCTGTCCGAACTCCTCGCCCAGACCGCGGACCTGGATCGACTCCGGATCCTTGACGCGCCCGGAGAACAGCAGGAAGGGCATGGCGCAGACGCGCACGGTGTTGAAGCCCCGGTCCACCGCCTCGGCGAAGGCGCGGTCGAGGTCGGCGAACGGCTCGCCGGGTCCTGCCTGGGTGTACCAGCTGAAGTCCCACAGGGTGATGGCCATTGCCCGGTGCTGTGTCGTCTGTGTTGTCTGTGTCGTCATGGGGGGCACGGTAGCTCAATTCATTAATTATGAATAATGCTTGACAGGGGTGACGGGACTCCCCAGGCTCATGTGCCATGACCGAACCCATCCACCCGTCCCGGCGCACCGTCGTCACGGCGCTCGGCGTGGCCGCCGCCGTCGCCCTGCCGGCCTGGCCGGAGACAGCACACGCGGCGGACGGCCCGGCGTCCGCCGCCGCGAACGGCCCGGTGCTCGACTCCCACCCGGCCACGGAACCCTCCGGCACCCATGTGCGCGACATCGGCGGCACCAACGTCGTCTTCCAGTACGGCACGGTGCTCCCCGCCTTCGACGGCTGGCGCACCCGCGAGCCCACGCGCGAGTACCTGTCCCTCGACAAGCGGTGGCGCTTCCGCTTCGACCCCGCCGACGAGGGGCTCGGCCAGGGCTGGCAGTCCCCGCGCCACGACGACCGGGACTGGGGCCGTATCGACGTCCCGTCGGCCTGGGACCTGCTGGACACCCCGGACTTCGGCTCGGAGACCGCCCCCTTCGGCAAGGGCACGGCGTTCGAGGACGGCTACGCCTGGTACCGCACCACCGTCGACGTGCCCGCGTCCTGGCGCGCCCGGCACGTCCGCATCGCCTTCCTGGCCGCCGGCTACAGCGCCGAGGTCTGGCTCGACGGCAGACACCTCGGCAAACACGAGGGCGCCAACTCGCCCTTCGCGCTCCCCGTGGCCGGGGCCCTGCGGCCGGGGACCCGCCAGACGATCGCCGTGCGGGTCTTCCGCCGGGCGAGCTACACCGACTACACCTCCACGACGCCGCAGCCCGTCACCGACGACCACGAACTGCCGTACAAGCCCGTCGACTACTGGCCCTACGCGGGACTCACCCGGTCGGCCTGGATCGAGGCGGTCCCGAAGGTCACCCTCGCCAAACTGCTCGTGTCCACCGCGAACGGGCGCCTGGAGGCCCACGCGGTCGTCGAGAACCACGGCGCCGCCGACTTCGACGGCCGGCTCACCCTCGACCCCGGCCGGGGCAGCGGCGGCCGGCCCACCGTCGTCGCGGCCCGGATCCCCGCCCGGTCGGCGGGCGTCGTACGGGTCGCGGTCCGCATACCCGGCGCACCCCGCTGGAGCCCGGCCGCGCCGCGCACGCTCACCGCCCGCGCCACCCTGACCGCCGGGAAGCACGGAGGCGCGCGCGTGGACACGCTGTCCACCGTGTACGGCGTGCGCGAACTGACGGTCGACAGCGCGCAGTTGCGGCTGAACGGCAAGCCGCTGTTCCTCAAGGGCCTCAACTGGCACGAGGAGACGGCCGCGCACGGCAGGGCGATGACGCCGGCCGAGTACGACCGGGAACTGGGCCATGTCACGGCGGTGGGCGCCAACTTCATCCGCAACTGCGTCTACAACCGCCACCCTTACGTCTACGACTGGGCGGACGAGCACGGTGTGCTGGTGATGGACGACATCGACACCATGTGGCTCAACACCCCCCAGGAGAAGCTCCAGACCGAGCGCTACGGCCTCGCCCGGGCCCTGGCCCTGACCATGGCCTGGAACCAGCACAACCACCCGTCGGTGATTCTCTGGTGTCTGCAGAACGAGTCGGAGATCGACTCCGGCGGCGCACCGGTCTACCGGGCCTGGCTCGCCGACATGAAGGCGGCCGTCAAGGCCGTCGACCTCACCGCCCGCCCGGTGACCTGGGCCTCCAACACCAGCAACGACCCCGCCTACGACCTCGCCGACGTGATCGGGTTCAACGAGTACTTCGGCTACTTCTACGGCAAGGACGCCGACCTCGGCCCCACCCTGGACGCGGTGCACGCGAAGTACCCCGACAAGCCGATCCTCATCACCGAGAACGGCACCTGGTCGATCGCAGGCACCCACGGCCCCGCCACCACACAGGGCACGGAGGAGTGGCAGGCGGCGAGCTTCACCGCCCACTGGGACCAGGTGACCGCACGCAGCGAGTTCGTCGCCGGGTTCACCTACTGGGTGCTCAAGGACTACAAGCAGCGTGCCGGATACAACCAGGCCTACAACGGCATCTCGGTCATGGGCCTGCTCACCTTCGCCGAGGAGCGGCCCAAGCTCGTCCACGACGCGTTCCGCGAGGCGGTGAACCCCCGGGGCCGGTGAGCCGGAGCCGAAGGGGGGAGAGGCGGTCCGCCTCTCCCCCCTTCAGCCTGTCGCCGGCCTGTTGAGCTGTCAGCCCTTGACGCTGCCCTCGGTCAGACCGCTGCGCCAGAAGCGCTGCAGGGCGACCATGGCGATCATCAGCGGGACGACGGAGACGAACGCACCTCCGACGGTCAGCTGGTAGAGCTGCGGTTGGCGGTCGGCGAAGGACTGCCACGACGTCAGACCGAGGGTGATGGGGTAGAGCTTGGAGTCGGACAGCATGACCAGCGGCAGGAAGTAGTTGTTCCAGATGCCGACGAACTGGAAGAGGAAGATCGTCACCAGGGCGGGGGTCATGATGCGCAGCCCCACGACCCTGAAGATGCGGGCCTCTCCCGCGCCGTCGATGCGGGCAGCCTCCAGCAGCTCGTCCGGTATGGACGCCGCCGCGTAGATCCGGCACAGGTACACGCCGAAGGGACTGACGAAGCTCGGCAGCAGCACGGCCCAGTAGGTGTTCGCCAGGCCCGCCTTGCTGAACAGCAGGTACATCGGCAGTGCCAGCGCCGTGGCAGGGATCAGGACACCGCCCAGCACGATGTTGAAGAGCGTGTCGCGACCGGTGAAGGAGAACTTGGCCAGCGCGTACCCGCACATCGCGGCAAGCAGCGTCGCCACACCCGCGCCGACGCCCGCGTACAGCACGCTGTTGGCGGCCCAGCGCAGGTAGATCGCGTCGTCGTAGGTGACCACCTGGTACAGGTTGCTCAGGAACTGGGGATGGGAGAACCACAGCCCGAAGGTGCCGAACAGATCGCCGGTGGACTTGGTGGACGCCACGACCAGCCAGTACACCGGGAGCAGGAAGTACCCCGCGGCCGCCACGAGCAGGCCGGTGACCAGGATGCGGCTGCGCGTGGTGACCCCGGTGATGCCGCCGCGCGGTGTCGTGCCGTCGTGGGAGGCCGGCGTCTCGCCCCTCGGCGGGAGTGTGCGGGCCGGTGTCTGGAGGCTCACGCGTCCCCACCTCTCTTGTTGATCAGCCGCAGGAAACCGAAAGAGAGCACGAACGCGGCGAGCGCGAGCAGCACCGCCTCGGCAGCGGCGAGGTGGTAGTTGTCGTTGGTGAACGCCTCGTTGTAGGCGCTGAGGTTGGGGGTGTAGGAGCTGTTGATGCTCGACGAGACGGGTTTGAGCACCAGCGGTTCCGCGAACAGCTGCAGTGTGCCGATGATGGTGAAGACCGTGGTGAGGATCAGTGCCGGGCGCAGCAGCGGCAGTTTGACGTGCCGTACCGTCGCCCACGCACTGGCGCCGTCGATGCGGGCGGCCTCGTACAGCTCCGCGGGGATCGTACGCAACTGGGCGACGAGAACCAGGATGTTGTAGCCGGCGAACTCCCAGGTGACGATGTTCGCGATGGACCAGAGAACCGTGTTCCCGCCCAACAGGTCGACGGATATCCCCAGGTGGCGCATGCCGTCGACGAGAGGGCTGACTCCCGGTACGTACAGGAAGCCCCACAGGATGGACGCGATGACCCCAGGGACGCCGTAGGGCAGGAAGTAGGCGGCGCGGAAGAACCGCACGCCTCGGGCCGAGGCGCTGTCCAGCAGCAGTGCGAGCCCGGCGGACAACGCGACCATCACCGGCACCTGGACGGCCGCGAACAGCAGGACGCGGCCGATGCTGCGCAGAAAAGCGCTGTCGGACAACGCGTCGGAGTAGTTGTTCAGCCCTACGAAGACGCTGTGGCTGCCGCCGAGGCCAAGGGCTCCGGTGTACTCGACGTCCATGACGCTCTGGTGGACGGCGTAGCCGATGGGGAGGGCGAAGGTCAGGAGGAACAGCAGGAGGAACGGCGCGACGAAGGCGAGGGGCGCCAGGTTTCTGCGGCGGCGGGGCGCTCGGGTGGTCATCTGGGTTCTTTCTGGAGTCCGGAGGGGGCGACGACGGCGGCCGCGTCGCGCCCTCCGGAGGTGGTCACTTGCCGGTGGAGACCTTCAGTCCCTTCCTCTTCAGGTCCTCGACGGTCTGCTGCTGCGCCTGCTTGACCGCCGAGACGAACGTGCCCTTGCCGGCCAGGGCGGCCTGGAAGCCGTCGTTGAGGTGCTGGTAGGTGGCGTCGATCGTCGGTATCCACTTCCACGAGTTGTCGATGCTCTTGTCCGCCTGCGCGAAGACCTCGTTGTACTTCTGGCCTCCGAAGAACTCCGACGGCTTGTCCAGCGAGGAGCCCTTGTACGCGTCGGCCCCCGCGGGCCAGCCGTATCCGCCCTGCAGCAGCAGATCGACGCTCGCGGGGTCGGTGTTGAGCCATTCGGCGAACTTCAATGCCTCGGGGATGTGCTTGGCGCCCTTGAGGACAGCGGTGGAGGATCCACCCCAGTTCGCGGACACGTTCGCGCCCTTCGTCCACTGCGGCATGGGCGCTACCGCCCATTTGCCGCTGGTCTTCGGAGCGTTTCCGCTGATGATGGCGTCGCCCCACTGGGCGCTGACCCATGAGGTGATGCCACCGGACTGCAGGTCCTTGTACCAGCCGTTGGCGAAGTCGGGTTCGGTCTTGATCACTTTCTTGGTGCGCAGGTCGTCCCAGAAGGCGGCGACCTTGAGGGTCTGCGGGGAGTCGATGTTCACCGACCAGGTGTCGCCGTCCACGCCGAACCACTTGGCGCCGGCCTGCCAGGCGAGCGCGGTGAACCAGGCGGAGTTGCCGGGCGGGAAGGTGCTGATGTACGCCTTCGGGTCGGCGTCGTGGACCTTCTCCGCGGCCTGGGCGAACTCGTCCCAGGTGGCGGGCGGTTCGATGCCCCACTTCTTGAACAGGTCGGAGCGGTAGAACAGGCCCATCGGACCGGACGCCTGGGGGATCGCGTAGACCTTCGAGTCGAAGACTCCCTGCTGCCACTGCCAGTCCACGAACTTCGACCGGGCCTTGTCCGCGCCGTACCGGGACAGGTCCACCAGGCCGTTCTCCAGCAGGAACGACGGGATCTCCTGGTACTCCACCTGTGCCAGGTCGGGCGCGTTGCCGCTCTTGAGCGCGGCGCGCATCTTCGCGTAGCCGCCGCTGCTGCCCGACGGGATCTTCTCCAGTTTGACGTGGATGTCCGGGTGGGTGGCGTTCCACTTGTCGACGGCCTTGTCGACACCGGGAACCCACGACCAGAAGCGCAGGTCGACCTTCTCGCCGGGCTTGGCGGGTTTCTGGAGTTCGGGGTCCTTCGAACCGCTGGAACCCCCGCAGGCGGAGATCAGCAGGGCGGTGGCGGCAAGGGTCACTGCGAGTGCGGCCCGGCTTTTTCTGCGGAGGTGTGTGGTGCGGCTCATCGGGGTGAGGTCCCTTCCTGGCTTCGTGCGGGAGGCGCCTGTTGCCTGCCGGTCAGTGTTGGAGCGTCATCGCCACGCCGTCAAGATATATTCATAATTAATTGAAAGAGCTATGGTGAGTGCAGCACGAGACAGGAGACGGACACGATGACGGAGTGCCGCAGGATGGCGGGACGCGTGGCGGTGATCACCGGTGCCGCGCACGGGATCGGCGCGGCCACCGCCCGAAGGCTCGCCGAGGAGGGCGCGGCCGTCGTGCTCACCGACGTGGACGACGCCGCGGGCAAGGCGCTGGCCGCGGGCATCGAGGACGGCGGCGGCCGGGCGGAGTACGTCCGCTGCGATGTGACCTCGGCCGCCGACTGGGAGAACCTGGCCCGCCACGTCGACGAGCACCACGGCCGGCTGGACGTCCTGCACAGCAACGCCTTCGCGCAACTCAACAAGCCCGCACACGAGTTGAGCGAGGCCGAGTGGGACGGTCAGATGGCCGTCCTGCTGAAGCCGGCCTGGCGCGGGATGAAGACCTTCGCGGGCCCGCTGCGCCAGGCCTCGGGGTGCGTGATCCTCACCTCCTCGGTCCACGCGGTCATCGGCCTGCCGGGCCATGCCGCCTACGCCGCCGCGAAGGGCGCGCTGTGCTCGCTGGGGCGGCAGCTGGCCGTCGAGTACGGCCCGCACATCCGGGTCAACACCGTTCTGCCCGGCCCCATCCTCACCGCCGCGTGGGACGGGATCCCGGAGGCCGACCGGGCGCGCAGTGTGGCGGCCACGGCCGCGAAGCGGTTCGGGCAGCCGGAGGAGGTGGCCGCCGCCGTCGCCTTCCTGGCATCCCCGGACGCCTCCTATGTGACCGGAGCGAGTCTCGTGGTTGATGGAGGATGGAGCGTCATGAAGGAGTCCTCGTGAGCGGCACGTCCCCAGCGATGGGTGCTCGGCCGCCCCGAACAGGACCGGCACGGAAACGGAGAACGTGGTGACCCATCCCGGCAGGGGGCTGCACGGCCAGGCGGTGGAAGAGCTGGGCCGACGCATCATCCGCGGCGACTACCCTCCGGGCTCCGTGGTGGACCCGGTCAAGTTCGAGACGGAACTCGGCGTCAGCAAGACCGTGGTGCGCGAGGCGCTGCGCGTACTGGCGTCCAAGGGCCTGCTCGAATCGAAGCAGAAACGCGGTACGACCATCCGGCCCCGCGCCGACTGGAACCTGCTCGACAGCGACCTGCTGCGCTGGCAGGGCAGCAGCGCTCCCACCGACGGCTTCCTGGAGGACCTCGCCGAGGTCCGCGCCATAGTCGAACCCGCCGGAGCACGGCTCGCCGCGGCCCGCCGCACCCCGGCCGACCTGGACGCGCTGCGCCGGGCGCTCGACGCGATGGCGGCGGCCGGGACGGACGCGGAGGCGATGGTCGAGGCGGACCTCGCCTTCCACCGCGCCCTGCTGGACGCCGCGCACAACGAACTGCTCAGCCGGATGGAGGTCGTCATCGAGGCCGGCCTGCGCGTCCGCGACCGCATCGTGCACGGCGCCCTGCACTTCTCCGACTCCATCCCCGTGCACCAGGAACTGCTGACGGCGGTCGAGGCGGGCGACCCGGACGCGGCGGTGGCCGCCGTCGAGTCCCTGCTCGCGCAGGCGTCCCACGACCTCGCCGCCGTCCAGGCCCAGGAAAGCCGCGACGGCCTCGCGACCGACCCGCTCCCCGAGGAAACTCCTTGAAGATAACCGGACTTGAGACCTTCCTGGTCGCTCCGCGCTGGCTGTTCCTGCGCGTCACCACCGACGAGGGCGTCACCGGCTGGGGCGAGCCCGTGATCGAGGGCCGCGCCGAGACCGTCCGCGCGGCCGTCCACGAACTGGCCGACTACCTCGTCGGCCGGGACCCGCTGCGCATCGAGGACCACTGGCAGGTGCTCACCAAGGGCGGCTTCTACCGGGGCGGCCCCATCCTCTCCAGCGCCGTCGCCGGCATCGACCAGGCCCTGTGGGACATCGCCGGCAAGACCTACGGCGTCCCCGTGCACCGCCTCCTCGGCGGCCCCGTTCGCGACCGCGTCCGGATGTACGCCTGGATCGGCGGGGACCGGCCCAGTGACGTCGCCGAACTGGCCGAGGAACAGATGAAGGCGGGCTTCACCGCCGTCAAGATGAACGCCTCGGCCGAACTCGCCCCCATCGACACCCCCGCCCGCACCGCCGAGGTCGTCGAACGCGTCGCGGCCGTCCGCGAAGTCCTCGGCGACGAACGGGACATCGCCGTCGACTTCCACGGCCGGGCCTCCACCGCCATGTCACGCCGACTACTGCCCCTGCTCGAACCCCTGCACCCCCTGTTCGTCGAGGAACCCGTCGCACCGGAACACTCGCACCACCTGCGCAGCCTGGTGGAGTCCACGAACATCCCCCTCGCCACCGGCGAACGCCTCTACTCCCGCTGGGACTTCCGCGAGGTCCTGGCCAGCGGCATCGCCGTCGCCCAGCCCGACCTGTCGCACGCCGGCGGCATCTCCGAGGTCCGCCGCATCGCCGCCATGGCCGAGACGTACGACGTCGCCATGGCCCCGCACTGCCCGCTCGGCCCGATCGCCCTCGCCGCGAGCCTGCAGATCGCCTTCTCCGTGCCGAACTTCCTCATCCAGGAACAGAGCATGGGCATCCACTACAACCAGCAGTGCGACCTGCTGGAGTACGTGATGGACCCCGAACCCTTCCGCTTCCAGGACGGATACGCCGTCGCCTCCACCCGCCCGGGCCTCGGCGTCGACATCGACGAGAAGGCGGTACGCCGGGCCGCCGAGACCGGACACCGCTGGCGCAACCCCGTATGGCGGGGCGCCGACGGGGCGTTCACCGAATGGTGAGCACCACCAGGCCCCCACACCCCCAACCCAAAGGAGAGCCCGCTCCCATGAACCTGGTGGAATCCCTGCGCACCCACCGCCTGTTGGCGATCGTACGGGGCAAGGATCCCGCCGCGGCCCTGCGCACCGTCCACACCCTCACCGAGGAGGGCGTCGCGGCCGTCGAGGTCTCCCTGACCACCGCCGACGCCCTGACCGTCATCAGCCGGGCCCGCGCCGACCTCGGCCCCGACGCGCTCCTGGGCGCGGGAACCGTACGCTCGGCGGCGGACGCGGCCCGCGCCGTGGACGCCGGCGCGTCCTACCTCGTCACCCCCGCCCTGGTCGACGGGCTGGAGCGGTACGGCGTGCCCGTGCTGATGGGGGCTCTCACTCCGACCGAGATCGAGGGTGCCCTCGCGCGGGGTGCTGCCGCGATCAAGCTCTTCCCCGGCTCTCTGGGTGGCCCGGGGTATCTGCGGGCCCTGCGCGACCCGTTCCCCGAGGTGCCGTTCGTGCCCGTCGGGGGAGTGGACGCGACGGCCGCCCGCGACTACCTGGAGCGGGGCGCCCTCGCCGTCGGCGTCGGCTCACCCCTGGTCGGGGACGCGGCCGACGGCGGCGACCTGGAGCGGCTCCGCGCCCGCGCGGCCGAGTTCCGCGAGGTGACCGGGGGAGGGGCGCCGTGACGACTTCGACAGACCGGAACACGTCCGAGGTCGTCACGTTCGGCGAGACCATGGCAGCGATCCGCGCCCACGGCGCACTACGCCTCGGCGGCAGCCTCGGACTGTCCGTCGCGGGAGCCGAGTCCAACGTCGCCATCGGCCTCGCCCGGCTCGGACACCGGGTGCGCTGGGCCGGCCGGGTCGGCGCCGACGAACTCGGCGCGCTCGTCCTGCGCACCCTGCGCGCCGAGGGCGTCGACACCAGCCACGCGAGCACCGACGACACCGGCCGCCCCACCGGACTGCTGCTCACCGAGCCCCGCCTGGGCACGCTCACCCGCGTCAGCTACTACCGGGCCGGATCCGCCGGCTCGGCCCTCACCCCGGCCGACGTCCTGCCCGCCCTGGCTCCGGGTTCCCGCATCCTGCACCTGACCGGCATCACCCCGGCGCTCAGCCCGTCGGCGGCCGAAACGGTCCTGGCCGCCGCCGGCGCGGCCCGCGAAGCCGCCATCACCGTGTGCCTCGACGTCAACCACCGCTCCCGGCTGTGGACCGCCGACCGCGCCCGCACCGCGCTCCGGCCGCTGCTCGCCCGCACCGACCTGCTCATCGCCTCCGAGGACGAACTGCCGCTGGTGGCGGACCGTCCCGACGGGAGCGAATCCGAGGCCGTCCACTCCGTGCTGTCCACCGGCGTCTCGGAGGTGATCGTCAAACGGGGCGCGCGCGGCGCGACCGCCCACACCGCCGACGGGGCCACCGACCGCGCCGCCCGGCAGGTCGACGCGGTCGATCTGGTCGGCGCGGGCGACGCCTTCGTGGCCGGCTACCTCTCCGGCCTCCTCGACGGCGCGGACATCCCGGCCCGGCTGCACCGGGCCGTCACCACCGCGGCCTTCGCCGTCGCCACCCGGGGCGACTGGGAGGGCCTTCCGACCCGGGACGAGCTCGGCCTGCTCGACCGGCCCGACGGCACGACCATCCGCTGACCAGGAGACGACACATGACCTCAACGGCAGCGCCGGCGACCCTCGTCGTGGACGGAGCGTACGAACTCGCCGAGGGAGGCCGCTGGTTCGACGGGCGGTACGTGTACGTCGACATCCTCAGCGGCCGACTCTTCGAACTGCGCGACGACCGCGACGCCACCGGCCCGCACCAACTCGCCCGCCTCGACGTGCCCTTGGGGGCGGTCGCGCCGGTCCACGGCCGCCCGGACACCTGGATCGCCGCCGCGGGCACCGGCATCGCGCTGCTCACCCCCGACGGCGCGCTGGAATGGCTGGACCGGCCCGAGGACCGCACCCCGGCCCCCAGCCGGATGAACGACGGCGTCGCCGACCCCGCGGGGCGCTTCTGGGCGGGCAGCATGGCCTACGACGCCACCCCCGGCGCGGGGTCGCTGTACCGCACGGACACCGACGGCACCGTCGTACGCGTCCTCGACGGCCTGACCATCGCCAACGGCCCGGCGTTCACCTCCGACGGCACCACCATGTACCTCGCCGACACGGCTGTCGGCACCGTCCTGCGCTGCCGGGTCGACCCCGTCTCGGGTGACCTCCGGGGCGCCCCGGAGACCTTCGCGCACCTGCGGGCCGGCGAGGGCGGCCCGGACGGGATGACCGTCGACGAGGAGGGGTGCCTCTGGATCGCGCTGTGGGGTGCCGGGGCGGTCCGCCGCTACCACCCCGACGGCCGCCTGCTCCACACCCTGACCGTCCCCGCCCCGCACCCCACCTCCGTGTGCCTGCCCCCGGACGGCAACCGCCTCTTCATCACCACGGCCCGGCACGGAGTGACGAGCCCGACCGCGGCCTCCGGCGCGGTGCTCAGCGTCCCCGTACCGGTCGGGGGAACGGCGGCCTGCTCCTGGCGGACCGGCTACTGAGACCGTCAGCCACGGCCGCTTCCCTATCAGCTCATGCATGGCGGCGCCGACGTGGCGGCTGTTGCCTCTGTGGAGCCGGAAGTGACCTGGGCCGTGCACCTGGCGTGGTGCGGAGGGGCCCGGCCCTTCGGCAGGTGGGTCAGCGGGGTTCGCGGACGACGGCGACGCCTCCCGGCGGGACGAGGACGGTTCCGGTGACCGGTGTGCCGGTGAGGAGTTCGACGCCTTCGGCGGGCGCCTCGGCGCCCTTTCCGGCGTGGTCGATCAGGAACAGGTAGTCGGCCTCCTCGCCACGACGCCGGACGACCTCGACTCCCGTAGGCACCTCACGCTCCGGTGATACGCCGGCCTCCTGGCGGATGCGGTGGAGCAGCACGGCGAGCGTGTCCCGGTCCGGGTGGGTGGCCACATACCAGGCGGCGCCGTTGCCGTACTGGTGGCGAGTGACGGCAGGGTGGCCGGTCAGCGGGCCGTCGGCGTGGGAGGCGACGGCCACCGCGCCGGTGAGCGGAATCCGTTCCGACCACAGGTCGGCCGTGGCTCCGGAGGGCACATCGCCGGTCAGGCCGGTCGTCTGTCCCGGCAGCAGAGGGAAGAGTTCGTCGGTGACGACCCCGAGGACATCACGGAACGCTCCGGGGTAACCGCCCAGGTACACATGGCAGTTGGTGTCGACCATGCCGCTGTGGAAGCCGACGGCCAGCGTGCCCCCACCTTCGGCGAACCGGGCCAGGTTCGCCGCCGCTGCCTCGGTGACCAGGTACAGCGAGGGTGCCAGGACGAGTTTGTAGCGGTCGAGTTCGGGGTCGTCCGGGCGTACGAAGTCGACGGCGATCCCCGCCCGCCACAGGGGTGTGTACCAGTCGCGCACCAGGTCCTGGTAACGCAGTTCACCGCTGGGCTGGGAGGGCAGTTCCAGTGCCCAACGGGCGTCCCAGTCCCACACGATCGCCACCTGTGCCGTGCTGGTGGAGTCCCGCACTTCGGCCAACGCCCGCAGATCCGCGCCGAGTTGGACGACATCCCGCCAGATCCGGCTGTCCGTGCCGGCGTGCGGCAGCATCGCCGAGTGCCACTGCTCGGCGCCCGCCCTCGCGGCCCGCCACTGGAAGAACGCGATGCCGTCGGCGCCGTGCGCCACGTGCGCCAGGGCGTTGCGCCGCATTTCCCCGGGGAGCTTGGCGCGGTTGACGGGCTGCCAGTTGACGGCGCCGGTCGAGTGCTCCATGAGGAACCATGGTCCGCCGGCGAGCGAGCGCATCAGGTCGCCGTGGAGGGCGATGTCGACCTCGGCCTCCGGGTCGTCGGACAGCAGGTAGTGGTCGTTGGAGAGGATGTCCAGCTCCGGTGCCCAGCGCCAGTAGTCGAGGGCGTCGATGGTGCGCAGGACAAGGAAGTTGGTGGTCACGGGGATATCCGGAGCGGCCCGGCGCAGCACCTCACGTTCGGCCGTGCACAGGGAGAGCAGTTCGTCGGAGCAGAAGCGGCGCCAGTCCGGCCGGTGGGTGGGGTTCGGCGGGGCCGAGGTGGCGCGGGGCGGCAGGATCTGGTTCCAGTCTTCGTACCACTGGCTCCAGAACGTGGTGCCCCAGGCGTGGTTGAGGGCGTCCAGGTCGTCGCCGTAGCGGGCGCGCAGCCAGGTGCGGAAGGCGGCGGCACCGGTGTCCCAGTAGCAGGCGTCGTTGTGGCAGCCGTACTCGTTGTGCACATGCCACATGGCGACGGCGGAGTGGTCGGCATAGCGCTCGGCGAGGGCTCCGGCGATGCGCAGCGCCGCCTCGCGGTAGGCGAGGCTGGACGGGCAGAACGTCTGGCGGCTGCCGTACGACAGTCTCCTGCCGTCCTTGTCGACCGGCAGCGCGTCCGGGTACTTGCGGATCGGAGTCGCTTTCGAACGGGGCTGCGGTCAGCCCTTGTCGGCGCCGGCGTGAGTCCGCTGACGAACTGGCGCTGGAGCGCGAAGTACACGATCAGGGTGGGGATCGCGGTGAGCAGGGCGCCGGCGGCGACCAGGTTGGGGTCGGTGAAGTACGGATCAGCACGTGTAGCCGGTGTGCCGCCAGGACGCGGCGACGAGGATCGCCCGCAGGTTGAGGCCGGGGTCGCCGATCGAGTCGACGTGGTGGCCGGGCTTGTTGGCCCCGATGAGGCCCAGACCAGGGCCACGTGCAGGATGGTGGGCACGCCCGCCATGAAGCCGAGCGTGATGCGGTCACGGCGGGTCAGTAGACGTTTGTGCCCCTGCGGGACCTTGCGGGGGGTGGCGCCCGGGGCGGCTCCGTGTGTGCCGCCTTCGGGTCTCGGTTTCGACGCTCATGAGGAGGCGAAGATCGTCTTCTTCTGGCGCTCGACGGACGACAGCAGACCGTCGATGTCCTTGGGGTCGCGGATGAACTTCTGGAGCGCGGGCTGCATCACCGTCGACGTGAAGTCCGGCCGGCTGTCACGGTCCATGAACTGCGTGAGGTGCTTCGCGCCGCCGATCATCTCGTAGGCCTTCTTCTGCAGGGCGCTGTAGGTGGAGGTGTCGGCCTTCGAGGAGGCGGCGATCAGGCTCGGGTCGGCCTTCAGGTAGATCTCCTCGGCCCGGGGTGTGCCCAGGAATTCGAGGAGTTCGACGGAACCGGCGTGGTTCTTGGGCTTCTTGCTGAGCATGATGCCGTCGGTGGGCGCCTCGACGGTGTCCTGGCCGTACGCCGGGTCGATCTCGGGGAAGGCGAAGAAGTCGAGGTCGTCCAGGGCCGCCTTGTCGGTGAACTGCTGCGCCACGAACATGCCGAGCAGAAACATGCCGGCCTTCTTCGCCACCAACGTCTGGGCGGCGTCCTGCCAGGTACGACCGACCGCGCCCTCCTGGTGGTAGGGGAGGGTCTCGGCCCAGGTGTCGAAGACCTTGCGGACCTTCGCATCGGTCCACGAAGCCTTGCCCGCCATCAGCTCGACGTGGAAGTCGTAGCCGTTGACGCGGAAGTTGAGCTGGTCGAAAGAGCCCATCGCCGGCCAGGCGTCCTTGTCGCCGTACGCGATCGGGACGAGGCCGTCCTTCTTCATCCGCTTGCACAGGGCGACGTACGCGTCCCACGTGGTGGGGACCTCGTAGCCGTACTTCTGGAAGACGCTCTTGCGGTAGAAGACCGCCCACGGGGACGTGGTCAGCGGCACCAGGTAGTACTTGCCGTCCTGCCCCTTGCTCAGGTCGTGCATGGCACTGGGGAAGTTGCCGCCGATCGTCTTCCACACGTCGTCGATCGGGGTCGCCAGCCCCTTGGCCGCGAAGAACTGCATCCGGTACCCGGCGAACCACTGGAACACGTCGTCCGGCGTGCCCTGCAGGTAGGAGTTGATCTGCTCCTGGAAGGTGTTGTGGTCCTTGGTGTTGAGGGCGACCTTGATCCCGGACTGCTTCGTGAAGGCCGCGTAGACATCGCCGTACGCCTTCTTCGGGACGGCGTCGGACGCGTTGGAGCCGACGGTGACGGTCTTGGTGTCCGACGAGGCGGAACTGCCGGCGCACGCACTCAGCAGGGGGATGCCGGCACCCAGTACCGCGGCTCCGCCGAGTCCGCGGAGCACGGTGCGGCGGCTGGTGCCAGGCAGGGATCGGCCAAGGGAGGAACGGTGCATTTCGGCTCCTACGGGGCTGGCGGTGCCGAGGCGGGGCGCGCCGGCTGGACGGGGAAATGGCGGAGAGTGGGGCGTCGAGGGGCCACGTGAGGGTCAGTCGAGAGCCGGAATTCAACACGATCGAACAAACGCGATCGTCGGATGTCGGGAAGCGTGGACGCTCTGTGGGCTCGCTGTCAAGACTCACCGTCCGGTGAACCGCGACGGTCCGGGCCCGGCCGGAAGCACCGCATAGCGGCCATCGGCCCCGACGGACAGGAGCGACAGGGCAGGCTGTCGAATCGCCCAAGGCAACGGAAATTGCTGTTTGAGCTGCGGGAACGCCTGCCGGGCACGCCCGCCTCGGAAGCCTCCGGCGCCTCGCTCCGACAGGGCACGGACCTCGCCGCCCGTCATGCCGTAAGGCAAGTGGGTCGCGAGCAAGCCTTGACGTGCGCTCGGCGGATGCGTACACATTGACCGCGCGGTCATGACCGCGCGGTCAGTCACTGACCTCGTTCGATGGAGAACACGCCATGGGGGACTTCATGACAACAGGGCTGGAGCACGGTGCCGGCTCCTCGGCGCCGCGCAGCGAGGACGTGGCCAGGCTGGCCGGCGTCTCGCGCAAGACGGTCTCCCGGGTCCTCAACAACGAGCCGTATGTCTCCGACAAGTCCCGTCGACGCGTCCTGGCGGCCGCCGAGGAGCTCGGTTACCGGCTGAACCACGCGGCCAGGGCACTGGCCTCCGGCCGTACCCGGTCCATCGGTGTGGTCGCTCTGGGAACAGCCGGGTACGGCACAGCCTCCCTGCTGGTGGGCATCGAACAAGCAGTACGGGACGCCGGTTACGCGCTTCGTGTGGTCAACACCCCGGACGGTGACCCGCAAGGCATCGCCGGCGCGCTGGAGTCACTCCTGGAGCAGGGCGTGGACGGCATCGTCGTCTCCGAACCCGTTGTCGAGGGCGAGGTCCCGCTCGGCGTCGACGTACCGGTGCTTTTCCTCGGTGCCCCACCCGCCTTCACCGCCGCCCGGACGCTGACCGTCGGCGTGGGCGCCCGTCAACTGGCGCGCGTGGCCACGGATCACCTCCTGGACCTGGGGCATCGGACTGTCCATCACCTCGCCGGGCCGCGGCGGTGGTACGCCACCACGGACCGTATCGAGGGATGGCGGGAGGCACTGGCGGCTCGGGACGTACGTGAACCGCCCTTGCTGAACGGCGACTGGTCGGCTGCCTCGGGGTATGCCGCGGGTCGTGCACTGGCCTCGGACAGCTCGGTGACCGCGGTGTTCGCCGCGGGCGACGAGATGGCCATCGGCCTGATCCACGGCCTGCGGGAAGCCGGGTGCCGGGTGCCGGAGGACGTCAGCGTCGTCGGTTTCGACGGAAACCCGGTCTTCGCCTACGTCTCCCCGCCTCTGACCACCGTCCGTCAGCCCTTCGAGGCCGCGTCGAGTGAAGGAATCCGGCTGCTCCTCCACGCCATCGAGAAGCCGGACACCGAACTGCCGCCGGCGAACGACCCACCCGTCGAACTGATCGTCCGCGGTTCCACCGCGCCTCCGCCCTCCCTCTGAACCACCCCGCCCCGGGCGCTCGCGAGCCGCGCCCGGCAGTGTCGCCCGGCTGTCCCGAGGCGACGCGACCAACGAACTCCGCCGCTCCGGGTTGCGCCAAGCCGGCGGACAGCGAAACCACCTTCCCCTGGGAGCCGTAATGTCCCCTGCGCAGACAGGCGCCAGACTCGGCGCCGCTCCGCTTTCCCGTCCCGTCTCCTTCCTGTCCCTGGTCTTCGTCCTGCTCGTCGCGATGATGACCGTGGTCCTGCCCGCCGGCCGGGCGGACGCCCTGGCCCGTCCCTCGCAGACGATGTACACGCCGCCCTCGGACGCGCCCTCGCCGGGGTCGCTCTACCCGCGAGCGCTGCGACTTCAGCACAACGGCTCGGCCAACGGCACGATCCTGTCGACGTTCGAGCAGTACACCTCCGGCACCCCGGTCTTCCCGATCTACCGCAGCACCGACAACGGCAACTCCTGGACGAAGATCTCGGACGTCGCCGACACCCAGAACGGCTGGGGCATGCGTTGGGAGCCCGAGCTGTTCGAACTGCCCACCGCGATGGGCGACTTCCCGGCCGGCACCATCCTGGCCGCCGGAGACTCCGTGCCGAGTGACCGGTCCGCAACCAAGATCGACCTGTACGCCAGCACCGACCGCGGACAGACCTGGAGCTTCGTCACCAACATCGCCACCGGCGGACGGGCGATATCCAGCAACGGCTACACCCCTGTCTGGGAGCCGTTCTTCCTCTACGCCAAGGGCAAGCTGATCGTCTACTACTCGGATCAGCGCGACACCGCGCACGGCCAGAAGATCGTGCACCAGGTGTCCACCGATCTCCGCACCTGGGGGCCGGTCGTGGACGACGTGGCCATGCCGAAGTACGCGGACCGCCCCGGCATGCCGGTGGTCACCCGGCTGCCCAACGGCAACTACGTCATGACCCACGAGTACTGCGGGGCGCCCGAGGGCGGCTGTTCCGTGTACTACCACATCTCCTCGGACCCAGAGGCGTTCCTCTCCGCCCCTGGTCAGGTGCTCAAGGCGACCGACGGCACCATCCCCAGCGGGGCGCCGTACGTCACCTGGCTGCCCACCGGAGGAGCCAACGGCACGCTCGTCGTCAGCGGCGACACCCAGAACGACCTGTTCGTGAACACGGCGAACGGCGCGGCCGACGCCTGGACCCGCATCCGCGCCAACGTCGCCGGCGGCTACAGCCGGGGCTTGCTCCCGTTCCCCGACGGCCACAGCCTGCTGGTGCTGAGCGGAGGGCGTGGACGGAGCACCGGCCTCAACCCGGTCACCTACAGCACGGTCGATCTCGGCGGCGGCATCTCGGACGGCGCCATCTACACCGTGTCCAACGCGGGCAGTTCTCTCAAGCTCACCATCGCGGGCGGCTCCACCGCCAACGGCACGTCCGCCACCCAGCAGAACACGGACAACGCCGCCGACCAGCAGTGGAAGTTCGTCCAGCTGACCTCCGGCTACTTCAAGATCTTCAACGTCGCCACGGGCAAGGTCCTCGGTGTGGAGAACCAGTCCACCGCCGACGGTGCCAAGATCGTGCAGTGGGACGACAACGGCACCCTCGACCACGAGTGGGCCGTCGCCCCGAGCCCGGCCGGCGGCTACACGCTCACCAACCGCGTCACCGGCAAGTACCTCGAGATCCCCGGCGCCTCCACCGCCACCGGCACCACCGCCGGCCAGTGGAGCGGCACCGGATGCGCCTGCCAGCGCTGGAACTTCGTTCAGACGGCCCTGCCGCCGCTGGGCACCGGCCAGTACGTCCTCGTCAACAAGAACAGCGGCAAGTACATCGACATCCCCGCCGCCTCCACCGCCACCGGCACGGCCGTCCAGCAGTACCAGAACTCCGCCTGCTTCTGTCAGCTGTTCACCTTCCGGTCGGCGGCCGGCGGAGCCTGGACCATCAGAAACGTCAACAGCGACCTCAACCTGGACATCAGCGGCGGCTCCACCACCGCGGGAGCCAAGATCGTCCAGAACACGCCCTCCAGCGCGGGCTCACAGCAGTGGACCCTCACGGAGGCGGGCAACGGCTACTACGGGCTCAGGAATGTGGGCAGCAGCCTCAGCCTCGGTGTCGCCCAGTCCTCCACCGGCAACAGCGCGGCCGTCATCCAATGGAACGACCTGAACGTCGACGACCAGCTCTGGCAGATCGTTCGCATCAACTGAGCGGCTGAGCTCGGCGAGCGGCGAGCGGAGCGGGCGCGTACCTGCGCCCGCTCTTCGCTTTTTCTGGGGTCGCACCGCGACCTCAGGGACCGTCCGTCTACGCGGAGCCCGGGCCTGTTCGGGCGAGGCGGACCATGGCGCGGTAGAGCGCGGTGGGCGCCGGGGCTTCGGGTACCTCGGGGATCGGTGCGCCGGGGGCGGCATACGAGCGGATCATGTGCCCGACGAGGCGGCGCCACGCGTCGGGGGCGGAGTCGCCGCCGGCGGCGATGACGCCGGCGTTGGCCATCTGCAGGATGACGAGGTCCTCCGGGACGAAGTCCGCACGGAGGTGTCCGCTGGTGCGGGCGCGGGCGATGAGTTCGAGGAAGCCGTTGTACGACTCGGTGCGGCGGGCCTCCAGCGACCTGGCGGCCGGGAAGGACATGGTCAGCACGTCCGCGAAGCCGCGGTCGGCGGCCTGCATGGCGCAGACGGCGTGGATGTAGCCGGTGAAGCCGTGCCAGGGATCGGGGTCGGCGAGCGCGTCGGCGACGGCGCCGGCGTAGCCGTCCATACGGTCGGCGAAGACCGCGTTGATCAGCTCCTCCCGGGTGGCGAAGCGTCGGCTGAGCGTGGCTTTGCCGACGCCGGCCTCACGGGCGACGGAGGCCATGGACACGCCGAGTCCTTCCGCGGCGTAGAGACGTCGGGCTGCCGCCAGGATGAGCTCGCGGTTGCGCTCGGCGTCCGCGCGCAGTCTCGCCTCGGGCTGCTGGTCCGGGGTCCGGTCGGAAGACGTGGAGGTCATGTCCCCACTCTACCCAAGTGGAACAGGCGGCCCGCTTCTGCTGTTACGCTCGGCACGAGGGGAACCGGGAAGGCCGGTCCACTTACGAGAGGTGCTGTCATGCGTGCTGTGACCGTGGACGCGGTTCCGGCCACCCTGGCCGTGACCGAGGTGGAGACTCCCCGCCCCGAGGCCGGAGAGCTGCTGGTGAAGGTGGCAGCCGCCTCGGTGAACGGCTTCGACCTCGCTGTCGCCGCGGGCTTCGTGCGGGGAATGATGGAGCACCGCTTCCCGCTGGTGCTCGGCAAGGACTTCGCGGGCACCGTCGAGGCGCTCGGTGCGGGTGTGGAGGACTTCGCCGTCGGTGACGGTGTCTTCGGTGTCGTGACGAAGCCGTTCCTGGGCACCGGTTCGCTGGCCGAGTACGTCACCGTCGCCGCCGGATACGGCGTCGCCCCGCTCCCGGCGGGCCTGGCGGTGGCGGACGCGGGCGCGCTGGGCGTGGCCGGGGCGACCGCGGTGGACAGTCTGGACGCCGTGGCCCTGGGCGAGGGTGAGACGGTGCTGATCTCGGGGGCCGGCGGCGGGGTGGGATCGCTGGCCGTGCAACTCGCCGCCGCCCGCGGTGCGAAGGTGATCGCGACCGCTCGCCCCGGCGCGCAGACCGACTTCGTCACCGGCCTGACCGGCACCGACACCGAGGTCCACGTGGTCGACTTCACCGGTGACCTCGAGGCCCAGGTCCGCGCGATCGCACCGGACGGCGTGGACGCGGTGCTGCACCTGGCGGGTGACGGCGCCCAGCTCGCCGGCCTGCTGCGGCAGGGCGGTTGTATCGCCTCACCCGCGGGCCTGACCCCGGACGCCGTCAAGGACGAGGACGTCACCGTCCACCCGATCATGGCCGACCCGAACGCGTCGACCCTGACCGCCTTGGCGGAGCAGGTCGCCTCCGGCTCGCTGCGGGTGCCGGTCACCGCCGTCTACCCCCTGGAGCAGGCCGCGGCGGCGTTCACCGCCTTCACCGGCGCCCCCGGCAAGGTCGTCGTCACCCGCTCCTGAAACCCACATCCGTCACGGAAGAGAGTCCCGTATGCCCACCATCGCCATCATCGGTGCCGGCCCCGGCATGGGCCTGGCCATCGCCCGTTCCTTCGGCAGCCGCGGCTTCGACGTCGCCCTGATCGCCCGTACCAAGGAGAAGCTCCAGACCCTGGTCGACCAGCTCGGCCAGGAGGGCGTCACCGCCGAGGCGTTCCCCGCGGACGTGCTCGACCGGCCGTCCCTGACCGCCGCGCTGGACGCCGTGAAGGCCCGCTTCGGCGCCATCGACGTACTGGAGTACTCACCGGCCGCGCACTCCCCGGTGCCCGGCCACGCCCTGGCCACCCCGTCCGAGTCCACGGTGGACAACCTGCAGCCGCAGATCGAGTACTACCTCTACGGTGCCATCACGGCTGCTCAGGCGGTTCTGCCCGCGATGCGGGAGGCCGGCGCCGGAACCCTGCTGTTCACCACCGGCGGTGGCTCCGTCGATCCCGTCCCCATGCTCGGCAATGTCAACGCGGCCTCGGCAGCTCTGCGCAACTGGGTGATCAACCTGGACAAGGAACTGGCCGGTACCGGCGTTCACGCCGCGCACGTGGCGATCAACGTCTGGATCGGCGGGGGCGGTCCGGAGGGCTTCCCGACGGCCACCTCCGAGGAGATCGCCCCGCTGTACTGGGAGCTGCACGAGAAGCGCGACCGCTCCGAAGCCGTCTTCAACGCCTGACCGGCCAGACCGCTCCCTATCTCTCTCCGCCAAGGAATTTGTACATGAACGTCTTCTTGTGGATAGTCCAGGCCGTGCTGGCCGCAATGTTCGCCATGGCCGGTGTCATGAAGTCGACCCAGCCCAAGGAGAAGCTGGCCGGTCAGCTGCCCTGGACGGCCGACTTCTCGCAGAGCACCGTCCGCTTCATCGGCATCGTGGAGTTCGCCGCCGCCCTCGGTCTGATCCTGCCCGCGGCCACCGACATCGCCCCCGTGCTGACCCCGCTCGCCGCGACCGGTCTGGCCGTGGTGATGGTGCTGGCCGCGATCACGCACGCCCGCCGCAAGGAACCCGGCGCGATCGGCTTCAACGTCGTGCTGCTGATGCTGGCCGCCCTGGTGGCCTGGGGCCGCTTCGGCCCGCACAGCTTCTGACCCCACCGCTGCTACCCCCCACCGCTTCTACCCCCACCGCGAGGAACTGTCTCTCATGCGTGTCACCGTCTTCGGCGCGAGCGGCGCCATCGGCAGCCTCGTCGTCCAGCAACTCGTCGACGACGGCCACCAAGTCACCGCCCTGGTCCGCTCGCCCGCCAAGCTCGCCCTCACCCACTCCCACCTCACGGTCGTCACCGGGCAGCTGTCCGACTGCGATGCCGTCGGGAGGACCGTCAGCGGCGCCGACGCGGTGATCAGCGCGCTCGGCCCGTCCCTGAAACGGTCCACGACCGGCTCGCAGGTGACCGACGGGACCCGCACCATCGTGCAGGTCATGGAGAGGCAGCAGGTCACCCGGTTCATCGGCCTGGCCACGCCCTCGCTGGCCGACCCCCTCGACAAGCCGCACTGGAAGCACAAGGTGCTGCCGGTCATGGCCGGGCTGATGTTCCCCAACGCGCTGGCCGAGCTGAAGGGCATGACCGCGGCCGTCACCGACTCGGCTCTCGACTACACCATCGCCCGCATCACCAACCCGACCGACAAGCCCGCCACCGGACGCATCCGTTCCGGCTTCCTCGGTCACGACGAGGTCGGCTCCGCCATGAGCCGCGCCGACATCGCCGCGTTCCTGGTCTCCCAGCTCACCGATACCCGCTACCGACGGGCCATGCCCGCGATCAGCAACTGAGGCCAGGACCCGGCCATGACCTTCGAACTGGGTGTCTACTCCTTCGGTAATACCCCGCGGCTGCCCGACGGCAGTCGCGGGCCCACCGCCCAGGCCCTTCGTGACGTCCTGGAGGCCATCAAGCTCGCCGACGAGGTGGGGCTGGACTACTTCGGCGTGGGCGAGCACCACATGCGGGCGATGCCGCTGTCCTCGCCCACCTCCGTGGTCAACGCCGCCGCGGCCGCCACCCACCGGATCAAACTCGGCACCGCGGTCACCGTGCTGTCGACCGACGACCCGATCCGGGTGTTCCAGCAACTCGCGACCGCCGCCTCCCTGGCTCCCGGACGCATCGAACTGGTAGCCGGCCGGGGCTCGTCGACGATCACCTTTCCGCTCTTCGACCACGACGAGCACGACTACGACCTGCTGTACGCCTCCAAACTCGATCTGCTGATGGCTGTCAACGCCGGGGAGAACATCACCTGGCACGGCCCCCACCGCAGGCGCCCACTGCGGGATGTCACCGTCTTCCCGCGCCCCGAGGAGCCGCTGAAGATCTGGTTGGGCACCGGCGGCAGTCCGGACTCGGTGCGGCGGGCCGTCGAGCTGGGGCTGCCGATGTTCCTCGGCGTCCTCGGCGGCACCCCCGAGCACTGGGCGCGCTACGGCCACGCCTACCGCGACGCCTGGGCCGTCTCCGGTCATCCAGCCACACGGGCGGACATCGCGGTGGCCGTGCACGGATTCGTCGCCGAGTCCGACGCCCGGGCCCGCTCGACGTACCTGGAGTACGAGCACCGCATGATGGCCGAGGGCATGGCCGAACTGGGCCGCCCCGCCCCCTCGCGCGCCGACCGCGCCGCGCAGTACGGCCCCGACGGCATGGTCTTCGTAGGCGGCCCCGACGAGATCGCCGACCGCATCCTCCATCTGCACGGGCTGCTCGGCCACACCCGCCAGATCCTGCAGATGGACGTCGGCGGCATGCCCCAGCGCGACTTCCTGCGCGGTATCGAACTGCTCGGCACGAAAGTACTGCCACAGCTCCGCGCCGAACTGGCTCAGTCCTGAGCCGAATCCGACATCTCGTACACGAAGGATGGTGGACAAGAACTTCGGCCTGGCCGGGGCGATCACGACCGTACCCATGACGTTTCGGCGGGGCTCGATCAGCCGTCCGCCCCCAGTGAGCAGGGAAGAGCCAGTGAAGATCGTCATCTTCGGGGCGAACGGACCAACCGGACGGCAGGCCGTCCGTCAGGCGCTCGCCGACGGGCACACGGTCACCGCCGTCACCCGCCGACCCGACTCCTTCCCGCTGGACGGTCCGCGTCTGCGGGTGACCGGAGCGGATGTGCTGGACCCCGACGCGGTCCGACGCGCCGTGGCCGGACAGGACGCGGTGATCTCCACGCTCGGCGCCCCTGACGGCCGTAGCCCCGTCACGGTGTATTCCGACGGCCTCACGCACATCACGCGGGCCATGACCGAACACGGGGTCCGGCGCCTGGTCTGCGTGACCTCGGTCGTGCTCTTCGGAGAAGAGGCACCCGGCGAAGGTCTCCTCTACAGGAAGGTGCTCGAGCCGTTGAGCATCCGCTTCTTCGGCCGCTTCGGGGTGTACGACGACATGCGGCGCATGGAGGAGATCGTGAGCAGGAGCGATCGCCAGTGGACGATCATCCGCCCCGGCGGTCTCTTCGACACGGACACCGTCAGCGACTACCAGGTCTCCACGGCCCGGCTGCCCGGCCGCTTCACCTCCCGTGCCGATCTCGGAAACGCGCTGCTGCGCCAGGCGGTCGACGACAGCCACGTAGGCGGCTTCCTCGACGTACGCACCACGGAAGGCGTTCCTGGCCTCCTCGACGTCATCCGGAACGAAGCGTTCGGCGGCAGGAAGTGAATCCGGCGCCCTCCATCCGGGATCGCCGCGTGTGCAGAAAAGACCCCACACCCATCGAACAGAACGAGGAACCATGCCCAAGGCATACGTCTTCACCGAGTACGGCGGCCCCGAGCGGCAGGCCTTCGTCGACCTGCCCAAACCCGTTCCCGGACCGGGCCGACTCCTGGTCGCGGTGCACGCGGCCGGCGTGAACCCGGTCGACTGGAAGGTGCGCGCGGGCTACCTGCGCGACGTCCTCCCCCTTCCCCTGCCCGCAGTTCTGGGCTCGGAGGTCTCGGGCGTCGTCGAGGAGATCGGCGACGGGATCGAGGGCTTCACCGTCGGCGACGAGGTCTTCGGCGCCCTGCCGCTGGCAGGCGGGTACGCCGAATACGCGCTGCTCCCGGCCAAGTCCGCGGCACACAAGCCGGCCGCCGTGTCGTTCACGGACGCCGCGACCCTGTCGGTGTCGGCGGCCACCGCCCGCGAGGGCATAGGCCTGCTGAACCTCAAGCCCGGCGCCACCGTGCTGGTGAACGGAGCCGGGGGAGGCATCGGAGCCACCGCGGTGCAGCTCGCCCGCGCCGAGGGTGCCACCGTGATCGGCACCGCCGGCGAGGGGAAGGCGGAGTTCGTCTCCTCCCTCGGGGCTACGCACGTCACTTACGGAGACGGAGTGGCCGAGCGCATCGCCGCCCTCGCCCCGAACGGCGTGGACGCCCTCCTCGACCTGGTCGGCGGCGACTCCCTGTACGCCGTCGCCCCTCTCGTCGCGGACAAGTCCAGGATCGTCACCGCTGTGGATCCGACGGCGGCGGCCGAACTCGGCGCCGGCTACTTCCAGGTGGAGCAGACCGGGCAGACGCTCGCCCCGCTGGCCGACCTAGTCGCCTCCGGCGCGCTCGACCCCCGCGTCACACAGATCGTGCCCTTCGCCGAGGCGGCGACGGCTCTCGCCGCGGTCGAAACCGGTCACGCCCAGGGCAAGACGGTCCTGGAAATACGGTGACGCACCCGGACACGACGGACGGACGTCGCGTCACTGACGGCCGACAGCCCGAATGGGCCGTGCAGCCCTGCGGTCCGCTGTCCCCCCCCCCACGCACACAAGGAAGGACCCTGATGAACAAGTTAGAGAACGCCAGGCTTCACGTCGTCTTCGACGACGTCCAGTCGACCGTGACGGACCTGATCCTCAAGCATGGTGTGACCCGGGAGGAGTTCCAGCAGGTCATCGGGATGATCAAGGACCTCGCCGATGCCGACGAGCTGTCGCTCGCGCTCTTCCACTTCTTCGTGTACGGCGTGATCGTGACCGACGCCGGTGGCGCGTACGCCAATCCGGAGAGGGACGGCGTGACGCCGTGGCTGCCCGCAGGGCCTGCTTATGTGCCTGGCGCACCGGTCCTGGAGCGCCCTTACGAGTTGCCGAGGCGCCCCGACGAGCCCGGCGAGGTGCTCTTCGTCTCCGGGCAGGTGCGTTCCGCGAGCGGCGAGCCGATCCCGGGCGCCGAACTCGACCTCTGGATGGCCAACAACGCCGGCGACTACTCGAGCATGACCCCGGAGATGCTCCTGCCGCTGGTGCTGGAGCTCGACGAGAGCCTGCCCCCGTTCAACCTGCGTGGCAAGATCCTCACGGATGACGAGGGACGCTTCGAGTACCGGACGGTCATGCCCGGCGTCGAGACCCTCGGTCTGCCCGAGGGCGGACCGCTGCAGAGGTTCGCCCGGAAGCTGGAGCGGGTCGACGTCCGCCCCCTGCACATCCACACGATCGTCAGCGCCGCCGGATTCCACACGCTGACCACGCAGTCCCACTTCTCCGGCGACCCGAATGTCGACCACACTCTGGAACCCCGGTCGACGCCCGGGGCCACCGTCTTCCGGGCCGAGCTGCATGACGATCCGAAAGACTTCAAGACCCGCGGCCTGGACGCGCCTTACTACACGATGACCAACGACTACGTGTTGCGTCCCGCCCCGGTGTCGTCCACCGCGTGAACATTCCGCACCCGGAGTGGGCTGCGGCGGAGCGGAGGCCTTCGCGACACTCGCTCTCCGCCGCAGCCCATGGGGGCCGGACGCCGCGACGTCCCGCCACGCCACGAGGCACAGCACGTCTCCGTGCCGCGAGGAGTGAGGGGAAAGGATCACGGCGAGCCCGTGAACCAAAGGCGCGACCTCGCTGCTCGCGCCACCCGCGGCTGCGGGAGAGCAGCGCGCCCGGTCAGCCGGGTCGGCACCGAATCACCGGCGGATCCGGCGTCCGCCGTCAGGAGTTGAGACATGCTCCATGCGGCATCCCCTTCGAGCGCCCCGCCTGTCCGTCGCACACTGACGGTCCTGGGCCTGGCGGCGTTGTCCTTCGCGCTGGCGCAGACATCCATCGCGCCCGCGCTGCCCGACATGGCTTCCGCTCTGCACAGCAGCACTCAGGATGTGACCTGGGCCTTCACCGGCTACCTGGTGTCGGCCGCCGTACTGACGCCGGTGATGGGCCGGTTGGGCGACATGTTCGGCAAGCGGCGGCTGCTCGTCGTCACCCTGCTGCTGTTCTCGCTGGGCGGGGCCATGGCCGCGCTGGCGGACGGTCTGGGACTGGTGATCGCCGGGCGGGTGGTGATGGGCGCGGGCGGGGGCATCCTCCCGCTGTGCTTCGGCATCAGCCGCGACATGCTGCCCGACGAGAGGGGACGAGCCGGCGCCCTGGGCCTCCTGTCGGCCATCGCCGGGGTCGGTGGGGGTCTGGGTCTTCTGCTGGGCGGCGTACTCGCCGATCACACCTCGTACCGCTGGATCTTCTGGACCGGCACTCTGCTGGCGCTGGGTTCGGCCGTCGCCGCGCACACACTGCTTCCCCCGTCGGTGGAGCGCACCGCAGGCCCGGTCGACCTCCCGGGCACCGTGCTGTTGGCCGTCGGCATCGCGGCCCCTCTGATCGGTATCAGCCGGGCCACGGAGTGGGGCTGGAGCAGCGGCCGGACCCTCGGCCTGGTCGCCTTCGGTCTGGCCGTCCTCGTCGTCTTCGTGCTGGTGGAGCGCCGTACGTCGGACCCGTTGATCGACATGGGTGTTCTCGGACGGCCGGCGGTGGTCATGACCAACCTGGCCAGCCTGCTGATCGGCTTCGGTCAGTTCGGGGTGTTCGTGTTGGTGCCCCAGTTGGTCCAGGCCCCCACCGCATCCGGATACGGCTTCGGCGGCGACGCGACCCTGGCCGGACTGCTCATGCTCCCCGGCTCGCTGACCATGCTGGCCGCCGGCCCGCTCTCCGGTTTCCTCGGTGCCCGTTTCGGCGGCAGGACCCCTCTCGCCCTGGGGAGCCTGATCACCGGCACCGGCCTGCTGGCGCTCGCCCTCCAGCACGACACCCGGTACGCCGTGCTGGGTTTCACCACCCTCACCTTCACCGGCATCGGCATGTCGTTCGCCGCAATGGCGAACCTGATCGTCGACGCGGTCGAGCCCACGAGGACCGGCGAGGCCACCGGCGTCAACGTCCTGGTGCGGGCGGTCGGAGCCTCACTCGGCACCCAGATCATCGCAGCCGTACTCGCCGACAGCGCCAGTGCCACCGACCCGCAGCCCACCGGCCACGCCTACGCCCTGTCCTTCGCCGTGTCCGCCGTCGCCACACTGATCGCCTCTGCCGTGGCCCTCCTCATACCGCGGGCCCGTCACCGCCACCCAATGCCGGACCCTCAGAAGGAGCCGCACCCGGAACACCCAGCCCGGAATGCACCCCCAGCCCCCTGTACCGGGAGGGGATCGGGGCCCCGGGCCCCGGGCCCCTGCCCCACCCGGCTGAGCGTCCCGCGCAGTCCTGGGCGGCAGCACGGGCCCGGTGGCACTCCGATGCGATGCCGGCGAGTCGTGCTCCGCGACGCTGCAGCGGCTCCCCAACACGCCTTCCTGATACGCGACTCTCACCTCATCCCTCATGCCACATCCCTTATCCCACATCCCTCATGCCACATCCCTCATGCCACATCCCTCATGCCACATTTCTCAACCGGAGAACCGATGCCCACTACTGAACGGGTCGACCTCACTACCCTCGGCACTTCTCTCGGCGGCTCTCTTCGACTGCACGGCCATCTCGCCCGGCCCGAGGGCGAGGGCCCCTGGCCCGGGGTCGTGGTTGTCCACGAGGCCCTGGGCGCTGACGAGGTGATGCTGCGACAGACCGAACGGCTCGCGCAGGCCGGCTACCTGACGCTGATGCCGGACCTGTTCGCCGACGGCGGCGCCCGCCGCTGCCTGGTACCGACGATGCGGGCGGCCACGTCGGGCCGCGGTCGCGCCTGGGCCGACCTGGAAGCCGCCCGGCAGACGCTGGCCGGGCACCCCGACTGCACCGGACGGGTCGGTGTCATCGGGTTCTGCATGGGCGGTAGCTTCGCGCTGATCGCCGCGGGACGGGGCACGTTCGACGCCGCCTCCGTCAACTACGGCCTCCTGCCCAAGGACCCCGAACGTGCCCTCGCCGAATCCTGCCCGGTGGTGGCCAGTTACGGCGGCCGCGACCGCATGCTCAAAGGGGCTGCGGCCAAGCTGGAAGCGGCCCTGACAGCAGCCGGCGTACCGCACGACGTGAAGGAGTACCCGGCCGCCGGGCACTCCTTCCAACGACGCCGACAACGCACCGCGCCCGCTGCGCCCTCTGACCCGCATCGCGGGGATCGGACCCGAGCCGCAGTCCGCCGCCGACGCCTGGCGCCGCATCGAGACGTTCTTCGGCGAGCATCTGGCGGACTCGTGACAACGGGCCACCGACGCTGGGGCGCTCCGTCGTCGTGCAGGCCCCAAGGCATTGGCGTACACGTCGGGGCCAGTGCTCATCCGACGGGATGGCCGACCGCCTTGGGGGAGGGGCCGTACCGGTTGGCGGTCGGGGCGCTGTCCACCGTCATCCCCACGAGATAGATGATCGGGCCGGCTATGGGGATCAGAGCGACGAACATCCGTCGGCCCGACCTGCCGGTGTCGTGCAGGCGGCGGAAGGAAACGCTCAGCATGGGCACGATGAACGGCAGCAGGAGGACGCCCAGTAGCGGGACCTCGGTCGCGAAACTGATGCCGAGGACGGCGCCGGTGGCCCCCAGACGCTGCGCCTGTTCCCGCTCGTCCTGAACCTGCTGGCGGAAACGGCCCTCGGCGAGCACTCGGCGGGTCTCCTCGCGCTCCAGGCCGATCTCGTCGGCCAGGTCGAGCAGCTCGTCGAGGCCGAAGACGGGTCGGGCCGCGCCGAAGTAGGCCCGGAAGATCGTGTCCCACGCGAGGCGGTTCTTGCCCCTGGCCGTGGCGTGGGCGAGGAATTCGTGGGCGAGCCGGGTGTTGCCGACCTGGTTCTCCAGCACCCGGTAGGGGCTCAGGCCTTCCTCCTCGGCCATCGCCTCGACCTGGCGGGTCGTCGCCTCCAGTTGGGCGCCGGCCAGGCCGTAGCGGCGCAGCGTGGCCTCACGCACGCTGATGACGTCGCCGACCGGGAACCCGTCACTGAGCGGGAACGAGCGGTGAATCACCTCCACCTCGTCGCCGTGCCCGAAGCGCTCCACGGCGCGGTCCAGGCGGTGGCTGCCCAGCCCGCACCACGGGCAGGTGATCTCGGACCAAATGTCGACTCTCAACACGGATCTCCAATTCTTACTGTTTGTGCGTAGCGCCATGATGGACCAGTATGGAAGGCCGTACAAAAGGCACATCGATGTGTGTGCCGGAGGGGAATGTGCGCCATGGACACCGCAGACCGACCTGATGTCGCCGACGGGCGGGGGCCGTGTGCCGGCATCCCCGCCGAGCAGATGCGCTTCGTCCGCCAGATCCTGGACCGGGTCGGCGACAAGTGGAGCATGCTGGTGATCTCCGTACTGGAGGGCGGCCCGCTGCGCTACACCGACCTGCAGAGAGAGGTCCCCGGCATCTCCCAGCGGATGCTCACGCTGACCGTGCGCCAACTCCAGCAGGACGGCCTGGTGACCCGGACCGCCTACGCGGAGGTGCCGCCGCGGGTGGAGTACGACCTCACGCCCTTGGGCCGCAGCCTCCATCACGTCGTCACGTCCCTGATCACCTGGGTCGCGGATCACCACGGCCAGATCCGCGAGCACCGGGACCAGGCCGTCACGACGTCCTGATGCCAGGCGCCTCGTACGCCGAGACCGCGGCGCAGTGCCGTGAGCGTGTCGGTGAGTACGCGTTCACCCGTCGCGGAGTCGGGATGATGTCTCCGTGCAGGACGCCGGGGTAGAGGGCGAGTTCGGTGGGGACGTCGGCATGGGTGAGGCGTCGGGCGGGGTCGATCCCTCGCGGCATGGGCGGGTGCGGCACAGGGGGACACTTCGGCACCGCCCCGGCCCGGCGGCCTTCGCCGAGGTAGCAGTCCCAACTCACCTGACTGGCACGGCTGTTCCACAGCGGGACGTCGTCGGGGACGGTGGTCAGGGTCGGCGGCTGTCGAGGATCGCGCCGCCGCAGTGGGACGCCGCGGCGGCGCGATCCGGCTCTACGGAAGCGGGACCAGCCCGGCGTGCGCTCAGAGGCTGAAGACGAGTTCGGCTCGGTCGCGCTTGGTCGTGTGCAGGTCCCAGTAGACGGGGGAGATCTCCTCGGGCTGGGCCGTCGGGAAGCCGGGCACGGCCGGGGTGCCGATCGAGACGTCGATGCCGACGTGGGCGGCCTGGATCCCGGTGCCGTCCAGTTCCTTGTGCAGGTTGATCGCCCAGTTGCGCAGCGCCGCCGCGGCGGCGTTGACGTTGCCGACCTGCGGCACCGGGTCGATGGAGCCGGCGCCGGTGGTGTAGAGCAGGGTGCCCGCCCCGGCCTCACGCATCGCGGGTAGCACTGCCCGCGTGGCGGTGATGGCGCCGTAGAGCTGGAACTCGATCTGGAGCTGGACGTCTGCCGGTGTGGTCTCCGTGGGGGTGGTCAACGTGGTGGTGCCGAACGTCCCCACCGGGGAGTACTCCAGGACGTCGATGCCGCCGAACTTCTCGCCCGCGTCCTTGAGCGCCTGACCGAGGGCGTCACGGTCGAGGACATCCGCGGGGAACGCGGCGGCGGTGATGCCCTCCGCGGTCAGTTTGCCCACGAGGGTGTCGAGCTTCTCCCGGTTGCGGGAGATCAGGGCGACATCGAGGCCATGAGAGCCGAAGGTGCGGGCTATGGCCAGGCCGAGCTGAGGGCCGGCCCCGATGATGGCGATGCTGGTCACGGCGATCCTTTCCAAAAGACAGACAGACAGACAGACGGGCGGGCAGACAGACGAACGAAGTGGGAACACCCGGAAGGGGAAAGGGTTATCCGGTTCGCGATCCGGATAGGTCGTTCCGGTTCCTTGTGGTCAACCGTACCAGCAAAATTGGATAGGGCAATCCGGTTGCTACACTCCTGCATATGACCCCTGGTGACCAGCACTCCGACGCCCCCACCGGGCAGTCCTTGCGCAGTGACGCCGAACGCAATCGGGAGCGGATCATCGCCGCGGCGCGCACGGTCTTCGCGCGGGACGGACTGAACGCCTCCATGGCGTCCGTGGCCCGCGAGGCAGGGGTGGGGATCGCCACCATGTTCCGACGCTTCCCCACCAAGGCGGAGCTGGTCGACGCCGTTTTCATCGACCGCATGGGTGCCTATGCCGACGCGGTCACCGCCGCGCTCGACGACCCCGATCCCTGGCATGGCTTCGTCGGCTATGTCGAGTCCGCCTGCGCGATGCAAGCCGCCGACTACGGCTTTGCCGACGTACTGACCACGACATTTCCCGCCGCCAAGGCCCTGGAGCGCCGCCGCAACGAGGCCTATGAGGGCATGGTCGAACTCATCGGCCGCGCCAAGGCCACCGGCCGCCTGCGCGAGGACTTCGACCCCTCGGACCTGGTGCTGGTCCACATGGCAAACGCCGGTGTCGTCAACGTAACCGGTGGCGCTGCCCCCGACGCCTGGCGGCGCGTCGTCGCCCTGCTCATCCAGTCCTTCGAGGCCCCGGCCCGCGGCCCTCTGCCCGCCTCACCCGAACACGGCGCCCTCTACCAGGCCATGCTCCGGGCCGGCACGGCGAGCAACGCGGCGCCGGACCCCGGCCCGTGACCGACGGGAAGACGCCGGTCGGCGCAGTGGCCTGACGCGTTTGTCGCCAAGCCGTTGATGAGGGAGGCAGGGGGTCGCTTTTTCCCGGAGGCGGCCACTGTCCGGTCGGTGATCGACGCCGCCGCCGCGCGCGTGTTCCGTCGAAGGTGTGACTTCCTCGGCGCCGTCCCGCTCGGAACAGCCGCGCCCCGGAAACCACGATCGCGAAGACCGCGGGCGGCGATGCAGCTCACCGGCCCTCTCCGGTAGCGTGCGCTTCGCGCCTCAGACGCTTCGCCCTGGCCGCTTCCCACAGCGGTACGACGCGCGCGGTCTTCTGTCTCCGGATCAGTCAGGGGCGGCCCCGATCGGGGGCGCGCGGACTGTCTTCCTCATTGATCAACATAAGTAGTGCCGGTCGTTCCATTTATTTCTCGCGCTGGACCTGATGCGCGTCACTTCGCGGGGATGTGCTGTGCCGGTACTGATAGGCGCGTCCTATACGGGGCATCGATTTTTGGTCGTGGACCCCCTGCCCCGCCGCCCGGTTCACTGTGGCCCAAGCTGGCGCGTGCCGATCGGGCTCGGTGTCGCGCGATCAGGGAGGCTGCAATGACGCAAACCCCAAGCAACGAGCGAGCCGCACAGGCCACCCGCATCGCGGCGAAGCCGTGGTACCGGCAGTTGTACGTCCAGGTTCTGGTGGCGATCGTGATCGGCATCGTGCTGGGCTGGCGGTGGCCGGATCTCGCCACCGCCATGGAGCCGCTCGGCACGACGTTCATCACCGCGATGAAGATGCTGATCGGCCCGATCGTGTTCCTGACCATCATCGGAGGCATAGCGAGTGTCGCCGACCTGAAGAGGGTCGGGCTCACCGGCATCAAGGCGCTGACGTACTTCCAGGTCGGCACGATCATCGCCATGGCGGCGGGCCTGGTGGCGATCAACATCTTCCGGCTCGGTGACGGCGTACACGCCGATCCGTCGACCCTGGACACCTCCGGCGACGCGGGCGCGTACATCGAGAAGGGCGAGCACCAGCAGTGGTGGGAGTTCCTCACCCACATCGTGCCGAACAGTTTCTTCGGCCCCTTCGTCGAGGGCGACATCCTCCAGGTGATCTTCCTGGCGGTGATCTTCGGCGTCGCGCTGAAGGCGGTGGGGAAGGCGGGCGAGCCGGTCATAGCGGGCGTGCACCGGCTGACCGAGGTCGTCTTCAAGGTGCTGTCGTACATCATGAAGGTCGCGCCGCTGGGCGCCTTCGGCGCGATGGCGTACGCGATCGGGAAGTTCGGCCTGTCCACGCTGACCAGCCTGGGTTCCTTGATCCTGCTCTTCTACGTCACCTCCGCCCTGTTCGTCGTGGTGGTGCTCGGCGGTGTGCTGGCGGCCTACGTGAAGCTGAACATCTTCCAGTTGTTCCGCTACTTCAAGGAGGAGTACTTCCTGATCCTGGGCACGTCCACCGCCGAGCCCGCGCTGCCCGGGCTGATGCGCAAGCTCCAGCACATGGGGGTCGAGAGGTCCACGGTCGGCCTGGTCGTGCCCACCGGCTACAGCTTCAATCTCGACGGCGCCGCGATCTACCTCTCCCTGGCCACGCTGTACATCGCCCAGGCGACCGACACCCCGCTGTCCGCCACCCAGCAACTCGGGCTGCTCGCCGTTATGTTGCTCACGTCCAAGGGTGCCGCTGGTGTCGCGGGCGGCGGTTTCATCGCGCTCACCGCGACCCTGTCCACGGTCGGTACCGTGCCCGCCGCCGGCATCATGCTCGTCTTCGGCATCGACAAGTTCATGTCCGAGTGCCGGGCCATGGTGAACTTCTCCGGCAACGCCGTCGCCACCCTCTTCATCGCCCGGTGGGAGAACACCCTGGACCTGGCGCGAGCACGCGAGGTGCTGGCGGGCAGGGTTCCGGAACCGCCGGTGACCGCCGAGCCGACGGCGGACACCGGAGCGGGAACGGCCAAGGGCAGGCCGGTGGCGGCTCCCACCGCCGAGGTGGCGTCCTGATGATGTCCGTCCTGGTCGCGCCGGACAAGTTCAAGGGCTCCCTCACCGCCGACGGTGTGGCCCGCGCGCTGGAGCACGGGCTGCGGGAGGCCGCCCCGCACGCGCGGATCCACCGGCTCGCGCTGGCGGACGGCGGCGAGGGCAGCGTGGCCGCCGCCTGCGCGGGCCGGTTCCGTCCCGAGGAGATCACGGTGACCGGGCCGACCGGGCAGCCCGTCGCGGCCGCGGTCGCCGTGCACGGCCGTACCGTCCTCATCGAGGCGGCGGCCGTCTGCGGACTCGGCGTCCTGCCGGGCGGCCGCAAGGAACCGCTCACGGCCACCAGCCTGGGCATCGGCCAGGCCGTCCGTTACGCGCTGGCGGGCGGGGCGGACACCATCGTCCTCGCCCTCGGCGGTGTCGCCACGACCGACGGCGGCGCCGGCCTGCTGCAGTCCCTCGGCGCGGTACTGGCCCGCGAGGACGGTACGCCGATCGACCCGGGCGGCGCGGGGCTCGCCGACCTCCGTACGGCCGACCTCGCCGAGGCCCGCGCCGCGCTCGCCGGGATCGACCTCGTCCTGGCCACCGACGTGGACAACCCGCTGCTGGGGCCGACAGGCACGGCCGCCGTCTACGGTCCCCAGAAGGGGGCGACCGAGCACGACGTACCGGAACTCGACGCCGCCCTCGCCCATTTCGTACGACGACTCGCGGCGGCCGGCACCCCGGACGCGGGCCTCCTCGCCGCGGCCCCGGGGGCCGGGGCGGCCGGGGGGCTCGGATACGCCGGACTGCTGCTGGGCGGGCGGATGTGCTCCGGCGCCGACTACTTCCTCACCCTGCTGGGCGCCGACGAGTTGCTCGCGGGCGCCGACTTCGTGGTGACCGGCGAGGGGAGCCTCGACGAGCAGTCCCTGTCCGGCAAGCTGCCGGTCGCCCTCGCGAGGCGGGCCCGGCGGCAGAACGTCGAGGTGCACGCCGTCGCCGGCCGCTGCACCCTGCCACCCGAACGGACCGCCGCCCACTTCCGCTCCGTACAGGCGCTGACCGACCTGACCGAGGAGGACTGCGCGCGCGACAGCGCCCTGTCCGCCCGGCTGCTCACGCGGTGCGCACGGACCCTCGCCGACCGCTGGATCGGACGCGGAGGAACGGAAACCGGCAGGTAGGCTCGCTCCGCCTGTCGTACCAGCACAGAGCGGAGAGACGCCGTGGACGCCCGGCAACTGGAGTACTTCCTCGCCATCGTCGAGCACGGTGGATTCAGCAAGGCCGCCGCCGCCCTCCACGTGGCCCAGCCGTCGCTGTCCCAGGCGATGGCGAACCTGGAGGCCGATCTCGGGGTGGCCCTCTTCCACCGGGTGGGACGGGGCGTCGTCCTGAGCGAAGCCGGTGCGGAACTCCTCGAACCGAGCCGACGCGTGCTGCGCGACCTGGCAGCCGTACGCGACACCGCGGCCGCGCTCGCCGGGCTGCACGGCGGCACGGTCGAGGTCGCCACCATGCCCTCGCCCGGTATCGAACCGCTCACCACCCTCATCCACCGCTTCACCGAGCTGCATCCGTCGGTGACGGTGAGCACCCAGGCCGCCTTCACCCCGGACGAGGTCATCTCCCTGGTGCGCAGCGGCGCCTGCGAACTGGGGCTGCTGGGCAGCTCCGGCCCCGTGAACCCGTCCGGGCTGGACGTGGTGCACGTCGAGGACCAGCCGTTCGTGGTCGTCGCCGCGCCCGGCGGGGCGATCGAGAACGACGTCACGATCCGACCCGAGGACCTGGCCGGACAGAAACTCATCGCCTCCCGCACCGGCAGCCTCATGCGGCACATCGTCGACGACATCACCGCGGGCGGCACCGACACGGAGATCGTGACCGTCGTGGACCACCGCACCTCGATCCTGCCCCTGGTCCTCACCGGAGTGGGCGTCGCGGTGCTGCCCTCCTCCTGGACCCGGCTGGCCCGCCGCTGCGGAGCCGTGGTCGCCCCCATCGAGCCGACCGCCCACCTCCACGTGGCGATGGTCAGCCTGCCCGCGCACCTCACCCCGGCGGCCCGCGCCTTCCTCGCCCTCACCGGGTCGCTGGCGCAGCGACGGGGCCGTACCGCCTGACGCAGGACCGATCGGCCACACCTATACGTCGTATCGAAAGCAGGTCTTGGACGCGCCCTGATGTCGGTGTGTTGACTCGAACCGACCGCACGACAGCGAGCCGGAGGCACCCATGACAGCCGCACCCCGCACGTTCCGCATCGCCGCCGTCCCCGCCGACGGGGTCGGCAAGGAAGTCGTCGCCGCAGGACGCGCCGTCCTGGACGCCCTGGCCGAGACCTCCAAGAACTCCGCGGACCCCTTCGCCTTCGCCTGGGAGGAGTTCCCCTGGGGCTGCGAGTTCTACGAGCGCACCGGCAAGATGATCGACGACGACGGACTGGAGCGGCTCAAGGACTTCGACGCGATCTACTTCGGCGCGGTCGGCTGGCCCACCGTGCCCGACCACATCAGCCTGTGGGGCCTGCGCCTGAAGATCTGCCAGAACTTCGACCAGTGGGCCAACGTACGGCCCGTGCACTTCCTGCCGGGCGTCCAGAGCCCGCTGCGCAAGGCCGACGACACGGACCTCGACTGGGTCGTCGTCCGCGAGAACAGCGAGGGCGAGTACGCGGGCCTCGGCGGCCGCAACCTCGGCGGACGCGGACCCGGCGGTGAAGTCGCCGTCCAGTCCGCCCTGTTCACCGAGGTGGGCTGCGAGCGGATCATGCGGTTCGCCTTCGACCTGGCCCGCACCCGGGACCGCAAGAAGGTCTCCTCCGTCACCAAGAGCAACGCCCAGCAGTACGGCATGGTCCTGTGGGACGACGTCTTCAAGAGGGTCGCGCTCGACTATCCGGACGTCGAGACGGAGAGCGTCCTGGTCGACGCGATGTCAGCGAAGTTCGTCCTCAGGCCCGAGGACCTCTCCGTGGTCGTCGCCTCCAACCTCAACGCCGACATCCTCTCCGACCTCGGCAGCGCGCTCGCCGGCAGCCTGGGCCTGGCCGCCAGCGCCAACCTCAACCCCGAGCGCCGCTTCCCGAGCATGTTCGAGCCCGTCCACGGCTCCGCCCCGGACATCGCGGGCCAGGGCCTGGCCAACCCGATCGGCGCGGTCGGCAGCGCGGCGCTGATGCTGGAGCACTTCGGCCTGCCGGACCAGGCGGCCCGCCTCAACAAGGCGATCGAGGCGACGACTTCGGCGGGTGTCCTGACCCGTGACGTCGGCGGCAACGCATCGACCGACGACGTCGTGAAGGCCCTGATCGACGCGCTCAACGCCTGAGGGTCGGAAGGCGAGCCACACCGCGCCGAACGGGCATGCCCGGCATCCGCCCGCTTCTCGGTCGAGGCGACCCGACACCGCACACGCGTTCACGATGACGCGGCCCGCAGGCCGCGCTATGCCTGCCCCAATCGACGCCCGGGTCACGGAGATGGAGCGCGACCCGGGCGAAGTACGGTTCTGGCCGACCCGAAGTGCTCGCCTCAATTTGAGACACGGTGTCGTGGTTCAGTGACGTGCACCGACGTCACGAACCGGAACGGGAAAAGGAAGCGTGCGATGGAACAGGCACCACCATCCGACCTTCTAGTGAATCTCCTCGACACCGCTCGCGCCTACACGACCGCCCGATGAGGAATCGCACAACGAGCGTCTGAACTCCGTCCGCACAGGCAGAATCACGCATTGGTCCCCAAGCGGTTCGATGAGCCATGACGACAGCGCGGGCCCAGGTCTCCCAGTGTCGCAAAGCGTGAGCGCTCGTCGCCCGTACCGCAGTGACGTCTCCGCGACGCCCGTCCGTCCGTTTCGCACGCCTGAGCTACGACCTCACCCTGCAGCAGACACCGCCCTTCACGTCATGGACGACGAGCCAGACGGAGCCAACAGCCCTGAAAGCCCTTTGCTTCCAGGACATGTGCGCTGCCTGGCCCGTGCGCCGGAGTTCTCAGCGCTGAAGCTGCGGCGGCAGTTTCACCCAGCGGCGCGGGGCGCGTCGATCGACCGCTTTTCGGCCGTCGCTGATCCGCAGGCCGGCCGCGGCGCAGGCGTAGGCGAGGGTGGCGGCGTCGTAGGGGAACGCGCGCCCGCGCTGCCAGAAGCGGAAGTGCCAGTGGGCGGGCGGATCCGACTCGCCAGGCGGCAGACCGATCTCCTCGTGCTCGACGGCCTCGCCGTCGCGAGCCAGGGTGCCGAACGTCCCGCCCTTCGCATTGAAGTACAGCCCGTATGCCTCCGTTCCCGCCGATATCGCCCGCATCACAGCATCGTCGCTCGGCAGGTAACCGTCCTGTGTGATCACGCAGCCGCCAGGGGCGCCGGGCATGCGCGTCACACCGACGTAGCGGAGGGAATCGTCGTAGTCCCCCGGATCGAAGGGCGCGTGCTCAAGGTCTACTTCCGGGCACTGCGCGGGGTCGCCGCCCAGCCGCCGGATCAGCTCGTCCTCCCTCAGGTCCCGCACAAAGCTGATGCCGAGCCCTTCGGTCCACAACTCTCGCTCGCCGAAGGCCGCGATGAGTGCGTCCGCCTCCCGGAAGGCGGCGGCCTCCTCGGCGGGTAGCTCCACGGCTCCCGGGAGTTCCGCGACGAGCGGCGCGAGTGGCGTGGTCAGCAGCAGCCGGCCTGGCGACCAGAGCCCTGTCTGCGGGGTCCAGACGTCGGCCCCGGCGTTGATCAGTGCGCGGACTCTGTCCTCGTTCACTTCGAGGGCGGCGTACCACAGTGGTGTGTGCTCGTCGTCGTCGCGTGCGTCGACCGCCGCGTTGTGCGACAGGAGCACGGCCACCGCCTCCGCCGCACCCCACTCCGCCGCCAGGTGCAGTGGCGTGCCGCCCTGCCCGGTGATGCGGGCGTTGGGCGGCGCACCCCCGTCGAGCCGGGCCTGGACAACCGCCGCGTCCGCCCAGCCCCCTCGGTAGCCCATCCCCTGCCAGTCAGCCCGCGGCACATACCGCAGCCGCTCTTCCTCCTGACGGCGCAGTATCGCGCGCTGGCGCTCGCTCAGGGGCGGCGCGAGGAAGCTGGGCGGTCCGCTCCTCTCCATGGTCGCGAAGGCCCCTGGCTGCCCCGCTGGATCCGGCGGCTCAAGCCCCGGCCAGACCTCGATCACCCGCGCCGACGCGGCATGCAGTGCCGCCACGTCGATCGAGGTTCGGGTCTCGGCTATGTCCTCGTCCGGCCACTCGACAACCAGTTGTGCCTCGCCGGGCGGTGGGAGTTCCGCCAGGTACAGGTCGACGTCGGTCTTGAAAAGGGACCGGCGGGGCTGGTGCAGGCCCGGATCCAGCGGGATCAGCCCGAAAGCCTGCGGTGTTGATCCCATGGGCACCTCCCCCTCGGGCCCGGTCCAGCGCACCGTCCGCAACTTCGTGCCGTCCAGCGAGGTCACCCGGTGGCCGTCAGAGAACAGCAGGCCCACCCTGAGCCCGGACTGCCGACCCGCGTCCGCGGTCTGCCAGCGGGCTTTGCGGAACACCGCGAGGTGCAGGGTGGCCCCGCGCGGCCACACGGACCATCCCGTCAGCATCACCCGGGCGTGCGGGCCTGCACCGGCCATCTCCAACTGCGAGAGCGGCGCCGGCGCGAACCAGTCGACGGGTGGCGCGTATCGCGCCGCGTCCTCGCCCGGTGGCCCCAGCCTGATCAATGCAGTCCGTTCGGCGGCCGGTTCCTCCGGAAACACCAGATCGTCGAAGAATCCCATGTGCCGATCGTGGCATGAGAGTCTGACACTGCCTGAGAGCCTCCGGCGCATGGGCCGGGGCTGCGCAAACACCTGGTCCTCCCTTTCAGATCAGAATTCCTAGTATGTCTTCTGAGTCCGTCGGCCGAAGAGGCCCTCCCAACCGTCTGGGTGGCCGGTCCCGGACCCAGAGAACCCGGTCTGCTCCTGTCGCCGGGCCGACCGATGACACCGAGGAAGCCACAGGGTTGGCGATCGACCTCGCCCGCACTTCCACCCCGGCCTACGGGGGCTTCTACACGTTCCGGCCTGTCGTCAACGGCGACGTGTGTCCCTGGAACCTGAACTGCCGCACCCGCGACAAATTCGTGCTGCGGTGCCGATCTCCTGTATCGGCACCGTCAACGCGAACAGTGGCACTCACTGGCCGAACGCACCCCGGACGACGCGACGGCCGACTTCCTCCACGACGTCTTCGAACCCACGGCCCAAGCTGACCGAGCAAAAGGTCGACCAGATGAAGACAGCCATCGCCCAACTCCGCCGCGAACGAAAGCGGCGCAGCGTTCGGGCGATCGCGCAGCGGGCCAGCTGCTCCGCCACGTTCTGCCACGACAACGGCAACGCCCGCGCTCCCATCGAGCAGGCCGGGCCGGTAGTGCATCCGTTTGAGGCGGGTACGGATCAGCGCGGCCATGTCATCGATACTGCATGGCGCAAGGTTGCCCAGGCTCTTCTTCAGGTGAGCCCACTCACCCTCGGCCGGGTTCAGGTCGGGGCTGTAGGTGGGGAAGCGGAAGACCGTCAGCCAGGGCCGCTTCCCGATCAGCTCACGCATGGCGGCGTCGACATGGTGGCTGTAGTTGTCCCGGACCAGCACGATGTTGCCACCGAGCTGCTGGTGGGCGGCGTCCAGCAACGCGGCGAAGTCCTTCTCCCGAAACCCCTTCTTCTCGCCCTTGCGGCCATGGTGGACCAACATCCGGAAGACCAGCCGGGTGCGCTGGCCGGCCTTGCGGCAGACCAGGCCGGCCAGCGAGATGCGGCCCGAGCCGGCTGCACGGACTTCGACCAGAGGCGGACGTCCGCGCCGGGACCAGGTGCACGCCTTCGGCGGCCGCAACAGCTGCCCTGCCTCATCCGCGAAGCACAGCCAGGCGTCCTGGTCCCTCACCGTCTTTCCACCCGCGGCCACGTCTCCTTCAACCACGTGGCCACGGCCTCTTCGTCGCGTTCGGCAGCCCGCCGCACCGGCACCTGCACCGTCCAGCCCATCTGACGCAGGACGCGCCAGGTCTGGGCCGTGCTGAAGCGCATGTGGAACCGCCGGGCGATCACGGTGGCCACCCGGGCCGGCGTCCAGCGCTGGTCCTCCGTCCAGCCGTGCGCGGCCGGCCCCTTCTCCAGCTCCGCCGCCAGCCAGTCCCGCCACTCGGGCTTCATCCGTGACGGACGCCCGGACGGCCCCTTGGACCGCAGCCCTTCAACGCCGTCCTCCCGCCAGCGGGCATGCCAGGCATAGGCGGACTTCCGTGACACCCGCAACCGTCGCGCAACCTGCGGCGGCGTCACCCCTTGCGCAAATAACTCGGCAGCCTCAAACCGCACTTGCTCCCGCCGGGCCCGCTGCGTCGCGGTCAGGCCACCCCCATCGGGATACCGCATAACACCGGCATACACCCACCAGCATGATCACCGTCACCCTAGGCCGAAACCCTCAGTAGCCGTTCGTGGCACCAGCGCACCCCACGGGCCCCGGCCTCCTCGGGAGCTCTGACGGCTCTGGAGTATCAGGAGGTCACCGTGCGGCGGGCTCGCACCACCAACACAACGAGTGATCAAGCGGCCAGTGCAGGTAGGTGGCAGCCTCGAAGACACCGAGCGCCGCCGCTCTGGATAAAGGGATCGAGTGCCCAGACGGCTCCAGGCGTACGTTCGGTGCCCGCGAGGCTGCCACCTACCTGCACTGTGGAAACCGGGATGAGCGAAGGGCATCGGTCCCTGGCGCTCGAACGGACTGGTGGCTAACCCCGGTTCCCATGGCCCGTTGCCAAGGAATTAGGACGGCTGCGACGCCGTGATCACACCAGCCACGCGGTGATCATTTCAGCGCCACATCGCTGCCGGGGCCGGACTCCTCACCCAGCCTCCCGGCCGCCGGCCAGACGTCGACGCCACCAGAGGTCAGAACGCCATTGCCGATGAGTGGCGAACGGATCCGGCAAGGTGCGCGCCAGATACCTGGCGTCCAACACACGGACTCGCTGTCCCAACTCGGTGCGGGGCCGGGTAGGCAACTGCTGCAAGACCTCATCAAGCACGTCGCGGGCGTGCCGCACGTCATCGAAGGAACAACCGCGGCACGAACACTGCGAACCCTGCGGATAGAGCGGCCGCCGTCCCGGTGCTTGCAGAAACGCTCGATACCGTCGCAGCGCGCGGTCGGTGGCACCGGGATAGACGTAGAGTCACCCGAGAATCTCTCAACTCGATCTACCGCGACGCTGGTCCGGGCAGAGAGACCGTGGATGCGGAGGGGAGGCAAGCTCCATGCGACACGAGGAGACTGTTCAGCGCGCAGCGCGCCGGGCCGTCTACGCGGCATCGGCCTTTCGGTACGTGGTCATGAGCATCATCATGCCAGCACCCATGGTCCGATGACGTCCAGGACGCCGCATCCGATCTCCGTCCATCACCTCTGCGCTCAACCCTGCACGCCGGGGTGGCCGTTTCGCCCCACCCGTGGCCTTCCCCGAGCCAGGGGCGATGTGTTCTCAGGCTGTGAGTCGGAGCATGGCTGTCGCGTGCAGGGGGTGTGACCGGTAGTGATCGGCTGTGGCGGCGATGTTGGTCCAGCCCGCTTGGCGCATGAGTCCGATGGCGAGATTGCGCAGGGTGGCCATGGCGCGGGGTGCGGTGCCGGTGCGCATGCGCGAGGCGTCCTCGCCGAAGGTCCCGTCTCCGACGTGGTGCAGGGCCTCAACTGACCAGTGATTCTTGATGAGTTCGGCGAGTTGCGCCGGGCTGGCCTGTTCAGGGCGGGAGGCTGGTGACCGTGTAGACGGTCTTCATCTCGACCTTGCCGGTCTTCCGGTTGGGCGGCGGCGCTCGATCTCCATCGCTTGGACGCCGTGCGGGAAGAGCAGAGCGGGACGGACGGTGCAGACCTTCAGGCGGCGGACCTCGCGGCGGCCGTGCGCGGCTCTGATGGCGCGGGTCTGCAGGGGGATCTGGCGCCACGGCAGGTGTCGCATCGCATCGGCGGTGACGATGACACCGCGCAGGTCGATCCGGCCCAGCAGCGGGGCGAAGGCAGGGATTTCGTTGCTCTTCGCGGCGATCTGACGCTGGGCGATCACGGTCGGGCAGGCGTGCAGCGCGGCGGCGAGCGGGTGGACGGCTGCGCCGTCGGTGCGGGATCCGCGCACGGTCTTGCCGAACGACGGCCAGACCGTGCCAGCGTGTCGCCGGGGTCGTCGGCCGGGTCCGTGGCGTACCGGGCGAGCCAGGCGCCCGCGGCGTCGTCGAGCACGTCGTCGTTCAGATGGGCCAGGAGCCGTCCCAGTGTGGATGCGTTCGGCGTATGGGAGGGCAGTCCGAGTTGTTCGCGCAGGTCGTAGTCGGTATCGGCGGCGAAGCGGGCGATGGCGGCCAGGGACGTAGCTCCGCCGAGGACGGCGACCAGGCACAGCGGGAGCAGGGCCCAAGCGGTAGCGGCGGCCCCGGACCCGGCGGGGATCGGGTATCCGCCCCAGCACCTCGGCGAGGGAGGTGAACTGCTGCGGTTCCGGATCCGGGAAGGCGGAGTCGATGTCCTCGCAGTGGCGCCGCAGGACACCGAGCCATGCCCCACGCCCTGTGGTCCGGTTCGGCGTCGAGGTGTCGGCAAGACTCGTGCGACCAGGTACGCCCGGTTTGGTTCGCTCGGGTCAGCGGTGTCCTACCAACCGGTGGGGAGGCGTTCGACGGCGTCTTCGAGGCCGACACCGACGCGGAGGTGGTTGGTGGCGAGGTGTGGGCGCACAGGGCGAGGTTGCCCGCGTCGTCGGTCAACGGCGCAGCGCTTGCCGGACCCGAACACGACGGGTACGACGTCCATGTGCACCTCGTCGATCAGGCCCGCGGCCAGCACCTGACCACCGACATCACCGGCGACCTCGACCACGCGGTCACCCGCGAGCTCCTGCGCCTTGGCCACGGCTGCCTCGACGCGGTCGACGAAGCGGAACGGCGCCTCGGGGTCCCAGCCTTCCGGCCTCGGCCGGTGCGACACGACGACCACGTGGTCGATCCCGGATCCCGCCCGGAGGCTTCCCGTCCCAGCCGTCCGTCAGGTCGAAGACGTGGCGGCCGACGATCGTGACTCCGATCCGGTCCCAGTACGGCCGGGTGTAGTCGGTAGTCGTAGGGCCCCTGCGACACCTTCAGCTCGCCGCTTTCGTCCAACGGGACGTCACCGCGGGACAACCAGTCGAACAGCGGTCCCGGCTCGTCGTTCTCGTCCACGATGAAGCCGTCCACCGACACCGAGCTGCACATGACCACGTTGCCCACGGGCCCACCTCTCCTCCGGGGCGCCCCAAATCAGCGCTTGCCCTGGCTGCTGACGTTCGGGCTGCCGCTGGCCTTCGTGGCGTACTTCCCGGCCGGGCTCTCGCCACTGCTGTGGTCGCGGAGCCTCAAGCACTACCCGGGGTGAACGGCTGATCGCAGCAGTGCGGCGCCCGTGGGTGTCAGGGTGTGCAGAACGGTCTGGCCCTGGCGGTGGCTGATGAGCAGCCCCGCGTCGCGCAGGACGGTGGTGTGGCGGCTGGCGGCTGCCGCGGAGACGCACGCGGCGCGAGCGAGTTCGCCGGTCGTCGCGCCGACCGTGGCCGCCCGGAGTATGACGGCGCGTGTCGTGCCGAGGAGCGCGGAGAGCGGTGCCCGTGGCTCCTGGGCATCGGCGGCGTCGGTGTCGCTGCGGGGGGCTTCGTGGCGCAACGGATAGGCGAGGACGGGTGGGAGACCGGAGTCGGCCAGCGACACCGGGCCGCCCCAGCAGAAGTACGAGGGCACGAGCGTGAGGCCGCGTCCCCGCAGATACAGGTCGCGGTCCTCGGCGTAGTCGACCTCCAGCACGGGATACCGCCAGCGCATGTACGGCCCCAGCCCGGCCAGGAGCCCGTCGGTGCCGCCGTCGAGCAGGGCTCGGGCGCGGACGGAGCGGTCGGCGTCGACGTGTGCCTGTATGTGATCGCTGTGCGGAAGGATCGCGACGTCGTAGTAGGTCCGGACCGTCCGGACGAATTCCTTGCGCCCTCTCTGGTCGGCCAGACCCTGGGACCAGGCAGGAGCACCGCTCACCCGGTCCAGGATGCTGAGTTCACGCAGGATCCGCGGCCGGGGGACGGCGAGGATCGCGTCCAAGCCGGCGTCCAGGCCTTCGGACGCTTCGCCGGGCGTGAGGAAATCCGGGAAATAGGCGCCGCGCGGATAGAGGGGTAACAGCACGTCGCGGACAGCGGGTGCGAGGCCTTTCCTGTGCACGGCCGCGCGAGCGGTGCGGTGCCAGTCGGCGTACGACCACCGGCCTCGGCGGATCTGGAAACGGAGCAGGCTGAAGAAGATCTCCCAGAGCGGATCCGGTCTGGCCGCCACCCGTACGCGCGCGAGATCGGCGTCCGAGAAATGGATACGGAGCATGCAACTCCCCTTGTTGAGCTGCTCATTTACGCTCGGTCGTAAAAGTATGTCGACGCTGCGCGGTACATGACAAGGTCCACCTCAGTAACTTCGACAGGGGAGGAACCAGTGAGCGGTTTATCCGTGTTCGGTACGTGGGCACGACGCGGCGCGGTCACCGCCGCGGCGGTCATGCTGGCGGGAGTGGGGCTGGCGCCGTCGGCGCAGGCGAGTGTGTCCCAGGGCGGCATATACGGCTCCGGGGTGGTGACGGACGACTGGGGGGACGAAGGGCCGCTCTCCACCACGAGCAACTCGCACAACATCGTGGTGGGCCTGTGGCAGTCCGTCCTGATAGCTGACGGCTATCTGCCGGGAGGCAGCGCCGACTGCTACTTCGGGCCCAACACGAAGGCGGCGACGATCAGATGGCAGCGCGACCGCGGCCTCGGTGCTGACGGGATCGTCGGCCCGCTGACGTTCGGCAGGGCGGACAACAACCTCTACTGGGTCGGGTCCGAAATCCGGTACGACGGAAGCGATCTGAACCTTTACAACATGCACCGGACGAGTTCCGGCCGGTGGTATGCCGACGGCGGCGGCAGCACGGTCTACTTCAGCTACACCAGCACCAACGGGTGCCCCTGACCTCCGACCGACGGGCCCCGGCCGCCACCGGATCGTGGCCGTCGGGGCCTGTCGCCCTGCCCGGCGCCATGGCCGCCACCTACCTGGGAGAAGACACCGTGCGCACCCGTACCCGTACCTGTACCCACCGCTCGGCCCTCGCCGTCGGCACCGCCGTACTGGCCGCCGGAGGGCTGCTGACCGGCGCCCCCACGGCGAGCGCCGCGGCGGCCGAGACCAACTGCAACCACATCGACGACTCCGCTCGCCCCACGGTCAGCCCCGGGGCCGCGGGGGACGCGGTCCGCCAGGTGCAGTGCCTCATCAACTACTACAGCAAGTACTCCAACTGGCTTGAGGAGGACGGAGGTTACGGCCCGAAGACGCTGGAGGGCGTGCACTGGGTGCAGACCTGCAACGCCACCACGGGCGGTGCGGACGGCGTCGTCGGCCCCAGCACATGGTCCGCCCTCTACACCCCCAAGCCCGCCTGCGCCCTCTCGTGACAGCCGCGTCCCGCGGATCCACCCGACAGGAAGACCACACCATGACCTCCTCGGACTTCCACGGCTCCCGGAGCACGGGACGGACGGCCCCGCCGTTGTCCCGACGTGTGCTCCTCGGAGCCCTCGGAGCCGCCGCCGCGCTCAGCGCGGTGCCCCGTCCGCCCGCTGCGGCGGCTGCCACGTCCGCCGCCTACCCACTGCTGACCCGTGCACAGTGGGGCGCGGACGAGAGGCTGCGTTTCGCCGCCGACGGCACCGAAATCTGGCCGCCGCAGTACTACCCCGTCCAGACGATCAGCGTTCACCACACCGGCGACAACATCTACAACCCGGATCCGGCCGCGTGGATCCGCTCGCTCTACCGCACCGATGTGCAGGTCGACGGCTATGGCGACATCGGCTACAACTACCTGATCGACGACAACGGCCGGGTGTACGAGGGGCGTTGGTCCGGAACCGACGGTACGGTCGCGCATGATGCCGCGGGACGGCTCGTCACCGGGGCGCACATCCTGGGGTACAACACCGGGAACATCGGCGTAGTTCTGCTGGGCACGCTGATCGACACGCCCGCGTCGCCCGCCGCGCGCAGTGCGCTGGTCCAGCTCCTGGCCGACCTCGCCGTGCGGCACTCGATCGCCCCCTTGGGCAAGGTGGTGTACCGCAATCCCGTCAGCGGGGTCAGCCGGCCGGCGCCGGCCATCGGCGGCCACCGCCATTGGGCGGACACCACCTGCCCGGGCACGCTGTTCACCGCCATGCCGGCCATCCGTGAGGAAGTCGCCGACCTGATCACCGGTTGACGCATCGTCAAGTAACGGCACCGGCAAAGACTTCATCGACGCACCGGACTACCGCAGAGCCCGTAGTGCAGCAGGTGTCGCCGAGAGACTCGGCAGAAGTTCACCGCACCGGCAGAAGTGCATCCCACCGGCGGGTCAACGCCACCGTCGTAGTCCCTGCTGGGCGTGGGAACCGGGGACGGGGTCGACAGCGGCCGGTACTTCGCGCACGAGGGCGAGGATGCCCCCTTGCGCCGCCGGGGTCATCATAGAGAAACGACGCCTTCAGTCTCTTCTTCGTCCGGGCAGGCGGTCAGGGTCGGCCCAGTGCCCGGTAGTCCCATCCGGCGGCGCGCCACTGTGCGGGGTCGAGGGCGTGGCGGCCGTCGACGATGCGCCGCTGGGAGACGACCGCGCCCAGGGCGTGGGGGTCGATCTCGCGGAACTCGGCCCATTCGGTGAGGAGTACGACGACGTCGGCTCCGGCGGCGGCGGTGAGCACGTCGGTGCCGTAGTGCAGGTCCGGGTAGGCGCGGCGGGCGTTGTCGACGGCGGCGGGGTCGATGACGGTGACCTGGGCGCCGGCCTGGTGCAGGGTGCGGGCCACGTCCAGGGCGGGGGCGTCGCGGATGTCGTCGGAGTTGGGCTTGAACGCGGCCCCCAGCGCGGTCACCCGGGCACCGGCCAGCTCGCCGCCGGCCAGTTCGCGGACCAGGTCCACCGTGCGGGCGCGGCGCCGCTGGTTGATGGCGTCGACCTCGCGCAGGAAGGAGACTGCCTGGCCGACGCCGAGTTCCTCGGCGCGGTGGCTGAAGGCGCGGATGTCCTTGGGCAGGCAGCCGCCGCCGAAGCCGAGGCCGGGCTTGAGGAACCGGCCGCCGATCCGGTCGTCGTACGCCAACGCCTCGGCGAGCGCGGTGACATCGGCGCCGGTGGCCTCGCAGACCTCCGCCATGGCGTTGATGTAGGAGATCTTGGTGGCGAGGAAGGAGTTGGCGGCGGCCTTGACGAGTTCGGCGGTGGGCAGATCGGTGACGACCACCGGGGTGCCCTGGGCGATCACCGGGGCGAAGGCGGCGCGCAGTTGGTCCTCGGCCCACTCCGACGCGACGCCGAAGACCAGCCGGTCGGGCCGCAGCGTGTCGTCCACGGCGTAGCCCTCGCGCAGGAACTCCGGGTTCCAGGCGAGTTCGACGTCCGCTCCGGCCGGCGCCGTCCGGTGGACGATGTCCGTCAGCCGGGCGGCGGTGCCCACCGGGACCGTGGACTTGCCGACCACCAGGGTGCGTCTGCGCAGATGCTGGGCCAGTTCGCCCACCGCGCTGTCGACGTAGCGCAGGTCCGCCCCGTACGAGTCCGGCAGCTGAGGCGTGCCCACGCAGACGAAGTGGACGTCACCGAACTCCCCGGCCTCGGCGAAACTCGTCGTGAACCGCAGCCGGCCGCTGTCGAGTGCCTTCGCGAGCAGCTCGGGCAGACCGGGCTCGAAGAAGGGCACCTCACCCGAGTTCAGCCGCTCGACCTTGGCCGGGTCGACGTCCACGCCCAGGACGTCGAAGCCGAGGACGGCCATGCAGATGGCGTGGGTGGCGCCCAGGTAGCCGGTGCCGATGACGGTGAGGCGGGGTGAGGTTCTGCCGGTGTCGTCCGAAGCGGTCATCGTGGTCTCCGTAGGGTGTGCGCGGGCAGCTCGGTGCCGCGGGGCCGGCGGTGGCCCGCGGTGGCGACGAGGGCGGGGGTGGTCAGGAGGTGCAGTCGACGTTGGCGAGGCCCTCGCCCGCGTCCTTCGCCTTGTTGTCGCAGGTGACGGTGTTGCCGTCCGACGTGAGGTGGAAGCCGTAGCCGGGACCGTCCACGTTCGCGGTGTTGCCCTTGAAGATGTTTCGGGTGCCCCAGCCGTTGACGATCTTGTGGGTCTGGAAGCCGTCCTCCGTCGAGTTGCTCCCGGTGTTGCCCTCCAGCAGCCAGCCGTTGCCCTTCACGTCGACCCAGGAGTCGTTGTTGTGGGAGCCGCTCAGCTTCGAGCCGTCGAAGGTGTTGTCGATGACCTTGCCGTCGCTGGTGCCTTCCTTGATGTCGATGGACTCGGCGGTGGTGTCGCTGATGTGGTTGCCGAGCAGCACGTTGCGGTCGCTGGCGTCGGTCTTGCAGTCGCTCACGGTGCACCAGTTGGATTCGGCGGTGCCGATGTAGATGCCCTCGCCGTACTTCTCGCGGCGCAGCCCGGTGGTGCGGATCGTGTTGTCGCGGACCATGTTGTCCGAGCTGAAGTTCCGCAGGTGGATGGCCTCGTCGCCGATCTGTTCGACGGTGAGGCCCTGGATGACGCTGCCCACCGTGCCGTCCGCCATCACCCCCTTCTGCGCGTTGCGGACGGTGAAGCCCACCAGCCGCCAGTTGCTGACGCGGTCCAGGTGGAAGGCGTAGCCGTCGTCGGTGTCGCCGCCGTCGATGACCGCTCCGGAACCGCCGCACAGGAAGATCGGCTTCTCAGTGGTGCCGGAGGCCTCGGCGGTGAAGTTGCCGACGTAGGTGCCGTTGGCCAGCGAGATGCTGTCCCCGGGCCGCGCCTGGGCGAGGGCCTGTTCCAGCTCGGCGGTGTCGCTCACCTCGGCGGAGGCCTTCGGGCAGTCGACGGCGGAGGACGGGACCGAACCGCTGGACGCCCGCGCGGTCGGAGTCGCCTCGACGTCCGACCGGGTCGGCTCGACCGACGGCTCCTCCTCGGCCGCTGACGCCTCGGGCAGCCTGGGCCCGGCCGTGGTGGCCCCGGCCGTCACCTCCGGACCCGCGTCGCCGCGGTCCGCCACCGCCACGGCGAGTGCCGTCAGGGCGATCACGAACGCGCCCGCCGCCAGCCAGACGGCCGGCTGCCGGGAGGGACCGTTCCCGTTCGGAGACGGTGCGGGGGAGGAGGTGGTCGGCGCGTCAGCAGGCTCGGAGGCGGGCTCGGAAGTGGGCTCGGAGGTGGGCTGGGCATCGGGCTCGGACATGGGTGGCGGCTCCGGATCGGCGGACGGCGTCGTCATCGGGGCTGGCGGACGGACTGGGAGGTCAGGGCGCGCAGTGCGGTGGTGTCCTGGTCGTCCCTGTCATCCCTGTCAGCCTTGTCGTTTCTGTCGTCCCTGTCGTCTCTGGAGGGCGAGAACCAGTCGTGCCCGGAGGTACGGGGGGCGGTGACCTCGACGACGGACGCGCTGTCGGTCACCGGCCGCTTGTCCTCGTACGGGTGCCCGCCCGGGCGTCGTCCGTCGCGTTGGTGGCTGCGGCGGCGTCGGCCCAGGACGGCGGAGAACAGGATGAGCAGCAGGATGAAGGTCCACAGCAGCGTCATCGGGCTGGCGTAGTGCCGGAACTTGGTCCAGAAGGAACTGGTGTCGTGCCAGGCGAACGTCTGGTTCTGCTTGACGGCGATGTCACCGTGCGCCCGGGTGGTGTCCACGGCGCTCGGGCCGACGCCGGAGATGACGTTGTACGTGATGACCGACTCCTCGACGCCGCCGACGAGGGTGATCCCGTGGTTGGTGCCGTCCTGGATCGTGTTGCCGCGGATCTCACCGACCGAGTCCCGGATGTAGATGCCGGTCTCGGTGCCTTCGACGATGTTGCCGGTGATCGTCGCGGCGGTCACTCCGTCGCGTACCGAGATGCCCTGCCGTGACTGGCCGACGAGCCGGTTGCCGGTGATGGCGACCTTGGTGGCGTCCTTGCGGGCCACGATCCCCATGTCGCCGCCCTCGACGCGGTTGTTCTGGACGCCGACGTCCTTGCCGCCGAAGATCTCGATGCCGTAGTGCCCGTTGTCCCTGGCGGTGCTGTCGGACACGGAGTTGGAGCCGTAGCTGCTGACGGACTCGCCCGACGCGGAGGGGCCGCTGGCGAGCGGTCGGCCGCTGAGGGTGAAGCCGTTGCCGCCGTTGCCCTCGGCGGTGGAGCCGCTGACGCGGACCTGCTCGGTGGCGCGGGCCAGCACGAACCCGTCGCCGCCGTTTTCCTTGGACACGGTCCGCTCGACCACGGCGTTGGTGACGAACCGGTGCAGGACCAGGCCGTGTTCGAGGCTCTTCTGCACCGTGCTGTCGCTGATGCTGACGCCGTTGGCGCCGGACAGGAACAGACCGAAGGCGTTGCCGGTGAGGGTGGAGTGCCCGATCTCGGCGGAGACGTAGGAAAGGCTGGGCACCGAGAACCGGGTGTCCGGCGTGGCCAGCGAACCGGAGGGCTGGGCCACCACGCCGCCGCTGCCGCCCTTCGTACCCGGGGCGACGGTCGTGTCGTCGATGTTGCCGGTGTCGGGGCGGTCGGTTCCGGTGAGGCTCAGACCGCCCGTCCGGCCGCTCCAGAACCCGAGATCGCCGACCTTGGCGTAGCTCATGGCGAACTGGCCGCCGATGGCCCGGATATAGGCCCGGCCGTCCCGCACGTCCTTGTCCGGCTTGTTCTTCTTGTTGTCCCAGCTGGTGATCTTCAGAGGCGCCTGCGCGGTGCCCTCCAGAGTCAGCCGGCCGCCGAACGAGACGATGCTGACGAAGCCCCGGTTGCTGCTGGCCATCTTCAGCGTCAGGCCACCGGGGTTGGACAGCTTCAGCTTGGCACCGGCGTTGAGATAGATGTTCTCGGTCAGCAGATAGGAGCCGTCCGGTTTGCGGACGAAGGTCTGCGGGGCCAGTTCGAGCAGATCCGAGACGGTGTAGGCGTTACTGCGCTCGGTGAGCACCAGCGTGTAACCGTCCCCGGTGTCCAGCCGGTACGGCGCCTTCCACTCGCCGCCCTTCAAGGGGGCGACGGCGGCGACCGCGCGGACCTGGTCCAGCCGGTGGTCCTCGGCGGCCACGAGCGCGGTCTCGTTCTCCGCGTCGGTGGCGTTGACCTTCGGCTTGTCGTCGCTGTCGGCTGCCGGGGCGGCGCCGGCGGAGGCGAGGAGCAGACCGGCGGCGAGAGGCAGCACGACAGCGGCCCGAAGCACCCGTGGTGCGAACGGAGGCATCCGCAGAGCGGACAGACGGTGAAGAGCGGAGGGAGAGGAAAGACGCTTCATGACTGCTGCACCTCCGGCCACGCGGCCGTCGCGGTCCGGGGCGCACCGCCGTTGGTCGCACCGCCGTTGAGGGACGCCGAGTTCTGTCCCTCTCCGCCGATGCTGTCGCTGGTGCGGGTCAGCCAGCCCTGCCTGTTCATGGTGAGGAAGGCGAACAGCTTGATCGGCAACGAGATCATGATGACGACGAGGGCCAGCAGCGGCAGCAGCAACACCTCCTGCGGATGTCTGCGCAGATGCGAGTAGCCGCGGATACCGCGTCCCACGATCAGCCAGATCAGTACGAGGACCGCGCCCCGACCGGTCAACTCCAGGCGGCTGAAGAGCAGATACCCCAGCGCCATGCCCATGGTCACCGGCGTCAGCAGGATCTGCAGCACGGTGATCTTGGTGACCAGCGGGACCCGCCAGAGCCAGCCCTTGTACAGGGCGGTGAGATAGCAGCGGTAGGAGTTCCTGCTCCAGCGCACCCGCTGCTTGACGAAGGCGCGGAAGGACGAGGGGAACATCGATATGGCCCGCGCGGACGACTGGTGCACGGTCTTGTAGCCGGAGGCCAGCACCAGCCAGGTCAGCCGTCCGTCGTCACCGGCGACGCAGCGCCGGCCCAGGAAGAACTCGTTCTCCAGGTTCTCCAGCACGGGCTCGATCGCGGCCCGCCGATAGGCCGCCGTCCGGCCGGACAGACAGGCCACGGCGCCGGCCCGGCCCATCGCCGGGACGTAGTCGTAGTAGCGGAGGTTGACCAGCCAGTCGGCGATACGCCGCCACACGCTGGTCCGGCGCTGGTAGACGTTCTGCTGGGTGCCGACACCGCCGACCTCGGGATCGACGAAGGGCATCTGGACGGCGGCCAGCAGCCCCGGCTCCCACCGGGTATCCGAGTCCACCAGCACCACGAGCTCGCTCGTCGCGGCCCGGATGCCCACGCCCAGCGCCGACCGCTTCCCGCGGTGCTCGAACGCCAGCACCCGGACCCGGGGATCCTGCACCTGCGCCAGCCTGCGCAGGACTTCGGTGTCCGCCACGTCCGGGACGATGATGATCTCGGCCGGATCCTGTTCCAGCCAGGTGTCCAGGCAGTCCAGCAGGATGTCCGCGTCCTCCCGGTAGGCCGGGACCACCACGGACACCGTGGTCCGGTAGTCGTTCACCACGGGATGGGCGAACCGGGAGAGCACCGCCCGATAGAGCCACAGGCCCCAGACGAAGGCACCGGCGATACCCAGCGGCATCAATTCCCGCCATGACGTCTCGGCGGTAGCCAGGACTATCCATGACCAGAGATCGTCGAAGAAGCTCGACACGAACCCAGAACCCCCACCCCGGAGCCTTGCCCACACGCATGGGCGAAATGTGCGCTGTTCGCGAACTACAGAGCGAAATCTAGGGCCGAAGCGATCCCTCTCGACACATGAGAAACACAAAATTCACCTTGTTCACCCATGGGATGTTCGCTCGGCGAGAGTCCCCCTCGGTGAACGACCCGTCGTCGCATCGCGCGGACGGAGGTCCTGGCCGCCTCCCTGACGTCCCGTCATATAGGCTCTGTACTGCGGGATTTGCCCATACCGCAGGTGAACTCCGGTACCCCCTTCGCCCCTCTCTCGGTCACGGGTCCGCAGTGTTCGCGAGTGCAAAGCCTGTGTGGTGCACATCACATGCCTGTACGTGTGTCAGTGAACCCTGTCACCACCCCGGAGGCCGGCGGCGGGGGTGCGGTCGATGACCCGTGCGTACGGTTTTCGGCTCGGCATGGTTCTCGGCGACTCCTCCTCTCGCGCTGCGACGCGGGAGCGGTAGCCCTACCTGCCTGACGCACACGCCCGTAGGAGTGCGTGGTGTCCACCATCCGCTGGACCGAGACGAACGCCCCCCGTTCCGCCCGTTGGCATTCCGAGAGCGCGACATCGCCTCCCCGCCGGATCATCGGCGCGGACGACCGTATGAAGGCCGACGCCGCTCACCGTCTGGCCTGCGAAGGAACTGCCTTGGCAGAGCGACAGCCCGGCAGAGTTCTTCCACCTGCACCGCAGGGCCCGCGGCCACCGTGCCCGCGTGCTGGGCAGGTTGCTCGTTCTGCGGGACGAGGATCACCGCTTGGACCTGCGCAGAGCTCCCGATGTGCGCCAGGCGTGCACCGAGGCGTACGGTCCGCCGTCCGGGCCGATGGCCGTCTCGCTCACCGAATTGCTGGGCGTGGTCGGAGCGCATCAGTGGCGCACGAAGGGCGTGGAGGTACCGGCCCTCGGCGCTCGCATTCACCCGCACTACGGAGTGTTCTCCCCGGTCAGAGGCGAATACGTCGACCTCGTCGCACATGCGCCGCTCCCCGCACCGGCGGCCCACCGCGCGGGCAGCCGCACCGCATTCGACCTCGGGACGGGGACGGGAGTGCTCGCCGCCGTCCTGGCCCGCCGGGGGATCGGCCGCGTCGTGGCCACCGACGTCAGCCCGCGCGCGCTGGCCTGCGCACGCGAGAACGTCCGCCGACTGCATCTCGCCGGGCGCATCGGCATCGTGGGCCCCGGCCTGTTTCCCGAAGGGTGCGCGGACCTCATCGTCTGCAACGAACCGGGAGGTGAAGGATGGCTCATCCTGTCGGACTTGGCCGAGCACCTCGGACTCAGGACGCGCGGCGAACTTCTGGCCGACATCGAGGCGGCGGGCCTGCACGTGGTGGACAGAAGGGACGCCCGGCCGCGGCATCCACGAGCGAGGGACGTCGCTGATTCCCTCCACGCCGCCCGCGCCGCGGAAGTCACTTCGCTCTGGCGTCTCGCCACCCGGGAGTGCGGGCTTCGTCCCCCGCACAGATGAGGCGAGACGTCTCGTTCTGTTATGGTGGGGTCATGGCTTTCCTCTTCTTCGTCTGAGTCCGGGCACGGCCCCTGCCGCCGTTTCTGCTGCCCGTAGACCCTTCGTATGCCCAGGGAAAGTTCCATGCGCGATCGCGCTCATACCGCCCCGCCCACCACCGCCCCCGCTGTGGCGCAGCTGTCCGTCAGGTCCGTCACCAAGTCGTATGGCACCCGGACCGTCTTCGACCAGGTCTCCTTCACCGTCCGGCCGGGCGAGAAGGCCGCCGTCATCGGTGAGAACGGCTCCGGCAAGTCCACCTTGCTGCGGCTGCTCGCCATGGCCGAGATGCCGGACGCCGGGGAGGTCACCGTCCGCTTCCCCGGCGGAACCGGCCACCTCGCCCAGACCCTCGACCTCGATGCGGACCGCACCGTGCAGGACGCCATCGACGTCGCCCTGGCCGAACTGCGCGACATGGAGCAACGGCTCCGTGCGGCAGAGGAGTCCCTCGCCGACGCGTCGGACGATGAACTCGCCGCGTACGGCCGGCTGTTGAACGCATACGAGGAACGAGGCGGATACGAGGCGGACGCCCGTGTGGATGCCACCATGCACGGGCTCGGGCTCGCCCGGATCACCCGGGATCGCCCGCTCGGCTCCCTGTCCGGCGGCGAGCAGGCGCGCCTCGCGCTCGCCTGCGCCCTGGCCGCCGCCCCCGAACTGCTGCTCCTGGACGAACCGACGAACCACCTCGACGCGGCCGCCGTGCGCCGTCTGGAGGAGCATCTGCGCGCACACCGCGGCACTGTCATCGCGGTCACCCACGACCGCGGCTTCCTTGAGCGCATCGCCACCACGATCCTCGAGGTCGACCGGGACGAGCGCACCGTGCGCCGGTACGGCGACGGCTGGGCCGGCTACCGCGCCGCGAAGGCCGCCGCCCGGCGCGGAGCGGAGCAGCGGTACGCGGACTGGGTCGAGGAGGTGGCCCACGCGGAGGAGCTGCTGGAGGCCGCCGACAGGCGGCTGGCCGCCACCGGCCGCGACCCGAAGCAGGGCTTCGGCAAGCACCGCCGCTCCAGCGAGGCGAAGCTCGGCGGGCAGGTGCGCTCGGTGCGGGAGCGCCTGGACCGGCTGCGGCGCGACCCGGTGGCGAAGCCGCCGGTACCGCTCCGGTTCACGACGGCGATGCCGTCGGCGATCGGCGGCCCGGCCCAGGGCACGCTCGCCGAGCTCGACGACGTACGGGTCGGGGAACGGCTGCGCCTGGACGGGCTCCTGGCGATCGAGCCCGGAGGGCGTCTCCTTGTCACGGGCGAGAACGGCGCGGGCAAGTCGACGCTGCTTCGCGTCCTGGCGGGCGATCTGCGTCCGGACGCGGGCACGGTGCGCCGCCCTGCCCGGATCGGCTACCTCGCCCAGGAACTGCCCGCGCACGCCACGCGGCTGCCGCTGCTCGCCGCGTTCGCCGCCGGGCGGCCCGGGCTGCCGGACGAGTACGCCGAACAGCTCCTGTCCCTCGGCCTGTTCCGCGAACAGGATCTGCACGTCCCGGTCGCCGCCCTGTCCGTGGGACAGCGGCGGCGGCTGCAGATCGCGACCCTGGTGACCCGGCCCGCGGACCTCCTCGTCCTCGACGAGCCGACCAACCACGTCGCTCTCGACCTGGTCGAGGACCTTCAGGCGGCGCTCGCGGCGTACCCGGGGGCGGTGGTCGCGGTCTCGCACGACCGCGACTTCCGAGCGCGTTTCGAAGCCGAGCGGTTGGAACTGCACGCCGGCCGCAGACACTGACCCCGTTCGGCCCGCCCCCGCCCCGAATCGCCTGGCATCCATCAATGACTGAAACGAGGGCTCCATGACCACCTTCCTGACACCACAACAGCGCGCCGACCGCACCTCGGCTGCCGTCGAGGCAGCCGTCGCGGCCGGGCGTGGGCTCGGCCTGACCGTCGCCGAGCCCACAGTGCTCCACGACGTCTTCTCGGTCGTCGTCCACCTGGCCCCCTCGCCGGTCGTGGCCCGCATTCCCACC
>NZ_JBVKAY010000023.1:0-109714 GCF_055657445.1 Streptomyces sp. NPDC107538 | reverse complement strand
CAACGGCTCCAGCTTCGGGCCCCGACGAGGAACTGACGCACCAGCAGTAGGAGTCACAAACCAACTAACGATCAACTACTGGCGCAGGACACTAGGCGGTTTCGTTTGGATCAGCGGGCGGCCCAGAGGAGGATGCCGGCGATGTGGAGTCCGGCCAGGTAGATGGTGGCGGTCTTCTCGTAGCGGGTGGCGATGCCGCGCCACTGCTTGAGGCGGTTGATGCAGCGCTCGACGGTGTTGCGCTGTTTGTAGGTCTCGCGGTCGAAGGCCAGTGGCCTGCCGCCTCGGCTGCGTCGTCGCAGCCGGTGGCCTTGCTGGTCCGCCGGGACCGGAATCACGGCCCGGATGCCGCGCTTGTGCAGGTGGTCGCGGATCGCACGGGATGAATAGGCCTTGTCCGCCAGGACCACGTCCGGCCTGGTGCGCGGCCGGCCACGTCGCCGGGGAACACGCAGGCCGGCCATGACGTCGGTGAAGGCCGGTGCATCGCTGGCCTGACCGGCCGTGAGGACGAACGCGAGAGGCCGGCAGCGGGCATCGGCCGCGAGGTGGATCTTGGTCGTCAGCCCACCATGGGACCGGCCGATGGCGTGGTCGGCCGGTTCACCGGCTGGGGCCCCTTTTTGCGGGCCCCAGCCGCGTGCCGGTGAGCTCGCACGATCGTGGAATTCACGGAAACGGCCCAGGGCAGGTCTTCCTCGGCATCGGCCTGGGCCATCAGCGCGGTGAACACCCGCTCCCAGGTGCCATCGACGGCCCATATCCTCAACCGGTTGTAGACGCCTCGCCAGTTGCCGTACTTCTCCGGCAGATGGACCCACTGCGTTCCCGTCTGGAACATGAACGCGATCGCGTCGATCACCTCACGATTATCCCGCCAGCGACCACCTTGCTTCGGCGTCCGGTCCGGGAGCAACGGCTCGATCCGCGCCCACTGCGCATCTGTTAACGGCACACCCGGACCAACGACCGACTGATCCAAACGAAACTGCCTAGACGTCCACGATTTCTGGGCCACCGACGACACCGTTGCCTCCGCGATGCTCGCCTTCCTCGGCCGCCACAACAGCCGAATCCCCACCATCACCTTCCAGCGCACCAGCCTCCCGCCCCAGCCGCTGCTGCTCCACGGCCTGCGCCGCTACGGCAGCGCCACCGCCGAGTCCTGGCACCCGTGGATGCTGCGCATCCTCGACCTGCCGGAAGCCGTACGGCTCCGCGGCTGGCCCGCCGACCTGGACACCACCCTCCCCATCGGCGTCGACCAGGGCAACGGCGGCACCGACCGCTACCTCCTGCAGATCACGCACGGCGCGGCCGAACTCCAGCCCACCCGCGTCGAGCCCCAGGTGACAGTCGACCGCTGCCAGGCCACCCTCTGGTACGCCGGCGGCTACCGCAGCACCGCCGCCCGCATGGCCGGAGCCCACGCCACCGACGAACAGAGCCTGACCACCCTCATCCGCAGCACCACGGAACACGAACTCTGGTGCGCCGAGCACTTCTGAACCATCACCCGGTCACAAAGGGCACCACGAGTTCGACTTCGCTAACGAAAGTGACATCCCCGTGAGAACAGGGTGTCTGGTGTGACAGCCTGCGACGGTGACCCAACCCTCAACGCACCCACCCGTTGACGTCATCGAGGCCACCGAGCTCCGCCTCCACGAGGAGCCACCGCCGCGGCTGTCCGCCGAACACGAGGCCGCACGCGACCGCGCCTGGGACGAACTGGTCCGCAACAACCCCGCGCTCTTCGACGGCCCCGTCGTCGCCTGCACCAGCCTCGACCAGTCCAACCCGCACGAACTCGTCGTCGGCTGGTCCCGCGTCTCCTACCGCAACTTCGCCCTGCGCCGGGTACCCGGCGCCCACCCCCTGCCGTCCCTGTTCGTCGACATCCTCCAGCCCACCGACAACGGCGCCCTGCTCGTCGCCCAGATGTCGACCGCCACCGCCCACCCCGGCCGCTGGCACCTGCCCGGCGGCTCCGTCGAGCACCCCGACGCCGGCCAGCCCCTGGACGCTAGGGCGCTGCGCCATAACGCAGCGCGGGAACTCCTGGAGGAACTCGGGGTCGACACCGCCCCCGAGGACCTGACCCTGTGGGCTGTCACCCGCGGCGACCACGGCAACATCGGCATCCACTTCGCCGCCCTGCCCCAGCCCGCGACGCTCCTCAACGACCGGTTCAGCGCGGCTGTCTCCGCCACCGCCGCCTTCGGCCAGGCCCCCGAACTCGAACAGATCGCCTTCGTCCACGGCCCGGCCGACCTCAAGGCCCTCGACGGCCCGCACGCCGACTACCTCGAACCCCTCATCGACCGGTACGCACGGATACTCCTGTAATTGTTGGTGTCCACTTTGAAAACCGTTGGGACAGCCAAGACTTGCTCTCTACCCTCGGCTCATGACGTGGAACGAGGACAGCGGCACGGTCAGCCGGGCATTTGATGATTGGAAGTGGAACGACCGGGAGAACCGTGCCTTCCTGCGGCTCTCCGCCCAGTGGTCGGACAAGGCCTATAAGAAGACTTGGGACGAGGCCGAGGAGTCCTTCGCCGCGCGCTTCGACCCGGACCGGCACTACGGGGACGAGCACCTCGACATATTCGAAGATGCAGTCGACGGACTCTGGCCCCACTCCTACGCCTGGATCACCGAAGCGTCGGTCGTGAAGAACGCCGTCGCCGCGTTCGAGGTGTACCTGGAGAAAGCGCTGCAGGAAGCTCTGGGCTCGTCCCTCACCATGGAGGGCAAGAGCACACCATCAAACTGACCTCCCCGCCGAAGTTCGAGTCGCCGGGATGGAAGACCCTGGTCACTGCGCACAAGGTACTCGGAACCGAGGTCGAGACCGACGAGGTGACATGGGCCAGGGAACTGCGGCACCTGCTGACTCACCAGAACGCGAACTGCGCAGCGAGGATGCGCTGGCGCGGTTCCGGGACCTGGACGTGGAACGTGGCCAGGACGAGATCGACCGAGCGCGTATTGGAGGCAAGGTTCCCCTCGGCGCCCCGCGCGTGCTGAAGATCCTCGACTCTCTCGCCGCGGTGATCCGGACGGCTGATGCTCCAGCATGGGCCATGTGCTGGTCCCGCCCCGGCCGTGAACGCTGGTCGGACCCGTCTGAGTCGACGTTGCCGCCGCTGGTACTCGCGGAACCCTCGCTGCTGGGCCAGGCTGAAGAAGAGGTCATCGAACCGGGCTGCGTAGTCCTCCAGCGGACCCGGCGCGGGCGGACACGGACGGCGAGCAGTCATCTTCAGCCCCCCAGTCGGGCAGTTGACTCCTACCACCGGCCTACGACCAACCCAACCCGTCGTCAATCCCCACCACCGGCCGGATTTAACGAACTACCGCTACTACGACAACGTCACCGTGACATCGGCCTCCGGCCTGGACATCGACCACATGGTGCCCCTCGCCGAAGCCTGGGACAGCGGCGCATTCACCTGGACCGCACAGCGCCGCGAGGCCTACGCCAACGACCAGGGACAAGAAGCGTCGCTGGTGGCGGTCACCGCCCGCTCCAACCGCAGCAAAGCCGACCAGGACCCGGCCCAGTGGCTCCCGCCCGCAGCCGACGCGCACTGCCGCTACGCCGCGGAGTGGGTAGCCACCAAACTCCGCTGGAGCCTAACCGCGGACGAAGCCGAACTGGCGGCCCTGTACGAACTGGCCGACGGCTGCCCGGCGCAGAACGTCGCGTACGAGCCGGCCACGTAAGCAGTCGCGACGAGGCGAAGACACCCGCAGCTGGCTTTGACCCTCACTGCTGTGGTCCGAGCTCCTGACGGACATCGAGGTAGCAGCGCAGCCGCACACCGGCTCGCCCGGCACCCGAATCGTGCGGTCCGCCGACGCGGTCGCCCAGCGTCCGGCAAGCAGCGCCTGCACGGCGAACGCGGTCTGGTCGTCACACGCTGAGACATCGACGACGGCCAGGCCCGGCTGCGCCACGTGCGCTTCGCTTCCCGCGGCCGGCGAGCCAGGCCGAGGCCGCCGACCGCACATAGAGGTGATCTGCGCTGTCCACGCTGCGGGAGCTGCGCCCGCACACATGCGGCAGCTCGTCCGGATCCGGGTGATGTGCGAAATGACAGGCCCGATCGGTGTACAGCTTCGTGGTCAACTGGCCGCCGCAGCCCCCGAGCAGCGTCCCGCACCAAAAGGTGTCGTCATCGTGAGAACGGCGGAATGCATCCAGCTCGATCGCTTCCGTCGGCAGCGTCAACGGCTCATCCGAGTCCGCTCCGCCGAGTACCGCCGTCTGAATCCGTCGCCTGTCCGTGCGCACAAACTCCCCCCTCCCATCCGGCCAACACATCCTGGCCCCAGCGGAGTTCACCAACCAGGTCATCTTTCGGCTCGACTCGCGCCGTACGCGCGATGATGGTGACGGCCATCTCGATCTGGTGCCGCCGCTCACGACCGGCGGTTCGTCGGGCACGTTCGGCGTGCCCAGGGCCCGGGCGATCCAGTCCGCAGCCGCTGCGGCGGAGATCGGCTCGTGGGGGGAGCGCGGGGGACCTGGTTCGCGTCCTCCGGGCGACCCGCCGCGGCCGTCCTCCCCGAGGTGCCAGAGGCCGAGGCGGCATGTCCGCAATCCCCCTGACCTGGGATTCATTCCGACTCCCGACGCAAAAATGCCCCGCCGGGAAGCCGGGGCATTTTTTCGTCCATCGCCGTAAATGGCGTCTGAACTGGGCTGCGCGCTGAGGCAGTTAGTAGGTTGAGTTACGAACCCTCTGAGGAGCCGGTGCCTCAGGCAGAACTGCGAGGGCCATGCGCCGAACTGTTTAGTGGACGGAGCGACGCAGGCCCCCGCCAGCACACCCAGTCTCGCACTCATCGCCCCCGTTATGCACGTCTTACGTCATTGCGGGCCACCGGTTGTACCCATGTGCGAGCACGGAGAGTCATGATTCATGAACTGATCGAATCCGCGCCGACGGTGCTTGAGCTGGTGTGGCACCTCGTGTTCGCGCTGCTATTCGCCCTGACCGCCCACCAGGTGATCAGCGCGCTCAAGGTGATGCGCCGCATGGCGCCCGCGCTCAAGTCGGCGCTGGACATGACGAATCCGGTCGTGGTCTTCGCCCTCCAGTTCGTCGCCACCCTCGTGGCACTCGGCCTCTACCGCTTCCTGGAGACCCTGTGACTGCCGCGCCGGATTCGGGAGCCGTTCCGGCGGAGCGCCCGAAGAGCAAGGCAGGGCGCAAGCCGAAGGGCATCTCGGACGACATGCCTCCGGCGGCCACCCGGCTGGCTCGGACGCTCGACCGTTACTGGCCCGACCAGAACCTCGAGGTGATCAGCAAGAGCGCACACTGTTCCGTCGCGTCGGCGTCTAAGGTTCGCCGCGGCGTGCAGGTGCCCTCCTGGGCGGTGTTGAAGAGCCTGACGGACTACATGCGCGTCGAGTACGCGAAGAGCGACGGCGGCGACACCGGGGACTTCCCGAGCCGAGAAGCGTGGTACCGGATGTACGGGGACGCCATGCTGGAGGCCGAGCGGAGCCCCGACGCCATCGGCGAGGAGAAGGACGGGCCCGAAACGGCTGGCAGCGGCGTGCCGCTGAACCCCTCCCACGGGGCGGACTCCGCCCGGGTGGTCCGCACGGGCGGTCGAACAGACCGACTTGGCGTACCTGGCGTGGCCGCGCGGATGGCGCGGGGGGCAGCGATGGGCCTGGCTGTCTTTTTCGTCTGGTGTGCCACTCCCGGAATGGACAGCGAGGTGTTCCGTACCCTGACCCTGTGCGCCAGCGCGGCCCTCGTCGACTGGGTGCTCAGGGGCGATGGGGCCCGAGGGATGCTCGCAGGGAGCCGCCTCGGACTGCCGCCGTCCGTCCGGATGATCATCCGACTGCTCGCGATCACCCGGTGCGTGTGGCCCTCGAAGTCGCAGACCCAGTGGGAAGTCTTCATGGAAGAAAGCACCGGCATGCTGTGGCAGGTCCGGCGGGAACTACCGCTATGGCAACTTTGGCTGTGCGCCACACACGTGTTCTGGAACAGCCTGCGCATCGCGGTCGACTTGCGGGCCCACCGGCGACGCCGGTGAGGGGCCCGCACTGCACGGCGGGCGTCGCCCGTATGGCGGCACTCACCGACGTCGAGGAGCCCCGATGAAGTAGCTTCACGACTGCCCGGCCGTCCTGAGCAGCGGCGCGGTCGGGCAATGCGCTGGCGCAGAAAGGCGCAGAACGACAACCACTCAGGCAGGCCCACAGCGACGACCGGCACCGCCGAATCATCCGGGCCAACGTCGAGGTCGGCCTCTCGCGTCCCGAGATGTCGACGAAAGATCGAAATCGCCTTACGCTGCGTGCCTGGAGGGTGACGAGCTGGGGGACGAATGGCCGATCCGATCGAGATTGAAGCGCCGGATGATACGGGTTCGCCCACATTCCGGCGCTACGAGTATCAGGTCCACATTGCGGTCCAGGCGATCTTGGAGATGTTGGCAGGGGGGACTGTCCAGCACGTCACATGCGAGCACATCGAAGACATTGTCGTAGCCCGCAGTGGCGATTCCCGGTGTGTCGAGGGGGACCTGTACTGGGATTTCCAGCAGATCAAGACTCGCGATTCAGTCGAGCCCTGGTCCCTCAAAGACGTGATCGCCAAGGGGCCGTTGAAGAGCCTGTGGCGTACCCACACCGCCGTACAGGGCAGCGGTCTGGGGCTGGTCTACCAGTTGACCGCAGGGATCGAGGGACACCTCGATCCCGCCGACGCCCCGGTCGTCGCGCTGTCGAGGGGAGAGGGCGCAGCGAATGCGAACTGCCGCAAGCGAGTTGCCGCGCACCTCCGCGTGCCCCAGGACGATGCACTGGACGGCTTTCTCGGGCTCGTTCGTGTGCGTGCCCTGGTCCGGCGTGAAGACGTCGAAGCGCGCAACACGCGCGTCCTCGCTGACCTGGCAGGTCAGCAGATTGCCGTGGGCACGGTGGACGCGCTATACACGGAGCTGCTGCGCCGCACCCGCGAGGCCACGCAAGGCCGCCCCCCGGCCCGGTGGACCGAGTTGCTGGCCGTCGATTCCCCTTTGCCGGCCGTGCTGGGCAAACGGATCACCATGGCTGTCATCGCCGACGTTCGCCAACGGCTGACCCGGCCCGACCACGTGCTGCTCGATGACGTCTCCGACGCTCTCCACGGGCCGGAGACCGCGCTCGTACGCAAACTTCGCCAGGGAGCCGCCTCCAAGGACGTCATCGAGGAGGCGAAGATGCTCCGGGCTCAAGCGGACCACCACCGGTTGAGGGAACAGGCCCTGGGAACCTGGCCCGACAACCTGGCCATCGAGACGGACCTGGACCAGCGGCTGCTGCTGCTGGCCCGCCGCGTCGGACGCACCCACAAAGAGCACCCCCAGCCGGCCGACGCCATCTTCGACGGCCTGCAGGAGGCGCTCCAGGACAACCCGGTCGCGTACGACCGCCACCCCCTCTACGCCCAGGACGGCGTCCTGCTCATGGGACGAGCCTGCGCCGTTTCGGACGAATGCCGATTCAACTGGGGGGACGTCCGTGACGCCTCCTGACACGGCCGCGCCCCTGGCCGCAGCGCCGACGGCCGACGGCCAGCCACCCTCGGCAGACGCCCAGGCACGCCTCCTGCTCCTGATCGATGTCTTCTCCGAGTCCAAACGGAGCAAGGGCATCGAGGGCCGGATGAAACTGGCCAAGCTCGACTTCCTGCTGCGCTATCCCCAGCACTTCAGAAAACTCATGGCCGTCCGGCGGCCCAATACGGACGTCGGCGAAGACCCCTGGCTGACCGGTGCGATCGAACAAAGCATGATCCGCTACCGGTACGGGCCCTGGGACCCGACCTACTACGCGCTGCTCGGCGCCCTCACGGGCAAAGGGCTGATCGAGCCCAAGCACGAGGACGCCGTCGCCACCTACCGCACCACCGCGGCCGGACACGACGTCGCCGTCGCCCTGGCGGAGACCGAAAGCTGGCGCCCCGTCCGCGACCGAGCGCTGCTCCTGCGCCGACACCTCGACGTGAGCGGCACCAAACTGAAGGACCTCATCTACCAGACGTTCCCCGAAATCGTCGAGGCGGACTGGGGGACCCACCTGTGAGACTGCGCATCGAAGAACTGACCCTGGTTGGCACCACGCGCACCGTACGCTTTGAGCCCGGCATGAACGCCATCGTCGGCGCGATGAGCGGCGGCAAGACTGCCACCGTCAGCTGCCTGCGGGCGCTGCTGGGCGCCGACGTGAAGGTCGTCCCCGAACTGAGGGGGCGGACGCTCTCCGGCACCGTGCTCATCGGCGAACGCCGCTTCCGCATCGTGCGGCAGCTGGTCACCACCACGACCGCTAAGGTCGACATCGCGGAGATCGGTGGCCAGCAAGAGCTCTGGCGACTCCCCGCAAGCGAGCTGCAGGCAGGCTACGACCAGACGTTCCGCAACTGGTGGCTCGACATGCTGGACCTTCCCGCCATCCGCGTCCCCCGTGCCCCCACGGATGACGCGAGCCCCTTGGTCCCCGTGACCATCAGCGACTACCTCATGTACTGCGTCCTGAAGCAGAAGGAGATCGACAACTCCGTCTTCGGCACCCCGGACAACAACCACAAGAACATCAAGCGCAAGTACGTCTTCGACATCCTCTACGGCCTCTACGATCCCGAGGCAGCGGGACTACGAGAACACCTGCGCAAAGTCACGACCGAGCTCAACGCCCTCACCACGGATGCGGCCACCCTGGAGCGCATCCTCGAGAACACAGTTTTCTCCTCCCGCCCTCACCTCGAAGTACAGCGCCAGCAGACCGAGCAACAGCTCGCCCAGGCCCGGCAGGCCGACCTGAACCTGACCCAGGAGCTCACCGATACCGCCACCGTCTCGCTGCGCACGCAGATCGGCGAGGCGGAAGCCGAACTTGGCCGCATCTCCGACGCCGCCGCGGCCGAAGCCGTCTCTCGCTCCCGCCTGGAAGAACTGCGCGGCCAACTCATCGCGCAAAGCCGCCGCCTCACCAGGGCCCTGGTCGCCGAGCGACTGCTGAACAACTTCGAATTCCACACCTGCCCGCGCTGTGGTGCCGGCGTACCCGACCGGGGTGACGAGAACACCTGCAGGCTGTGCCTGCAGACCCCGCCCCAGACGCCAGCGCCTTCCACCCTCGCCGCCGAGCAAGACCGCGTCATCGAACAGGTCACCGAGACAGAAGAACTCATCAAGCGCAGCACGAACCGCCTCGACGAACTCCAAGCAGCCCGCTCCGCCCAGGCGCGCCGCCGCACCGAGCTCGGCGAGCAACTCGACCGTGCCAGCGCCACCTACCTCACCGACGAGACCTCACGCATCCGAGCGGTGGCCGCCCAGCAAGCCCGGCTGGAGGAACACCTCGCTCGCATCGACGATGCCCTGGCCCTGCACGAGCGGCTTCAAGGACAGAACGAACGCATCGCCGAGTTGGAACGGGAGCAGGAAGACCTCAACGACCGCATCGCCGCCTCCCGGCACAGCAATGCGGCCGTCCACGAGCGCCTGAACAAGCTCGACGAGGGCCTTCGAAGCCACCCTCCGCAGCTTCGACGCGCCCCGCTTCGACAACAAGCCCGGCTCCCGCATCAACCGCGAGACCTACATGCCCGTGGTCGACGGACGCTCCTTCGCCGACCTTCAGTCCCAAGGCGTCGAAGTCCTCGTCAACGTGGCCCACGTCCTCGCCCACCAGAAGGTGGCGCTCGACGGCAACGCCATCCCTCTGCCCAACCTTCTGATCATCGACGGCATCAGCAGCAACGTCGGCCACGAGGGCGTCGACCTGGAACGGCTCCGCAAGATGTACGCCACCTTGTTGGAGACGGCCACCGAACACATCGACCGTCTGCAGATCATCGTCACGGACAACGACTCGCCGCCCATCGACGGCATTCACCGAGCACTGGAGCTCTCGGACACAGACCGGCTCGTACCAGTAGCACCGTCGGCCGCTGAAGACGGCACTCAATCCCCTGAGGGCGATGAGGCTGAGCCCGGGAACGACGTCCGCGACCCTTCGTGATCGCCGAAGACCGCACGCTCGTTCAGGGTGTGGGTGGTGCGGTGGTGTCCTGACTGGCACTCCATCGTGTTGTCAGGACTTGTACGCCACCGGATGGGCCGTGAGGCTGGCGCGTCTGTAGTGCAGCAGCCATCCGTCGCGGGTGGGGTGGCCAATGGAGCCGGTCAGTCCGATCACGGGGGCGGTGAGAGCGACGTGGAGGTCTTTTTTGGGGGGAGTCCCAGTGGAGGGTGCTCTGCTCGCCTTCGACGGACAGACGGCGGTGGTGGGCGCGTCCGCGGTTGGGCCGGTCGGTGAAGGTCGTTGAACCACATGCCGATGTCCCAGCTGCCGTCCGGGGCGTGGGCGCATAGCCGTGCAGTCAGCGCGGCGAGCAGGGTCTCGGTGCCGAGTGGCCCCGCTGTTGCCGCCCACTCCCGAACGACGCCGTCGCCACCCCGGGCGCCTGCGCGTTCCCGACCGAGTAGCACTCGCTGGGGTGATGTACGTGCTGCGAACCGGTGTCGCCTGGCGCGATGTTCCGACAGAATCCGTCATGAGGGGTCGTTTTCGTCGTTCCTCGCCCTCGGGGATTCACTGTCCTGACGTTGCGATGTGGATCTGAATCGGCTGATAGCCAGGGCGATCAAGCTGGTGATCAGCGCGGTGGGAAGCTGATTCATCAGGCCGTCCACCAGGGTTTCAACCACATGTACTCCTTGCGTCGCGTGTGTACTCGAATTCATACACGGTGCGATCGAGGAAGAGAGTATCCGGGCGCAACATCTGACAGGCATGTGCAGACTTTTACAGATCGATACAGCCTGACACAGAGTCTTACGGGCCAGCCACTCACGGTGTGATCCAGGTGGGGCATCATGGTGCGATGAATGAATCGCAGCGCTATCCCGCACGCGAAGAGATGGGCCGTTGGCTGCACGAGGCCTCGCGTGCACGGGACATGACCACGCGTGAGATTTCGAGGCGGATGAACGCGAAAACCCAGATCAGCCATACATCGGTTGCAAACCTCCTGAACGGTAGGACGGTGCCGCGTCTGGTTTTCGTCGGAGAGGTCGCCAGGGTGCTCCGCCTCGACGAGGCACAGTGCCGGAGGCTCTGGTTGGCTGCCAAATCGGAGAAGGACAGGAAGGGATCCGCCTACTGCGAGACGGAAGATTCCGCTGACATTAGATCGGAAACGTTGGGTCGCTTCAATTACTCCCTTTCTCCTTTGGAATTGGAATCTGCGCGCGAAGAAGTGCGCGAGAAAATTGAGAGCAATCAGGAGAGGGAGCGGGCGAAGCAGGAGGAATACTATGACGTGTGGGAAGAGAGGGCGCTGATCGAAGAGGAGATTCAATTCCTTCGGCGTAGAATCGTCGACGAGCGCAACAGCAAGAAAGAGCTAATTCGGAAGCTGGAAACGCTGGAGGCGGAGTACGCGTCCCTCACCACAAAAATTGGCGAACTTGAGGCCGAGCTCAGCCGGCTGCAGGCGCGGCAGCTGGACCTGACGGAGGAGTCGAACTTCATCAACGAGATGCGGGCCGAGGCGGCGTATGAATGGGGCCGCCGCATGGAGTTTCGGGCCATCGTGCTCGAACGTCGGCAGAACGGTCCCTGACGAGGCGGCTGGGGCTGATCGGTTCGTCACTCCAGGCCTGCGGCGAGTTCATAGAAGGCGGGCATGGAGACCGCCACGCCCCAAGGGCAGATGGATGATCCCGTCTCGAACGAGCCGGGTGGTGACCCTAGGGCGTGTGTGACGTTGTGTTCAGTCAGTTGCCTTCAGCAGGTCGTTGATCCAGATCATTGAGGCACGGAGGTGGAGGCCGGCGAGGTAGCTCTCGGGCGACTTGTCGTATCGAGTGGCGATGCCCCGCCAGGCCTTCAGCTTGTTGATGAGCCGCTCGACCGTGTTCCGCTCCTTGATGGAATGACTGCCTTGATGCTGCGTTTTTGCAGGTAAGAGCGGTTGGCGCGGGACGAGTAGGCCTTGTACGCGGCGACAGCGCCGGGCCGGTTCCGAGGCCGGCCCACAGGCAGACGGACCCGAATCTTCTGCAGCACGGGGACGAACTGCGGGCTGTCGCCGGCCTGTCCCGCAGTCAGCACGAGGGACAGCGGACGGCACCTGCGGTCCGCGGCGAGATGAATCTTGCTCAGTCCGCCACGGGATCTGCCGAGCAGGGCTTGGTTCAGCCGGAACTTGCGCCGCCGTCGGATACGCCGTCGCTCTTCCTGCTCGGGACCGTCCCCGCCGTCCTGCCCGTTCTGTCCCGGCGGGCCGCCCCTTTTTTTGCCGGGCCCGCTCCTGTTCGGCGGCGGCTTCCTCAAGGGCGTCCATGACGTCCTTGCCGAGGTGTGTCCCGGCGGCGTCCTGGTGGGCGCGGGCCGTGGTGGAGTCCACGCTGACCAGGGACAAGTCCGTCTGTCTCGGGCGAGCGGCCTCGGCGATCATGCCCTCCAGAAGAGCGGAGAAGACCCCGGCGTCCCGCCAGACGCGAAAGCGCCCGTGGACCGTCGGCCACGGTCCGGACTCGGCAGGCATCTCGCGCCACTGGGCGCTGGAGCGGAACCGCCAGATCACCCCCTCGAACTGCTCCTGCAGCCGCTCGGGGTACGGACCGTACTCGCCTATCGGCAGGTACGGCTCGATGAACTCCCACTGCTCGTCGGGGAGTTGCGTACGTGTCACACCCAGCGTCCTACCAGACCCCACCCCCGCACGGGACCAGAACCCGATAATGATCACGACCTCACACAGGCCCTAACGGCCACACCCTGACCACACCCACGTCAGGCCGGACCCAGGATTCACTGGCCCGGCCTGACTCAGCATGCGCAGCCGTAACGGCCCCGGCGGCCGTCAGCCGTCGGGCTCGCCCCCAGCCCGGGTGTGCGCGGCGAGTGCGGCGTGCAAGCTGCTCCGCCTTGTGCCAGCCGCGTCCCGCGCCTGCTGCTGCAGCTCCTCCAACTCGTCGTCGGTGAGGTCGTCCAGCCAGGCCCGTCGCTGCGCCGCTGCCGGTCGCCGGTGAGCGCGACGATCCGGTGGATAGACACGGAGATGGCCGGGTGGCCGCCTGTGGGGGAGAATCCCACTCGGCCGGTGCCGGGCTCGGTGGAGATCACCGTGCCGTACAGCCGGTGCAGCACGGTCTCGGAACGCATCCCGCACTCGACGTCCAGGCACAGCATCCGGCTGGGCATTGCCGTTCAACGGCGTTCACCGACGGCAACGGCGGCGGCGAGGATGGCGGCAAGCGCGGCCACCGCGGCGACGCCGACAGGCATGACGCCCGAGATAATCGGTCTTGTCGAACGTCGGCTGCCGTCGAGGGCGTCCTGCTTCTGACGGTTGCGGACGCGGTCCACCGGTACCGGGACGGTCGACCTGATCCCACCGGCGGCTTGCCCACCCCCGGTCACCGGCCGGGCGAGATCGAGGAGATCGGCACGATGACCAACAACACTCCCCAGCCTTCCGCCGCCCGCCCGGTGCTCCAGCGGTGGCTCACCGGCGCTTTCCCCACCCACCCCGTACGGGCCATGGAAGCCGTCGCAGGGACGAACCTGGCTGTCCTCGTCGGGCTGGGCGCCCTGGAGACGATGGCGGCCGCACTCGACGCCACGGGCGCCGGCGATCCTCGCTGGCACAGGAAGATCGCGGAGTTCGGGCAGCTGGCCTCAATGGGGCAACTTCTCGAGATGCGGGCAGAGTTCGCGCTCGCCCTCGCTCTGACGGGTGCCGGAATCGGCTACGAACTCGGGGACACCAAGATTGCCAACCCCGACTTCCTGCTCACCAGGTCCGGCGCCGTCTGGGCCGGGGTCGAGGTCACAGCCCGGGCACCGCAGAGCATCAACGAACTCGTCGAGCGTGTGGAGGCGGTCAGCGGTGGCCGGGTCGACGTGGATCTGGCCTTCGACCGCTATCCAGCCGTCTGCAGCCAGAAGTTGCCGACCAGGTCGCGACGGCCGTGCGCACCCAGGCCGATGCCCTCGGCACGGGCAGCCCGGCCGTAGCCGAGGTCATCCAGGTCGAGGACCCGAAGAACGCGGGACCTGTGGAGATAACCGTCCAGGTCTGTCTGGGAAACGGCGCGGTGGGCTGGGAAGTCACCGCCGGGATACTCGACGGCCCGCTGGGCGCGGCCGAGTACGCCGCGTTCGAGGCCGGCCGCGGCGCGCAGAAGGCGGCCCAGGGCCGCTCCCTGGACGGCGCGCCGGTGCTCCTGGCGGTCGACGTCTCCCGCTACGGAGCAGCGTGGATGCGCCCCGGCGCCGTGTGGGCCGCGCGACTCGCCGCCTGCGAGTACTTCACGCCCGACTACCCCTTCGCCGGGCTGGCCGTCATGCGCCAGAGCCTGGACCAGCCGGGCCTGATCGACATCGGTGTCGGTCTCTCACCCCATCTGACCGCAGCCGACCGGCAGGTCCTTGAGAACCTGTGCACCACTCTCGGCTGGCCCTGCGCATAGCGGCCGCGTCTTCGGCCCTGCCGCCGCGGCCGCAGAGTTGTCCGCCCGACTCTCATCCTGTGACGTACCTGTCCCGCGAGCTTATTGATTATCGTGTCGGGCGGTGGGCAAGCCCTCGTGCTGGCTGCCTGACCCTGTGACCCCTGGTTTGGCCGCCCGAGTCACAGGAGTCAGGAGGCCGCCCCCGTCACTGAGGTGAGGAGGTTATGAGACGAGCCTCGCGCTCATTATGGGCGGTGTAGCTGCGGCTGTACCGCCCGACCTGTGCTCCGCCCCGGTCAGCCACCTCGTAACGAGGACCCAGTACGTAGGCCCGGCCACCGCTATCAGGTCGCGGTGGCCCGGGCGGATACGCTTGCTCAGCCAGGTGCAGCCCGGATCACCGGTAGTCGTCACTGGCCGAGGGTTAGGCAATGATCACTGAAGCGGAGGATCACCTTCAGGGGCCCGGTCGTGCTGTTCTTGCGAATTCGTGCCCTGGTTTTCCTGCCGTCGTCCGCGTATGCGTCGTTCAGCCCGATGCTCGCGCTGTTTGGCCCGGCGCTCGCGGTAGCGGAAATAGGCGAGCAGCAGGTCCCGCTTGTGCTCGGACTCATCAGGCACCACGATCTTGGCCAGGCCGAGAAGGAGCGACACCACGAGCGTGGCGCACACGGTCCCCACCACGGCTTGCCAGGGAGCGTTGGCCATTGTCAGAGCCGTGACGATCGCACTGCCGCTGACCACGCTCACAGCCGCCGGCCGGACCCCGCCGAAGCGGGACTGCTGCGGTACGGGCGCGCTCACCGGACGCGCCTCTCTGTGGTGGTCCCGTGCGCCGTGGACTGGCGCTCCTGGGACATCGCGCTCCGGCGGTGTCCCGTCAGCGGGGAGGCCGAGTCCACCGATACCGACGACAGCCCGGAGAAGCGGCCGGAGGTGCGGCGACCGGCCACCGCACCCACCAGGCGCAGGAAGCCGGCGCTCATTCCTCGCCCTCCTCGTCCTCGTCGAGGAGGAAGGAGGCCCGGGACGGCCCGAAGCGCAGCAGGATCTCCTCGGCCTGCCTCAGCTGCGCGCGCAGTTCGTCGACTGTGTCGACGTGGCCGAACACCTCTGGGCCGCGGCTCTTGTGCATGCGGGCGAGTGATCGCGCGGCCTCGAACACGGAGGTGACGCCGCTCGCGAGCAGTCGGCGCTGGCGCACGTCCTCCGCTTCCATCTCCTGCGGCCCGCGGCTGTTCTTGGCGATGGTGGCCTCGGCTCGGGCCGGGTCGGCGGCGTAGACGAGGTCCCACTCGTAGTCGATGATGACCTGCTCACCGATCTTGTCGAGCACGGGCTCGCCGTCCCGAACGAGCTGCCCGTCGACCTCGCGGTCCTGGGTGTGGAACTGCTTGGGCCAGACAGCCGGGTCGGCGGCGACGTGGGCGCGGGCGATGGAATGCAGCATCCGCAGCCCTCCGGCGTTCCTGGCCAGCGCGTCCAGCAGGTTCACGGGCGTGATCCGGAAGGGCGCCGTACGGCTGTCCCGGTCGGTGCCCTCCTTCGAGCCGCGGTCCCGGGTGATGTAGCCGTCGAGGATCGCGGCGGTCCCGCCGAGCACGGTCAGCTCAGCCACCGCGCCCGTCTCGCCGGCCAGGGCGCGGTCGAGGACGTCGCCGAGGACCTCGGACGCGTCGCTGCCTCGGGTCAGAGTCCACGGCTGCTTCCACACCCGGTCGGTGATCGTGCCGCCGTTGCCGAAGGCCCGCAGCGCCTGCTCGATGCTGTCCTGGCTGCGATAGGCAGAAAGCGCCATCGGCGCCAGCCGCTCGCTGATGCGCTGCCGGTCGGCCCTGGCCATCCCGAATTCCTGCTTGACCAGCCGGTTCATGGCGTACGCGCCCGGCCCGGCCAGCAGCACGTGCTGATGGACCGCGGTCGCCCACAGCCGGTGCGCGGGGACCCCGAGCAGATCGTGCATCTCCTGCGCCCCGACGGTGCCCGACAGCACGCGGTACACGTCCGAGCTGATCAGCCCCTCGCGCAGGGCGTGCCGGTAGACCCGCTGCATGCCCTGAGTGTTCTGCGCTCCACGGGTCCAGGGGGTGACGTGCACGTGCAGGCTGGCCAGCAGGTCGTCCCGGGCCGCCACCAGGTCCGTCAGCGGCCCGCCGTCGTCCGCGCGGGCGCCGACGACGACGACGGCGGGGAACGCGAGCGTGTGGCCCTCCCGCCGCGTCGCCTCCGTGATCGTGGCCGCGGCCAGGTTCTTGCGGGTCCGCATCGTCAGCTCAGCGGTCCGTCGACGGGCCTGTCCCTGCTCCGTCCGGCTGCGTGCCCCGGGGTGGTCCAGCGAACCGATGACGGAGGCGATGCAGGCCGAGACCGCGGCGTGAATGTCGCCGCCGGTCCGCGCCAGCCACATGCTCATCAGCCGGCTGTTGCCGTCGCCCGTGACCAGGAAGGTGTCCTCGCTGCCGTCGTCGTACACCACGCGCACCACGAACAGCGTCAGCGGCTCCTTCACCCCCTGCTGGAGCACGCTCTGGGTGTAGTCGTTCTCACCTTTCTGGGCGTAGAACGTCTGGTGCATGCTCTCGGCGACCGCCTGGGCCAGCGCCTTGCGGTCCCGCATACGGACGGTGAAGACCGCGCGCGGCTCCCCGCTCGCCGCATCGGTGAGCGTCTCGTACACGGTGGCCAGAAACGGGGAGGGGACCACGTCCATGGCCGTGTGCAGCTGTCCCGCCCACCTCTGGTTGATGATGTCCGGAAGGACATCCAGGTCGAGGTAGCGGGGGTGCGGTGCGGTCGCATACAGCGTGCCCCCGACGACCGGCTTGGCCGTCAGCAGACCGAACGGCTCAGCCGCCACAAGCGCCTGCAGCCGCAACGGGTCCACCGCGCCCGAGGTGACGACGTTCGCTGCCGCCTCGTCCAGCGAAACATCCGGGTTCTTGAGCAGTGCGCTGCGTACCCGGCGGAGCCTGGTCACCGGCTGCGGATCCTCAACCGCTTCCGGGCGGCGCAGCAGAGGCGGCAGCCCATCGTCGTGATCGAGCCCGTCCAGACCCGCGAAACTGTCCGACAAAGTCATGTCCTGCCCTTCCTGGTGTCGCGCGCAGCAGGAGGGCATAAGCCTCTGCTTCCACTGCGCGTCGCCCCAGGGGGCGGCGTGCACCGTCACGCTCCATCAACGGCTCCCACGCCGTGACATCCCGTGCCGACCGGCGTTCCACGGCAGCCAGGCGAGCTGCTGGTCAGATCGGTCCGATAAGACCGAACGTTCCCCACCGACAGATGCTCGGCCTGCGAGAACCGAACGCTCACGTCGCTGGGTGCCAGCCACTCTTCATGCCAGGGTCGAGCCCTGAACACGCCAGTACCGTCTAGCCAGAGCGGGTGCGCCGCTGGCAAACCAATGCCAGCAGCCCACAATTCTACGCCCAACTCCCCACCGCCCAGGGCGAAACGGAGATCCGGATCAGGAATAGGACTACGCCGATCGACCGACGCGGGATACCCGATCTGAGCGCAGGCCGTTCAAGACGGTGCTCCTGGCGAGCAGCCGCCTCCCTCGTCCAGCGGCCCCGGACGGCCTGCCACCAGCCCGCCGTCACACCGAGTGCGCCTTCGGCCGCCGGTGGATCAGCTCCATGCCGAGGACGAGCAGGAACTGTCGCCCGGCCTGGTCGAACTGCTCCTGCAGCGTGGGCTCGCGGAAAAGATCGGCCAGCTGTCCGGCTTCGGCGGCAAGACCCCCGCGCTGGGCGAGGTAGCCAGCCATGGAAGTGCGGTGGACAGCGCGGGCACGCTCCAGCAGCGCGCCGTCCACCGTTCCGTCCAGGGTGCGACACAGCGCTGTGCGCAGGGCCTCGACGTGGGTCACGACCGCCTCGACGGTCATCGGGATCCGCGCGGGCCCGAGCGCGCGGACGAGGCCGCTGGCGGCGAACACCGACTCCGGCTCCATCACGTCCCGCACGACGTCCAGCAGTTCGGCCCGCCCGCGCACTGTCAGCGCCTTGCCGTTGCCCAACTCGGTGATCACCCGCTCGAACCGGGTACGGGCCGTCTCGGTCGCCAGTTGATGCCCGACCTGCTCCAGCAGACCGCCCGCGCCCTCGCGCGCCACCTCCTGGCTGCGCCGGCTACGTCCCCACCCACGTCGCCCAGGCCCGCTGCGCCTGTAGGTCTTCCGTCTAGTTACGACAGCGGTGTGGCGTTGGGCTGCAGCGTTTGAAGTACGAAGAGAACTTTTGTGATCTTGACTGGTATGGCGCTTGATCAGCAGTGGTTTGCTGTACTTCATCAAGTGCGTGATGTGCGGGTGTAGTTGGGAGGCCTGTGAGCAGCCATGCTGTGAGTAGACAGAGGATGTCGTAACTGGACGCACAACCAGTTGGCTTGGACGTAAGTTGCGCCCCCGATGTAGTTGATCTTGAGAGGTGGGGAGGGGGTACTGCCGGACGTGGCTCGTGATGGCTGACCGGGGGTGATCTGAGTCTCTCGGGGAGGTGTTCTCAGTCACCGCTGTCGGGGGCGTCGTCGTGGGTTGCTGACATGTGGCGGACGCTGATACCGGTTCGGCAGCGGGAGGCACCGATCGTGTCGCACAGGCGTGTGAACAGGTCGGGACGGATGAGGGGATCTGCTCCTGCGATTGCGGGCAGGAGAGGCTCGTAGTTTCCGTCGTGGACGAGGTGGCCGTGCCACTGGCGGCAGATCAGTGCTTCTCCTGCCGTGTCGCTGAGGCGCTGAACCCGCAGATACCAGAAGTGGGGTGGAGTCCGAGGGTTGCCACGACGCTGGCGGCGGGGGCCAGTACGTACAGGGGCAGGCCGAGGCCGCTGTCGCGGTGGGGTGCGTTGACCATGATGGCGGTGCCGGCGTCGGTGAGCGCCACGAGGGTTTCGCTCAGGTGGCGGGTCGCGTATTCGCCGCACTTGGACCAGAGGTCGAACTCCCGTGCACCGTCCGCTGAACCGGTGATCCGCCACAGCCCCGTGGGATATAGCCTTTCCTGCCCGGCCATGTTCTGCGGCACCTCAGCCTTCGCACGGCACGGCCGCCCGTGTGAAGGAGTGCGATGCGGTTACGTCCCCACCAGCAAGAGGCATTGGCCGCGATCCGGGCGGCTGCGGGGGAGGGGCGGCGGCGGATGACGGTTGTGGCCGCCAGCGGCAGCGGCAAGACCCTCATCGCCCAGCGTGCCTGTGCCGAACTCGCCCCCCAGGGAGCGACGCTGGTGTTGGTGCCGACCAAAGCGCTGGTGGTGCAGACCGCCCGTAAGTGGCGCGAGGCAGGCTATCGCGGCCTGCTGATCGGCGTGTGCTCCCTGTCCCAGGACGACAGCGGCCTGCCGTCTCGGGACGTCACCATGACCAGCGCCCCGGCCACTATCGCCGCCCGGGTGGCGGGGTCGCCTGGGCCGGCGGTGGTGGTGGCGACCTACGCCTCACTGCACCACCTGACCGCCGCCCACTCCAGCGGACTTGGCACCTGGGACCTGCTGATCGCCGACGAGGCTCACCGCACCTGCGCCGCGTTCGGAGAGGGCTGGGGCACCGTCCACGACGACACTCTGATACCTGCTGCCATTCGGCTCTACATGACCGCCACGCCGAGGATCTGGGCCGCCCGCCCCGACGCCGGCCTCCTCGATACCGAGGACCGCCCTCCCTTGGCGACGATGGAGCACGAAGCGGTGTTCGGCCCCACCGTCTACCGTCTGGGCCTGGCCGACGCCATCGAGCGCGGCATCGTCGCCGATTACCAGGTCCTGGTCGTTGGCGTCGACGACCAGGACCAGGACCTGCTCAGCATCCTCAACGACCCCCATCCCGCCGGCACCGCGCACCACGACGGCCTGCGCAACGCCGCCGTTCAGGTCGCTGTCGTGCGCGCCATCCACGAGCACAAGCTCCGCCGGATCCTGGCCTTCCACAACCGTGTCGAAGCGGCCACCGGGTTCGCCCGCACCCTGCCGCAGACCGCCGCCCAGGTCCACGGTCCACTGCGCCGCGACCACCTGTGGTCGCACGCCGTCTACGGCGAGCAGGACGACACCGTGACCCAGTCCCTGCTCGCCGCTTTCGACGACCCCGGGCAGGACGTTGCGGTCCTGTCGAACGCCCGCATCCTCAACGAGGGCGTCGATCTGCCCGACCTGGACGCAGTCGTCTTCGCCGCACCCCGCTACAGCACCATCGACGCCGTCCAAGGAGTCGCCCGGGGGCTGCGCCAGAGCCCGGGCGCGGGCAAGCGCACCACCTTGCTGATTCCCGTCTACCTGCCCGAGACCGGCGACGGCGCTGACATCCTCGAAAGCTCCGACTTCGCCGCCCTGATCGCGATCCTGCAGGCGTTGCGCTCACATGACGAGTCGTTCATGGACCGGGTCACCCTGCCCCCGCCGACCCGCCACAACTCCCTGATCACCCGCGACCTGCTCTACAGCGACCCCGAACGCGCTGCCCAACTCGCTCGTGTCCTGGGCCTGAAGGTGCTGGTGCCCGCTGCTGGGACCTGGACTGAGGGGCTGCGCTCCGCCACCGATTACCATCGCTCCTTCCATCACCTGAACGTCCCCTTCGACTACATCGACGAGGACGGTTTCGGCCTGGGCCGGTGGACTGCCGGCCAGCGGCTTCACCACCTGCTGGGTGCCCTGCCCGCCGAGCGCCGCACGACGCTGGAACACCTCGGCATGAGCTGGACGCCGCCCACGCCCGTCCAGGGCATGCTCGACCACGCCCGCCTGTTCGCCCGTACTCACGGGCACCTCGCCGTCCCCACCGCCACTGTGGTCGGCGGATACGCGTTGGGTAAATGGCTGGGCGCGTGTCGCACCCGCGCCAGCGCCGGGAGCCTGGACGTCGAGGTGCAAAGGGCCCTGGACCGGATCGACCGGTGGTGGAACCCGCCCTGGCCGCCCGCCTGGCAGTCCTACTACAGCCTGGCCAAGGCCCGTTACCCCGGCCGGGGCGAGATCTGGAACCTGGCCACGCGTGCACGTTCGCAGCACGACCGTGCCGCCGCCCACTGGCTGGAGAAACAGGAAAGAGAGTTCTTCCGCCTGACGCCTGAGCAGCAGGACCTGCTCCTGCAGATCGGAGCGCAACCCGACACCGAGATCCTGCTGCGGCCTGCCCGGGGCAGCGGCCGCAGGAACGATTTCATCCTGGGGCTGCCCTACGCGGCCCGTTTTCTCGCAGAGCAAGGTCACCTGGACATCCCCGCGGGCCACCAGGTCACGTGGAGGGGAAGCAGGAGCGGTCCCGCCGGCTCCTTCCCGCTGGGAGCCTGGTTCCACGAGCGCCTCGCAACCTTGACGACCCTGCACCCCATCGAACACAGCGCTCTGAACGCGCTTCTTGAACTGGCCCGCCGCGCAGCCGAGTTCGGCCACACCCCCGACGAGTCCCCTTCCCCACGGGCACACCGGAGCCGGACGCGGGCGGGAGCCGGCCGGCAGGATGCTGTCGCAGACCTCACCGGCCGCCCCCACGCGTTGGCTGCCACCTACCGCAAGGCCCGCCGGGGCACAACACCGACCGCCTTCGTCCTGCAGCGCGCCGACGGGTGGAGCGCGAGGGTCGACACCTCCACCACCAAGCTGGTCGTGGTGCACGGCAAAACAGCCCTCGAGCTGCACATGATGATCAGGGAAGCAGTCCGCATGGGCGAGGCGGCGTGGGGGAGCACCGGGCCCGTCCACTTCTCGGTTGGTGGACTGCCCGACGAGGAAACCGCCCGCAGCTGGGCTGCTCGCCTCCACCGCGTGACCCACAAGCACCTGAGTGACATGATCAGCTACTACGGCTGGGTTGTGCGCCCGGGATGAGCGATCCGGGAGTGTCAGGCACGGCCGCCCAAAAACCGGCCGCGTGCCGCCGGCTGCAGCTGAGCGGTGATCAGGTCGCCCAGCCGCCAGCTCAGACATGAACGGTCCACGAACGTCGATTTCGCACCCCGTACCAGGCCGGTGTGCGGGGCAGGCAAAGGCAGACGCCGGTAGCGGCCGCGGGCAGGCCGCACCACGTCGCCCTCTCCCTCAAGCCCGGCCCGGCCCAAAGACGCCGGGGGATGCCGCACCATCCACTCCTCGACCACGACCAGGCCCTCCACCGGGATGCCCCACTCCTTCAGCAGCACCGCCAGCTTCTCCCGCCACGCCCGGTCCGCGTCCCCGGTCAGGGCGCCGCGCTGGCACTGCCGTTCCCGCGCCGCCAGACAGTACGCGAGGCGTACGGCCTCCGGGTAGAACACGAGCGGCGCGACGCGCAGCTCGTCCCGGCCCACGCTGCCCAGCGCCCGTCTGCGGGTGCGCCACACCGGAGCGTTGAGCAGAGGGATGTTCCACCAGCACGACGCGATGGCGTAGGCGTCAGCGAACATCGCACGCCCACCCGCGCCCAACCGGCGCTCCAGCAGCTCCCGCAGGCGGTGGGCGCCGGCGATCTCGGGCAGGGCTGACAGCGGGATGGCCCCGGCGTCGGGGTTGCGCCGGTTGTCCAGCCACCGCCCGTGCGCGGCGCAGACCTGCCATGTCGCGTCGGCGGCCAGATAGGAATCCCACGCCGTGCCCTTGATACGGGCGCACACCTCGCACATCCTCACCAGGAAGCTGCCGCGGGTGTCCCAGGGCCAGTCCCACGCCGGTCCGCCCGCTGCTGTCAGCAGCCGTTTCGTGCGCAGGTTCGGCAGAGCGGACTGCAGTTCCCCGACCGAGCGGCCCGTCATCACCGCGAGCCGGTCCAGTGCGGCCGCATTGAGATACCCCTCGCGGTAGCGCGGATCGTCCGGTACGCCGTCCTTGCGCAGCGGCGTGCCGAACATGGGCCAGAACTCCTGGTCGGGGATGCCGTTTGCATCCGCCAGGCGCCGGATGTAGGAGCCGGTCGACTCCCCGCCGATGAATCGCACCGACAGCGCCAGCCGCTGTGCCGGACGCCAGGGCTTCTTCCGCCGCGACCGGCCGGCCACGGCGCCTCCCGTACGAACCACTCTCACATACCCCTTTCACTGGTCGCCCCTGTGCCAGGGTGACGTCTGCTGGGCCATGCTGACGCCATGAGCGTGATGCCGGGCCATGCTGATGGTCGTGTCAGCCTGCCGGATGATCCAGCCTGGGCCGTGGTGGATGGTCATCGATGCAGCCCAGTTGGTCCGCATCACCTCGCCACCGGGGGCTCGAGCCGCGCTGCGCATCGAACATCGGAACAAGGCCGTCTGGGAACTGGTGAATTCCGGCACCGCAGCAGCGGTGAATGTGCGGTGCGTCGATGAGTCGGAGGCGATGGACGCGTGGCCGTCGGAGCTCACGGTCGCGGCGGGTGACGTGTACCGGTTCATGATGGCCGGCAGCATGACTGCCCGAATTCCCTCCATGATCCGAGTCGTGTGGGCGGCCAGGAGGAGCCGGTGCGGCTCAGGGTTCCGCCCAGGATCGGATGAGTGCTGAGACCAGGCAGCTTCGTTCGCCTCTCAAGCCTCCACACCTGCCTGGTACCTCGCCGCTATTGCCTCTTCCCGAGCACTTCACCCGCACCGTCCTTCGCGGTGTCGCCGAGCAGAAGGGAAGCGTGCCTACCGCCGCGGACCGTTGTGACCTGCGACAACAGGGCCATGCCGGAGAAGGCGGCGCGGGGTGGACGGTGCGCCTCTTGCCGCGGGCTTGGCTCTGCCCATTGTCAGTGGCACATGGGAGTCTTTATGTACGTTACCGGCACAACGAGTGGAGAGTACCGAGGTGCATGCCATGACTGTGCGCGTCCGCCATGCAGGTCCTCCTGCGCCGTCGGGGTGCCGGTGGTGCGGTGAGGAGCAGAGCCGGCACGGGAGGCGCTGGGTGTCGTCGGTGGGTGTGCATTCGTGGGAGGAGCCCACGCGTGAGCAGCGTCTGAGCCGGATGAGAGCACGCCGCTCACTGCGCCGTGGTCAGCCCTCGGGCCAGTAGGCCAGGCCTGCTTCCCGGGCAACCTTGATCGCGTCCTCGAAGGACTTCACCAGGGCGCGCGGGACGTCGGCTGCGGTGCGCAGCCGACGAGTCAGCTCGACGACCATGTCCTCCTTGCCGTTGGGCGAGGTGGTGGAGTGCTGGCGCAGCAGGCCGTGCAGCGACTTGCTGAACTTCCCCTCCTTGCGCAGGTCACCCACGTCCTGGGCGGTCCATTGCCGTTCGTCCTTGCGGGGCCAGACGGCGTTCATGGTGTCGGCCCACTGTTCGTCGCTGAAGACGTCCTCGAGCTCGTTGGGATCTCCCAGGAAGAGGCAGTCGGCCTCGGTGAATCCCTGCTTGTTCAGGCGGTCGATGTTGAACTGCTTCTGCTTGTCGCGCATCGTGTCGGCGTCGACGAGGAACACCACGGTGCGCTTGTGCTTTTTGAGGAACTTGGCGAAGCTCAGGGCCCCGTCATTGCCCTTGCAGTCCCACAGGGCGATGCCTGCGGACTGGATGGGGTAGCCGAACGCCAGCTTGAAGAGGATGGGCAGGGCTGCGTACTCCGTGGGGCCTTCCACACCGACGAAGCAGCGTTCGTGCAGCAGGACACTGTTTCGAAAGCCCAGGGAGAGGGCCATGTTCGACATGAACCGGCGGGTGTCTTCGTCGTCGTCCTCCGCGCCGAGCGACTGCACGTAGGCCCGCCCGTTGCGGCTGTTGAGGTGCACGATGTCCTGGATGTCGACACCATCGATGAGGTTCAGCGAATGGGTCGCAACGATCACGGTGGACTGCGCGGCCGACGCCGACACCTGGATCATCTGCATGATGCGGCGCTGGTGGTCGTAGTCCAGATGGGTGTCGGGCTCGTCATAGGCGATGATCACGCCGGGGCCGTCGTCGGAATCCTCCGACAGCAGCTCCTGACTGGCCTCCCACAGCGCCAGGGAAACACGGCGTGACCGGCCAGAGCCTGCTGCCGTCAAGGACACGGCCCGCTGGCCCTGAGCGGCGGCGGTCAGCGACAGGCTGTTGACGGTCGGCCGGAACTGGACGCCTGGATCCACGGTGAAGGCATCGAATGCGCACCGCTCCTCGACCAGCTTCTGCAGCCGGACGATGTCGTCTTTGAGGAGAGCGGCGAACTCGTCCTCCAGATCCGTGATCTTCTTCCGGGTCTCCTCCCGCAACGTGTACTCGCGCAGCTTTGCCGTCAGGATGCTGCGTACGACCGCCTCGGGAGACTCCGCCGCATCGCCCTTGAAATACAGCAACTGGGGAAGCGCGGCAGCGACCGCCTCGGGCGCCACGACCCAGTCGGTGACCTTGTCGCCGGTGCCGGCGGCGTGCTCCTTGAGCAGTTCTGCCCAGCTGTCCTTCACGTTCGGCTTGCCCTCGGACAGCTTGAGCCCAAGCTCAGAGGCCAGCTCCCTCAACTCGCCGGCCTTCAGGGCGGAGATGTCGCGCAGGGCCGGATTCCGCGGCACCTGCGTCCACCACTCCAGACAGCTGCGCTCACCCTCCGCATGACGTCGGCGCACCCGCAGGAACGGGCCCGTGGCGAGCGCCTTCTCCTCCGCCGGGGAAAGAGCGAACCTGCCCTCGACCGTGACCGTGCGCCGCTCCTCGGCCTGGTCCAGGGGCAACGCTGCACGGACCGGCTCAGCCTCGGCGAAATCGGAGATGTCGCTGTCGATGATGCTGCGTTCGCCGAGCAGGACCGCGATCGCATCCAGCGTCGCTGTCTTCCCGCAGTCGTTGTGCCCGGTCAGGATCGTCTGCTTGTGGATCGGAATGCTCTCGACGTGGCCCAACGAACGGAAGTTGCTGACGCTGAGCTCGACGAGTCGCACAGTGCTCCCTTGCAGTACGGCACGAGCGCGTGCGGTGTGCAGTCGGCAACGCGTCGGTGTAACGCCCCCATTTACAACGGGATGGAACTCTAGCGCCTGCTGGGACACGGGGGAGCGATAATCGCTCGAAGGCGCAGTTGGCGGACCTGGAGCACGTGGTGCACTGGGACGGCCGCCGAGGAGTAACCGTCCATCCGCAGCCGCCAAGCCGTCGAGCCTACGTGAGTGACCAGATGCAGGAGATCTTCCGGCCTGGAATCCCGGCGTGTGCTGGAGGCGGGGTTGTTCGGCCAGGTGGTCGAGCGGGTGGGGCCGGGGCGCGGACGGCGGGTAGAACGGTGTGTTCGTCGTCTTCGGCCAGGGCGCAGGCGGTCAGGCGCCGGTATGCGTGGAGAAGGCCGGCAACGGCATCGGGCGTGGTGTCGGCGGCGAGGGCGGCGAGTATCTGGGAGCGTGATGCCCTGTTCGCCGAGTACGTCCTCACCACCGGAGGTGGCCACTCCTTCGCCCCGCCACCAGGCGAGCTGTGGATGGATGCGGCTCTGTGAACCGCTCCGGGGCCCATGGAGCTTGGACAGCCTCACCCTCGCTGGCCGAACGAGCAGATCGCACCCCCCACAGCCTTGCCCGCTTCGACTCAGAGGCCAATTGCGGGACGGTCCTTGCCGAAGCCCCTGAATGCTGCCAGCCGGCCGACGAGGTCCTTGAAGGCAGCGGTTTCGTGGGGAGCCAGGCCGGAAAGCAGTTCGGCCTCGGCCTCGGCCACTCGCCGGGCCAGCCGCGACAGTGTTCCGGCTCCCTGGGGAGTGACCACCACCTTGCGGGCTCTGCGGTCGGCTGGATCGGGTACACGCTCGACCAGCCCGGCCTCAGCCAGCGCATCGATCTGGTACGTCAGAACGGTGCGGTCGATGGCCAGTTGGATCCCGATGGCCTGCTGGTTGGGCAGGTCCCGGTGGGCCACCACGGCAAGAATCTGATAGCCGCGCAGACCTCCCGGCAGCCCCTCGACGGCATGTTCCATGCGCTGCTGGTGACGGCGCACTATCAACCCGAGTTGGCACACCATGTCCCCGGGGACGGCGGTGGTGTCCAGGGACTGCGGGTTCGGGAACGGAGCCATGGCGTCACCTTACTGATCGCGGATGAACGCAACGCGCTCAGCGGCCTGGAGGAGGGGGTGCACCAGGCCGGCATTCGCGGTGCTGGGGTGCGAAGTCCCTGAGCGGACGCGGATGTATCGAGTCTCAGCCGCCGCACTGTCGAGGGGCAGCTGCTCGACCGTGGCCGGCAGGGATCCCCAGCATGCGGCCATACAGATGATCTGCATCGCATACTATCTGCGAGGTCACCTTGTTCACCGGACCACCAGGAGTGGCTTCCCGCACCGTTCACCTTCCCGGTCCAAGCGATGTGCAGACGCACTGCGGCAGGGGCGAACAGACCCGACCTCACGGTTTTCAGGATTCATGACCACTGCGTACGGCTTCCGCCAACGCATGCCCCTCGTCAACTACTTGACGCACCAGCATGCGGTGTACTTCCGACTCGCCCTGGATGTTCTTCTGGAAGAGGAGGCACGGCTCGGCATCCACCTTCCGACCGGCGAGATCGGTCAGGAGGTGGCCAAGCGGCTGAGCGGTGCCCCCGAGCTGCTGGCCGAGATGCCGCCGATCGACGGCCTTCTGGACTCGCTGAACGCCTGGGGCAACGTCACCCGCATCTACAACCTGCGGCGCAGCGGCACGGCGCAGGAGTTCATCCGCAAGGACTTCCTGTATCAGCTGACGCCCGCGGGCGCGCAGGTCCACAGGGCGCTGACGTTGATCGACCAGGAGCTGGGGGCCACCGGTGCTCTGCAGGCTTCGATGCTGCCGGAGGTCCTTGAGGCGCTGACCGCGCTGGTGAAGGCCGTGAAGGAGTCTCCGCCGGACCTGGCGGTCGCCAATCGCGCCTTCCAGCGTCTGGCCGGCGGCTTCACGCAGCTGACGGAGAACGCGAAGCTCTTCGTGCAGGGCCTCAACCGGTCCCTGGCTGTCGACGACGAGCTGGACGTGGAGGCGTTCCTCGCCTACAAGGATGTCGTCGTCGGGTACTTGCAGACCTTCATCCTGGCCCTGAGCCGGACCGGGCCGCTCATCTCCGGGCTGATCGAACAGGCCGAGGAGGCCGGCATCACGCGTCGGCTCGGCGACATCGCAGCCCTGGAGGCGGCTCCGCAACTGGGGGTTGCGAAGGAGGACATCGTCGCCCGGGACACCGACCGGCTGACGGGCCAGTGGGCGGGCGTGCGCAGCTGGTTCTTCGAGGGACCAGACCGTCTGCCGGTCGCGCAGACGCTGCAGGACCGCGCATCCGACGCGGTCAACCACATTCTGCTGACCATCCGGCAGATCAACGAGCAGCGGTTCCGCAGAGTCGACCGTGCGGCCGACCTGGTAACCCTGGCGACGTGGTTCGACGCGATGGGCGACAGCCCCCAGCCGAAGGTGGCGGCGCTGTGGCGCAGTGCGTTCGGGATGTACGCCGCCCGCCATCTGGGCACACCGCGACCACCGGATGACGACGAAGACGTCCTGCCGCGCGCCAGTTGGTGGGACGGCCCGCCCGCACCGGTCTCCGCGGCCTACCGGGCCTCCGGTCCCCGGATGCGGTCCGGTCCGCCGCCCCGGGTGCGCAGTCCGCGCCGTGCCAAGAGCATGCTCGCCGCGGAACTCGGCAGGCAGCAGCACGAGGAGACCTCCGCAGAACAATCGCTGGCCGCCCGCGGCCCCGTCCGGCTCTCCGATCTGGGGCAGCTGAATGACGCGGAGGCGGACGTCCTGCTGCGCTGCCTGGACTGTGTGCTCTCCGCGCCGGCAGACGGTGCTGGCGTGCGCAGGGCCCGGACCAGCGACGGGCGGCTCGCGATCACGCTCGCCCCGGTGGACGTGCCGTCCGCCCAGGCAGCGTCCGTCGCGATGCGTGGCGGACGGCTGCGGATCGCCGACATGGAGCTGACGATCCGCCTCGCCTCGAGGAGAACCGCGTGAGTGGCCACAGCCGCGAAGCCGCCTTCGAACGCAGCCAGATCATCCGGGCACTGCTGGTGAACCCGCTGCTGCACCGGCGGGGCCGCCACCTGCGCACCCTGGATCTGGCCCGCCGGCACCAGGCCGAGCTGAGGCGCTGGTTCGACCACCACCTGGGCTGGCAACTGCACGTGGAGCGCGACCGCCTCCGCCTGTTCAAGGTCCCCGAGGCGCCCGCGCGGCAGGACATCGAGGCGCCGACGGCTCGGCAGTGCGCCCTGTACTGCCTGCTGCTGGCGGTCCTGGAGGATTGCGGACAGCAGACCGTGATCAGCGAACTCGCCGGGAAACTCACTGCTGTGACTGCCACCCACACCGCACTGCGCCGCTTCGACGCCACCGCGCATCGGGAACGCTCCGACTTGGTGGCCATGGTGCGGCTGCTGTGCCGGCACGGAGTACTCACCCCCACCGGAGAAGCGGGGACCACTCGTGAACAGGAGAGGGAGTACGTCGCGGGCAGCGGCGACGCGCTGTACGACATCGACCACCGCACGGCCTCCCTGATGCTGGCCGCCCCGGTGGCCCCCGCCCAGGCGGAGGGACCGGACGAACTGCTCGGCACCCTTGGAACAGGACAGGGCAGGACAGCCGACGAGCTGACCCGGCAGGCTCTGATGCGGCGGCTCGTCGACGAACCCGTCGTCTATCTCGACGACCTCCCCGGCGAGCAACGGGACTACTTCCTCGCCCACACCGATGAGTTGCTGGCCGCCCTGAACCTCGGCCTCGACACCCGGGTCGAGGTGCGTGCCGAGGGCGCGGCCGTCATCGACGAGGAACTCACCGACCTGGAATTCCCCAAGGCCAGCGCACCCTCGTTCGCGGCCCTGGTCCTGGCCGACAGACTCTGCGCCGAGGCGGACAGCAGATCCCCGCGCCGGATGTTCGTGCCGCATCCGCGGCTGCTCGAACTCACCGCCGAGGTCGCCGCCGACCTGCTCAAAGTGATCCCCAACATCAGCGGCCAGCCGATCGATGCGATCCGCGTCAAGGACGCGGCGCTGCCCGTCCTCGTCCAACTGGGCCTTGCCGAACACGTCCCCGGAGGAATCCGCATCCGCCCGGGCCTGGCCCGCTACCGCGCCCAGCCCGGCCTCGGCGCCCGCCAGGGCGCCGAGAACCTGATGCTCTTCGGCGCGCCCGACCTTCCCAGCTCACCCGGCCTCCCCAGCGAAGACGACAGCGATGACACCCTCTGAGACGGCTGTGACCGACCCCGCCCTGCAACAACTCCTCGACGGCGGCCTGCCGATACCCGAGCGCGAGCGCTTCCAGCCCCTGCGCATGGGACTGCTCGGCATCTGGGAATACGACGAGCAGGTGTTCTTCTTCTACGGCGGCAAGCTGATCCTGCGGGGCCACAATGGCAGCGGCAAGACCAAGGCACTTGAGGTCACCAGCCCGCTCCTGCTCGACGGCATTCTGAGCGCCCGCCGCATGGACCCCTTCGGCAACGCGGCCCGTTCCATGCGCGACAACGTCCTGTACCGAGGACATGCGCAGCGGATCAGCTATGTGTGGACGGAATACGGCCGCGTCACCGAGTCCGGCGAGTTCGAGTACCTGACGGTCGGTATCGGAGTGCACGCGCTGGCCACCGGCAAAGCACTGCGCGACAAGTGGTTCTTCACCACCCCGCGCCGTGTGGGAGCGGATTTCTCGCTCTACGACGACGACCGGCGGCCGCGCAACCGCGCCCAACTGGAAGAGGTCCTGGGCAAGGAGGACGTCCACGAACGCGCCAAGCACTACCGCGAGGCGCTCGCTGCGCGCCTCTTCGGATTCTCCTCGTCCAGGCTCCTCGCGCTCATCGATCTCCTGCTGACACTGCGCCGGCCCAAGCTGAGCGAGGACCTGACGGTGGCCAAACTGAGCCGGCTGCTCAGAGACGGCCTGCCGCCCGTCAGCAGCCTGCTGCTGGAAGACCTCGCCGGAAAGTTCGACGAACTGGCGCGTGAGCGCGAGGAATTGCAGGCCCTGGTCGACAACAAGGCCCATGTGGACACGTTCTTGTCCGTCTACGGCCGGCTGGCGCGGCGGATCGTGCGCCACGAAGCCGAGGTACTGGTCGCCACCGGAGCACAGCGCAGCACCGCGCACCGGACCCGGCGTAAGAAGGCCGACGAACTCGGCGGGGCGCGGGACCAGGTGCGCCAGCTGGAGGCGGAGCGCGAGCGTCTCCAGCTGCACGGCCACACCCTGCAGACCCGTGTCAACGAACTGAACAACAGCCCGGAGATGAAGCAGCACGGGCTGATCACCGCCTTGCAGAAGCAGCAGGCCGCGGCCGAGGAACAGCTACGCAAATCCACCGCACGGCATGAAGAGACGGACGAGGGCCGCGACAGGGCCGCAGGCGAAGACGAGGCGGAACAGGGCGAGCTGGGAACCGCCCTCCAACAGCTGAACGCTGCAGATCAGCGGGCCGACCAGTGTGCGGCCGCCACCGCCCTTCACGCCGTACACCAAGGTCAGCGGCAGGCCATCCGCCACACCCCCGAGACGGCCCGGGACACCCTCACGGGCCATGTGACCTCACGGACGAAGATCCTCTCCCGGGCAGCCGAGCTCGCCGAGGACGTCATAGAGGCACACCGGAAGCACGGTTCGGCAGCCGACCTGTGCTCCCGCCTGGGCGAACGGCTCAACACAGCCAAACAGACCTGCGACGGGCAGGAGGAGAACCTGGCACAACGCATCCGTGAGCTGCGCGACTTCCTCGTCGAGTGGTCCGAACAGTGCCAGCAACTCCGGCTGACGGAACAGCAGTTGGGTGACCTCTTCGCGGCTGTACCCGTTCTGGGCCAGGACGGCACCCTCACTCTGGCCGAGCTGGTCGCAGCTGAGGCCCGGCACATCGAGGGGCCGCTCAACGCCACCCTCGCCGAGCAGACGGCGTCCAAAGACAGGCTCCAGACCAAGCACCGGGAGCTCACCGCGGAACGCGGCCGTGTCGCCGCCGAGGAGGACGCCCCGCCTCCGGCTCCCCTCACCCCGCGCCGCACACGGACGGCCGACCTCGGCGACGGTGCGCCCCTGTGGAAGCTGCTGGAGTTCGCGCCGACGGTGACCGGCCGGCAGGCGGCGCAGCTCGAAGCCGCCCTGTTCGGAGCCGGTCTGCTCGACGCCTGGGTCACCAGCGACGGCCGTGCTCTCGCCCGCGACACTCTGGAGACCGTACTCATCGCCCTCGACGAGCGGGAGGCACCGGCCCGCTCCGCTGCCGACGTCATCCAGCCCGTCGACCACCCGCTGGTCCCGGCGGCCGTGACCCGGCGCATCCTCAGCTCGATCGCTCTGGACGACCACGACACCACACACCCCCACCCCCTGCGTGTCGGAATGGACGGCACCTGGCGCATCGGCGCCCTCCACGGCCGCACCACAGGCACCGCCGCCGCCTACATCGGCGCAACGGCACGAGCCGCAGAACGCAAACGGCGGCTCGAAGCCCTGGACCTGCAGCTGTACACCCTGGACGCGAGCATCACCGAACTCGACGCTCAGATCACCGCTACCCGCGGGCAACTGGACCAGCTGGACACCGAGCGCGCCGAGACCCGGGACAAGGACCGCGGCGTTCGGGAGGCCCGGATCGCACTCGAGGGTGCCCGTGCGCTGTTCAGCGGGCTCGAACGGGAGCTGCAGCAGGCCCAGACGGACAAACACGGGCTGTGGGAGCAGTGGCAGGAGGCCCAGCGGCAGCTCGACGACTACGCCCGCCCCCGCGACGTACGCCCCGACCACGCCTCCATCCTGCAGGAGCAGCACTTCCTGGCCCGCTACGCCGACAGCGTCACCACGCTCTTCCATGCCGCCAAGGAACACCTCGCGCGGAGCGAGAGCGCACGCCGCTCCGGGCAACGCCTCATCGAGATCTCCGCACAGCTCCAACGGCGCGTACAGGAACTCACCGAGGCCCGCACCGATCTCGAGGACATCAAGGAGCAGCTGAGGGTACGAACGGAACTGGTCGGCGCCGACGTGGACACGGTCCTCGCCAACCTCGCCGCAGCCACCAAGGAACTTGCCGCGGCAAAGGACGCGCTGGAGGACAACCGCATCAAGTCCACCCAGATATCCGAACAGGTCGGCACCCTGATCGGCGCCGTCGACACTGCCACGAAGGAGTGCACAGCACTCGACGGACAGTACGACACCGCGGCGAAGAACTATCGCCGGCTGGGTGAGTGCGGGTATCTCGAACTGGCGGGCGTGAACGCGCTCGGCACCGACGGCATCACCGACGCCGAGACGCAGGCCCGGACTGCAGTGGCCCAGCTGGCCGACGAGCCCTGGAACGAAGACGCCCTCAATGCGGCACGCACCGACACCGACGCCCAGTTCAGACTCCTGCAGTCCGAACTCGACGGACCGGACTGGCGGCCCCGCGCCACCTACGAGGGCCCCCTCTTCCTGGTCGCCCTCGTGCACAACGGCGACAAGCGCAGCGTCCCCGAGGCGCAGGACATCATGGCCAACGAAATCCACACCCGTCGCAGCTACCTGAGCGACGAGGAACACGGCCTGTTCACCGAGGTTCTGCTGGGACGGCTCGGCGATCACCTCCGGCGCCGGCGCGCCCGGGCGAAGAGCCTCATCGAGCACATGAACACCCTGCTCCGACAGGTGCCCACCTCCTCCGGGCACCTCATGAAACTCATCTGGGAACCCGACCCCGGCCAGGGCCAGGACGTGCTGGACGCCCTGGATTCCCTGGACGGGCAGGCGAGCAAGCACCTGTCCGAGGACACGCGCGAGCGGCTCACCCGCTTTCTCGTCGATCGAGTACAGACCGCCCGGGACAACGAGAGCGGCGCGGACTGGCGGACCCATCTGCGCGAGGCCTTCGACTACCGGTCCTGGAGCCGCATCCGCATCCGCCACAAGGCCGGCCCCGACCAGAACTGGACCAATCTCACCGACCACAAGCAGCAACGAGGCTCCGGCGGCGAACAGGCCGTCGCACTCCAACTGCCCCTGTTCGTCGCCGCGGCGGCCCACTACCAGGGCGCGGCAGCGACCGCCCCCCGCCCCATCTACCTCGACGAGGCATTCGCCGGCATCGACACCCAGATGCGCGGGCGGTGCATGGGGCTGCTCACACAGCTCGACCTGGACGTGGTCCTGGCCAGCCACGACGAATGGGGATTCCACGAAGAGGTCCCCAAAGTGGCCACCTACCAGCTCTTCCGGCACTCAGGCCTGCCCGGCGTGCTGACCGTACCGACCCTGTGGGACGGCGCCGAGCGCCACGCCCTGCCGGACCCCGCCCTGCACCAGGACACCGCCTTCGATACGGGCCTCGACTGGGACGACGAAGAGGACCTCCTCGACGAGGAATTCGACCAGGACGAGGAGACCGGAACCGACAACGGCGACTGTGCGTTCGACGACGAGGAAGCCGACGATGACGAGGAGAGGTGAACTGCCCCCGGAACTGGCGCAATGGGCCAGCACCCCGGGCGGGGAAGTGCTCTGTGGGGCGCTGCGCCGCCGCATCGCCAACGGCGGCGGGCTCGACCGCAAGATGAAACTGGCCCTGACCGCACGGCAACGAGCCGACCTGGTAGATCTGTTCGGCACGAAGAGCCTGAGCGGCCCCCACGTACACCTCGACCGGATGAACCAGGTCCTGATGGAGGGCGCGTACGCACTCCCGCTGCGTCAGTTGCTGATCGGCGTCGATGGTCCCCTGCTGACCAGACGAGGCCAGGCCCGGTACCGCAGAATCGTCAAGAAGCACCGGATCCATCATGCGCGGACCACTCTGGCCGAGCGCATCACCGGGGTCCCCGAACTGGAAAAGGAACTGACGCTGCTCACCGCCCTGACGGACCCCGTCTCCTGGCTGCCGCCCGAAAACTCCACCGCCGGGACACGGAACTGGGGGACCTACAAAGCCGCTCTCAGCGCGGCCGCCGAATGGTTCCAAGGGAAGTCACGCCAGTGGACGTTCGCCGAACGCGAGCTCGCCGTGCGTGCGCTGGGCGGCAGCAAGCAGTGGACCCAGCCGGCCAAGAACGCCTTCAGCAAGGTGATCGGCGTGCCCTTCGACCAGGCGGTCTACACCGCCGACACCGGCATCCGGATGCTCGGCCCGGCCAACTGGCGGCTCGAGAGCCTGGTCGCGGACGCGGCTGCCGCGCGGCCGTTCGTGGACGTCCCCGGCAAAGCTGCCGCCACCCAGGGCACCCTCGACGTTGCTGCCGACGGCGTGCTGCTGATCGAGAACCAGGAGACGTTCCAGGCACTCAGCCGCACCAGCGTTCCGGAACAATGGCTGTGCATCTGGATGGAGGGCTACGCCTCAGAGGCTCTCGTCATGTTCCTCACCCGTCTCCCCGACATCCCGGTGACCGCATGGGGCGACCTCGATCCGCCCGGCATCGACATCATCGCGAAACTCAGCGCCAAGAGCGGCCGCACCATCATCCCCGTCGGCATGACCCCCGAACTGTACGCAGCCGGATACATGCTGGAGGAGGAGGACGAAGCGCTCGCCGCCTGGCGCGAACAAGCCGAAACGCTGACTGTCACGGCACCAGCGGAGTTTCGCCCGCTGGCCCGCGCCATCGCCGACAACAACGGCTACCGCTGTGAGCAGGAAGGCCTGCACGAACTCGTCCTACCCCACCTGCACGACCGACTCAGGAGCATCCTCGCCTGACACGGCGGGGCGCCGCGCGGGAAACGACCGCTCCCCGTACCCCCATTCGCACGCACGGCACTGTCGCAGTCGCGCTCCTACAGGCCAGGTCCTTGCCCCGCCACGGCGGCTGACGGTCGGTTTTGCAGGCGTAGACCGGATGCATGGAGCCCGGGGACGTCCTGTGCCCCGGGGGCGGCACAATGTGGGGCGATGAGGCCTCCCGGCCGGTCATCGCGGGTGCGGATGCGGCCGGGTGCCCCGCAGAACTCACAGGTGCGCTCCGCCTCCGCCTCGGCGCAGGCGATCAGCGTACGCCGGGTCTCGCCGCTGCCCGCCGGCCGATCCACGTAGACGCGCAGGCCGCCGAGCTTCTCCTTGAGATCGAGGAGATGGTAGCCGGGCAGGACCGTACGGATCTGTTCGTGCAACCGCTCCAGCAGCTGCCGCCAGCCCGGCCCCACCGCGTGTATCCGCGCGGGGATCTGGACCGGGTGTGCGGCAGCGGAGTCTTCGGGCATTCCCTCATCCTCGCGTACAGCGCGTCCATGCAGGCCATGCCCGTGTGCGTGGCGCCTCGTCGCCCGACCCGGACGGGGCGGCCGGGTGGCTGAGCCCCGACGTACGCAACGCCGAGACGCCGCGCCGTCCGAGGAGGTGGACACGAACGTCGCCCGGGGCGATCCGTGGACGGGCGGCGGGCTGGGGCGCGCAGCCTGTCCAAGGCTTGGGTCTTACGCGCGGCCGCCCAGAGTCCAGCCTCCCGGGGCGGGAAACAGCTCGGTGGTGATCATCTGGCCCAGCTTCCAGGGCAGGCAGGAGCGTTTGTCGAGCGTCGCCTCCAGTGTCTGTTCGGTGTGCGGAGCGTGCACCGGCAGACGCCGATGGCGGCCGTGGGGCGGCCGCTCCGCCATATTCGAGGTCTGGCGGGTGCGCCGCGGCTCGGGCAGGAGCGGATGCTGGCCGGCCCAGATCTCGACCACGTCCAGGCCCTCGGCCGGGATGGCCCACTGCTCGAGGAGCAGCCCGACCCGCTCCAGCCAGGCGTGGTCCTCGTCCGAGGTCAGGGTGCGGCGCAGGCGCCGCCGTTCCCGCGCGGCCAGCATCTGGGCCAGGTGGACCGCCTCCGGGTAGAACACCAGCGGCGCGACGCGCAACTCGTCGCGCCCGCCGTGTCCCAGTGCGCGTCTGCGGGCCTGCCACACCGGCGCGTTGAGAGTGGAGACGTTCCACCAGCACGAGACGATGGCGTAGGCGTCCGCGAACATCGCGCGGCCGCCCGCGCCCAGGCGCCGCTCCAACTGCAGCCGCAGCCGATGGGCAGTGACGACCTCGGGCAGTGCGGTCAGGGGGAGGGCGGCCGTCCCGGGTTCGCGGCGGTTGTCCAGCCAGCGGCCGTGGCGGGCGCACACCTGCCAGGTCGCATCACCGGCCAGGTAGGCGTCCAGGCTGGTGCGCTTGGTGCGGGCGCACAGCTCGCACACCCGCACCAGGAAGCAACCGTCCGTGTCCCAGGGCCAGTCCCACACCGGCGGCCCGTCCACCGGCAGCAGCCGGTGGCTGCGCAGGTTCGGCAGCGCGCGCTGCAGCTCGGCGACCCGGCGGCCGGCCATGACGGCGAGCCGCTCCAGCGCCGCCGGGTTCAGATACCCGTCGCCGTAGCGCGGGTCGCTCGGGCACCCGCCCTGGCGCAGCGGGGTTCCGAACATGAGCCAGAACTCCTCGTCCGGGATGCCGCCGTTGAGGTCCGCCAGGCGGCGCGTGTAGGAGCCGGTCGACTCTCCACCGATGAACGGCATCACCGACCGCCCCAGCCGCTTCGCCGGACGCCAGGCCTTCGTCCGGCGCGGCCGGGCCCCGCGGGCACGTGGAATACGGGCCGCTGTCACAATCACACACCTCCCACAGCACCTGCCCTCAGCGGGCGCCGCTCTTCACCGCCGGTCCGAACCGAGCGCGACAGCCGCGGCCGCCGGCAGCAGACAGGCGAAGCCAGCGAAGCGACACCTCCCTCTGCCCGGCTACTTCTCTACGGCCTCGGGCTGCCGCACGCAGTGCGTTCGGCCACCGCGTCCCGCACCGGACGCGTCTTTGGCCGAAACCTGTCGATGTCCCGCCCGGAGCGGCGGGTCCGCCGGGTACATTCCCGCGCGATCTGAGGGCTCGGCCCACGGCGGCCCGGCCCGGCACGAGGCGGCGCCTTGGCAGCTGGGTGAGGAGAGGGTATGGAGTTACGCGAGCACCAGATCGAGGCGCTCGCCGCGATCGAGGCCGCCGTGGCCGCCGGCGAACAGCGCATGACGGTGGTGGCCGCCTGCGGCACCGGCAAGACCCTGATCGCCCAGCAGGCCGCGCAGCGTCTGGCCCACCAGGGCGCCGTGCTGGTGCTGATGCCGACGAAAGCCCTGGTGACGCAGACCATCAGACGCTGGCGCGAAGCCGGCCGGGTGGGGCTCGCGCTCGGCGTCTGCTCCCTGCGCCAGCGGGAGAGCGGACTGTCCCCCGGCGAGGCGGTGATGACCCGTCACCCGCGGGCGATCGCCCGCGCGATGCGGGTCGGCGGCCCGGTCATGGTGTTCGCCACCTACGGCTCGCTGCACCACATCCAGCGTGCCCACGAACAGCACGGCCTGCCGCCCTGGGACCTGGTGATCGCCAACGAGGCCCACCGCACCTGCTCCGCCTTCGGAGACGGCTGGGGCACCGTCCACGACGACAGCGCGATCCCCGCCAAGACTCGTCTGTACATGACCGCCACGCCCAGGATCTGGGGCGCCCCGGCCCAGCCCGAGCTGCTGCCGTTCATGGAACGCATCCCGCTGGCCACCATGGACCACCGCGAGATCTTCGGCCCGACCGTGTTCGAGCTGGGCATGGCCGAGGCCATCGAGCGCGGCATCCTGGCCGACTACCAGGTCATCATGCCCATCGTCGACGACAGCGACCTGCACGCCATCCTCGCCGCCCGCCGCCCGGCCACCAGCGCCCACCACAACGGGCTGCGCAACGCCGCCGTCCAGGTCGCCCTGCTGCGGGCGATCGCCGAACACCGGCTGCGCCGCGTCCTGGTCTTCCACAACCGCGTCGCCCTCGCACAGGCCTTCGCCACCTGGCTGCCGGCCACCGCCCTGGAGGTCGGTGAGGAACTGCGCATCGAGAACCTGTGGGCGCAGGCGATCCACGGCCAACAGCCCAGCGACTGGCGCCGCGACCTGCTGGACGACTTCGCCGACCCGGACCGGGACTGCGCGGTGCTGTCCAACGTGCGGGTGCTGAACGAGGGCGTCGACATGCCCGACGTCGACGCCGTGGTCTTCGCCGACCCGCGCTACAGCACCATCGACGCCATCCAGGCCGTCGGCCGCGGCCTGCGCCAGCCCCCCGGCGCCGGGAAGAAGACCACCCTGATCTTCCCCGTCTACCTCCACCCCGGCACCGACACCGCCGACCTGCTGCACAGCTCCGCGTTCGCGAACCTGATCACCCTCCTGCAGGCGCTGCGCGCCCACGACAGATCGTTCATGGACCGCATCGCACTGCCCGCCCGCACGCGCTCCACCGTCTCGGCGCGGCGGGCCGTCTTCTACGCCCATCCCGAGCGCGCCGCTCAACTGGCCCGCGCCCTCGGCCTGGAGATCACCCTGCCGGCCATCGGCACCTGGGACCAGGCCCTCGCCTCCGCCACCCGCTACCGCACCGGCTTCGGGCATCTGGACGTCCCCGCCGACTACACCGACCCGGACGGCTTCGCCCTGGGCGAGTGCGTGCACAACCTGCGGCTGCGCCACTTCCTGGACCGCCTGCCGGCCGAACACCAACAGGCCCTGGACGCGCTCGGTCTGCCCTGGACCGTGCCGGCGCAGACCTTCGAGTCCATGCTGGAGCACGCCCGTACCTGGGCGGCCGAGCACGGCCACCTCGCCGTCCCCGTCAAGGCCGACATCGGCGGCCACCGGCTGGGCACCTGGCTGGCCACCCAGCGCCGCAAGGCCGCCGCCGGCCGGCTGCCCGACGCCCACCAGCAGGCACTCGCCGCCCTCGACCCGCACTGGAACGTGCCCTGGATGGACTGGAAGCGCAAGTACGCCCGCGCCAAGGCCCTTGCCCAGACCGCCGGCTGGCGGTCCACCTCGCGCTCCTCCAAGGACACGAGCCGGGAGGACCGCATCACCATGAACTGGATCTACAAACAGCGGCTGAAGTTCTTCCGCCTGGACGATGCCCAGCAGGACCTGCTGCTCCAGCTGGGCATCCCGCCCCTGCCCGACGGCGTCTACTACGACAGCCACCACGACCCCGAACGCCACCGCTTCTACGAGGGATTGGGACACCTCGGCGCGTTCCTGGCCCGCGAAGGCCATATCGACGTTCCCCGCCGCCACCAGGAGCCGTGGTGGTGGGGCAACGGCGGCGAGCAGTCAAAAATGTTCCCGCTGGGGGAGTGGATCCACCAGTGCCGCAAGCACCCCGAGGTGCTCACCGAAGAGCAGCGCCGCGCCCTGGAAGCGCTGCGCATGGTCTGGGACCCCGGCCTGGGACGCCGCAAGCGCCCCCAACCGCCCCGCTAGCCACAGTCAGCCGCGGCCACGCCCAGGCGACCGCGAGCCCGTCACCCGCCCCCACCGCCGCCGCTCCCTGCCGCCCGGAGCGGCGGGGGCGGGAGCAGGTCACAAGTGCACGACACCACCGAGCGGGATCGAGTCCAACAGCTTGGGGGTGATGCGCTCCTGCTTGGAACGGATGGCCTCCTGCGCCGCCTGGCAGATCAGATGCGACAGCATCCGCATGTTGCCGCGGCTGCGGGTGTGCAGGTCCTGCGACAGCTCCAGCAGGTCCCCGCGGGTGTGCCGGTACAGCCGCAAGTTCTTGTCGAACCGGTCGACGATGACGGCGAACGTGCGGGTCTCCTCGTCGCTGAAGCCGATCCGGCTGGTGCGCAGCAGCGGGTGATCGCCCCACGGCTGCTCGTTCGGTTCCAGGGGCGTCTCGTTGTCCCGAGTGAGCGGGTCGACGATGGAGCGTGCGCCGCGCCCGCAGTAGATGAACGTGGCACCAGTCTCCTCGCTGATCATGTCCAGGTACTGGAACGCCAGTTCCGCCTCCACCGCGGTGCGCAGCCGCTCGATGCCGTCGATGAGGACGAGCAGGGTGCGGGCCCTGCGCATCGTACGGATGACAGACTCGGTGGGATCTCCGCTCTCGCGTGCCTGGCCCAGAAATCGAGCGAAGGCGCCCGCCCAGTTGCGGATGCCGCGCGCCGTCGGCGGCACGTTCAACGTGATCACCGGGATGCGGTTCTCGTCCGGCCCGTACAGCTTGGCCAGCTTCTGTTCCCAGTGCACGCCGATCCACCGCAGCAGGGCGCTCTTGCCGGTGCCGCGCGGGCCTTCCACGATGATCCCGACCTTGCCGCCCTCACGCTGCCGGTTGGCGGACACCCGCGCGGCCACCACCTTCAAGGCTTCGGTGATCGCCGGCGTGACCACGATGTTCATGTGCCCGTGGTAAAGCAGCCGCGGGTCGTGTTCGGTGACCTTCGTGCCCTCGGGCGCGCAGTCGGCCAGATCCGGCGGCTTGGCCAGCCGGGCGGCCAGCGCCCGCCAGGCATAACAGTCCTCGGGCCACAAAGGGGCCGGCGGGGCCAGGAACATCGGCTCCGGTTCGCTCATGCGGGCCAGCAGCAGCTCTTCGCCGGCCTTGTCCGCCTCCATCACGAAGTCCCCTTCCCGCTCTCTGTCCAGTCGGCGATCCCGGCCCGCCGGGGGCGCCCAGATCGCCTGGCACGAGGCTCACGCCACGCCGTCACCATCGTCGTCACCGTCCTCCTCGTCGGTGGTGTGCGTCTGGCGGATGTCGGCGATGATCCGCCGGTAGCGGGCAGCCCGGTCCTCACCGCCCTCACCAGCCGCCCCACCGGCCGGGGCGCTTTCCCAGGCGGCGAGCGAGGCGTCCGGGGCCACCGGCCCGCTGTCCCAGTCGATGACCGCCTGCGCCTGGCCGGCCGCGTACAGGCCGGTGTCGTCCAGCGCCAGCGGATACCCGTCCGGCTCCGAGCCCAGCCGGTCCCCGTGCGACTCCGCGTCCAGGGCCAGCAGTTGAGAGCGGTCCAGTCGGTCGCGCCCCGCATACGGGTCGAACGCCGCGGCCGGCGCCGGCGGCGGCACGGGCGTGTAGCCGTCGGGCAACTGCACCTGTCCGGTCCGGTCCGGGCCCTCGGCGGCGCGCTCCAGCAGTTCGGCGAGCGCCTGCGCGATGGCTTCCTCGTCGATGATCCGGCCACCCCGCTCGAGATGCTGGGAGGCGGCGATGTCCCACAAGAACTGCGTGAACGGCTGCCCGACCAGGTGCTGGTGCACCCACGTCGCCTCCACCCACTCGTTGGTGTCATGGTTGCGCAGCCACACCCTCGACAGGTCGTTGGGCGTGTACCGCAGCTCCCAGCGGCCCTTTCTCCTGCCCTGCAGCCCGGAGCGGACTTCGCGGCAGGGGTTCAATCCCTTCTTCGGATCGCGCTCGAGGTTGTCGTAGGTGCGGTTCTTGAACCGGATGCCCTGCTTGCTCACCCCCACCCAGGCGGTCGGCAGCAGCCGCAGATAGTCGTCGCGGGTCAGCGGGATCGGCAGATAGCCGTCGACGGCCACGCAGGCGGCGTACATCTGGTTCGGCGTCAGCTCGGGCAGGTAGGCGTCGTAGGGGTCGGCGAGCTCGGGGTGCGGCGTGTTCTGCCAGTCCAGCGCGATCCACTGCTGGAGCATGTCGTCGAGTTCGGCCAGCGTCCACAGCCGCTCGCCGTCCACGGTCCGCCGCACCCGCACCGGATCGTTGCCGGTGTAGGTGTTCACGTGCTGGCTGAACTTCGATTTCACGGTTCCGAAGGTGCGCTCCACGATCGACTTGTCCTGGCCCGTGCGTTTGCGCGCCGGCCGCACCGAGATGCCCAGGTACTCGCAGGCGTCGAAGAAGGTCCGCCCGGCGAACACCGTGCCGTGGTCGATGACGATCAGATCCGGGATGATCACCGGCCGGGCCGCGGCCTGCGCGAACCGGGCATCGACGGCAACCAGTTCCTCGAACGGCAGGTCGGAGGCGCTGGCGTGGACGGCCGCGTCGAACCCGGGCCGCATCGGTGCCGGCACCAGGGCCTGGGCCAGCAGCTCGCAGGCATCCACCGCCTTCGTCGCCCGGCCCTTGCGCCGCGGCGCTCCCACCAGGCCGCCCTGACCTCCCTTGCGGCGTTTGCCCCGCCGCCCGGACTGCTTGGGCCGCACCACGGCGGCGATGATGCTGCGGGTCGCCACACACACCGCGCAGGTCAGTTCCACCCGTGCCGGCTGACCGTCGTCACCCAGCACCCAGATGTCCAGATCGGTCGAGTCGATCTGGACGAGCTCGCCCGGCATCGTCGCCGACGTCACCGAAAACGGCGGCACCGACCCCGGGCCCGCCAGACGGCGACCGCCCCGGCCGCCCAGGTCTCTGGCATCGATGCCCAGCCGCTGCAGCAGTTTGTACAGCGTCGGCTCGGCCGGGACCTTGACCGACTCCCCGTGCGCGGCGCGCACCGTCCGCCGCAGCTGCTTGAACAGCTTGCGTGCGTCGCTCGGCGTATCCATGCGCCGCCGCTGCCGGTCCACCAGCATCAGCAGCTGGTCCACCACCCGCGCATCGGTCAGCCCGTACAGCCGCCGCTGCTTGGTACTGCGCCCATCCACCAGCACCGCCACGGTGCGCTTCCTGCGGTACGCCAGCCGTTTGGCCTGCACCGTCTGCCAGGACACCGACCAGCCCAGCACGGCATGCAGCTCCGCCGCCTTGGCCTGGTAGCGCTCGATGAACGTCGTGGTGGCCGGGTCGTACATCGGCCGCGGCCGCGCCCCCGCGGCTGCGTCGGGCGGCAGCCCGGTGTCGACCTCGATGACCGCCCGCCACCACGCCTGCGCCGCTTCCGCCGCAGAGACGGGGACGCCCTCCAGGGCAGCGAAGTCGGGCAACTCGGCCTGGACGACGGGCTGCCCCGCATCGTCCAGGACCGCGAAGTCCACGGCGGCGGCCAGCACCGCCAACGGCACCGACACCGGGGCCTGGTCACTGCCGACGGGGACCAGATACACCGTCACCCCGTCCAGGCCGGCCACCGCATACACGCTGCCGCGGCAGCGCACCCGGTCGCCGCGCACCAGAACTCCGCGCGGCGCACGCCGCACCACCAGCGACGCCCGCTCCACCACGGACGCGCTCAAGGGCGCCATCATGGCTGCTCCGTCGTGAACGGCCGACGTACCACGTCCGGTTCCCCCGCACCCAGCGGCCCCACCAGCGACCCGGGACCGAGCGGCACACCCCAGTCCACGCCCAGCCGCCGATGCCACAGCATGTGATAGAGCCGGGGCAGGGCCAGCATCCGCGGCACCCCGCACTGCGCCACGCCCTCCATCAGCGGCCGCGGCCGGGCGAAGGCCTCGCTCAGCGCGGCCTCCACGCCCGCCTCGCCGTACCGCCAATGGCGCCGCCGCGAGACCCACCGCAGATTGAGCAGCGCCACCGCCCCGGGCAATCGCGGCACCGCGAGCTGCCAGCCCGCCTGCCCGCACGCCTCACGCAGCACCGCCAGCTGCCGCTCGAACCTCTCGCTCGGCCCCTTCTGAGGCGGGCACGCCACCACCAGCGTGCCCCTGGCCGCGGTGCGTACGAAGAAGTCCGGCACCAGCTGCCGCTCCCGGCCCCGCTCGCGCCAGATCAGCTGCCCCGACCAGGCGCTGAAGCCGGTCACACCCGGGTGGAAGTCGAGCAGCATCGCCGTCGCCAGCCGCTCCAGCGACCGGCAGCCCACATGCCGCCTGGTGGTCGCCGCCCACCACCAGGTGACGATGCTGCGCTGCGAGGGATGCCGCGACGGCTTCCACACCTCGCCCCGCTCAGCCAGCGGAACACCGGCCATCCGCTCGACCGGCCGGGTCCGCCGCACCCCGTACCGGTCCTGATGGAGAACCCGCAACTCCCGTGCCATGAACGCCCCTTGCATCACGCGGCCACACGTCCGTCAGACCTCATAGCACACCGCCCGCCCCGCTGCCCCTGCCGCACGACGCGTTCCGGACAGCATCAGGCCCGCCCGGCAGCCCGCCTCCGGCCGAGCGGCGGCCACCGGCACACCGCGGGCCGCCAACTCGCCCCTATTGACAAGTGATTCGCGATTCGCGATAAATAAATCATGCAGCATGCGGAGGAGTTGCGGCGCCTGTCGGCAGGAGTCTTCGGCAACCGCTACCGGGCCGAACTCATCGCCGCCCTGGCCGCCGCCGGCGACAGAGGTGTCTGCCTGGGGGACCTGGCCATGGACCGGCAGGTGCCGGCGAGCGTCTACCTGCCGCCGGTTCACACACTGATCACGCTCGGCCTGGTCCAGCGGGTCCCGCCCACGGCCGGGCAGCGGCGGCGCTTTTACCGGTGCTGCGGCAGCGCCCAGGCCTGGCAGTCGCTGGCCGCCACCGTGGCCCGGCTCCAAGAACACCAGGCACCGCCCAGCGCGGCCTAGCCCGCACCGGTCAGCAACCACGCAAGCAGAGCCGAAAGGGGGCGGCATGGCGGCGCCGACAGCACGAGCACGGGCCTTCGTCCAGCACGCCTCGGCCCCCCTGGTCGGCCAGGGCGCGCAGCTGGCCGAGACAACCATCGAGGGCAGCCGCAACACCCTCGTCTTCTACCGGCGCGATCACCTCGAATGCGAGCGCCGCCGCGCCCAGGGGGCAGCCGAACTCGGCATCGCAGACCTCACGGTCCTGCTCGACCTCCCCGCCGACCTCCCCGTCCGGCTGAACTCACTTCCCACCCCACTGCGCGAACAGATCCGCGCACTGCCCCGCGGTGCCGTGACCCTCACCGGCGAACACGTCTGCCGGCGAGCGGTACGCCCGCTGACCGTGGACCTCGCCATCGTCCGCGCCCGCAGCACCCACTGGGAGAAAGGATTGGCCCGCGCCAGCCGCTTCAAGCCGTTCGCCCGCCGCGCCCTGCTCGTCGAACCGCCCGCCCACGCCCGCGACGAACTGCTGATGCGATCCGCCTACCTGGGCATCGGCATCCTCGAACCGACCGCCGAGGGCCTTGCCTGGACGCTGGCGCCCGAGCCCTACCGGCCCCGCCGCCATACCCCCGTCGCCTGGCACTTCACCGAGCAGCTCCACGCCCGCCTGCCCTGACGCCCCGTCAGCCGACGTGCTGCGCCGCCCGGTGCGCGGGCAGTTCGGCCCACGCGGACAGGTCCGGGGAGGCGGTGAACCCCGGCAGCTGCTGGATCCGGGCATTCCACACCGCCGAGCTGTCCAGCGCCTGCCGGCACTGCTGCCGCCACCACGCCGCACGGTCGGCGGCGTCGACCGCGCGCAGCTGCCGCACCCACACCATCAGCGAGCACGCGTTGTGCCCGGCGGCCGGGATCTGCTGCGCCATGCTGGTGAACCGGTCCAAGGGCTCGCCCCGGCACTCCTCGCACGAGCAGGCCGGGGCCTCGCCGTCGAACCGCTTGGCCAAAGTGAGCCCGAGGAAGAAGTCCATCAGTTCCGGGAACAGGACGGCCGGGCTGCCCGGGCCGCCCCCCGATGCCGCTTGCGCCGACGCCGGCGGCACGGTGTGGCGCATGCTGCCGTCGCCGCCGAACGCGGTGAAGCCAGCACCCCGCGCCAGACCGCCGAAAGCACCAAGGCCCGCGCGCAGCACCCCGACGCCCGGCACCAGCTCCAGCAGCCGTGCCAGCCCCGCCGCCCCGCCTCGTGCATCCGGCCGGCCGCCCACCAGGACCGCCTTCGGCCCCGCGACCCGGTGCAGCACCTCGGCGAGATACTCCAGCGGTCCCGGATGCAGCCAGCTGGCGTCGACGGGCACCGCGAACACCACCCGCGGGTCCCCCAGGCACGTCACCCGTGCCGCTGCCGCCTCAAGCGCGCCGGTGGCCCCGGCGTGCAGATACCCGGTCGGCGTCACGGCGAGGTCGGCGAACGCGAGGTGAGCCAGCATCAGGTGCTCCAGCGGATCCCCGAACAGCGGCGCAGGCCCGTTGTCCAGGCTCGGGAAGGGCGCTTCCTCGCTGGCCGCAGCGACGCGATAACAGGCCTCGTCGACCAGCAGGGCGGCATCGAAGCCGTCCTCCCGCAGCTGGACGGCCTTGGTCAGCGCCCCGTCCCCGGTCAATACCAGGCCGCTCGAGGACGGATCGACCCGACCTCGGTAGCGCGCCGCGCGCCGATGGCCGACCTGCAAGAGCACCCGGTCCGCCACGGCTGCGGGAACTGTGCCGCTGAGAGGAAGAGGCGCACGTGCTGTCATGTTGCCTCCGCGCAGGTCGACAAGGCGCAAAAGACGCTGAACGCAGGGCCTGCGGCAGGCCGGGGTGCGAGCGTGGCACAGCAGGCGCACAGGCCCATCGCTCAACTCCGGGCACAGTAACAGCACTTGCCCGAGCGGAGGGGCCGCTCAGGTCAACAGCCGCCGGCCGGGCGGCCGGACCTGAGGAGGAAGCAGCCCAAGCCGCTGTATCTGATCACTGCCTCGGCGAAGACGAAGACGTGAGCGGGAAGAACCCGAAGCGCTGGCCATGGGCCTCGCGGCTGAACATGTAGACCTGCGCCCGATCGAGGATGTCCGGGGGCGGGTCGGTGTTCTCCGCGACGACGGCCTGGCCGTGGAAGGACTGGAACTGACGTGTGATTCAAAGTGAGTCGGAAACGCAGGCCGGCGTGTGTGACCGCTGCGGGTCGGTGATCATCTGGTGCCCAGCCTACGAAGGAGCCGGCGCCCTCGACTCAGGGTGAGCAGAACTGTACCTGTGGCTTGGTGCATTCGGTCTTCCAAGATCACGCTGATGACAGCAGCATCGAGGTCACCCGGGTACGGCAGTGCTCGAAGGCGGGAGACCGGAGCCGGGCGATGCCGGCACGCGTCTTCTTGCCGGATTGGCCACCCAGGTCATGCTCGACGACGAGCGCCGTTCCGTCTTGACGGTTTTTGCGTCTGCCGCAGCCCCTGCCCGCGGATAACCCGGTGGCTGTGGAGGCGGGCAACGGCGCGATGCGGCGACTGAGCAGGTGATGCCGCAACAGGGCCTGAGTGACCGGGAGTTGACTCAAGAGCCGGACAGGCGGGCGAGGTGGGTGTTGATCCAGGAGAGGCCGCCGAGGTCGAGGTGGCGGCCGCGGGTGACGGCGACGTAGGCGAGGCGGGCGTCGGTGTCACTGACGGGTTCGGGGACGGGGCGGCCCTGGGCGTCGTGCTGGTCGGTGTCCTTGGGCGGGGGGAAGTCGTCGCCGATCCGCACGGTGGGCCATTCGCGGCCCTTGGCGGAGTGGGCGGTGGAGACGGTGACGTCGGCGGTCTTCTCGTCGGTGAGCTGGTTGATCGCGGTGAGGATGGCGTCGGGGCCGTGTGTGTCGACGAGGTTGACGAAGGGCTGCAGGTCGCATCCGGCGGGGTCGTGTTCGGCGTACTCCTGCAGCTCGCCCCAGGAACCGAAGAGAACGAGTTCGGGATGGGTGGTGGGGCGTCCTTCCTGGAGGTCGCGGGCGGCGAGCGCCAGTGCGGCCAGGGCTTGTGCGCCGCGGGTCAGGGCGACGCGCCGGCCCTCGGTGAGCAGGCGCATGACTTCGGTCATGGCACCGATGTTCGTGCGGCACAGTACCGCGTCCGGCCGGGCCAGATCGCTGGCTTCCGCTGCGATGGCCGTGCTGCCGGTCAGCCGGATGGGGGCCTCGGCGAGCTCCAGCCACCGGTTTGCCTGTTCGGCGATGACAGGGCCGAAGCGGAAGGACTGTGTGAGGGCCAGCTGCACGGCGTCGAAACCGGTCATCACGTCGCGGGCGCCGCGCCAGCCGTAGATGGCCTGGGCGGAATCACCGACCATGACCAGCTGCGCATGGTCGCGCTGGGCGGAGAAGACCTGTTCCAGGACGGGGTTGGTGTCCTGGGCCTCGTCGAGCAGGAGGAAGTCCGCGTTGATCTGCGGCTCGGTCAGGGCCCACATCTTCAGGTAGTGGTCGTGCTCGAAGCGAACCACTCCCTGGTTGGGGTTGTGCAGGTCGGCCCAGGCGCGGCGGGCGAACGGCAGGACCGCTTCGGCGAGTTGGGCGTGTTCGCCGGGGGTTCCCAGGCGGCGCAGGGTGGGGACGTGGTGGCGGCCCACGGCGCGGTCGGCCGAGTAGCAGAAGCGGGTCACGGTGCGCAGCACGGCGTAGGACAGCGATCTGGTGCTGATCTCGTGCTCGCCGATGCGGACGGGCCGGGTGATGCCGAGCGCCTGGCCGGTCTTCCAAGCGGGCTGGCGGGGACTGTTGAGACGGCCGGTGTAGCGGTGGCCGAGGGCCGCGTATGCGGTGGCATGCGCGGTCTTGCACTGCACGGTGCGGGGGAAGCGGGCTGCGGCGTCCTGGGCGATGCTTTTGTTGAAGGCGAGGTAGCGGCCGCGGCGCTGGGTGCTGGTGGCGAGCAGGGCGAGCGTGGTGGTCTTGCCCGTGCCGGCGCCGGCTTGCAGGGCGAGGTGGTGGCCGGCGCGGAAGGCGTCGGCGGCGTGGGCCTGTTCGTCGGTGGGCGTAGGCAACTAGGACTCCGCGAAGGACAGAGGACGGCATGCATGTCCGGGGCGTGTGACGGGGATGACGCAGGGGGCGCTGTGTCAGCGGGGTGTTCGGCGGTGTCGGCTCAGGACGTGGCCGGCGCAGGCCAGGACTTCGTCGAGCGTGTGGTCGGCGAGCAGGGCCTCGAGCCGCCTCTCCAGCGCATGCAGGCGATCACGCTCCCGCGCTGCTGCAGCCGCGGTCACCCGCTGGCTGAGGAACTCTGCCGGCCGCTGGCCCCGCGCAGCTGCTATCCGGCGGATGGCGGCCATGTCGCTCCGGCTGAACGCGACGTTGAGCCGTACCTGGCCGTCGCGGTCCGCGTAGTGCGTGCTCAGGACGTCGACGGGCAGCCGGGAGTCGAGGCGGCGCCGCAGCGTGTGCAGAGCGTTCCCCGGGCCGTGGGCCCGCTGCAGGGCCATCAGCCGGGTGCGGTCGGCGTTCACGGCCAGCGGCACGTTGCGGCCGGCGCGTTTGAGCTCGCTGGGGGAGAGGGGCCGGGTCAGCAGGATCTCGACGGCGTGGTGCCGCATCATCACCGCACCGCCTTCGGTCCGCGGCCCGACGGCCTCCGGCGGCCGGCGGCGGGGAGGCGGGCGTGGATGTGCTCGTGGTGGATCAGCGGGTCGAAGGGCTCCCAGTCGGCCACCGCCAGGTCGGGGACCGTCGGACTGGCCGCGTGCTGCGGGCAGCGCTGGGCACGCCAGCGCAACTGCTCAACGTAGGGGAGCGGACTGAGGTCGTAGAGGGCCATCACGTCGGCCGGAAGCGCCAGTTGGCCGGCTGCTGCTGTGGCCGGGACCAGGGTCCAGATCCCCGCAGGAGTCTCAGGAGCAAGCAGCGGGCGCGGACAGCGGTCGCGTCGCCGGGTCCGGGCAACACACCGGATCGCCTCGATGGGGCAGGCGGCCAGGTAACGGACATACAGCAGTTGCACGATCGGCCGGGCCGGCCGGCACGCGGCCGACTGCGGCGCAGGTTCGTTCGGCGGGCTGGCCGGCGGGACGAAAGCACCGGTGTCGATCATGCGGCGGGTGTGCACGGCCAGAGCCCTGCGCAGCCCCGCCAGGCCGATGGCTCCCGCCGGGGCATCCCGTGCGGGACACAGCAGAACGTGCGGAAGACGGCACCAGCTGCTGTTGTCCCCGGCCGGATGGGCGACACCGGAGCTGACGTGCCAGCGGCAGGCGGCCGGGACCGCGGCGGCCGGCAGCTCGTGCGGATGGAGACGGACCATCCGCTCGTCACTGCGCTGGTACCACTCGATCCGGTTGCCGCACTCGCGGCAGCGGCCGTTCTGGCCGCAACGCAGCAGACGGCTGCCGCCACCGGGGAACACCCGCAGTGAATGATGCACGGGAACGGCAACCGGGCTGCCGTCCCGGTGCCTGACAGAAGACGAAGGCCGGGATCGCATGCGAGCGAACCTGCCAGCCAACACGCCGCACGTGCGGAACTGGCACCGCAGTGTCGCCCGATCAGCCCTCAGCGGGGCAACTGGTGTACGGAGAGGCGCTCGGGTGTTCGGTGCGGCGTCGCCGTTTCAGGTGATCTGCGACGGCCTTGTGCGGGGCGTCAGATATTGGCGGGGCCGGGCTGGTCGTGGTCGTGGCACAGCGTGGCGAAGAGCTGCTCGAACGGGGTTCCCAGGGCGTGCGCGAGGGCGTGCCAGGTCTTCAGGGTGCCGATGGTGCGGCCCTGCTCGATCTCGATGACCGTGCGCCTGGCCAGGCCGCTGCGGGCGGCGAGCTCGTCGTACGTCCACCCGCGCACGGCCCGCAGACGCGCGAGCTCCAGCCGCAGCGCGTTGAGGTCCGGATCGGGCGGCAAGATCGTCACCCATCCATCCGACGGTGCAGACCCCTGCCCTGTCAGTGCAGACCTCTGCCCTATTTGCCCAGGTGGTAGCAGCCACTGAAGGGCAGAGGTCTGCACTACGGTGTCCGCCGCCGCCAGGCATCGAGAGGAGGGCACCCGCCCATGAGGCTGCGCGCGCTGTGCCCCGCGACACCACGGGCCTGGACCGTGGAACTGCGCTCACACACCGGCGGGCTCACCGTCGTCTGCCAGCAGTGCCCCGGAAGCGGCCCCATCACAGCGTCATCCGCCCGCGCGGCCGCCCTTACCCACCTCGCCCGGCACGCCCGCAGCGACGCTCTTGCACCCCACCTGAGGATCTGCCAGTGCCACGAGCGAGGCTGCCGCTGGCACCGCCGCCACCGCAGCTGCTCCGGCCCCGTCCGACTGCTTCTCGCCTGCGAACGCGGAGGCCGGGTATGGCGACTCGCCGACACCTGCACCGCCTGCGCCGCAGCAACAGCCCACGCCGCCGTGGTCCCCGACACCGCCCTGCGCATCCCGCAGCCGACAACGACCCCGCCCCGCCGACGGCGGCAGCGGCGGCGCAGTGAGCAGGACGGGCGAACCCGGGTCCGGGAAATGCTCACCTATCTGGCTGCCGCGCTCCCGCCCGGAGCCTCACCCGCCACCCGACTGATCGCCCTTCAGTGTGCTTTGCGCATGAACGCCAGCATGAGGGTCAGCCTCCCCCTGGGCCTGTTGCGCAGCCTCCGACTGGGCGGCAACCCGAGCCCCTGGCAGGAACTGGAACAAGCGCGATGGCTGCGCCTCATCCCCGACCACGGGACCGACGAGGTGGCCGCCGTACTGCTGGACGCCGCGCTCCTCGGCCAGGCACCCACCCGCCCCGACCGCTGCCACGCGGCGGACTGGGCACTGCGCGCCAGTTGTCCCAGCCGGGCCGGGCTGCTCGGTCCGCTCCCGCAGTTGATGAGCGTCTACCTCACGGCACACAGTCACCCCGAAACCGGCCACGGACTGAATGAAGTCGACCGGACAGCACACGAGTGCGGTGTCCAGCCTGCAGAACTCCCCCACGTACTGGGGCAGTTGGCGGCGTTGGGGGTGCTGAACTCGTGGCGGATCACCGCTGATGCAGAGGATCTCTACTGGGTGCTGCGGGCTTCGCAGCGGAGGGGGAGTCGAGATCAGGGCGAAGACACGCGGAGGAAGACACAGTGAGGCGCGTTCTTCGCCCATTTCCCGAAAGATGCTCAACTGCCCTCTCGGACCGATGGCTTGTTCGCTCCGCGATGGTCGGGAGGCGTTGCTGATCGTTTCCTCCGCTAGTCCCGCCTCGTTGAAGCTCACGAGCACGTATCCATGCGTAAAAGGGGGCGGCTGTGAGGAGCGGGGAGGTTCTCTCTGTGCTCGGCGTGCTGGACGAAAGAACCCGGGCATCGGTTCACGGCTGGCTGCTGGCTGCGGATGTGCTGCCGTTGAAGCAGAGCGTATGGTCGCTCACGGACCGGGGCCTGGTGGAAATCGCCAGCAAGGAGGACCGGGCGGAGCTTTCGGCCTGGGAGGGTACCCCCGTCCTGTGGGCGGCCCGCGTAGCCCCAGCCGGACACGACCTCCTGCTGTACTCGCGATCTCGCCCCCGCCCCTCGACCACCTCGGAGCAGGAGTCCGTGGGACGGCGACTCGTGAAGTTGAGGCCGTCGCAGATGACAGCACTGCGAATGTTCGTGAGCCTGGCCGACCAGATACGCGTGCCGCTGGCGGAAGGACTGGTCGAGCAGGTGCGCACCGCGCGGTGTGACCATGCGGCGCGGCGGTGGGTGCTGCACCTGACGGACCAGCAGATGATGTCGGTGGCCTACGGCTTCTGGCTGCACCGGATGACCGGCTCGGCGGTGGAGGCCAACCGCTTCGCCCACGACTACGAGATCACCCACCGTCCGGGCCCTCTGCCCCGCCTCACGGAAGCACCTGGCCTGCCCCCATCCGCTGAGAACGGCGGAGGCTGGGGATCGAACGCGGACTCGCTGACGTAGAAGGCCACTTCCTGCTGGATCGGGCAGCGGGATTCCGCCGGAATCGTCCCGGTGCGGTAGAGCCGCAGGTGGCGGCGGACGGTGTTGACGTCTCCACGGTAGCCAAGCTCCTGGATCTCCCGGGTGAGTGCGGCAGCGTTGGTGCAACCCTTCATCCAGCGGTGATGCAGGAAGAGCCGGTAGTCGTCGACCATGCTCGGGCGGTCGGTAGCTGCGCCGAGAAGTTGTTGGACATCGTCGGCGCGGGCGAAGCACAGGACGGTGCCGCGGCTGAGGCAGAGCTCCCGGCGATGCCTCGCAGGCTGTCGCCGCGTTCGATGCGTTCGTCAAACTGCTGGTGGCGCTCGCGGGTGCGGGCCACCAGCGGCCGAAGCCGTCCGTGCCCGTCCAGTTCACCCGGGTTTAGGCTTGGATGCCTGCGGGTTGGTGTATGCCGTTCTGGTCGGCCCGGACCGTGAGGAGTTCGCGCAGATCAGCGCGGTGTTGTCCGACGACGCACTCGACGGCGTCGGCGAGATCGTGCAGCAGGTGCCAGGCGTCGGCCACTTGCCGGGCCTGTGGTGCACCGGCGTGGGCACCGTCGCGGAAGGAGCCGGCACAGTCGCGGCAGACCCCTACCCCAGGGCGTTCGCGAAGCCGGCCGCGAGTGCGGTCCGCGAGGACATCGACGGGCGCCGGGTGTTCATGTCGACGAGGATCGTCGCGTAGGTCCGGCCGCGACGCACGGCGAACTCGTCGACGCACAGACACGGGACAGATACCGGCGCCGGGACGGGCAGGTGCGCGCAGCAGACGAAGCAGAGTGCCTTTGCCGGTGGTCACAGTCAAGCGTCCGCACAGATTGGCTCCCGCACGTCCGCCCAGAAACAAGGCGATGTCCGTGAGCTGAGCGGTGAGGACATACAGCGGCTGCTGAGGACGTCCCGCCGCTGGGGCGTACAAGAAGCCCGGGGAGGCTCCTGGGGCTACCGTGGGTGGTGGGGCCGTTCTTCCCGGAGGGCCGAGCCGTGGCCTTGCGCTCGCACCGCTTCCTGACGCCGGACGATCTCGGACCGCTGCTGCGTATCGCCGCCCATGAGGACAATCGCAGCGTGCGCACCGAAGCCCTCGCGGCGTGCGCCGCGCTCCCGCTGGACGAGGCGGCGGCGGAGGAGGTCGCGGAGCTGGTCCTGAGCCGTTTCCGTGCGGAGCCCCTGGTGCCGGGCTCGCTGGTTGAGGCGGCCGGGCACCTCCCGGTGGTTGAGGTGAGGGCCGTCCTGGAAGGGTGGGCCGCTGACGATGGCTCGGCACATCAGGAGGCGGCGCGGCGGGCGCTGGCCACCCGGTACCGGTCTGCCGTCACACCTTCGGTACGGGGCGGGACGGGCGAGTGGAATTCCGCGCTGGCCGTGGAATCGGCGGTGACCGAACGTCTCCTGGACGGTCGTGGCTTCCCGTCCGATCTGTCCCCGCTCGCCTCCCTCTTCGAACGTGGGAGGCAGCGTCTGCTGTCGGTGCTGATCAGCACCCTCGTAGATGCCGTGGATATGGACGACGACACGCTCCGTGCTGCCACCGAGCGCCTCGGACAGGTCATCGAGGTGCTGCCGGACACGCTCGCGGCGGATCTGCCCGAGCTCCCTCGGGCGGTGCCCGACGGTCGGGCCGACTGGCTCGGCGCGGTGCTGAGCCTCGCGCCGCCGGCCGAGGTGGTCGGCAGTGCCGTCGCACGGCTCAGGGACGGAGATCTGGACGAACGCCTGGCCACGCTGCGGGAACTGTCCAGGGCGGCGCCCCACTTGGGCCGTCCTCCCGTTCGCTGGCCGGAGCCGACCTCCCGCCCCGGCGAACTCGCCCACCTGACACGTCTGCTGGAGCCGACAACCGGATACGAGGCAGCCGACGAGCTGCCCGCAGCCATCCCGCTCCCCGTGTGGGCGCTCGAATCGCCCTCTCTCGAAACGCCCTCACCCCAGCAGCGCAACGAGGCCCCGCAGCCGCCGGCCCCGCCGACCAACCCCCTTGCGCCTCACCCGGCATACGGGGGCGCGGGAGGGAGCGCACGAGCCGAAGGGACAGACCGCCGACCAGTGCGTGGTCACGTCTTGTGGTTGCAGCGTAGGGTCGCCCAGCGTAGGGGGGTTCTCGTCTCAGCCGAGGGGCCTGCGCGAGCGGCTACCGCCCCCACCCGCGAGGCCTACGCCCGTCTCGACGCTCCTCAGCACGTCGTGCCCGACGAAGCCTTCGAGCTGCGCGTAGGGCTGGCCCCGCTACCCACACCTGAGGTCGTCCAGCCCGCTCCCTTCACCATCCCCGCCGATGCATTCACGCTCGACGTCTCCGTACTTGCGCACGGCTTCGCCGTGATCGGCCAGGACCCGCTCACCCTACGCATACGGGTCGGTCCGGACGATGCGTACCCCTACCGGATGCTCAGGCTCCGGGCGGTGGACGATCCGTCCCTGGCCGCGGAGCGGGTGATCACCGCGGTGTACGCGGTCGCCGGCAGCGTCATCGGGGTCGCCCACCGGACCGTACGGGTGGGGGAGGCGCCCGGGGTGCCGGCCGGTGACGAGCCGCGGATGCAGGCGGCCGGAGGCGTATGGGTGCTGCCGGAAGAGGCGGACGCCAGTACCCAGCCGGATCTGGAGATCGTCGTGGCTCCGGGGAACGACGCCGAGGGGCGGCAGCACTGCTGGCTGTACCGCTCGCCGCACCCCGGCGTCGGCGCTTGTGGCAAGCCGCTGGTGACCACGCTCGGAGGTGAGGCCGGCTGGGCCCGTTCCGTCATGCGCGGCGTGCAGGAGCGCAAGGACGCCTACGACCTGGCCCACTACCTCAAGGGAGTCGGCCGTGAGGCGAGCGGCGCAGTGCCGGAGGAGGTGTGGGCCGCCCTGCGCGGCGCAGGGGAATGTGCCGGTTCGCCGAGCGTGCTCCTGGCCACCTGGGACCCGTACATCCCCTGGGAACTGGCCCTGATGTCCGAGCCGTTGGACCCGGCGGCCCCGGCCCACCTCGGTGCTCAGGCGGTCGTCGGCCGCTGGATCTACGGGGACCGGCAGCGCACCCCGGCCCCGCCCGCGCATCTGCAACCCCACACGATGTCCGTGGTGACCGGGGACTACGCCGTCGCCGAACTGAAGGAGGCGAAGGCCGAGGCCAAGCACCTCATCCGGCACTACCGCGCAAACCCCGTCGACGCCACCACCGACCAAGTGCTCATGGCCCTGGAGGGCGAGCGGGGGCCGGACATCCTCCACCTCGCCGTGCACGGGAAGTTCAGCACGGAAGAGTCGGAGGACGGTCTGCAGATGGTGGACGGCACGTACTTGAGCCGACGGTCCGTCAGCGGAGTGGAGGTCAGCGGGGTGCGGCTCGTTTTCCTCAACGCCTGCCAGGTCGGGCAGGGCCGCAGCGAGCTGGGCGCGTACGCGGGCATGGTGCCCGCCTTCCTCGGCATCGGCGCGCAGGCGGCCGTCGCCCCGCTGTGGAACGTCGACGACAAGGTCGCCAAGAACTTTGCCCAGGACTTCTACAAGGCCGTACTCAAGGGCGGCACATCCCCCGCCGAGTACCTGCGCAGGCGGCGTGCCAGAACGTTCGGCGCGGCCGGGGCCGAGCTGTCGACCCCGCTCGCCTACCTCTTCTTCGGCCACCCACGGCTGACCGTCCAGTGGACCGCGGAAGGCGCTCCAGCGCAACGGGAAGGAACCGACGATGCCTGACCTCGAACGGGACGGACGCAGCGAACTCCCCTACGGTCTGGTCCTGCGGTCCACAGAGGTAGGCGGCCGTGTCGGCGAGGTCCGCCGATGGGCCGCGGCCGGAACGCCGGTGCGCGACGCGGCCCCTGGCGCGCTGCCCGAGCAACTCCTCGCCGACCACGTCCCCGAGTCCGCCGCGCGCCTGCTGGGCACCGCGGCGCAGGAGGCTAGGATGCGGCCGGTGCTCACCGTGCCGCTGAGCAACTTGGCCGTGCCACGCCTCCCCGGCGGGACCGATCGGAGCGGCGCTCGTGGCCCGCACCTCCTGATGGAGGCGCCCGAGCCCCCACCGGACGAGGGACAGGTCCTGCTGGAGGCAGATGCGACCGGCGTCCTGCGCTGGGTGTTCCCCGAGACGGCGATGCGGGGCGGCCGCACGGACCGGGCCGCCGGGACGCAGACGTTCCGAGTTCCGCTGCAGCAGTTCGCGCTCCCCACGACAGGGCCGGCGGAGGACCGGGGCATCGTCGGGTTCGGTGTCGGCAAGGTCCTGCACCTGCTGCGGTTCCCGATCGAGCGGGCGGCCGGACTCGCGGCCGACTTCGCGGTCAGCCGGTGGGAGAAGAGGCACCGCCCGTACGGGCTCCGACTGACCACCCCGCAGACATTCCTCGCGACTGGCGAAATGGCGGGTGACGGGGCCGGTGAGGGGTCCGGCATGCAGGTGAGCGCGGGCCGACTCGCCGAGCTCGCCGACCGGCCCTTCCTGCTCTTCGTCCACGGCACGTTCAGCAGGTGCCGCACCGGCTTTCGCGGCATCGCCGACGACGAGCCGCTGCTGCACGACCTCCACCGGCGCTACGACGGCCGCGTCCTGGTCTTCGACCATCCGACCGTCCACCTGGACCCGGTCGACAACGCACGCTGGCTCCTGGAGCACCTGCCCGCCGACCGACGACTCACCCTCGACATCGTCACCCACTCCCGAGGCGGCCTCGTCGCCCGCCACCTGAGCCGGAACGGCCTGGCGGGCGCGGGACGGCCCGCCCCGTCCGTCCGTACGCTCGTCCATGTCGCCACCCCCAACGCGGGCACGGCCCTCGCCGAGAAGCAGCGACTGAGCGATCTGCTAGGGGTCTTCACCAACCTGCTCGGGCTGTTCCCGGAGGAGCTGGTGAGCACCACCCTGGAGGTCGTCCTCGAAGTCGTGAAGCACGGTGCGACTGGTGTCCTCGGCGGGCTGGACGGTCTGGCGGCGATGGACCCCGCGTCGGAGGGGCTCGGTGAACTCAACGCCTCCGCCGTCCCGACCGAGGGTTCGGTGCGCGCGGTGACGTCCGACTTCGAGCCCCCACGGGACGCGGCGTTGACGATGCGCGCGCTCGACGGGCTAGTGGACCGGCTGTTCGGTGTCGGCAACGACCTCGTCGTACCGACCGATGGCGTCCACCACGCCGGTTCGTACGTCGTGCCCGATCCGCTCGTCGTCCCGTCGGCGAGCGCCGTCGTCCACAGCGGCTTCTTCCGGAACGCACAAGTCCGCGCTGGCCTCTCCGAGTGGCTGCCAGGGAGCTGACCGCGCCCCGGACGTGCCGTATGCCGTATGCACCGCTCCGGCCAGCTTTCCTCCGAGCAAGAAGCTCTGGTCGCAGCACTGTTCGACGGCGACTGGACCGACGAGGGCGCGCCTCCAGCGGCCCTGCCGGAGAGGTCTGCGGCTATACGCGGCAGCTGTCGGTGTGGGTGACCTCCCGGAAGTCGGCGATCAGAGGGCTGGCCATCGACTCGCGGTAGACGACGGCGGCGCGACCGTAGGGCCAGGTGATGTCGTCGTGGAAGTCCTGCTGGGCTTCTGCGCAGCTGCCGAACATCAGACCGCGGACGATATCGGTCCAGGCGGCATCGTCCTGGTAGCTCTGCCCTTCGGGGTAGATGCCCGGGCCGAAGGTGACGAACATCGTCTGTGCCGAGGGGTTGAAGGTGACGGTCACCTCGTCGCCCATGTACTGCTGCCCTTGAAGGACGGGAGCAGCGCCCTCGCGCAGGCGCTGCGCGGCGGCTTTCTCCGCCTGTGTGGCCGGTACCCGGGCGGCGGCCCACTCCTCGACGGTGGGCTGGGCGCTGTCGCTGCGGGTGTAGGCGGGGGAGGGGGCAGCCGAGACACGAGGGTTCGGCGATGAGGGCGAAGGTACGTCGGAGGCGGTCAGCGCGGGACCGGCTGCAGGGCTGGCGGACTGCCGGGCCGCAGGCGTGAGGCTGGCGGCCGGTGTTCTCTGACCGGTGGGTGCGGAGGCTGGGCCTCGCGCGCTGGTGGATGACTGCGTGGCGACGAGGATGCCGCCGAGACTTCCCACGAGGGCAGCGGCTGCGACGACCGATAGGTACAGGCGAGTGCGGCTGGCGTGTTTCGAGGGGGAAGGCCAGGTCGGCTCGTCGGACGGCAGATCCCAGTTGAGACCGACCAGGTCGGCTATCAGCGTAGGCTGAGGCAGATCGGCGGGGCCGGTGACGGCTGTGACCTGGCTGGCGAGCAATTCGCCACACGATTCCGCGAGTTCGGATGCTGCCGGCCGGCTGGAGGGTTCCTTCGACAGGGCCTTCGCCACCAGTTGGCGCAGGTCATCGCTCAAGCCGTCGAGGTCGGGCTCGGCGGACAGGACACGAAAGGCCACGGCGTCCGCAGCACCGCTGCCGAAGGGAAGACATCCTGTTGCCGCGTAGGCGATCAGGGCACCCCAGGCGAACACATCGCCCTCTGGGCCGACTGCGCCGGTGCGGTAGTGCTCAGGGCTGATCCAGCCCGGCGTGCCCGTCATCACGCCAGTGCGGGTGACGGAAGTCCCGTCCAAGGCATGAGCGATGCCGAAGTCCAGCACCATCGGGCCCGAAGGCGCCAGGATGACATTCTGGGGCTTCACATCCCGGTGGACGACGCCGACTTCGTGGACCGCGGACAGTGCGGCTGCGGTACCCGCGGCCAAGGCGTACAGGCGGGCCCCGGCCAGGGGCCCGCCGGCGGCCACGTACCGGTCGAGGGTGGGGCCGGGTACGAAAGCGGTGGCAAGCCACGGACTGGGCGCATCGGGGTCGGCCTCGAGCACCGGGACCAGGCAGGGCCCCGCAACACGCTGGGACAGGTAGGCCTCCCGCCGGAACCGAGCACGGAACTCGTCGTCGGCGGCCTGCGCAGGATGCACGACCTTGACAGCCATCCGCTCCCCAGCACCGCTGAGCGCGGCATACACGGTGCCCATGCCGCCGGACCCGAGGCGCCCCACGACGCGGTAGGGGCCGACACGCTGCGGATCACCTTGTTGCAATGACTGAACACGGCTGGACACGGATGCTTCCCCCTGGTGATCAACAGCACGCACACGCCAAAGCGGTGATCAATCGTATCTACTACCTGCACAGCCGGAGGCGGTCCAGACTCCGCCCGCTGATTCACGATCCACGAAGCGGACGGGGACGGTCTTCATCCGGACCAGCGGATCCCGGTTCGAGGACTCCCGGCTCCGCTACTGAAAGCTGGTGGTACCGGCAGGCAACCAGGCTCGGCACGACGGCGACCTGCTCCGCCCTCGATTCGGACCGGGACCTGCGCTGTCACCACGCTTCCTGTTCCTCTTCCTCATCAGGTGTCGTAGGCCCAGGATCGGCCGGTCTGTCGGTACTTCTCAACGGCGATGGGGTCGACGCCGGGCCGCATCCGGTTCAGGTAGAGCAGTCCGTTGAGGTGGTCGATCTCGTGGGCGATGAGCCGGGCGAGGCCTCGCTCGTAGACCGTGGTGACCGTCGTGCCGTCGAGCGCCGTGGTCTCGACCGTCATGCGCAGGGGGCGCGGGACGAGTCCGCGGACGTCGAAGAACGACAGGCATCCTTCGTACTGCTCGTCGGTGCCGTGGGAGGTTTCGGTGACGCGGGGGTTGAACAGCACGATGGCGCCGGCGCCCGCCTCGGGCGGCTGGACGACGGCGGCCGCCCGGCCGATGCCGATCTGCGGGGCCGCGATGCCCATGCCCTTGGCGAAGGGGTGCACCTGGGCGATGCGCTCCATGGCGGTGAACAGAGCGTCCACGGCCTGCTCGGCAGCGTCCCGCTCGGCGGGCAGGACGAAGGTGTGGGCCGCCGCGGTCAGGATCGGGGCGCCGTGCTGGACAACCCCGAGGTTGCGCATCTGCTCACTGGGCCGGACCTCGTCGGTCACCTGAACTCTCCTTGCGTCACGTCCTGTTCGGGCTGGGCCCGGAACCGCCATTCCAGACGATAGCGAGCATGCAGGGCCGGGCGGGCGGTCGACCACGTGAACAGGCGCACCCCGTTCTCCTCGCTCCGTCCGGGCGCGCTGGGCAGCGGGGACGCCTCGGCGGTCATCGAGGTCTCGGTGCCCCACACCACCGGATCGAGCGCGGCAGGGAAGGCCAGCTCGACTTCCAGGTGCTCGGTGGGCAGCCGTACGGCGCGCTGGAACCAGCTGCCCCACTTGCTGTCGCTGACGGTGTAGGCGTACTCGATCCACACCGCATCGCCGGGGTAGAGCGGAAAGCGGCCCTGCTCGTTCTTGAACAGCAGCCAGACCTCCTTGAAGGCGTCCCGGTCGTGCTGGGCCTGCCAGTGCATCGCCTCCCCGCGGCAGGTCGCGGTGAGCGTGAGTTCGTCCCAGGTGAGCGGGTGGGCCCGGTAGTGGGCGTTGGACCGCTCGGGGTCGCCGGGGTAGCGGTCGACGCTGATGCGGATCAGGTAGCGGGTGATCGGGGCGGTGCCGGTGTTGCGCAGCAGCCGGCGCATGGTGAGCCGGTAGCGCCGGCCGTCGTAGTCGAGACGGGCGGCGTCGTGCTCGACGACGATCGCCGAGCCGGTGGCGTAGGGCTGCTCGGTCCGCAGCGGCGCGGGCTTGGCGGCCGCCACGGTGGTCTCGCGGGCACGGGCCGTCTCGTACTCGCCCCACCGGCGCCAGATCGCCTTGCCCGCGTTCAGTGTCTCGTCCGCCCGGCGGGCGAAGTCCTCGGTCGGCTTGGTCCGGCCGGACTCCATGTGGCTGACGTAGGAGGGATGGAATCCCATCTGCGCGGCCAGAGCACGCTTCGACATACCGCGTACCTCGCGCCAGTAGGCGACCTCGGCGGCGAAGTGTTCACCAGCCTGTTCCACGGTGACCGCGTCGTACGCGTCCATCAATGCCCCCGCCCTGCCTGGGTGTTGAGTGCGTGAGTGAACCGTGAGTGAGGACAGTTCACCATTCTGTCGCCATGAACGCTGCCGGTTTGCTCCTCTCACCGGCCCGACCCTCGCGGCCGACGAGAGGAGATACCCCCCATGCCCCGCCTGCTGTACCTGCTCAACGTCTCCAACCCCAACCGACTGTCGGCCGACTCCGGTTTCACCTTCGCCGACCTGCTCACCCCGGCCCTGACCGATGCCGGAGCGGAGGTGACGGTGGCGGCCCCGGTCGCCACGGGGGACGCCCGGGTGGGCTTCGAGCTCACCGCGGCGCCGGCCACGAAGTACCGGGCCCGCTTCGACCCCGGCCTCGGCGACCTGGCGGACCTGATCCGGCGCATCCGGCCGGAGGTGGTGGTGGCCAACCAGATCGAGGCCGCCCCCGCCGTCCGCGCCGCTCTGCTGGAGGCCGGGACGGACGCGCTGATCGCCGGGTACTGCCACTACCTCCCGTTCTCCTTCGCCGACGACGGACGCCTCATAACCGACCCCTCGCTCGACGACCGCGGACTCGGGACCAGCGTCATGCTCGCCTTCGCCGCCGGGCTCGCGGCGTGCGACCGCGTCCTCGTGCACTCCTCGACCGCCGCGTCCTGGACCACGGCGGCCGCCGCCCGGATGGGCGTGGACCTCACGGAGAAGCTGCACATCGTCCCCGCCCCGCGTGACGAGCGCCTGGTCCGCCGCGACCCCGCCGACACCACCGCACCGCAGGGCCAGGCGCGGGCCGTCTACAACCACCGGCTCTACGCCCACTACGGCACCGCCCAGTTCACCGCCCTCGCCCGCCGCCTGGTCGCCGAGACACCGGTGACGCTGACGGTGATGGACCTGTTCGGCACCCGCAGCCCGGAGCGGGTCCGGCTGGACCCCAGCCCCGAGCGGCACCGTGACGAACTCGCCGCCCTCGACGGCGTCACGATCGCCTCCGACCGGGGAGACCGCGTTCGCTACCGCGACCTGCTGGCCGACGCGCACTTCGCCATCGCGCCGTTCCGGGCGGGCTGTCCCTGGTCCATGAGCGTGATCGACTGCCAGGGCATGGGCCTGCCGGTCATCGCCCCGCGCACCGGCTGGCTGGCCGAGCACATCGACGACGACCTCCTCTTCGACATCCCCGACCAGGCCCTGGCCATCGCGACCCGGCTCGCCACCGACAGCGAGTTCTACCGGGTGCACGCCAAACGAGCCCACGCAGCCACCGCCGACTTCGCCCCCGCCGCCGTGGCGGCCCGCTACCTGGAGGCCCTACGATGAACGCCCCCTTCGACGCGGTGATGCTGTCCTACGACGAACCGCTCGCGGACCGGCTCCACGCCCGGCTCCAGCGGATCCTCGGACTGAAGGTCAAACGGCTGCACGGCGTGAACGGGATGCGCCGGGCCTACCGGATGGCCGCCGAGATCGTCGACCAGGAACAGTTCCTCCTCGCCGACGGCGACTTCGTCCTCGCCACCGAGTTCGCCCTCCCCGCCGTCACGCCGCTCGCGGACGGGGTGTCGATGCGGGTGTGGCGGGCCCGCAACCCGCTCAACGGCCTGATCTACGGCTACGGCGGGCTCAAGCTGATCCGCCGCTCGGCACTGCGGCAACTCGGCGACGCCGTCGACGTCCTGGCCGCACTGCCCGGCCGGAGCGAGTTCACCGCCGACATCGCCGGAACCACCCGGATCAACCAGTCCCCCTACCACGCCTGGAAAGCCGGATTCAGGGAGTGCGCCATGCTCTCGCGCGGCAGCGAGTACGGCATGGACGACGCCGAGGCCGCCGAGCGGATCGCCGCGTGGACGGACGGAGGAGAGGGCGAGTTCGCCGAGTTCGCCGTCTCCGGCGCCCGCGAAGGCGTCACCTTCGCCCACGAAGCCGCGCACGTCCCGGCCTGCTTCGACCGGCTCAACGACCCCGGCTGGCTCTACGAGCGGTTCACCGCTCAGCACGGCGAACAGGCCATTGCCGGATGACCGCCGCCTTGGTGCTCGTCGAGCCTGGCGCCCACCGGCCGGGCGGCCACCGCCACCACACCCTGACCGCACTCGCGGCCGCGCACGACAACACGGTCGTGGTGACCCCGTACGGCGTCACCGCCGACACCAGGGCGGCTCTCCGGGCGGCCGGCGCCTACCTGACCGGCCCCACCGGCATAGGACCCACCCTGCTGGCGGCGGCCGGCACCCACACCGAAACACTCGCGGCGACCGCGCGACGCGCGTTCGCCTCCCGCCGCTGGCCCACCCCCGTACGTCGCCTCCCTCACCAGATGACCCTGCTGGCCCGCTGCCTGCTCGAAGCCGCCTGCGTCCGCACCGGCCGCCACCTCACCCAGGGCGCGGGCACGGTGGTGGTCCTCAGCGCGAGTGAGGCCCTGCACGGCGCTGCCGGGCTCCTCGGCGGCCCGCACCGCCGGTTCGTCCACGAACTGGTCACCACCGAGGACGCCCCGCTGCGTGCCCTGGGACGCCTCACCCGCCGCGGCGAGCGGCGGGTGAGGGTGCTCGCCCCGACCGGCTCCGTGCGCGACGACCTCGCCGCCCGCTTCCCCGGCCTGCCGCTGACCGTGCGGTCCTTCGCCGTCGCCGACGAGCGCGACTGGCTCACCGACGACGAACACCGCCGCGCCCGGGCGGCCTTCGCCATCCCCTACGACGAGGCGGCGGTGTGCCTGGTCGGCGGCTGGTGGCCGTACAAGGACCTCGACGTCGTCGACGCCGCCCTCGCCCGGATCGACACCCCCCTGCACGTGCTGGTCGTCGGCGGCCCGGCCATCAACAGGACGCTGAAGCGCTGGGCCGCCCTGGGCCACATCCGCCTGCACACCCGCCCCGGCCCCGTCCCCGAGAACGTGGTCCGCGAGGCGTACGCCGCCGTCGACGCAGCTCTGGTCGCCCGCCTCCCCCGGGTCGCCAAGGAATCCGGCCTGGTGGTCGACGCCGTACGCCTCGGCGTGCCCCTGGTCGTCTCCGACCACGACCCGCACCTCACCAAGACCCTGCAAGGCCAGGACTGGGCGCGCCTCTTCCCCACCGGCGACAGCACCGCCCTGGCCACGGTCCTGCGTGACCTCGCATGGTCCCCACTGCCCCGGCCCGCCCCACGCGCGGCCGCCGACCTCGGCGTGCCCACCGCCGCCGAACAGACCGCCTACCTCACCACCCTGAAGGAGTCGTGCTGATATCCGCCCTGCCTCCGCTGATTGCCGTCGTCGGACCCGTCGAACCTGCGCTGCTCGCCGCCTGGGTGACCCACTACCGCCGGCTCGGCATCGAGCGGTTCCACCTCGCCCTCCACTTCCCTGACCACGTCGACCCCCACCGCCGCGACCTGCTGCACGCCACCTGCCGGGAACTCGGCATCATCCCCGACACGGTGAGCACCGGGCCGTGGCACGAACACACCAACCCCCACCTGCGCGACGCCCTACGCGAACGCGCCGGCACCGGATGGCACCTGCTCGCCGACTCCGACGAACTCCACACCTACCCCGCCCCGCTGCACGAGATCATCGCCGCAGCCGAGAAGTCGGGCACCGGCACCGTGGGCGGGCTGATGCTCGACCGGGTCAGCATCGACGGGTCCCTGACCGGCTGGGACCCGAAGCAGGGCCTCGACCGCGCCTATCCGCTCGGCGGGTTCCTCACCCACCTGCTGCTGCGCGGCGACCCCCGCAAGATCGTCCTCGCGCACTCCAGCGTCGCCGTGGCGTCCGGCAACCACCGCGCCGAGGGACACCGCCCCGCCAACCGGCCGCCCGTCCAGGTCCACCACTTCAAGTGGCGCGACGGCGTACACCGGGACGTCGCCCGACGCGCAGAGCACTCAGCGGACGGCACCTGGAAAACCGCCTCACCGGCCCGGCTGACCGAGGCCCGCCGCCTCCTGGAGCACCTCCAGCGCCACGGCGGGCGGATCGCCGTCGACTCCCCGCAGCTGAACTTCCGGCCCGTCTCCCACGCCACCGTGCCCGACTGGTGGGCGGCGGAGGCCACCAGGCTGGTCACCACATGGCGGCCCCCTGCCCACGGACCGGGTCAGAACGAACCAGCCTCGACGATCTCCTCACCCTCGCCGCAAGGCGGCTCGAACCGCGCATAGAAGTCCTCCAGCGCCTCCGGGGTGACGGTCAGCGCGTTGCCGTCCTCCCGGAGATTGCGCGCCTCCAGACGGCGAAGCAGCTCCTCACGGCCCACCGGGAAGTACAACAGCCGGGGGCGTCCACCCGCCTCGACGACGATCTTCTTCCACTCCTCGCGCGCCGAGTGCAACCACAGACCGTGATCCAGCACAGCGCTCCGCCCGGCCGCGACCAACTTCACCAGCTCCTCGCGGACCTCGGCCACCACCGGGGCCTCCAGTTCGAAGTAGCCCCGCTCCGGGTAGTCGACGCCGTAGCGACCGTGTCTCTCGTGCACCCGCTCGTCCACCGACAGCCGCACCGCCCCGGCCGGCACCAGCCGACGCTCGGCATACGTCGTCTTGCCCGACCCGGTCAGCCCGACGAGCAGGTATACCACCGGACCCGACTCCTGGCCGGACACCGCCTTCATCGAAACTCCTCCGTCGTCTTGAGGCACCCGTTACGTCGGTCCAGCCTGCCACCTCAGCGGCGTCGGCCGTACGCCGGCCGTGCTCGCCGTGGCGCGGCCGCTGGCGGCTGATGTCGGCCACCGGGCTGCCCCGTACGCCCGGTCCATGCCGGGAAGCTTCAAGGGGTGACGTGCGCGCCGTCGAGCCTCTGGTGCACCATCGACAGCGTGGTCAGCAACTCCTCGTCGGTGACCGGGTGGTGGAGCCGCGGCTCGTGGGGAGCAGCCGACGGGCGTCGTTGCAGCTGATCGAGCAGAGCCATCTCCCGACAGGGAAATCGATCACCGTCACCTTTCTGTTGGCGAGGGTCCCGAAAATGCCCCGGCCCTCGCGCCTGCGCGGCCACCGACAGGGGCACGCCCCACGCTGGGCAACGGCCGGCTCACCTCAAAGTGCTGCTCGCAGTCCGTCTTCCTTCAGCAGGACGCACTCCGGCTCTGGGTATCCAGCGTCGCCGACGTCCGCGGGACCGAAGCCGCTTGGACGTGCGCACCCCGGTGCTGGCAGGAAAGCGGACTGGGAACGTCTGGGGGAGTGTCGGGGCAGTTGGAGAGGGGGCCGTGCTGAATTCCGCAGACGGTGAGCGCATGCTGGGCGACACGACCGCAGTGCGTGACGCTCTTGTTTCCGCGCGTCTGGAATCCCCTGCCGGGCACGTGCTGCTGGACTGGCTGGAGGCGCACATCGCGTTGCAGGGCCTCCTGGACCACGACGGCGTGACGGGGTGGGTGTACCGGTCGGTGCACGAGTTCGTGGCCGTGCACGGCCGCTGGTTCACGCCCGCTGTTCTTCCGGCACTGGTGCGGTCGCTGCCGGAGGGGCAGTGTTTCGCCAACGCGGCGGCGACCGAGCGGGAGCACCCGCACCTGGCTTACACCGAGGGCTTCGCCGTCGCGGTCGGCAGCCCCGTACCGACGGCCCACGCCTGGTGCACGGACGCGGACGGCCAGGTGATCGATCCGACCTGGTCGGAGCTTGGAGGCAGCGCGTACCTGGGAATCGTCCTGCCCCCGAACCTGCGTCCGCGTCCGCCCCGCAGGTGGGGCGTCCTGGAAGCACCCGACTCTCTTTACCCGCTGCTACGCGACGGCCTGTGACGCGTTCGCTGCCCCCGCCGCGCCTCGGCAGCCGACCTCCGGGCAGTGGTCGAGCACGACCTTGCGGTGCAGCTTCTCCTCCTCGGTGAGGGTGGCCGGGTGCCGGGTGAGCCAGCCGGTGACCTGCCGCACCGACGGCGGTGGCGGGGCGGGGGTGAAGCCTTCTGGCTGGGGCAGGCTGCGGCGGGCCCAGTCGCGGACGGCGGAGTAGTGGCCGCGGAAGCCGCTCCGATCCGAAAGTCGCGTCATCACCTTCGGGCATGGCGGCCCCCTCCTCCCTCGTGCCGGTGCACACTCCCATCCCTTCAACGACGCACGGACCACGCGGTGGCGCAGCGCGGCGGGACCGCTGCGTGCGCAGAGAGGCACCAGGTCAGAACGGGTTTCCTGGTGTCCAGGCGAGCAGGAAACCCGTAACCCCTTTCGCCGCTGCAGCGCTACACCGAAGCATCTGGCCAGCGGGCACCACCGCCCGCCGCCCTCCCAGGACGCTCCGGCACGGAGCCCTGCCGAGGGCCGGTCTCGTGAGTACGGCCCGGCCGCTCACACCAACCCGAGGAGCACCAGATGACCCCTATCCACCGGCGACCCGCGGCGAGCCGCATCCTGTCCGGCCTCGCCCTGTCAGGCGTACTGCTCGCCGCCACCGCGACTACTGCCGCCGCCGCCCCCAGCCAGCCCGCCGACACCAGCAGCGGCGCCCGTTCTCCCCAGGCGGCGGCCCCCCTGCAGCGCGCCGATTTCCTGATGAACCAGACGTACTGGCAGTTCCCTGCCTACGCCCGGCATCGCGAAGCCCCCTTCGACTGGAACACGGACGGCTGCACCGGCGCTCCGTGGCCCTGGAGCAAGGTCTTCCGGGCCGCCTGCGTGATGCACGACTTCGGCTACCGCAACTACGGCCGACAGGGAACGCCCCGCCTGCAGTTGGATCCCACGGACAACCGGCGCAAGTGGATCGACGACCGTTTCCTGCAGGAGATGAAGCGGATCTGCAATGACGGACGCGTGGGGATCCCCTGCAAGACCGCGGCCGTGACCATCCACCGCGCGGTGCGCATGGGCGGTGGACGCTACTTCTTCTGACCGCGCTCGGTTCCCGCCGGGGCAGGCGACGGAGTGCCTGCCCCGGCGAGACCACCTTAGGAACACCGTTCTCGGCGCAGCTGTCGCTTTGCGGCTCTTGGCGCAGACCAGGCGGCCCCGATCAAGGGCGCGGTGCACGGGGCCGCACCCTGAGCCGAGCCCAGGCGTCATGTCACAGCGAGGGATTCACTGCGCCGGGCTGAGTCCGGAAGCGGGCGGCTTCGCTCATCGCAGGGCGACCACGTTTGATGGAGCCCGCCGCGAATCTGAGGTCTGCCGGCGAGCGGCGGTGCTACGCCATTTCAGTTGGCGAGTCGGCGGTGGCATATGAGGGTCGCGGCGATGGCGGTGAAGGCGAGGAAAAGTTCCGGCTTGCGCTCGTAGCGGCGATGGAGGCGTCGGCAACCGGACAGCCAGGACACTGTCCGCTCCACGACCCAGCGATGCCGGCCCAGACGTCTGGATGACTCGACGCTTTTGCGGGCGAGGCGGTGTCGGATGCCGCGGGAAGAGCCAATGCCGCAGGTGGCGGTAGTCGTAGCCCTTGTCTCCGTGCAGTTTGCCGGGCTTCCGACGCCGGGGGCCGCGGCGTGAGCGGATGGGCGGGATGCCGCGGACCAGCGGGATCAGGGCCTGACTGTCATGGAGATTCGCCGCAGAGACGCCGATCGACAGAGGCAGACCACAGCGGTCCACGATGAGGTGGGTTTTCGATCCCTTCTTGCCGCTGTCGGTCGGATTCGGTCCCGTCAACTGCCCCTTTGAGGACCCGGACGCTGAAGGAGGCGATGGCGCACCGCGACCAGTCCAGGTCGCCTCGGGAGCCGAGTTCGTCCAGGACTAGGCGGTGGAGCTTGGCCCACACACGGGCCTCGCTCCATTCGGTGAACCGGCGGAGGGCGGTCACGCCCGACAGCCCGAAGCCCGGCGACTGTTGGACGGCTACGGGGTCTGGCAGGAGGTTGCTCCCAGCGCCTTCGAACGGTTGACGTCCGGCAGGAGGCGCTGCCATTCCTGCGGGTCCGGAGCCGACGCGGAGCGGCAGGCATGTTTTCGGGCCCAGTCCGCGTTGAGGATCCACCAGCGGGCTGAGCCTGTGTCGCCGACGACGGCGATGCGGTCGCTGCCCGGCGCGAAGTGCAGGGCCCGCACGTGGCCTTGGTGGGTGTTTAGGGTGAGCGTTCGGCTACGGGTGGGGACGTCCCAGAGTTCTACGGTGCCGTCCTTGGTCCCGACGGCCAGTGTCCGGCCCTCATTCCCGTAGGCGAGTGCGCTGACCGGGACGGAGAAGGCCGCGAACCGTTGCACGGTTGCCGCGCTGTCGAGGCGGGCGAGCTCGACCACGCGGTCGGCGCCGATGGCGAGCGTGCGTCGGTCGGGGCTGAAGGTGAGCGCCCTGACGGTCCCGTTCGTGTCCCGGGAGGGCAGAGGGTCGGGACCGCGGGCGGTCATCGCCCAGATTCGGATCTGGTTGCTGTAGCCGCCGACCGCGAGCAGGGCATCGTCTGGGCTCACTGCCACGCCGTATTGGTAGCGATAGCTCTTGGGATCCTGGGGCGGGTCGAGTTTGTATGGCGTCCCGGAACCGCGTTTGGTGTCCCAGACCCGGAAGGTGCCGGCGTCCCCGCCCGCGGCGATGAGTTCTTTGCCGCGGGCCAGGCCGTGTACCGGTCCTGGGTTCATGTGTAGGGTGCGGCACGCGCCGTGGTCGCGGAACGTGATCGCGTCGTTGCGGGCCACGGCCAGGCCACCGGATCCGTGGGCGACTGCCTGTAGTGGCTCAGAGCCGGTTCCGCAGCCGTCGCTCAGCCAGCCCATGGTGTCCCACAGTGCCGCTGTTCGGTCGCTTCCTCCGCTGGCCAGCAGGCCGTTATGGGAGAAGGACACTGAGTGGACGGACGCGCTGTGGCCTCCCAGCGAGGCGAGCCGCCGTCGGGCGTGGACGTCCCACAGGAGGATCTGCTCGTCTTCCCCGGCCGAGGCGAGCACTCTGCCGTCCGCCCGGAAGGCGAGCCGCCAGACCTCGCCGCTGTGTCCTTTCAGATCTCCCGCTCTCTGCCAGTCGGAGGTGCGCCAGAGCCTGACGGTCCCGTTGCGGCCTGCGGCGGCCAGCAGCGCGCCGTCCCGGCTGAAGTCGACATCGAACACGTTCTCCGTTCCGGCGTCGAGCCGGAGTGGGGCGCTGTCGAGCCCATCGGCTGACCGCTGCCACACATGCACCGTCCCGTCCCATCCGGCGCCCGCGACCGTCTTGCCGTCAGGATGGAGTGCCAATCCGGCCAGGCGAGGCGTCGAGGCGGGGGAGTCGGTCTTCTTCAGCCCGTCCGTCAGCCGGAGCTGGACGCCGGCCCCGGCCACGGCCACGACGCTGCCGTCCCTGCTGAACTCCAGTGCGCCCAGAGCCGGGGTTCCGGGTGACCCGGCGGCCGTCTGTGCCAGCTGCCGCCCGGACCGGACGTCCCACATCCATAGGCTGCCCTTCTCGCCGACGCCCGCGAACCGCTTGCCGTCCGGGCTCATGGCGACGGCGTGCAGCTTCTCCGGGAGATCGTCGATGCGGTGCAGCAGCCTGCGGTGGCGCACATCCCAGACCAGGGCACGTCCGGCGACGTCGCTGCTGGCAAGGAATCGCCCGTCGTCGCTGAGGTCGGCCGACCACAGCATGGCCTGATGACCGGGATGCGGCAGGCTCCCCCTGAACCCCTGGGCCTGCGTACTGAGCAGGGCTCCCACCGACTGCGGGGAGCGTTCATGCCCGTCTGCCGCCGTCGCGAGCACCGCAGCCAGCTCCGGCCGGGAGACGGCGAGCCGACGTGCCTCGCTTGACAGCAGCGCGGCCATCGCCCGGTGTTCCTGTCTCCTGGCATGGTCCGTGTGCCGTACGGCCTCACCGGACTTCTGGACGGCCAGCAGCCCGCTCGCCAGCGCGACGATCAGAAGGACGGCGAGCCCTCCGACCAGCTGTCGCAGCCGGCGGTTGCGGCGGCGCTCTGTCGCGCGTTCGGTTTCCTCGTACGTCCGGCAGGCGCGCAGGAACTCGCCCTCCACCGGACGCAGCACGGGAGGTATCCCCGCCTGCTCGCCCAGCCAGTCCGACACCGCGGCGAGCCGCGCTCCGCGCAGCAGCAGCGAGTCGTCCCTGCCCTCCTCGTGCCAGGCGCGGGCCGCTTCCGCGAGCCGCTGGTGGAGCTTGAGCCGGGCACGGTCTGCGTCGATCCACTGGCGCAGCCTCGGCCATGCCCACAGCAGGGCCTCATGGCTGATCTCTACATGATCGGCGCTCGCCGTCAGCAGCCGGGCACCGGTGAAGGCCTCCACGACGGCACGGACGTCCTCGGCCCGCACGCCCGCCACGTCGGCTGTGGTCAGCTCGACCAGTTCGTCCTGGCCGATCCGATTCCGCGAGTCATCCGTACCGTCCCCCACGCGCACGAGGTTCAACAGCAGCCTGCGTGCGATGGCCTGCTCGTCCGGGGACAACTGACCGTGCACGCGCTCGGCCGTCGTGGCGACCGCACCGTGCACGCCCCCGGTCCGTTGGTATCCCGCCACGGTGAGAGTGGCTTCCTTTCGCTGTTGCCAGGTCGCGCGCAGGGCGTGGGACAGTAGAGGCAGCGCTCCGGCCTCGCACGTTCCCGTGCCGCCGACAGCCCCGAGGTCACGCAGCAGCACTTCCACCAGGCCGGGCTCCAATGACAGCCCCGCGGCGGCAGCGGGTTCGGTGATCGCCTGCCGGAGCTCTTCCGTCCCCATCGGACCAAGGGGCAGAGGGCGCGCCCGCAACGCGGCGAGCAGGGGCGGATGGGCGAGACAGTGGCCATAGAAGTCGGCCCGCAGCCCCAGGACGACGGGCAGCCCGTCGGCGGCCCGCGTACACAACTCCTCGGCGAACCTGACACGTTCGGCTTCGTCGGGGCAGAGGGTGAACAGCTCCTCGAACTGGTCGACGATCAGCAGCGCGTACGGGCCCGAAGGCAGCCGTTCGTCCCACGAGCGCAGTTCCTGAAGTGGCCGCGCCGTGGGCGTCATGTACAGCGTGGCCGCAGTGCCGGGCTGCCGCTCGGCCAGCGCGCCACGGGCGACCGCCGTGGCCAGTCCCGCCCGCAGCAGTGAGGACTTGCCGATACCCGAGGGGCCGATCAGTACCGCCGGGTGCCCGGCGGTACGGGGATCATCCAGCAGCCCGAGCAGATCCGTGACGGCCCGATCCCGGCCGAAGAACCAGCGCGCGTCCTCTGTACGAAAGGACGCCAGCCCCGGATACGGGCACAGGCCCCGGCCCGGTTCCAGCGCCAGCAAGGCCCCGCCCGCGCCGAGTGCCTGGTCACACGCCCGCGCGAAAGCCTCACTCGGCCGCTGCAACCCCCGCTCCAAGCGGCTCAGGTAGCCCTTGCTCGTCTTCAACTTCTCGGCGAGCGCCGCCAGGGACAGCCCGTTCGCATGACGCAGCCGACGCAACTCCGAACCGAAAGTGACGTCACCCGGCGGCACAGAGCTTTCCTCGGATTCCACCGCACACCTCTCCAACTGGCGGCTGTACGACGAGCGCCAGTGCTTCTCTCTTCTAAGACGCAGGATCCGAGCGTTCACCCGAGGCCGCAGCCCACGGGTTCACTGCACCCGCGTTCGAACGGCCCCAGAGGCAGGCTCGGGCTCCGCCATCCGAAACACGCCCAGCATGTCGTGCATCCGAGGGCCGCCCTCGGCCTGGCGGTAGGGGTAGAACGACGCCTCGGCTCCGACGTAGCCACGGAACTTGTGGTCGTCGTCGATGACCTGAAGAAGCGGCTTGACGTGGGAGTTCCCCGAGTAGCAGGCTCCGTCGTGCGGCGCCAGGCAGGTACACCAGTGCCACCAGGTGTCTCTGCGGTCCTTGCTGCTCACGCGTGCCAGATAGTACTGAATCGAGGTCATCGGACGGTCGGATCCGCATCCGTCCTTGCAGGTATTGCTGGTCTTCTGGAACTGCGTCATGCACCAACTGGTGGAGTTGCAGTGGCGATACCCCGCTGGCCGGAGCCCCGGTTTGTGCCACACCTCTCCTTTCGCGTCGTTCTTGGTCCAACTCGTGCTCACGTACGGCAGTTCCGGGTTCCGGTGCACTGTCGCCATCTCTCGCCGAACACTGATCGGGGCATTGCTGCCATACGCGTATCCAGCGGTGGCGTTGTTGCTCCGGACCCAGTCCAGCCGGGCGAGGCCGGGCACGGCGTGCACGGACCAAGTCTCGGTGACACCCCGCGGCCAGCGGATGTCCAAATACACGGCGCCTCCCTCAGTCCGAAGGCTGTAGCCGCCCGTACGATGTACGGGCGGCTGCGCCGAGGACCTGGCCGAGTAGCGGGGTGCGGTCATGATCTGGCAACGGGTCACCTGCCCAGTGCCTCCGCTGCAGCCGGGGTCGGGCAGGACGCCCGCTCGGTCGCGAACCAACTCCTCGACGCGGGCGTCCTGCCGCCACACAAAGGTCTCGGCCTCTACCTGCCTACTCGACGCATCGAAGCGATACCAGCCGAGCTGAGCCCAGTTGTTATAGGCGGTGCCGTCATGGAGTTTCGCGGTGGCGACAACGAAGGTGGTCTTCCCACCCGGCAGGTCTGAAGGCGCGGCCTGCACCGGGCTGATGGGCGAAGCGGTCAGCAGGGACAGCCCGGCCAGCAAGGACAGCCAGCGGGCGGGACGTGAGAAGCCGCGGAGCGCGGATGATTTCTGCGTCACGTCAGGAGCATCGGCCGCCTGACCGGATCATGGGAGTGATGAGGCACTGGAATCACCCGGCGTACGAGAGCAGACAACGGCGGGAAGTGCGCCCTTCGCTCCTGGCCGCGCAGGGGGCACGTGCGTGAAGTGCGCGACCCGGCCGGCGGGCGTCCTGATCGTCGTCCGGCAGCAGTTGATGAGCGTCCTCAGCCGGATCCCAGCTCTCGGAGCTTGTCCTTCACGGGTAAAGCCGCATCTCTGGGGGAGAGTTGACTGAACCTCCCAGGTGGTCGGCGGCGCCCGCCAGGATGGGCCGGGTGACTCGCACCGCAGATCTCTGGCATCGCTACGGCCGCACCCGGCACACCACCGACCGTGCCGTGCCCGACCGCTTCTTCTGGAGCTGGGGCCAGGACGGCGGGCCTGGGGCGGAGCTCCTCGGCGACATGACCGGCCGGTGCGTGGGCGATCTCGGCGCCGGGGCGGCCCGGCACGCTGCCCATCTGGCCGTCCACCACCGACCCGCCCGCGTCGTCGCCGTCGACGCCTCGCCCGCCCAGCACGCCATGGCCGGCGACCTGTACGGTCACCTCGCCCCGCGGCTGAGCCTGGCGCATGGCGACGTGCCGGCCCACCTGAGGACCAGCGCCGACACCTACGACGTGCTCTACAGCGTCTTCGGCGCCGTCGACTTCGCCGAGCCGCGCGAACTGCTGCCCGCGGCGGTGAGCGCGCTGCGCCCCGGCGGGCGGCTGGTGTTCGCCACCCTTGCCCACCACCTCGGCGGCGCGCCCGCCCATCCCGGAGTGCGGCACACCGAGATCGGTGCGAAGACGCCTGACGACACGGCGGTCCTCATGCGCCGCTGGGTACTCCAGGAGCCCGTGTGGACCATGCTTCTCGACGAGGCCGGGTTCACCCGGATCAGTACCGAGGTGCTGCCTGGCGGATCCGGGACGCGCGCCGCCGACACGCTCCTGGTGACGGCGTTTCGCACGAGCGGTCAGCAGACCGTCTGACGCGACGGCCGACCGGCCTGGCTTCCCAAGCTGGTCAGGTCAGGTCAGGTCAGGCCGGGGCGTGCAGGCCCCCAGGAACAGGCGCAGCCGCACGCCTGGCTCGCCCCTCCCGAACTGTTCGGGCGGCCGGGCGACGGCACGGTGCGGGGCAGCCGATCCGCGTGAGGGCTGTCGCCACGACTGACCGCCGTAGCCCGCTCTGGCCGACCCCGGATACGAATTCCGACGTTTTTCAGCCGCGGTCTGTTGCTGTGGCTGGTTTGGGTGCATGGTGTGGGTGCGGGTACCGAGCCTCCCCCGGGTGAGGTTTCTCCTCTGCCGGTCCTGCCGTCGCTGACGGCAGGACCCGCCGCTTTTCCCGGCTCTCCGCGGGAGGCATGTGGCTGCCCGCACTACGACCCCACGGGGCCACGAGTGGGCCCGGCTGCCCGGGACATCTGTAGGTTCCGCGGTTCTGTGAGCACTGCGTCCTGCAGAAACGCCGGAATCCGAGCTTCATTAGCACTGCCCCTGTCGGCCGATCATGAGCACCAACGCGGTCACGAAGCTGGGAGCCGGGCCCGTGGATACGGCGAACCCGCAGGTGGTGAGACCGACTGCTCATCGAGCCGCGGATTTGCTACTCCACTGCTAACGAACTCCCTTCATTGCTAACGAAGTCGCGGACCCTACACATCGTCTACGGCTCGTCCTGCTGGCCTCCGGAGCCCCGTGTAGAGTGGCGCCACCGACGCGGGGTGGAGCAGCTCGGTAGCTCGCTGGGCTCATAACCCAGAGGTCGCAGGTTCAAATCCTGTCCCCGCTACGAAGGAGAAGGGGCCCGGCATCAGCCGGGCCCCTTCTCCACATTCCTTGATCAAGCGCGATAGCCGGCCCTGAACCTGCCACCGGGGTGCAGCCGTGCCTGGCCCGAAGTGACTGACTGCTGCAGCTGCCCCCTTTCCCGCCCCTGACCGGGTCACAGCTCGAACTGCAGGTCGAGGACGTCGGTGAGTTTCACTTCGAGGCCGTGGGCGCGGCGGCCGTTGTCGCGGAAGTACACCTCGCCCAGGGCCTCGGCGGCGACCTGACGCAGCTGGTCCTCGTCGACGCCTGCTTCTTGTGCTTGGAGGAGGCGGGCGGCGTGACGGGGCGGCAGGGCGAGAGTGAGGTGACGCACCCGGGCCTGGTCGGTGGTGCCGGGGGCGGCGGTGTAGCCGAACCTCGCCTGCACATCGATCATGATGCCGCTCGTGGTGGCCGCGGCCTCTTTCGCCCTGGCACGGATCTGCGGCTGCCAGCGCGTGCGAACTTCGTGTGCGAGGCGCTCGGCGAGGTGCGGCCGGGGCTGCTTGATCTGGTTGTTCACATAGCGTTCGACGGTGCGCTGGCTGATGCCGAGCAGCTCGGCCACGCGCCGGGTGCTGCGCTGGTGCTGTCTGACCAGGTAGCGCATCTGCGCCCCGGCCGTTTTGGGGACGGGACGCGTGAACGCGCCCTGCACCGCCTTGTCGAGTTCTTCCCCGACCGTGACCATCGCCGTAACGCTCCTTATTCTCCGGTGTCCTTGGCGGTGACCTCGCCGGTCTTGATGTAGCGGGCGAGGTTGGCGACGTGGCCGTCGGCGCCGAGCTGTTCGAGGACGTCCGCGCCCCACAGCACGCTCTGGGTGCCCTCATGTTTGACCATCCCGGGCGAGACCCCCAGCCGGAAGCTGCCCGGTACGGTCTTGCCGTCGGCGTCGTAGGGCAGGACGTCCAGGGGGCTGGGGCCGTCGGCGGCATACACCGCGCAGTCCGAGAGGACCGCGACCGGGTAACGGCCGGTGGCCGCCGCCAGGTTCAGCATCTTGCGGTGCATGTTGATCCGGGCCCGGGAGATGACGGTCGCACGGATGTCGGGGCGCCACGTCGGCCGGGCGAGCGCGGGCCAGGCCTGACCCGGCTTCCAGCCGCCGCCGCGCGCCTTCTCCTGCAGCTTGCCGATGCCGCCCTTGACGGTCATCTTGACCGCGTCCACCACGATCCCCAGCTCCGGATCACGGCTCTTGTAGCCGTCCATCGCCTTCAGGAACTCGGCCGGGGGCAGCTTCTCCGCGACGCCGAGGTCCGCCATGGTGGCGACGTAGGCATCGCGCAGCCGCTTGTACCAGCCGTCCAGGAACCGGCCGCTCTCCCGGCGCACCCAGCCCTCCAGGGGCGCGACGTCGTAGCCGAGTTCGACGGCGTACGCCACGGTGGGCGTGGCGTACCAGGCCGGACTCTCGGGGCGCTTGCCGGTCGGCGTGAACGGACTGGGTAGCAGCGAGGCGTCGAGGTCGCGCCACTGCCTGGCGACCTTCACCCGGGACAGGTCGACGTGGGAGAGGTCGACCAGCCAGGAAGCGGGCACCGCCGCGTCGAAGGCGGGCTTGGTGACGTGGACGGGAGGCGTGGCCAGGCCGACGACGGCGCCGTTGGCGGCCGCGCCGAAGGCGAGGTTCACATCCAGGCCGACCAGGTGCCGCTGCATGCACTCGGCATCGGTCAGATCCCGCGCCCAGTCGTAGGCCTCCTCGAACAGCCTCTCGTCGGGCCCGCGCACGTGGAAGCGGGGCAGATGGGCCAGGACCGGGTGTCCGTCGGTCGCCTCGCACGGCGCGGGGTCCACCGGCTCGGTGCCCAGCGAGCCGGGCCGGAGCTCGCGGTGCCGCCTGCCGCTCTCGTCCGGCTCGCTCGCGCGGGTCGGCGGATTGAGCGCGGTCATCAGCTGCAGCCCCGTCACGGCGGTGGAGCCGACCGGCGTCATCAGCCGGGCCGCGTACACCCCCAGCACCCGGGCCAGCTCCGCAGGATCCAGCTGGGCGGCATGGCCCCAGGCACGGTCGTCCAGGGCCCGCCAGGAGGGGATGCACAGCTGCACGCACTGCCGGCGGCCGCCCTGGGCGGGGCGGTAGATCCGCGCCCACGGCCCCAGCCCCCGCTTGGTCAGCTGCCAGTCGGCGCGCTCCAGCTGCCGGATGACCTTGTGCCCCTCCGGCAGCCGCCCGGCGAGCCGCTCGGACTCCGACAGGACGGCGGGCAGCACGTAGCGTTCGCACGCGGCCTCGGTGAGCACCAGCAGCGGGTCGCCGTCCTTGCCCGAGCCGTGCAGCTTCTCCGCCCCGAGCCGGGCCTCGGTGAGCGTCCACTCCACCAGCGCGGGCAGCGACTTGGCGGGCACGTCCACGATCAGACCGCCGACGCCGTAGCCGGTCACCCGCCGGTCGGCGTCGGCGTCGAGGACGAGCAGCGGACCGTGCGCGTACAGCCCGCCGGACGCGGGGGTGTGCGCAGGAGTGTTCTGCCCGGTGTGCGCCGGGGCGAGCGCCTTCGCAGCACGGTGGCGCGGACCTGAGGGGCGTTCGGCACGCGGCGGCGGCCCGCCGGCGGGTGCGCCGGCCGCCGGGGCAGTGGCCGAAGGTGCGGCGGTGGGCTCCTCGGCCACAGGCGCGGCAGCGGCTTTTGGCGCCTCGCCCGGAGGCTGAGGCCGTGCTGCGGGCGCTGCGGGGGTGACGGTCCGCGCCGCCGGGGTGTCCGTGTCCTCCTGCGGGGCGCCGGTGTTCGCGGGGGCGGGGTAGAGCTGGGCGAGCTGCTTCAGCAGACGCGCGTACGCCTCCCGCTCCGGCGGCCGGGGCTCGGTGCGGCCTGACTCCCAGCCGCCGACGGTCGCCCGCCGCACGTCCAGGGCAGCGGCCACCTCGTCCAGGGTGAGCGCGTGCGCCTGGCGCAGCCGCCTGCGCTCGGCCGGCGGCGGCAGCGGGGAACGGGACGCGACCAGCGCGTCGACCGCGTCGAACAGCTCGGACATCGAGACACCTCCGCCCCCACCTTACCTTGGAACGGCCTTATCGCGTACTAATCGCGTACTGATCACGTACATTCAGCGTGCGGGCGCTGTCCGGGGTGATAAAGTCCGGTCACTGAACCGGGACGGGCGAGAGCGTGACGAAGTAGCGCGAGAGCATGCGACGTGTTCGAGGGGGAGCGGTGGCAGTGAGCGGCGGCTGGGCCGGCATGGGCTGGGACTGGACGGATGCCGACGGCGTCCGCAGGCGCCTCGATGAAGGAGCCGATCCCGACAGCTGGAACGGGAGCCGTCCTCTGCACCGGGCGGCGGTGTTCGGCTCCCCGGAGGCTGTTGCGGAACTGGCCCGCAGGGGTGCCGATGTGGACGCACTGGAGAACGGGGTGACGGCCCTGTGGGAAGCCGTCATGTCCCGGAAGCCGGCCAACGCGCAGGCGCTCGCCGCCGCCGGGGCCGATCCCTGGCGGCCATCGCTCGGGGGCTGGTCAGCGGGGCGGCTGAGCCTGGCCGGACCGACGCCCGGGCTGTTCCCGGTGCCGGAAGGAATAGCCCTGAGCGACACCGAGCGTGCGGCAGCGCGGGAGGCCCGTCGCCTCACCGCGGTGCTGGGTGAGTTCTACTACGACGGCACGGGCCTGGCCTGCGTGGCCGGTATCGATGCGGCCGGGGCGGTGCGCCGTCTTCAGGCGACGCCGGTGGTGGACGGTGACCTCCTCGACGTGCTGCATGAGCTGCTGGAAGATCCCTACGCCTGCGACATGGACGAGAGCCTGCACATCGTCGGCGTGACGTCCGTGCCGGGCGGCTGTGTCGTCACCCAGCCCTGGGGCTATGCGCCGCAGATGCCGGGCGTGCTGACCCGGTTGTCCGCCGGCGCCCTCTGCTACGGCCTGTACGCCAATCCCAAGAGCGGCAACCAGGGCAGCATCGCCCGCTGCGGAAGTATCGAAGGCTCGGACCTGCATCCCGGCGGAGACCCGGACGAGGACGACACCTCCGCGCAGGTGCTGGCCGCCTACCTCTACCAGCACAACGCTGTCGCCTATGCCTGTGCCTTCGCAGGACTGCGCCTCACCGACCGGCGTGCCGTCGTCGGACCGCCCGATGTGTGGGTCGAACTGCCCCGCCGCGACTACTGGAGTCACTGACTCGGCAAGGAGCTGTCATGACGGTGGTGGACCTGCCGCGTCCCGGCCGCCCCGGGCGTGCGCGGCTCTTCCCTGACCAGGTGGAGGCGGTGGAGCGGCTGGTGCGGCATCTGCGGCGGGCGGGGACGCGGGGTCTGTTCGTGTCGGCGACGGGCACCGGCAAGACGCTGGTGTCGATCCGCACAGCGGACGGACTCGGCGCGCGGCTGGTGCTGTTCGTGGTCCCCACCCTGGACCTGGCCGCGCAGACGGCGCTGGCGTGGCGGCGGGACGGTCACCTGGAGCATCTGGTGATCGTCTCCTCCATGGACACCAGCGGCCGTGACGACCTGGTCGCGGCCCGTGTCATGTCGACCACCGACCCCCACGCGCTGGGCGGACTGATGTCGGTGGTGGGGGAGGGGGAGGACCAGATCCGTGCGTTGACGGTGATCTGCACCTACGACTCCTTGGACAAGATCAAGGAAACGCAGAACACCGGGTACGCGGTGCCGCCGTTCGACCTCGCGGTCATGGACGAGGCACACCGGATCGCCGGCCGGGCCGACAAGAAGTGGGCCGTCGTCAACGACGCCCAACGCATCCGCGCCGACCGCCGCCTCTACATGACCGCCACCCCCCGCACCTTCGCCGCCCCCGAGCTTGCCGAGTCCGCCGACACCACCCGCCCCCGCCGCCGTAACACCGGGCCGAACCCGGACGCGGACGTGGACGTGTTCGCCAACTCCATGGACAACGAGCAGGTGTACGGGAAGAAGGTCTTCGAGTACCCCCTCGCCCAGGCGGTGGAGGACGGCCGGGCGGCGGACTACCGCATCGTGGTGCCCACCCTGACCGACACCGACCTGCGCCGCCGCCTGAACATGCCCGCCCCGGGCACGACCGCGAACACCGCCGCCGGTTCCGGCGAACAGGGGGACGACGGTGCGCTGCGCACTACCGCCCTGCACCTGTCCGTCCTGCGCGCGATGACCGAACACGGGCTGAAGAAAGTCCTGGTCTACTTCAACCTCGTCTCCGACGCCCGCCGCTTCGCCCGCGAACTCCCGCACACGCTGCGCCTGCTGGCTCGCACCGACCGCGGCCTCGTCCCGGACATCACCCCCGAGCTGTTCTTCGCGCACGGCGAGCACACTCCCGCCCAGCGCGCCGGCACCTTCGCCGCGTTCGCTGCCGCCGACTGCGCGATCCTCGCCAACTCCCGCCTGATCGCCGAGGGCGTCGACATCCCCAGCGTGGACGCGATCGTCTTCGCCGACCCCACCCGCAGCGTCATCCGCTGCGTCCAGGCCCTGGGCCGCGCCCTGCGCCTCGATGCGAGCGGCAAGACCGCCTCACTGATCGTCCCCGTGTACGTCCCGCCCGGCGCCGACGGCGAGAACATCCTCGGCACTCCTTACGAACCCGTCTGGGCGATCGCCTGCGCGCTGGCCGGCCACGACCACCGCATCCTCGAGCGCCTGCCCGACAAGGCCAACCGCCTTCCGCGCGAGACCAGCGAGGTCATCAAGCGCCGCTGGCACTTCGACTTCACCGTCCACCCCGAACGCATCGCCCAGGCGATGGACCTGGTCTCCTTCGACCCCCGCGACCAGGCTGTCTCCCGCTCCCGCCGCCTGGGCCTGGCAGCCGCCCAGTCCTACTGCGGCCAGTTCGGCCACCTCGACGTCCCTGCCGACTACACCGACCCCACCGGCTACCGGCTGGGCACGTTCGTCACCACCATGCGCGACGCCCGGACCGCCGGCCGCCTCGAAGCCGACTGGATCGCCGAACTCGACGCGCTAGGCATGATCTGGGACAAGCACGCCGCCGCCTGGCGCTCCCGCCTCACCGCCGCTGCTGACTACCACCGCGCGCACGGCCACCTCGCCGCCCCGGCCGCTACCCCCGTCGGCTCCTGGCTCGCCGAGCAACGCCATCTCGCCGCCAAGAACACCCTCGATGCCGCCCGCGCCGACGCCCTCACCGCACTCGCTGCCGACTGGCGCCTGCCCCACGGCGCGGACTGGCACCGCAAATACCACCTGCTCCGCGCCCACCTCGCCTCCGGCGCCGACCCGGCCGCCCTCACCCGCGACACCCTCCTGGCAGGGGTGAAGATCGGCTCCTGGCTCCACCGCCAACTGACCACCTGGGCCGCCCTCCACCCCGGCCAGCAGCACCTGCTCACCACCCTCGGCCTCACCCCCGACACCAACCCCCTCACCCCGGCCCGCCGCACCCGCCGCACCTTCGAACAGACCGTCCAGCTCCTTGAACTCTTCCTCCACCGCGAAAGCCGCGCCCCCACAGCCCGCGAGACCATCCGTATCGACGGCGACACCGTCAAGATCGGAGCCTGGCTCGCCAAAGCCCGCACCAAGCACCGCACCGGCCAGCTCCCCGAGACCCATGCCTGCCTGGTTGCCGCCCTCTTCGACGGCGACTGGACAACCGAGGACGCCGTCCCCGCCGTCCTGGCCTGAACGCCCCCTGCCGACAGGCGGGTCCGGGGGCCCGTACGCTGCGCCGGTCCGGCGTACCGCCCGCTGAAGGGAAACTGCCCCACCGTGTTCCAGCAGACCCCTGTCTACGACCGCCTCGTCGCCGAACGCGGCGATGTCCCCGTCCAGGTCCGCGGGGAAGCCGACCGGATACACCGCGACCTGGCCCAGGTCCTGCGCCAGGCTCCCGCCCCCCAGCCGAGCACCCCGCCAAGCGTCTTCGAGCCGAAGCAGACTCCCAGAACCCTGTAGGCATGCGGCCGTGTATCGGCCGCGACCGTCAGCCGTCGGGCTCGCCCGCCGCCGAGGGCGTCTGCGGCGGCGCGCAAGCTGCTCCACGCCCCAAGAACCCCAGCGACAAGCCCTGACGGCCTTGATCTATCGCGGGCAGGAGCGCCGATGCGGCTGGCCAGCAGCTCGCTGGCGCTCCTGCCTCGTTGTCCTTGCCGCGTGAGAGGCTGCCCGGCGGCACCAGGACATGGTTGGGGAGCTGGCGGGATGGGTTTCGAGGGCGAAGTCTGGCGACTGATGCGGCAGGAGGATCTGCTCGGCGAGATCGTGATCGACCAGGCCGACTTCCCATGGCTGAACGGTCGCTTCGTTCCAACGCCGACGTTCGGAGAGGTGAAGCCGTGGTTCGACGAGTCGCTGGCTCTGATGGAGGCGGAGGAGTACGAGCGGTTCGACGACTCCTACGACCGGATCGCGGACACCTTGTCTCTGGTGGCCCCGTCAGGTCCGGTCGCAGAGTTTCTTCTGCACATCAGTGACGGTCGTGCTTGGTTCAGGTGGAGTGACGAACCATTCGATGATGTCTGAGCCCGCCAGGCCTTGGGGAATTGCGTGACCACAGCCCCTGGGGAATTACGCCGTCGTCGACAGCTCGTCCCGCGGACGCTCCATGGCGGGCAGTGGGGACCGCCTCCTGTAGGCAGCCGGTACGCGGTATGCACGCTCGGGGATTTCCGAGCCCGCACCCCCGCTGCCGACTGGTGCTCACCACGCCTGCACCCTGATGCGTTTCACGTCAGCGTCGCGGTCCGGGGGCCGATGCGTTCGTAGGCGCAGTGCTTGGTGACCGGGTTCAGGACGGCGACTTTCAGCGGGCTCTGGGCGGCTTCCTCGATACGCAACAGCCAGGTCCGGTGGGGGACCAGGATGGTCAGGTCCGCAGGCCACCGGGCGAGCGCCGAGGGGTCCGGGCACACCACGCCGGCCGGCTGGTACGCGGCCCCTTTGCGCGGCCTGCTGTAGAGGAGCAGCCCGTTGCCATGGGCAGGGCTCTGGTTGCCGCACACGACGTCCTTGCCAGCAGCGGAGCGGACCAACTGCATGAACACGGGCCACAGCCCGGCCTTGATGCCCGCGTGCTCGAAGAAGTCCGTCAGCCGCTCCTGCTCCGCCTGCTGTTCCTCGTGCGCCTCTTCCAACATCGCCAGCCGACGGTCCTCGGCAGCCAGTCTGCGCTGCTCGGCGGCCAGTCGGGCCCGCGCGGTGGCAGCGGCCTGCTCCTGTGCGGCCCGTCGGCGTTGCTCGGCGGCAGCCGCCTGTAGGACGGCTTCGGCATCGGCCTCCAGCCGGGCCCGGGCGATGGCCAGGCGGACGTAGGAGCGGGCGGTCCACCACACCGTGCCGTCCGGGCCGGTATGGGTGTGGACCGGTCCCTGGAGAATCCACCGGACCGCCTCGTCCAGGGAGCAGCTGATGTGAGTCCACGCCGCCTTCGTCTTCACCGTGCGTGGCGCGGCCCAGGTGTAGCGCGCCATGCCATGGCGCACCGTCCATGCGTCCCCGCGGTTCCTGGGGGGCGCTACCCGCAGGGAGGGGACGCCGCGTTCCCACGGCCGCTTCTCCATCGAGATCCAGCACACCGCCATACCGTCCGCCGCGTAGCGGTCCGTCCGCATCCGCGCGTCCCTTGGCGTCATCGGCGACAGCTGTGCCTCCAGCGCCATGAACGGCCGGTCCTCCCGGTCGAAGACCAGCACGTCGGCACGCCAGGTCCGGGCCTCGTTGCCGACCTCCAGCTCAGCTCTGAAGCCCGCTGCCCGGGCGGCGGTGGCCAGCTCCAGCTTCAGCAGGTGATGCTCCGGCGACTCGTTCGCCAGCGCGCAGTCGTCGGGCCGCACTTGGTGGTAGAAGTGCCTGGCACGGTGCGGGGAGAGGCGCGCGAACACCCTTCCCCGGCACTCCGGACACGCCAGCTCCAGGCCCTTCACACGGTGGACGTCCGCCCAGGACCGGCCACAACCCAGATCGTCCAGCGACGCATCCAGCCGGCCCCAGCCCGTGTGCAGGGCGGTGTACCCCATCGGCCCCCCAACGTGTTCCCCGAGAAGGCCAGCATTCCCGTGCCGTAACGGCGATACACCCGGTCTCCAGAGCACGGCAGCTTGGACAGCCCCTTGCCGTTCCGCGTAGCCATCCGCAGGTGCCGCGCCAGCTGCGTATGAGGGACCCATGGCATCTGCCCTCCTGCGGCGGGCCAGGCAGAGGCCGGGGCACCGGTACTGGGTCGGGGTGCCGAAGCCGGACACGGGCGGATAACCCTCTCTCGTTCTGTCGCTGGCATGTCATACGCTGCTTCTGGCAGTCGCGCCCCGCAGGTCACCGTGAACACTGTCGCGGTCACGTCCGGGTGCAGCGCGGCGCCCTCGATTCCCCGGTGCAGCACCGGGTTTCCTTGTGGGGGTTTCAGCACTGTGCGTAGGCGCAGCATCTCGACCGCGACGGCGCTCGCGGTTGTCTTCAGCTCGGTGGCCTTGAGCGCCGTTACGGCAGGGCCCGCCGCGGCCGCCACCATCGGCTCGCCCGCCGGCATCGTCGTGCACAGCGCGCTGAAGCGGGTCTTCATCGGCGACGATGCCACCGATTCCATCATCGCCGCCGACTACAACGGCAACCGCGTCGACTCGGTGCGCGGTATCGACGGAGTCTTCGATCTGGCGCTGTCCGACGACGGTGCCACGCTGTACGCGGCAGCGCGCGGCAGCCACGAGATCGTGGCCCTGGACGCGGCCACCCTGGACGTCAAGGCCCGCTACCCCGTGGCCGCCAGCATCGGCCCGCTGTACCTGGAGTTCACCAGCCAGAAGGTCTGGTTCACCTACGAGGACCCGTCCGACGGCTACAGCAACCTGGGCGCGGTCGACCCGGCGGCGACCCCGGCCGACGGAAGCGAGGCGGTGGCACTCAGACAGCTCCCGCACGCCAGTCCCGCGATCAACGGCGGCGCACGGATCGACAGTGACCCGTCCGCGCCCGGCCTCCTGGCCCTCGGTGCGACCGACTTCGACGACACGGCCAGGGACATGATGGCCGTCGTCGATGTCTCCGGCGCCACACCGCAGCTGACGGCCTGGCACGACGGCGGCTACCCACTGAACTACGTCAACGACATCGACCTCGTGCCCGGCACGGGGGAGGTGCTGGTCGACGGCACCGAGCGGCACACCTACGCGGACGGAAAGTTCACCGCCGCCGGCAGCTACGACCCGGCGGGGCAGCGCGCGGACATCGCCCCCGACGGCCTGGTCGCCCAGGTGCGCGGCACGGAGGTGGCGGTCTACCGCCCGGGTGCGAAAACACCGGTCCGCACCTACGCCGCCGACACGGACGCCCTCGCCTGGGCCCCGGACTCCTCCCGGATCTTCGCTCTCGTCTCCTCCTCCGGCGGCTACGTCCTCAGAACGCTCACCGACCCGGCGAAGAGCGTTCCAACGCTGACGATCAACGCACCCGCGACCGCCACCCGCGCCAAGAAGCTCACCGTCACCGGCAAGGTGTCCGCCACGCTTCCCCTTCCCGCCGGCACCGAACTGACCGTCACCCGTACCGACATGGAGAACCCCGGCGGCAAGGCGCTGCCGGCCGCCGCGGTGAAACCGGACGGCACCTACTCCTTCACCGACACCCCGCCGGCCGGAGGCACGGTCACCTACAAGGTCGCCTACGCCGGCGACACCGACCGTACCCTGGCCGCCGCCACCGACCAGGTCACGGTCTCCCGCGCGGCCACCTCACTGACCCTGGACAAGCACGGCAACCGGTACAACTACGGCACTGACGTCTCCTTCACCGCGCACCTCGGCACCACCTACAAGAACCGCACCGTCGAGATCTGGGCCAACCCCTACGGCGCCGACAAGCCCAACAAGCTCCTCAAGAGCGCTAAGGCCAACTCCAGCGGCAACATCTCCGCAACCGTCGACATGACCCGGAACACCGTCGTCTCCGCGGTCTTCAAGGGCGACGCCCGCTACAAGCCGAAGACGGTCACCTCCACCGCCTACGCCCGGGTGAAGGTCGCCACCGCCGTCTCCAAGCACTACAAGACGGCCAAGATCGGCTCGACGTCGTACTCCTGGTTCCACAAGAACACCGACCCGCTGCTCACGACGACCATGACCTACTACCCGGGCCGCAAGCAGCGCTTCGACCTGCAGGTCTACTACAACGGCGCCTGGCGCTCCAGCGGCTCGGAGTACTTCGCGCTCGGCACGAACGGAAAATCGGCCGTCGCCCTGGAAGCGCCCGGCCAGTCCGGAATTCGGGCGCGGATGCGGTCCGTCTACATCAAGGGTTCGTCCGGCGACAACGTCAACTCGACCACCTACGGGGCCTGGAAGTACCTGTACTTCTCCAAGTAGCCCGGCGGGTCCGGGCAGGGGAGCGCGCCGACCGGGCCAGCGGGCCGCCGGAACGCATCAAGTTCGATGGCCGCCGCGGGCAGAACCGCCGGCACGTCCGACTGCTCGTTGCCGATCACTCCTTCAGCCGAACACGGCGCTGGTCAGCCGGGCGACGGTCTCCCCGCGGTCGTTGTCGAGGGTGCGGCCCCATTTCAGGTTGGAGTACCACACCGGCCGTCCGGTGGCCGGGTCCCGGAAGTCGACGGTGCAGCTGACCGAGGCGTGGCTGTGATCGCACATGCAGGTGCACACCTTGTTCTCGACCTCCCAGCCAAGTCCGCAGGGTCCGTCGGTCAGCAGCCGGATGAGGGCGGGGCAGGGCGGGCCGTCCGTCGTCTCCAGGCGGACACCGTTGCCGCTGGTCCAGGTGTCGGTGCTGTTGACCGTGCCGGGGCCGGCGGTCGCACGGATACGGCGGAGCAGAGGTGACAGGAACGCGGAAGCCTCGCGCGGGCAGGCCGCTTGGGCGTCGTAGGCCGCCCGCTCGACATCCGTCCAGTCCGTGTGCCGCAGCAAGGGACCGTAGAGGTCCTCGCGCCGGTCGGCGATCCGTTCCCACCAGCGCGGGTTGAACCCGGACAGGAGAATGGCGGCCGCCATGCCTGGCCGATAGAGGCGGATGCCGCCTGCCTCGCGGGCACTGCGCAGCCCCGGCACGCCGGCGACCCGGTCGCGCGGGTCATCGCCCGCGTGCCCGCTGACCTTGGGATACAGGAAGTCGATCCAGTGGCTGATGACGGACGGCTCGTCGACGAGCTGGAGGGTGACCCGGTCCGCCTGCGGGCGGACCCGGACGATGCCCAGCGGATGCTCGCTCAGACCGCCCATCGCACACACCCGTTGAAAGACCGCAGCCTCCAGCCGGGCCTGCTCGGTGTGGCGCGCGGCCGGAATGGACAGCGGGCGCCCAGCCCCGGTCAGCAGGGTGCACAGGGCCTGGTGGGACTCACCGGTGCTGCGCCGCCGGTCGGCGGTCAGAAGCAGGGCGGCCGGAGCGTTCATGAGGGGTTCTTCCGCGCGGGACCGGCCCCCGGCGGTACGCGCTGCGTGAAGAGGCAGACGATGGTGCGCATCGGACAGTGAGGCTTCTGGCCGGTCCTCGGCGACGGAAGGCTTGGGGGCTTCGTCCGTCGCGCGGCCGGGCGCTCACGGGCCCGTCCCCATCGAAGCCGCCGGGTGCAGCCACGGTCAAACAGGCGCGCGGGCAGCCGGTACAGGTGGGCCTGTACCGCAATGGCACGGGCCCGCCCACGAGTTTCCCAGACCGTGCACCACGGAACTGGCCCTGATTCGCATACCGGCCCCAACGTTGCGCCCCGGCCTGACGAGGCTCGCTGAAACCGGTCACCCCTTGCGCCTGCACCGCCGCGAAGATCGCAGCCCTGCTGCGAAGCTGGCCCACCGCCACCGGGCCCCCGCAGCCCCGGCACCGACTCACCTAAATCCCCACCGGCCACCCAAGGCAGCCCGCTGACAGGCGTCGGGGCACCTCCTGTTGGAGGCGCCGCTCGCCTACAGCAGGTCCGCCTCCGCGTCGATGTACCCGAACTCGCGTGCCATGTACGCCAGTGCCTCCCGCAGCAGGCTCTGGCGTGTCTCGTGGCCCATGGCCGGTGCGGCGATGACGGTGACGGCCAGCTGCGGTCTGGGACCGCGGTCGCTGGTGCCGAGCACGGTGAGGTCGACGAGCGTGTCCAGGCCGGGAAGGACGCCGTTGTCGGCGGGCTGTTCGCACGTGATGCGCAGTTCGGTGGTGGGCGGGGCGGCCCACGACAGCCCCGCTGAGGCGCCGACGGCTTCGGGCAGCAGCTCCGCGGCTGTCTCCCACGCACTCAGCAGGAGGGCCTGGACCTCATCGAGGCCCAGCTGCGTGTCCCAGCCGGGGTCAAGAGCTGCCGCCCACGCCGAGGTGCTCTCGATCCGGACGTCCGCGCAGGCGACCACGGTGGACTGCATCGGGGTGGGCAGGGTGAGCATGACAGAGGCTGTCACGGCCGGTCTGCCGTCCGGTGCGGTGATCGTGCAGGTGTAGGCGAGGGAACGGGTCGAGTTGTTGAACGGCCCCCGTGCCCAGAGAGCGGCGGGCAGGTCCGTGCCCCGTCGCCTGGACAGTAGCGTCGCCGCCCCGGCCACCGCGCTGTACGGAAGCTGCTGTTCGAGCAGCGTGCGCCGGGGCTTGCTGATCTCCAGGGTGCCTGTCTCGTCCCAGGGCAGGTTCACCACCGCGCGCACGCGCAGCGCCGGTGTCTGGCCGGCGGTCCCGATCTCGGCGGAGCGGCCCTGGGCGAGGCTGAAGCGGGGGATCGGCTGCCACCCCCACATGCCGCTCTCTGAACACGTCAGGTGGCCCGCGCCCCATGATCCGCCGTCGAGGTCCACGCTCCGGGAGCCGGCCGGGATCACCCACGGCGTGTCCGTGCCCTTGGCCGGGGTCGGAAAGCCGATGGCCGCGAGCGGGTCTGGGCCCGGTGCATGCCGGCCGGCGTCGACGATCGCCTGCCAGACGGGCGCGGCGATGGCGGCCGCAGGCCGACCGGGCACCAGGCACAGCGTCCAGCCCGGCTCGCCGTCCCGCTCGTGGTGCAGGTCCTGCAGAGCGGCCCGGCCGTGAGCCCATGCCTCGGCGGCGGCCTGCCCCAGCCCCGCTTCGGCCAACTGCTGGTAGGCGACTCGCATCTCCCGCTCGCGGTCGGGCAGGCCCTGCCCGACCCGCAGCCCGCCGCCCGATCCGGCTCCGGACACGGCCTGCCGCACCGGTACGGCGACCGTGTCCGTGCTGGTGCGTACTGCCTGGCGTATACGGGAGTCGGCGGTGCGGTCGTCGGCGATGTGGCTGAAGTGCTGGGCGGATTCCGGGTGTTCGCGCAGGACGGCGGCCATGACGGATGCGGCTTCGCTCTTCAGAGCCCGCAGCCAGGGAACGATCTTGTCCTGGGCGCTCCACTGGTCCCAGGCGCCGTCCCAGGTGCACATGGTGTGGGCGGCCTCCTCTAGCAGATCCCAGTCGGACTGGCCGGCGGCGTGGGCGCACACGCCGTGGAGCCAGATCACGACCGCTGCGGCGTCACCGAACTGCACCATGTGGGTGTCGTCTCCGTGTACGTGCTCGGCCAGGGCACGCAGGAGGCCGTGAGCTCGTACGGGCTCCCGTTCGAGGGCCGCTCCCGCCTGCTGGATGTCGAGGCGGGCGAGCACACCGACGTGGAGTTCGTAGTCCTCGGGGTGATCACCGGCCAAGGCCAGCAGCGCGTCCGCGGCGGCCGCGTCGCCGGTGCCCGCAGCTTCGAGCAGCGCCTGGGCGCTCTCGAAAGGGTCTTCGGGGATGTCCGCGTGCTCGCGGTCGATCAGGGCGAGCAGCTCGCCGACACTCTGAGGACGACGCTGCGGATCCAGATGCGTGGTGGCGCGGACGATGGAGCGCCACGGGCCGGGAGGGGGCGTCAGCGGCAGGTTGGTCTCCGGCAGCTTTCCGGTGAGGGCCCAGGCGACGACTCTGCCGATGCTGTAGATGTCGCTGGACGCCGTGGCCTCATGAGGTGCCACGGACAGTTCGGGGGCGGCGAAGCCCTCGGTGCCGATGTAGCGGCCGGTGCGGCCCACCTTGGTGGTCTGGCCGCGCGGCCGGCGGACGATGCCCCAGTCGGCGAGAGTCCAGCGGCCGTCGAAGTAGAGGATGTTCGACGGTTTGATGTCACGGTGCAGCCAGCCGTCCTTGTGCGCGACGGCCAGCACCGATACCAGAGCGTCGACCAGGGCGCGCAGCTCGGCCGGCTCCCGCAGCAGCTCTTGGCGTTGGGCGGCGGTCGCGTCCGCCCACGGCATCACGAACCAGGTGTGGTCGGCGCCGAAGTCGAGAACCGGCATGGCGTGCGGATGATCCTCCAGCTGCTGGCCGACCTCGATCTCCCGCTTCATCCGGGCCACTTGGCGTTCGGCCGGGTACTTGCTGTGCAGCTTCTTCAACGCCACGGTCGTGCGGGTGGGCTTGTGTATGGCCTCGAACACGTCCGCCTGGGCCCCGTCCGGTACTGGTTTGCGCGGGCATGCGTAATCCTTGCGCTCGCCGCGAGCGGCGTGGCGCACCGCGGCGTAGGCGCCCTGTCCGGGTACGGACGTCGCGGCGGCCGGGGGAGCGGCGGGTGCGGTGCGGGGGCGTGCAGGTATCCGGCGGGCCCCGTACACCGGGTAGCCGCTGACGGTGCGGGTCTCGGCGAGCTCGTAGCCGTCGGGGGCCAGCATGCCGTTGAGCAGTGCCAGCAGCCGCTCGACCTCACCGGAATCCGTCCGCACGGCAGGGTGGATCATCTCCGCGAGGAAGCGCAGCAGGACCTCGTCGGCGCCGTCCGCGAGCCCAAAACGGTCGTCGCCGAAGACCCAGTCGTCCTCCCAGTCCCCGGGGTTGTTGAAGCGGTGCTGGACGATGTCGCCCTCGGCCGTTGCGAACCGCGGGTCATGACTTGTCAGCCGGTCCAGGTCGTACAGCCGGCGTAGGAAGGTGACTTCGCCCACGCTGCCCGACCAGCTCGCCCCCGTGCTGCGCAGCGCGTCGAACAGGTGCCGTCGGGTGACGTCGGTGATGGCCGCCGATGGTCCTGCGGGGATGGTACTGCCCCTGAAGCGGCCGATGACGGTGTCGGGGGTAACGGTGCGGAGCAGGGACGTGCCCGTCACATCCTCGGTGCGGGCGCGGGAGAAGAGGTCCAGATCGAAGGAGATGTCGTTGAGAGCCCGCAGGACGGTGCGCTGCAGCTCGGGACCCAGCTCGCGAAGCCGTTCGTAGTAGGCGTCCCTCAGCCCGAGCGAGAAGAAGTCTCCCTCCAGGGTCTCGAAGTCCTCCGGCAGCGGCGTCCTGGCCGGTGCTGTCATGCCGAACCGGCCGATCTTGACCGCGCCGATCTCCCTGACCTCGCCGCGTGGATCGACACAGAGCAGCTGGAACGTCGTCTTGAAGCTGTAGTCATCCCAGTTGTCCCGAACCAGGAAGGCTTGCCCCGGCACAGGGGAGACAGGCCGCCCGCGGACAGGCAGGACAGTGAACTGCACGGTTCCTCCGGAGAACACCTCGGCCCACGGCCGGGCACATCACAACAGACAACACAACCGCCCTGCTCAAGCGGCGCTCCTCCCGCTCCGACCGCTGCGGCGAAGGCCGTGTCACTCGCTGTGCCAGGACTCCAGGCGCTGTGCGACAGTACGCAGATCGGCTTCCTGTCCGCGGATGGCCCGGGCGAGTTCGTACAGGTCATCGTCCTTGGGCTGGAGAGGCCGGCCGGAGAGATGCATGTACTGGCTGGTGCAGGCCCAGCCGATGACCAGGTTGTAGTCGGTGAACGGCCTCAGCAGCAGTGCGGTGTGCAGGAAGGTCGCGGCCCGGGAGGCGACCTCCTCGTAGTACAGGACGCCGAGCTCCCGCTCGAACTTGTGCCGGTCGGCCATGTACCCCAGGCTGCCCCAGTCCGAGATGGGCACGTTCAGCGGGGAGATCGCCGACTGGATCTGCAGGACCCAGCCGACATCGACGCGGATGATCGGGCTCATCGCTGTCCCGCAGGGAAGCGGGCCTCGACGCCGGGCAGCACCCGGGCGGCTTCGGCGACCGCACCCTCCACGAAGGCGAGCCGGTCGGCTTCCTCCACGGTCACGTCGTGGACGTGCTGCTTCAGGCTGCGGCCCGCCAGAGCCGCCCGTTCGCGCAGCCGCGCCATCTCGTCCTCGCTGAATTCCACATTGAGTGCAGGCATGGGTTCAAGGTACCTCGCTTGGTACCGGACGTGGTACCAAACTGCGCGGCCGTGCGCGACGGCGCGGCTGCCAGCACGCACGAGGACCGGACGCTCCGAGGACCCGCTCGCCGTGAGCGTCGCGGATCTTGCGCGAGGCGGCCTTCCCACGACTACGACGCCGGGTGTCGCACACCCTCCACACCAGACGGCCGGTGGCGTAGCCGTCCCGATCGGACACCCGCAGGTTCTGGTACCCGGTCGGCTGCAGGGGCGGCGAGTACAGGACCGGCACCTCGCGGTGCCGGTCCGCCCACCGAGCGCATGGTGCGGCCCACAGCACCTCCAGCTCCGACGACATCACCCTGAGGAGTCGTATCTCAACCGATCATGGAACATGCAGGTCGAACAGGGTCCTCGCCGGGTGTTCTTCTGGCGGTCAGCGAATGAAGTCACAGGCTACGACCAGGGTGTTGGACGCCGAGGACCTGGCCGAGGTGACCGCCGCCGGCGGGCTGGCGGCGGCCGTCGCTGCTCTGCCCGCTGCCGAGGACGTCGACGGCTACGCGATGGTCCTGCACGCCGCCGACCCGGCCGCCTGGACGGCCGGCGTGCCCGCTGTCCTGGCGGCCCTGTAGCTGCCGGAGCCCGGCGCGTTCTACCTCGCCGCGGCCGCCGTTCTCGCCGACCGCCCCGACCGTCCCCGCTTGAGAGGCCGTATGGCTGCCGTCGTGACCGTGCGGCTCAGACGCGGGAGCGCAGGTAGCAGGGCAGGTACTTGTCGCGGCAGGACCACTTCGCGCCGGACTTGTCGGTGACGGCGTATTTGTGCGTCTCGGTGCAGGGCTTGGCTACCCGGAAGTCCGGGCGCTGGGCTGCCTGTTGGAGTACGCCGTCCATCAGGCCCGGACCACCGGCGAGATGCCCGAGGAGGTCCTGGACACGGCCGCCGGCGTCCTCGTCCCGCACGCCGGCCAGGAAGCGGTGGCCACCGCGATCGGGGTGCACCTGCCGCCCTGCACCACCACGCGCCCGCGTTCGCCGCCGCCCACCGCACCGCCCTGTACGGTCTCGTGCCCGGCCGGCCCTCGCCGGCCGCCTCATGGCTGCGCTGGGGCGGCCCCGACGGGCAGCTGCTCGCCGCCCTGGACCGGGCCGAGCTCCTCGCCGCGCTGCGCGCCGGCATGCCCGGCGCCGCCGAGCACCTCGCACACACCCTCCTGGACGACCCCGCCCTCCTCGGCGAACCCGCCGCATGGTGGGCCGAGTTGGCGGACGGCACCGGCGAGGGCGTGGCCGCGGTCTCCCGCCTGCTGGAGGCGATCGCCGCCCGCACCCCGCACACCGGCGCCGACGGCCCGCTCCCGCCGGCCGAGCAGGCGCGGGTGCAGGCGGCTGTGGGCCTGTGGCGGGCCGCGCTCGCAGCCCCCGGTCTGCCGGCGGGTGCGCTCGCCGGCGCGGGCGCCTTCGCGGACGCGGCCATAGGGCAGACGGTGTGGCTGGAGCTGATGCGAGCGAGCGCCGAGCACTCCCGGCCCTGACCGACGCCGACCTCGTCGTCGAACGCGCCGCCGCCCACCCCGACCGTGCCGACGCCCTGCTGCTGGCCGCTCTGCTGGTCACCCACGCCCCCGGGACATGGCGGGAGACGGCCGTGCGACACCACGCCCGCGCCCTGCTGGACGCCGCCACCGCCCTGCCCCAGACCGAACTCCCGGCTGCACTGGAAGAGTTGAGGGCGGTGCTTGTCAACGCCGACGACGTTGACGCCGCCGCCCGCCGGTGAACCGCCCCACGCCGCACCCGGCCCGCCGCGGCGCCGGCCGCAGCCGCTCACGAGCCTGAAAGGGGCCGCCACGCTGGGAAGCTCCGCCCACATCGGGAGGACATGACGATGCCCCCGGTCCCGGCGGGGCGGGGGCATCTGGAGGCGGCCGCGGCGTGGGGTGTGTAGGGGTCAGGTGCGTTGACGCGCGTGGAGGGTCTTGCGGGCGATGTCGTAGGCCATGGTGGCGATGACCAGCGCGACCAGGGCGATGATGTGGACAGGCTCGGTGGGCGCGTGGCCGGAGACGATGCCGGTGGCGAGCGCGCTGCTGCCCGTGAAGGCCGTTGCCCCGGACAGAGTGGTGCGCTCGGGGATCGGCACGGACAGGGTGACCCGCCGGTCCGGACGGATGGCGCTCTGGGCGGTCTTGCGCGGCTGCCGCTGGGGACGCTTGCGGTTCTCCGACACGGTGTTCTCCTCGGTGCTGTGATCTCGGGGGCGCGGAACGGACCCGCTGCCTTGCTGCCTCGTATGGAGGTAGGGCAACGGGCCGTTCGCGTTACACCCCTTCTCGTCACGTCCGCTGATCGTCCTTGTTCGGAGCAAGCTGCTGGTCGATGCCGGGCTCGTGAAGATCCTCACCGAGGTAGTGCCACCAGGAGGCGGCGGCGAGCCCCAGCAGCACCCAAGAGCCGGTGCTGAGCCACGCGGGCACGCTGAAGGCCACATATCCCGTCAGGACCACCGAGCCGTACAGCATGCAGAACCAGCGGGCCAGGTCCGCCTTGTACCGCACGACCATGCGCCGCACGCGCTCGCTCGCTGTGTACGGCGCACCGAGCACTTGTTCCATGCGCCGCACGCGCTCGCTGTACCGCGTCGCACCGAGCACCTGCTCCGTCATGGATGCATAAGAGGCTGCGAAGTTCGACGCCGGACTGGGTTCCAAGATCGACGTCAGATCGGCTTCGAGGCGTCCGAGCCGAGCACGTCGCCAGGGAAGCTTCGTGCGGGCCCGGTCGACGCGTACCTGGGCCAAGGCGAAGCGGAGAACGTCCAGTCCGAGGACTGCGCCGTCGGCATGTTCCGCGAACAATTCGTCCCACACCCCGGCAGGACTGGCGCAGGGCGGCATGTCAGCGGACGAGAACCCGGGCAGGCCCAGCTCGGTGCGCAGGACATCGCCTTCACGCATCAGCCGGCCGACGAGTTCGTCATGCTCCTGCTCATCGAACGCGGATTCGCCGACGTAGCCGATGAACTGGCTGAAGTCGTCGTCGAGATCATCGAGCGGAACCCGCTCGCCCTGTGAGGAAGTCCCGAGGCCAGGGATGCCCCTGAACCAGTCCCTGTGCATGCCGTCCTGGTCGTTTCCGTTGACCGGGGTGTCCCCGTCGTGGTGCGTCACTGGTTCTCTCCTCCCTCGTGCTTCATGATCTGCTGGATTCTGCGCCGTGCCCGGTGGGTCGCCACGCGCTCCGCCTCCTCGGTGACGCCCTTGGCTTGAGCACGTTCCCTCGTGCACTGGCCGGCGTCGACGCCGCGCAGACTGTCGCGGTAGTTGCCGTTCAACTTCGGATGGTTGAGAAAATGTTCGAGTTCCTGCTCGCTCTGAGCGTCCTCGGCAGCCTGGTGCGGGATGTCCGCGCGTGAGGTGGTGACGATCTCGCCGCCGACGACGACCAGGTCGGGATCCGTCCGTGCCAGGCGCTCCATCAGCTTCCTGCGGAGTTCCTCGCCGCGGATGTGCCCGACCACCAGGTTCCTCACGATGCCGTTGAGGTATCCGGCCTGTCTGCCCGGCTCCCAGTGCATCAGCTGGGGCCAGCGCACCCAGACGATCTCAAGGGCGGCCTGTGCCACCTCCTCGGCCTCTGCTCCGGTCAAGCCGAGGACGCCGCTCAGCCGGACCGCGCGACGCAGATGGCCGCGTACGAAATCGGAGTAGGCGCGGACCGCTTCCGGTGGAGGAGAAGACGTCTCCTCACCTCCGCGAGCGGTGTCGTCACCCTCTGGACGCCCGGTGTGCGTGCTCACGCGCACCTGCTCTCTGCAGGGGCCATCAGCCGTCCTTGCTCTGCCGGTTGCGGGGCGTACAACACCCCCTTACACAAGGAGGTAGCGCGAACCCGCCAGCCCGTTACACCTCTCACCCGAAAAAGTTGTGAGGCCCTGGGCTGCCGACAACCTCTCCCGCTCCGGGGCCAGCGGCCCCGGGCCCGCACCCGACCGACCAGGGACCCGACCCCCACCCCCACGCGGCCCCCGCCAGGGGGGCACGCCCCACCGCCGGCCAACGGCCGGCCCCGTCCCTTCAAGGGACGGTCTGCTGCGCGCTGCCGTACGAAGGCCCTCGCCCCCGGGGCTGACCAGTTATTATGACTGAGTTTGAGGGATGATGAGGGGTATGTGAGCCTCTCGATGACGTACAGAACGCCGCAACGCGCCGACGCGTGTCGCCGCTGCGCCCGGGCGGGGCCAGGTCTGCCCTGCGGAGCCGCGATGACCGGGCGCCCCATGGTGTACGACTGTGCGACTTCCTGCGTGCCCGGACCGCCGAGGAGCAGCGGGAGGTCGAGGGCGCCGGGTCCGGCCCCGACGGAACCCACGCGCACCCGTGGGAACTCACCGAAGCGGGAGCCACCGAGCTCGGCGTACGGGCCGGCGACGACGTCCTTCTCCCCGTCCGCACCGGCCGCGGCCTCTGGGCCGACCTCGTCGTCGTCGAGCACCTCGTACGCACCCAGCCGGCCCGCGCACGCCGACCTTGCCGCATGGCCCAACCTCGTCGACCTGCCGGATCGCGGGGCCAACCAGGGCTGGCCCGCCGCAGACGAACTCCTCCCCGTCGTCGTACAGTTCGCCGACTGCTACCGCCTTCGGCGTAAGCGTTTTTTGGCGCTGCGGCCTCTGTAGGACATCGAGCAGGTTCGGTGGCCGAGGAGGATGATCGGTGGTCACATGGTCGGCCCTGGGCGCCGCACTGGCGGCGGCGGGTGGCGCCGGGATGGTTGCGGTGTTACGGGCTTTGGCGTTTCAGCTGCGTGAGCGCAGCCGGCGCAAGACAATGACGGCTGTACTGCGCAGATTGCCGGGGCGAGGTGGCAGCGTTCAGGTGACGGATGAGAACGGGATCACCTGGGTGGTGCGATCCCGTGGCCGAGACGGGAACGGGGCCGGGGCCGGGTGAGCGAGGACGTCTTCGACTCCCTGTACCGGCAGTGGCACCCGGCTTTGATGCGCAAGGCGTATGTGGTCGCAGCGGGCCAATTCGGCGCGGCGGATGACGCGGTGCAGGAGGCTTTCATACAGTGCTGGCTCCGGATGGGCGATCACACGAAGCCGCCTGTCAAGAACTGGGGCGGATGGCTGGCGGTCACGGTGGTCCGTGCAGCCCTGCGGCACCGCAGCCCCGATGTTCCCTTGGATCTCGGGCGTCACGACGGCCCAGCCGGCACGCCCGACCTGGCTGCTGAGGTCCACCTCAGGGACGTCTACCGCAAGGTGTGCGAGGAGATGGCACGCTTGAAGGAACGGCCCCGCCAGGCCATGGCCTTGCGCTGTATCGCGGGGTTGAGCCCCGCCGAGGTCGCTGAAGAGATGGGCATAACGCAGTCGACGGTGCGGGTTCATATTGCTGAAGCCCGCCGGGCGCTGGAGCTGTTCCGGCCGGAACTACTGGGCATCTTGGACGATGAGGAGGGAGGACACCATGGCTGAGTCGTCTGCTGGACTTCCTGAACGTTCTGACTCCGAACTGCTGGATGCCAGGGGCGCCCCGCTCAGGACCAGGCGGTCTACACCTCCCCCGTCCGCACAGCCTGCCGATCCTATGGTTTCTGCGAGGCCCCCGTCGTCCGCGGTGCCGCTCACCGAGGATGAGAAGGCGCTGATGTCGGTAACGCAGGCAACCGAAGCCGCCGTTGCCGAAGCACTGGAGCCGGTCCTGGATGTCGAGGCTTCTCTCGCCGCACTCAAGCGGCGACTTCCTGCACGTCCTCGGGTGCGGCCCGTAACTGAGGGTGGCTTTGCTCAGCAGGGTGTCGAAGAGGCCATCCGTCGCGGCCACACACTGCCCGGGCGGTCCACGCCGATGTGGCGGGATGGGGACCGGCTGCGCTTCGTAGGCGCCGCGACCCGGCGGATCGCCCGCGGCATCGACCTCGACGAGATCGTGCTGGGGCTGTGCCGGGCCGCCGTGCCGGCGTTCTCCGACGCGATCCTGGTCTATCTGCGCGACCCGTTGCCGGTCGGCGACCAGAGGCCCACGGGACCGCTGCGGCTGCGCCGCACCGACCGGATACCGGAGGAGCAGGACACCGAGGGCGGCTTCGCTTTTTCCGCGCTGCGGCCGGAGCCGACGGAGCTGACCGAACTGGCGGCCGTCACCGCCGAGCTGTGCGAGGTGCGCACGGGCGGTGCGCTCGCCGAGGTGCTGCGTGGCGTGCGTCCGGTCTTCACGGACTCCCCCGCGTCCCAAGCCGCGCTGCCGGAACTTCTCGGCGAGGGGAGCGAGTTGGCCGTCCCGGGCGGGCAACGTGCCATCCTGGCCCCGCTGCGCGGCCGCCGCCGCGTCATCGGCGCCGCAGTCTTCCTGCGCGGCACCGACAGCATTCCCTTCGAGCCCGACGACCTCCTGGTCGCCGCCCAGCTCGCCACGCACAGCGCGCTCGGCATCGACAAGGCGGTGCTGTACGGCCGCGAGGCGTACATCGCCGACGAGCTCCAGCGCACCATGCTGCCGGAGACCCTCCCGCGGCCCACGGGTGTCCGGCTGGCCTCGCGCTATCTGCCGGCCGCCGAGACGGCGCGAGTCGGCGGCGACTGGTACGACGCGATCCCTCTGCCGGGCAGCCGTGTGGCGCTGGTCGTCGGTGACGTCATGGGCCACTCCATGGCCTCCGCCGCGATCATGGGGCAGCTGCGGACGACGGCCCAGACCCTCGCGGGCATGGACCTTCCACCGCAGGAGGTGCTCCACCATCTCGACGAGCAGGCCCAGCGGCTCGGCACCGATCGCATGGCGACGTGTCTGTACGCCGTCTACGACCCGGTATCGCACCGGATCACCATGGCCAGCGCCGGTCATCCGCCGCCCGTCCTGCTTCACCTGGGTGGCCGGGCCGAGGTCCTCCGGGTGCCCCCAGGCGCCCCGATCGGCGTCGGCGGCGTGGACTTCGAGGCCGTGGAACTGGACGCGCCCGCCGGAGCGACACTGCTCCTGTACACCGACGGGCTCGTCGAGTCCCGCCTGCGCGACGTGACGACCGGCATAGAACAGCTCCGTGAGAAGCTCGCCGCGACCGCGCGGCTGACCGGGCCGGACCATCCGCCGCCGCTGGAGGCGCTCTGCGACGAGGTGCTCGACATGCTCGGTCCGGGCGACCGGGACGACGACATCGCGCTGCTCGCCGCCCGCTTCGACGGGATCGCGCCGAGCGACGTGGCGTACTGGTTCCTGGAGCCGGACGACACAGCACCCGCCCGTTCCCGGCGGCTCGCGCGGCAGGCGCTGGCCCGTTGGGGCCTGGAGGAACTCACCGACCTGGCCGAACTGCTGGTCAGCGAGGTCGTGACGAACGCCGTGCGGTATGCGACGCGGCCGGTCACCCTGCGGTTGCTGCGCACCGACGTCCTGCGCTGCGAGGTCGGCGACGACGTACCGCAGTTGCCACGGGTGCGGCAGGCTCGCGCCACCGATGAGGACGGGCGCGGACTGTATCTGGTGAACCGGCTGGCCCGGCGGTGGGGGGCGACGCGGTTGAGTACCGGGAAGGTGGTCTGGTTCGAGTTGAATCGGGACTAAGGCATGGGACAGCCGGTGACAGGTGACGCTGACTGGACGGGGGCGGGATGGACCGTCGCGGTGTGCTGATCACGGGGGCGGTGCCGGGGGCCGCGGTGGCCGTACGGCCCGCGCCGGCGCGGGCCGCCGGGAGCCCGGGGACGGCGGTGCCGGACTCCGAACTCGCCGTGGCCCGCAGACTGTTCGCGGCCAGCGCCTACGGCCGGCTCGACGAGATGCTGGTGCCGCTGCTGGCCGGCGCCGAGCACGAGGTGCGCACGGGGCCGGCGGGCGCCGCCCGGGCGGCCGGGGTGTGGGTGCTCGCCTCGCAGCTGGCCGTCAAGCAGTCCCGCACCGGGCCGGCCGGAGGATACGCGGGCCTGGCCGGCGCGGCGGCCCGCCGCTCGGGGAACGCGGTGGTGCTCGCCGCGGCGGCCCGCGCGGGCGCGACCCCGCTGCGCCGCACCGGACGCACCGCCGAGGCCCTCGCCCTGCTTCAGGAGGCGCGCGCCCACCTGACGGCCGGCCCACGGCCCACCGGCGCCGAGCTGGACGCGGCGGGCATGACGGCGCTCACCGCCGCCCAGGCCCACCAGCCCTCAGCCGCACGGGAGTTCGCCGCCGAAGCCGAGGAGACGCTCTCCGTCTCGCTTCTATGCCGGGCATGAGGGTGGCGAGTGCGTCGACGAGGTCGTCGCCGCCGAGTTCGCCGACGCCCATGGCGGCGGCCGCGGCCAGCCGTACCGCTCCGCGCCGTCGGCGGCGGTCCTCGTCCTGGTGGTCGAGCTCGGCGTGAGGGTCCTCCAGGACGCACCGCATCGCGTCGGGGTGTGCGGGTGTCCGGCGTGCCCGCGGCCGAGTACCTGTCCGGCCTGGGTGTAGAAGCCGTCCTGTTCCGGCTCGCCCCCGCGGGCCGCCGTACGGGCGGCCTCAACCAGGCGCTGCGCCGTGGAGCGCCGCATCGCCCACACCAGGGCCTCCCGTACGGCCGGCCACGGCGGCTCCGGTACCTCCAACTCGCCGGGCAGCGCCGGGCCTCCGGCCTCGGCGTACCAGGCGATCACCGTCCAGCGCACGTCCCGCCCCGGCCTCGCGTGCCGGCCGAGCGCCGCGGCGACGGCGACGGCGACGGTCTCCTCGGCGAGGACGGACACCGAGCCGCGCCCGCGCCCCAGCCACGCCCGCGTGTGCCCGGGCAGCAGCCCGAGCCCCCGCCACCGCTCCAGCTGCGCCGCCGCCACCACGATGTCGAGCGCCGCCAGGCGCCCGATCAGCTCCACATCCGCCGGACTCGGCTCTCCTCTTGCTACCCGCCCCCTTTAGAACCCCGCGAGATACCCGGGAACAGTCGTCCCCGCACCCGCTGAACTGGGAAAACCACCAGGCCCCGACAGGAGCCCGGGAAACCGCCCGTATGCCCGTACGCCTCCGGAAGGAGCCGCTCGCCCATGCCCGCGCGCCCTCGCCGTCCCTGCCCCGCCCCATCCTGCCGTGCCCGCAACCTGCCCGCCCGTACGGCCCCCGCGGCTGCCGCAGTGCTCCTCCCCACCGCCGGGGGCCGCACCGCACTCGCGTACGCCGGCGCCGGCCTCCTGCTCCTGGCCCTTACCGCCGTCCTCGCACTCGGCGCCACCTACGCCTCCACCTCCACCCACCGCACCGCCGCGCGCCGCACCTTCCACCTCTGCTGCGCCTCGCCACCTGGTATCCCGACCGCCCATAAAACGAAACGCCGTCCGACCTCACTTTCGCCGCTCGCATGGCTGCCGTACGCGCGCCGCTTCACGGCCGAGAAATGGACGCCCACACGTCGAAGGGCTCTGCCCGCCGGTACTGCAGCACTGCAGACGTTTTCGAAGGCCGCTATCACCGACGGGGCCCAGTACACGTCAGCAGTCGCCTGGCGAACGGCCGCCCCGGCAAGAAGTGGACCGACCCCACAACCAGCGCGCTGCGCCCCGACATCGTCCACCGAGCCGTATGGCTCGCCGCCCTCTCCAAGCCAGCCAGGCCGCGGCGTCAGCTGGATCGGCTGGACTGTCTGGGCGATCGACGGCACCGAACAGACCGCCGCCCTGCTGCGCCAAACCCTGATCCGGCCCGTCCAATTGCCCTGCGTCAGGCGGGCATCGGGCCGGTCTTGCCGCACATCCATCTGTGTTTGTCTTCTCCCCGCCGGGTACTTCTTGCGCGGCAGGATGGGGCTTGCTGGGAGGGCGGGTACGGACCTTCCTCCGCCTGTCCCGTCGCCTGCTCGCCTGTGGAGCGGTTCACTCCTCTTGGGCTTCGTTGACGTCTCGGTAGACCAGCGTTTCCAGTTCGTCGCGGAACGCATCGAAGTCGCTGATCGCGTCGTTGGGGTCGTCGTCCAGTTCGAAGCGGCGCCGCACGCGGCGGATCTCGCTCTTGAGGTCTTCTGCGTCCACGGAGTCGTCCAGGACCGCGTCGACGTCTTCAAGAAGCAGCGTCGCATCAGCCCGCGTCGCACCGGCTGGGTGATCGAGAAGGAAGGATCGCTTCAGCCGCTTGATCTTGGCACGGGTCTTCTCGCTGGTGATCTCCCGAGTGGCCCGCCGCTGTCTGGTGTTCAGCTCACGGAAGAGTGCACGGAAGTTGGCGTCCATGGTCCGCAGGGCCTCATCGAGACCGGTGCCCTGCCGGACCGAGTCGATGATGCTTCGGGCCAGCCCGACCTTGTCGAGATGCAGACCAGGAACCTTGGCTTGGGCGGCCTTGGCAAGGGCCTCCTGCGTGCCGTTGCAGCCGGAGAAGTCCACGTCGCCGGCGTCCAGCGTCTGCACGAGCTGGGACTCATCGGGCTCAAGGAAGTCGGTCGCATAGCGCTTGACCGCGGCGACGCCGATCTCCAGGGGAACAAGGTCTTCGATGGCGAGCACACCGTCAGGCGCTGCGCTACCGACCTTGTCAGAGGGAAGGTCGCCCAGTTGCAGGATCAGAGCGGGATCGATCAGTCTTTTTCCCTGGGGCCCGCGCTGCAGACCCTTGCGGGCTTTGTCACCCGCCTCGTCGCTGTCGAGGAGGACGATGACCGCGGGCCGGTCCGCATCGCGTCCCCGGGCGAGATACACCATGTACGGGATGTGGGATGCCGAGCCCGCGGGAACGAGTGTCAGCGCGTTCAGGTCGATGTTGTCCAGAGCCGGCGCCTTCTGCTGCCGCAGCCGCGCGGACATACCGGCGAGCAGGATCTGGTCGGACATGCCCTCGAGCATCAGATTGCAGTTGCTGATGAAGGTGGTCTCGCCGACGAAACCGCCGAACGCCGAGCGGAGCGGCTCGTAGTGGTTGCGGGCTGCGTTGCGCACGACACGGGTGCCCTCGTCCCCTTCGCCCTTCTCCAGTACCCGGATGCGCTCACCGTGGTTCTTGTCGATGAGGAATGGCGAGTGCGTCACGTACACGACCTGGCAGGCAGGACGCTCCGGGGCCTGAGGGTGGGCGAAGTCCTCGAAGATGCGCAGCAGATCTTGCTGGCCCGTGCTGGACAGGTAGGCGTCCGGCTCATCCATCAGCAGGATTTCCGGCACCCCGGAAGCCGGTGGCTCGTGAGAAAGGTACTGCACGAAGTAGCTGAGGAAGTACTTGAGCCCACCGCTGCGCTCGTCGGCTGAGTACTCCGTTCCGGTCCGGTCCCGGATCGTGAACACGAGATCCTGGTCCCGCAGGGTCAGCAGCAGTTCGAACTGGTGGTCCTGCGACCACCACCTGGGGAAATTCAGGGAACCGGCGAGCTCCTGGTTCATCTGGGCGACGATGCCGTTGGCGTAGCCGTCCTTGCTGGCATCCACGGCATTGAGCAATTCCTGGAACGCACTCCTGTCGATTCCTGCCACCTTCAGCAGTAGATCTTCAACGAGGAGAAGTTGATCTCTATGATTTCCGGTGCCCGTGCTGGCGGACGTGAACGCGGATACGACGTTGGGTGCTGCCGCGGTGATCTGTTCGGCGGTGCTGAACCATGAAGAAGCGTTCTCCATCAGCGTGTTCATGAACACCTGGCGTTCTTTGCGCGGGCTGGTGCGCAGTGAGGCGGTCCCGCTGCCCGCCAGGTATTTAAGTGGGACACTCTCCGGGAGCGCGACCGTAGCGTCGATCTCGAACCAGCTCGGCAGGAGGCTGGCGAGAGCGTTCCTGTCCTTGAGGGCGTGCGTGGCCCACTCCTCGCCCTGGCGCAGATAGACCAGGGGGTCCTTGCCTCCGATGCGGAACAAGTGGAAGCTTTCGAACCCGTCGTCACTGACGCGTCCCTTGCACGCCTTGACCAGCGCCTGCCGCTCGCTGGCCGACAGGTTCTTGAACTCAAGCCCGAAGTCCGGGTAAGCCATTGACCTGTTCACGGCGAAGAATTGCGAGTACCGGCAGAAGTCGCCGCGCTCGATACCGTCCCCGCTGAGCGCATGCTTGATAGCCGACAGCAACTGGCTCTTGCCGGACTCATTGGCGCCCACGACCGTCGTCACGCTCTCCTCGAGCGGCACCTTCACAAACGGATACTGCAGATCGCTGGACTCCAGCAGATCCCACGGATCTGGGACAAAGGACTTATGTGCCTTGCGGAGGTAGTCGAAGTTGAACGAGCGGAAGAAGCGGATGTAAACGGCCGCAACGAACATCCATGGCCTCATTCCGGGCAGCGGTTGCCTAACAAGCAGCAATGCTACTGAACTTGATCAGGTGATGTCGCGTGATTGCCTGACAGGTAAGGGATAGGTCCGGCAGATGTGTGCGGGTGAATGACTCCACGCCCAGCGAGCCCACCTCCTTCGCCGAGGCAGCGAAGAACCTGCTCACGAAGCACAAGGCGAAGATCGTTGTCGTCGGCGCCGTGGGCCTGGCCGTTGGCCGCCTCCGCCCTGTGCGCGCAGATCACTGCCGCAGGAGAGGCGCTGGAGAAGCTCGACGCTCATCCTGGATGTGATGGCCGAGCGCGGTGCCATCGCCATGCCCGGCATGGACCGAGCCGGTCCGTGGGATATACGGTCTCCACCGCCGTGCTGCCCGCCGCCGAGGAGGTCCTGCGCGGTCTGTCCGCGGCACAGCACACGGCGCCGCTGCCCACCAGCGCACACGTCGGGGATCTGCGCTGGTAGGTCGGCCCCTGGGGGCAGGGCCCCGAGGTGTGGGCGGTGATTTACCGGGCCGTCGGGAAAGCGTCGGTCACCTGCCAGACCTGCCCGTCCCCAGGCCGCAAGCACGTCATATGGGGCGGCATGCCGTGGGTGAAGACTTGCTGCGACGCCTGCTGATACGTGCCGCCACACGCGCGCTCCGACCGGGTGTACCTGTGGCTCGTCGAGCAGTACGAGGAACGCGGCTGACAGGGACGGCCGTATAGAGGTGGGCCAGGCGGGCGGCTCCGCCTGGCCCGGGATGCGACAGCTGTGGTGAGCGTGGAGGGTAGCCACATGGAGATCGGTGCGGCGCGAACTGCGCTCGAACCAGAGGGTGCGGTGCCCTGTTTCGGGGGGATAGACCTGCGTGTTCGGGGTCAACTCGCTGGGCCGCCAGGCCGTGGCCCGCTGGCGGGTGTAGGCCGTCGCGCTGGCCCGAGCGTGGTGCGGTCACTGCCCTCCGGGCCTGGACGCGCGCAGATCGGCGGTCCCGGCTGGCCATACAGCGCCGACCACCCAGGGCTTTACCACGTCCGCCAGTTCTTCCGAGAACCGGTCACCGCCACCGACTGCCAAGTGGGCGGCCCATTGCCGTACCGCACCTGCTGTCCAGTCCGCAATCTGGAGCTGGGGATGGGAGGTGCTGTCCGCGAAGTCGATCTGCACGGCCGGGAGCGGGTCGTTGAAGCGGCCGGGGCGGGCGAGGTCCGGGAGGAGATGCACCATGCGCAGAAGCGTCGCGTTCCGGTCGATCACCTTTGAGGTGTCATGGACGAGACGGAACCGCCCGACACCTTCACCGAAGCTGGTGCAGAGGCAGTACAGCGCTGGCACCGCCGGGTCGAGGATGTCGCGCTGTTCGCCGGTCGCGAGGTCGGCGGCGGTCGCGTCGGCCACTCCCCGGCAGCATTCCAGCAACTCGATCCATCCGGCAAAGTCCGCGTGCTCCTCCGGGATCGACGCCTTGTAGGCGGCTATGGCGGTGAAAAAGTCGTCGGTCGCCACCCGCTGACGCACCCAGTCGACGAAGGCCTGGAGCATCTGGTGAAAGGCCGCAGCGTCGCCGAGGACCGGGCCGGCCATGTGCAGCAACTCGGCCAAGGCCAGACCGCTCTGGTCCTCATACAGGTTGAGACCGTCCGCATCGGCCAGCGGCTCCACCAGAACGTCGACCAGCTTTGTGACCACCATGAACCGCTTGTCCATCAGATAACTGCGAACGCTTCCCTCGGGCATGCTCTCAAAGACCCGCTTCAAAGCCCTCCGGCCCCCCGACGACCGGGCGAGAGAACTGTACTTGGGCTCACCCTGGGTGGGAGGAAGCTGGGACCGGACCTCATCTACGATCGACGCGGCCAGCTCATCGGGCAGATGCACCCCAGCCAGCGTGAACACCGGCTGATGGGGATCGAGAAGGTTCTGCCCGGAGTTCGAGGACTCGTCGGCGTAGACGACAGGGAGCAGGTCGGAGGGAGTACTCATCCTCGGAGCATGCCGGGCAGACGGGCGGACGGCCACCAGAATTGCCTTCCCGAGCCCGTTCCGCCGTTGTCGGTGCCTCCCCGGACATGGACCAGAACTACGCCTGGCGCCAGGCTCAGCCCATGCGTGTGCGGCGGTGAACCAGGTGCATGCCGAGGACGAGCAGCAGTAGCTGGCCAGCCTGGTCGAACCGCTCCTGGAGGGTGGGCTCACGGAAGAGGTGGGCCAGTTGCCCGGCCTCGGCGGCGAGGTCACCGTGCTCGGCGAGGTAGCCGGCCGTAGAGGTACGTTGGACGGCCCGGCCCCGCTCCAGTAGCGCGCCGTCCACCTTCCCGTCCAGGGTGCAGCCCAGCGCGGCGCACAGAGCCTCGATACGGGCTACGACCGCCTCGACGGTTATCGGGGTCTGCGCGGGCCCGAGCGCGCGTACGAGCCCGCTGGCGGCGAACACCGATTCGGGCTCCATCACGTCCCGCACGGCGTCCACCAGTTCGGCCCGCCCGCGCACTGTCAGCGCCTTGCCGTTGCCCAGCTCGGTGATCACCCGCACGAACCGGGTACGAGCCGTCTCGGTCGCCAGCTGATGCCCGACCTGCCGCAGCAGACCCACGGCGCCCTCGCGCGCCACCTCCTGGCTGCGCCGGCCACGCCCCACCCACGTCACCCAGGCCCGCTGCGCCTGCCGCGTGGGCACGTAGCCGTCCCACCACAGCCACATGGCCAGCGGCACCTGCGCGAGCGCGCTCAGGTGTGCCACCTGCTGCCGCTTGTCCAGGAGGAACAGCAGCAGCCGGCGCTGGTTGGCGCTGTGCTCGGCCTTGTCCGAGCCACGCCGTCGGGTACGACGACGCGGCTGGTCCAGCAGCCCCTTCGCAATCCAGTCGTGAACCCGCCGCACGTTCATCTCCGGATAGCCGGCGGCATGGGCATCCGCCACCAGATCGTCGATGGTGCCAGGCCCGCTGATGCTCTCCCAGGTGTACACGGGGTGGAAATTACATCGTTCTCTCGTCAACCGGACCCCTGTTGAGGATGCAGCACCCACCTTCCGGCTGCCACGATCAATCCCAGCAGCACAACTACCCGGCGGCCCCGCGAACCGCCCGCTGCACCACCCCCACACCCCGCACAGTGCGCCGCCGCGCCCTGCCCAAACGAAGGACACCCACCATGCTGAAGAAGAACCGCGCTTCCTCCACTACCACGCACCCGGATGATGTGGCGCCCGCCCCCGCCTCATGGCGGCGCCTCGTCTCTGGAGCGCTCCTCACCGGAGCCCTCCGCCATATCGGAGCCCTCCTGGCGGGCCTCGCAGTGACCTGGTGGCAGCACGACTGAACCTGCCCGGGCAGGAAGGGAAACTCAACACCTGGGTAACCGAGCCCAACTGACATCGCCTCACCCGCCCGGACACACCACAACAGCCCGGCCACCGAAATCTCCAACACAAGGGAGGCACCCACCCCGAATCCGGATTCGCCAAAACTTCCGGAGCGAAGGAAACAGCTGTCCACCCCCAGGCCACCTGCCTTGTAGCCAGCCGCCCGCGAATGCGGGCTGGGCCGGGAGCGCAGCGGACGGCCCCCAAGGCTCCTTCCAAGGAGCGAAGCGACGAAGGAGCCGCCGGCTCGGAGCGTAAGCGGAGAGCCGGAAGGGCACCAGCCCAACCTCCGGATTCAGCGAAAGTTCTGACAGAAGGAAACACGGCTCGGAGCGCAGCGCAGAGCCAACTCCTCACACCGCGAGGAGTTCCACTCTCGTCACCCGCGCGCAGCGCGGGGCTTCACTCCCAACTGCCGCGCGCAGCGCGGCAGTTCGCTGGGAGCCTGCGAAGCAGGCTCTTACCCGCTCCGCGGG
>NZ_JBVKAY010000022.1:0-123265 GCF_055657445.1 Streptomyces sp. NPDC107538 | reverse complement strand
GGCGTTTGGTGATGACATGGAATCGTTGCTACAGGCGACCTGAAGGGCGTCGGAGAGGTCCTGCGCATAGCGCTCGCCCAAGATGAAACTGTGCGGTTCTATTGCGCGCGTATTACGTAGAGTTACGTCCAGGAAAGGAAGTCCGGCGCTCTCCGGTACTTTTCCGCATTCCGTGATGCGCATGGTGATGACGATCTTTCGGTGCTCTTTCGTCCCGATTCGGAACGGAGTGCGCGGGTCCGTCCGCAGGGTGAGACCCGCATAGGGCTGGGTCATCCGTTCCACTGTGATCGCGGGGCCGTACCGCACGCTCAGCTCCAGCTCGAAACCGAAGCTCCCGCGCGGCGCCCCGGCGGGCGGGGTCACCGGACCCAGGTAGCTCACGCCGACCGCCTGGGAGGGGTAGGGCGCCTCCTGTGGCCTCGTCTCCCGCGGCGTCGGCTCCGGCGTCGTCGGTGCCGGGTGCGGGCGGGTGGCGTACAGCGCGCCCCCGCACGCGAGCAACGCCACGGCCGCCGCCACCGCGAGCACGGCCCGGCGGTGCCGGACGCAGAACTCCGCGAACCGCCCGCGCGGGGGCTCCGGTACGGGGTGGGACCCGGTCTCCGACGCGTCCCACGCGCGCGTGGCCTCGCCCGCGTCCCACGCGCGCGTGCCCTCACCGGGCTCGACCGGGCCGATCCCGCTCATCCCCAGGGCCCCTCGCTCGGCCCGCCGGAGCGATATCGCTCCCGGCAGTCCGCGCGCGCCCGCCGGACGATCAGCCGCTCCGCGGCGGCCGGACCCGAGCGCCGCTTCTCGGCCCGTGCCGCGTCCACGACCTCCCGCAGGATGTCGTACTGCCCGTTCGACAGCCCCATGGACTGGTAGTCGCCGTAGGTGGCGTCGTCCAGTACCTCCTGCGCCCAGTGCGCGACGATCCGCGCGCACAGTTCCTCGGGCGGGGTGGCCGACGGGGACGGCCGGTTCGGGGTGGCAGAGGGCGACGGCGAGGCGCCACCGCGCGCGGTGGCCGATCCGTCCGGCGCGCACCCGGCGACCAGGAGGCCGATCAGGAGCAGCGTCGGCCCTGATGCCGCCCCCGGCCGCCAGGGGGCTCCTCCCGTTGCCATGCCCCGACGCTAGGGCCTGCCCACCCCGGGCGGCCAGAGGCGAAGAGGCCTTCGCCGCGGCCCGCCCCGCCGCCACGGCCGTCAATCCGCCGCCCGCGCCGGCCCGCCCGCGGGCACCGGGGCGTCCCGCAGCAGACACGTCAGCCGGGCCGTGCACACCCGCTTGCCGGCCTCGTCGCTGACGACGATCTCGTACGTCGCCGTCGAACGGCCCCGGTGCAGCGGTGTGGCGACACCGGTCACCAGGCCGGACCGTACGCCCCGGTGGTGGGTGCAGTTCAGATCGACGCCCACGGCGATCTTGGAGCTGCCGGCGTGCAGCATCGAGCCGACCGACCCCAGCGTCTCCGCCAGCACGGCGGACGCGCCGCCGTGCAGCAGCCCGTACGGCTGGGTGTTGCCCTCCACCGGCATCGTCCCGACGACCCGGTCCGCCGACGCCTCCACGATCCGGACGCCCATCCGGGTGCCCAGATGTCCGGCGGAGAACATCGCGACCAGGTCGATGCCGAGGGCCGCGTACTCGTCGATGACCTCTTGCGGGAACTTCGCGTGGTGCTGCTCGCCCATGGGGCTCCGTTCGTCGTCGATCGCGTGCCCCGCCGGCCGGGGGCGCCACCGGCGAGGTGCGCCGGCACTCCTGAGCAAACGCTCAGTCGGTCGACGATTGTTCCAGACGGACCACGACGGACTTGCTGGCCGGGGTGTTGCTGGTGTCGGCGGTGGAGTCCAGCGGCACCAGGACGTTGGTCTCCGGGTAGTAGGCGGCGGCACAGCCGCGGGCCGTCGGATAGTGCACGACCCGGAAGCCGTCGGCCCGGCGTTCCACGCCGTCCTTCCACTCGCCCACCAGGTCCACGTACGACCCGTCGGCGAGCTTCAGCTCCCGCGCGTCCTCGGGGTTGACGAGCACGACCCGGCGGCCGTTCTTGATGCCCCGGTAGCGGTCGTCCAGGCCGTAGATCGTGGTGTTGTACTGGTCGTGCGAGCGCAGCGTCTGCAGCAGCAGGCGGCCCGCAGGCAGCTCGGGGTACTCGACGGGCGCGGCCGTGAAGTTGGCCTTGCCGGTGGCCGTGGGGAAGCGGCGCTCGTCGCGCGGGGCGTGCGGCAGGGCGAAGCCGCTCGGGTCGGCCACGCGCGCGTTGAAGTCCTCGAAACCGGGGACCACGCGCGCGATGCGGTCGCGGATCGTCGCGTAGTCCTTCTCGAACTCCTCCCAGGGCGTCCGGCTGTCCTCGCCGAGCACCCGGCGGGCGAGCCGGCACACGATGGCCGTCTCGGACAGCAGCTGTCCGCTCGCGGGCTCCAGCCGGCCGCGGGAGGCGTGCACCATGCCCATCGAGTCCTCGACGGTGACGAACTGCTCGCCGCCGCCCTGGAGATCGCGTTCGGTGCGGCCCAAGGTCGGCAGGATCAGCGCCCGCGCGCCCGTGACCGCGTGCGAGCGGTTCAGCTTCGTCGACACGTGCACGGTGAGCCGGGCCCGGCGCATCGCGGCCTCGGTCACCTCCGTGTCGGGGGAGGCCGAGACGAAGTTGCCGCCCATCGCGAAGAACACCTTCGCCTTGTCGTCGCGCATGGCCTTGATGGCGCGTACGACGTCGTAGCCGTGCTCCCGGGGCGGGGCGAAGCCGAACTCCTTCTCCAGGGCGTCCAGGAAGGCCGGGGCGGGCCGCTCGAAGATGCCCATCGTGCGGTCGCCCTGCACGTTCGAGTGCCCGCGCACCGGGCAGACACCGGCGCCCGGGCGGCCGATGTTGCCGCGCAGCAGAAGGAAGTTGACCACCTCGCGGATGGTCGGCACCGAGTGCTTGTGCTGGGTGAGGCCCATGGCCCAGCAGACGATGGTCCGCCGCGAGGCGAGGACCATGCGCAGCGCCTCGTCGATCTCCTTGCGGGTGAGGCCGGTCGCGGTGAGCGTCTCGTCCCAGTCGGCGGCGCGGGCGGCGGCGGTGAACTCCTCGTACCCGTGGGTGTGTTCGCGGACGAACTCCTCGTCCACCGCCCCGTCCGTCTCCAGGATCAGCTTGTTGAGGAGGCGGAACAGGGCCTGGTCGCCGCCGATGCGGATCTGCAGGAACAGGTCGGTGAGGGCGGCGCCCTTGAGCATGCCCTGCGGGGTCTGCGGGTTCTTGAACCGCTCCAGGCCGGCCTCGGGCAGCGGGTTGACGGTGATGATCTTCGCGCCGTTCGCCTTGGCCTTCTCCAGGGCGGAGAGCATCCGGGGGTGGTTGGTCCCCGGGTTCTGGCCGGCGACGACGATCAGATCGGCCTTGTAGAGGTCCTCCAGCAGGACGCTGCCCTTGCCGATGCCGATGGTCTCGGAGAGCGCGGAGCCCGATGACTCGTGACACATGTTGGAGCAGTCCGGCAGGTTGTTCGTGCCGAACTCGCGGGCGAACAGCTGGTAGAGGAACGCGGCCTCGTTGCTGGTGCGGCCGGAGGTGTAGAAGAGGGCCTCGTCGGGGGAGGCGAGGGCCTTCAGCTCCTCGGCGACGATGTCGAAGGCGCGCTCCCAGGACACCGGCTCGTACCGGTCGCCCCCCTCGGGCAGATACACGGGGTGCGTGAGCCGCCCCTGCTGGCCCAGCCAGTAGCCGCTGCGCGTGGCGAGGTCGGCGACGGGGTGGGCGGCGAAGAACTCCGGGGTGACCCGGCGCAGCGTGGCCTCCTCGGCGACCGCCTTGGCGCCGTTCTCGCAGAACTCCGCGGCGTGCCGGTGGTCCGGCTCCGGCCAGGCGCAGCCGGGGCAGTCGAAGCCGTCCTTCTGGTTGACCCGCAGCAGCGTCAGCGCGGTCCGCTTCACACCCATCTGCCGCTGGGCGATCCGCAGGGTGTGCCCGATCGCCGGCAGCCCCGCCGCCGCGTGCTTGGGTTCCGCGACCTGCGGCGCGTCCTGAACCGGATCATTCTTCGGCGCCTTGCCGGCCATGGCTGCTCCCCATTCGCATACACGTGCTGATTCGGGCGTGAGGCTACGCCTCCGATCCTCGCACGCGGACCCGACCGGAAACGAGCGCCGCCCGACGAGCGGGAGGGGAGCGGGGTCCGGCTGTCAGTGGCACGTGGCAGGATCGGGGACGTGGCTGAGACTGGAACGAAGAAGACCGACAGCGCCCCCGGCGGCAGCCGTCCCCGGCTGATGCTCATGGACGGGCACTCGCTGGCCTACCGCGCGTTCTTCGCGCTGCCCGCGGAGAACTTCACGACGGCGACGGGCCAGCCGACCAACGCGATCTACGGCTTCGCGTCGATGCTGGCGAACACGCTGCGCGACGAGGCCCCCACCCACTTCGCGGTCGCGTTCGACGTCTCCCGCAAGACCTGGCGCTCGGAGGAGTTCACCGAGTACAAGGCGAACCGTTCCAAGACCCCGGACGAGTTCAAGGGCCAGGTCGAACTGATCGGCGAGCTGCTCGACGCGATGCACGCGGTCCGCTTCGCCGTCGACGGCTTCGAGGCCGACGACATCATCGCCACCCTCGCCACCCAGGCCGAGGCCGCCGGCTTCGAGGTCCTCATCGTCACCGGCGACCGCGACTCCTTCCAGCTCGTCAGCGAGCACACCACCGTGCTCTACCCGACGAAGGGCGTCTCGGAGCTGACCCGGTTCACCCCGGAGAAGGTGTTCGAGAAGTACGGCCTCACCCCGGCCCAGTACCCGGACTTCGCGGCCCTGCGCGGCGACCCGTCCGACAACCTCCCCGGTATCCCCGGCGTCGGCGAGAAGACCGCCGCGAAGTGGATCAACCAGTTCGGTTCCTTCGCGGACCTCGTCGAGCGCGTCGAGGAGGTCAAGGGCAAGGCCGGGCAGAACCTCCGCGACCACCTGGAGGCCGTGAAGCTCAACCGCCGCCTCACCGAGATGGTGCGCACGGTCGAGCTGCCCAAGGCCGTCGCCGACCTGGAGCGGGAGGCGTACGACCGCAAGGCCGTCGCGATGGTCCTGGACACCCTGGAGATCCGCAACCCGTCGCTGCGCGAGCGCCTGCTCGCCGTCGACCCGGGCGCCGAGGAGGCCGACGCCGGTGAGCCGGCCGCCCCGGGCGTCGAGGTGGACGGCACGGTCCTCGGCTCCGGCGAGCTGGCCCCCTGGCTCACCGAGCACGGCACCGAGATCCTCGGCGTGGCCACGGTCGACACCTGGGCGCTCGGCACCGGCTCGGTCGCCGAGATCGCGCTCGCCGCGGCCGGGGGAGCCGCCGCCTGGTTCGACCCGACGCAGCTGGACGAGACCGACGAGACCGCGTGGGCGGCCTGGCTCGCCGATGCCGCCCGGCCGAAGGTGTTCCACAACGCCAAGGCCGCGATGCGGGTCTTCGCCGAGCACGGCTGGGCCATAAAGGGCGTCGGCATGGACACCGCGCTCGCCGCGTACCTGGTCAAGCCGGGCCGCCGCTCCTTCGACCTGGACGCGCTCTCCCTGGAGTACCTGGGCCGCGAGCTGGCCCCCGCCGCCACGGCCGACGGCCAGCTGGCCTTCGGCGCGGACGAGGGCGCCGAGGCCGACGCGCTGATGGTGCAGGCCCGCGCGATCCTCGACCTCGGCGTGGCCTTCGGGGAGCGCCTTCAGGAGGTCGGCGCGGCCGATCTCCTCAAGGACGTCGAGCTGCCGACCTCCGCGCTGCTGGCCCGCATGGAGCGGCACGGCATCGCGGCGGACCGGGCCCATCTGGAGGCCATGGAGCAGATGTTCGCGGGCGCCGTGCAGCAGGCGGTGAAGGAGGCGCACGCGGCGGCGGGACACGAGTTCAACCTGGGCTCGCCCAAGCAGCTCCAGGAAGTGCTCTTCGGCGAGCTGGGCCTGCCCAAGACCAAGCGCACGAAGACCGGTTACACCACGGACGCGGACGCCCTCGCCTGGCTGGCCGGCCAGACGGACAACGAGCTGCCGGTGATCATGCTCCGCCACCGCGAGCAGGCGAAGCTCCGGGTCACCGTCGAGGGCCTGATCAAGACGATCGCGGCGGACGGCCGGATCCACACCACGTTCAACCAGACGGTCGCCGCCACGGGCCGCCTGTCCTCGGTCGACCCGAACCTGCAGAACATCCCGGTCCGCACGGACGAGGGCCGCGCCATCCGCCGCGGCTTCGTCGTCGGCGAGGGCTTCGAGTCCCTGATGACGGCCGACTACAGCCAGATCGAACTGCGCGTGATGGCGCACCTCTCCGAGGACGCGGGCCTGATCGAGGCGTTCACCTCCGGCGAGGACCTGCACACCACGGCCGCCGCGCAGGTGTTCGGCGTCGAGCAGTCCGCCGTCGACGCCGAGATGCGCCGCAAGATCAAGGCGATGTCGTACGGCCTGGCCTACGGGCTGTCCGCGTTCGGCCTCTCCCAGCAGCTGAACATCGACGCGGGCGAGGCGCGGGCCCTGATGGACGCGTACTTCGAGCGGTTCGGCGGCGTACGGGACTATCTGCGCCGGGTCGTGGACGAGGCGCGGGCGACGGGGTACACGGCGACGCTCCTCGGGCGCCGGCGCTACCTCCCCGACCTCAACAGCGACAACCGCCAGCGTCGCGAGGCCGCGGAGCGGATGGCCCTCAACGCGCCCATCCAGGGCACGGCCGCGGACATCGTCAAGATCGCGATGCTGAACGTCGGCCGGGCCATGGACGAGGCGGGCCTCGCCTCCCGGATGCTCCTCCAGGTCCACGACGAAATCGTCCTGGAGATCGCCCCAGGCGAACGCGACCGCACGGAACAGATCCTCCGCCGGGAGATGGCCGACGCGGTTCGTCTGCGGGCCCCGCTGGACGTCTCGGTGGGGTACGGCTCCGACTGGGAGTCGGCGGCGCACTAGCGACCGTGGTCCGGCTGCGTGGCGGGGTTCGTTGTCGGGTGGGGTTGCGTTGCCGGGTGCGGGTGCGGGTGCGGGTGCGGGTGCGGGTGCGTGGGGCTTCTCGCGCAGTTCCCCGCGCCCCTTAAGGGCCTATGGCCCTTTCGGGCCGAAAAGCACGGGGCGCAGCCCCTGCTTTTCAGGGGCGCGGGGAACTGCGCGACCAGCCCCCACCGGACCCGCACCCGACAACGCAACCCCACCCACCAGCCACCCCCCGCCCCCACAAACCACGTCACCCGACCGGCCCCCACCACCGCGCCCCCCGCGCAGCCCAGCCGTAAGGATGCCCGCATGGGCATACGCACGCTCCGCCGCCGTACTGCGACAGCTGCCACCCGCCTGTCAGGGGTGCGGACCCGCCTCATCCGGGCCCCCTGGGTCGGCCCACGCGTCCGCCGGCCGCACAGCCTCTACCCCTGGCCGCTGACCCACCCCCTCGCGGCCCTCCTCGGCCACGTCCCCCCGTACGCCCCCCGCGCCGCCCGCCCCCGCATCCCGAGCGGGGCGCCCACCCGGCGCCGGGCCCTCAGCGGCGGACCGAGCTGTCCGCCTCCGCGTCGACGGCGGGCACCGGAGCGGCGGGAGCCGGGCGCCGCGCCCTGACACCGACGCCGTACAGGACCACGCCGACCACCAGCCCGGCGCCCGCCCCGAAGCACACGGTCGGGATCACCTCGTACGGCTTGGCGACCGAACCCCAGTGCGCCCACCAGCGGGCCACCCGCTGTATGGCCGCGACCAGCGCGCAACCCCCGATGACGGCCCCCGCCACCCACCGGTCCGCCGACGAGAGCACGGGCACGCCCACGGGCTCGGCCAGCGGCTGCCGGCGCAGGGCCAGCCAGAGGAAGACGGCGATCACGACCGCCGCGACCGCGGAGCCGCCGTACTGGAGGTACCAGTAGAGCGGCGAGCCCGCGATCTCCTCGCCGAGGACGGGAAAGAGCCGCATCCCCCACCGGTCGAGATGGGTGAACGCGTCCCACACGACATGGGTGAGCGAGCCGAGGGCGGCCGACACGTACCACCACAGGGCCAGCGAGGGGCTGAGCCGCCGCGCCCCCGTCCCGCAGCGCACCAGCGCGGCCACCCTGCCCTGTCGCGCCCTCGGCAGCAGCGCGACCAGCGGTTCGCGGAGCAGCAGCCACAGCCCGACCAGCGCCCAGGTGACGAGGACGTCGACGGTGAAGACCCCGGCGAAGGAGTGCGTGACATCGCCGAACTCCATGGCCTCCGGCAGGACGCTCGCCACGTAGTAGGTCATGTCGGGCGCGAACGAACCGGCGACGAGGACCGACGGCACCAGAGGTCCGCGCGCGGTCCCGTTCCCCCGCAGAGCGGGCAGTACGGCGGCCGCGTGGCTGAGCGTGAAGGGCAAGTCGTCCCCCTGTGACGGACTTTGGCCGGACAGGTCGGTCCGGCGATGGCCGTCCGCCAGTATGCGTGACCCGGGCCGCCCCTCCGAGGTCTGCCCGCATGACAGCAAACCGATATGGCCAATAGGTGAATATCGGGCACGAACGGGTGTCCGGGCGGCGGAAGTTGTCGTAGGGTCGCCTGGGTCGTCGCGCCGGTTGGTGCGGTGGTCACCGGAGTTCTGGAAATGGAATGCCGGAACAGCGCAACCAAGACCGGAACTCCGGAGTCGGTGTACCTGGGCAGGGAAGCCGGTCCGGTGAAACCGGAAACGCCCGAGACATCAACAGACGGACACACGAGAAGAACGCCGCGGCGTTCGGCCACCGGGAGGGGTTCACTCAATGGCGGCGCAGTTCGGTTTGAGGCTCCGCAAGGGGGCGGCCACGACCGCCCTGGCCGCGGCCACGGTGGCGGCACTGGCCGCCTCCCAGGCCCCGGGAGTGACCACCGACAGCGCCGGCAGACAGGCCGCGGGCTCGCCGTCCCCGGAGATGAGCACCCAGGCCGACGACACCGCCTCGGGCAACTCGCAGTACTTCACGGACCTTCCGCCCCTCGACAGCCCCACCCCGACGACGGGCACGGGCGACACCTCGGGCACGACCGGCGGCTCGGAGCGCGGCATACCCGCGACCGTCCTCGACGCCTACAAGAAGGCGGAGGCGTCCCTGCGCGACGCCAAGCCCGGCTGCAACCTGCCCTGGCAACTCCTCGCCGCCATCGGCAAGGTCGAGTCCGGCCAGGCCCGCGGCGGCCAGGTCGACGCCGAGGGCACCACGAGCGGCATCCTCGGCCCCCCGCTCAACGGCAACGGCTTCGCGAACATCAGCGACACCGACAACGGCGCGTACGACGACGACACCACGCACGACCGGGCGGTCGGCCCGATGCAGTTCATCCCCTCCACCTGGGAGTGGGCGGGCCGCGACGGCAACGACGACGGCGCCAAGGACCCCAACAACATCTACGACGCCGCCCTCGCCGCCGGCCACTACCTGTGCCGCTTCGACTGGGACCTGTCGAACGACGCCAATCTGCGCAGCGCGATCCTCAGCTACAACAACTCGACGGAGTACTACAACACCGTCATGACGTGGCTGGAGTACTACCGCAAGGGCACCCACGAGATCCCGGACGGCACCGGCTCCCTGCCCCAGACCCCGAGCGGCGGCAACAGCAACAACAGCGGCAACAGCAACAGCGGCGGCGGAAACAACAACGGCGGCGGCAACAACACCGGCGGCGGCTCGACACCGAGCCCCGGCCCCACCCCGCCGGCGACGGACAAGCCGGACCCGGAGAAGCCGTCCGGCGGCGGCACCACCACCCCGCCCCCGCCGACCACCAACCCGCCCACCACTCCGGGCACCCCCACCGACACGGTGGACCACCTGGAGAACGCGGGCGCGGCGAACCTCACGGCCATGGCCGGCGACACCTTCACCGGCAGGCTCGTCACCCGCACGGAGACCAAGGCGGGCAAGGCTGTCGCGAAGGTCCGCGTCCGCTTCGAAGTCATCGGCGGTTCGGACACCACCTTCTCCGGCGGCGAGAAGTTCGCGACCGTCCAGACCGACAGCGCCGGCAAGGCCACCGCCCCCGCGCTCGTGGCCGGTGAGAAGACCGGCACGGTCACGGTCCGCTCCACCGTCGTCGGCCGGACCGTGGCCGCCCTCGACCACAAGGTCACCGTCACCGCCCGCCAGGCCGACGCCCTCGCCCGTACCACCACCACCGCGCTGACCTGCGTCCCGAACGGGGAGTTCGCGGAGCAGATCGGCCTCAAGGCCACCTACCGGGGTGCGATCGCGGACAACGTCGCGGTCAAGGCGACGCTCATCAAGTCGCTCCTCGACGTCACCGAGAACGACAAGGGCCCGTACTTCGGCAAGGACGCGGCGGGCAAGCCCGTACGCACCCTGGACCTGGAGACCGACGCGGGCGGCCTCCTCACCCTCCCGAAGCTGTACGCGGACGACGCCGTCGGCACGTTCCTCCTCCGCGTCGAGACCGAGGGCGGCGCGACCCTCACGCTCGAACTGACGGTGGAGGCACCCGCCGAGACGACGGAGCCGACGGACCCGGCCACGCCCGCCGAATCGGAGACCCCGAGCACCGACGCGTCCTAGTCGGCACACCGGCCGTACGGCCACGGCGGCGCCCCTCCTCCGGGAGGGGCGCCGCCGTTGTGTGTGCGACGTGTTCTCATCTCGCCCCGCCGTTGCTACGGTGCCGGACCTGACGAACTATCAGTTCCCGTTCTGAGGCCCGTAGTCGGGAGGTCCGTATGCGCGCCCTGATCGCCGTCGCGACCGGTCTCGCCCTCGCGTTCGCCCTGGCGTTCACCCTCACGGCCGTGGGCTCGCCGACGGGGGAGACGTCCCCGAAGCCGTTGCTGACGACGGTCCCCGCACATCCGTAGTCGCCAGTGTCGCCGGTAAGGGAGGCCGAGATGCGCCGTAGGGGCGGTCTGATCCTGCTCGCGCTCGCCGTGTTCTTCACCGCACTCTCCCCACTGGTGCGCTGGTACGTCTTCCCGAACCTGGCCAAGATCCCGGCGAACCAGTACCAGGACATGGTCCTGGAGGCGAAGGACGCCACCCTTCTCGACTACGCCACCATGACCGCACGTACGGTCCCGAAGGTCACCATCGTGCAGACCCTCAAGGGCAATGTGGAGGCCTCCGAGGAGATCGAGAAGACCACCGACCGGGACGTCGTCGTCTGGGACGGCCTGTCGTACGTCCAGGGCCCGGACGGCGAGATGGTCTCCCGTATCCCCGAGCGGTACATCTTCGACGCCCATACCCAGGAACCCGTGCACGCCAAGGGCGAGATGGTCGACGGGGATCCGGTGAGGAGGGAGGGCCTGGAATTCAAGTGGCCGTTCCTCACGGAGAAGAGGGACTACGAGTACTTCGACGCGCAGGCCCGGATCACCGCCCCCATCCACTACAAGGGCACCCAGGACTTCCGCGGCGTCGAGGTCTACTACTTCGAGCAGACCATCCCCTGGACGAAGGTCCCCTTCCCCCGGGTCATGCCGGTCGAGGGCATCACCCGGGAGACGGTCGCCGGGACGGGTACGACCCGCTGGTACACCACGGTCCGCAAGTTCTGGGTGGAACCCGTCACCGGCGCCCCCGTCTACGGCGAGGAGATCCACAAGGAGGAACTCCGCGGCGGCACGCTCCTCGGCGACCGCGAGAAGGTGACCGCCTTCGCCGGGCACGTGAAGATGCGCGAGGACTACATCGAGCACACCGTCGACCTGGTCGAGTCCCAGCGCCTCCTGGTCCTCCTCATGACCTCCTACCTGCCCTGGGGCTTCCTCGGCCTCGGCGTCCTGCTCCTCGCGCTCTCCCTCTACGTCGAGGCCCGGGGCCGCAGGCCCGGCGCACCGGAGTCCAGCAGGCCCACGGAGTCCGAACCGGTCAGCGCCTGAGCCGTGCGTTCGTGTACCGGGTCGGCTCGGCCGTCGCCGGGTCCTCGGGCCACGGATGCTTCGGGTAGCGGCCGCGCAACTCCGCCCGTACGGCCCGGTATCCGTCCCTCCAGAACGAGGCGAGATCGGCGGTGACGGCGGCGGGCCGTCCGGCCGGGGACAGCAGATGCACCAGCACGGGCACCCCGGCCAGTACGGGCGACTCCCGCAGCCCGAACATCTCCTGCAGCTTCACCGCCAGCACGGGCTGTTCGGGCCGCGCGTAGTCGACCCGCACCCGGGACCCGCTCGGCACCTCGATCCGCTCGGGCGCCAGCTCGTCCAGCCGTACGGCGTCCCCCGTGGCCCACGGCAGCAGCCTGCGCAGCCCCTCCCCGGCGTCGATCCGCGCGAGGTCCGCCCGCCGCCGGGCCCGGCTCAACTCCGGCTCCAACCAGTCGTCCACGCGCGCGTGCAGGGCCTCGTCGGACACCTCGGGCCACGGCTCGCCCAGCCGCTCCCGCAGGAACGCGAGCCGTTCCCGCAGCCGTACCGCGTCCTGGGACCACCGCAACAGGCCGAGCCCTTCGGCCCGCAGCCCCTCCAGCAGCGCCTCCCGTACGAGGCCGGGCGCGGCCTCCCGCAACGGCCGCACCGCCAACTCCACGGCCCCCAGCCGCTCCACCCGCCGGGCCACGACGTCACCGTCCCGCCACACGACCTCCTCCGCCCGGCCGTACAGACTCCCGGCGGCCTCTCTCGCCACCCCCTCGTCGACGGCGACCCCGAGCCGCACGCGCGCGTGCCCGGCGCCCACCGCCCGATCCGCGACAGCCACGGCGATCCAGGGCACCCCTCGCAACCCGGACCCCTCCGGCACCTCGGCCCGAGTCCCGGAGACCATCAAGTACGACCCGCCGCCCCCTTGGGCCACCCGCTCCGGAAACGCGAGCGCCACCACCACCCCGACCCCCTGATCCTCCCCGGCACCCCGCGGAGCGTCGCCGGCCGGTGCGCCCGGTGGGGAGCCATGGATGTGGTTCGGGTGGGAAGGGGGCCGCGCGGGCGGTGACGCGGCCCGCAGGCGCCGGACCTCGGTGCGCCAGCGGGCCGCGTAGGCGTCGCCCCCCTGCCGGGCGCGGCGCAACGCGGCGGCCAGGTCGTCGCCGTACTCCCGCGGTGGCTCCTCGCTCAGCAGCGCGACGACCTCCGCCGTGAGCGCGTCGCCCACCAGCGGTGTCGCGTCGAGGAGGGCTCGGGCCAGCCGGGGGTGGAGGCCGAGCCGGGACATCCGCGCACCCCGTTCCGTGGCGTGTCCCGAGGCGGAGACCGCGCCGATCGCCGAGAGGACGTTCCGCGCCGCCGCCATCGCCCCGCCCGGCGGCGGGTCCAGCAGAGCGAGCCCCGTGGCCTCGGGATCGCCCCAGCAGGCCGTCTGCAGCGCGAACGCGGTCAGGTCGGCCACCTTGATCTCCGGGGCGGGGAAGCGCGGCAGACGGGCGTCCTCGGCCTCCGCCCAGCAGCGGTAGACGGCGCCGGGGGCCTCGCGCCCGGCCCGGCCCGCCCGCTGCCGCCCGGCCGCCTGCGACGCCCGTACCGTCGTCAGCGCGCTCAGCCCGCGCGCGTGGTCGACCCGCGGCTCCCGCGCCAGCCCCGAGTCGACGACCACCCGCACCCCGGGCACCGTCAGCGAGGACTCCGCCACCGAGGTCGCGAGCACCACCCGACGCCGCTCCCCGCCCGCGAGCACCGCGTCCTGCACGGCGGCCGGGGCGCGCCCGTGCACCTGGAGCACGTCCACGTCACCGAGCCCGCCCAACTGCCCCGCCACGCGCGCGATCTCGCCCACGCCCGGCAGGAAGCACAGGACGTCGCCCTCCCGTTCGGCCAGCGCCCGCCGCACCACCGATGCCACATGCGTCAGCGCCGCCGGGTCCACCCGCATCCCGTGCGGCGGACGCACCGGACGGGCGGGCGGCGCCCACACCACCTCGACCGGATAGGACGTCCCCTCCGCCGCGACCACCGGCGCCCCGCCCAGCAGCCGCGCCCAGCCCTCCGCGTCCGTCGTCGCCGACGCCGCCACCAGCCGCAGCTCGGGCCGCAGCGCCGCACGCACGTCGAGGAGGAACGCCGCCACCGTGTCCGCGTCCAGATGCCGTTCATGACACTCGTCGAGCACGACGACGTCGACACCCGGCAACTCCTGGTCCCGCTGCAACCGTTGCAGCAGGACGCCCGTCGTGACGACCTCCACGCGCGCGTGCCGCCCGACGACCCTCTCGCCGCGCACGGTGTAGCCGACGCTGTCGCCGGCCTTCTCGCCCAGCAGCCACGCCATCCGCCGTGCCGCCGCCCGCGCCGCGATGCGCCGTGGCTCGGCGACGACCACCCGCCGGGCCGGACCGCCGCCGAGGAGGCCCGCCAGGGCGAGCGGCACCAGCGTCGTCTTGCCCGTCCCGGGCGGCGCGACGAGGACGGCGGTGCCGTGCCCCTCCAGGGCGGCGTCCAGCGCGGGCAGGGCGGCGCGCACGGGCAGCGCGTCCAGGGCGTCGTCACGGATCACGCCCCCAGTGTCGTACGCCGCCGAGAACACCCTCTACGCGCGCGTGCCATCAGTCCCGCTACGCGCGCGTGCCTCCAGTCCTGTACGCGCCCGTACGCGCGCGTGCCGTGAGATCAGTCCCGCTCGCACACGAAGATCGCCGACCCCGGGATCAGGTTGCCGCGCAGCGGGGACCAGCCGCCCCACTCCGAGGTGTTCCAGGCGGGCCACTCCGGCTCGACCAGGTCGACCAGCCGGAAGCCCGCCGCCACGACGTCCCGGACACGGTCGCCGATCGTCCGGTGGTGCTCGACGTACACGGCGTTGCCCTCCTCGTCCTGTTCGACATAAGGAGTGCGGTCGAAGTAGGAGCCGGAGACGGACAGACCCTCCGGGCCCGGCTCGTCGGGGAAGGCCCAGCGGATCGGATGGGTCACCGAGAAGACGAAACGGCCGCCGGGGCGCAGGACGCGACGGACCTCCCGCAGCACCCGCACGGGGTCCGCGACGAAGGGCAGTGCCCCGTACGCCGAACACGCCAGGTCGAAGGAGGCGTCCGCGAACGGCAGATCGCCGGCGTCGGCGCACACCAGGGGGAACGATCCGCCGATGCGCAGGGCGTGCTGCAGCTGGCGGTGGGAGAGGTCCAGGGCGACCGGACGGGCCCCCTGCGCCGCCAGCCAGCGCGCGCACTGCGCGGCACCGGCGCCGATCTCCAGGACGTCCTTGCCCTTCAGCTCCTCGGGCGGCCCCAGCAGCTCGGCCTCCACCTCGTCGAGCCCTTCCGGGCCCCACACGAAGCGGTCGTCGCCGAGGAACGTGCCGTGCTCGATCTGGTACTCGTCGGCGTTCCGGTCCCACCAGCCCCGGTTGGCCCGGGAACTCTCCGTCACCCCGGCGTCGCGCCGGGTGGCCTCCGGGTCGTCCGCCCCGGACGCACCGCCGGTCCCGTGGGCCCCATGGGCCGCGTCGGCTTCGTGGACTTCGGGCTCTTGGATGATCGGCTCCCTCGTCGTACTCTTCCGTAACCTGCGTGGCGCGACCCGCTCCGGTGGTGTCACGAGTGGGGTCTCCCAGGCCTGCGTGGCCTCAAGGGACAGGTTTTGTGCCGGGTATGCGGCGTTCCGCCCCGGGTGTGCGCCTTCGCGCATTGACCCTGCCTGGCTGCCCCCGTATGCTACAAGTTGCGCTGCGGGCCTGCGCACCTCAGACGTAGCAGGCTGCGCTCGCATCTGTCGTATGTCCCCTCGGTTGTCGAGGCGCCACCGGATTTCTGTGGCGCTTCCTAGGCTGTCCGGCTTCTTCAGAGCGATACGGGCTCCCGGCGTAGCAGTACCTACGACTCACTGTCCGTACCGGAGCCCTTTCCCACATGACGAGCAGCACCGAGACCACCGCCACCACCCCGCAGGTAGCGGTCAACGACATCGGTAACGAGGAAGCCTTCCTCGCCGCGATCGACGAGACGATCAAGTACTTCAACGACGGCGACATCGTCGACGGCGTCATCGTGAAGGTCGACCGGGACGAGGTCCTGCTCGACATCGGTTACAAGACCGAAGGTGTCATCCCGAGCCGCGAGCTCTCGATCAAGCACGACGTCGACCCGAACGAGGTCGTCAAGGTCGGCGACGAGATCGAAGCCCTTGTTCTCCAGAAGGAGGACAAGGAAGGCCGCCTGATCCTCTCGAAGAAGCGCGCCCAGTACGAGCGTGCCTGGGGCACCATCGAGAAGATCAAGGAAGAGGACGGCATCGTCACCGGTACCGTCATCGAGGTCGTCAAGGGTGGTCTCATCCTCGACATCGGCCTCCGTGGCTTCCTGCCGGCCTCCCTCGTCGAGATGCGCCGTGTCCGCGACCTCCAGCCCTACGTGGGCAAGGAGCTCGAGGCGAAGATCATCGAGCTGGACAAGAACCGCAACAACGTGGTCCTGTCCCGCCGTGCCTGGCTGGAGCAGACCCAGTCCGAGGTCCGTCAGACGTTCCTCACGACCCTCCAGAAGGGTCAGGTCCGCTCCGGCGTGGTCTCCTCGATCGTCAACTTCGGTGCCTTCGTGGACCTGGGTGGCGTCGACGGTCTGGTCCACGTCTCCGAGCTGTCCTGGAAGCACATCGACCACCCCTCCGAGGTCGTCGAGGTCGGCCAGGAGGTCACGGTCGAGGTCCTCGACGTCGACATGGACCGCGAGCGCGTCTCCCTGTCGCTGAAGGCGACCCAGGAAGACCCGTGGCAGCAGTTCGCCCGCACGCACCAGATCGGGCAGGTCGTTCCCGGTAAGGTCACCAAGCTCGTTCCGTTCGGTGCGTTCGTGCGCGTCGACGAGGGCATCGAGGGTCTGGTCCACATCTCCGAGCTGGCCGAGCGCCACGTGGAGATCCCGGAGCAGGTCGTCCAGGTCAACGACGAGATCTTCGTCAAGGTCATCGACATCGACCTCGAGCGCCGTCGCATCAGCCTCTCGCTGAAGCAGGCCAACGAGTCCTTCGGTGCCGACCCGGCCTCGGTCGAGTTCGACCCGACCCTGTACGGCATGGCCGCGTCCTACGACGACCAGGGCAACTACATCTACCCCGAGGGCTTCGACCCCGAGACCAACGACTGGCTCGAGGGCTACGAGACCCAGCGCGAGGCTTGGGAGGGCCAGTACGCCGAGGCGCAGCAGCGCTTCGAGCAGCACCAGGCCCAGGTCATCAAGTCCCGCGAGGCCGACGCCGCTGCCGCGGCCGAGGGCGGCGACGCCGCGGGTGCGGCCCCGGCCGCGGGTGGTGGCTCGTACTCCTCCGAGGGTGCGGACACCTCCGGCGCCCTGGCTTCGGACGAGGCCCTGGCGGCCCTCCGCGAGAAGCTGGCCGGCGGCCAGAGCTGAACGCTCACGGCTGACCAACAGCCGGGCAGTTAGCCGATAACACTTCGGGCCCGCGTCCTTCTGGGACGCGGGCCCGAAGTGTGTCCGGGGCCCTGGCCATGCGCGGCTCCCCGCGACCGGCCCCGGCGGGGTGTCCGGGGCCCTGGGCGGTTCCCGCGACCGGCTCCGGCGGGGAGGGCGCAGGGGGACCAGCGGGGCGCGGGAGTGGGCCGGGGGCGGTCGTGGGTCCAGCCCGACGCGGAGGTGCGCCGCGGGCGACGTGTGCGATATTCCGGTCGCTGGCGGGTCGTGATCGGTCGCTGCCAGGCTTCTCGGGTCATTCGTGATCGGAGGGGAGCCGGGCGTATGGCGGGGACCGGGCGTATGGCGGGGACACAGGCAGGGGCCCGGGGCGGCCCGTCGCGGGGGAGCAGCCGACGGCAGTTTCTGCGGAGCGTCGGGCCGGCCGGTGGCACGGGCGCGATGTTCGCCACGATGGGCGCACTGGGGCTCGCATCCACGGCGGAAGCCGCCCGGCGCGCACAGCCCTATCGCGCACCCCAGAAAGGCGACTTCGCGCTCCGGGGGCGGGGAGCGGCCGAGGTGGTCGTGCTGGGCGGCGGCATCGCCGGGCTGACCGCCGCGTACGAACTGGGCAAGGCCGGCTACGACTGCACGGTCCTGGAGTCCGGGGCGCGGGCCGGCGGAGGCAACCTCACCGTGCGGCGCGGGGACACGACCACGGATCTGCACGGCCACGAGCAGACCGTCCGCTTCGCCGACGGACAGTACTTCAACACGGGGCCGGCCCGGATCCCGCAGTGGATGGTCACCCTGGACTACTGCCGCGAACTGGGCGTCCCCGTCGAGGTGTTCACCAACGTCAACGCCGACGCGTACCTCTTCGACGCGTCAGCCGGGAACTGGGCGACACCCTGCGGTACGAGGGCGGGGACCGGCGCGGCTACTCCGTCGTCCCGGGCGCCGCGGGAACCCCGGGAGTGCCCCTCGGCGACGTGCCCAGCGCCTCGGAGGTACTCGCGAGCGGCGTCGGACGGTACTTCTCCTTCGAGTTCGGCGTCGACCAGGCGATGCTGATGTTCCAGCCGGTCGGCGGCATGGACCTCGTCCCGCGGGCGCTCACCCGCGCGATCGGCGCCGACCGGGTCCGTACGGGCGCCGTCGTCACGGAGATCACCGACAGGGGCGACGGCGTCACCGTCACCTACGCGCGCGGCGGCCGTACGAAGGTGATCCACGCCGACTACTGCGTCGCCGCTCTGCCGCCCAACATCCTCGCCCGGATCCCGCACCACCTCGGCGCCGGAGTGCTGGTCGGCTTCTACAACTTCGGCGCCACGGCCGACGCGTACGCCCGGCTCGCCCCCGGGGAGCGTGAACGGCGGGCGGTGGCCGCCTATCACCGGCGGACCCGACCACCCCCGCTACAAGCCGCTCGACGAGCCCGCCGGACGCGTCCACTTCGCCGGCGACTGGCTCAGTCACACCCCCGCCTGGCAGCACGGCGCGTTCGAGTTCGCCCGGAAGGCGGTGACGGCGCTCCACGCGCGCGTGCTGCGGTCGTAGCGCGTGCTGCGGTCGTAGCGGGTGCGCGCCGCATCCGTGCGGCGGTTTCCGGGAATGCCCGGCCGCCGTGCCGCGTTGTGCAGGAGGAACACGAGGAGGAGCGGTCACAGTGCTTGATCCGCAGGGTTTGTACGCATGGGAGCCGAAGGGCCTGGCCGTCGTCGACATGGCGCTCGCCCAGGAGTCGGCGGGACTTGTCATGCTCTACCACTTCGACGGATACATCGACGCGGGTGAGACGGGCGACCAGATCGTCGAACGCCTGCTCGGCTCACTGCCCCACCAGGTGGTCGCCCGCTTCGACCACGACCGGCTCGTGGACTACCGGGCGCGCCGCCCGCTGCTGACGTTCAAGCGCGACCGCTGGGCCGCCTACGAGGAGCCGACGCTCGACGTCCGGCTCGTCCAGGACGCCACCGGGGCGCCCTTCCTGCTGCTGTCGGGCCCCGAGCCGGACGTCGAGTGGGAGCGTTTCGCGGCCGCCGTCCGGCAGATCGTGGAGCGGCTCGGCGTGCGCCTCTCGGTGAACTTCCACGGCATCCCCATGGGCGTCCCGCACACCCGCCCGGTCGGCCTCACCCCGCACGGCAACCGTGCCGAGCTGGTCCCCGGCCACCGCAGCCCCTTCGAGGAGGCCCAGGTGCCCGGCAGCGCCGAGTCCCTCCTGGAGTACCGCCTCATGGAGGCCGGACACGACGTGCTGGGCGTCGCCGCGCACGTGCCGCACTACATCGCCCGCTCGCCCTACCCGGATGCCGCCCTGACCGTCCTGGAGGCCGTCACGGCCGCCACCGGGCTGGTGCTGCCCGCCGTCGCGCACGCGCTGCGCACGGAGGCGCACCGCACCCAGACGGAGATCGACCGGCAGATCCGCGAGGGCGACGAGGAACTGGTCGCCCTGGTGCAGGGCCTCGAGCACCAGTACGACGCCGCCGCGGGCGCCGAGACCCGGGGCAACATGCTCGCCGAGCCCGTGGACATCCCGTCGGCCGACGAGATCGGGCGAGAGTTCGAGAAGTTCCTGGCGGAGCGGGAGGGTGAGGGCTGAGATCCGGAGGACAGAGGGACGGGAAGACCGGGATCCGCCGGTGGGCCTGTGGCCGTGTCAGTGGCAGGGCCTAAGCTGCCGGGCATGCTGAAAGTGGGTCTCACCGGCGGTATCGGCGCCGGCAAGAGCGAGGTGTCGCGGCTGCTCGTGGAGTGCGGCGCCGTGCTGATCGACGCGGACCGCATCGCGCGCGAGGTGGTCGCACCGGGTACGGCCGCTCTCGCGGCCGTCGTCGACACCTTCGGCGACGCAGTGCTCGCATCCGACGGCAGCCTGGACCGGCCCAGACTGGGCTCCATCGTGTTCGCCGACCCGGAGAGGCTCGCCGCGCTGAACGCGATCGTCCACCCGCTGGTGGGCGCCCGCTCCAGAGAGCTGGAGGACGCAGCCGCCGAGGACTCCGTCGTCGTCCACGACGTCCCCCTCCTCGCCGAGAACGGCCTCGCCCCGCTGTACGACCTGGTGGTCGTCGTGGACGTGGCACCCGAGACGCAGCTCGACCGCCTCGTCCGCCTGCGCGGCATGACCGAGGAGGACGCACGCGCGCGCATGGCCGCCCAGGCCACCCGCGAGAAGCGGCTGGAGATCGCGGACATCGTCATCGACAACGACGTTCCCCTGGACGACCTGCGGCGACGGGTGCGGGAGGTCTGGGCGGACCTCAGCCACCGGGCCCACACGCCCCGGGAGCGATCCGAACACACAGAGGAATAGCGGGGTCGCGGGGGGCGTTGAACCGTCCCAGCAAGGGAAGGACTCAGCCGTGCCCGAGACCAGCGGTTCCACCGGACGTACCCCGGAGACGCATGTCATCGACTTCCGCGCCGCCGAGCACCTGCTCGCCGCGCGCGACCCGCGGGGCGCGGTCAAGCTGCTCGACCGAGTCATAGCCGAGCACCCCGAGAACACCGCGGCCCGGCTGCTGCGCGCCCGCGCCTTCTTCGCCGCGGCCCAACTGCGCCCGGCCGAGCTGGAGTTCACCATCGTCCTGGAGCGCGAACCGGACAACGCGTTCGCCCACTTCGCCCTCGCGCGCACCTATCAGCGCCAGGCCCGCGAGGACCAGGCCAAGCGCCACTTCCGGCTCGCGGCGGCCCTGGACCCGAACCCGGAGTATCTGGAAGCGGCACGGTTCGATTCCTGACGGTCGGCTGATGGCCGCCCGAGGGCCGGTTGACGGCCGCCCGGCGTCCGATTCCCGGGTCGCCCACTACGGGTGGCCGTGCCTCGGCGGCTGGTACGGCGGGATGTCCCGGCCCGGCTGGTAGTGGGGGCCCTGGCGGATGTGGCGCAGGACCACGACCAGGTCGACCGTGACGATCAGCCACAGCACCCCGCAGGCGACGGCCCAGCCCGGGCGGCCGACGAGAGCGAAGGCGGCCGTTCCGGCGATCGCCCAGATCAGACCCCACACGCTCAGCCAGAGCCGCATCCGCAGCGGACTGCGCGCTGTCGTCGGTTCACTGCCGGTACGCATCGGATCGCCACTCCTCCTCGTCCTACTCGGAAACGTACTCCCCGCCCCGTACGTTCTCCAGGGGACCGAAGCGGTGGGACGGGGGAGGCGACGATGCTGCTGGACGCGGTACGGGCGGACGAGAGGCTCGCCGACTGGCTGAAGGGCCTGGAGGAGAGCGAGAACGCCCCGGGCACCGGCCCGGCCGGCGCCCCGGGAGCGCAGGAGCGGCCGGTGGAGGTGCCGGACGCCGACGAGCTGCTCGACGCGCTGGTGGACCTCGCCGTGCCGTACGAGGACGTCAACGACCTGATCGCGCTGCGCCGCACGCTCGTGGCCGACGAGGGCGCGACCTGGCTGCTCGGGCGCTGCGTCGACGGTCTGGTGCGGGACATGGGGAGGATCGGCAAGGGGCTGAGGCTGCTGCCGCTTCCCCTTGAGTCGGGTCCGCTCGGCCGCTACTTCCATGTGTTCGTGTGCGTCGCGGCCCTGCCGTACGTGCGCGCGTACCACCGCGAGCGCGGCATCCCCGACGACGTCTCCCGGCGTACCCTGGCGGACCTCGGCCGGGGCCTGGTGCTGCATCGCCGGCGGTACGGCGTGGGCGGGCTGATCGCGCCGACCTGGTTCTCGCTGCACTTCCACGGGGAGCTGTTCCAGCTCGGCCGGCTGCAGTACCAGCGCTCGCGCCTGGGCGGCCGGGAGGGTGTCGCGCTGGCGGCGGCCGGTCTGCCGCTGCGGCCCGGTGATCCCTGCCTCGACCTGCACATTCCTGACTACGCGGGGCCCCTGACGCCCGCCGCGTGCGACCGGTCGCTGGCGTCGGCCCACGACTTCTTCGCGCGGCACTTCCCGCAGGAGCGCTATACGGCGGGCTGTTGCCACTCCTGGCTCCTCGATCCGCAGCTGAAGCGGTATCTGCCGGCGGACGCCAACATCGTCCGGTTCCAGGAGCGGTTCAAGGTCACCTCCGGCACGGGCGACCCCGAGGACGATCTGCCCGTCCGCTTCGTGTTCGGGGACCCGGACCTGCCGGTGGAGTCACTGCCGCGCCGGACGCGTCTCGAACGGGCGGTGGGTGATCATCTGCGGGCGGGTGGGCACTGGTACAGCGGGCATGGCTGGTTCGCGTGGTGAGGTGCGCCCCGGGGCCGTGCAGGTTCACCCCAACGGGTGACGCGTGACAGGAACGGGCTTTGGTCGTCCGGCCGTTGGACGGATATGAGCATTCAGATGCGTGACGGACATGAGGGGACCGGACCCGGCGCGATCACCCCGGACGGCTGCGCGGTCGAGCTGTACGCGCGACTGCCGGTGGGTGACGAGCCGGAGGTGATCGCGGGCGTCGCACCCGCGGGGGCGCGCATCCTCGAACTGGGCAGCGGGGTGGGCCGGATGACCCACCCCCTGATCGAGCGGGGGTTCACCGTCACGGCCGTCGACGAGTCGGCGGAGATGCTGGAGCGGGTGCGCGGGGCCCGCACGGTCCGCGCCCCGATCGAGCGGCTCGACCTGGGCGAGACCTTCGACGTGGTGCTGCTCGCGTCGTTCCTCGTCCACACCGGGGATCCCGAGGTGCGGCGCGGCATGCTCGCGACCTGTCTGCGGCATGTCGCGGACGACGGCTTCGTGCTGATCCAGCGCGAGGGGGAGGACTACCACACGAACGTGCCCCGGGAGCGGGTCGACCCCCGGGGCTTCACGATCCGCGTAGCGTCGAGCGAGCCGGTCGGGGACGGGGTCAACTCGGTGTTCGCGGAGTACTTCTTCCCGGACGGGGAGTGGACACAGACCTTCGAGGCGCGGCCGCTGACCAAGGAGCAGTTCGAGGAGGCATTGGGGGAGGCGGGACTGAGAGTGGAGCGGTATCTGACGGAGGACCGGATCTGGGTGAAGGCGGTGCCGACGGAATGAGGCGTGCGAAATGAGCGCGTGAAATGAGCGCGTGAAATGAGCGCGTGAAATCCCGCCGGGCGGCGATGAGTTCGGGGGAGTGGTCCGGTCTACCTCTGTGACAGCACTACGGAACCGCTTCACACAGGAGATGCCATGTCCGAGACCACCGCTCCCGTCACCCGCGTCGCGTCCGCCGCCGCCTCCTCGACCACCGCTTCCCCCGCCGGCCCCAAGGGCGCCGTGCGCGGCAAGGGCGCACGGATCTCGCTGCGTGCGCTGCAGATCGTGCTGGCGCTGTTCTACGGGTTCGCGAGCGCGCTGCCCAAGCTGATCGCGCACCCGTCGGCCGTCGAGTCCTTCGACACGCTCGGCTGGGGCAGCACGGGGATGTACACCATCGGCGCGCTCGAACTGGCGGGTGCCATCGGGCTGTTGATTCCCGCGCTGGCCCCGGTCGCGGCGGTGTCGCTGAGCGCGCTGATGGTGGGGGCGTTCATCACCCAGATCACCGCGTTCGACGGGGAGTACGCGGCGACACCGCTCATCCTGATCGTTCCGCTCGCCCTGATCGCCTGGGTGCGACGCCACGACGCGGCCCGGCTGACGCGGCTCGTACGACGGGAGGCGTGAGCGGCGTCGCCCCCGCGCCACGACGGTGGGCGGCGGGCATCGCCGAGGGGCTTTCCGGTGGTCGCCGGGAGGCCCCTCGGCGATACCCGCGGTGGGCTGGGTGCATTCGCTGTGCGGACTCGGCTGTGCGGACTCGGCTGTGCGGAGGCGACCCTAGGTCGGGCGGCGGTGGCGGTCGGCGTTCGCGGATTCGGCCAGGCCGCGGAGGCGTTCGAGGTCGCGGCGGTCGCGCTTGGTGGGGCGGCCGGTGCCGCGGTCGCGGATGCCCGCGGGGGCGACGGCCTCGCGGGGCGGAGGCGGCGGGGAGTTGTCGACGTAGCACTCGGCGGCGACGGGCGCGCCGACCCGCTTGCGGATCAGCCGCTTGACGACGACGATCCGCTCGTGGCCCCCGGCCTGCCGCAGCCGTACCTCGTCGCCGACGCGCAGCGCGTACGCGGGCTTGACACGTTCGCCGTTGACGCGGACGTGGCCGCCCCGACAGGCGGTGGCACCCGTCGAACGGGTCTTGACCAGGCGGACGGACCAGATCCAGCTGTCGACGCGCACGCTCTCGCCGCCCGCCGGGCGGGCCGCCTCGGCGGACGTCGCCGCCGACCCGTCGGAGCCCCGGTCCGCGTCGGCCGGACGGTCGATGCCGTCCGCACCTTCCGCACCGCCCGCACCGGCCATCCGCTCCTCCGTACCTTCAGAAGCCATGCCTCGACCTTAACTCCCCGGTCGTCCCGCCATCGGCCCTCCGGCGGAGGCGATCACCGGACGTACCGTGGAGACATGGGCGGCGGCAGCGGTGGTGACGGACAGGGCTTTCCCGAGGGTGGCGGCGGGGACGGCCGGGCCCATGGGCTCACCGCGCTCGACGCCCGGATCACCGGCTGCCGGGCCTGCCCCCGGCTGGTCGAGTGGCGGGAGGAGGTGGCGCGGACCAAGCGGGCCGCGTTCGCCGGCCAGGAGTACTGGGGGCGGCCGGTGCCGGGCTTCGGGCCGCCCGACGCCGCGCTGCTGATCGTCGGGCTCGCACCCGCCGCGCACGGGGCGAACCGGACGGGGCGGATGTTCACCGGCGACCGCTCGGGCGACGTGCTGTACGCGGCACTGCACGAGGTGGGTCTGGCCTCGCGCGGCACGGCGGTCGCCCTGGACGACGGGCTGGAGCTGTACGGCGTACGGATCACCTCACCGGTGCACTGCGCGCCGCCCGAGAACAAGCCGACGCCCGCCGAGCGTGACACCTGCCGACCGTGGCTGGTCCGGGAGTTGGAGCTGCTGCGGCCCACGCTGCGGGCGGTGGTCGTGCTCGGGGCCTTCGGCTGGCAGGCCGCACTGCCCGCGCTCACCGAGGCCGGCTGGGACGTACCCCGGCCGCGGCCCGCCTTCGGCCACGGCACCCACGTACCGCTCGACGGGCTCGACCTCTTCGGCTGCTTCCACGTGAGCCAGCGCAACACCTTCACCGGCCGGCTGACCCCCGCCATGCTGCGCGAGGTCCTGCGTACGGCGGCGAGGACGGCGGGGCTGGACGTCACCCCGTAGGCGCGGGGGAGCAGAGGGGGTGGACGGCTGTCTCTTCCGCCCCGTCAGCCCTCGCTGTGGTCGCCGAACAGATGCCGCACCGTCGACCGGTAGTTGGTGCGGACGTGGGTGAGGGCGTGGGCGCGGGCGCGGGCGGGGTCGCCGGAGGCGATGGCGGCGTACAGCTCGCGGTGTTCGGTGAGGAGCTGGGGCCATTCGGTGTTCTGGCGGGTCAGCCAGCGCAGTCGGCCGTCGACCGGCTCCATGACGGAGATCAGCAGACTGTTGCCCGCCATGGCGAGAACGCGGTCGTGGAAGCGGGTGTTGATGTCGGTGATCGTCTCGGCGTCCCCGGCGCGGGTCGCCTCCGCGGCCCGGTCGAGCAGGGCCGACAGCTCCGCGAGGGTCTCCGGGGTCGCGCGGGAGGCGGCGAGGCCGGCGGCGTAGACCTCCAGCGCCTCGCGCAGTTCGAAGAGTTCCGCCACGTCCGCCGGGGTGAGCCGGCGGACGACCGTGCGGCGCGGGGTCTCGAAGTGGACGAAGCCCTCGGCGACCAGCGCGCGGATCGCCTCGCGGACCGGCACCCGGGACACCCCGAAGCGGTCGGCCAGTTCGCGCTCCACCAGCCGGTCGCCCGGACGCAGGCGCCCCGCGATGATGTCCTGCCGCAGCGTGCCCAGGACGCGCTCGCGCACCGCGCCGAGGGGTTCGATCTTCGCTCCTTCCGGAGCCACGGAACTCATGGAGCAATCTTCGCCGACACCGGAGGTCCTTGGCTCCAGGGGTCTTTTACCTGGCGTTAACAACAACGACATCGGTCAGAACGGTTGACGGGAGGACTATGAGCGCAGTTTGGTATACCAAACGATTCGAGGTGCTCCCCGGCCCCCCACGCCGGTGCCGCATCCGTCCCCACCACCTACCCTCGTCTCCTCTCGCTCCTGGAGGCCCCGTGTCCCTCGCCGACAGTGTCGAAGCCACCGGCACCACAGCGTTCGTCCCCGACCCCCGCCTCACCAACGAAGACCTCGCCCCCGCCGAGAAGCGGAACTGGAAGGTCTTCGACCTCTTCGCCCTGTGGATGTCCGACGTCCACAACCTCGGCAACTACACGTTCGCCGCGGGCCTGCTCGTCCTCGGCATGAACGTCTGGCAGGTGTTCACCTCGCTGCTCGTCGGCTTCGTGATCATCTACATCGGGATGAACTGGATGGGGAAGATCGGACAGCGCCACGGCGTGCCGTTCCCCGTGGTCAGCCGTATCAGCTTCGGCGTCTGGGGCGCCAACATCCCGGCCCTCATCCGGGCCGTGATCGCCATCATGTGGTACGGCATCCAGACCTACCTCGCCTCCGTCGCGGTCAACATCATGCTGCTGGCCGCCTGGCCGGGCCTGGAGTCCTGGACCCACAACTCCTTCCTCGGCCTGCACCAGCTCGGCTGGATCACCTTCATCGCCCTCTGGCTCATCCAGGCGCTGATCATCAGCCAGGGCATGGAGTCGGTCCGCAAGTTCCAGGACTTCTGCGGTCCCGCGATCTGGATCGTCATGATCGCGCTGGCCGTCTGGATCCTCGCCAAGGCCGGCTGGACCATCTCCCTCACCTCGACCCCGAACCCGGTCTCCGTCGGTGAGCAGTGGCGGCAGTGGTTCGGCGCGATCGGGCTGGTCCTCGCCACCTACGGCACGCTGATGCTCAACTTCTGCGACTTCTCCCGCTTCGCCCCCGACTACAAGACGGTCAAGCGAGGCAACTTCTGGGGCCTGCCGATCAACTCGACCGCCTTCGTGGTCGTCTCCGTCATCGTCACCGCGGGCTCGCTGGAGGTGTTCGGCGAGGCCATCACCGATCCGGCGGAACTCGTCGCCAAGGTGGGCAACACCTGGATCCTCGTCCTGGGCGCCCTGACCTTCGCCATCGCCACCATGGGCGTCAACATCGTCGCCAACTTCGTCTCACCGGCGTACGACCTCGCCAACGTCTGGCCGCAGAAGATCACCTTCAAGGTCGGCGGCCTGATCAGCACGGTTGCGGCGCTGGTCGTGACCCCGTGGAACCTCTTCTCCAACCCCACCGTCGTGCAGTACTTCCTCGGCGGCCTGGGCGCCTTCCTCGGCCCGCTGTTCGGTGTGATCATGCTCGACTACTTCTGGGTTAAGCGCGGCCGGATCGACGTCGACGAACTCTTCAACGCCGAGCCCGGCTCCCGCTACTACTACCGCAAGGGCGTCAACCCCAAGGCCCTGTGGGCGTTCCTGCCGGCCGCCGCGGTCTCCGCGGTCCTCGCCCTGGTGACCACCTTCAGCGCGGTCGCCCCCTACTCCTGGTTCATCGGCACGGCGCTCGCCGCGGGTCTGTACGCGGTGCTGTGCCGGGACGAGCGGGCCGCCGGGCCGGCCTCCCCGGAGCCGCCGGCCGGGCAGACAGCCGTGGAGGGCTGAGCGTGCGCATCGTCGTCACCAACTGCAACACGACGCAGTCGATGACCGAGGAGATCGTGCGAGGTGCCCGGGCCGCCGCAGGCCCGGGCACCGCCGTGACCGGACTGACCCCGGCCTGGGGTCCCGAGTCCGCGGAGGGCTGGCTCGACAGCTATCTCTCCGCCGCCGCAGTCCTCGACACCCTGCGGACCTACGAGGAACCGTACGACGCCGTCGTCATGGCCGGCTTCGGCGAACACGGGCGCGAGGGCGCGCGCGAACTGGTGGACGTCCCCGTCGTCGACATCACCGAGGCCGCCGCCCACCTCGCCTGTCTGCTCGGCCGGCGCTACGGCGTCGTCACCACGCTCGAACGCTCCCGCGGGCAGATCGAGGACAGCCTCGACGCCGCCGGCGTCGGCCGCAACTGCGCGGCGATCGTCGGCACCGGGCTCGGTGTCCTCGACCTCGCCGACACCGACCGCACCACCCGGGCCTTCCTCACGGCCGGGCAGCGGGCGCGCGACGCGGGGGCCGAGGTACTGGTCCTCGGGTGCGCCGGGATGACCGGACTGCAGCGGACGGTGGGGGAGAAGCTGGGGGTGCCGGTCGTCGACGGGGTCGGAGCGGCCGTGAAGCTCGCCGAGTCGCTGGTGGGGCTGGGGCTCACCACGAGCCGGGCGGGGAGCTATGCGAAGCCGTTGCCGAAGGGGAGGAGTTGGGGCCGGGGGTGAGGTGAGCCGGGGGATCACGTGATCCGGTGCGTGGGGGAGCGGGGCGTCGTAGGGGGTGCCTCCTCGGGTGGGTTGGCGGCTGCGGGTTTGTGAGGGCTGGTCGCGCAGTTCCCCGCGCCCCTTGCGGGGCCCGGACCGGCGGTGCTCTCTACGGCACCACCGCCGTCGCCGTGATCTCGACCAGTTGGCCCGTGTAGCCGAGGCAGGCCACGCCGAGGAGGGTCGAGGAGTGGGGGCCGATGCTGAGGCCGGACGCCTCGACGACGTTCCAGACCGCGGAGAGGACCGCGGGCTCACTGCTCACGACGTACACATCGGTGTACGCGACATGCTCGAAGTCGCTGCCCACCGCCCGCAGTTGCTCCCCGAGGTTCGCCAGCACCTGTGCGGCCTGGCGTACCGGATCGCCCTCCCCGACCAGCTTCCCGTCGGCGTCCAGCGGCACGGAACCGGCGAGGAAGGCGAGCTTCGTCCCGGTCTCGACGACGGACGCGTGCGCGTAGACGGGCGGGGAGAAGAGGCTGGGGACGGTGGTGCGCTGGATCATGACTGCTCCCGGTACCGATGGAGGACGACCTGTCGATGATGCGGACCCGTCGCGGCGACCGCACCCGAATTCCGGGCCGCGCCGTACGGACTGTCCACCCGCCACCCCTCCTCCCGTGCCACCCGCTCGAACACACCGATCCGGAAGGCCAGCCCCTCCGGCTCACCGAGGTCGCACCACCGTTCCGCCGCGGCCCACTCCTCCTCCCCTCGCACCAACGGGCGTCCCCGCACCGCCAGATGCACCGTCAGCGTCGACCGGGCGTAGAACCTCAGCCGTACCGCGTCCCGGTCGTCCGCCAGCCGTACGCTCTCCTCCGTCTCCCGCAGCCACAGCCGTCCGCCCGCGCTGCCCGCGACGAGCAGCGGAACGAGCGCGTCGCCTCCGACCGCCGCCGAGAAGGTCAGCTCCCCCTCGTCCCCGGCTGCCCGGACCTCGTACCGGGGCAGGTACGACAGGCGGGCGAAGCCGAGGGCGTGCTTCCAGGAGGTGACCCACAGACCGCGGTTGAGGTAGTGGCGGACGGACTTCTGCCAGGTCCAGTGGGCGTCGAGACGGAACCCGTGCAGGCCTTCCGCCCGGCACGCCTCGTACACCGTGTCCAGCACGGCGGTGGCGAGCCCGCGCCGCCGGGCCACCGGGTGGACGTACAGCGAGGTGACCGGCAGCGCGCCCGCGCCGATGGGCCAGGTGTCCACCGCGACCGTACCGACGACGCCCGGCGGGGTGCGCCGCCGGCCGTACCCGCCGCCGTTCTCCGCGCTTTCCGGTTCCCTGATCCAATACCTCCTCCGGTACTCGTCGTCGTTCCGGTGCGTCCGCCCGTGGGAACCCAGCCGGATCCGTAACTCCCGTTCGCGTGCGGGGGTGAGCGAGTCGGGGTCGACGCACTCTCCGAGGGCGCCCTCGGAGAGCGAGGCGAGGTCCCAGCGCGCGAACCGGCGGTCCTCGGCCGAGCCGCCGGCCGGGCGCAGAACGGCACTGGACGACAGGCGTTCATGCACCCGCCGGGCTTGATCGTTTCCTGATCGCATATGCCGGAGGTTAAGGACGCGATCGCCTCGACGGCCCCGACTGCCGTGATTCCGCGCCCACTTGACCCCCGACTTCACTGAAGAGGTGGACCGACTCCTTGCTCACCTGCTTGCCTTTCGCACTCCTGTGCAAGCGCTGGGTAGGCCTCCGCGATGGCCGCGCAGATCCGCTCCCGCAACAGCGTCACCGCCTCCGCCCGTCCGGAACCCCGCCCGTGGCCGGGCCACGCGTCCAGGAACTGGTCGTAGTGGCTGAGCCGATGGCGCAGATAGTCGACCTTCCAGGGGTCGAGGGCGGAGCGGGCGACAGTGCCGCCCCCGACCGAAGCTCCGTCCCCCCGTCGGCCCCACTCCGCCTCCCGTCGCGCCCGGTGCTCCACCGCCCGGAGCGCCAGCCTGCCCGGATCGAGACGGGGCACGTCGATCGGCTCGTCCCTGATCCGCTGCAGAACCTCCTCCCGCCGCCTGCGCATCGCGGCCCGCACCGCCTGCGACCTGCGCTCGGAGTCCTCCGCCACCGCCCGGAAGTCCTCGCTCCGCTCCGCTGCCTCGACCCGCTCCAGCCGGTACAGCCGGACCCTCGGCGCCTCCCCGAACCGCGGGTTCGCGCCGAGCCGATCCGCCGCCCCGAGCAGCCGGTGCACCATGCCGCCCGTCCATCCACGCATCCGCAGCCCGGCCACGGACACATACCGCTGCCCGTTCTCCTCGTAGCCACCCATCGCGCGACCTCCCCCGAAGTCCCGGCACCTGGATCCGGGCGCGCCGCAGCACACCCGGAAGGCGTCCGGATCGTCACTCTCTGTGACGACGATGCCATTGAAGCGCATGCCACCGACAATCGGCCGGGCGGACGGCGCGGGTACGGCGTCCGGCTCAGTCGTCCGAGGCCACGACGGTCGGCTGACCTGCGAGGATGCCGCCGTCCAGGATGAATTCGGAGCCTGTGGAAAACGTGGCGTCGGCGACGATGAAGAGCACCATGCGGGCGACCTCCTCGGGCTCGCCGAAGCGCGGAATGGGCTGCCCCGAGGTGTAGGCGTCACCGAAACCGGCCGTCATCGGGGTGCGGATGGCGCCGGGATGGACGGAGCAGACCCGGACCCCGTCGGGGGCCAGCTCCAGCGCCGCCGTCTTCGTCAGCCCGCGCAGCCCCCACTTGCTCGCCGCGTACGAGCCGATACCCGCGTAGGAGGTCAGTCCGGCGAGGGAGGAGATGTTCACGATCACCCCGCCGCCGGCCCGGCGCAGCGAGGGCGCCACCGCGCGCATGCCCAGCCACGGGCCCTGGAGATTGACGTCGAGGACCCGGCGGAACGAGGCGAGGGACTGCTCCTCCATCGAGCCCCAGTCGGCGACGCCCGCGTTGTTCACCAGCACCGAGACCGGGCCCAGGGCCCCTTCCACCTCGGCCACCGCCCGCTGCCAGCCGTCCTCGCTGCTGACGTCCAGGCTCAGATAGCGCGCCCGGCCGCCGAGTTCCGCCGCCAGCTTCGCCCCCTCGGCGTCACGGATGTCGGCGACCACCACGTCGGCCCCCTCGGCCGCGAGGACCCGGGCCACCGCGGCCCCGATCCCTCCGACCCCACCGGTCACGATCGCCACCCGCTCGCTCAGACGTCCCATCGCAAAACTCCCGCTCCCGCACACGGCGTCATCGGCATCTCGACCACCAGCATCGACCGCGACCGGGCCGACCGCAGTTCGGACCGGGCCGACGGGTGGCTGTTTCGCAGGGGATTCGGAGGCCTTCGTCTCTTCCGAATGATCCTTCGAAATAATCCTTCGAAGTGAAAGCCGTCCCGCTGTTACGGTCTCTCACGTGGCGAAACTCAATCAGATCATCGCAGTGGAGAAGGGCGTCAAGGCCAAGTCCCATCAGGACCTGACGGCCGCTCATCACGGGCTGCAGAAGCCGGCTTTGCTGGCCGGTATCGCGCGTACCTATCAGCCGAAGGACGAGGAGGGTGAGCAACTGCCGCCCGAGTCGACCCGGGTGCAGGTGCGGGCGGAAGACGTGCTGCGGGAGACGGCGGGGGTCCTCACGCGGCTGTTCGATGTGACCGCCACCAAGGACTGGGCCAACTGCACGGCGCGGGCGGACGTGAAGGTCGAGGGGCGGGTGCTCGTCGCCGATGTCCCCGTGGCCTATCTGCTCTTCCTGGAGAAGCAGCTCGGCGAGATCAACACGCTGGTGCGCAGGCTGCCCGTGCTCGACGCCTCCGAGGCGTGGGCGCAGGACCCGTCCACCGACGCCTGGAAGACCGAGGCGGTGCGGACGGTACGGACGAAGAAGGTGCCGCGCAACCATGTGAAGGCCGAGGCGACCGACAAGCACCCCGCCCAGGTGGAGGTGTACTACGAGGACATTCCGGTCGGTTACTGGACCACCGTGAAGTTCTCCGGAGCCCTGCCCGCCCGGCGCGTCAACGAAATCCTCGACCGCGTCGAGAAGTTGCAGCAGGCCGTGAAGTTCGCACGGGAGGAAGCGAACGGGGTGGAGGTCGTCGACCAGCGCGTCGGTGACGCCGTTTTCGGCTACCTGTTCGGATAGTCCGAAGGCTTCAAGGCTTCAAGGCTTCGAAGGCTTCGAAGGCTTCGAAGGCTTCGGAAGCCTCGGAGACTCCGGACTGCTCGGGTAGCCTCACAGACTCCCCGGCCGGCCTGACGCCGGGCGGGGTGCGCGAGGAGCGCAAAGCTGAAGCTGAGGCTTGTCGTGACGGAGCGGACCGTACCCGCCAAGGAATTCAGGGACGGGCCGCGATCAATCTCAGACTATTGCTCCAGACTCAGTATTCGCCGCCGATCGCCGCAACGACCGGACTCAGGCCCCGGACGTCGAAATGCTGGTTCAAGTCCAGCCCGCGCAGCTCGATGCGTGGTGGTCCAAAGGCAGGACGCGGCGACATCATGACTGACCTGGGTTCTCAACCGTGGCGGCGTGCCCATGAGGCGGCATATCAGGGCCCGGGGGCCGGCTACGCCCCCGGGTCCACCTTCTTTGTCGCGCTGACGCGTCGTTAGTCGCGCTGAGTCGTCGATTGCGTTCATAAAGAACATGGCCCTTGCAGGGATCGTCACATCGCGGTAATACGAGCGTTCCACTTCCTCCAGGTCCGGGACCTACGGTGGAGAACACCAGCCCCGGCCGCCGTCGCCCGAAGGCACACCCCGCCCTCACCCGACGACAGGAGCTCCGTGACCCGCCGCGCCGTCCTCGCCCTTCCGCCCTGGCTCGCTCACGCCCTGCGTGCGCAGAGGGGGCCGGTGCCCTGGAACGCGGTGGTGCGAGGGGCGTTGGCCGGCGGACCGCTGCTGCTCGTGGCCGTCCTGCTGGAGCGGCCCTCCCTCGGCGTGGTCGCCGCGCTCGGCGCCATGCTCGCCGGGATCAACGACCGCCCCGGGAGCCGGCGCGTGGCCGTCCAGCGGCTCGGGGTGCCCGCGCTCGCCGGCGCCGTGGGGCTCCTCGTCGGCACGTACGCCGGGCAGTACGCCGGGGGTACGTACGCCGGTGCCGTCGTCCTCACCCTGCTGCTCACCGTGCTCGGGCTGCTCGCCGGCGGGATGAGCGCGATCGGGCCCGTGTCGTCCGGAGCGGGCACCCAGCTGCTGGTCGCGGCCGCCATCGGCGCCGGGATGCCGTTGCCGGAACCCGGATGGGAGCGGGCGCTCGCCTATCTCGTCGGCGCGGGCTGGCTGCTCGCGCTGCGCCTCGCGCTGCCCACGCCGGCGGTCCTCACCGCCGGCGACTACCGGTTCGACGGGGAACGGGACGCCGTCGCCGCCGTCTACGACGCGATCGCGGGGCTGCTGGACGCCGTCGGCACCCCGGACGCGCTCGCCCGGCGGGCCGCGCTGACCGCCGCCCTCGACCACGCCCAGGACGCGCTCGCCGGGCCCCGGCTGCGGCGCTACGCCAGCTCGTCGTCCGAGCGGCGGCTGCACGCCCAGTACGCCGCCGCGCTGCCCCTCGCCGAGGCGGCCACCGCGCTGGCCTGGGCCGGGGACGCCGTCGTCGGCCGGGCCTCCGAGGGACCCCGCAGGCTCGCCGCCGCCGTACGCGGCAACACCGCCACCGGCCCGCTGCCCGCGCCCTCACGCTCCGCGCCCGCGCTGCGCGCCCTCGACGACGCGCTCCTGCGCGCCGCCGAGGCCTTCGACCGCGGCGGCGACGCACGCGACCTGCACACCCGCCGCCGTACCCTCGCCTCGCTCGTACGGCTCGGCCTCGGATCCGGCGGACGCGAGTACGGGCTGCGGGTCGCCCTGTCCTTCGGGGCCGCCGCGGCCGTGGCGCAGGCGCTGCACCACGAGCACTGGTACTGGCTGCCCGCGACCGCCGTCTTCCTGGTCAAGCCCGACCTCGGGCCGCTCGTGTCCCGGGTGCTCTGCCGGGCCGCCGGGACCGTCCTCGGCGCCGTGCTCTTCGCCGGGTTCGCCGCCGTGCTGCCCCGGCCCGAGGGGCTCGTCGCCCTGGTCGCGGTCAGCGGGGCGCTGATACCCGTCGCCACCCGGCACTTCGCCGCCCAGACGGCCGTCGTCACCGTCCTCGTGCTCGCCCTCGTCATGGTCGGCGGCGACCCCCAGGCCTCCTGGAGCCGTATCGCCGAGACGCTCCTGGCCTGCGCCATCGTCCTCATCGTCGGCCATCTGCCGATACCGAAGGGGCAGCGCGGAGGGGGCGTGCGCGCCCGGCTCACCGAAGCGGGGACGGCCGCGTACGCCTATCTCGCGCACGTCCTGAACGAGTCGCGCACGCCGGGCGCCCGCACCGGAGGGGGCGGTTCGGCACCGTCGAGCCGCGCGTCCACACCCAACGGGGTCACCGTGTCCGTCGGGGCCGCCCTGCCCGGCGAGACCGACGAGCGGGCCGCCCGCTGGACCCTGCGCCGCGAGGCCTACCGCGCTCTGGCCCGGGCCCGCGCCGCGATCGCCCTCTCCGGAGCCGAACTGCCCGCCCTGGCCCGGCACACCGAGGGCACCGACGAGATCGCCGCGATCCTCGAACGACTGGTCGACACCACCACCGCCTGCGCCGTGCACCTCGACGACACGGGACGGCTCGGCCGCCACCACACCGAGCGGATCACCGCGCACCTCGACGATCTCGCCCGGCACCAGCGGCAGGCGGGCATCAGCTTCCCCGACGCCCCGGACGTCACCGACGTACCGCCGAGGCAGGGCCTGAGCGCGTGAGCCGCGGGCGTGAGCGGGAGTGCGTGAGCCCCGCGCGTCGGTCCTGTGGCGCGCGCCGGGCGCTGCCGGATCCCGCCCCCCGCCCCCTCCCCGCCACCCACCGGATGCCCGCATCACCCCCTGCCGCGCACACCCCGGCCGTACGGTGACGGCATGACGCCACCTCCGCCCCCGCCCGCTTCCCCCTCGCCCGCCGATCTCGTCATCACCGGCTGCACCGCCCTCGTCCACGACGAACACGAGGGGATCGACTTCGTCGAGGACGCGGCGATCGTCGTACGGGAGGGGGTGATCGTGAGCATCGGGCCGGCGGAGGAGACGGCCCCCGTGACCACGGCGGAACGCATCGACGCGCGCGGCCAGGTCGCGATGCCGGGGCTGATCAACTGCCATACGCACGCCCCGATGGTGGCGCTGCGCGGCATCGCGGAGGACCTGCCGGCGGAGGAGTGGTTCAACGACGTCATCTGGCCCGTCGAGTCCAACCTGACGGCGAGGGACGTGGAGTTGGGGGCCCGGCTGGCCTGCGCGGAGATGATCCGGGGCGGCGTGACCTGCTTCGCCGACCACTACTTCTCGATGGACACGGCCGCCGCCGTGGTCGCGGAGACCGGGCTGCGCGCGCACCTGGGCGAGGCGTTCTTCTCCTCGCAGGGCCCCGAAGGCCGGGCGAGATCCCTGGAGTTCGCGCTACGGCACCGGGGCGCGGCCGGCGGTCGTATCACCACCGCGCTCGCCCCGCACGCCCCCTACACCGTCGACGACGCCGACCTCGCCGCGACCGCCGAACTGGCCCGCGAACACGGCCTCCCTGTACATCTGCACGCCTCGGAGAGCCGCGACCAGACCGACAACAGCCTCGCCCGGCACGGCGTCACACCCATCGAGGTGCTGGAACGCACCGGGCTCCTCGGCCTCGACGCGGGCGTCCTCATCGCGCACGGCACCGGCATCGTCGAGCGCGACCTGCCGGTGCTGGAGCGGGCGACCGGGCCGGTGGCCGTGGCGACCGCGCCCCGCGGCTATCTCAAGTTCGCCTGGCCCACGACCCCGGTGCGCGCCCTGCGCCGGATCGGGGTCCCCGTCGGACTCGCCACGGACGGGGCCGCCTCCAACAACTCCCTCGACGTGTGGGAGGCCATGGCCCTCACCGCGCTCGTGCAGAAGTCCACCGAGGGCGACCCGCGCTGGCTGACCTCCCGCCAGGCCCTGCACCACGCCACCCTGCAGAGCGCACGGGCCGTCGGGCTGGGGGAGCGGATCGGCAGCCTCGCCCCAGGGCGGCGCGCCGACATCGTCCTGGTCGACCTCACCGGCCCGCACACCCAGCCGGTGCACGACCTCGCCGCCACCCTCGTGCACAGCGCCCGCTCCGCCGACGTCACCACCACGATCGTCGACGGCCGGGTCCTCATGCGCGACCGCGAGCTGCTCACCGTCGACGTGCCGGCGACCGTACGGGAGATGACGGACCGCCTGGCCGCACTGACCGACCGCAGCCACGGCGGCCGTATCCAGGACTACGACAAGCCGCCCGAGTAGCGGGCGAGCACCCGGAGAAAGTCCCGCCCCACCCCAGTGGAACGCACCGCACCGGAGGAGGAACACATGTCGCTTCCGCGGATCGTCCCGCGCGAGGAATGGAGTGCCGCGCTGGACGCCGAGCGGCGGCGGCTGCCGATGGTCGAGGTCGACGAGGAGTACGTCTTCGAGGGCGGCGACGGACGGCAGGGCGACGCTGCTGGACCTGTTCCGGGGGCCTCACCAACTGATCGTCAACCGCTTCGTGTTCGCCCCGGAGTGGGAGGCGGGCTCCCGCGACTGCTCGGCCTTCCTCGACCAGGTCGGGCATCTGGCGCATCTGCGCGCGCGGGGCACCGAGTTCGCGGTCGTGTCGCGGGCGCCGTACACACGGATCCTCCCCTTCAAGGCGTGCATGGGATGGACGGTGTGCTGGTACTCGTCGTACGGCAATGCGTTCGACCACGACCACGACGCCGCCACGTACGGAAGCGTGAAGAGTGAGCAAGTGAGCAAGTGAGGAGTGACAAATAGTGCAAGCGCTGGCACGTAGAGTCACCGGAATGTGTGGTTTCTGAGAGGTACCTCACGATCCGTGGTTGACCTCGTGTCAACTACGTCTCAGTACCGTCACTTCGCGAGCCGTTCACCCCGTGGTTGGCGTTTCAATCTACAAGCTGCCCGGCCACGGGTTCACGGGCCACGGGGACAGCGCGACATGGAGGTGCAGGGTGAACGGGCGAACGGTGCTGGGGCGCTTTCCCGCCGGTGGGCCGCGCGGCTCGTGGCCGGCCGAGGAGCTGGCCCACGCGGCCCGCTTGGAGGGGCAGCAGGCCGAGGTCGTGATGGACATCGCGACGGACATGTTCCTGGTCATCGTGCGCGGCGCCGAGACCGCCGCGACCGCGTCGGCCTGACCTCACCCCGCCTTCGGGGCGGGCACCTTCGCCGTCGCCGTCACGGTCGGCCCGGTCGGCACCTCCGCCGCGGGTGGCTTCCCCCCGGGTGGCTTCGCCGCGAACTGCTCGGCCTGGAGCGAGTACAGCTCCGCGTACACCCCGCCCGTGGCCAGCAGTTCGTCCGGGGTGCCGGACTCCACCAGGCGGCCCTGGTCGAGGACGTGCACCAGGTCGGCGTGGCGGACCGACGCCAGCCGGTGGGTGATCAGTACGACGGTCTGACCGGTGCCCGCCAGCGCGCGGATCTTCTCGAAGACCTCCAGCTCGGCGCGGGCGTCCAGGGCGGCGGTCGGCTCGTCCACGATCAGGATGTGCCCGCGCCGGTACGCGGCCCGCGCGATGCCCAGGCGCTGCCACTGCCCGCCCGACAGCTCGTGCCCACCGCTGAACCCCTTGCCCAGCAGCGTGTCGAAACCGCGCGGCAGATCGTCCATCACGTCCTGCGCCCCGGCCTCCGCGACGGACGCCGCGAGCCGTTCCTCGGTCAGCGGCGCGGAGGGGCGGCCGATCGCCATGTTGACGCGGGCCGTGAAGGGCCACCGCTTGAAGTCCTGCGCGACCATCGCGATGCGCTCGGCGAGCTGCCGCCGGTCGGCGCCCGCCGCGTCCACGCCGTCCCACATGATCCTGCCCCGGTCGGGCGCGTACAGCCCGGCGAGCAGCTTGACCAGGGTGGTCTTGCCCGAGCCGTTCTCGCCGACGAGCGCGACGATCTTGCCCAGCGGCACGGTCAGGGTGACGTCGCTGAGCGCGGGCCGGCCGGCCTTGCCCGGGTAGGCGAAGGTCACGTTCTCCACCCGGATCTCCCGCGGGTCCTCGGGCAGCGGATCACCGCCCTCCGGGATCGCGCGCTTGGCCGCCTCCACGTACAGCCGCTGCATGTCCCCCACGAAGAGGGCCTCCTCGTGCAGGGAGTTCACCTCCAGGACCAGCGTGTCCAGGCTCGCGGAGCCGGTGCGGATCGCGATGACCGCCGTACCCGCCACGGAGAGTGCCATGGCGCCGCCGAGCAGCAGACCGCCCAGCGTCGCGTACGTCGCCACGGTGGCCAGCCCGGTCCAGAGGGCCGCGTACAGGCCCGTACGGGCCGCCAGCCGGGCCAGGCGGGCCTGCTCGGCCTCCGCCGTCTCCGACATGGAGCGGAAATGGCGCAGCAGGAACGGGCCGACGCCGTGCACCCGGATCTCCGGGGCCGCCTCCGGCTCGATCAGCAGGGAGCCGATCAGATAGCCCGCGCGCGCGTGCTGCACCCAGGCGTGGAAGGACGTGTAGCGGCGGCGGGCGATGGTCAGGGAACTCCAGGCGCTCGGCAGCGTCATCGTGACCAGGAGCGGCAGCAGGGCCGGGTGCAGCACGGTCAGCACACCGGCGGCGGCGATCAGCGAGATCAGCGCGTTCACCACACGCGCCGAATAGCTGATCATCCGACGGGCTGACTGAGCGCCGTACTTCGCGGTGTCCAGCAGCTTGTGGAAGCCGTCGTCTTCGATCGCGGACAGCTCCACGCCCGCCGCCCGCTCCAGATACAGCTCGGTCGCCACGCGCTCCACCTTGGGCTCCAGCCGGCCCGTGGCGTACGTCGACGCCGCCCGCAGCAGGGTGGACACCAGCATCACGGCGGCGATGGTGACGAGCGCGGGTACGGCGCCGCGCAGCCGCTCCTCGACCGTGCCGTCCGTCATCAGCCGGCCCAGGATCGCGTTCACCGCGAGCAGGCTCACCGCCTGGGCGAGGCCGCGGCCGGTCTCGGCCGCCAGTACGGTCCGGGCGGCCTGCCGGTCCGCCTGCCAGGCCAGCCGGAAGCTCGACGCGAGCAGCGACGGCAGTCGCCGCACCATCGCGCGGAAGTTCAGCTCCAGAAACGCGTCGGCGTGCTGCGACCAGCCCATGTCGTACCGCAGCGGCCCCCCGAACAGCAGCAGCTCCGACTCCGACGTCTCCGGCTTCCTCCCGTCCCGCGCCTTCCCCACCCACGACCTCCCCACCTCGACCCCGACACGCCACTATCCCGGCATCCCCCACCCCCGACCAGGGCGCACGACCCCACCAGCCCCCGCCCCCCGGAGCACGCGGGGCGCGAGGAGGCAGAGGGGGGTACGTCGGAAGGGGGTGGGTGCGGCTGGATTGGATGGGCCGGGCCCGGGTTGGGGCGGGCGGGGTGGGACGGTGGGGATAGGCGGGCCGGAACGGGGGTGGGGGCCTTGGGGAGGGGGCGTAGAGGAGGTGGAGGGACGCGCGTGGGGCGCGAGGAGGTGGGGATCAGGGCGCGGCGGAGGGCGTGCGTGGTGCGGAAACGTGAATGGGCGGGGCGTGGCGGACTGGTACGTGGGGGCGCGCTGGACGGAGGCGTACCGGACCGGCGTGTGCGGGGCCGAAGCGAGCGGCGGGGGCGCGCCCGACGGCCATGCGCGGGGAGGGGCTGCGAGGCGGGGCGGGTCGACTCGTATGCGCCGGCCGGGAACGCAGGCGCGGGAACGCGCGAGGGCGGGAACAGGACGTCGTACCGCGCGATGCGCAGGGCGGCGATGCGGAGCACGGAGATGCGCGGCACGAGGGGGCAAGGGATGCGGAGCACGCGGATGTGGGGGAAGGGCCGCAGGCCCCTTCCCCCACAGGGGCGCGGGGAACTGCGCGATCAGCCCCCACTCACCCGAGGCCGCGCATCGACGGAAGTCCCCGAACGAACGGCGGGATCCAGGGGCGCAGCCCCTGGCCAGGGACCGGCCCAACCGGCGGAGCCCTACGCGGTCAACCGCGACCAGGTCGGCGTAGTCCCCGTGACCCGGCACAACGCCAGATACAGCGGTATCGGCGGCGTATAGGGAATGGCCCCCTCCGGCCGCAGGATCAGCCCGGGAACGGCCGCACCGTCGGAGACCAGCGCTCCGGTGGTGTAGCGCACCGGAGCCGGCCACTCCAGCGCGTAGTCGGAGTCGGCCGGCACGATCCACCACCACTGTGCCCGGTCGGCGTAGACACAGCCCACACGGGGCAGCCGGGGCAGAACCATCGGTCCGAGGCGGGCCGGAACGGCCACCGCGTCGCACCCCATGGGCGCGGTCATGCCCTCGGGCAGGGGAAGGGGGCGAGGCGTCGCAGCGGGACGCTGGGCGCGGCGCAGTCGGGTCAGGGTGTCGAGGCTCACCACGCGGGCCACTCTGCCCCCACCGGGGGGCGTCGTGGGACCGATCGACGCGCTCACACCCATTCGGCCCCCGTCCGCCGTCCGACGCGCGGCCGGACTCCGGCTTCCGTACGACATTCGAAACCCGTGAGCCGCCCGGCCTCGGCACCCTTGCGACGGCCTTCGGCACCCGTCAGACGGAACCCCTCCGCCTCACCGTCCCGACCCTCCGCCGGCGGCTTCTTCGCACCCCAGCCAAGATCGGCCCGTGCCCCAAGATCGGCCCGTGCCCCAAGATCGGCCCGTGCCCCAAGATCGGCCCGTGCCCCGAGATCGGCCCGTGCCCCGAGATCGGCCCGCACCCCGAGATCGGCCCGCACCCCGAGGTCAGACCGGGCCCCAAGATCAGACCGCGCCCCGAGGTCGGGCCGGATCCCAAGATCGGACCGCACCCCCAGATCGGGCCGCACCTCAACATCGGACCGCGCCCCAACCTCGGACCGAACCCCAACATCCACACCCTTGCCCACGACCGCCGAAGCGTCCGCGGAGCGCCCCGCGCCCGCGTCCGGAGGGGCCGCCGCGGTCGGCAGTCCGCGTGGCACGTCCGCCCACACCAGAAGCCCCAGGCCGACCGGCTGCGCACCCCAGGAGCGGCAGAGGGACTCTATGAGGAGCAGCCCGCGGCCGTGTTCCTCCTCGGGCCGCTGCGGCGAGGGATGCGGCTCACCCGGAGCGCAGCCCTCGTCCCGTACCGCTATCCGCACCAGTTCGCCACCGTCGTGCAGCTCGCAGACGATCTGGGTGCTCGCGGTGTGCACGATCGCGTTGGTCACCAGCTCGGACACGACCAGGGCGGCCGTGTCGCAGGCGTCCTCGCAGAAGGCCCAGCCGGTGAGCTGGTCACGGGTCACACGCCGGGCCTGGGCCACGGCACCCGGGTGCGCGGCCAGCTCGAATCGAAACCGGCGCTCGGCGATTGTCTCGGGGCGCGCCCCGGCGGCCGGACCGGGACCGACACGGTCTCCGGCGGCGTCTGTTCCTAACGGCGCAGGGGGCGGAATCACGCTTGCCACTATCGCCCCGCCGTGAACACTTGGCAAGTGTCACTCTGAAAATTGCAGAGTGCCGTATGACTCTCTGAACGGTCATGGCACACTGCACGCAACAGCACGTGTAGCGGCGCCAGTTGGAAATCCCTCGCACAACGTCCGTATGCACGCACAGTGTTCGTTTGTGTACCCGGACGTGTACCAGGACCAGTGCGGTGAGCGAGGTCTCCGAACGGCGCCGCCGGTCTGTCGGGACCAGGCGGCCCCGGGAATCGACGCAGGTCAGCGCAGGGCCAGAGGAGATCAGAGGAGAGAGGGGCGAGATGAGTGAGCCGCGGTCCGCGCCGACGGTCGGCCAGGTCGTGCTCGGCCGGCGCCTGCTGGACCTGCGCGAGCGCGCGGGCATCCGGCGTGAGGAGGCCGGGCGCATCCTGCACGTCGCCGCCGCCACGGTCCGCCGGATGGAGACCGCCGAGGTCGCCCTCAAGATTCCCTATCTCCAGCTGCTGCTGAAGGCCTACGGGGTCGGCGACGAGGAGGCCGAGACCTTCGTCCGGCTCGCCGAGGACGCCAACAAACCCGGCTGGTGGCAGCGCTACCACGACATCCTGCCGGGCTGGTTCTCCATGTACGTCAGCCTGGAGGGCGCGGCCGGCCTGATCCGCGGCTACGACCCGCACTTCGTCCCCGGACTGCTGCAGACCGAGGACTACGCGCGCGCGGTCATGACCTCGGGCGCCATCGGCCAGACCAAGCCCGCGGACATCGAGCGCCATGTCGCCCTGCGCATGCAACGCCAGGAACTGCTCACTCGTGAGGGCGCGCCCCGGCTGTGGTTCGTGATGGACGAGACCGCCCTGCGCCGCTCCGTCGGCGGACCGGCGGTCATGCGCGCCCAGATCGACCGACTGCTCGAAACCATGGAGCTCAGGCATGTGACGCTCCAGGTCGCCACGTTCGACACAGGACCGCACCCGGGCACCTACGGGCCGTTCGTCCTGTTCCGATTCGCCATGGCCGAACTTCCGGACATGGTCTACAGCGAGTACCTGACCGGCGCCGTCTACCTGGACGACCGCTCCGAGGTGGCGACCCACCTCGAGGTCATGGACCGCATGGCGGCGCAGGCCGCCACGGCACAACGCACGAAGGAGATCCTCCGGGATCTCCGCAAGGAGCTCTGAAGACACCGAATGGAACTCATCAAGTCGCAGTCGCAGTCGCGTACGCGCACCCAGTCGCACAGTCAGTCACTCGGCCAGTCGCACAACCGTGTCTACAACGGCATGCCCGCTCGGGAACTCGGCAGCGAGGGCTGGCACAAGCCCTGGAGCGGCGGCAACGGCGGCAACTGCCTGGAGGCCATGAAGCTCGCCGACGGCCGGATCGCCGTACGGCAGTCCACCGACCCCGACGGACCGGCGCTGATCTACACCCCCGACGAGATGAACGCGTTCATCCAGGGAGCCAAGGCGGGGGTGGCCGACTTCCTGCTCTCCTGAGACCTGTTGCGCACTCCCTGTTGTTCAGCCGATCCCCCTATGTTGGCCCTGAGTTGATCACCCACTGCCGCGGATTCTCGAGATCCGCAAGGTTCTCAAGGTTCTCAAGATTCTTATGGAGTTCGACATGAACGGGCGTCCCCCCGTCGAGATCGACACGAGCAGACCCCATCCCGCGCGGATGTACGACTGGTACCTCGGCGGCAAGGACAACTACCCCGTCGACGAGGCCATGGGCAGGCAGATGCTGGCCCTCGACCCCCGGGTGCCGGTGATGGCGCAGGTCAACCGTGCCTTCATGCACCGCTCCACCCGCTGGCTGGCGGAGCACGGCGTACGCCAGTTCCTCGATGTCGGCACCGGTATCCCGACCGAGCCGAACCTGCACCAGATAGCCCAGAGCGTCGCGCCCGAGACGTCCGTCGTCTACTGCGACAACGATCCCATCGTGCTGGCCCACGCGGCGGCCCTGCTGCGCGGTACGCCCGAGGGGCGCACGGAGTATCTGCAGGCCGATGTGCGCGACCCGCACGCCGTCGTCGAGGGCGCCAAGAAGGTGCTGGACTTCAGTCGGCCGGTGGCGCTCTCGCTGATCGCGCTGCTGCACTTCGTCTCCGACGAGGACGGCGCGCACGCCCTGGTCCAGCGGCTGATGTCCGAACTGCCCTCCGGCAGCTACCTGGTCGTCACCCACGCCACCGCCGACTTCACCCCGGAGGAGTCGAAGGCGGCGACGGAGAAGCTCAAGGCCGCGGGCGTCACCCTGGCGCTTCGCTCCCGCGAGGAGTTCACCCGCTTCTTCGACGGCCTCGAACTGGTCGACCCCGGCGTCGAGGTGCCCCACCACTGGCACCCCGAACTCGGCGAGCCGGTCCCCGGCCAGGAGCACGGGGTCATCCCGGGGTACGGCGCGGTGGCCCGCAAGCCGTAAGGCTCCGCGGGACGGACGGCCGAGCATAGGCAGGACGGACGGCCGAACACAGGCAGGACGGACGGCCGAACACAGGCAGGACGGACGGCCGAACACATACGTGCGCGGCGCGGGCTCTATGTCCCGCGCCGCGCACGCCGGTGTGTGCGCCCGGCGGCTACACGTACGACCAGATGCGGCGCGGTGCGTCGACGAGGCGGCTCATGGCGACCACCGGGAACGGCGGCTGCGCGGTCTCCCGCTCCCGCTCCAGCATCAGCCCGTAGTAGATCTGCTCGATCGACGGCGGCCCGACCGTCAGGTTGCGCCAGACCGCGCCGGGCGAGTCCTCCTGCCCGGTCTTCACGAGATAGGCCGCGGCCATCGTCCCCGTACGGCCGACGCCCGCGCCGCAGTGCACGAACACCGGCCCGGAGCTCTCGGAGACCGTGTCGAGCAGCCGCCGCACCTGCTCCGGCGTCGGCGTCTGCCCGTCCCGCATCGGCACCCGTACGACATCGAGTCCGGCCTCGCGCGGCAGGGCGAGCTGCGCGGCGCTCAGGTCCTCGGCGCGCAGGTCCACGACCGTGGTGATGCCGAGGTCGGCGAGTGCCCGGTACCCGGCGGGGGAGGGCGCGGCCCCGCGCCACAGCCTGCCGTCGGTACCGACGGGCTGGAAGTTGTGGACGCCCTTCAGGGAGCGGGTCCCCTTGGGCGCCGAGGTCGTCTCACCCGCCACGTACGACACCGCGAGGATCCCGAGCGACCCCGTGGCCCACAGGGCGAGATAGCCGAGCAGCACACCGACGAGCACGCGCACCGTTCTGCGGCGCAGCGAACGGGGTGGGGCGGCAACCGGTCGGGCGGCAACCGGTCGGGCGGGGACCGTGGAGTGCGGATCCGGGCGTGGGGGAGCGGGCGGGAGGGTGGCAGACATGGAGGACCCGGGGGTTGGGGACGGGGGTCTGCCCGGCATCGTAGCCCGACCGGCGTAAGCGTTCTGTCTGATTGTGTGCGAACTCACGGCTTTTACGTCGATTATGGCGATCCCGGCGTTCACTCCCGGTCCGCGTCCCCGATGCCCACCACCGTGAGGTGCGCCCGGTCCACGTCGGCGTCCTCCAGACAGCCGCGTAGCCGCAGACGGTCATGATCGGTGAGCGCGGGGCGGACGGTCCCGGCGAACAGCCCGTCGCCGAGCTCGCCGAGCGTGGTCCGCCGCAGGGGCACCGACGTGGAGTTCCGGCAGCGCTCCCACGCCTGGGACGCGGCCATGGCCTCCCGCTCGGCGTTCGGCCGTACGCCCCGCATGTCCACCTGCACCAGCACGGCGGTCGCCTCGGCCCCGTTCCGCTCCGTCTTCCTGGTCTGGGTGAGGTCGGCGAGCCCGACCACCAGCGAGGCCAGCAGGGCGACGCCGACCGCCACGGTGATCAGCCGCGCCGCCCGGCTCCGTCCACCGCCACCGGGTGGCGCCGCGTCCTCCAGATCCGCCTCCGGCGCCGGATCGGGCGCGGTCAGCACGGCCAGCCGCCCGGCGAGACGCCGTTCCGCCGTCGGCCGGGCCGTCACCGACGCGATCCGCTGCACCAGCCACGCGATCCCCGACAGCACCACACCGGTGACCAGCAGCACCGGCACAAAGACATACGTACGACTCGCCGGGTCCTCCAGCCAGCGGAACCGGTTACCCCGCTCGTCCGTGCGCGTCTGCCGGAGCCGGGCCAGCGCGTCCTGCTGCCGCCGGTCGCTCTCCCGGATCCGCTCCTCGATCCGCGCCAGACGCCCCAGCAGCACCAGCCCGAGCAGCAGCACCCCGATGATCAGCAGCAGCACCCCGCTGAGGATGGCCCGCTGCCACTGCCACCGGGTGAGGTAGACGACGAAGTAGACGCCCGCGCCGAGCGCTGCCGTGCCCCCGAAGAGGTAGGCGAGGCGCCTCATCACGAACCCTCCGCCCATACGTCCCTCGAACCGCCGCCGGCCCGTACGTCACCGGAGCCGCCGCTAGCCCGTACGTCACCGGAGCCGCCGCTAGCCCGTACGTCACCGGAGTTGCCGCCGGTCCGTACGTCGCCGGAGTCGCCGTCGACCGTCAGTCGGCTGCCCGGCGGGAAACGGCGCACCGCGTCCTCGACCCCGACCACCGTCGGCACCCGGAACTCCCGGGCCAGCACGGCGAGATGCGACAAGGGGCTGCCCGTCTGCGCGACCAGTCCCACGACGTGGGGCAGCAGCGGGGCGAGCGCCGGATCGAGGGTGCGGACCACCAGTACGGCATCCGGCGGCCTGGCCCCGGCGCCGTCCCACACCGTGCCGACCCCCCGGCCGCCGGACACGCCCCGGCCTCCGCCGGCGGACGGCCCGGCGGTGCGCTCGGCGACGACCACCCCGCCGTCCGCGAGCCGGAACCGGTCCGGGAGCGGCGCGGACACGGCCCGGGGCAGCCGTTCGCCGAAGTCCGCCGGCAGCCCGCCGCCCTCCAGCGCCGTCACGAACTCCTTCCACCGCAGCAGCCCCGCCCGCCGGGCCTCGCCCAGGACACCCCGCACGAGCAGTCGGCGCGCCGCCTCCCGCACCAGCCTGACCTGCAACTCCTGTACCCACCGGACCCGCAGCCGCAGGGCCTCGCGGGGCGGGAGGGCGCCCAGGGAGAGGGAGGCGGTGCGGTGGAGGGGCGGCTCTTCACGGCGGTCGGCGGCGGGGGACGGGGCCGAGGCGGGGGCGGCGGTGGGTTCGTAGGCCGCGGCGGAGGGGGGCTCGTGGACCGTGGCCGAGGGCTCGTCGGCGGTGGCGGTGGCCGCGGAGGCACCGTTGTGGTGGGTGGGCTCCGGCGGAGGCAGCCGCAGGTCACCCCAGAGGCTGGGGGCCGTGAGGGCGAGAACCACGGGTTCGGCGGCCACCACCCGGTGGTCCGGCAGACGCCGGTCCCGGTACCTCGTCTCCGTGAGCGTGGCGAGGGCGGTGCCCGCGGCCGTGACGCGAGGCTCCGGGAGGAGGGCCCCCGCGAGGGCCTCCTGCGCGTGCAGCGAGACCAGGGTCGCGCGCGTCCAGCGGAGCGTCGAGATCAGCTCGGCGGTCGGCAGTTCGGCGGTCGACGGGGTCTCGGTGAGCCGCCGGTCGACGTCCGCCACCAGGTCCGTCGCCAGCCCCGGCAACGTCGACCTCAGCCGCCCCACCCGCCACGCGGCCCCCAGCCTCCGGGCACCCGGCGCCGGGTTGAGCCACGCGAGCCCGGGGTGCCTCGGCGGAACGGCGCCCAGCAGCCGCAGGTCCGCCGCCGCGCGACCGTCGACCACGGTGACGACCGGCGCCGCCCGCAGCCACCGGCGCGGCGCACTCCCGCCGATGTCCAGCGCGAAGGCGAGGCCCCGGGCCATCGGCGCCACCCACAGATCCTCCTCCAGCGGCTCCAACTGTCCCGGCAGGGTCTCCGCCACCGGCCCGGGACCGAGCAGCCGGGCACCCCGCGCCGGCCGGGCCGCCATCGCCGTGATCGGACGGCTCTGGAACAGCCACAGCCGTCCGTCCTCACCGAAGCCGAACTCGATGTCCTGCGGCCCCCCGAACACCTGGGCGGCCCGCCGCGCGAGCCGGGCCAGACGCCGCAGCTCGGAGGCGGTGAGCAGGGGCTCGGAGACGCCGAGCGACGACTCGGCCGACTCGGCCGACTCGGCCGACTCGGCCGACTCGGCCGACTCCGTCCGCAGCAGTCGCCCCCATCTGCTCAACCGGTAGCCCGTCCCCGGCCGTTCACCGCCGACCAGCGTGTCGGGGCCGCCCCGTACCGCGCTGACCAGCATGCGATCGGTCCGCCCGGCCACGGGATCCGCGCCGAACAGCACACCTCCGACCCGGGCCCTGAGCATCGGCTGCACGAGCACCGCCATGGGCGCGCTGTTCCCGCCGGGTCGCCGCGCCGAGCCGAGCACCGTGCGCACCGCCGCCCGGAACTCCTCCCACCCCCGCACATCGAGCACCGAGTCGAACTGTCCCGCCGCCGACGATGTCTCCGTGTCCTCCTGAGGCGAGGAGGACCGTACGACCAGGGGGCGCGCACCATGCCGGGACAACTCGTCCCAGGCGCGCGACAGGGCGGAGACCTCACCGGCGTGCGTATGCGTCCCATTGGTACGCGTCCCATTGGTACGCGTCCCGTCGGTACGCGTCCCACCGGCGCGCGCCTCACCGGGCGCGTCCGGTGGGTGGGGCGGTATCACGAAGCCGGGCAGCACGGGCAGCCCCGCACGGGCCGCCCGGGCCAGACGGGCCGCCTTGGAACCGGCGAGCGGAGGGAGGGAGGCGGTCGGCTGGTTCAGGGAGACGACGTGAGAACCGGGTGCGGGGCCGCCCCGGTGCGGAGCCCCGCCGTGCGCACCATCTCCGTGTCCATCTGCGTGTTCTCCGTGACGTTCGTCGAGCGTCGTCATCGAGCACCCTCCAGGACCGGCCGTCAACAGGGGGGACGCGAGGGAAGGAGCCCTACGCCTGACGACGGAACGAAGGATGGGGGCAGATCACCGCCGGATTGTTGGGTGCCCACGGCGGCAGCGGCGACGTACCACCCTGCCCCAATAATCCCACCGCGTCCGATTTACTGTCGACCGGAAGCCGCCCCGTCCACCTGGGCCGGCCATGCCGAACCGGCGGCCGTCCCTCCCGGGGTCGCGGCTACGCCGTCATGGGCCGGTCGTACGGTCCGATCGGCGCCGGCAGCCGGTCCACCCCGGTCAGCCGGCGGTCGACGGCCGCGGCCACGGCCCGCCCCTCGGCGATCGCCCAGACGACGAGGGACTGGCCCCGCGCGGCGTCCCCGGCGGCGTACACACCGGGCACGCTGGTTGCGAAGTCCGGTCCCCGCGTGATCGTCCCGCGTGGATCGAGGGCCAGCCCGAGCTGGTCGACGAGCCCGTCGTGGAGGTCAGGCCCGGAGAACCCGAGCGCGAGCAGGACGAGATCCACGGGCAGCGTCCGCCCGGTCCCGGGCCGGACCCGCCGCCGCTCGTCCACCTCGACCAGGTGCAACGCCCGCACATGCCCCGCCTCGTCCCCGGTGAAGCGGAGCGTGGACGCCGCGAAGAGCCGCGCGTCCGCGTCGGCCGCCGGCGCGGACCGCAGGTCACGCGCCTCCTCGTGCGCGGCCGAGAGCCGGTACACCTTCGGATACGTCGGCCACGGATCGACGTCCTCGTCGCGCTCCGCCCCCGGCAGCGCGTAGATGTCCAGCTGCGTCACGGACGCGGCCCCTTCCCGCACCGCCGTCCCCAGACAGTCCGCTCCCGTGTCACCACCCCCGACGATCACCACATGCTTCCCGGCCGCCGACAACGGCGACACCGCCAGATCCCCCTCGCACACCCGGTCGGCCAGCGGCAGATACTCCATCGCCTGATGTATCCCGGCCAACTCCCGCCCGGGCACCTCCAGTTCCCGCCAGGCCGTGGCCCCCGTGGCGATCACCACCGCGTCGTACCGGGCCCGCAGCTCGGCCGCCCCGACGTCGCTGCCCACGGCGGTCGACGTACGGAACTTCGTGCCCTCCGCCCGCATCTGCTCCAACCGCCGGTCCAGCTGCCGCCGCTCCATCTTGAACGCCGGGATCCCGTACCGCAGCAACCCCCCGATCCGGTCCGCCCGTTCGTACACGGCGACCGTGTGCCCGGCCCGCGTCAGCTGCTGCGCCGCCGCCAGCCCCGTGGGCCCGGAGCCGATGACGGCGACCGTCCTCCCGGACAGCCGGTCGGGCGGCCGGGGTGGCGTGAAACCGTCCTCCCACGCCCGGTCCGCGATGGCCACCTCGACGTTCTTGATGGTCACCGCGGGCTGATTGATCGCCAGCACACACCCCGCCTCGCACGGAGCGGGACACAACCGCCCGGTGAACTCCGGGAAGTTGTTCGTCGCGTGCAGCCGGTCGCTCGCCGCCCGCCAGTCCTCCCGCGACACCAGGTCGTTCCACTCGGGGATCAGATTCCCCAGCGGACAGGCTTCGTGACAGAACGGGATCCCGCAGTCCATACAGCGGTCCGCCTGCCCGCTGATGATCGGCAGCAGCGCCCCCGGGACATACACCTCGTCCCAGTCCCGCACCCGCTCCTGCACGGGCCGACGCGGCCACTCCTCGCGCGGGGTGGTCAGAAAACCCTTGGGATCGGCCATGGCCGTCTCCCTCACGTAGGGCGTGCGCGTACGGGCACGGCCGTACAGCGTCGGGCGGCTCTCTCCCCGCCACGATACGACGCGCCCGCCGCCCCCGCCTCAGGCGAGGGCCAGCAGATACGACAGGGCCGCGGCGGCCGAGGCGACCGCCCGGACGTGGTTCCACACCGTCCACCGGCTCACGTACTCGCGCCAGTACGTCGCCGCCTCCGCCGTGCCTGGGTCCAGCTTGGCGAGCGTGTCGTTGCGCGGCACGTTCGCCACCATCGTGACCCCGAAACAGCCGAACAGATACAGCGCGCTGCCCAGCAGCAGCTCCACTCTGCCCTCGTCCGGCCACAGCACGAACGTCACGACGGCCAGCACGGCACACAGCACCGCCGTACCCACGAACACCAGCATGAACGCCGGTGTCAGCGCGCTCACATTGATCGCCTGCATCGCCGCCACACCCTGCGCAGGCGGCAACGACGCCAGCCCCTTCATCACGAACGTCGAGAACCCGACGAACACCCCCGCCACGATCCCCGTCCCGAGCAGCCCCAGCACCGTCAGCACGAAGTACGGCCCATCGATCATGTCCGCTCCCACCTCGATCCCCCGACTCCAACCATCCCTGCCCCGCCCCCGCCCCTTCACCCACCGCCTTCACTCACCCGTCCTCCACCCCCGCAGCGTCGCCTCCACCACCCCCGCGATCCGTCGGCGGGCCTCGTAGCGGGGTACGCCGGTCATCAGAAGGCGGTCGTACGGCGTGTCGACATGCCGTACGGAGGCGATGACCGCCGAGGTCACCGCGAGCTCCGTCAGGGCGCGCCCCGCGGCGCTGCGGCCGACACGGCCGCTGCCCCGCAGGGAGGCGTGGGCGGCGATCTCCCGGGCCCGCCCGGCCGGGCACGCGGGGAACAGGCGCCGGATCTCTGTCGCGAACGCGTCCGTGAAGCGCACGTCCTCCGCGGCCCGCCGCCGTGCGTCGCGGGCCCTGCGGCGGCGTCGGGCCTCCGCGTCCGCCAGGCACCGTTCCTCGGCACGGGCGAGCGCCGCCTCCTCGACGAGGACGCCCTGCCGCTCGTACCGGCTCCGGCGCCGGTTGAACCGCACGACCACCGCCGACAGCGCGCTCTCCTCCCGGGCCCGCCGGGTGAGCGCGGTGTCGCCCCGGGGCAGGAACAGGAGATGCCCGAGATCGGCGCAGTCGAGGCAGCGCGGCGCCCCCTCCTCCAGCACCAGCATCGCCACCGGCCCGCTCCGGCACTCGGCGCAGTGCTTCTTCCTGAGCGCCTGCACGACGACAAGTCCGGTACGGGGCGGGGGAGTGGCGAGCGCTGCCATACGCGGTTCATTCCCCCCGGTGGCCCCATGGTCACGTGGTCGTCGGACCGGTCGTCCGACCGGCTCGGGCAGGGTCGGTCGCGCGCGGCATCATGGGCCGTGTGCGATTCGAAGCGATCACCTGGGAACGGCTCGGCGACCTCCTCGCCGACCGCCTCCTCGACCTGAAGCCGGACGACGGCTCGCCTTGGCCGCGCGTCGCCTTCGACGGCGCCCCGGCCGCCCGCCCCGGGGACCTCGCCGCCCGGGTGTCGGAGGCGCTGCGCATACGCGGCCGGTCCTCGCTCGTCGTGGGCACCGAGGGCTTTCTGCGGCCGGCTTCGCTCCGCTTCGAGTACGGCCACGAGGACGTGGAGGCGTACTACGACGGCTGGTTCGACACCGCCGCGCTGTGGCGGGAGGTCTTCGGCCCGCTCGACCCCGGCGGCACGGGCCGGGTCCTGCCCGACCTCTGGGACCCCGCCACCGACCGCGCCACCCGCAGCCCCTACGTCCAACTCCCGCCCGGAACACTGCTGTTGACGCACGGCCCCCTCCTTCTGAAGCACTGGTTCCCCTTCGATCTGACCGTGCACGTCCTCCTCTCCCCGAGCGCCCTGCGCCGCCGCACCCCCGAGGCCGAGCACTGGACCCTCCCCGCCTTCGAGCGCTACGGGACCGAGACCGACCCGGCCACCGCCGCGGACGTCCTGGTGCGCGCCGACGACCCACGGCACCCGGCCTGGAACGGCTGACCGGCGGTCGGGCGGCGGCTTCCGAGTGCGCTTCACCCCGGTCGCGGCAAGAATGTAGGGCGCCGGGACTAGCGGTGTGTCCTGCGCCGCGCCGGCCGTCCGGCACCGGGAGGTACTACATGACCACCGCCGGAGACATCATGCACCGCGGAGCCCAGTGGATCCCCGCCCACGAGACCCTGGACCGCGCCGCGCAGCTGATGCGCCAGCTGAACGTCGGAGCACTCCCCATCAGCGACCAGAACGAACGGCTCTGCGGCATCCTCACCGACCGCGACATCGTCGTCGGCTGTGTCGCCCTGGGCCATGACCCGTCGACGATCACGGCCGGCGAACTGGCCAAGGGCACACCGCGCTGGATCGACGCGAACGCCGACGTCAGCGAGGTGCTCCAGGAGATGAAGGGGCACCAGATCCGCCGGCTCCCGGTGATCGAGAACAAGCGTCTCGTCGGCATGATCAGCGAGGCCGACCTGGCCCACCATCTGTCGGACGACCAGATCGCCTCCTGGGTCGAAAGCGTCTACGCGAAGAGCGGGACGCGCTGACCCGTTACAGCCGCGCCGTCACAGCCACCCGTTGCGCTTGAAGCCCCGGTAGAGGGTGACGCAGCCGGCGGCTATGACGGCCAGCACCAACGGGTAGCCGAACCTCCAGTGCAGCTCGGGCATGTGCTCGAAGTTCATGCCGTACACCCCGCACACCATGGTCGGTACGGCGATGAGCGCCGCCCATGCCGTGATCTTGCGCATGTCCTCGTTCTGCGCGACGCTGACCTGCGCGAGATGCGCCTGGAGGATCGAGTTGAGCAGTTCGTCGAACGCGGCGATCTGCTCGGTGGCCCGCAGCAGGTGGTCGGAGACGTCCCGGAAGTAGGCCTGTATCTCCGGGTCGACCACCCGGATCGGTCGTGAGGTCAGCTCCAGGAGCGGGCGGGCGAGCGGGGCCACCGCCCGCTTCAGTTCGAGGAGTTCACGCTTGAGCTGGTAGATGCGCCCCGGGTCGACGCGCGCGCCGTTCGCGGCGAAGACATCGGTCTCGACCTGGTCGATGTCCGTCTGGACGGAGTCCGTGACGTTCAGATAGTCGTCCACCACGTGGTCCGCGATCGCGTGCAGCACCGCGGCCGGTCCCTTGGCCAACTGCTCGGGGTTCGCCTCCAGTTCCTCGCGCAGCGGGCCGAGTGAGCCGTGCCGCCCGTGCCGGACCGTGATCACGAAGTCGGTGCCGACGAAGACCATGATCTCGCCGGTGTGCACCACTTCGCTGGTCGCGGTCAGTTCGGTGTGCTCGACGTAGCAGACCGTCTTGAACACCGCGAACAGTGTGTCGTCGTAGCGCTCCAGCTTCGGGCGCTGGTGGGCCTCGACCGCGTCCTCCACGGCCAGCGGGTGCAGGTCGAAGAGTTCGGCGATGCCGGCGAACTCCCGCTGTGTCGGCTCGTGCAGCCCGAGCCAGACGAAGCCGTGGTCGTGCCGGCGGATCTGCTTGACGGCCTCGACGACATCGGAGACCGCGGGGGCTCGGACGCCCTTGTGGTACGTCACGCAGTTCACCACCGAGGTGCCCAGCGGGGAGCGGGCCGGATGGCTGAGGTCGACGCGGGGGCGTCGTCGGGCCAGCCGTGCCATCCTGCGCAGACCGCCGACCTTGTCGAGACCGGTGACCTTCCGCAGATTCCCTGCCATGGACATCTGGCTTCTCCTTGCGTGGATCTCCTCGCACCGCACTTCGTGCCTGTCGCGCCAGTTTGCCAGGGCCGAACGAGTGCCGGGTAAGGCTGTGGGAACGGAACCTTCCGCTTCACTTGTAGACGGCCGGTCCGGACTGCGGGAGCGTCGCTATTAGTGATAAGACGCTCAAATGGGATGATCGCGGCATGATGCGAACCGACGGGTATCTCCTCGATCACCGGCAGGCCGAGACGGCGCAGGGCCCCGACGCCTTCGCCACGCTCTTCGACCCCACGACGTTCCGGCACATGGAGGGCTTCGGCCTGGGCTCGGGCTGGCGCTGCTGGGAGGTCGGCGCGGGCGGCACCTCCGTCATCTCCTGGCTGGCCAAGAAGGTCGGCCCGACCGGCAAGGTCATCGCGACCGACACCGACATCTCATGGGCCGTCCCCTCGGTCACCCGCCCCCCGGTGGAGGCCCTCGTCCACCACGTGGGCGTCGACGAGCCGCCGGGGGACGGCTTCGACCTCGTCCACGCCCGGCTCACCCTGGCCCACGCGCCCGACCGCGACCGGGCGTTGTCGTCGATGATCAAGGCTCTGCGTCCCGGCGGACGACTGCTGATCGAGGACGCCGACCCCGCCCTCCAACCCCTGGCCTGTCTTGAGGAATCCGGCCCCGAACACCAACTGGCCAACCGGCTTCGCGCGGCCGTCGCCGCGGTGCTCGCCGAACGCGGAACCGATCCCGCGCACGGTCGCCGACTCCCGCGCCTGCTGCGCGCGGCGGGACTGCGTGGCGTGGAGGCCGACGCGTACTTCCCCGTCGCCTCACCCGCCTGCTCCGCCCTGGAGTCGACGACCGTCGACCGGTTCCGTGCGGCCCTCGTCGCCGCCGGCCTCGCCACGGACGAGGAGATTGACCGGCACCTCGCCCACGTGACCTCCGGTGCGCTGGACATCGCGGCCCCACCACTGATCTCGGCCTGGGGCAGGAAGGCGTAGCGGCACACCGCACTCCCGCTCGGCCCCCGGGCCTCAGCCGCCCCTCGGCGGCCTCCCGCCCACCTCCCCCACCGCCTGCGCCCCCGCGGCGCACCCCTCGGCCGCCGCCTTCCCGACCTCCGCGCCGGCGAGCAGCGCGGCCAGGAACACACCGGTGAAGGCGTCGCCCGCGCCAGTGGTGTCGCGGGGTACGGCGGGAGCCGCCGGGATCCGTGACTCGACGCCGCCCCCACGGGCGATCAGCGCTCCGTCGGCGCCCTGTTTGGCCACGACCAAGGGGACGAGACGGCTCAACTTGGCCGCCGCGTCGGCCGGATCGGGCAGCCCGGTCAGCAGACACGCCTCGTCACGGCTGGGCAGCAGCACGTCGACGCCCTCGACGAGCGCGAGGAAACGGTCCACGCCCAGCCGCGTGAGGAACCCCGCCGACGCGGGATCGACGCTCACCGGCACCCCACGCGCGCGTGCCGACTCCAGGGCCACTGAGGCCAGCGCGCGGCTCGACTCCGAGAAGAACAGATAGCCCGACAGATGCAGCCGAGCGACCCCGTCGAGCAGGGACGGCGACCAGTCGCCGGGATCCATCCGCAACGCGGCGCCGCTGTCGGTGAGGAACGTGCGTTCGCCCGCGTCGCCCGTGTCCACCAGACAGATCACGGTTCCCGTGGCCGCGTCCGGGTCGACGACCAGAAGAGGCCGTACGCCCGAGGCCCGCAGCTCCCGCTCGTGCCACTCGGCCCCGTCCGTGCCCACGCACCCGAGCAGCCGTACGTCGGCGCAGCCCCGATGAGCCGCCCAGCAGGCCACGTTGGCACCCGCCCCACCGGGCAGCGTCCGGATCGCGGAGGCCGTGTCGGTGCCCGCCGCGAGGGGGCCGCGATGCCGGGCGACGACATCCGTGACGACGTCACCCACCACCAGCAGCGCCCCGCCCTCCGCGCGGGCGGGCCCGGTCACGCCGTGCCGCGCCACCTCACGCCCCGGTCCAGGCCGCCGCGATCCGTGCCGCGAGCCGTACGTTGCCCCGTACCGCCGCCAGGTTGGCGGTCAGGGAGGCGCCGTCGGTGTGCCGTACCAGGTAGCCGAGGAGGAAGGGGGTGACCGCCTGTCCCGTCACGCCCTCCGCCTCGCAGGCCCGCAGCGCGTCGGCGAGCACGCGCGCGTGCAGCTCGGGATCGAGCTGCTCGTCCTCGGGCACGGGGTTGGCGACGATCAGCGCCGACTCCGGGCCGTCGAGCCCGTCCTGCGCCCGCATGACGGCCGCGACCTCGCCGGGCGACCCCAGCGTCCACTCCACGGGATGACCCGAGTCGGACAGATAGAAGCCGGGGAAGCGGTCCGTGCCGTACCCGGCGACCGCGACACCCAGCGTCTCCAGACGCTGCAGGGTGGCCGGTACGTCCAGGATCGACTTCACGCCCGCGCACACCACCGTGATCCGGGTGCGCGCCAGAAGCCCCAGGTCCGCGGATTCGTCCTGGGACACCGTCCACTCCCGGTGCACGCCCCCGAGCCCACCCGTCGCGAACACCCGTACGCCTGCCCGGGCCGCCAGTTGGGCGGTCGCCGACACGGTGGTGGCGCCGCTCGCCCCCGAGGCCACCGCGAGGGGCAGGTCCCGGTGGCCCAGCTTGCGGATGCCGTCCTCGTTCGCGACGCGCTCCAACTGGTCCTTGCCGAGCCCGATATGGGGCCGCCCGTCGAGCACGGCGATCGTCGCCGGTACGGCGCCCTCCCGCCGTACGACCTCCTCCAGCTCCAGCGCCACCTGGAGATTGCGCGGGCGGGGGAGCCCGTGCGCGATGATCGTGGACTCCAGCGCCACCACGGGTCGACGCGCCTCGACCGCTTCCCGCACCTCTTCCGACACCACCAGCACGCGCATGCCTCCTGTCTGTCGTTCCTCCCTCATCCCTGGCGGACGGCGCGCCCGGCCAAACCCTTGCACCCTGTGGTGCGGGACACCAGCCTGGGATGCATGACGGACAACACGACACGACTCGACCACGTCGTCCTCTGGGTGCGGGAGCCGGTCGCCGCGGCCGACTTCTACGAGAAGGCCGTCGGCCTGGAGCCCGTGAGGGTCACCGAGTACGCGGCGGGACGGGCCCCCTTCCCCTCCGTGCGCCTCAACGACGAGACCATCCTCGACCTCATGCCGCTCGCCATGGCCGAGACCCTGAGCATGGTGCCCGGTGCCGCCGACAGCGCGGGCCACCCCGTCAACCACGTCTGTCTCGCCATGCCCGGCGACGCCTTCGACGAGCTGCGGACCCGGCTGGAGGAACGGGCGGTCCCCGTCTCGGGCTTCTCGTACGACTCGTTCGGCGCGCGTGGCGCGGCCCGGCGCAGCTTCTACTTCCGGGACCCGGACGGCAACGTGTTCGAGGCACGGCACTACGCATAGTCGACGTCGGTTTTCAGCCAGCCTCTGTCCGCCGGAACGATGCCCGATGACCGATTCGCGCCACTGCGCGCGCCCTGGGGCGCCTCACACACAAAGGTCACGCACCGGCGGACAAAGCCCACCCATGGCCGCCTCAGAACAGAGGCTCGGGAAGCACCCCTTCCAGCGCCAGCAGCTTCCGCTTCGTCTCCAGCCCGCCACCGAACCCCCCGATACCGCCGTCGCTCTCGACGACCCGGTGGCACGGCACCACCACGGGCAGCGGGTTCGACCCCATCGCCACACCGACCGCCTGGGCCGCGCCCGGCTGCCCCACGCGCCGCGCGAGGTCGCCGTAGCCGACGACCGAGCCGTAGGGGACGCCGGACGCCAGCTCGCGCAGCACCTGGCGGTTGAACCCGGAGATCAGCGACCAGTCCAGGGGCAGGTCGAAGTCGTGCCGCTCGCCCGCGAAGTACGCCTCGACCTGACGTATCGCCTCGGCCAGCTGAGGCGCGCCGGGGGCCTCCACCGGGATGGTGCCGAGACGGGAGGCGAGCCGGTCGAGGGTCCGGTCGCGCACCGCGTCCGTGGCGTGGAACACGACGTTGACCAGGCCGTCGTCCGTCGCGGCCAGCAGCAGCGGACCGATGTCCGTGCCGACGACGGCCCACACGACCTGCAGCTCGTCCTGCGCATGGCTGTTCATGCGACCACCGTACGGGCCGCCACCGACAACGACCGCGGCGTGCGTTCCTCCACGGAACGCACGCCGTCGCCCCGGACCGTGATCAGCCCTGCGTGGCGTCGCGGACCACGTCCGGCTTGTTGGTGATGATCCCGTTCACTCCGTAGCCCGCCACCAGGCGGGCGTTCACCGCGTCGTTCACGGTCCAGGTCAGGATCTCCAACGGCTTCCCGTGCGGGCCCTCCAGCGCGTGGATCGTCGCGACGTACGAGCCGGAGATGGTCGTGTACGAGGAGTTGATCTGGTCGCTGAACGTGGCGTACTCGGGCAGGTCGGCGATGTCCGGGGTGCCGAGCAGACCGGTTTTCACCGCCGGGCTCAGTTCGTGGACCCGGCGTACGGTGTCGGCGCTGAAGCTCTGGATCACCAGCCTCTCCGACTGCGCCGGGGCGAGCCAGCCCTCGTTGCTGAGGACCTTCAGCGTCTGCTGTTCGATCCCCGGGTAGAGCTGCGGGTTCTTGATCTCCAGGACGAGCTTCTGGTGGTTGCGCGACACACGCCTCATGTACTGCTCCAGCGTCGGCACGCGCGCGCCCGCGTAGGCGGCGCCGAACCAGCTGCCCGCGTCCAGGCGCGCGATCTCCGCGGCGGTGAAGTCCGCCACGTTCCAGGGGGCGCGCTCCGGGTAGAGCTCCTCGACGTTCGTCGTGCGGGTCAGTGTCGCGTCGTGCAGCACGACGAGTCGGCCGTCCCGGGTGCGCTGGACGTCGTTCTCGACCCATTCGAAGCCCATCTCGTCGGCCTTGTCGACGGCGGCCAGGGTGTTCTCCGGCGCGTAGGCGGAAGCTCCGCGGTGCGCGACGACCAGCGGATTGTCGGTATCGGCGGCCGCATGGGCGGCGGAAGTGGGGAGCAGGAGGACGGTGGCCCCCAACAACGCTGTGGTCGCGGCGGCAACTGCGCGCACGTGCATGCGTACTCCTCGCGTCGATCGATCACGGTCAGCTCAAGAGTGACAGCAGAGGGTCAACGGCAGGAGGGTGCAGGATGACCACGAATTGAATGGAGTTGCCCAAGTCCGCTCACGGGCACCGCACAAGTGGGGCAAGGGCGTGTTTCTTTGCCGGAAAATCGTTCGACCATTCCGGTGGGGGTCATACTCTCTGCGACAACCCTGACCGTTGTGGCGGTCCCGGGGCTGGGGGCATCGCAGGAAATCCAGGGACGCGACAGGGCGGGAAAGGCAGCCGCGAATGCAGGGCACGGTCGACGGCTTCAGCTACGGACTCGTCACACCGGTGGTGGCCTATCTCATGGCCTGCCTCGGTGGAGCGCTCGGCCTGCGCTGCACCACCAGATCGATGCTCGTCGACGGCCGCCGGCGGATCGGCTGGCTCGCGCTCGGCTCGGCGGCCATCGGCTCCGGCATCTGGACCATGCACTTCGTCGCGATGATGGGCTTCAAGGTCCGGCAGACCCCGGTCCACTACGACGCGCTGACCACGTTCGCGAGCCTCGCCGTCGCGATCGTCATGGTCGGCATCGGGATCTTCATGGTCGGCTCCAAAGGGGCGACCGGGGCCGCGCTCTTCACCGGCGGCACCATCACCGGACTGGGTATCGCCTCCATGCACTATCTGGGCATGGCCGGGATGCGGCTCAACGGCACGCTGCAGTACAACACCCTCACCGTCGCCGCCTCGGTCGTCATCGCCGTGGTGGCCGCGATCGCCGCCCTGTGGGCCGCCGGACAGGTCCGCGGCTTCCTGTGGAGCGTGGGCGCCAGCCTCGTCATGGGGATCGCCGTCAGCGGCATGCACTACACGGGCATGGCCGCCCTGAACGTCCATCTGCACAGCGTCTCCGCCCCCGCCCCGGCCGACGGATCCTCCTCCGCGGCCCTGCTCGCCCCGCTGATGATCGGCCCGCTGGTCTTCCTGCTTCTCGCGGGCGTCGTCGTCATGTTCGACCCGTTCATGATCATGGGCAGGTTCCACGGGAACCCGGACGAACGGCGGCCCGGCATCCCCGCCCAGCCCACCGCGCACACCTGCCGGCACCCGGAGTCCCGCACCGGCCGGGAGCACCACGAGCGGAGCTCCCGCACCCCGCAGAACCGCTGATCGGAGCCCGTTGTCAGTGCGGGGTCGTACGGTGGAACCCATGCGGCCCGTTTCCAAGATCGAACGCACGGTGGCGCCCCTCGAGGTCGTCAGCCCCTACCAGCCGAGCGGCGACCAGCCCACGGCCATCGCCGAGCTCGCCCAGCGCATCGGAGCAGGTGAGAAGGACGTCGTCCTGCTCGGCGCGACCGGCACCGGCAAGTCCGCCACCACCGCGTGGATGATCGAGAAGCTCCAGCGCCCCACCCTCGTGATGGCGCCGAACAAGACGCTGGCCGCCCAGCTGGCCAACGAGTTCCGCGAACTGCTGCCGAACAACGCGGTCGAGTACTTCGTCTCGTACTACGACTACTACCAGCCGGAGGCCTACGTCCCGCAGTCGGACACCTACATCGAGAAGGACTCCTCGATCAACGAGGAGGTGGAGCGCCTGCGCCACTCCGCGACCAACTCGCTGCTGACCCGCCGCGACGTCGTCGTGGTCGCCTCCGTCTCCTGCATCTACGGCCTCGGCACGCCCCAGGAGTACGTGGACCGTATGGTCCCCCTCAAGGTCGGCGAGGAGTTCGACCGGGACGAGCTGCTGCGCCGCTTCGTGGACATCCAGTACACGCGCAACGACCTGGCGTTCACCCGCGGCACCTTCCGCGTACGCGGCGACACCATCGAGATCTTCCCGGTCTACGAGGAGCTGGCCGTCCGCATCGAGATGTTCGGCGACGAGATCGAGGCCCTCTCCACCCTCCACCCCCTCACCGGCGAGATCATCAGCGACGACGAGCAGCTGTACGTCTTCCCGGCCACCCACTACGTCGCCGGCCCCGAGCGACTGGAGCGCGCGGCCAACGACATCGAGAAGGAGCTGGGGGAGCGCCTGTCGGAGCTGGAGAAGCAGGGCAAGCTCCTGGAGGCCCAGAGGCTGCGCATGCGCACCACGTACGACCTGGAGATGCTCCGCCAGATCGGCTCCTGCTCGGGTGTGGAGAACTACTCGATGCACTTCGACGGCCGCGAGCCCGGCTCCCCGCCGAACACCCTGCTGGACTACTTCCCGGACGACTTCCTCCTCGTCATCGACGAGTCCCATGTGACCGTGCCCCAGATCGGCGCGATGTACGAGGGCGACGCCTCCCGCAAGCGCACCCTCGTCGACCACGGCTTCCGGCTGCCCTCGGCCCTGGACAACCGGCCCCTGAAGTGGGAGGAGTTCCAGGAGCGCGTCGGACAGACGGTCTACCTCTCGGCGACCCCCGGCAAGTACGAGCTGTCCCGCTCCGACGGCCACGTCGAGCAGATCATCCGCCCCACCGGCCTGGTCGACCCCGAGGTCGTCGTCAAGCCCACCGAGGGCCAGATCGACGACCTGGTGCACGAGATCCGCAAGCGCACCGAGAAGGACGAACGGGTCCTGGTCACCACCCTCACCAAGAAGATGGCCGAGGACCTCACCGACTACTTCCTGGAGCTCGGCATCCAGGTCCGCTACCTCCACAGCGACGTCGACACCCTGCGCCGGGTCGAACTGCTGCGTGAGCTGCGGGCCGGAGAGTACGACGTCCTGGTCGGCATCAACCTCCTCAGGGAGGGCCTCGACCTCCCCGAGGTCTCCCTGGTGGCGATCCTCGACGCCGACAAGGAGGGCTTCCTGCGCTCCGGGACCTCGCTGATCCAGACGATCGGCCGCGCGGCGCGCAATGTGTCGGGTCAGGTCCACATGTACGCCGACAAGATCACCCCGGCGATGGAGAAGGCCATCGACGAGACCAACCGGCGCCGGGAGAAGCAGGTCGCGTACAACAAGGCGAACGGCATCGACCCCCAGCCGCTCCGCAAGAAGATCAACGACATCGTCGCGCGGATCGCCCGCGAGGAGGTCGACACCGAGGAACTGCTCGGCTCGGGCTACCGCAAGGGGAAGGACGGCAAGGGCGCCAAGGCCCCCGTCCCCTCCCTCAGCGGCAAGGCGGCCAAGCCCGCCAAGGGCAAGGCGCAGGAGACCCCGACCGATCGTCCCGCGGCCGATCTCGCCCAGCAGATCGAGGACATGACGGAGCGCATGCGCACCGCCGCCGCCGACCTGCAGTTCGAGATCGCCGCCCGGTTGCGCGACGAGGTCTCCGAGATGAAGAAGGAACTGCGGCAGATGAAGGAGGCCGGCCTCGCCTGATGCCCCGGTCGGGCGACGGGGGAGGGCGCGCGCCCTGGAACAGGCGCGCTGTGTTGCAAGACCGACACAAAGTGCGACACAGGCTGCGGCAATGTCGCTGCCGCTGCGTAAGGTGCTGCACATCCGTGGACTCCACGGAAACAGGGGACAGTTCGAGAGGGGAATCAGCGCGTGACCGTCAACATGACCAAGGGTCAGGCCATCAGTCTGCAGAAGAACGACGGAGGCAGCCTGACCGCGGTGCGCATGGGTCTCGGCTGGCAGGCTGCCCCCAGGCGCGGCCTGTTCGGATCCCGCACCCGTGAGATCGACCTCGACGCCTCCGCCGTGCTGTTCGCGGACAAGCAGCCCGTCGACGTCGTCTTCTTCCGCCACCTGGTGAGCGACGACGGCTCCGTCCGTCACACCGGCGACAACCTGGTCGGCGGCGTGGGACAGGGCGGCGACGACGAGGCGATCCTCGTCGACCTGGCCCGGGTGCCGGTCCACATCGACCAGATCGTCTTCACCGTGAACTCCTTCACGGGCCAGACCTTCCAGGAGGTGCAGAACGCGTTCTGCCGCCTGGTCGACGAGACCAACGGCCAGGAGCTGGCGCGCTACACCCTCGCGGGCGGCGGCCAGTACACGGCCCAGATCATGGCCAAGGTGCACCGCGCGGGCACGGGCTGGCAGATGACCGCCATCGGCACGCCCGCCAACGGCCGCACCTTCCAGGACCTCATGCCGGCGATCCTGCCGGTTCTGTAGGCAAGCACCACGCACCGAGCGACACAGGGGGACGAAGTCGATGACGGCCGAGCTGGTCCGGGGGCAGAACCATCCGCTGCCCGAGGTCCGACTGGAGATCCGCGTCTCGGCCGGCACGCCGATCGTGGCCGGAGCCACCCTCGGCGACGAGCACGGCAGGGTGCACGGCGTGGAGTGGGTCGCCCACCCGGGCGCGCCCACCCTGCCGGGCATCGACGTCCCCCAGCAGGCGGCGGCCGACCATCGCCTCGCGGTGGACCTCGACGCCCTGACGCCGTCCGTGCACCGGGTGACCGTGCTGCTCGCCCTGCCGTCCGGCAGCGGCGGTCCGGCACGATTCGGCGCCGTCGCCGCCCCCTTCGTCGCGATCACCGGCCTCGACGGCACCGAGGTCGTCAGCTACACCATCACCGACCTCGAACCGGAGTCGGCCGTCGTCGCCGTGGAGCTGTACCGCAGGCAGGGCGTCTGGAAGGTCCGCGCGGTCGGCCAGGGGTATGCGGGCGGCCTCGCGGAGCTGCTCGCCGACCAGGGCCTGCCGCAGGCCCCGCAGCTCGCCGGCACCATCCAGGAGGCCGTGGCCCAGGGCCTCGCCCGCTCCGTGGCCGCGCCTCCGCCCCGGCTGCCGGACGCGGACCGTCCCCGCCAGGCGGCCGCACCCGCGCAGGGCCCCGACCAGACGCGCGGCGGCACGACACCCCAGGGCCTGCCCGGGAGCGCGGCGCCGCAGGGACACCAGCCCGCCTCCCCCTACGGCACGACACCCCCGTACGGCTCTCCGCACGACGCCACCCGTCCCGACCACGCCTCGGCGCAGCACGGCGGATCCGCCCCGGCCGACCCGTCCGCCGGCGCCCAGCCCGCCGCCTCCACCGCCGACGGCCCCGTCAACTACACCCACCCCGGCCGTCAGAGCACCGCGCCGCCCCCGCCCCCGCCGACCGCACCCCCGGCCCAGCCGGGGCAGCCCGCGCGGCCCGTCGCCGGGGACGCGACCGGCTGGTCCATGGAGGAGCGGCTCTACAACCAGGTGTGGGGCATGTTCGAGGACCTCGCCCGTACCACCGCCGCGTACCGCAGTGCCGTCGACTTCGCCGAGTCGCGCATGGAACAGGAGCTGGACAAGGTCCTGTCCGACCCCCGCAGTCGTATCGGCGGCCAGGGCGACGCCGCGCGCGAGGCCGCCCGCGCCCGCCACGCCCAGCTCGTCGACCAGGCCAGGGACGCCCTCGACCGCGACCTCGTCCAGCTGCGGGCCGAGGCCGAGGTCGTCGAGCCCGCGCTGCCCCCGGCATACGCGAGCTGGGACAACCCGGTCTGGCACGGCTACCGGGTGCCGATGGAGATCCCGATGGCCCTGCGCCTGGGCGACCTCCATCTGCCGGAGAGCGAGGGGGTGCGCATCCCGATGCTGGTCCGGCTGCCGCTTGAGCGCGGCCTGTGGATCGACAGCGGCCGTTCCGGCTCCAGCGACGCGCTCGTCGACTCGGACGAGCTGCGCCGTCTCGCGCTGGACACGGCGGTCGCGCTCGCCGCCCGTCTGCTCGCGGTCTACCCGCCCGGCGAGTTCACGGTGCACGTCATCGACGCGGCCGGGGCGGGCTCGTCCGCGTTGGCGCCCCTGACACGGGCCGGTGTGCTCGCCGGACCGCCCGCCGCCGGAGCGGCGGGCGTCGCGGAGGTGTTGGGGCGGCTCACCCAGCGCGTCGACCTCGTGCAGATGGCGGTGCGCGGTGGCGCGGCCGACGCCCTGCCGCCCGGCTTCGACACGGCCGAGCAACTGCTGATCGTCAACGACTTCCCGCACGGCTTCGACGACCGGGCTGTCACCCAGCTCCGCTATCTCGCGGACGAGGGACCGGCCGTCGGCGTCCATCTGATGATGGTCGCCGACCGGCAGGAAGCCACCGCCTACGGGCCGTTGCTCGACCCGCTGTGGCGTTCGCTGATGCGACTCACCCCCACCCCCGACGACCATCTCGCCGACCCCTGGGTCGGGCACGCGTGGACGTACGAGCCGTCGAGCATCCCGCCCGGCAGCGGCGTCCTGCCCGACGTGCTCGCCCGGGTCGCGGAGGCCCGCCGCTCCTGGAACCGGTGAGGACCGCCGGGCCCCTCCTCGTACCAAGCCCTCGTAAAGCGCTCTGACCAGCGGTTTTGATGCTTTCTTTGCCTGGCCCTTTACCTATTCTTGGTGATTGGGTACTCTTTTCGTGCGGAGGGGAGTACTCCCTACTAGCTGCGGCGTACCCGTCAATACGGATCAATCCTGATCCCGGGGCGTCGGCCCGGCGGCACCAGGCGTTGTGGAACGCCCTGGAGGACCGGGTGGAAGAGACCTCCGGTAGCGCAACGACGCTGCTATTTGCCGTTACGTACTGCCGGAGGCGCAGTGGATGTTTCCACGACCCTGTGGGTCACGACTGTTCTGGGCCTTGCCGCCCTCATCGCGGTCGACTTCTTCATCGGCCGCAAGCCCCATGACGTGTCCATCAAGGAAGCCGGAATCTGGACGGTCGTCTGGATCGCCCTGGCCGCCCTCTTCGGACTCGGGCTGCTCGTCTTCGCCGGTGGCCAGCCGGCCGGAGAGTTCTTCGCGGGCTTCATCACCGAGAAGTCGCTGAGCGTCGACAACCTCTTCGTGTTCGTCCTGATCATGGCGAAGTTCTCGGTGCCCTCGCAGTACCAGCAGCGGGTGCTGCTGGTCGGTGTGCTGATCGCCCTGGTGCTCCGCGCGATATTCATCGCCGCGGGCGCGGCGATCCTCGCCAGCTTCGCCTGGGTCTTCTACATCTTCGGCGCGTTCCTGATCTACACCGCCTGGAAGCTGATCCAGGAGGCCAGGGCCGAGGAGTCGGACGAGGAGTGGGAGGAGAACAAGCTCCTCAAGGCCGCCGAGAAGCGCTTCGGTGTCGCCGACCGCTACCACGGCACCAAGCTGTGGATCGAGCAGAACGGCAAGCGCGTCATGACGCCGATGCTGGTCGTCATGCTCGCCATCGGCACCACCGATGTCCTCTTCGCACTGGACTCCATCCCGGCGATCTTCGGCCTGACCCAGGACCCGTACATCGTGTTCACGGCCAACGCGTTCGCGCTCATGGGTCTGCGACAGCTGTACTTCCTGATCGGCGGGCTGCTGAAGAAGCTGGTCCACCTGTCCTACGGCCTGTCGGTCATCCTCGGCTTCATCGGGGTGAAGCTGGTGCTGCACGCACTGCACGAGTCCGGGGTACACGTACCCGAGATCTCCATCCCGGTGTCCCTCGGAGTGATCTGCGCGGTCCTGGTGGTCACCACGATCACCAGCCTGATCGCCACCAAGAAGCAGGCGCAGGCCGAGACCGAGGCCGAGCAGAAGAAGGCCGACGGCGCGGAGAAGGACAGCGTCGAGGCCTGACGAGGCCGACACCGCACGACCGATCACGGATGGGGCCCCGCACCACGGAGACGCAGCACCACGGCGTCCACCGGAGTGCGGGGCCCTTTCACGTCTGAAAGGATCACCGCATGCTCGCTCGGCTCCGGTCGCTCCCGACGCGATGGACTGATGCCGTCCCGGTGGCCGCGGTCGTCCTGCTCGCTCTCACCTGGGGACGTGATCTGCCCGCCGCGGTCGTCGCCCTGGTGACGCTGGTGCTCGCGGGAGCCGTACTGGCCGCCGTCCACCACGCCGAGGTCGTCGCCCACCGGGTCGGCGAACCGTTCGGCTCCCTCGTCCTCGCCGTCGCCGTCACGATCATCGAGGTCGCCCTGATCGTCACCCTGATGCTCGACGGCGGCGACAAGAGCGCCACCCTCGCCCGGGACACCGTCTTCGCCGCCGTGATGATCACCTGCAACGGCATCGTCGGCATCTGTCTGCTCGTCGCCTCGCTGCGCCACGGACTCGCCGTCTTCAATCCCGAGGGCACCGGCGCCGCCCTCGCCACCGTCGCGACACTGGCCACGCTCAGCCTGGTGCTCCCCACCTTCACCACCAGCAAGCCGGGCCCCGAGTTCTCCACGGCCCAACTCACCTTCGCCGCACTGTCCTCACTGGCTCTGTACGGCCTGTTCGTGGCGACCCAGACCGTGCGCCACCGGGACTACTTCCTGCCGATCACCCGGCTGGGCGAGGTGATCGCGGAGGACGACCACGCCGAGGCACCGTCGGCCCGCACCGCCAAGATCAGCCTCGGCATGCTCGGTCTCGCACTCGTCGGCGTGGTCGGCCTGGCCAAGGGCGTCTCGCCCACCATCGAGTCCGGAGTCGACGCCGCGGGCCTGCCGCATGCGGTCGTCGGTGTGATCATCGCCCTGCTGGTGCTGCTGCCCGAGACCATCGCCGCCCTCCGCGCGGCCCGCCGCGACCGGGTCCAGACCAGTCTCAACCTCGCCCTCGGCTCCGCCATGGCCAGCATCGGTCTGACCATCCCGGCCGTCGCCCTGGCCTCCGTCTGGCTCTCCGGGCCCCTCGTCCTCGGTCTCGGCGCCACCCATATGGTGCTGCTCGCCCTGACCGTCGTGGTGGCCTCGCTGACCGTGGTCCCGGGGCGCGCGACACCGCTGCAGGGCGGTGTCCACCTGGTGCTGTTCGCGGCGTATCTGGAGCTGGCGGTGAATCCGTAGCACGGTCGCCGAGCCGCGGGGCCGGGGCCCGGGACACCGGTGCTCACCCCGCGGCGGCCTCCGCCTCCGCCGTCGTCGCGAGGGGGACCGGGCGGGTCTCCGGCAGCAGCGCGAAGCAGCCCAGGCTCAGCAGGGCGATCCCGGTCAGATACGCGCCCACACCCCAGGGCACCCGGCCGCCCTGGGCCACGGCGGTGGCCACGATCGGCGTGAGGGCGCCGCCGAGCACCCCGCCCAGGTTGTAGCCGACCGCGGCCCCCGTGCAGCGCACTCGGGGTTCGTACAGCTCCGGCAGATACGCGGCGATGACGGCGAACATCGTGACGAAGGCGAGCATCGCCACCAGGAAACCGAAGAAGATCAGCAGGGGTTCACCGGTCGCCAGCAGCGCGACCATCGGGAACATCCACAGCACGGTGACGGTGCAGCCGATCAGGCACATCGGGCGCCGCCCGTACCGGTCGCCGAGCACCGCGGCCACCGGTGTCAGCGCGCCCTTCACCACCACGGCGCCCATGATGCAGGTCAGCATCACGGTGCGGCTGATCCCGAGCCGCTCGGTGCCGTACGCGAGGGACCAGGTCGTCACCGAGTAGAACACCGCGTACCCGATCGCGAGCGCGCCGGCCGTCAGCAGGACCAGCCGCCAGTGGCCGCGCACCACCTCGGCGAGCGGCACGCGCGCCGGCTCGGCGATCCCCAGGAACTGCGGGCTCTCGGTGAGCGACGACCGCAGCCACAGCCCCGCGAGGGCCAGGGCGCCCGCCGCCCAGAACGGCACCCGCCACCCCCAGGCGGCGAACTGCGCCTCCGTCAGGCTCGCCGACAGCGCCAGCATCACCCCGTTGGCCAGCAGGAACCCCACCGCCGGTCCCACCTGGGGAAAGCTCGACCACAGCCCGCGCCGATCGGGCGGCGCGTGCTCCGCCGTCAGCAGCACCGCCCCGCCCCACTCCCCGCCGAGCCCGAGCCCCTGAAGGAAGCGCAGGACGAGGAGGAGCAAGGGGGCGGCCACGCCGATCGAGTCGAACGTGGGGACGCAGCCGACGGCGACGGTCGCGCCGCCCGTCAGGAGCAGCGAGGCGACGAGCACCGGCCGCCGCCCGCGCCGGTCGCCGATGTGTCCGAACAGCACCGAACCGAGCGGCCGTGCCACGAACCCGACCCCGAAGGTCGCGAAGGCCGCGAGGGTTCCGGCCAGGGGCGAGAACGTCGGGAAGAACAGCGGCCCCAGGACGAGGGCCGCCGCCGTCCCGTAGACGAAGAAGTCGTAGAACTCGATGGCCGTCCCGGCGAGCGAGGCGGACGCGAGGCGCAGCATGGAGGGCGGTTTCACGGTGCGTGCAGGTTGCATGCCGGGTCAACTACCCACGGTGACGGGCGGTTACGGGGGGCGTGCGGAGGCTCGTTCGAGGCCCATGGGTCGCCGGAGGCGTCAACGGGCCTCAGTAGGTCACCGAGATGCGCCGGGCGGGCCCGTCCACCCGGATCACGCCCCCGTAGGGGATGACGAGTTGCGGATCGGTGTGCCCGAGATCCACGTCGAAGACGATCGTGGTGTCGGGGGCGTACGTCCGCATCGCGCGCAGGACGGCCTCCCGCTGCCCGGCCGTGTAACCGGCCGCCTCCTCCGGGGTGTTGGGCCGCTCGAAGGACCAGGCCTTGGGACGCCCCATCAGGAGCGCGGAGAAGCGCCGGAGCAGACCGCGCTCGCCCATGTTGCGCAGGGTGCGGAAGACCTCCTCGCCACTCGGGAGTTCCTCCGAGGTCTCCAGGAAGAGCACACCGCCGTCGAACACGGACAGGTCGCGCGGCACCTCGCGGTCGGCCATCAGCAGCCAGCCGAGGATCTCCAGACAGCCGCCCCAACTCCGGCCCTCCACCACGCGGTCGGGGTTCACCCAGGTCCATCCCGCGCCGGGCACGGTCTCAGGCTCCGCGTCGAAGGTCGCCGGGTCGGCCCAGTCACGGTTGACGTCGTTGAAGCGCTCGGCGGCCCGCAGTTCGTACGGCCCCGAGGTGAACAGCGCGGCGCGCAGGGAGTCCGCGGTCAGCGGGTCCATCGCGACGGACCTGCCCAGCGAGGTCATCACGGTCCCGCCGTGATAGCCGACGACACCGGTGCTGTACAGGAACGCCAGCAGGTTGGTGTTGTCGCTCATGCCGAAGAACGGCTTGGGGTGGGCCCGCAGCAACTCCCGGTCCAGATACGGCAGCACGGTGATCTGGTCGTCGCCGCCGATCGAGGTGAACACCGCCTTGACGTCCGGGTCGGCGAAGGCCGCGTGCAGGTCCTCGGCCCGCTGCTGCGGTGTAGCGCCCATCTTCCGCGTCGCCGGGTACTCGACCGGTTCGAGGCCGTACTCCTCGCGCAGCCGCTCCAGGCCCAGTTCGAAGGGGCGTGGGAACAGCTCGGGCAGGCCGGCGCCGGGCGAGACGACGGCCACGCGGTCGCCGGGAGAGGGCTTCGGAGGGTACGAGGGCGGGGTCATGCGGGGAGGGTACGGCCTCCTGCCCGGCGGTTTCACCGTGATAAACCGGGGTCGAGCGGCGGTCCCCACGGGCCGCCCACCCCGAACGGACCGGAGGAACCGTGCCCCGCAGCCTGGCCCAAGCCCCGATCATGATTCTCAACGGCCCCAACCTGAACCTCCTGGGGCAACGGCAGCCCGAGATCTACGGCTCCGACACGCTCGCCGACGTCGAGGCGATGTGCGCCAAGGCGGCGGCCGCGCACGGGGGCACGGTGGACTTCCGGCAGTCCAACCACGAGGGCGAACTGGTCGACTGGATCCACGAGGCACGGCTGAACCACAGCGGGATCGTCATCAACCCCGGCGCCTACTCGCACACCTCCGTGGCGATCCTCGACGCCCTCAACACCTGTGACGGGCTGCCGGTGCTGGAGGTGCACATCTCCAACATCCACCAGCGGGAGACGTTCCGGCACCACTCGTACGTCTCGCTGCGCGCCGACGGGGTCATCGCCGGGTGCGGGGTGCAGGGCTATGTGTTCGGCGTGGAGCGGGTCGCCGCGCTGGCGGGGGCGGGGAAGACCGAGGCGTAAGCCCCGGGCTCCAGGAGCACGCCCCTTACCGGTGGCCCTTACAGGCGCCCCTTACAGGCGGCCCGCCTCCACGATCCGTCGCAGGAACCGCCGGGTGCGTTCCTGCCGCGGGTCGCCGAACAACTGCTCCGCGGTGCCGCGTTCCAGCACCACGCCCCCGTCCAGGAAGCAGACCTGGTCGGCGACGTCACGGGCGAAGCCCATCTCGTGCGTGGCCAGCACCATCGTCATGCCATCGGCCTTCAGGTCACGGACGACGTTCAGCACCTCGCCGACCAGCTCCGGGTCGAGGGCCGCGGTGATCTCGTCGAGGAGCAGCAGCCGGGGGCGTACGGCCAGGGCGCGCACGATCGCCACGCGCTGCTGCTGGCCGCCGCTGAGCCGGTCGGGATACGCGCTCGCCTTCCCGCTCAGCCCGAGCCGGTCCAGGAGTTCACGGGCCCGTTCCTCCGCCTCCGCGCGGGGGACGCCGTGCACCCGGCGCGGGGCCAGGGTGATGTTGTCCAGCACCGTCATGTGCGGGAACAGGTTGTACGACTGGAAGACCACGCCGATACGGCGGCGTACCGCGTCCTGGTCGACGCGGGGGTCGGTGATCTCCTCGCCGTCCAGCCAGATCGCCCCGTCGTCGATGTCCTCCAGGAGGTTGGCGCAGCGCAGCAGGGTCGACTTGCCGGACCCGGAGGCGCCGATCAGGGCGGTCACGGTGTGCGGGGCCACCTCCAGGTCGACGTCCCGCAGCACGACCGAGCCGCCGAAGGTCTTGCGGACGGACTCCATCCGCAGCACGGGGGCACCCTCGGCGGCGGGCACCGGCTCGACGGTCTCTCGGGTCTCGCTCATGTCGTCCCTCCCTGCGCCCGCTGCCGGTCCATCCGGGCCGTGACCCAGTCGGTGAAGCGGGTCATCGGGATGGTCAGGGCGACGAAGACCAGTCCCGCGACGATGTACGGCGTGTAGTTGAGGCTGCGGCCCACGATGATGTCGGCGGCGCGTACGGCGTCGATCGCGCCGCCGATCGAGACCAGACCGGTGTCCTTCTGCAGGGACACCAGGTCGTTGAGGAGCGGCGGCACCTGACGGCGTACCGCCTGGGGGAGCACCACGTGCCGCAGCGCCTGCCGGTTGGTGAGACCCAGCGAACGGGCCGCCGCGCGCTGCGAGGGGTGCACGGACTCGATGCCGGCCCGGAACACCTCGGCGACGTACGCCGAGTACGTGAGCGTCAGCGCGGTGCCGCCGAGCAGCACCGGATCGACGGTCACGCCCTGGAGCCGGAGCGCCGGGACGCCCAGGACCACGATCATCAGATTGATGATCAGCGGCAGCCCGCGGAAGAAGTCGGTGTACGCGGCGGCCAGCGCCCGCAGCGGGAAGAACACCGGGCCGCGCAGGGTCCGCGCGACGGCGATGAGCATGCCGAGGCCGAGCACGGCGACACCGCAGATCAGCAGCAGCCGTACGTTGAGCCACAGTCCTTCGAGGACCTTGGGGAGCGCCTCGCGCGCGTACTCCGCGCTGAAGAACGTCTCCTTGGTGCGTGGCCAGCCGGGCGCGTTGACGACGACCAGATAGAGGACGACGGCCGTGACCAGGGTCGACAGGGCGGCGACGGCGGTGGCGCGACGGGCCCGGTCGCGCTTGTAGCGCTCCCGGTCGAGCCGGCGCCGTGAGGGGACGTAGCCGTCTTCCGCGGCGGGCAGGCCGCTGTCGCCGCCCGCGTCCTCGCGGCCGGGCTCGTCCTTCACGACCGTCACTTGAGCACCGGCGCGTCGACGGCGTCGGAGAGCCACTCCTGCTCGATCTTCGCCAGGGTGCCGTCCTCGCGCAGGGCGTCCACGGCGCTCGTCACGCAGGACGTGAGGGCGCTGCCCTTGTCGAGGACGAGCCCGAACTGCTCGGGCGTCCCGCCCTGGTTCTCGAACTGGCCGACGATCCTCGCGTCCGTCACCTCGGCCGCCGTGATGTAGAACGCGGTCGGCAGGTCGACCACGATGGCGTCGATCTGGCCGTTCTTCAGGGCGGACTTGGCCTGGTCGTTCTTCGCGTACGCGGCGGCGTCCTGGGTCGGCTTCACCACGTCGTCGATGTAGTCCAGGCTGGTGGTGCCGACCTGGGCGCCCAGATGCAGCTTCTTCAGGTCGGCGATGCTCGTGGCCTTCGCGGCCGGGGAGTCCTTCAGCGCGACGACGGCCTGGCGCACGTCGTAGTAGCCCGACGAGAAGTCCACGGCCTTCTTGCGCTCGTCGCTGATCGACACCTGGTTGACGTCGAAGTCGAAGGTCTTCGCGCCGGGCGCGAACGCCTTGTTGAAGGGCACGCTCTGCCAGACGACGTCCGCCTTGTCGTAGCCGAGCTGCTTCGCCACGGCGTACGCGACCGCCGACTCGAAGCCCTCGCCGTTCTTCGGGTCGTCGTCCTTGAACCAGGGCTCGTACGCGGGTTGGTCGGTGGCGATCGTCAGCTTGCCGGACGTCTTCGTGCCCAACTCGCCCTTGGCGCAGGACGCTCCGGACGCCGGGGCGGAGGCCGAGCCGGAGGTGTCCTCCTCCGGCTGCGGGGCGCAGCCCACCGCGGCGGCGGCGAGCAGGGCGGCTATGGCGGCGGAGGCGGCACGGCGCAGGGAGCGCGGGGCGCGCAGGACAGGACGCATGGCGTGAGATTGACAGCGCGACGTCCCGTTTGTCGAGGTCACATGGGCGATTGTCCGCATTCTGGGAACGCGTGTTGCAGTCCTGTGAACGCTCGTCGCCGCAACCTTGGGAGGCTCGGGCGGGGCCGCCGGCCGAGGGCGGGGATTGGCAGGCCGGCGGCCCATCCGCGCGGGAGCCGTCATCCCGTGCGGACCTGCTTCCAGTGGACTACGCCACGGCGTGCGCGGGGAGCGCGCGCGAGACACCGGCGCGTGCGTTCGATTCACACGGGGCGCGTGAGAGAGCGCCCGCGCCCCCTGCCGACCGCCTCACCAACTGCCGTACGGCACGGGGGAGTTCACCAGACCCGTGCTCACCAACCTCGTGCTCACCAGCCCCGAGCGCGCCACTCCGGCAGGTGCGGGCGCTCCGCGCCGAGCGTGGTGTCGTTGCCGTGGCCCGGGTAGACCCAGGTCTCGTCGGGCAGGGCGTCGAAGATCTTCGTCTCCACGTCGTGGATCAGACTGGCGAACGCCTCGGGGTCCTTGCGGGTGTTGCCCACCCCGCCCGGGAAGAGGCAGTCCCCGGTGAACACATGCGGATGCCCGTGCGGGTCGTCGTAGACCAGGGCGATCGAACCTGGCGTGTGGCCCACCAGGTGGCGCGCGGTCAGCTCCACGCGCCCCACGCGGATCGTGTCACCGTCCTTCACGGGGACGTCGGTCGCCACCGGGATGCCCTCGGCGTCGTCCCGGCCCGCGTACGTACGGGCGCCGGTGGCCGCCACGACCTCGGCGAGCGCCTGCCAGTGGTCGCCGTGCTGATGCGTGGTGACGACGGACGCGATCCCGTCGTCACCGATCAGCGTGAGCAGTGTGCCGGCGTCGTTCGCGGCGTCGATCAGCAGTTGCTCGTCGGTGGCCCGGCAGCGCAGCAGGTACGCGTTGTTGTTCATCGGGCCCACCGCGACCTTGGAGATCATCAGGTCCCGCAGCTCGTGCACATCCGCAGGACCGCCGACCTTCACCGCTCCGCTGTACGTCATGGGGGCAGCCTATAGCGGGGGCAGCGAGGGGAGGGCCCCTCCTTCCAGGTGCAGGGCGGCGCCGTCGCGGCGGCCGGCGAGCCAGCCCAGGAGGTCGGCGCGGGCGCCGCTGATCATGAGGTGGTGGCCGCTTTCGAGGCGTTCCGGCGTGGTGGACCTGACATCCCCGGTGGGGATCATGCGGCCGTCGTCCTGTCTGATCATCAGCGCGGGGACCCCGGGGTGGTTGCGGAACCGGTCCGAGAGGAAGTTGATCTCGCGCTGGACGAACTCGTCCGGCAGATCCTCCAGGTCGTACCCGATCCCCAGATCCACGTGATGGAGCTCCACCTCGATCCACCGCCGGAAGGGCACCCGGGAGGCGAGATCCGTGACCCCGTTGCGCAGCTCCACCGTGCGGGACCAGTCCTGGGAGTGCGAGGCGACGTCCTGGAAGCGGTTCGCGCTGTCGCGCACGTCGGCGAGCTGGGTCTTCAGGGGGCGCGGCGCGTCCCGCTCGATGTCGGCGTCCCGGGCCTCCCCGGAGACGTACATGGGGCGGCCCTCGAAAACGTTCACCAGGGCGTCCGCGTTGCGGGCGAGGTGGGCGAGGACATGACCGCGGGTCCAGCCGGGCAGCCGTGACGGCTCGGTCACACCGGCGTTGTCCAGTGCGGCGGCTGCGGTGAGTAGCCGGTCCGTCGCTTCGGATACAGAGGCCAGGTCACGCGCGTGATCCATCATGACGCCGACCCTAGCTCCGCCACACCTTCGGGTGAAGGTGGCTGACCACGACCGTAAATCGAATGCGCGTGCTATATGGTCGGTGGCGGCGTCGGGCATGCTGGTAGGCCCGGGATTGTTGTGGAACGGGGAAACGGGACCGGCGCTGTCAGTGGCTCCCCCTAGTCTGTGGAGGACGGGGGCTCCGGCCCCTGTCACCTCACTCAAGAAAGGTGCGGACCGGCGTGGCCGACCGTCTCATCGTCCGTGGCGCGCGCGAGCACAACCTGAAGAACGTCTCGCTCGACCTGCCACGCGACTCGCTCATCGTCTTCACGGGCCTGTCGGGGTCGGGCAAGTCCTCGCTGGCCTTCGACACGATCTTCGCGGAGGGGCAGCGCCGGTACGTCGAGTCGCTCTCCTCCTACGCCCGGCAGTTCCTCGGGCAGATGGACAAGCCGGACGTCGACTTCATCGAGGGTCTGTCCCCGGCGGTCTCCATCGACCAGAAGTCGACCTCGCGCAACCCGCGCTCGACGGTCGGCACGATCACCGAGGTCTACGACTATCTGCGGCTGCTCTTCGCGCGCATCGGCAAGCCGCACTGCCCGGAGTGCGGCCGGCCCATCTCGCGTCAGTCGCCCCAGGCCATCGTCGACCGGGTGCTGGAGCTGCCGGAGGGGAGCCGCTTCCAGGTCCTGTCGCCGCTGGTGCGGGAGCGCAAGGGTGAGTTCGTGGACCTTTTCGCGGACCTCCAGACCAAGGGGTACAGCCGCGCGCGGGTGGACGGCGAGACCGTCCAGCTCTCCAATCCGCCCACCCTGAAGAAGCAGGAGAAGCACACCATCGAGGTGGTCGTCGACCGCCTCACGGTGAAGGAGTCCGCCAAGCGCCGCCTCACCGACTCGGTGGAGACCGCCCTCGGCCTCTCCGGCGGCATGGTCGTGCTCGACTTCGTCGACCTCCCCGCGGACGACCCCGAGCGCGAGCGCATGTTCTCGGAGCACCTGTACTGCACGTACGACGACCTGTCCTTCGAGGAGCTGGAGCCCCGCTCCTTCTCCTTCAACTCGCCCTTCGGCGCCTGCCCCGACTGCTCCGGCATCGGTACGCGCATGGAGGTCGACCCCGAGCTGATCGTCCCGGACGAGGACAAGTCGCTCGACGAGGGCGCCATCCACCCCTGGTCGCACGGCCACACCAAGGACTACTTCGGCCGTCTCATCGGCGCCCTCGCGGACGCGCTGGGATTCCGGACCGACATCCCCTTCGCCGGTCTCCCGCAGCGCGCGAGGAAGGCCCTGCTGTACGGCCACAAGACACAGATCGAGGTGCGCTACCGCAACCGGTACGGCCGCGAGCGGGTGTACACCACGGCCTTCGAGGGCGCCGTCCCCTTCGTGAAGCGGCGGCACGGCGAGGCCGAGAGCGACGCCAGCCGGGAGCGCTTCGAGGGCTATATGCGCGAGGTGCCCTGCCCCACCTGTGAGGGCACGCGCCTGAAGCCGATCGTCCTCGCGGTCACGGTCATGGAGAAGTCGATCGCCGAGGTCTCCGCCATGTCGATCAGCGACTGCGCGGACTTCCTGGGCGAGCTGAAGCTCAACGCCCGTGACAAGAAGATCGCCGAACGGGTGCTGAAGGAGGTCAACGAACGGCTGCGGTTCCTGGTCGACGTCGGCCTCGACTACCTCTCGCTGAACCGCGCGGCCGGCACGCTCTCCGGCGGCGAGGCCCAGCGCATCCGGCTCGCCACCCAGATCGGCTCCGGCCTCGTCGGCGTCCTGTACGTCCTCGACGAGCCCTCCATCGGTCTGCATCAGCGCGACAACCACCGGCTCATCGAGACCCTCGTCCGGCTGCGCGACATGGGCAACACGCTCATCGTCGTCGAGCACGACGAGGACACCATCAAGATGGCCGACTGGATCGTCGACATCGGCCCCGGCGCCGGCGAGCACGGCGGCAAGGTCGTGCACAGCGGTTCCCTGAAGGAGCTGCTCGACAACCGCGAGTCGCAGACCGGGCAGTACCTGTCGGGCCGCAAGGCCATCCCGCTGCCCGACATCCGCCGCCCGCTCGACCCGAGCAGGCGCCTCACGGTCCACGGCGCCCGGGAGAACAACCTCCAGGACATCGACGTGTCCTTCCCGCTGGGCGTCTTCACCGCCGTCACCGGTGTCTCCGGATCCGGCAAGTCCACGCTGGTCAACGACATCCTGTACACGCACCTGGCCCGTGAACTGAACGGCGCCCGCAGCGTCCCCGGCCGGCACACGCGCGTGGACGGCGACGACCTCGTCGACAAGGTCGTGCACGTCGACCAGTCGCCCATCGGCCGCACCCCCCGGTCCAACCCGGCGACGTACACCGGTGTCTTCGACCACGTCCGCAAGCTGTTCGCCGAGACCACCGAGGCGAAGGTCCGGGGCTATCTGCCCGGCCGCTTCTCCTTCAACGTCAAGGGCGGCCGCTGCGAGAACTGCGCGGGCGACGGCACCATCAAGATCGAGATGAACTTCCTCCCGGACGTCTACGTCCCGTGCGAGGTCTGCCACGGCGCCCGGTACAACCGGGAAACCCTGGAGGTCCACTACAAGGGCAAGTCCATCGCCGATGTGCTGAACATGCCGATCGAGGAGGCCACGGACTTCTTCGAGGCCGTCCCCGCGATCGCCCGCCACCTCAGGACCCTCAAGGACGTCGGTCTCGGGTACGTCCGGCTCGGCCAGTCCGCGACCACCCTGTCCGGCGGTGAGGCACAGCGCGTCAAGCTCGCCAGCGAGCTGCAGCGCCGCTCCACCGGACGCACGGTCTACGTCCTGGACGAGCCGACCACCGGTCTGCACTTCGAGGACATCAGCAAGCTCCTCAAGGTGCTGTCCGGCCTGGTCGAGAAGGGCAACACGGTCATCGTCATCGAGCACAACCTCGATGTCATCAAGACCGCCGACTGGGTCGTGGACATGGGCCCCGAGGGCGGCGCCGGCGGTGGTCTCGTCATCGCCGAGGGCACGCCCGAGGAGGTCGCCGGGGTTCCGGCCAGCCACACGGGCAAGTTCCTGCGGGAGATCCTCGGTGCCGACCGGATCAGCGACGCGGCCTCGGTGAAGGCCCCGCGCAAGACCGCCGCGAAGAAGACGGTCGCCGCCGGGACGACGGCGAAGAAGACGGTCGCCGCCAGAGCGACCGCGAAGAAGGCGACGCCCGCCAAGAAGGCCACGCCCGCGAAGAAGACCACACGCGCACGCAAGGCCTGAGACGCCCGAGCGGCGGCTCCTGACACACCCGGCTGAACACGGTGGGCCGCGGGAACTCCCCGCGGCCCACCGCTCGTTGCCCCGGCGGGAGGCCGGGGCGTGCGTGGTGGTGCGAGGGCCGCCCTCGGTGGCGCCGCACCCTGTACGTTCGACCCGTGAGCGACAACGAGTTGGCCGCCTTCCTGCGCAGCCGCCGCGAAGCCATCACCCCGGCCGAGGCCGGGCTCCCCACCGGCCCCCGCCGCCGTGCCCCCGGCCTGCGCCGTGCCGAACTGGCCACCCTCGCCGGGATCAGCGTCGAATACCTCACCCGACTGGAACAGGGCCGCGACCGCGACCCCTCGTCCCAGGTGCTCGGCGCCCTCGCGGACGCGCTGTGCCTTCCCGTGCCGGACCGGATCCTGCTGCGCCGACTGGCGAAAGAGAGTGACGACGGGGCGCTCTGCTCGGCGCCCGTCCCCCAGGCCCGCACCGTACGGCCCACCGTGCGGGCCCTCCTGGACCGGCTGGAACCCACCCCGGCCGTCCTGCTCGACCGGCTCGGCGACATCGTGGCCCACACCGCCGCCTACGAGCGGTACGCCCGCCCGCTCGGGCTGCTCGACGGCACCCCGCCCAACGTCCTGCGGTATCTGTTCACCGACGAGCGCGCCCGCACGGTGTACCCGGGCTGGGAGCGGCTCGCGGACGAGCAGGTCGCCCATCTGCGCCACGAGGCCCCGCCGGGAGACCCGCATGTCGCCGCCCTGGCCGACGAGTTGACGGTCACCGCGGGAGCCCGGTTCACGCTGCGGCTCAAGGGCGTACCGGCCGTGCCGCTGCGCAACGGCACGGATCTCGTCGAGCACCCGGAGGCGGGCCGGCTGCGGCTGTCGTACGAGACGCTCGCCCTGCCGGACGACGGGCAGCGCCTCATGGTCCACCTCCCGGCCGACGAGGCCACGGCAACCGCCCTCGACCGCCTCGACCACCTAGACGGCCGTGGACCGGGCGCCCTGCGGGCGGTCGGCGGCTGACCGCACACGAGAACGACCGCCGGCACGGGAACGACGGCCGGCACGGGAACGCGCGCGAGGACGGGCCGCGCGCGAGGATGGGCCGCGCGCGAGGATGGGCCGCGCGGGACGGTCTAGACCTCGCCCGTCTCCGCCGCGTACGGCGGTTCCGCGCCCGCCCGGGAGCAGGTGATCGCCGCCGCGCGGGCGGCGAAGCGCAGCAGGCGGGTCCAGTCGTCGGCGCCCAGGGCCGTGAGCGCCGCGCCGGAGAGGGCGTCCCGGGCCGCCAGGCCGTGCAGGAGGGCCGCGTTGACCGTGTCACCGGCGCCGATGGTGTCGACGACGTCGACCTTCTCGCCCGGCACGGAGTGCTCCCCGCCGGTCCGGGTGTGGACGGTCAGGCCGTCGCCGCCATGGGTGATCACGACGGCGGCGGGGCCGGACTCCAGCCACAGGCGCGGGGTGCCGCCCAGCCACCGGGCGTCCTCCTCGGAGAGCTTGAGCAGGGACACCGAGGGCAGCCAGCTCTTGAAGCGGGTCCGGTAGGCGTCCTCGTCCGGGATCAGACCGGGCCGGATGTTGGGGTCGAGGGCGGTGAACACGCCCTGGGCGGCGGTGGCGTGCATCAGCTCCTCGTACGCGCTCGCGCCGGGTTCCAGGACGAGCGAGCAGGTGCCGAAGGAGACGGCCCGGGTGCCGGCGGGGAGCCGGTCGGGCGTCTCGAACAGCCGGTCGGAGCTGCCCTCGACATAGAAGGAGTACCGGGCGGAGCCGTCCTCTCCGATCGAGGCCAGGGCGAGGGTCGTCGGCTCGGGGCCGCGCTGCACGGACCCCACATCCACCCCCGCGTCGCGCAGGCCGCCCAACAGGGCCTCGCCGTAGGCGTCGTACGACACCCGGGAGCAGAAGGCGGTGGGGGAGCCGAGACGGCCGAGCGCGACGGCCGTGTTGTAGGGGCCGCCGCCGCGGGCCGGCCGCAGCTCGACGAGGGGGCCCGCGCCCTGCGGGACCAGGTCGATCAGGGCTTCACCGGCGACGACGATCACGGCAGGGGTCCTCTCTCGGGGCTCTGGGCCGGAAAGTATCGCAAAGGTGTGCGGACCGCGACGGTCGGTCACCCGGCCCGGGCCCCGCCCCCTCCAGGGCCGCTCCCTCCGCCCCGATTCACTCCCAGTCCCAGCCGATGCCCACGATTCCGGTCCGGACGCGGGGTTCCACGAGGTGGACCGAGCGGTGGAGGCCGCTCAGGGGGAGGGGCTGCCCACCGCCGCGGGGGGCCGCGGCGGAGTGCTGGCTGAAACGGTGACAGCGCAGGGGCAGGGCCCGTTCGTCGAAGCGGACCTGAAGGGCGTACTGGCCGCCCGTGGCGCGGAAACCGCGGACGTACTCGGTGCAGACACCGGCCGTGCCGTCGTCGAAGCCGTAGCGGAAGAGGTAGGTGTCACCGCCGCGCAGCCGGGTGTCGAAGAGGAGTTCGGCGACGAGGATCCCGGTGTCCTGGTCCCACCGCACCCGGCCGCTGCGGCAGTTCTCCAGGGCGCGGACGGTCATCCGGTCCGGCGCGCAGCCCGGGTCTCCGTGGTGGACGGCCACATAGCGGTCCACGCCGTCCTTGTGGGCGCGCACGATGTGCTGGGACTCGCGGCCCAGCAGCTCCCGGCACGCGCCGACCCGGACCCGCTCGTGGTGGCCGACGGTGTGCACACCGCCGTCGAGCGGCATCCCCAGGTCGCCCAGGAGCCGTTCCAGGACGCCGGAGGCCTCCACGACCGAGCGGTAGGAGCGTCCGGCGGGGCGCTCCGGGCCGGGTGCCTCGTCGGCCTGGACGAGCAGCCGGATCAGCGACTCGTCCGGGAGCTGGAGTATCTCCTCCAGGGCCCGTACGGCCCGCAGCGACTCCGGGCGCTGGGGACGCCGGGCGCCCTGCTGCCAGTAACTGAGGCTGGTGACACCGACCTTGACCCCGTAGCGCGACAGATGGTGCTGCACGCGCTGCAGCGGCAGTCCGCGGGCGGCGATCGCGGCGCGCAGCGCGACATGGAAGGGGCCGCCCCGCAGGGCCGACTCCAGCTCCGCCGTGGCGTCGTCCGTGACCGCCGCGACGTCCGCGTGCTCTGTGGCGTGCCGCATGCAGGGGCCTTTCTGTAGAGGAGAACGCGACAGGTGGTCGGACCGCGCGGGCCGGTCGGGGCGCCCGGTGACGCTCGGAGCGCAGGGCCTCCCGGACCCTGGAAGGCAGTCCGTCTTCACATCCGTACGACGGCGTTCCATGCCCCGACTTCCCCCGCATTGAAGCGTGTTGACCAAGTCCCGACAACACCTGCCGTGTGACATGGCCGGACTCCACCGGCACGATCCTCAGCACCCCGGGGACCCGTGATCGGGCCCCAGCAGATCCCGCAGTGCCTGCCCCGACAGCTTCGACTTGTGCAGAAAGCCCCGGGCCGGACTGGCGGCGACGAGTTCCTGGATGTCGTCCAGCGGGTGCGTGGAGGTGAGGATGATGACGGACGCGGCGCTGCGCGCGAGCCTCGGCGCGAGCTCCAAGCCGCTCTCGCCGTCGAGGTCGATGTCCAGAAGAACGAGATCCGGGGCCAGCTCCACGGCCCGTGCCAGCGCCTGGGTGCCCGTGGAGGCCACGGCGACGACATGGATCCCGTCGCGCTCCAGCAACGTACGGGCCGCCTCCAGGAACCGGGCACTGTCATCGACGATGAGACAGCGCATGGACATGGTCACAGCCTCCCAAGGTGGTCATGGGCATACATTCCGGCTAGCCGTAAAGTGTCGCCGCACACGAATTCCGGTCAGCCGGAATGTGCTGAAGTCCTGCGCCGGATCAACGGGGTTCACTCTCACCGAGGGAATCGGACGCGACACGAGGAGTAGCATGTCGCTGCCCTGGGGGCCGTACCGTCCGGTCGAGTGGGGGTGTGCGATGAATACGCAGCGCCGGGACCTGGGAAGACATCATGTCCGCCGTGCCTTTTTCTGTGGCGTGGCGGCTGCCGTGCTGCTGCTCGCCGGGTGCAGCGGCGGTGACGGCGACGGCCGGGCCGACGAGGGGGACAAGGCGGCGGGAGACACGACCTGCGACGGCAGGATCGACGGCACCGCGCACATCACGATGTGGTTCCACGCGGGCCAGAGCGGTGAGCAGACCACCCTGAAGAGCCAGGTCAGGGAGTTCAACCGATCCCAGAAGCAGGTGCGGGTCGAACTGGTCACCCTGCCCGAGCAGCGCCCGTACACCGAACTCGTGCTCTCCGCCGCGGCCAGCGGCGACCTGCCCGACCTGCTCGACTTCGACGGCCCGAACCTCTACAGCTACGCCTGGTCCGGCACCCTCAAGCCGATCGACTCCTGTGTGCCCGCGAGAATCCGCGAGGACCTGCTGCCCTCCGTCCGGGAACAGGGCACGTACGACGGCCGGTTGTGGGGCGTCGGCACCTTCGACTCCGGACTCGGGCTGTACGTCCGTCCTTCGGTCCTGAAGAAGGCCGGGGTCCGGCTGCCCGAGGGCGTCGACGACGCCTGGACCGCCGACGAACTGACGGGGATCCTGCGCAAGCTCCGTGCGCAGGGCTACGAGACCCCGCTCGACCTGAACTTCACCGACTCCAAGCTCGCCGACGAGTGGAACACCTACGCCTTCGCCCCGGCCGTGTGGTCGGCGGGCGGCGACCTCATCGACCCCGACGAGTTCCGCACGGCCGACGGACACCTCAACGGCCCGGCGTCCGTGGAGGCGCTCAGCACCATGCAGCGCTGGGTGGACGAGGGATACGTCGACCGGGACCGGAAGAAGGACAAGAGCGGCTTCGTGAAGGGCCGCACGGCCATCTCCTGGATGGGGCACTGGAAGTACGGCGAGTACAGCGAGGCGCACCCCGGCGACGTGGCGATCGTGCCGCTGCCCGATTTCGGCACGGGTACCGTCACCGGCATGGGTTCCTGGCAGTGGGGCATCCCCTCCGGGGGCGCGGACGGCGACGCGGTGTGGCGTTTCCTGGAGTATCTGCTGCAGCCGGAGCAGGTGGCCAGGATGAGCGAGGCCAACGGCGCGATCCCGGGGACGGAGGGGGCCGTGAAACTGTCCCCGCTGTACGACGAGGACGGCGCGGAGCGGCTGTTCATCGAGCAGCTGCGCGGCGGCGCCGCCCGGCCCAGGCCGCAGACCCCGGCCTATCCGGCGGTCACCGTCGCCTTCTCGCACGCGGTCGCCGACATCGTCTTCTCCGGGGCGCCCGTCCAGAAGACGCTGGACGAGGCGGTCGAGGAGATCGACCAGGATCTCGCCGCCCACGACGGTTACCCGAAGAGCGGACCGTGACCCGCGCCGCCGGACCCCGGCGAGGCACGCCCCGGGTGTCCGGCCGGCCCGGCGCTTCGAGGACACCCCGCCGTGCCCTGCCGGCGCTCGCGCTCTCCATGGTCCTGCTGCTCACCGGCTGCGACGCGGGCGGCGACGACGGGGAGCACACCCGGCGGAGCGCCGACGCGACCTGCGACGGCCGGATCGACGCCCCCGCGCAGATCACGATGTGGTATCACGAGCCGGCGGCGCGCGGCGAGACGGAGGCGGTGCGCGCCCAGGTCCAGGCGTTCAACACCTCCCAGGACGAGGTGACCGTCCGGCTCGTCAGCCTCCCGCGGGGCGAGTACGACGACCTGGTCCGGGCGGCGGCCGCCGACGGCGAACTGCCCGATCTGCTCGACTTCGACGCCCCGAAACTCTTCAGCCACGCCTGGGCCGGCGACCTCCGGCCGATCGACTCCTGCGTCCCCGAGTCCCTGCGCGCGGACCTGCTCCCCTCCGTCCTCGAACAGGGCACCTACCGGGGCAGACTGTGGGGCCTCGGCACGTTCGACTCCGGACTCGGCCTGTACATCAGGCCGTCGGTGCTGAAGAAGGCGGGCGTCCGCATCCCCCAGGGCATCGGCGACGCCTGGACCGCCGACGAGTTCACCGGCATCCTGGAGAAACTGCGCGCCCGGGGCTACGAGACGCCGCTGGACCTCCAGTTGCCGTGGGCCGACACCGAATGGGGAACGTACGGGTTCGCGCCGGCTGTCTGGTCGGCGGGCGGCGACCTGATCGAACGCTCCACCTTTCGCACGGCCGACGGAGTGCTCAACGGACCGCGGTCGGTCGAGGCGCTGACGACGCTGCAGGACTGGGCGAAGGCGGGATACGTGGACGCGAACAAGGACTCCGAGGCCTTCCAGAAGGGCCGGAGTCCCGTGTCCTGGACCGGCCACTGGTGGTACGGCCGTTACACGGAGGCCCACCCCGGCGATGTCGCGCTCGTGCCGTTGCCCGACTTCGGCACGGGCAGCGCCACCGGCATGGGGTCCTGGCAGTGGGGCATGCCCGCGGGCCGGGCCGACGGCGACGCCGTGTGGCGCTTCCTGGCCTTCCTGCTGCGCCCGGACGAGATCCTGCGGATGACCGGCGTCAACGGCGGCGTACCCGCCACCGGCACCGCGATCGAACGGACCGACGCGTTCGCCCTCGGCGGCCCCGGACGCCTCTACATAGACCAACTGCGCAACGGGACCGCCCGCCCCCGGCCGCAGACCCCCGCCTACCCGGCGATCACCGAGGCGTTCGCCGAGGCCTTCGCGAAGATCATGCGGGGTGAGGCCGTGAAGCCCGCCCTGGACGAGGCGGTACGCGCCGTGGACAAGGATCTGGCGGACCACGGCCACTACCCCCCGACCGGACCGTGAGGCCCGGCCGTGCTCCGCCCACCGTCCCGCAAACGAGCCCCCGTCCAGCGCCCCGCCCCGGCGCGCTTCCGCCGCCGCGCCGCGACCACGGACACCGTCCCGTTCCTGGCCCGGCTGCGCGTCGGCCCCAAACTGATGCTGCTCGTCCTGCTGCCGGTCACCGTCCTGCTGGCCTTCACCGCGTTCGCCGCCGTGACCCAGTGGGAGGAGGCACGGACCCTGCGCGACTTCGACACCGCGATCGAGGTGTCGTTCGCGGCGAGCGAGGTCTCCGGCGCCGTCGCCCGTGAGCGGATCGCCGCGGTCGAGGCCCGGCTCAGCGCCGGACCGGACACCCTGCGCGGCCGGGCGGAGGCCCAGCGGACCACGGACCACGCGCTGCGCCGCGCCTTCGGCGAAGCCGTCGACCGGCCGGTGTCCGACGTCGCCGGACTCCTCGACGCCGTACGCCGCCAACTGCACGCGCTGCGCGTCCAGACCGGCACCGGGTCCCTCACCGCGCAGGCCGTGGCCCAGCGGTACGAGGTCATCGAGAACGTGGTGCTCGACAAGGTCGCCGTCCTCGAGTCCGGCCGCCCCACCAGGGCCTCGGGCCGCGCGGCCGACGCCCACATCGCGATGCTGCGGGCCGTCGCCGCCGCCGAGAGCGAACGGGCGGAACTCGCCGTCCTCTTCCACGCGACCGGCACGGGCCACGTCACCGTCGCCGCGGACCGCTGGACCGAACTGGAGAAGGCCCAGCTCAGGGCCTTCCAGCAGACCGCCTCCGACGAGCTGAAGGCCGAACTGCACGCCGCGAGATTCGAGGCCCCCGGGCGCGACGTCCGCAAGGCCCGCGACCTGCTCGCCGACCCCGACTCCCGGCCCGCCGACCGGCCCACGTACCAGAGCTGGCTGTCCGCCTCCGAGCGCTATGTCGACGCCCTGCGGGGCATCCAGGACCGGGCCGCCCGGGAACTCGACGACACCGCTCACCGCGACCTGCGCGCCATCCGTACCCGGGCCTTCACCGAACTGTCCGTCTCCCTCGCCGTCCTGGCCCTCGTCACCCTCCTCGCGCTGGCCCTGCGCCGCTCGATCACCCGCCCCCTCGGCCAGGTCTCCGAGGGCGCCCGCGCCCTGTCGGACGGCGACCTCTCGTACGACATCCGCTACGCGGGACGCGACGAACTCGGCGATGTCGCCGACACCTTCCGCGAGCTGCGGGTGACCAGCGAGCGGCTCGCCGGGGAGATCCGGGACATGAACACGGCGATCGACGCGGGCCGGCTCGGACACCGGGCCGACGTCGACTCCTTCGCCGGCACCTGGGCCCAGCTGCTGGGCGGCATGAACGGCACCATGGCGTCCTTCGCCGCCGCCCACGGCCGGCGCAGACGGGCCGAGGAGGAACTGGAGGGCATCTTCAACCTCTCCCTGGACCTGCTCTGCATCAGCGGCGTCGACGGCTTCTTCAAACGCGTCAACCCGGCCTTCGAACGCACCCTCGGCTATCCGATCGAGACGCTGACCTCCCGGCCGCTCCTCGACTTCGTCCACGAGGAGGACCGCGACCGAACCCGCGACGCCGTGGCACGGCTGGCGGGCGGCGCCGAGGTCGCCGAATTCGAGAACCGGTACGTCCGCGCCGACGGCACCGAGTGCTGGCTGCAGTGGAGCGCCCGGTCGGTCCCCGAGGAGGGCCTCATCTACGCCGCCGCGCGCGACGTCACCGAGAGCCGCCGGGCCGCGCGCGAACAGACCGCGCTGCGCCGGGTCGCCACCGCCGTCGCGCGCGGGGTGCCGCCGGCCGACGTCTTCGCGACCGTGGCGGCGGAGGTCGCCTCGCTGCTGGGCACGGCCTCGGCCGTCCTGCGCTACGAGCCCGACGGCAGCGTCAAGGTCCTCGGGATCGCGCACGCGCGCGTGGACGCCACCGCCGAGGCCGCCCGCATGACCCGACGCGAGGCGACCCGGCGGACCATCGACGAGGTGGCCCGCACCCGGTGCGCCGCCCGCTCGGGCACCTCCGTGGGCGCCCCCATCGTCGTCGAGGACCGGCTGTGGGGGGTCGTCGTGGCGGCCTCGCTCCTCGACCCGCTGCCCGAGGGCACCGAGTCCCGGCTCGCCGACTTCACCGAGCTGATCGCCACCGCGATCGCCAACGCCGACAGCCGCGCCCAGCTGACCGCGTCCCGCGCGCGCGTGGTCGCCGCCGGGGACGCCTCCCGGCGCCGCATCGAACGCGACCTGCACGACGGCGTCCAGCAGCGCCTGGTCTCCCTCCAGCTGGAGCTGCGGATGGCGGAGACCCTGGTGGAGGACCGCTCCTCGGAACTCGCCCAGCAACTGGACCAGCTGGCCAAGGGCCTCGACGACACCTTCCAGGACCTGCTCCAGGTGGCCCGGGGCATCCACCCCTCCGTCCTCTCCCGGGGCGGCCTGGGCCCCGCGCTGCGCGCCCTCGCCCGCCGTTCCGCCATCCCCCTGGAACTCGACCTCGACCTCGCGGGCGCCCGCTTCCCGGACCAGGTCGAGGTGGCCGCGTACTACGTCACCTCCGAGAGCCTCACCAACGCCGTCAAGCACGCGCGCGCGAGCGTGGTGACCGTGGCGGCCGAGGAGCACGCGGGCGTGCTGGAACTGGTGATCCGCGACGACGGCGTCGGGGGAGCGGAACCCGAGCGGGGTTCGGGGCTCATCGGGCTCATCGACCGGGTGGAAGCGATCGGCGGCAGGTTGACGATCACCAGCCCGCCCGGGAGCGGTACGACCCTGCGGGTGCGGCTGCCGCTGACCCTGCCCGAGGAGTCCGCGACGGCGGCCGTGCCGCCCGTGCGTGACCGCCCGAAGCGTACGCGGTGAGACCCGTTCAAAGGGGGGAGTCCGGGTCTCGGTACGGGGCGTACGTTCCGGGCGGTCGAATCGGACGGCGGAGACGGCCGTCCGGCTCCAGGGCAGCCGGATGTCTCGCCGTCTCTCGTCGGGGACGCCGGTTCCATCCTCGGCCGCACTTGTTCGAGCATTCCGGGCAAACGTTCAGGTGTCTTCACGGCCCGCCCCCAACTAGGCTTCCGGCTAGCCGTAAGACCCGTGTTCAGGCAGGCTGTTGGGACGAACAGGACAGGTCGGGCAAGGGGGAGGCCAGGGCCATGGAGGCCGATCAGCATCCGGTGCGCGGGCGGGTGGTGCTCGCGGACGACGACGTGCTCCTGCGGGAGGGTCTGGCGAGCCTCTGCCAGCGCGTCGGCTACGAGGTGGTGGGGCAGGCCGGTGACGCCGGCGGGCTCATGGAGCTGGTGGAGACCCAGCTGCCCGACATCGCCATCGTCGACATCAGGATGCCGCCGACGCAGTCCACGGAGGGGCTGAAGGCCGCCGGCGTGATCCGGGAGCGGTATCCGTCGGTCGGGATCCTCGTGCTGTCGGCGTTCGTCGAGGTCGAGGACGCCCTGGAGCTGCTGGCCGGGGGGCGGAGCATCGGGTATCTGCTGAAGAGCCGGATCACCGTCGTGGACGAGTTCCTGGAGACGCTGGACCGCATCCGGCGGGGCGGCTCGGTGGTGGATCCGTCGCTGGTGCAGGAGCTGGTGGCGGCGCAGAGACGCGACGATCCGCTGTCGATGCTCAGCAACCGGGAGCGTGAGGTGCTCGGACTCATGGCCGAGGGGCGCTCCAATTCGGGGATCGGGCGGCGGCTGTGGGTGACCGAGGGGACCGTGGAGAAGCATGTGCGGAGCATCCTGGGGAAGCTGCGACTGCCCGAGGAGCCCGATGACCACCGCCGGGTGCTGGCCGTGCTGACGTTCCTGGAGACGCGCTAGGTGTATTGACCCGCAGGGTTATCCACAGGCACTCCGCGCTGTCACTGCCCGCCAGTAGGGTGTGGAGCATGGCCGATCCCTCCAGCTACCGCCCCAGTCCGGGGCAGATCCCGGACTCTCCCGGGGTGTACAAGTTCCGTGACGAGCACCGCCGGGTGATCTACGTCGGGAAGGCGAAGAGCCTGCGTCAGCGCCTGGCGAACTACTTCCAGGACCTGACCGGCCTCCACCCGCGCACCCGCACGATGGTCACCACGGCCGCCTCCGTGGAATGGACCGTGGTGTCCACGGAGGTCGAGGCGCTGCAGCTGGAGTACTCCTGGATCAAGGAGTTCGACCCCCGGTTCAACGTCAAGTACCGCGACGACAAGAGCTACCCGTACCTCGCCGTCACGATGAACGAGCAGTACCCGCGCGTGCAGGTGATGCGCGGTCACAAGAAGAAGGGCGTGCGCTACTTCGGGCCGTACGCGCACGCGTGGGCGATCCGGGACACCGTCGATCTGCTGCTGCGCGTCTTTCCCGTCCGCACCTGCTCGGCCGGCGTGTTCAAGAACGCGGCCCGCACCGGACGGCCCTGTCTGCTCGGCTACATCGGCAAGTGCTCGGCCCCCTGCGTCGAGCGGATCTCCGCCGAGGACCACCGCGAACTGGCCGACGAGTTCAGCGACTTCATGGCCGGCCGCACCGGCACGTACATCCGCCGCCTAGAACAGCGGATGACGGACGCGGCCGAGGAGATGGAGTACGAGCGGGCCGCCCGGCTGCGCGACGACATCGAGGCCCTGAAGAAGGCCATGGAGAAGAACGCGGTCGTGCTCGCCGACGCGACCGACGCCGATCTGATCGCCCTCGCCGAGGACGAGCTGGAGGCGGCCGTCCAGATCTTCCACGTCCGCGGCGGACGCGTGCGCGGCCAGCGCGGCTGGGTCACCGACAAGGTCGAGGCCGTCACCACCGGTGACCTCGTCGAACACGCGCTCCAGCAGCTGTACGGCGAGGAGACCGGCGACTCCGTGCCCAAGGAGGTCCTCGTCCCGGCCCTGCCCGACCCCCTCGGGCCCGTCCAGGAGTGGCTCACCCAGCGCCGGGGGGCCAATGTCTCCCTGCGCGTCCCGCAGCGCGGCGACAAGAAGGCGCTCATGGAGACCGTCGCGCGCAACGCCCAGCAGTCGCTCGTCCTGCACAAGACCAAGCGCGCCTCCGACCTCACCACCCGCTCCCGGGCGCTGGAGGAGATCGCCGAGGCCCTCGACCTGGACGGCGCGCCGCTGCGGATCGAGTGCTACGACATCTCCCACCTCCAGGGCGACGACGTCGTGGCCTCCATGGTCGTCTTCGAGGACGGCCTCGCCCGCAAGAGCGAGTACCGCCGCTTCCAGATCAAGGGCTTCGAAGGACAGGACGACGTCCGCTCCATGCACGAGGTCATCACCCGCCGCTTCCGGCGCTACCTCGCGGAGAAGGAGAAGACCGGCGAGTGGGTGGAGGAGGACGCCGCCGAAGCCGGTGAGGCAGGCCCGGCGGGCGGTCTCAAGGACGACGACGGCCGTCCCAGGCGGTTCGCCTACCCGCCGCAGCTCGTCGTCGTCGACGGCGGGCAGCCGCAGGTGGCCGCCGCGCGCCGGGCCCTGGACGAGCTGGGCATCGACGACATCGCCGTGTGCGGCCTCGCCAAGCGCCTGGAGGAGGTCTGGGTGCCCGGCGAGGACGATCCGGTGGTCCTGCCCCGTACCAGCGAGGGCCTCTATCTGCTCCAGCGCGTCCGCGACGAGGCCCACCGCTTCGCCATCACCTACCAGCGGGCCAAACGCGCCAAGCGTTTCCGGGCGAGCCCCTTGGACGACGTGCCCGGCCTCGGGGAGGCTCGCAAGCAGGCCCTGCTGAAGCACTTCGGTTCGCTGAAGAAGCTGCGTTCCGCGACGATCGACCAGATCTGCGAGGTTCCCGGCATAGGCCGCAAGACGGCGGAGACGATCGCCGTGGCCCTCGCCCAGGCGGCTCCGGCCGCCCCCGCCGTGAACACGGCGACCGGAGAGATCATGGAGGAAGAGGAGCCCGGTACGACGGCGGACCCCTCTGGGGAGCCCGTGGCCGCGGGCGCCCCGGACCGGCGGCGAGGGCAGGAGACATGACCGAGCACGAAGAGCGCCCAGAACTCCCGGAGCCCGCAGAACTCCCGGAGCGCACGGCGCGTCCAGAAGAACAGCACCACGAGCACACAGCGGAGCGCGGGGAAGCCCACAGCGCGGCGGGCGACGATGCCCCGCAGCACCCAGCGCCACAGGAAGACGGAGCACACGTGAGTACGGGCAACGAAACAGCCGGGGTCCCCGAGGCGGCCATCCCCGAGCTGGTCATCATCTCCGGCATGTCCGGCGCCGGACGGTCCACGGCCGCCAAGTGTCTGGAGGACCTCGGCTGGTTCGTCGTCGACAACCTGCCGCCCGCCCTCATCCCCACCATGGTGGAGCTGGGCGCCCGCTCCCAGGGGAACGTGGCCCGGATCGCGGTCGTCGTCGACGTCCGAGGCCGCCGCTTCTTCGACAACCTCCGTGACTCCCTCGCCGACCTGGCGACGAAGAACGTCACCCGGCGGATCGTCTTCCTGGAGTCCTCCGACGACGCCCTCGTGCGCCGCTTCGAGTCCGTGCGCCGCCCGCACCCCCTCCAGGGCGACGGCCGCATCACCGACGGCATCGCCGCCGAGCGGGAGCTGCTGCGCGAGCTGCGGGGCGACGCCGACCTGGTCATCGACACCTCCAGCCTCAACGTGCACGAGCTGCGCGCCAAGATGGACGCCCAGTTCGCCGGCGAGGAGGAGCCCGAGCTGCGGGCCACCGTCATGTCCTTCGGCTTCAAGTACGGCCTCCCGGTCGACGCCGACCTCGTCGTGGACATGCGCTTCCTGCCCAACCCGCACTGGGTCCCGGAGCTGCGCCCCTTCACCGGCCTCAACGAGGAGGTGTCCGCGTACGTCTTCAACCAGCCCGGCGCCAAGGAGTTCCTCGACCGCTACACCGAGCTGCTCCAGATGATCGCCGCCGGGTACCGCCGCGAGGGCAAGCGGTATGTGACCATCGCGGTCGGCTGCACCGGCGGCAAGCACCGCTCGGTCGCCACCTCCGAGAAGCTCGCCGCCCGCCTCGCCTCCCAGGGCGTCGAGACCGTGGTCGTGCACCGGGACATGGGGCGCGAGTGACCGGTCCCACCGTGCCGCGGCCGAGCAGACTGAGCCGGCTGCGCCGGGTCGTCCCCGAGGGCCGCGAGAGCAGGCCCGTCGAGGCCCGCGGCGCCCGGCCGCGCCGCCGGGGCGCCCAGCCCAAGGTCGTCGCGCTCGGCGGCGGCATGGGCCTGTCCGCCTCGCTCGCCGCGCTGCGCCGGATCACCGGCGACCTCACCGCCGTCGTCACCGTGGCCGACGACGGCGGCTCCAGCGGACGCCTCCGCGACGAGCTGGGCGTCCTGCCGCCCGGCGATCTGCGCAAGGCCCTGGCCGCGCTCTGCGGCGACGACGACTGGGGCCAGACCTGGGCCCGCGTCATCCAGCACCGCTTCCAGTCCCAGGGCGACCTGCACGAACACGCGGTCGGCAATCTGCTGATCGTCGCCCTGTGGGAGCAGCTCGGCGACCACGTCCAGGCCCTCGACCTGGTCGGCAGGCTGCTGGGCGCCCAGGGCCGGGTGCTGCCCATGTCGGCCGTACCGCTGGAGCTGCAGGCCCTGGTCAAGGGGCACGACCCGGCGCGCCCGGAGGCCGTCGACACCGTCCGGGGGCAGGCGACCGTCGCGCTCACCCCCGGCGAGGTGCAGTCCGTGCACGTCGTGCCGCACGACCCGCCCGCCGTGCCCGAGGCGGTGGCGGCCGTGCGGGACGCCGACTGGGTGGTCCTCGGCCCCGGCTCCTGGTTCTCCTCGGTGATCCCGCATCTGCTGGTGCCCGAACTGCTCGACGCCCTCACCGAGACCAAGGCCCGGCTCGTGCTCTCGCTGAACCTCGCCCCGCAGCCGGGAGAAACCGATGGCTTCTCCCCGCAGCGTCATTTGGAGGTTTTGGCACGACACGCCCCTAAACTCGCCCTGGACGTGGTGCTGGCCGACGAGGCCGCCGTGCCCGACCGCGACTCCCTGACCGACGCCGCCAAACGGTTCGGTGCCGCGGTCGAGCTGGCGCCGGTGGCCCGGACCGATGGATCTCCAAGGCATGACCCGGAGCTGTTGGCCGCCGCGTACGACCGTATTTTTCGGATGCATGGAAGGATCGGCCCATGGCGATGACGGCAGCGGTGAAGGACGAGATCTCCCGGCTACCCGTCACCCGGACCTGCTGCAGAAAGGCGGAGGTCTCGGCGATCCTGCGGTTCGCGGGCGGCCTGCACCTGGTGAGCGGCCGCATCGTGATCGAGGCGGAGCTGGACACCGCGATGGCGGCCCGCAGACTCAAGCGGGACATCCTGGAGATCTTCGGCCACAGCTCCGAACTGATCGTGATGGCGCCCGGCGGACTGCGCCGCGGCTCGCGTTACGTCGTCCGGGTGGTCGCCGGCGGTGACCAGCTGGCCCGCCAGACCGGTCTGGTGGACGGCCGGGGCCGCCCGATCCGCGGCCTGCCGCCCCAGGTGGTCTCCGGCGCCACCTGCGACGCCGAGGCGGCCTGGCGCGGCGCGTTCCTCGCCCACGGCTCGCTCACCGAACCCGGCCGCTCCTCCTCCCTGGAGGTGACCTGCCCGGGTCCGGAGGCCGCGCTCGCGCTGGTCGGCGCCGCCCGCCGGCTGTCGATCGCGGCCAAGGCCCGCGAGGTCCGGGGCGTGGACCGGGTCGTCGTCCGGGACGGGGACGCGATCGGCGCGCTGCTGACCCGGCTCGGCGCCCATGAGTCCGTGCTCGCCTGGGAGGAGCGGCGGATGCGCCGCGAGGTCCGGGCCACGGCCAACCGGCTCGCCAACTTCGACGACGCCAACCTGCGCCGCTCGGCCCGTGCCGCCGTCGCCGCCGGCGCCCGGGTGGGCCGCGCCCTGGAGATCCTCGCCGACGACGTCCCCGAGCACCTCGCCGCCGCCGGACGGCTGCGCATGGAGCACAAGCAGGCCTCCCTGGAGGAGCTGGGCGCGCTCGCCGACCCGCCGCTCACCAAGGACGCCGTCGCGGGCCGGATCCGGCGGCTGCTGGCCATGGCCGACAAGCGCGCGTCGGACCTCGGCATCCCGAGCACAGAGGCCAGCCTCACCGAGGAGATGGCCGAGAATCTCGTGGGGTGACGGACCACCCGAAAGGCTCAACTGGCCGGTGCCGACGCCCACTTGTGGGTTTCGGCACCGGCTTCCGGCTTTCTGCGTGAATTCCGTGATTGGCCTGTGAGGCCTCCTTGACTTGGCCCAGATCTGACATGAGCCTGGCGTCTGTTCGCTACTGGGGCGAACCACTGCAAGGGGGGCTCATGAGACGAAGAGCGAGATCGATCCTCGCCGCCGGCGCGCTCCTGCTGGGCGGAGGTGCGGGACTCGCACCGCTCGCCCAGGCGGCCGAGAACGACGGCTCCGACACCGACGAAGTCAAGGTCTTCCGCGCCGAGGTGACGAAGAAGCAGATACCGCTGCTGCTCGCCGCCGGGCAGGACGGCCACGAGCTCAGCGAGCAGGCGCCGGAGAAGGGCACGGCGTCCGTCGAGGTCTACCTCACCGACAAGCAGGCGGACGCCCTGGGGGAACAGGGCGTCGAGCTGACGGAACACCGGCTCACCAGCAAGGCCGAGGCACGGGTCACCGCCGCCGGCGACGGGGTCTACCGGCCTTACAGCGGCGCCGGCAACCTCAAGGAGGAGATCCTCCGCACGGGCCAGGAGAACCCCTCCCTGACCAAGGTGGTCTCCCTCGGCAAGTCCCTGAAGGGGCAGGACATCCTCGCGGTCAAGCTGACCAAGAACGCGAAGAAGACCAAGGACGGCGTCAAGCCCTCCGTGCTGTACATGTCCAACCAGCACGCGCGTGAGTGGATCACACCGGAGATGACCCGGCGGCTGCTCCACCACTACCTGGACAACTACAAGACGGACAAGCGGATCAAGAAGATCGTCGACACCACCGAGCTGTGGTTCGTGCTCTCCGCCAACCCCGACGGCTACGACTTCACCCACCAGAACCCCGACAACCGCCAGTGGCGCAAGAACCTGCGGGACGTCAACGGCGACGGCTCCATCACCGTCGGCGACGGCGTCGACCTCAACCGCAACTTCGCCTACAAGTGGGGCTACGACAACGAGGGTTCGTCCCCGGCCCCCACCAGCGAGACCTACCGCGGCGCCGGCCCCGCCTCCGAGCCCGAGACCAAGGTCCTGGACGCCTTCGAGAAGCGCATCGGCTTCGAGTACGGCATCAACTACCACTCCGCCGCCGAACTCCTGCTCTACGGGGTCGGCTGGCAGGTGGCGAGCCCGACGCCGGACGACGTCCTGTACAAGTCCCTCGCCGGCACCCCCGAGAACTCCGCGATCCCCGGCTACCGCCCCCAGCTCTCCTCGGAGCTGTACACCACCAACGGCGAGGCGAACGGCCACGCGTCCAACATCAACGGCGCGGCGTTCTACACCCCCGAGATGTCGACCTGCCAGACCGCCTCGAACATCGACCCGAACGACGCCTGGCGGCCCGAGGACTGCGCCTCGGTCTTCACGTTCCCGGACGACGAGAAGCTGATCCAGCAGGAGTTCGAGAAGAACATCCCGTTCGCGCTCTCCCTCGCGGAGTCCGCGGCCACGCCCGACCAGCCGAAGCCCTCCGTCGGCATCGACGCCCCCGACTTCACCCCGGCCGAGTTCACCACCTCGTACTCGCGCGGCGCCGACCAGGAGATCTCCGTCGTCGCCCGTAAGTCGGTGCGCGACAAGGAGCTGAACTACCGGATCAACGGACGCGGCCGTACCTACGACCAGAAGCTCAAGGCCTGGAAGGGCGGAGAGACGTTCGGCGGTGACGACAACCTGTACTTCGACGAGTACCGGGCCAAGGTGCAGGACGGCGAACCGGGCGACAAGGTCGAGATCTGGTTCACCGGAGAGACGAAGAAGGGCAGGCCCACCAAGAGCGAGCGCTTCACGTACACGATCGCCGAACGCCCCAAGGCAGACACGCTCGTCCTCGCAGAGGAGGGCGCGACCGCGACCCAGACACAGGCCTACGTCGACGCGCTGAAGGCCAACGGCAAGAAGGCGCTCGTCTGGGACGTCGCGACCCAGGGCGCGCCCGACGCGCTCGGCGTACTGGAGCACTTCAAGCAGGTCGTGCACTACACGGGCGCCGTCCGGCCCGGCGTCACCACCCAGCTCGAACTGCGCGCCTACCTCAACGAGGGCGGCAAGCTGATCGAGGCGGGCGAGAGCGCCGGCGGGGCCGTCGACCTCGGCGACGGCACCCTGTCCAACGACTTCAGCCAGTACTACCTGGGCGGCTACAGCCGTACCTCCCTGCCGAACGCCACCGCCTTCGCCGGCCTCGGCAAGCTCGACGGCTTCTCGGGCACCCTCGGCGACGCGCCCGGGAACCCGCTGAACACCGCCGGTTCGTTCGGGGTCACCTCGGACGCGCTGCCCGTCGAGACGTTCCCGCAGTTCAAGAGCGCCGGCGCGGGCCAGTACCCCGGGACCGTCAACCCGTACGGCCCGTACGAGGGCGCGTCCATGGCGGCCGCCACGCACACCGACTACGCGTGGAACCGCCTCACCCGCACCATCGACCTCACCTCGGTGACCGCCGCCGACAAGCCGACCCTGCGCACCCAGCTGCTGTGGAGCACGGAGGAGGGCTACGACCACGCCCTTCTGGAGGCGCACACCGTCGGGGCGGACGACTGGACGACGCTGCCGGACACCGGCGGTGCCACCTCCACCACCGTGCCCACCGAGTGCGAGGCCGGGTTCTTCATCCAGGGCCACCCGGCGCTGAAGCGGTATCTGACGCAGGGTGCCGGGGGCTGCACGCCCAGCGGTACCAGCGGCGCCTGGAACAGCTTCACCGGGGCCTCGGACGGCTGGCAGCAGGTCGAGTTCGACCTGTCCGCGTACGCCGGGAAGACCGTCGAGGTGTCGCTCAGCTATGTCACCGACCCCGGCAGCGGCGGTCGCGGCCTCCTCGCCGACAACGCCGCCGTCGTCATCGGCGGCACGCCCGGCGCGGTCGAGGGCTTCGAGACCTCGCTCGGCGCCTGGAGCACCCCCGGACCGCCCGCCGGCAGCCCGGCGGTCGTGAAGGACTGGGGTCTGTCGGGTGAACTGTTCAAGACCTACGGCGCCGTCACCACGGACGACACCGTGCTGCTGGGCTTCGGTCTGGAGCAGGTCCCCGCGGCGGCCGACCGCAAGGCACTGCTCGGCAAGGCACTGGCGGCGCTGAGGAACTGAGCGCCCGCTGCGCCGAACGGGCGGCGAAAGCCCTCGTGAACGGCCCTCCGGACATCTGGAATCAGATGATCGGGGGGCCGCTCAAAAGGTAATCACCTTGTAAAACCAGGGCGGTCCGTACCCCTACCGGCGAGTACGGACCGCACCGGCATGTATAGGGCATCTCGATGTCACTCGACGGGTGCCGGGGAGGTAGGGTCGTAGGCGGTCGGGGACATCCCATACAGCTCGCCGGCACTGAGCCGGCGTACCAACGAGGAGATCGGTTCGTGACGATCCGCGTAGGCATCAACGGCTTTGGCCGCATCGGTCGTAACTACTTCCGCGCGCTGCTGGAGCAGGGTGCGGACATCGAGATCGTGGCTGTCAACGACCTGGGTGACACCGCGACCACCGCTCACCTGCTGAAGTACGACACCATCCTGGGCCGTCTCAAGGCCGAGGTGTCGCACACCGCCGACACGATCACCGTGGACGGCCACACCATCAAGGTCCTCTCCGAGCGCAACCCCGCCGACATCCCGTGGGGCGAGCTGGGCGTCGACATCGTCATCGAGTCCACCGGCATCTTCACGAAGAAGGCCGACGCCGCGAAGCACCTCGCCGGCGGCGCCAAGAAGGTCCTCATCTCGGCTCCGGCCAAGGACGAGGACATCACCATCGTAATGGGCGTCAACCAGGACAAGTACGACGCGGCCAACCACCACGTCATCTCCAACGCCTCCTGCACCACCAACTGTGTGGCGCCGATGGCCAAGGTCCTCGACGAGAACTTCGGCATCGTCAAGGGCCTGATGACGACGGTCCACGCGTACACCAACGACCAGCGCATCCTGGACTTCCCGCACTCGGACCTGCGCCGCGCCCGCGCCGCCGCCGAGAACATCATCCCGACCACCACCGGTGCCGCGAAGGCCACCGCCCTGGTCCTCCCGCAGCTCAAGGGCAAGCTCGACGGCATCGCGATGCGCGTCCCGGTCCCGACCGGCTCGGCCACCGACCTGGTCGTGACGCTGCAGCGCGAGGTCACCAAGGACGAGGTCAACGCCGCGTTCAAGAAGGCCTCCGAGGACGGCGCCCTCAAGGGCTACCTGGCCTACACCGAGGACGAGATCGTCTCCTCGGACATCGTCAGCGACCCGGCCTCCTGCACCTTCGACTCCTCCCTGACCATGGTCCAGGAGGGCAACACGGTAAAGATCCTCGGCTGGTACGACAACGAGTGGGGCTACTCCAACCGCCTCGTCGACCTCACGGTCTTCGTCGGCGAGCAGCTCTGACCGACAGAGCAGGCACCTTGATGTGAGGGCAGGGCCCGTGCGGCGCAGGGACGCGCCGCCCGGGCCCTGACTCACGTGAGAAAAGGCCCTCCTACGATCACGAGCACCACAAGTCCTCCCCGGGAGCCCTCCTTCATGAAGACGATCGACGAACTCCTCGCCGAGCCTGTCACCGGCAAGCGGGTCTTCGTCCGCGCCGACCTCAACGTGCCGCTGGAAAATGGCACCGCCACTGTAAAAATCGCAGACGACGGCCGCATCCGCGCCGTGCTGCCCACCGTCAAGGCGCTGGCCGAGGCGGGCGCGCGCGTCGTCGTCGCCTCCCACCTGGGCCGCCCCAAGGGCGCCCCGGACCCGGCCTTCTCCCTCGCCCCGGCCGCCGCCCGCCTCGGTGAACTCCTCGGCACCGACGTGGCGTTCGCGACGGACACCGTCGGCGAGTCCGCCACCGCCACCGTCGCGGGCCTGGCCGACGGACAGGTCGCCGTCGTCGAGAACCTCCGTTTCAACGCCGGCGAGACCAGCAAGGACGACGCCGAGCGCGGCGCCTTCGCCGATCAGCTGGCCGCCCTCGCCGACGTCTACGTGGGCGACGGCTTCGGCGCCGTGCACCGCAAGCACGCCTCGGTCTTCGACCTCCCGGCCCGGCTGCCGCACTACGCCGGGTACCTCATCGCCACCGAGGTCGGCGTCCTGAAGCGGCTCACCGACGACGTCCAGCGCCCCTACGTGGTCGCGCTCGGCGGCGCCAAGGTCTCCGACAAGCTCGCCGTCATCGACCAGCTGCTCGGCAAGGCCGACCGCATCCTCATCGGCGGCGGCATGGCGTACACCTTCCTCAAGGCCAAGGGGTACGAGGTCGGCGGCTCCCTCCTCCAGGAGGACCAGCTCGACGCGGTCACCGAGTACCTGGAGCGCGCGGAGCGGACCGGCGTCGAGCTGGTCCTGCCCGTGGACGCCGTCGTCGCGCCCGCCTTCCCCGACCTGAAGACCAAGGCTCCGGCCGACGCCACCGCGGTCGCCGCGGACGCCATGCCGGCCGGGCAGATGGGCCTGGACATCGGTCCGGAGTCCGCCACGCTGTACGCCTCGAAGATCGCCGACGCCGCCACCGTCTTCTGGAACGGCCCCATGGGCGTCTTCGAGCACCCCGATTTCGCCGAGGGCACCAAGGCGGTCGCCCAGGCCCTCCTCGATTCCAAGGCCTTCACGGTCGTCGGCGGCGGCGACTCCGCCGCGGCCGTGCGCATCCTGGGCTTCGACGAGAACGCATTCGGCCACATCTCGACCGGTGGCGGCGCCTCCCTCGAATACCTTGAGGGCAAGACGCTCCCCGGCCTCGCCGCACTGGAGGACTGACCCTCAATGAGCACGCGTACGCCCCTGATGGCGGGCAACTGGAAGATGAACCTCAACCACCTCGAGGCCATCGCGCACGTCCAGAAGCTCGCCTTCGCCCTCGCCGACAAGGACTACGAGGCCTGTGAGGTTGCGGTCCTGCCGCCCTTCACCGACCTGCGCTCGGTCCAGACCCTGGTCGACGGCGACAAGCTCAAGATCAAGTACGGCGCCCAGGACCTCTCGGCCCACGACTCCGGCGCCTACACCGGCGAGATCTCCGGCCCGATGCTGGCCAAGCTGAAGTGCACGTTCGTGGCGATCGGCCACTCCGAGCGCCGCCAGTACCACGACGAGACCGACGAGATCGTCAACGCCAAGGTCAAGGCCGCCTACAAGCACGGCCTCACCCCCATCCTCTGCGTCGGCGAGGAGCTGGAGGTCCGCGAGGCGGGCAACCACGTCGCCCACACCCTCGCCCAGGTCGAGGGCGGCCTCAAGGACGTCCCCGCCGAGCACGCCGAGAGCGTCGTCGTCGCCTACGAGCCCGTCTGGGCCATCGGCACCGGCAAGGTCTGCGGCGCCGAGGACGCCCAGGAGGTGTGCGCGGCCATCCGCGGCAAGCTCACCGAGCTGTACGGCCAGGAGCTGGCCGACAAGGTCCGCATCCAGTACGGCGGCTCCGTCAAGGCCGGCAACGTCGCCGAGATCATGGCGCAGGCCGACATCGACGGCGCCCTCGTCGGCGGCGCCTCCCTGGACACCGACGAGTTCGTCAAGATCGTGCGCTTCCGCGACCAGTGAGTAGGCCCTAGCGGCGTAACGTCGTACTCTTGCGGGGACCGGCCGAGGGGCCGGTCCCCGCAGTCCATCAGAATCCGAGGAAGTTGGTCCAGCCGTGGTTATGGGGTTCTCGATCGCCCTGATCGTCTTCAGCCTGCTGATGATGCTGCTGGTGCTGATGCACAAGGGCAAGGGCGGCGGCCTCTCCGACATGTTCGGTGGCGGTATGCAGTCCTCCGTCGGCGGCTCCTCGGTCGCCGAGCGCAACCTCGACCGGATCACCGTGGTGGTCGGTCTGCTGTGGTTCGCGTGCATTGTCGTCCTCGGCATCCTGATGAAGGTCAACAACTGACCTTCGGACCGACACCGGCGAGACAACGCGTCACGGACGCACCAATCCGCACGTAAAGCCCCATGCCGGGTACGCGACTTCGAACGCGGCCTATCATGGGGCTTGCGTCTGTGGGCGGGATGTAACTCCAATCACTGGACGCGCGTTGGGCCTTACGTAGACTGAGGCGCTCGCAGCGAAGCGAAACGCCGACTCGCTTCGCCGCACCATCACGCAGGGAGTTACGACCGTGGCAAGTGGCAACGCGATCCGAGGAAGCCGGGTCGGGGCGGGGCCGATGGGCGAAGCCGAGCGCGGCGAGTCCGCACCCCGGCTGCGCATCTCCTTCTGGTGCTCCAACGGACACGAGACCCAGCCGAGCTTCGCCAGCGACGCACAGGTCCCCGACACCTGGGACTGCCCGCGTTGCGGCTTCCCGGCCGGACAGGACCGGGACAACCCCCCGGCCCCGCCCCGCACCGAGCCCTACAAGACCCACCTCGCCTATGTGCGGGAGCGACGCAGCGACGCGGACGGCGAGGCGATCCTCGCCGAGGCGCTCGCCAAACTCCGGGGCGAGATCTAGAAGTTGACACCGGCCGGGCACCGAGGGTGCCCGGCCGCAGATGTTCGGGGCACCACGACGCTGCCGCACGGCGCGTGCTGCCCTGTCTCTCCTGCTTTCCCTGTTTGCCCTGGTCAGGCCCATTGTCAGTGGTGCCCTCTACGGTTTGTTCATCGATTCGCGCATCGACGGATCGGGAGCGTGAGGGGGACACGTGACGGGGGCGGTTCAGGAGGCCAAGGCCGCGTATCGCGGCGCGTTCCTCCGGCTGTGGGGCGCGGCCGTGCTCTCCGGCTTCGGCGACGCACTGCGTACGGCCGCGCTGCCGCTGCTCGCGGTGACCCTGACCGACGAACCGCTGCTCGTCGCCTCCGTCACGGCCTGCGGCTATCTGCCCTGGCTCGTGTTCGGGCTGCTCGGCGGAGCCGTCGCAGACCGGGTGGACCGACGGCGGGCCATGTGGATCGTGGACGTGGTGCGCGGGGGACTGATGGCGGGTTTCGCGGTGGCCGTCAGCCTCGACCAGGCCTCGATCGCCCTGCTGATCGCCCTGGCCTTCGCCCTGACCACCCTCCAGACCCTGTTCGACAACGCGGCCACGGCACTGCTGCCCGCGGTCGTGGGCCGGGAGGCGCTGGGCAGCGCCAACGCTCGGTTGCTGACCGGGCAGCGGATCGCCGGCGGGCTGGTGGCCGCGCCGCTCGTGCCGTTGCTGCTGGCCGCCGGAGCAGCCGTCCCCTTCGCCGCCGACGCCCTGACCTACCTGGTCGCCGCCGCCCTCGTCGCCTCGCTGCGCACCGCCCCGCCCGAGCGGGCACCCCGGCCCGCGAGCGGCACCCTGCGCGCCGAGATCGCCACCGGGCTGCGCACCCTGCGGCGGGACAGAGCCCTGCGCGGGCTGTGCGCCGCCACCACGCTGTGCAACATCGGCATGGGCGCCCTCATCGCCACCCTGGTACTGCTGGTCACCGAGTGGCTGGGCGCGGGCAGTGCCGGGTTCGCGGCGGTCACCCTCGCGTACACCGTGGGCGGTCTCGCCGGGGGAGCGGTGAACGGACGGCTGGTGGCCCGGATCGGACGGGTACGGGCCGTGCTGCTGGCCGCGGGCGTGCAGACCGCGACGCTGATCGCGATGGGCGCGCTGCGCAGCCTGGCGGCGCTCGCGGTGAGCCTCGCCGTCTTCGGGGCCATGGGCATGGTGTGGAACGTCAACACCACGACCCTGATGCAGCAGCGCACCCCCGCCGAGCTGCTCGGCCGTGTCTCCTCCGCCTTCCGGACCCTCGGGGTGGCCGGGGCGCCGCTGGGCGCGCTGCTCGGCGGTGCCGCCGCCACGAGCTGGGGACTCAACACCCCGGCCCTGCTCGCCGCCGCTTTCTTCGTCCTCTCCGCCGCCGCGCTGATACCCGGGCTCACGTCGGACGTATGTGTTGTTGAGCCGGACGACCGGGGGACGACAGCTCGTGTTCCCTCGTGATCAATTAGGTTGGAACGGCAGCGGGGCAAGGTACGCACGCAGGACCAGGTAGGAAAGAAGGCTGAAGTCCGAGATGAACGCAGAAAGCCGTACCCGGCTCAACCAGACGCCCGAGTGGACCGCGCTGGCCGAGCACCGGGAGCAGCAGGGTGAGGTGCAGCTGCGCGAGCTGTTCGCGGCCGACCCGGAGCGCGGCACCGGCTACACGCTGGAGGTCGGCGATCTGCACGTCGACTACTCCAAGCATCTGGTCACCGACGAGACGCTGCGGCTGCTGCGCGAGCTGGCCGCCGCGACCGACGTGTTCGGGCTGCGGGACGCCATGTTCCGCGGCGAGAAGATCAACACCACCGAGGACCGTGCCGTCCTGCACACCGCGCTGCGCGCCCCGCGCGACGCGGTGATCGAGGTCGACGGCGAGAACGTGGTGCCGGCGGTGCACGCCGTCCTGGACAAGATGGCCGGGTTCGCCGAGCGCATCCGCTCCGGCGCGTGGACCGGGCACACCGGCCGCCGCATCAAGAACGTCGTCAACATCGGTATCGGCGGCTCCGATCTGGGTCCGGCGATGGCGTACGAGGTGCTGCGCTCCTTCACCGACCGCGATCTGACCGTCCGCTTCGTGTCGAACGTGGACGGCGCCGACCTGCACGAGGCGGTCCGGGATCTGGACGCGGCGGAGACGCTCTTCATCATCGCCTCCAAGACGTTCACCACGATCGAGACGATCACCAACGCGACCTCCGCGCGCGACTGGCTGCTCACCGAGCTGAAGGCCGGCCCCGAGGCCGTCGCCAAGCACTTCGTGGCGCTGTCGACGAACGCCCAGAAGGTGTCGGACTTCGGCATCGACACGGCCAACATGTTCGAGTTCTGGGACTGGGTCGGCGGACGGTACTCGTACGACTCGGCGATCGGCCTGTCGCTGATGATCGCGATCGGCCCGGACCGCTTCCGGGAGATGCTCGACGGGTTCCACCTGGTCGACGAGCACTTCCGCACCGCGCCCGCCGAGTCCAATGTGCCGCTGCTGCTGGGCCTGTTGGGCATCTGGTACGGCAACTTCCATGACGCGCAGTCGCACGCGGTGCTGCCGTACAGCCACTACCTGTCCAAGTTCACGGCCTATCTGCAGCAGTTGGACATGGAGTCCAACGGCAAGTACGTGGGCCGCGACGGGGTGCCGGTGGAGTGGCAGACCGGGCCGGTGGTGTGGGGCACGCCGGGGACGAACGGGCAGCACGCGTACTACCAGTTGATCCACCAGGGCACCAAGCTGATCCCGGCGGACTTCATCGGCTTCGCCGAACCGGTCGGCGAGCTGAGCGACCCGCTCAAGGCCCAGCACGACCTGCTGATGGCCAACTTCTTCGCCCAGACCCAGGCGCTGGCCTTCGGCAAGACGCCGGACGAGGTACGGGCCGAGGGCGTCGCGGAGGAGCTGGTGCCGCACAAGACGTTCCAGGGGAACCACCCGACGACCACGATCCTGGCGAAGGAGCTGACCCCGTCGGTCCTCGGTCAGCTGATCGCGCTGTACGAGCACAAGGTGTTCGTCCAGGGTGCCGTCTGGAACATCGACTCCTTCGACCAGTGGGGCGTCGAGCTGGGCAAGGTCCTCGCCAAGCGCGTCGAGCCCGCGCTGACCGAGGGGGCCGAGGTGCCGGGCCTCGACGCGTCCACGAAGGCGCTGGTCGCCAAGTACCGGGCGCTGCGCGGGCGGTCGTAGGCAAGAGGTGGTGGGGAAGTGGGCGGCCGCGCGACGTCCACTTCCCCACCGGTCCGGGTGGTGACCAGGCGGTCCACGCCTCGCCTCCCGGGCTCAGTGGCCCAGTCCGGCGCCCCCGTCGACCGGGATCACGGCGCCGCGTACATAACCGGCGCCGGCCAGGAACGCCACCGCGTCGGCGACCTCCTCGGGGGTGCCCGTGCGCCCGGCGGGGGTGGTGCGCAGCAGCGCCTGGCGCTGTTCCGGGGTGAGGGCGCGGCTCATGTCGGACTCGGTGAGGCCGGGGGCGACGACGTTGCAGGTGATGTCGCGGGGGCCGAGTTCCTGGGTGAGGGCGCGGGCGAAGCCGATGAGGCCGGCCTTGGCCGCGGCGTAGTTGGTCTGGCCGGGGGCGCCGCGCAGGGCGGCCGTGGAGGAGAGCAGGACGATACGGCCGTGGCCGGTGCGGAGCATGCCTCGTACGGCGCGCCGGGCGACGCGGAAGGTGCCGGTGAGGTTGGTGTCGATGACGGAGGTCCAGTCCTCCTCCGTCATCCGTATCAGCAGTCGGTCCTGGGTGGCGCCGGCGTTGGCGACCAGGACGGTGACGGGGCCGTGGGCCGTTTCGGCCTCCTTGAAGGCCTGGTCGATCTGTTCGGTGTCGGTCACGTCGCAGCGGACGGCGAGGAAGCGGTCGGTGGTGGGGGGTGGGGTGCCGCGGTAGGTGACGGTGACTCTGTCTCCGGCCGCGGTGAAATGGCGGGCCATGGCGAGTCCCAGGCCTCTGTTGCCGCCGGTGATCAGGATTGAGCGGGGGGTGGGGTGTGTCATGGGGGCCCTCGGTTTTGTGCGTGGGGAGGGGAATGGGGAGAAGAAGGGGGAGGGGGAGTGAGGTGCGTTGTCGGGTGCGGGTTCGGTGGGGGTTCTCGCGCAGTTCCCCGCGCCCCTGAAAGACCAGGCCCTGCGGGCCTGGAAGACGCCGGTCTGCGCGGTCGGGGTTTTAGGGGGCCTCTCGGGCGGGCTTGGTGCTGGTGCGCAAGCCCATGGCTGCTGCTGCGGTGCCGAGGAGGGCGAGGGTGGCGATGGTGAGGGTGGTGGTGTGCATGGCGTCGAGGAAGGCTTGGTCGGCTGCGGTGGTGAGGTCGGGGAGGTTGAGGGAGTCGGCCAGGGAGCGGGCGGCTTCGGCGGAGGTGCGGGCCTGTTGCTCGGCGGCCGGTGACAACCCCTGGGCGGGGGCGGGGAGTTCGGCGTCGGCCATGCGGTCGCGGTAGACGGCGGAGAGGATCGAGCCGGCCATCGCCACGCCGAGGGTGCCGCCGACCTGCCGGGTGACGCTGTTGACGGCCGACCCGGCGCCCGCGAGCTGGGGCGGCACCCCGCGCATCATCACGGCGGTGACCGGCGTGCCGACCAGGCCCATGCCGAAGCCCTGGACCCACAGCAGTGCGGCCACGATCCACAGCGGGGTCCGGCCGTCGAGCCAGGCGTAGGCGACGTAGGTGACGGCGGTGGCCAGGACGCCGGACGTGACCGTCCAGCGGGCCGACAGCCGACGGCTCAGCGCCGGGGAGGCCTGGCTGCCCAGGACGATGCCGACGGCGGCGGCGATCATCACGGTGCCGGCGTCGGCGGGGGAGAGACCGCGCGGGCCCTGGAGATAGAACGCCGCGTAGAACAGGTGACCGGCCAGCGCCATGAAGGCGATCAGCAGGACCACGCTGCCCGCCGTGAAACCGGGCTGCCGGAAGAGCCGCAGATCCAGGCTGGGCGTCGCCGACCTGCGCTGACCGGCGACGAACACCGCCAGGACGATGCAGCCCAGGACCAGGGGCAGGAGCACGCGGGGGCCGTACCAGGCGCTGCCGCCGCCGAGTTCGATGATGCCGTAGACCACGCCGCCCAGGCCGAGCACCGACAGGGCGAGGCCCGGCAGGTCGAGCACGCGGCGGCGGGAACCGCCGAGGTCCGGGACGACGGCCAGGACCGCCAGCAGACACAGGGCGACGATCGGCACGTTGACGAGGAACACCGAGCCCCACCAGAAGTGGCTGAGCAGCGCGCCGCCCGCGACGGGGCCGATGGCCACGCCGAGACCGCTCGACGAGCTCCAGATCGCGATCGCCCGGGTGCGTTTCTCCTCCGGGGTGCTCTGCACGATCACCGTCAGCGTCGCCGGCATCAGCAGGCCGCTGCCCGCGCCCATGAAGGCCCGCGCCACGATCAGCCACGCCGGGCTGTCCACGAACGCGCCCGCGCCGGAGGCCACACCGATCAGCGCGAGCCCGGCGAGCAGCGTGTTCCGGGGGCCGAAACGGTCGGCGAGCGCGCCGCCCGCGAAGAGGGTGCCGGCGACGACCAGGGTGTAGGCGCTGGCCACCCACTCCAGTTCGCCGGGGGTCGCGCCCAGGCCCGCCACCGGGTCGGCGAGCGTGGTGACGGCGACATTGAGGATCGAGGTGTCCAGCCAGATCAGCATCTGCGCGCAGACCACGACCAGCAGGATCGGCCAGGAGCGGGTGGGTGGGGCGACCTCCGGGGTCCCGGTCGTCCGGCTCACGGTGCTCACAGGGTTCCTCCGCTGGGCGTCTCGTGGTCACGTACGTCGTCGTGGTCGCGCACGTCGTCGTATCGGTGCAGGGCGCGGTCGATCAGGGCGTCGGCCGCGCCCGTGTAGCGGGCCGGGTCGAGCAGTTCCGACAGTCGGGCGGGGGTGAACCGGGCGGACAGCTCGGGGTCGGCGACCACCACCTCGCGCAGCGGCCGGCCGGTGCCGGCGGCCTCGGCCGACGCGGTGGCCAGCAGCTTCTTCGCGCGGGCCTTGCCGAGCACCAGGGCCAGCGCCACCGCCAGCCGTTCGGCGACGATGGCACCCCCGGTCAGGTCGAGATTGGCCCGCATGCGCTCCGGGTGGACGATCAGGCCCTCCGCCAGCTCGACGGCGGTGTGCGCGGCCCCGCCCGCCAGCCGCAGCGCCTCCCGCAGCGGCTGCCACTCGGCGTGCCACGCCCCGGCGGGCCGTTCGTCCTCGGCGAGCAGACACTGCGCCAGGACGAGCGCGTGCGCGGGGACCTGCCGGGCGGCCGACACGATCAGTGTGGCCAGCGCGGGGTTCCGCTTCTGCGGCATGGCCGAGGAGGCGCCACGCCCGGCCCCCGCCGGTTCGGACAGCTCACCGATCTCGGTCCGGGAGAGGGTCTGCACATCCAGCGCGAACTTTCCGAGCGCTCCCGTGACGAGCTGCAGCACGGCTCCCAGCTCGGCGACGGGCGTACGGATGGTGTGCCAGGGGAGGGTGGGCTCGGCGAGGCCCAGGGCCGAGGAGAAGGGCCCCAGCAGCTCCAGACCGCCTGTGTCGGCGGCGCGGGGAACGGAGAGAGAAGCCCCACCGGACCCGTGGATGTCCACCTCCTGCCGTGCCCCACGATCCACCACCGCGTACTCCCGGTACGCGGCCAACGTCCCGCCCGCTCCCCCCAGTTGCGCCGGAAGCCCGGACGCCACGGCCCGCACCCGCACGATCGCGTCGACGGCCAGCTCCAGCCACCCCGCCGCCTTCAGCCCGAAGGTCGTGGGCACGGCGTGCTGGGCCAGGGTGCGGCCGGCGAGGACGGTGTGCCGATGCGTGTCGGCCAGCGCGGCGAAGGCCGCGGCGACCCGTGACAGATCTCCGCCGATCAGAGCGAGCACCCGACGGGCGATCACCATCGCCGCCGAGTCCAGGATGTCCTGACTCGTGGACCCCCGGTGCACATACTCCGCGGCGCCCGGGTCCTCCGCCGCGACGACCTCGGTGAACGCCGTCACCAGCGCGACCACCGGATTCGCGGCGGCACGGGCGGCGTGGGCCAGGGCGGGCAGGTCGAGCCGTTCGACCCGGGCCGCCGAGGCGATCGTCCGCACCGCGGCGGCCGGTGTCAGTCCGACCGCGTGCTGGGCGCGGGCCAGCGCCACCTCGGTGTCCAGCATGGCCTGCAGCCACGCCTCGTCGGTCACCTCCGCCGCGACGGGCGTACCGGCCCAGGTGGGGGCGAGCAGGCCCGCGTCGGTGCCCACGGACATCGTGTTCACGTGGCTTCACTCCCTGCGCCCGATGGACGACCTGCCGCCGGGGCGAGCCCCAGCGCGGCCCGTGCGATCGCGTCCGAGTCCTCCAGCGTCACCGAGCCCACGCCGGGCCTGATGCCGACCGCCGTCACCCAGCGCACGCCCTCCACCGGCACACCGAAGGCGTACCGGCGCGGATGCGGCCGGCCCGTGGCGTCCACCAGCCGGGGCGGGCCGTCGGTCACCGCCAGGCCGCCGGGTTCGTATCCCGCGTCGCCGCCGAGCCGGTACGGCGCGCACGCACCTGTCCGGAACAGCGACCGCAGCAGGGGGTCGGCCGCCCGCCGCAGATCGACGGCGGGCAGCCGCGCCTCGATCAGCGCGTCGACGCGGACCGGGGGTTCGTCCACCCGTTCGGCATCCACGAGAAAACCGCCCGTACCGCCGTGCGCCCAGGCCCGGACCCGCATTCCCGGGCCCAGCACGTGCAGGACGTCCGCCTCGATCAGTGCGATCAGCTGCTCGATCCGGAAGGCAGGCGGGCCGATCGACGTGAAGGCGTTCAACGGGGTGTACCAGTCGTCGAGTTCGGCGCGGTAGGAGTCGCCGGAGACTCCGCCGTGGTCGACGACGAGCCGGATCTCGTTGCGGAGGTCCCGCAGGGCGTCCAGCGCGGCCTTCAGCGGACCGTCGACATTGCCGAGGCGGGCCTCGGTGACATCCCGGCGCAGATGGTCCAGCAGCCAGTGCCGGAAGTCGGCGCGGTCGCCGAACGTCCGCTCGCCGTAGGGGCGTTCGATTCGTGCCCAGTCCCATCGCGCGGTGGGTGGGACGGAGTGCCGGTCGAGCAGGGCCGCCTCCGCGCCCTCGTCACCCGGGGCCGCGAGGTACGACCGTACGAACTCCTCGGCCGCGTCCGGGCCTCGGGCGGCTCGGATCCAGGCCTCGTGGTGGACGGTCCGTATCTCGCGGTCGACGAGGGGCCAGAGGTCGTCGCGGAAGCGGAGGGGGTGGCCGTCGGTCACGCGGTGCCGTAGGGCGGCGATGACGTCGGGGGTGAGGAAGCGCGGCTCGTGGCGGCCGAGGGCGCCCTTCTCGTTCTCGCCCCGGGCGTGGTACGGGACGCCGCGCCGCGAACCGGCGTACAGGACGGGCTCGTTGCCGCTCGGCAGGTAGACGAGACCGGACTCGCCCTCCTTGAACGTGCCGCCGCGGGCCTCGGTGAGCAGGGCCAGGCAGTCGAAGAAGTTCAGGCCCAGGCCGCGCAGGGCGACCGGGGTGCCCGGGGGGATGCCGCTCAGGTCGGTGTCGGCCGGGTTGGCGGGGGCCACGTAGGTGAGGCCGTGGCGGTCGGCGAAGGAACGCAGCGCGCGTTCCTCCGGCGACGGGGTGAGGGTGCCGTGGCCGAGGGCCAGCACCACGGTGTCCAGGCCGGTCAGCCGTTCGCCGTCCGCCAGGGTCACCGTCTGCGGGCCGTCCGGGGTGTCTTCGCGCAGGGCGATCGCGGTGGTCGGGTGCGTGTGGACGGTGACATGGGCGGGGGCCGTGCGTAACAGGTGGCGGAAGACCCACTCCAGGTAGTGGCCGTGGAACGCGCGGGTCGGATAGGTGTCGGGGCCGAGTCGGCGGGCCTCGTCCAGGGCGCGGGCCGGGAGGCCGTGGTCGACGGCCCCGTCCCGGACCGCGCACGCCCACTCGTGCAGGCTGGGGCCCGGCACCGTCGGCCCCGCGCAGTCCACGCTCGCGTCGGTGAACAGGGTCACCTGGGAGGCGACCGTGTTCATCAGCAGCTCGCCCGGCTGGTCCGTCCGCCAGACCGCGCCCGCGCCCGGCGGATACGGGTCCACAAGGTGCACCTCGACCGGCCGCACGATCCCCCCGGCGTTCGCACAGATCCGCTCCAGCACGGAGAGGCCCCGGGGACCGGCACCGACCACACAGACGGTGAGGGGGCCGACGGGGCCGGGGCCGGGGGCGCCGGGCGGGGCGGCGCCGGCCGGGGGGTTCGTGCCCAACGTGGTGGCGTCGTCGGGTGGATGCATGCCGAGCGGGGTGATCTCGCCGGGCATGGGCTCGGGCTCGGGCACGGTGGCAGCCGCGGCGAAGTCATCGGGGCTGAGCACGATGATTGTGGCGGTCGCGGCGGGGGTGTCGGGGCCGGTGGTGTCGTCGGGGGCGGTCATTCCTGGCCCAGTGCGTCGCGCCAGCTCGGTCTGGTCGGCTTCCAGCCGAGGGCCGTGCGGGCCCGGTCGTTGGCGGCGCCGTGTGCGGAGGTGAGCTGGTGGGCCATGAACCAGCCGAGGAGGCGGGGCGCGAGGGCTGCGGGGACCGTGCGCGGGGAGGGCGCGGCCAGCATCCGGGCGAGGTGCGGCAGCCACTGCGCGGCCGGGGCCGGATCGTCGTCCGTCACATGGAACACCCCGGCGGCCTCGGACTCGACGCCCGCCACCGCCGCCCCCACGGCGTCCTCGACGTGCAGGAACGACATGATCCCGGCCCCGCCGCCGGCCAGCGGGAGCCGTCCGGCCAGCACGGACCGCGCGGTGGCGCCGGTCCGGGCGTACGCGGTGCGGGGGCCGTACAGCGTGCCGTAGCGCAGCACCACGCCCTCCAGGCCGCTGTCCCGGTCCGTGACCTGCCGTTCCAGCTCGGCGACGGCCCGTACGGTCGCGGCCCAGCCGGGGTCGGGGGCGTCCACGTACAGGGGCGCGTCCTCGTCGAGGACCGGGTCGCCGGCCGGGGCGGCGGCGAAGGCGATGGACTGGGCGACCAGTCGGCGTGCGCCGGCGGCGCGGGCCGCCTCGACCAGATGGGCGGTGCCCTCGGTGCGCAGCCGGGCGGTGAGCGCGAAGGCCCCCGGCGGGTCGTCCCGCAGCAGCCGCAGCGCCGACAGCTGGTGGACGACCACCTCGGGCCGGGCGGCCGCCACCGCCGACCGTACGGCGTCACGGTCGAGGGCGTCGGCGACCACCACCTCGTCCGCCTCGGGGGCCCGGCCCCGCGAGCCCGGCCGTACCAGTGCGCTCACCTGGTGACCCCGCGCCCGCAACGCCCCCACCAGCGGATACCCGACCACTCCGGTGGCCCCGGCGACAAGTACGCGCATGCCTCAGCCCTCCGAACCGGGTACGACGGGTGCGACGGGGGCGGCAGGCCCGGCGGGTGTGGCGATCCGCATCAGCAGGCGGCACGCCGCGTCACCGTTCCGCAGACAGCTCTCGGCGCGGTTCTCCGTGAGGGTCACCCCGAGGCCCTCGGACCAGCCGGCGTGGACGGCGGTGCACGGGCAGCGGTAACCCTCCAGCGACCCGGCCATCCGGACCATGGTGATCGCGAAGTTCCGCTTCAGCGTCAGCACGATCAGGTCGTCGTCCTCGACCTCGGTGGCGGCGTTGCGCAGCTCCGGCGGGAACATCCGGTCGCCGCAGTCGTCGTAACGGCGGCGCAGTTCCTCCAGATCCTTGCGGATGTCGCCGGTGTCGGGGAGCGGCCCGTACAGCCGGGCGACCCGCTGTCCGACGTGCCGGGCGACCTTCCCCATCGCCTCCGCGTTGATCTCGTTCGCGGCCTCCTGCCCGAACCGCGCGGCCACCCCCTGGTACCAGTTGGCGTCGTGCTGCCACCACAGCCGGTACGCCTCACTCGCGCGGGCGCGGTGGTTGACGCCGTCGGTGCCGCCGTCGGTGCCGGTGCCTGTGTTCGTGGTCATGCCTGTCGCTCCTTGGCGGCGAACCGGTCGCGCATCACTCGTTTGAGAACCTTGCCGGTGGCTCCCTTGGCCACGTCGTCGGGCTCCATCCGCAGGGCCCGGGACACGGGCGGGAAACCGGCTTCCGTCAGCACGGAGTTGACGCGCTCGGTCCACTCCTCGTCACCGACGGCGTCGGCCGCGGCGTCCTCGCCGCTCAGCTGGAGCAGCGCGTACGCCTCCGCCTCCCCGTCGCCGTCCCAGTCCGCGCGGACGCCGTCGGGGGCGACTCCGACCACCGTGCAGTCGGCGAGGCCCGGCAGCGCGGCCAGGAGGAGTTCCTCGGTGCGGGTGCTGAAGACGATCCCCGCGCGGGTGCGCACGGCGTCCGGGGCCCGGTCGAGGTGGTAGAAATTGCCCTCCTCGTCCTGGTGGGCGAGGTCGCCGGTGAGCCAGTAGCCGCCGAGCCGCATCCGGTTCCAGGTGAGCGAGTCGTTCCAGTAACCGGGCGTGAGCGTGGGCGACTTGAGGCCCAGGCGGCCGATCTGTCCGGGTGGCAGCGGGGTGCCGTCCTCGGCCAGGACCGCGGCCTCGGCGAAGCTGATCGGTTTGCCGACGCGGCGGGAGTAGGCGGAGGTGTCCTTGGTGTGCCGGTTGTGGAAGACCGAGTAGCCGGCCTCGGAGGAACCGAGCCCGTCCACGAAGACCGAGCCCTCCACCCGGACGCGGCTCAGGTCCCGCCGGATCTCGATCCGGCTCCCGTGCCGGACGAGCGCCCGGATGTGCGCCTCGTGCGCCGCGTCCCCGGTGTTGAACCACACCTGCACGCTGGACAGGTCACGTGCCGTCAGATCCTCCGCCGCCATCTCGCCGAAGGTCCCGGCGAAGGCCAGCACGGTCGTCGGCCGGAACTCCTCGATCGCGTCCAGGACGTCCGTACCGCGCTGGCTGGAGAGCAGCCTGATGTCCGTGCGCAGCAGCAGGCAGTACAGCAGCGTCGCCACCATCGCGTTGTGCGCGCCCGGCAGTCCCACCAGCGTGCGCTCCATGTCGGCCCCGGTGGAGAACCGCAGCCGGTGCACCTGGGCGTACATCAGCGTCCGGTGGGTGTGCGGCACGCCCTTGGGCAGACCGGTCGTACCGGAGGAGTGGGAGATCAGCACGGGGTCGGTCGGGTCGTGCCGGTACGGGTACGACGGGGGGAGCGACGCGCGGTGCTCCGGGCGGATCGTCCCGGCGGTCGCACGGAAGCCGAGGCCCAGCCCGTCCCCGGCCAGTACCTCCCGATGCGCCTCGTCCGTGAAGGCGCCCACCGCGCCCTGGCGGCGCACGTACTCCCGGGCGGTCTCCGGGGACAGATGGCCGTTGACGAACGACGGGATCGCGCCGAGCGAGGTCAGCGCCAGGAAGTTCACGGCGAACTCGGCGGCCGAGAAGGAGTGGACGGCCACCGGGTCACGGGGGCGCACGCCCTGGGCCGCGTACCAGCCCGCGTACGTCTCGACGGCCTCGCACAGCTGCCCGAGCGTCAGCACCTCGGGCCGGCTGCCGTCCGGTGCGCGCCAGGTGCCGTCCGTGTGCAGGACCGGCTCGTCGAGCGGGCGTGCGTACGCGCGCAGCCGGTGCAGGACGTTGCCGGCGCCGAGTTCGGTGTCGGAGCAGATCCGCGCCCGCTCCTGCCTACTGATGAGCATGGGTCTCCGTCTCGCTTCCTTCGGGCTCGGTTCCCCCGGTCTCGTCGCCTTCGGGTCCGTCCGGGAGCCGCTCGGCGTCGAGGAGGAACGCGGGCGCCCGTGGATCGGTGACCAGGAGATGGGTGCCGCCACCGTCCCGCAGCAGCCGTCGATGGGCGGCGGCCAGGTCGAACAGGCCCTGGACGCCGCCGGGGTGCGGGGAGACCGACGGCCGACCGCCGTCGTGCGTCACGGCCGCCTCCCTCGCCTCGGCCGCTTCCCTCGCCTCGGCCGCTTCCCTCGTCTCGGCCGACCGGATGGTCCCGGTCGCCTCCCGCGTCTCCGCCGACCGGATGGTCACGGCCGCCCCGGCACCGGTACGGCCGAGCAGCACGGCCACCGCCAGGGCGGCGGACTCGGGGAGGTCCGGGCGTACGTCAGCCGGGTCCATCCGCCCGGCGGCCAGTTCCCGGTGGACGGCGGCCACGCGTTCGCCGCCGCCCAGTTCCACGCCCAGCACCAGGACCCGGTCCAGCTCCGGGTCCTCCAGGAGGAGGTCGGCCATCGCGAGCAGCTCGGTCACCGGGTCGTCGAGGGTGGAAAGGCTGAACATCTGACCGGTGATCCCGAACTCCCGGCTGATGTGCCCCAGTACGGAGTTGGCGGTGGCCTGCATGAACAGCAGCGGGTTGTGGACCCGGCCCGCCACCACCCGCCGGCTCGCCAGATCGGCCGTGGTGGTGTCACCCATCAGGCTCGCCAGCGCGACGGCCGTCCGGGAGCCGAGCCCGGGCCACTCGGTCAGACACCGCGCGGCGACCTCGTACACCAGCGGGCTGAACGCCGACTCCACGAACCCGGGCAGCCGGGGCAGCGGGATGTCGCCGTCCCGGCCGGTGCCGTGGGTGGCGGTGGCGGTGGTGAGCACGCCGAGGGGCGTGCGGAGGGGAGCCTTCTCGGCCGAACCGCTCGCGGCGGCGGCCGTTCCGCTTCCGTTTCCGCTGTTCGTCGTCGTCACGGCCGCTCCAGGACGAGTGCGGTGTTGGCGCCCCCGAAGGCGGCGTTGATGGTGAGGGCCCGGCGGAGGTCGGCCTGCCGGGGCCGGTTCGGCACGTAGTCGAGGTCGCACTCCGGGTCCGCCTGCGTGAGGCCGGCGGTCGGCGGCAGGACGCCGTCCATCAGGGCCAGCACGGTGATCACGAACTCCACGACACCGGCCGCCTCCAGAAGATGGCCGGTGGTGCTCTTGGTGGAGCTGACCGGGATCGACCCGGCCCGCTCCGGGAGCGCCGCGCGCAGGCCCCGGGTCTCGGCGCCGTCGTTGTACTTGGTGCCGGTGCCATGGGCGTTGACATAGCCGAGGCCCGCGCCGTCCGGGTCCCCGGCCAGCCGTAGCGCCTGCCGGGCCGCGCGGGCCAGGCCGACGCCCTCGGGGTGGGGCTGGGCGATGTGGTGGGCGTCGGTCGCCGCGCCCCAGCCGGTCACGCCCGCAAGCGGGCGGGCTCCGCGCCGGCGCGCGTGCTCGGCGGACTCCAGTACGACCGCCGCGACCCCGTCACCGAGCAGCAGCCCGGTGCGGTCGGCGCTGAACGGCCGGACCATGCCGTCCCGCGACAGCGCCCGCCCCGAGTCGAACTTCCCGAAGGTCTCCTCCTCCACGAGATAGCCGCCGGCACACACCGCCACGTCGATCCGCCCGGACGAGATCAGCCGGCAGGCGTGGATGATCGCGGCGGCGGAGGCCACACAGGCGTTGGTGAACGTGAGCCGGGGACCGGTCAGCCCGAGGCTCCCGGCGAGCGACTCGGCGAGATACGCGGGCACGGCGTCGGCGAGACGCGACGCGGTCGGGTCGGCGAGCGGCTCCCCGGCTCCGCCGAGCCACGATGCCCCGTCGGTCCGGTCACCGCGCGGGGCGTGCGCCTGGCCGTCTCGGACGAGCGGTTCCCCGTTCTCGCCGAGCCGCAGCGCCCCGGCCGTCCCGACACCGGACAGGGCGTGGCCCGCGCCGCCTCGGACGAGCGGTTCCCAGGGCGCGCCGTACTGTGACGCTCCGGGCGCGCCGGGCCGCGCTGCGCCGGGAGCGCCGGGCCACGGTGCTCCGGCGGACCGCTCACCGGGCGGCGCGTGGCCCGCGCCGCCTTCGGCGCCCCCACGGGACCGGCCCGCGTCTCCGCCCGGTCCAGAACCGCCCGGTCCGGAGCGGCCCGGTCCAGCACCGCCCGGTCCGGAGCCCCCCTCCTCCTCGGCCCCAGCCGTCCCCGTCGCCGCCCGCCAATACCGCGTGACGCTCGTGCAGTCGCCCGCGATGCCCAGCAGGACCGCCGCCTCGGTGCCCCGGGGCAGGCCCGCCATGTCGAGGGCTTCCGCGCCGCACTGCGCGAGCGCGGGGCGCAGGGCCCAGTGCGCGACCCCGTCCGGGCCGTCGGGAGCGGCGCCCGCCATCGGCGTACGGTACGGGCCGGTGTCGAAGCGGGTGGTGGGGGCGAACGAGGGGACGCCCGCGAACACACCGCGCCGCAGGGCGTCCGCGCCCGTGCCGAAGGCCGTACGGACACCGAACCCGGTCACCGTCACCTCACCGGTCACCCCGACCACCCCCATCCACCGCACCCGCCCCGGCCGCACCCGCCCCGGCCGTGTCCGCCCCAGCCGTGTCCGCCCCGGCCGCGCCCAAGAACGCGGTCAGCCGTCGCAGCGAGGTCAGGCCCGCGATGTCCTCGTCGCCGGGCTCCACCACCAGCCCGTACCGCTCCTCCACCACATGCAGCAGCCACACCAGCCCCAGGGAGTCCAGCACCAGTTCGGCGTCCTCACCGAGGTCGTCCGGGACACCGGGGAAGATCTTGCGGTCGGACAGCAGCTCCCGGACCAGGCCGGTCGTGATGACGGCCGGCGCGGAGGCCTCCGCGCTCATGCCTTCGCCCCGCGCCCGACGACCTCGGCGACCAGCCCGCCGAGGGTCAGCGAGGCCAGCGGCTCGATGTCGGTGTCCGGGATCTCCACGCCGAACCGCGACTCCAGCCGCAGCGTCAGCTCGATCAGGCTCAGGGAGTCCAGCTCCAGCCCGCCGACGGTCACCGGACTCTCGTCCGTGATGCCGTCGCGGCTGAGCAGGATGTTCATCTCGTCGATGACCGTGGTCAGGACGAACTCACGGATCTCGTTGTCCAGGGTGGACGTGCTCATGATCGCCATCTCCATGGGGGAAAGGTCGTACGAAAGGCATGCGACAGGCATGCGACAGGCATGCGGAAGGGATGCGGAAGGCATGCGAAAGGCGTGCGACAGGTCGTCCATGCGCTGCCCCGCGGGCGTTACGTGCCGCTCGCCGCCGCCTGGAGCGTCTCCGCCCGGCGGACCAGCTTCCCGTTGGACGTGCGGGGCAGGGCGTCCAGCAGCCGGATCACCCGGGGCAGCTTGTAGTCGGCGAGCCGCTCCCGGCACCAGCGCAGCAGCTCCTCCGCCGACGGGCTCCGGGCCCCGGCGGCGAGTGCCACGTACGCCTCGGTGACGCCCTCGTGGACCAGGACCGCCTGCTCGACGGCCGGGTGCGCGCGCAGTACCCGCTCGACCTCGGTGAGGTCGACCTTGAGGCCGCCGACGACGACGAGGGAGTCGGCCCGGCCGCCCACGGTGACCGTGCCGTCCGCGCCGATCGTGGCCCGGTCGCGGGTACGGAGCCAGCCGTCCTCGTACTGGGTGCCGCCGGAGTCGAAGAGATACGGCGACTCGGCGAGCGCGACGTCCAGTTCGCCTCGGTGCTCCCGGACCAGCACACCCGGCGCGGGCCGGCCGACCGAGGGCCGGAGCGTGCCGCCGACGTCGAGGGCGACGATGCCGGTCTCGGTGGTGCCGTAGGCCTCGCCGACCCGGACGCCGTACCGTTCGGCGAACCGCGCGGCGACCTCGGGCGGCATCAGCTCGCCGCCGGAGACGGCGGTCCGCAGCTCGGGCAGGGCGGGCGGATCGAGGGCGGCGCCCAGCAGCTCGAAGTGCGTCGGCACCCCGAACAGATGGGTGATCCGGTGGTCGACGGAGGTCCGCAGGATGTCGCGGGCGGAGACCCGGGGCGCGAAGACGACGGACACCCCGGCGGCCAGCGCGTGCAGCAGCCCGCCGAGCAGCCCGAAGCTGTGCGCGGTGGAGCTGAGCAGCAGCAGCCGGTCGCCCTCGGCCGGCATCCCGGGCACGGCCCCGAACGACTCGACCTCGGCGGCGATCGACCCGGCGGTCCTGCCGATCACCTTCGGCCGCCCGGTCGACCCCGAGCTGAACTGCACCAGCCGGTGCCCGCCGCCGGCCGGCCGCCCGGCCCTGCGGCACTCGGTGGCGACCTCGTACTCGGGCCGGAAACCGAACGCCGCCCGGACGTTGGACCCGGCCCGGACCATGAACTGCGGCCGGCAGCCGGCGCAGAGCGCGTCCACCTCGGCGGGCTTCAGCCGGAAGTCGAACAGCATCACCTGCGCGCCCAGCCGCCACAGCGCGAGCAGCACCTCGACCTGGGTGAAGCTGGGCGGTGTCTGCAGGCCGACCGTGCTGCCGGGCCCGATGTCGTACCCGGCGAACACGGCGGCCTGCTTGGCCACCCGCTCCCGTAACTCCCCGCGGGTGACGGTCTCCTGCCGATGCGTCAGATACGGCAGGCCGTCGTCCCGTGCGTCGAACAGCCGCTGGACCAGGGCGCGCATCCCGTCCTCGCCCGCCGCGGCCGCCACGAGTGAGCCCATGAGGTCTCAGACCTCCTTGCAGAACTCGCCGATGGGCAGGCCCACATGACGCTTGTCCTGCGCCAGATAGCCGAGCAGCTCGTCACCGGTCCGCAGCTCGGTGACGTTGAGGACCTTGCCGCCGGGACCGAGGACGCGCACATGCCAGTCGTCCTGCACGGTCAGGCTCACCAGGCGCCCGTCCTCCGCGTGCGTACGGATCTCCAGCAGCGGCCGGGACTCCAGCTTGGCCCGCCCGACCACCACCCGCCGGGTCCGGCCGTCCGCGCCGACCGCCAGCAGGGCACTGCCGGAGCCGACCTCGCTGAGGTAGTTGGTGCGGTTGTCGGGGCCCAGCGTGTACGAGTGCAGGGCACCGGCGTTGACCCGGAACGGCCGGGTCGGCATGTACGGCAGCGGGTGCGTCTCGCTGCAGCAGAGCACGAAACCGGAGGAGTACGAGCCGACGAGGATGCCCTCGTCCTCCTCGAAGTGCGAGCAGGTGTCCACACAGACCCGGTCGCCGAGCCCGACGTGCCGGATGCTCTCCACGGTCAGCGTGGACAGCTCCAGCTGCGGGGTGGTCGCCTCCAGCAGCCGGGCCAGCGCGAACACGTCGTCCGCGCTCCGGGGCGTGAACAGGATGCCGTCGGAGCCGCGTTCGAGGACGTCGAAGACGATGGCCGCCTCCTCCAGGTCCCCGACCACCGTCACCAGCTTCCCCTCGGCCGACTCGGCCGCCGCGAGCACGATCTCCAGCGGGATCTTCGTCGGATCGGCGAAGTGGATCACCGTGTACGGCAGCGCCATCGCGCCCGCGCACGACAGCTGGAGCGTGCGGTCGTCCCGTACGTCGACGAAGCCGGCGACGGGCGTACGGGTCACCGGCGAGCCGGTCGAGGCCCGGTTCTCGGCGGCGAGGGCGTCCAGCTCGTCCTGGGCGGTGAACTTCCGCAGCAGGAGGTCGTATCCGGTGCCGGCGGACGCCGTGCCGTCGGCTGCCGCGGCCTTGTTTTCGGCCTTGGCCGCCTCCTTGCCCCCCTTGCCGTCGGTCCTCTCGCCCGGCTTCTTCGCGGCAGCCGCGGCCGGGGTGGTCGTGGCCAACACCCGAGTCACCGTCGGCGGCAGTGTCCCCAGCAGTTCGGCGTCGGCGGAGACCACCCCGGCCATCCGGGCATGGACGGCCGCGTCCACCACCGCCTGGAGCTGCGGACGGGGGACTTCACGGAGATCGATCCACGCGAACCTCATGCGACACCTGCCACGATCGTCGAGTAATGGGGGTGGGGAGGGTGGGGAGGGTGGGGAGCCGGCTGGGTGGACATGCTCATGTCATCAGGCAGGCCGTCGCCGTCCCGTCCGTGCACCACCGCGGCGAGCCGGGACACCAGGGAGGCGGGGGAGGGGGAGGAGAAGATCCGGCGGCCGACGGCGAGGCCCCGGCAGCCGGCGGCCATCACCGCGGTGCCGTAGGCGACCAGGTCGGAGCCGTCCGGTGGGCCGCCCGCCGCGAGGACGGGGATGGGGCTGTGGGCCACCACCTCGGCCATCCGGTCGAGCGGCAGGGCCACGGTGGTCTTCACCATGTCGGCGCCCAGATCGGCCGCGACGTTCACGAGGTGCGCCAGGAGCGCGGGGTCGTGCGGATTGTCGATCCGGGGGCCGCGCGGATAGACCATCGCGATCAGCGGCATGCCCCAGGTGTCGCAGGAACGGGCCACCGCGCCCAGGTCGGCGAGCTGTCGTCCCTCGGTGTCCGAGCCGATGTTCACATGGACGCTGACCGCGTCCGCGCCGAGCGCCACCGCCTCCTCGACATCGCCGACCAGCACCTTGGCGTCGACATCGGCGGAACAGGCCGTACTGGCGCTCAGATGCACCACCAGCGCGCAGTTCCCGAGGATGTCCGGGGCGAGGGTGCGGGCCCGCCCTTTGTGGACGATGATCCCGTCGGCGCCGCCGGCCACCAGTTCTCTCAACAGGTCTTCCCACTGCCCCGGCGGGGCGACCGGACCGTCCGAAACGCTGTGGTCGAGCGGTATGAGCAAATGCCGGTCGTCGCCGGCCAGAGAAAGCCTTCTCCAACGTAATGGCTTGCCAGTTTTCAGCATGGGAAAAGCGCCTTCCGCTCCATGTCCGAAAAACGATGGTCGTAGAACTTTCAAGTTCGGCCCGGACGTCAGCATTCCGTGCGTGATCGGGAGTTGGCAAGGCGTGACCGACGGCAAATTTTTATGCGGAGAAACACATTAATATTGACAGGGGGTTGACAGGATCCCTGGGTTGACTGCGCTCGTAAGTGGTGTTCGTCGCATATTATGTCGTTGTCGCGTGTAATCGACTTCCGGTGTTCGTCGAAACAATTCGACGAACACCGGACGGTATTTTCCGAGGCTTCCTTGTGGCCGTCGAATTTCCCGGCCTAAGGTGACAGCCGCACTCCGGTTCGTGTTTCATGCGTGGCCGTCCCCCTCTGGGCCCGGACCATTTATGGCCGGGCATACCGGAAGTGAGCCCCCATGCCCGAATCCCCTTCCCCCACCGTCGCCGAGGCCGTGGACCCCGAACGGGCCCCGTTATCGTCCTCGTCACCGGCCGGACCGAGCGCGCCCAAGGTCGCCGTCGCGAGCGTCGTCGGCACGACGATCGAGTACTACGACTTCGCCGTCTACGGCACCGCCTCCGCGCTCGTCCTCGGACCCGCGTTCTTCCCCTCCGGCAACGCGACCGTCTCCTCCCTCGCCGCGTTCCTCACCTTCGCCGCGGCCTTCGTCTCCCGCCCCCTCGGCGTCGTGCTCTTCGGCACGATCGGCGACCGGCTGGGCCGTCGCCGCGCGCTGGTGGCGTCCCTCCTGCTCATGGGCCTCGCAACGGTCGGCGTCGGACTGCTCCCGACGTACGAGACCGCCGGACTCCTCGCGCCCGTCCTGCTGGTGACGCTCCGTCTGCTGCAGGGCGTCAGCATGGGCGGCGAGTGGGGCGGTGCGGTCCTGCTGGCCGCCGAGCACGCCCCGCCCGGCCGGCGCGCGCTGTACGCCGCCGTCCCGAACGTCGGCCCCTCGCTCGGCTTCCTGCTCTCCAGCGCGGTCATCCTCCCCACGCTCAACCTCGTGGGCCGCGACGGGTTCACCGAGTGGGCGTGGCGGGTGCCGTTCCTGCTCAGCGCGGTGCTCGTGGTGATCGGGCTGTGGGTGCGGGCGACGGTGTCGGAGTCCCCGGTGTTCAAGGGATCGCCCTCGAACGGAACGCTCTCGACGGGATCGCCTTCGAAGGGGTCTCCTTCGACGGGATCGCCTGCGAAGGGATCGTCCTCGGCGGTGACGCCACCCGCCTCGCGCTTTCCGCTCGGGACGCTCCTCGCGCGGTATCCCGGGCGGCTGCTGCTCGGCACGGGGGCGGCGATCGGCGGCTCGGCCGTCTACTACCTGACGATCGTCTACAGCCTGTCCTACGGGCCGAAGTCGCTCGGAATCCCGCAGAACACGATGCTCACGGCGGCGAGTGTCGGGGCGGCGGCCGGGATCGCGATCACCCTGCCCGTCGCACGGCGGGCCGACCGGGTCGGGCGGCGTCCGCTGATGCTGGCGGGGGCAGCCGGGTGTGTCGTGTGGGCGGTTCCCATGTACGGGTCGCTGAGCACGGGCAACGGGTTCGTCATCACCGGTGCGTACACCGTGGGGCTGATGCTGCTCGCCCTGATGTTCTCGCCGATGGCCGCGTTCCTGGCGGAGCTGTTCCCGGCCAGGCTGCGCTACACCGGGGCTTCGGCGGCGTTCATCCTGGCCAACACGTTGGGGGGCGGGTTCGCCCCGCTCGTCGCGACGTGGCTGCACAGCCAGTGGTCGTCGCCGTTGGTGCTGGGGTTCTACACGGGTGGGTTGTGCCTGGTGAGCCTGCTGTGCCTGGTGGCGCTGCCGGAGACGCGGGAGGACGACTTCGCGGTCTGAGGCAGGGTTCACAGCGCGGGTCCGGTGGGGGCTGGTCGCGCAGTTCCCCGCGCCCCTTAAGGGCCTACGGCCCTTTCGGGCCGAAAAGCGAAGCGGGGCGCAGCCCCTGCTTCGCTTTTCAGGGGCGCGGGGAACT
>NZ_JBVKAY010000021.1:11857-145551 GCF_055657445.1 Streptomyces sp. NPDC107538 | reverse complement strand
ACGCCCGGTTACATTCCGAACCCGGAAGCTAAGCCTTACAGCGCCGATGGTACTGCAGGGGGGACCCTGTGGGAGAGTAGGACGCCGCCGAACAATCTTTGGAAAGGACCCCTGGTCCCAGCGTTCAGCTGGGACCAGGGGTCCTTTTGTTTCTAGAATGCTTGCAGTACCGAAGACAGGAGTCACCATGTCCACCAACTCTCCCGACGATCGACCGGAGCGCGACCAGCGGCGACGGGACAGTGGTGACCGTGGCGGCTATCGCGGTGGACCGCGCCGGGACAACGACCGACGCGACAACGACCGCGGTGGCTACGGCCGGCGCGACGATCGCCGCAGCGACGACCGCCGTGGTGATGACCGCCGCAGCGACGACCGCGGAGGCTTCCGGCGTGATGATCGCCGCGACGACCGTGGTGACCGTGGCGGCTTCCGGCGTGACGACAACCGTGGTGACCAGCGCGGCGGCGGTGCCGGTGGTGCCGGCGGCGGTGGATTCCGTGGACGGGACGACCGTCGCGAGGGTGACCGTGGGCCTCGCCCCGCGTTCCGGCGCGACGACCGCCCCGGCGGGGGTGCCGGTCCGCGTCGTGACGACCGCGACCGAGACCGTGGCTTCCGACGGGACGGTGACCGGCCCGCGTTCCGCCGCGACGACCGCCGTGATGACCGTCGGGACGATCGGCGCGACGAGCGTCGTGGCGACGACCGCGGTAGCTTCGGCCGGCGCGATGACCGTCCGGCGTTCCGGCGCGATGACCGCAGGGACGATCGCCGTGACGACCGGCGCGACAGCGGGGACCGTGGCGGCTTCCGCCGGGACGACCGTGACCGGGACCGCGATCGGGACCGTGGGTTCCGTCGCGACGACCGGCCCGACCGCCGTGAGGGCGACCGGCCCGCGTTCCGCCGCGACGACGACCGTGGCGAGCAGCGTGGCGGCGGCGGCTTCCGGCGTGACGACAGCCGTGGTGGCGAGCGCACCGGCGGCTTCCGTGGGCGTGACGATCGCGGCCGTGACGACCGGCGCGGGGACGACCGCGGTGGACGCCCGCCCTTCCGTCGCGACGACCGCCGTGACGACTTCCGCCGTGACGACCGCAGGGACGGGGACCGCCCGGCCTTCCGCCGCGATGACCGTAGGGACGACCGCCGTGACGACCGTCCCGTCCGTCGTGACGGTGAGCGCCCCTCCTACCGTCGGGACGACGACCGTGGCGGCTTCCGCCGCGACGACAACCGTGGCGAGCAGCGTGGCGGCGGCTTCCGGCGTGACGACAGCCGTGGTGGCGAGCGCACCGGCGGGTTCCGTGGCCGTGACGATCGCGGGCGTGACGACCGCGGCCGTGGGCCCCGGCGCGACGACCGCGGCGGCCGACCCGGTGGCGGTTTCCGCGGCCGGGACGACCGTCGGGGCGACGACCGGCGCGGTGGCGGGTTCCGCGACGACCGTGACCGGGACCGCGAGCCGATCAAGCGGCTGCCGATCCCCGAGGACGTCACGGGCGACGAGATCGACAAGGACGTACGCCAGGAGCTGCTGAGCCTGCCCAAGGGGCTGGCCGAGGAGGTCGCCAAGAACCTGGTGATGGTCGCCCGGCTCATCGACGAGGAGCCCGAGCGTGCCTACGGGTACTCCCGGGTGGCACTGCGGCTCGCGTCGCGTGTCGCCGCCGTGCGGGAGGCAGCCGGCTTCGCCGCGTACGCCAACCAGAAGTACAGCGAGGCGCTCGCGGAGTTCCGTGCGGCCCGGCGGATGACCGGCAACGTCGACCTGTGGCCCGTCATGGCCGACTGCGAGCGTGGTCTCGGGCGGCCCGAGAAGGCGCTGGACATGGCCGGGGCCCCCGAGGTGCACAAGCTGGACAAGGCCGGTCAGGTCGAGATGCGGCTCGTGGCGGCCGGCGCCCGGCGTGACATGGACCAGCTCGACGCGGCCATCGTCACGCTGCAGAGCCCGGAGCTGGCCTCCAACTCCGTACAGCCGTGGACCGCGCGCCTGCGGTACGCGTACGCCGACGCGCTGCTCGCGGCCGGGCGTGAGGGCGAAGCGCGGGAGTGGTTCGCCAAGGCCGTCGAGGCCGACAAGGACGGCAGCACGGACGCGTCGGACCGGCTCGCGGAGATGGACGGCGTCGAGTTCGTCGACGCCCTCGGCGACGACGAGGACGACGAGGTGTCTCAGGACGCGTCATCCGAATCCGCCGCGAGCCCCACCGCCGTCGAGGACGACGACGAGGACGACGAGGACGTCGAGATCGACGAGATCGACGCGGAGGATGTGGCCTCCGAGGTCGCCCCTGAGGCCGCCCCCGAGGTCGCCGACGCCGTCGCCGACGTGCACGACGACAAGGACTGACGTCCGGCGGAGACAGTAGAAGGGCGGGATCCCGTACGCGGGGTCCCGCCCTTTTTTCATACCTGTGGGTCCTGGGTGCGGGCCCTCACAGCTCCAGTGCGCGCAGGACCAGTCCCGAGGCCGGTTTCGGGCCGAACGACGTGGACTTGCGGGGCATGGTGACGCCCTGGCGGGCGAGGTCGCGTACGACCTCCTCGCGGACCGGGTGCATGAGGACGGCCGTGCCGCCGTCGCGTTCGGCCTTCTCCACGGTCGCGGCGGTGTCGTGGATGTAGGCGATGTGGGCCGGGGAGTCCTCGGGGATGTGCCAGACGTGGTCGAGGAGGACGGCGTGCAGGACCGTCGCGTCGAGGGTGCGCCAGGCGGCCGGGCGGTCGGCGGGGATCGTACGGGCGAGGAGGTCCGGGTCCGGGCGGTCGACGAGGTGGAAGGAGCCGTCGCCCGTGAGGAGGAAGGCGTTGCCGTCGGCTGCCGCGTCCGCCAGGGCCGCGAGGGCGTCGGGGAGGGGGACGTCGAGGGTGCGGACGCGGAACCGGCCGTTGAGGGCGGTGAGGGCCTCGTGGACCGGGAGGCGGTGCAGGAGGCGGTGGATCGCGCGGACGCGCAAGGGGTAGCGGGCGGTGTCCACCAGGAGGACCAGGCCGTAGTCCCAGGGGCTGGGGGACGGGTGTTCCGCGCGGAGCCGGAGGTAGGTGGCCCAGCGGTGGTGGCCGTCGGCTATCAGGGCCTGGTGGTGGGCCAGGTCCGACTGGATCTCGGCGAGATCGGCCGGGTCGGTGACCGCCCAGAGCCGGTGACGGAAGCCGTCCTCGGTGGTCGTGCGGAGGAGCGGGGCGCGTCGCGTGGTGCGCTCGACCACGGCCGTCGCACCGGCCGTGCTGCCGTTGCCCCGGTAGGTGAGCAGCAGGGGCTCCATGTTGGTGGAGGTGGCGCGCATCAGGGCCGCGCGGTCCGCGATGACATGGGGGATGACGTCCTCGTGGGGGAGGACCACGCCGTCGGAGGGCTCCGAGAGGCGCAGCGCTCCGATGAGACCGCGTTGGAGGATGCTGTCGTCCGCCTGCTCGTAGACGTAGAGGCCCGGCTCCGCGTCGGGGGCGAGGACGCCCTCGGCGAGCCAGCGGCGCAGGGTGTCGGCCGCCTGTTCGTCGCGGGCGGCGGGCGTTCCGGCCTGGGGGAGGATGAGGCGGACGATGTTGTGCGGATCGGCGGATTCGAGGTGGAGCAGACCGTCCGGCCGTACGACCACGTCGTACGGCGGTGATGTCACGGCGGCCAGGCTGCCGACCCGGTCGGGGTCGTACCGAAGCCCCCGGAACGGGGTCAGTTCGAGGCCGCTGCGCGCCGGGATCTCCTCCGCGGGACCTGCGTAGTTCATTGATGCATCGTAGGGGTGTCGGCTGTGTGAGGGATGATCGGAGAAAGCGACCTAACCGATTGTTGACCCACCGGGCGGCCGACCGACCCGCGGGCGACCGGTCGGGCGATCGACCCGGCGAGGAACGGAGTGCAATGAGCCAGGCAGTCAGGACACGGCCCGACGGCAGTGGGCAGGCCCTGAGCGAGGCGTACGACACGGCGCTGCTCGATCTGGACGGGGTGGTGTACGCGGGCGGGAGCGCCATCGCGTACGCCGTTGAGTCCCTGGGGACGGCGCGCGCCGGTGGCATGCACCTCGCGTACGTCACGAACAACGCGCTGCGGACGCCCGACACGGTCGCCGCGCATCTCACGGCGCTCGGAATACCTACCGAGGCCGGTGATGTCATCACCTCGGCGCAGGCCGTGGCCCGGCTGATCAGCGAGCAGTTGCCCGCCGGTGCGCGGGTGCTGGTCATCGGCGGCGAGGGGCTGCGGGTGGCGCTGCGCGAGCGGGGCCTCGAACCGGTCGAGTCGGCCGACGACGACCCGGCGGCCGTGGTGCAGGGGTTCGGCGGACTCGACCTGCCCTGGGGGCGGTTCGCGGAGGCCAGCTACGCCGTCGCGCGCGGGGTGCCGTGGTACGCCTCCAACACCGATCTGACGATTCCGAGCGCGCGGGGCATCGCGCCCGGTAACGGGGCGGCGGTGCAGGTGGTGCGGATCGCGACCGGGGCCGAGCCGCAGGTGGCCGGCAAGCCGCTGCCGCCGATGCACCGGGAGACGATCCTGCGGACGGGCGCCGAGCGGCCGTTGGTGGTCGGGGACCGGCTGGACACCGACATCGAGGGCGCGTTCAACGGCGAGGTCGACTCCCTGCTCGTACTGACCGGCGTGACCGACGGCGCACAGCTGCTGGCCGCGCCCCCACAGCACCGGCCGACGTATGTCGACGCCGATCTGCGCGGCATGCTCACCGGGCAGCCGGAGGTCGTCGAGGCGGGCGCGGGCTTCCGCTGCGGCGGCTGGACGGCGACGGCCGGCGCCGAGCGGCTCGAACTGGACGGCGAGGGCGAGGCGCTGGACGGGTTGCGCGCGCTGTGCGCGGCGGCCTGGACGGCGGCGGGGGAGGGCTCGTGCGCACTGGACGGGGGCAAGGCGCTGGCCCGGCTGGGGTTGTGAGGCGCGACGCCTGTGCGCGATCTGTGCGTCTGTGCGGTGTTCGCGGACGCGATCGAGCGAGAAGGGGAGGATAGGCTAACCTAACCGGGTGTTGGTCGACAGTCCTCCTGAACCGAGCGCGGAGACCGCCCCCGCGCCCCCGAACCGCCGGGCGATACGAGCCGTCGGGCTCCTCGTGTCCCTCCTGATCCTCGTCCTGGTCGCCCTGGCGAGTATCGCGATCGGTGCGAAAGAGCTGTCGCTGGAGCAGGTCTGGCACGGCCTGTTCGAGGACACGGGGACGTACGGCGACGCCGTGGTCGGGGAGCGGATCTCGCGCACGCTCCTCGGGCTGCTCGCGGGGGCCGCGCTCGGACTGGCCGGTGCCGTGCTCCAGGCGCTCACCCGGAATCCGCTGGCCGACCCGGGACTGCTCGGCATCAACGCGGGCGCGTCCGCGGCCGTGGTCACCGCCATCACCTACTTCGGCGTCACCTCGCTCAGCGGATATGTGTGGTTCGCGTTCGCGGGGGCCGCCGCGGTCGGGGCGCTGGTCTGGTTCCTCGGCGGCAGCCGGGGCGCGACGCCGGTGCGGCTCGCGCTCGCGGGCACGGCGATCAGCGCCGCCCTGTACGGCTATCTCCAGGCCGTGATGATCATGGATGACGCGGCGCTCTCCAAGATGCGCTTCTGGACGGTCGGTTCACTGGCCTCGGCGACCGACGGGACCATCACCCAGGTGCTGCCGTTCCTGGCCGTCGGCACGGTCGTCGCGCTGCTGCTCGCCCGGCCGCTGAACGCGATGGCCATGGGCGACGACACCGCCCGCGCGCTCGGCGCCCACCTCAACCGCACCCGGGCGCTCTCCATGGCCGCCGCCACCGTGCTGTGCGGCGCCGCGACCGCCGCCTGCGGGCCCATCGTCTTCGTCGGGCTGATGGTTCCGCACGCCGTGCGCTCCTTCACCGGGCCCGACCTGCGCTGGATCCTGCCGTACGCGACCGTCCTCTCGCCCGTGCTGCTGCTCGGCGCCGATGTCATCGGCCGCATGGTGGCCCGGCCCGCGGAACTCCAGGTCGGCATCGTCACCGCGATCCTCGGCGGGCCGGTGTTCATCTTTCTCGTACGACGGCGGAGGACGGCCCAGCTGTGAAGACGCAGGCAACGAGGGAGACCCGAGCCGTGGGCAGGCCCGCCGCGCGCGATCGGGCGGTCCGCACGCCCGGCGGACTGTCGGTCCGGCTGGACGTACGGGCGTTCGTCGTCGTCGCGCTGCTGCTGGCGGCGGCGCTGACGGCGAGTGTCGTCCTGATCGGGACCGGCGACTTCCCGATCCCGGCCGGCGACGTCCTGAGGACGCTGCTCGGCGACGGCGACCCGGGCCAGGAGCTCATCGTCAACGAGCTGCGGCTGCCGCGGGTCCTGGTCGGGTTGCTGGTCGGGGCCTCGCTCGGGCTCGGCGGGGCGCTGTTCCAGTCCATCTCCCGTAATCCGCTGGGCAGTCCGGATGTGCTCGGCCTCTCGCAGGGCGCCACCGCCGGCGCGCTGGTCGTCATCGTGCTGTTCTCCGGCGACGCCGACCAGGTGGCCCTCGGGGCGCTCGCCGGCGGGCTGGTCACCGGCATCGCCATCTACGTACTGGCGTGGAAGCGGGGGGTGCACGGCTACCGGCTCGTGCTGGTCGGCATCGGTGTCTCCGCGATCGTCACGGCGGTCAACGGCTATCTGATCACCAAAGCCGACCTCGTCGACGCGGCCCGCGCGGTCGTGTGGATGACCGGCTCCCTCAACGGCCGCGACTGGGAACAGGTCTGGCCGCTGCTGATCATGTGCGCGATCCTCGTGCCCCTGGTGCTCGGCAACGCCCGCGCGCTGCGGATGCTGGAGATGGGCGACGACGTGTCGTACGCCCTCGGGGTGAGCGTCGAACGCGTACGGCTGCTGCTGATGGTGTCGGCCGTGCTGCTCACCGCCGGGGCCACCGCCGCCGCCGGGCCGGTCAGCTTCGTCGCCCTCACCGCGCCCCAGCTCGCCAAGCGGCTGACCCGCTCGCCCGGCCCGAACCTGGTGGCCGCGATGTGCATGGGCGCGACCCTGCTGATCGTCGCCGACTGGGCCTCGCAGCGGGCCTTCGGCGCCGACCAGTTGCCCGTCGGTGTCGTCACCGGGGTGCTCGGCGGCGTCTATCTGCTGTGGCTGCTGGTCACCGAGCGGAAGGCCGGGCGGATATGAACGAGAACGACAAGAGGAGCACTGTGAACCGCCTGTCCGCCGAGAACGTCACCCTCGCCTATGACCAGCGGGTCATCGCCGAGCAGCTGTCGGTGGAGATACCCGACAACTCGTTCACCGTGATCGTCGGCCCCAACGCCTGCGGCAAGTCCACGCTGCTGCGCGCCCTGTCCCGGATGCTGAAGCCGTCCCAGGGACGGGTGCTGCTCGACGGGAACGTCATCCAGTCGATGCCCGCGAAGAAGGTCGCCCGGACGCTCGGCCTGCTGCCGCAGTCGTCGATCGCGCCCGACGGGATCACCGTCGGCGACCTCGTGGGCCGCGGCCGGTACCCGCACCAGGGGCTGCTGCGGCAGTGGTCCACCGAGGACGAGCGGATCGTCCGTGAGTCGATGGAGTCGACCGGGGTCGCCGAATTGGCCGACCGTTACGTCGACGAGCTGTCCGGCGGTCAGCGCCAGCGCGTCTGGATCGCCATGGCACTCGCGCAGCAGACCCCGCTGCTGCTGCTGGACGAGCCGACCACCTTCCTCGACATCCAGCACCAGATCGATGTCCTCGACCTGTGCGCCGAACTCCACGAGGAGCGGGGCCGCACGCTGGTCGCGGTGCTGCACGACCTCAACCACGCGGCCCGGTACGCCACCCACCTCATCGCCCTGCGCGGCGGCGCGGTGATCGCCGAGGGCGCCCCCTCCGAGATCGTCACGGCCGACCTGGTCGAGGAGGTCTTCGGGCTGCGCTGCCAGGTCATCGACGACCCGGAGACGGGGACCCCGCTGGTGGTGCCGGCGGCCCGCAGGGCCCGGACCGCGGACGAGAAGGCGGGGGCGGTCGAGAAGGCGGGGACTGCCCAGAAGGTCGGGGCTACAGAAGCTTCCTGAGCTGGAGCAGGTCGCGGAAGCCCGCCTCCAGCTTCACCCGGCCCGCGCCCCAGGCCTTGGCGAAGTTCAGTTCGCCGTCGACGAGGGCCACCAGATCGTCGCCGGTCATGGCCAGCCGGATCTGGGCCTTCTCGGTGGGCGGGCCCTCAAGGGTGTCCTGCACCTCGATCCGGCCCTCGCGCATCCGGCCCACGAAGGTGACGTCGAGATCCTTGATGTGGCAGCTCACCGAACGGTTCAGAGCCGTCGCCTCGCGCACCTGTCCGTTGGCGCCCGCCATGTTGTCCGAGAGCTTTTCGAGTGCGGCTCGGCACTCCTCAATCGTTGCCATCGCGACCGACGGTACCCCAGAGCTTCGCGGTAGCGTCTGGGCATGAGCGACTCTTTGCCCGAGGTCACAGTGGTGGAGGAGACGGAGGACGCGGCTGCGACGGTGGTCGGGCCCGAGGACGACCCCGCCGCACCGGCCCCGCTGCACGTGCCCCGCACCGCCACCGGCCACCCCGAGGTCGACTCCGCCCTCGACCGGCTGGCCGATGCCGACCACCTCGCGACCGACGGCCATGTGGAGGTGTACGAGGATGTACACCGGGGGCTGCGTGACGCGCTCACCGCGCTGGACGCCCGCCCGGGACCTCCGGCGCCCCCACGGCCGTAGCCGGGCCGTGCAGCCGTAGACACGAGAGCAGGAGCTGAACCCACCGTGGCAGGAGTCTCACGCCGCCGTCTGGACGCCGAACTGGTCCGGCGGAAGCTCGCGCGGTCGCGTGAGCACGCGAGCCAGCTGATCGCCGCCGGGCGGGTCACCGTCGGCAAGACCGTCGCGACCAAGTCCGCCACCCAGGTGGAGACCGCCGCCGCGATCGTGGTCGTGAGCGACGACACCGACCCCGAGTACGTGTCGCGCGGCGGCCACAAGCTCGCGGGAGCCCTGGAGGCGTTCGTCCCGCAGGGGCTCGCCGTCGAGGGGCGGCGGGCGCTGGACGCCGGTGCCTCCACCGGGGGCTTCACCGACGTACTGCTGCGGGCCGGAGCCGCGCACGTCGTCGCCGTGGACGTCGGATACGGACAACTCGCCTGGACTCTGCAGAGCGATGAACGCGTCACCGTCAAGGACCGTACGAACGTACGCGAGTTGACGCTCGAAGCGATCGATGGGGAGCCTGTGGATCTAGTCGTGGGGGATCTGTCCTTCATCCCGCTCGGCCTGGTACTGCCCGCGCTGGCGCGGTGCGTGAAGCCGGACGCCGATCTGGTGATGATGGTCAAGCCGCAGTTCGAGGTGGGTAAGGAGCGGCTGGGCAGTGGGGGAGTCGTACGCAGTCCGGAGCTGCGTGCCGAGGCGGTGCGCGGGGTGGCCCGGCGGGCCGGGGAGCTGGGGCTCGGGGTGAAGGGTGTGACGGCCAGTCCGCTGCCCGGGCCCTCGGGCAATGTCGAGTACTTTCTGTGGCTGCGTGCCGGGGCTCCCGCGCTGGACCCGGCCGACGTCGATCGAGCAGTGGCGGAGGGGCCGCGTTGACTCAGGACCGATCTCGAACTGTTTTTCTGCTCACCCACACCGGGCGGCCGGCCGCGATCCGCAGCGCCGAACTCGTCGTCAAGGGGCTGCTGCACCACGGCATCACCGTGCGTGTCCTGGAGCACGAGGCCGAGGACATCCCGGTGCCGGAGGAGGTGGAACTCGTCAAGGAGGCCACCCCGCAGTGCCTGGACGGGTGCGAGCTGCTCATCGTCCTCGGCGGTGACGGCACGCTGCTGCGCGGCGCCGAATTCGCCCGTGCGTCCGGGGTGCCGATGCTGGGCGTCAACCTCGGCAGCGTCGGCTTCCTCGCGGAGGCCGAGCGGGACGACCTCGACAAGGTTGTCGACCGGGTGGTGACCAGGGCGTACGAGGTCGAGGAGCGGATGACCGTCGATGTCGTCGTTCATCAGAACGGGGACATCGTCCACACGGACTGGGCGCTGAACGAGGCGGCCGTGCAGAAGGCCGGCGCCGAGAAGCTGCTCGAAGTCGTGCTGGAGATCGACGGGCGGCCGGTGACGGGGTTCGGGTGCGACGGCATCGTGCTGTCCACTCCGACCGGGTCCACCGCGTACGCGTTCTCGGCGGGCGGGCCCGTGGTGTGGCCGGAGGTCGAGGCGCTGCTGATGGTGCCGATCAGCGCGCACGCGCTGTTCGCGAAGCCGTTGGTGACGTCGCCGGATTCTGTGTTGGCGGTGGAGGTGCTGCCGCATGTTCCGCCGGGGGTGCTGTGGTGTGACGGGCGGCGGACCGTCGAGTTGCCGCCGGGGGCGCGGGTCGAGGTGCGGCGGGGGGCCGTGCCGGTGCGGCTGGCTCGGTTGCACCATGCGTCGTTCACGGATCGGCTGGTGGCCAAGTTCGCGTTGCCTGTTTCCGGGTGGCGGGGGGCTCGGCACTAGCGTCTCGTGGGGGATGGCGGGGGGCCGTCGGCAGCCGCGGGTTCGTTGTGGTTGCTCGCGCAGTTCCCCGCGCCCCTGAAGGGCGCGCTGTCGCTCGCCGGAGTGACATTGGGGACGGGGGGCGTCGCGGTCTCCCTCCCCGACCTCGTATGGTCGTGTCCGTGTTGGAGGAGATGCGGATACGGTCGCTCGGAGTCATCGACGACGCGGTAGTCGAGTTGTCGCCCGGCTTCACCGCCGTGACGGGTGAGACGGGTGCGGGCAAGACCATGGTGGTCACCAGCCTCGGTCTGCTGCTCGGCGGGCGGGCGGACCCGGCGCTCGTGCGGATCGGTGCGAAGAACGCCGTCGTGGAGGGCCGGATCGCCGTGCCCGAGGGCGCGTCGGCGATCGTCCGGGCCGAGGAGGCCGGGGCCGAACTCGACGACGGGGCGCTGCTCATCAGCCGTACCGTCTCCGCCGAGGGACGGTCGCGGGCGCACCTGGGCGGACGGTCCGTCCCCGTGGGCGTGCTCGCCGAGCTGGCCGACGAACTGGTCGCCGTGCACGGTCAGACCGACCAGCAGGGGCTGCTGAAGCTGTCCCGGCAGCGGGCGGCGCTCGACCGGTACGCGGGCGACGCGGTGGCCGTACCGCTCACCAAGTACGGCGAGGCCTACCGACGGCTGCGCGCGGTGGCCGGTGAACTCGACGAGATCGTCACCCGCGCGCGTGAACGGGCCCAGGAAGCCGACATGCTGCGGTACGGGCTCGACGAGATCGCGGGCGTCGAACCACGGGCCGGTGAGGACGTGGAGCTGGCCGAGGAGGCCGAGCGGCTCGGGCACGCGGAGGCGCTGGCGTCCGCCGCCACGGCCGCGCACGCCGCGCTCGCCGGCAACCCCGAGGACCCGGAGGGCGTGGACGCCGCCACCCTCGTCGCGGGCGCGCACCGCGCGCTGGAGGCCGTGCGGTCGCACGACCCGGCGCTCGCGGCGCTCGCCGAGCGGATCGGGGAGATCGGGATCCTGCTGGGCGATGTGGCGGGCGAGCTGGCGGGGTACGCCGACGACCTGGACGCCGATCCGCTGCGGCTGGCGGCCGTCGAGGAGCGTCGGGCCGCGCTGACCGCGCTGACCCGGAAGTACGGTCAGGACATCGCCTCGGTGTTGTCCTGGGCCGAGCAGGGCGCCCAGCGGCTCACCACACTCGACGGCGACGACGGGCGGATCGAGGAGCTGACCGCCGAGCGGGACGCGCTCCGGGCTGAACTGGGCGGACTCGCACAGGCTCTGACGGACGCGCGGGCGGAGGCCGCCGAGCGGTTCGCCGCCGCTGTCACCGCCGAGCTGGCCTCGCTCGCCATGCCGCACGCGCGCGTGTCGTTCGACATCCGGCAGACCGACGATCCCGAGGGCGTCGAGGTGGGCGGGCGTACGGTCGCGTACGGGCCGTCCGGCGCCGACGAGGTCGAACTGCTGCTCGCCCCGCACCCGGGGGCACCACCCCGGCCCATCGCCAAGGGCGCGTCCGGTGGTGAGCTGTCGCGGGTGATGCTGGCCGTCGAGGTCGTCTTCGCGGGGACGGACCCCGTGCCGACGTACCTCTTCGACGAGGTGGACGCCGGTGTCGGCGGCAAGGCCGCGGTCGAGATCGGCCGGCGCCTCGCCAAGCTGGCCAGATCGGCCCAGGTCGTGGTGGTCACGCATCTGCCCCAGGTGGCCGCCTTCGCCGACCGGCAGTTGCTGGTGGAGAAGACCAACGACGGGTCGGTGACCCGGTCCGGGGTGAAGGTCCTGGAGGGCGAGGACCGGGTGCGTGAACTGTCGCGCATGCTCGCCGGGCAGGAGGACTCGGAGACGGCACGGGCGCACGCGGAGGAACTGCTGGCGGCGGCCCGCGCGGACGCGTAGGACGGGGCGCGCGGGACCGTCCCGTGCGTCGGCCCTGAGCGAACGGGGCGGTGAACGCGGCGGGAACGAGTGGTGCGCGCGTCATGCCGAGGGGCAACCCCGTGCGGGAGTTCACTCGTGTGGGTGACCCTGGGTCCGGGGTTGCCCGCCCGTCCGGCCGCCGCCCCGTCCGGCTGTCCCGGAACACCCTTGCGGCCTGGCATCCTTGGTCAGGTATGTCCGATCGCGATCCAGGAGCCACGGCCACGTGAGCCACGTGAGCAGCCACTCACCGCCCGGCCAGTCGCCGCTGCGGACCGTGCAGGTGCTCGGCGGCGGCAGCGCGGTGAGCAGCACGCATGTGCGATCGCTGGCCTCGGGTCTGGTCGCCCGGGGCGTGCGGGTCACCGTGTGCGCCCCCAGTGACACCGACGGCCTGTACGACTTCACGGGTGTCGGCGCCCACCACGTCCACGTGCCGCGCAGCAGCGACCCCGCCTCGGTGGCCAGCCTGCGCAGCGCCTGCGCCGACGCGGATCTGGTGCACGCGCACGGCCTGCACGCCGGCTTCCGCGCCACCCTCGCGCTCGGCCGGCGCACCACCCCGCTCGTCGTCACCCTGCACTCGCGTTCCTACGCGGAGGGCGCGCGGGCCCATCTGCTGCGGCTGCTGGAACGCCGGGTCGCCAAGGCCGCCGCCGTGGTCCTCGGCACCTCCTCCGACCTGGTCGACCGGGCCCGCAGCCGGGGCGCGCGCGACGCCCGGCTCGCCGCCGTCGCCCTGCCCGCAGCGCGCCGGGCCGGCTCCGGCGACGACCCGGAGCCGCCCGCCTCCAAGGTCCGCGCCGAACTGGGCGCCACCGAACGCCCGTTGCTGATGGCCGTCGGCACGCTCGACCGTCACCGGGGACTCGACACCCTGCTCGACGCCGCCCGGTCGTGGCGCCGCCTCGACCCGGCACCGCTGCTCGTCGTCGCGGGCGAGGGGCCAATGCGGAGCGTCCTGCAGCGGCGCATCGAGGACGAGGAACTGCCCGTACGGCTGGTCGGGCGCCGCGACGACGTCTCCGAACTGATCGCCGCCGCCGACCTCGCACTCCTGCCCGGCGGCCCCGAGGCCCGCTCCGTCCTCGCGCAGGAGGCGCTCCACGCGCGCGTGCCGCTGGTCGCCGCCGCCGTCGGATCGGTCCCCGACCTGGTCGGCGACGCCGCCGAACTCGTCCCGTACGGCGACGCGCGGGCGCTCGCCACGACCGTCGTACGCCTCCTCGACGACCCCGCCCGCCGCGAGGCGCTGCGGGACCGGGGCACCCGGCAGGCCGCGACCTGGCCGACCGAGGACGAGACGGTGGCCCAGGTGCTCAGCGTCTACGACGAGTTGACGCGGCTGAGGCCCCTCGGCTGACCGGGCCCCTCGGCCGAGCGGCGCCCTCGGTCGACCGGGCCCGGCCCCGGCTCAGGAGGCGTGTCTGCGGGCCCGCAGCGCCAGGCTCAGGGCCAGCACGGTCTGCGGGTCGTCCAGGTCGGTGCCGAGCAGTTCGCCGATGCGGGCCAGGCGGTTGTAGAGCGTCTGGCGGTTGAGGTGCAGCTCGCGGGCGGTCTCCGCCTTGCGGCCGGCGTGCGCGAGATAGGTCTCCAGGGTGGGCAGCAGCGGGGGCTTGGCCCGGTCGTCGTGGTCGCGGAGGGGGCCGATCGCCCGGTCCACGAAGGCGGCCAGGTCCGGGTGGTCGCGCAGCCGCCACAGCAGCAGGTCGATGTCGAGGCGCCGGGCGTCGTACCACGGGCGGTCGGCCAGGCCCTGCGCCGCCGTCGCCGTCTCCGCCGCGTGCCGGAGGCCCGCCGAGGCGGCCGCCCAGCCGCCGGGCACTCCGACGACCACCACCGGCGGCCCCCCGCCCGGCCGTCGCATCCCGGCCCGCTCCACGCCGGCCCGCAGCGCCGCCGCGACCTTGTCGGCCACTACCGGACGCTCTGCCTCCGCGCGCAGGCCCAGCAGCAGCGGCACACGGCCCTCCACGGGGCGCACGCCGAGCAGGACCGGCACACCCACGGAGGACAGCTCCTCGGCCACCGCGCGGGCCAGGACCGCCCAGCCCCCGCCGGGGGAGAGGCCGTCGGCGAGCCGCATCACGACGGGGAGCAGGGGGCCGCCGCCCGGCCTGAAGCCGAGGACGCGGGCCTGGGCGGGGGCGTCCTCGGCCCGGACGCGGCCCTCGGCGAGGTCGGTGAGGAAGTCGCCGCGTCCGCGCGCCGCCAGCTCCTCCTCCTGCCGGGCCTGCATCAGGACGACGGCGAGGATGCCGGCCGCGCGCTCGGCGGCCATCCGGTGCACGGGGGCCAAGGGGCCGACGACGGGCAGGAGGACCAGCCGGGCCCGTACCGAGCCGGTGCCGGGGCCGCCGCCGGGCACGTCGACGAGGGCCGCCCCGGCCGGCGGCTCGTCCTGGTGCCGGTCGCGCAGCCCCTCCCACACCTGGAGCGGATCGGTGTCCGCGGGGCCGGTCCCGGCGGCGTAGAGGAGTTGCCCGTCGGCGGTCTCCAGGAAGACCGGGTTGCCGCTGAAGTCGGCCAGCAGGGCGAGCACCTGGGGGACGCCGCCCCCGCCGAGCAGGGCCTCGGTGCAGCGGCGGTGGACCTCCTCGGCCTGCTGGAGGAGCGCGTAGTGCCCGTTCACGATCTCGGTGTGGATCTCCTCGGTGACCGTCACGAAGGCCACCTCGCGGTGGAGTTGGACGAGCGGGAGACCGGCCGAGCGCGCCGTCTCGACCAGGGCGGCCGGGAGCCGGGCGAAACGCGGGCCGAGTTCGACGACCAGGGCCGCGATACCGCGCTCGGCGAGGGTTCGCACGAACGCGCGCTGGTCGGCGGGGCGGGTGCCGAGGCCGTACCCGGTGGTCAGCAGCAGTTCGCCGCCCTTGAGGAGCGAGGCGATGTTCGGGACCTCGCCCGTGTGCACCCAGCGCACGGTCCGGTGCAGCCGGTCGGCGCCCGCCAGGATCTCCGGCAGCCCGCCCCGCAGCCCGGGCAGTTCCAGCGCCCGCCGTACGGTGATACCGCCCTGCGCCTCGCGGCCGTCACCTGCTGCGCGGCTGTCCCGGGTGTCCATGGAGCGGACGGTACCCGGTCCTCAGGCCGGCGGGATGTTGTGGTTGAAGCGGAAGACGTTGTCGGGGTCGTACTGCGTCTTCAGCGCGGTCAGCCGCCGGTGGTCGTCGACCCCGTGCCCGGCCACGACCCGGTCGGCGCCCTCGTCGCCGACGAAGTTGAGGTACACCGCGCCGGTGCTCCACGGCCGTACGTCGGCGCGGACGTCCCGCACCCATCGCAGGCACCGCTCGTCGTCCATCGGGTCGTCCCAGATGCCGAACGGGTGCACGGCCCAGGGGGAGCCGCGGTACGGCACCGGGTAGTCGGCGGGGCCCTCGGCGATCGCGCCGCCCAGCGGGAAGAGGATGTGCTGGGTGCCGGTCGGCACGGGCATCGTCCACGCGCGCGCGGCGAACACGTCCACCAACTCGTCCGGCAGACCGGTCAGATACTCCGCCGACCAGTAGTTCCGCATGCCCGGCGGGTCGTCGATCATGCACTGCACGTCCGCGTACGGCATCGCGCCGACGATCTCGGCCTCGTGCGGCATCGCCAGCAGCGGCTGGGCGGTCTTGCGCATGTCCTCCTCGGTGCCCGCGTACGTCAGCAGGACACCGCAGGCCAGCTCGCCCACCAGATGCTCGGGCACGAACGCCTCGGGCGGGGCGGTGAGATAGATGACACCGCCGCTCGCCTCGCGCGGGCCGGTCTCCATGATCTCGCGGTACACGCGGATCACCTCGGGGCCGTGTTCCGGGCGGTAGAGCAGCAGGGCGATGGCGAACGCGGGCAGGTCGTGCAGCCGGAGGGTGAGGGAGGTGGCGACGCCGAAGTTCCCGCCGCCGCCGTGCAGGGCCCAGAACAGGTCCGGGTTCTCCTCGGTGCTCGCGCGGATCTGCTGTCCGTCGGCGGTCACCAGGTCCACGGCGAGCAGGTTGTCGACGGCGAGTCCGAAGGTGCGGTCCAGCCAGCCGCTGCCGCCGCCGAGGACGAAGCCGCCGACCCCCGTGGTGGACGCCCGGCCGCCGGTGGTCGCCAGACGGTGGGGCTCCGTGGCGCGGTCGAGATGGCTCATGGTGGCGCCGCCCTCGATCCGGGCGCTCATGGCGGCGGGGTCGACCGTGACCGTGTGCATCCGGCGCAGATCGATGACGAGCCCGTTGTCGTTGAGTGCCATTCCGGCCACGCTGTGGCCGCCGCCGCGTATCGCGATCGACAGATCCAGATCGCGGGCGAAGCGTACGGAGCGGACGACATCGGTCTCGTCCGCGCACTGCGCGATCACGGCCGGACGTCGGTCGATCATGGCGTTGAAGACCGTGCGGGCGTCGTCGTAGCCGGGGTCGTCCGGTGCGAACACCTCGCCGGCCAGATCCTCGCGCAGGGAGGTGAGGGCCGCGTGCGCCTTCGAGAGGGGAGCCATGGTGAGCCGCCCCCTTTCGGCCAGGGGACAGGACTCTTTCCAGGCTAGGCGGGGGCGGCGGACACGGCACCCGGCGCCACCGGCCGCCCGAGGCAACCCGTACCAGCGAGCGCAAGCGCTTGCCGCGTGCGCCTGGGGGCGCTCCGGTCCGCCGCCGTGCGCGCCGGACCGGAGGGCGCGCGCGGAAGCCGCGCGCCCCCGGCGCGGTCAGCCGCCGTACGCCCCCGAGGCGGTCAGCCGGAGGGCCGTGTCGATGAGCGGGACATGGCTGAACGCCTGCGGGAAGTTGCCCACCTGGCGCTTGAGCACCGGGTCCCACTCCTCGGCGAGGAGGCCCAGGTCGTTGCGGAGGGAGAGCAGCCTCTCGAACAGCTTGCGGGCCTCGTCCACCCGGCCGATCATCGCCAGATCGTCGGCCATCCAGAACGAGCAGGCCAGGAACGCGCCCTCGTCGCCCGGCAGCCCGTCCACACCCTCCTCCTCGCCGGAGGTCGGGTAGCGCAGGATGAAGCCGTCCGGGGTCGACAGCTCGCGCTGGATCGCCTCGATGGTGCCGATGACCCGCTTGTCGTCCGGCGGCAGGAAGCCCATCTGCGGGATGAGCAGCAGCGAGGCGTCCAGCTCCTTCGAGCCGTACGACTGCGTGAAGGTGTTGCGCTCCTTGTCGTAACCCTTCTCACACACGTCCCGGTGGATGTCGTCGCGCAGCTCGCGCCACTTCTCCAGCGGGCCGTCCGCGTCACCGGACTCGATGAGCTTGATCGTGCGGTCCACGGCGACCCAGGCCATGACCTTGGAGTGCACGAAGTGGCGGCGCGGGCCGCGCACCTCCCAGATGCCCTCGTCCGGCTCGTCCCAGTGGTCCTCCAGGTAGCGGATCAGCTTCAGCTGGAGGAGGGCCGCGTAGTCGTTGCGGGCCAGGCCCGTCATGTGGGCCAGGTGCAGGGCCTCGGTGACCTCGCCGTAGACGTCCAGCTGGAGCTGGTGCGCGGCGCCGTTGCCGACCCGGACCGGGCCCGAGTTCTCGTACCCGGGCAGCCACTCCAGCTCGGCCTCGCCCAGCTCCCGTTCACCGGCGATGCCGTACATGATCTGCAGGTTCTCCGGGTCGCCGGCGACCGCCCGCAGCAGCCACTCGCGCCAGGCGCGGGCCTCGTCGCGGTAGCCGGTGCGCAGCAGCGAGGAGAGGGTGATGGCCGCGTCGCGCAGCCAGGTGTAGCGGTAGTCCCAGTTGCGGACGCCGCCGATGTGCTCCGGCAGGGAGGTGGTCGGCGCGGCGACGATGCCGCCGGTCGGGGCGTACGTCAGGGCCTTCAGCGTGATCAGCGAGCGGATCACGGCCTCGCGGTAGGGGCCGTGGTACGTGCACTGCTCCACCCAGTCGCGCCAGAACTCCTCGGTGGCCTGCAACGAGGGCTCGGGCTCGGGCAGCGCCGGGGGCTGCTTGTGCGAGGGCTCCCAGGAGATCGTGAACGCGATCCGCTCGCCCGGCGTCACCGTGAAGTCGGCGTACGTGGTCAGCGCCTTGCCGTACGTCTCGCACTCGGTGTCGAACCACACCGAGTCCGGCCCGGCGACGGCCACCGTGCGCCCCTCGTGCTTGTGCACCCAGGGCACCACCCGGCCGTACGAGAACCGCATCCGCAGCGCCGAGCGCATCGGCACCCGGCCGCTGACGCCCTCCACGATCCGGATCAGCTGCGGGGCGCCGTCACGCGGCGGCATGAAGTCCGTCACACGGACAGTGCCGCGCGGGGTGTCCCACTCGGATTCCAGGATCAGCGAGTCGCCGCGGTACCGGCGGCGCGAGGCCGTCGGGGGCTGTGCGTCCGACGCGTGCGCGGGACCCAGTCTCCAGAACCCGTGTTCCTCGGTGCCGAGCAGTCCCGCGAAGACGGCGTGGGAGTCGAAGCGGGGCAGGCACAGCCAATCGACCGTGCCGTCCCGGCAGACCAGCGCCGCTGTCTGCATGTCTCCGATGAGTGCGTAGTCTTCGATGCGCCCGGCCACGTGCAACTCCAGTCGAACGGCCACGTCGTCGCCCCCGAGGGGCGGTCGCTGTGCGGTGTGCGGTCAAGGGACCCAAGGGATCGACAAAGGAACCATGTTTCCAGAGTGATCCAAGGGACGGTGTCATGCGATGTCGCTCAACGATCCTCAACGCATATGAGGCGAACGTTGCTCAACGGACTGACGAGCTCTCATGATTACCGGAGACGGGCGGGGGTGGTGCCGACGCCCCGGCCGCGCTCGGCAGCGAGTGTCCGAAGAGGATACGACGCACCGGAGGGCTCCGCGTCCCGCTCCCGGCAACACGAGTGGGCCGAACGGGTGAGCGGGTGGTGAAGATCGGCGGAGATCCGCCGACCGTCGTACGAGGTCCGTGTCGGCCCGTGCGCGGAGCGTGGCCGGAAGCGATCGTGTTCGGTCGCTGATACCCTGGTAGCCCGTGGACCGGTGGGCGCCCCAGTCGAAAAAGAGGGACCCCCGAACCGCAGCGAAGGCACCCCCGACGGATGAGCTCGGGCGGCGGCCGACCCGCACACCGAACCGCGACCACGGGAGCCCCCTCTTGGCCATGCCGCCCGCTGCTTTTCGAAACACGACGACCAAGCACATCTTCGTCACCGGGGGTGTCGCCTCCTCGCTCGGCAAGGGTCTGACCGCCTCCAGCCTCGGCATGCTGCTCAAGGCCCGTGGTCTGCGCGTCGTGATGCAGAAGCTCGACCCGTACCTCAACGTCGACCCCGGCACGATGAACCCCTTCCAGCACGGCGAGGTGTTCGTCACCAACGACGGCGCCGAGACCGACCTGGACATCGGCCACTACGAGCGCTTCCTCGACCGCGACCTGGACGGCTCGGCCAACGTCACCACCGGCCAGGTCTACAACACGGTGATCGCCAAGGAGCGGCGCGGCGAGTACCTGGGCGACACCGTCCAGGTCATCCCGCACATCACCAACGAGATCAAGCACCGCATCCGGCGCATGGCCTCCGACGAGGTCGACGTCGTCATCACCGAGGTCGGCGGCACCGTCGGCGACATCGAGTCGCTGCCGTTCCTGGAGACCGTCCGCCAGGTCCGGCACGAGGTCGGCCGTGACAACGTCTTCGTCGTCCACATCTCGCTCCTGCCGTACATCGGGCCCTCGGGAGAGCTGAAGACGAAGCCGACCCAGCACTCGGTTGCGGCGCTGCGCAACATCGGTATTCAGCCAGATGCGATCGTGCTGCGGTGCGACCGTGAGGTGCCCGCCGCGATCAAGCGCAAGATCTCCCTGATGTGCGACGTCGACGAGGCCGCCGTGGTCGCCTGTCCCGACGCCCGGTCGATCTACGACATCCCCAAGACCGTGCACGGCGAGGGCCTGGACGCCTATGTCGTCCGCAAGCTGGACCTGCCGTTCCGCGACGTGGACTGGACGACCTGGGACGACCTGCTCGACCGCGTCCACAACCCGCTGCACGAGATCAACCTCGCGCTGGTCGGCAAGTACATCGACCTGCCCGACGCCTATCTCTCGGTCACCGAGGCGCTGCGCGCGGGCGGCTTCGCCAACAAGGCCCGCGTGAAGATCAAGTGGGTCACCTCGGACGACTGCAAGACCCCGGCCGGCGCCGCGGCCCAGCTCGCCGACGTCGACGCCATCTGCATCCCCGGCGGCTTCGGCGACCGCGGTGTCTCCGGCAAGGTCGGCGCCATCCGCTACGCCCGCGAGAACAGGATCCCGCTGCTCGGCCTCTGCCTCGGCCTGCAGTGCATCGTGATCGAGGCCGCGCGCAACCTGGCCGACATCCCGGACGCCAACTCCACCGAGTTCGACTCCGCCACCGGCCACCCGGTCATCTCCACCATGGCCGAGCAGCTCGACATCGTCGCCGGTGAGGGCGACATGGGCGGAACGATGCGCCTGGGCATGTACCCGGCGAAGCTGGCCGAGGGCTCGATCGTGCGCGAGGTGTACGACGGCAAGGAGTACGTCGAGGAGCGCCACCGCCACCGCTACGAGGTGAACAACGCCTATCGCGGGGAACTGGAGAAGAAGGCCGGTCTCCAGTTCACCGGAACCTCGCCCGACGGCAAGCTCGTCGAGTACGTCGAGTACCCGCGCGAGGTTCACCCCTACCTGGTCGCGACCCAGGCGCACCCCGAGCTGCGCTCCCGTCCGACCCGGCCGCACCCGCTGTTCGCGGGGCTGGTGAAGGCCGCGGTGGAGCGGAAGACCGGTAAGTAAAACCGAGTGGCACGAGAGCTGTACGGTGACCGGGGTGCGCGTCTTTCGGGATGTGTGCCCCGGTTTCTTTTTGTACGTGTGGGAGGACGAGTCGACATGACGATCAAGGACAGCGCCGAGGAGTGGGAGGTCCGGGCGAGCGAGACGCCGTTCGTCGGCAAGAAGACCTCCGTGCGCACGGACGACGTGGTCATGCCCGACGGGTCGGTCGTCCGCCGTGACTACCAGGTGCACCCCGGGTCCGTCGCCGTCCTCGCCGTGGACGACCAGGACCGGGTGCTGGTCATCCGGCAGTACCGCCACCCCGTCCGCGAGCGGCTGTGGGAGATCCCCGCCGGGCTGCTCGACGTGCCCGGTGAGAACCCGCTGCACGCCGCCCAGCGCGAGCTGTACGAGGAGGCGCACGTCAAGGCGGAGGAGTGGCGGGTGCTGACCGACGTCTACACCACGCCCGGCGGCTGCGACGAGGCCGTGCGGATCTTCCTGGCGCGGGATCTCTCCGAGGCCGAGGGGCAGCGGTTCGAGGTGGAGGACGAGGAGGCCGACATGGAGTTGGCCCGGGTGCCGCTGGACGAGCTGGTGCGGGGGGTGCTCGCGGGGGAGTTGCACAACAACTGCCTTGTGGTGGGGGTGCTTTCGCTGGTGGCCGTGCGGAGCGGGGACGGGGTGGAGTCGCTGCGGGCGGCTGAGGCGCCGTGGCCTGCGCGGCCGTTCGAGATCTAGGGGCGGTCCAGGTCGTGGGGCGACCGCGGGTCCGTCGTGGCTGATCGCGCCCACGCGGCGGAGCCGCATATCGATACAGCCCCGCGCCCCTGAAAACCTGGGGCTCGGCTCTCCTTCACGTTGCCCTCACCGCACCAGTCGTACGATCTGCTGATCCGATCGAGCGATCTCACCGCCCCGCTCCGCCCAGATCGTCGCAGAGCGTGAACTAGGCTCGGGAAACGCCCGAACCGGAGTCCCGGCGGGCTTGCTCGTGCGGTGGGACGGGAGAGTGGCCCGTGGCGGATCAGGCGGTGGACCTCGGGGGTGCCCGGGTGTCCGGAACAGGGCGGCCCGCGGCTGTCGAGGCCGCCCCCACGGACAGTCAGTTCCTCGGCCGGACACGAGAGTTGAAGGAACTGCGGGCCGACATCGGCCGGGCCGGGCTCAACACCCTCGCCGGCCGCAAGGCGCCCCACGCGCGTGTGCTGCTCGTCGCCGGCCGGCCCGGCTACGGCCGCACCGCGCTCGCCGAGGAACTGGTCCGGCAGGTTACCGACGGTTACCCCGATGGGGTGCTGCGGGCCCGGCTCACCGAACCCGACGGCACCCGGGTGCCCGTCGAACGCGCGGCGCGGGAACTGCTCGGGGAGCTGGGCCTGCCGGCGCCGGCCGGGGCCGACGAGGACGACCTGAGCGAGGCGCTGCGGGAGGCCCTGGCCGACCGCCGGGTGGTGCTCCTGCTGGACGACGCGACCGACGCCGAGCAGGTCGACGCACTGCTCCCGGACACCCCCGACTCGCTGGTCGTGGCGGTCTCCGAGGGGCCGCTGACGGGGATCTCCGACGTCCGCCCGTGCACTCTGGGCGGACTGGACACCAAGTCCGCCGTGGAGCTGCTGGAACGCTTCAGCGGCTCGGTGCGGATCACCGTGGACCCGCGCTCGGCCGAGGGGCTCGCCGAGGTCTGCGGGGCCCAGCCCGCCGCGCTGCGGCTCGCCGGGGGCTGGCTGGCGGCCCGGCCCGCCGCCGCCGTCTCCGACCTCGCCAAACAGCTGCGCGCCGAGGAGGACGACAGCCCGCCGCTCGCCAGGGTCCTCAAGCTGGCGTACGCCTCGCTGCCGACCACCGCCGCCCGGATACTGCGACTCCTCGCGCTCGCCCCGGCGGGCCTGGTCGACCCGCACATCGCCTCCGGGCTGGCCGGCTGCTCGGTCGGCGCGGCCCGCACCACGCTGGACGACTTCGTGGACCTCGGGTTCCTGCACCGGATCGAGTCGCCGCTGCCGCAGTACGAGGTCCCCGGCTGCCTCCAGCCGCTGCTGTGGTCCCTCGCCGAGAGCCAGGAACGGCCGGGCGAGCTGCAACTGGCCCGCGCGCGGATGCTGGAGCGGACGGTACGGCTGCTGCAGTCCTGCCGGGCCATCACCGAGACCGACAGCCCGCAGGCCCGCGAGAAACTCCTCGCGATGCCCAAGGCGCTGCGGTTCCCCACCCCCCGCGCCGCCGAGGAGTGGCTGCGGGTGCGCCGGCCCGCGCTACTGGCCGCGGCCCGGCTCGCGGTCGCCGACGGGGAGCTGGACACCCTCGCCCGGCGGCTGATGTCCCAGCTGGTCCGGGCCATGGTGGCGCACTTCGGGACCCAGGCCGCCGCCCCCGACCTGTACGACCTCCACGGGCTCGTCCTCGACGTCGCCGAGCGCCGCGACCTGCCCCGCGAACAGGCCGCGGCCCTGCTGAACCTCGGCGACCTCGACGCCAGGACCGGCCGTACGAAGGCGGCGCTGGCCCGCTACCGGGCCGCGCTCGACGCCGGACGGCTCGCGAACGACCCGTACGCGACCGGCCGCGCGATGGAATCCGTAGGCGGTGCCCATCAGGAGCTGGAGGACTACGACCGGGCCGCCGACTGGTTCGGCAGGGCGCTCGCCCAGCGGCTCGCCCGGGACGAGCGCGAGGACGCCGCCCGGCTGTACGGCCGGATCGCCGCCGCGCACACCTACGCGGGCCGCTACGGCGAGGCGCTGCGCAACTGGAGTTCGGCGCTCACCGGGCACCGCAGGCTCGGCGATGTGGGCGGCCAGGCAAGGGCGTTGAGCGAGATGGCGCGGGTCCAGGGGTACGCGGGGCGGCCCGAGGAGGCGCTGCGGACCTGCCAGGAGGCGGCGGAGTGGGCGCGCCGCGCCGACGACGTCCGGCTGCAGGCCGCGATGCAGCTCCGGATCGCCGACACCCTGGAGCGGCTCGGCGACCCGGCGGCGGCCGGACTGCACCGGGGAGCCGCCGAGCGGCTGCTCGGCGACGAGGTTCCGGACCCCGAAACCCATGAGATCGAGCCGGAACAGGACGCTAACGCCTGCGAAATCCGTAGTGCATCCGCGAAAGATTGATGCATTGAAAGGCTAGACAGCGGGGACACCTTCATTAGACTGGCTACGCCGCCGGTTCTCCTGCGGTGTCTCCCGGTGCGCTCCGATGCGTACGGGTATGCCCCGCATTGATCGGGCATGTTCCGCCGGTGCGTGCGAGTGCACACACCCCTCCGAGCCAAGGACCGTGATCGACGTGAAGGTCGGCATCCCCCGCGAGGTCAAGAACAACGAGTTCCGGGTGGCCATCACCCCGGCCGGCGTACACGAGCTGGTGCGCCACGGCCACCAGGTGGTCATCGAGCAGGGCGCCGGAGTCGGCTCGTCCATCCCGGACGCCGAGTACGTCACCGCCGGCGCCGAGATCCTGGCCACGGCCGACGAGGTGTGGGCCGCCGCCGACCTGCTGCTCAAGGTCAAGGAGCCCATCGCCGAGGAGTACCACCGCCTCCGCAAGGACCAGACGCTCTTCACCTATCTGCACCTGGCCGCCTCCAAGGAGTGCACCGACGCCCTCGTCGAGTCGGGCACCACCGCCATCGCGTACGAGACCGTCGAACTGCCCGGGCGCGCGCTGCCGCTGCTCGCCCCGATGTCCGAGGTCGCGGGTCGGCTCGCCCCGCAGGTCGGCGCCTACCACCTGATGCGCGCCAACGGCGGACGCGGTGTCCTGCCAGGCGGGGTGCCGGGCGTGCTGGCCGGCCGGGCGGTCGTCATCGGCGGCGGCGTGTCGGGCTGGAACGCCGCGCAGATCGCCATCGGCATGGGCTTCCACGTCACCCTGCTCGACAAGGACATCAACAAGCTCAAGGAAGCCGACAAGATCTTCGGCACGAAGATCCAGACCGTCGTCTCCAACGCCTTCGAACTGGAGAAGGCCTGCCTGGAGGCCGACCTCGTCATCGGCGCCGTCCTCATCCCGGGCGCCAAGGCCCCGAAGCTGGTCACCAACGAGCTGGTGTCGCGGATGAAGCCCGGAAGTGTCCTTGTCGACATCGCCATCGACCAGGGCGGCTGCTTCGAGGACTCCCGGCCCACCACCCACGCCGAACCGACCTTCCCGGTCCACGAGTCGGTCTTCTACTGCGTCGCCAACATGCCCGGCGCCGTGCCCAACACCTCCACCTACGCACTGACCAACGCCACGCTGCCGTACATCGTGGAACTCGCCGACCACGGCTGGGCCGAGGCCGCGCGCCGCGACCCGGCGCTCGCCAAGGGGCTCAACGCCCATGACGGCAGGGTCGTTTACCGCGAGGTCGCCGAGGCGCACGGCCTGGAGCACGTCGAGCTGGCCTCGCTGCTGGTCTGACCGGCTGGTTTTAAGTCACCTTTCGGTAAAAGGCGATACGTCAACACAGGTCGTCAACAGCGGCTTCCCGGCCGGATCTTGCCCGACAAGGTCCGGCCGGATGTGTGTATGGTCACTTTGCGACACTCGCGCAACTCGCCTCGAACGTAACCGTTCGGTTGTTTCGCGCACCGGTGAATCCTGCCGTGCGACGGCCCTACGCCCTTGACAGCCGCATGTTTCATTGCCGACACATCGGGCCGGGTCCGGCGGATTGTGTTGCTGCGGACCGCCGACACGCCATAGAGTCGCCAGCTGTCGGCATGGTGCCACGCTGACCTATCTAGAAGTTTCCTGGTCACCAAGGAGGTAAGACGACTTGTGAATGAGTCGACATTTACTCCCGGGGGTGGTCAACCAGGAATGCCTGCGCCGGTCTCGGGCCCTACTGGGTTCGCGGCTGTCGGCTCCGTCGCTGTCCGCACCTTCGCAGCCCGCCAGAGTCCGCAGGCAACTCCGACAGCACTCCAGAGCATGGATGGCCTACACGTGAACGCCATGGCCGGCGACGGAAGTGGCGGGGTCCACAACCACTTCGCCGACTACGACGAGCTGCCCGACGGGCACTTCTACGACCCCGACGCCGAGTACGAGCCCGATCCGGAGTACGCGGCCACGCTCGCGCCCGACGCGGCCCGCCAGCGCCGCGAGCGCATCGGTCCGACCGGTCGCCCGCTGCCGTACTTCCCGATCCCGGGTCCGCTGACCGACCACGGTCCCGCGAAGATCATCGCGATGTGCAACCAGAAGGGCGGCGTCGGCAAGACCACGTCGACCATCAACCTGGGTGCCGCGCTCGCGGAGTACGGCCGCCGGGTCCTGCTCGTCGACTTCGACCCGCAGGGCGCCCTCTCGGTCGGCCTCGGGGTGAACCCGATGGAGCTCGACCTCACGGTCTACAACCTGCTCATGGAGCGGGGCATGTCGGCCGACGAGGTCCTGCTGAAGACCGCGGTCCCCAACATGGACCTGCTGCCCAGCAACATCGACCTGTCGGCGGCCGAGGTCCAGCTGGTCTCCGAGGTCGCGCGCGAGTCCACGCTGCAGCGGGCGCTCAAGCCGCTGCTGGCCGACTACGACTACATCGTGATCGACTGTCAGCCCTCGCTCGGCCTGCTCACGGTGAACGCGCTGACCGCCGCCCACAAGGTGATAGTGCCTCTGGAGTGCGAGTTCTTCGCCCTGCGCGGAGTCGCACTGCTCACCGAGACCATCGAGAAGGTCCAGGAGCGGCTCAACCCCGACCTGGAGCTCGACGGCATCCTCGCCACGATGTACGACTCACGCACCGTGCACAGCCGTGAGGTTCTCGCGCGCGTCGTCGAGGCGTTCGACGAGCACGTCTACCACACGGTCATCGGGCGCACGGTCCGCTTCCCGGAGACCACGGTCGCCGGTGAGCCGATCACCACGTACGCCTCCAACTCCGTCGGCGCCGCCGCCTACCGTCAGCTCGCCAGGGAGGTGCTCGCCCGGTGTCACGCCGAGTGAGTCTGCCGGGGGCCGACGAACTCTTCCGTACGACAGGGGGAATGGCGCTGCAGCCGTCCACTCCCCGGCGGGGGGCCAACGGAGAAGCCCGTGTGCCCGCTCCCGCCGGGGACAGCGACGGGGCCGGTGCCGCGGAGGACGCGCCGCCGTCCGTGCCCGTGCAGGGCGGTGACGGCGAGGGGTCCGAGCATGTGGCCGCGGACGCCGAGGCCGACGGCGAACAGCCGCGCAGCCGCTCCGCGGCGGCCGGGGCCGAGCGGGCCGCCGCGGCCGGGCGTCAGCCTCAGCCTCAGCCGAGGCCGCAGGAAGGTTCTGCCGCCGCTGGGCCCCGCAAGAAGGGGCGGGCCTCCGGGCGCCGGCCCAGTGGGCGCGAGCGGCACGACGAGAAGATCACCGTGTATGTCTCCGCCGAGGAGCTGATGGATCTCGAACACGCGCGGCTGGTGCTGCGCGGGGAGCACGGGCTGGCCGTCGACCGCGGCCGGATCGTACGGGAGGCCGTCGCCGTGGTCCTGGCGGATCTGGAGTCCCGGGGGGACGCGAGCATCCTCGTACGACGGCTGCGTGGGCGGTAGGGGTAGCCTGCGGGGGCTATGACCTCGTTTGACTCCTCTGGCTCCGGCTCGGCCTCCGGTGGTCCCGGCGGCCGTCGGCGTGCGCTGGGGAGGGGAGCACTGGCTCCGCCCTCGGCTCCGCCGGTCGAGCCGGTTGAGCCGGTCGATGTCGGCGTGGGCGGGGACGACGAGGCGCTGCTCGCCGCCGTCCCCGCCGAAGAACCCGACGACGGGGTCTTCAAGGTTCGGCTGGCCAACTTCGAGGGGCCGTTCGATCTGCTGCTTCAGTTGATCTCCAAGCACAAGATGGACGTCACCGAAGTGGCGCTCTCCAAGGTCACCGACGAGTTCATGGCGCACATCCGGGGGATGGGGTCGGACTGGGATCTGGACGAGACGACGGAGTTCCTGGTCGTCGCGGCCACGTTGCTGGATCTGAAGGCCGCCCGGCTGCTGCCCGCCGCCGAGGTCGAGGACGAGGCGGATCTCGCGCTGCTCGAAGCCCGGGACCTGCTGTTCGCGCGGCTGCTGCAGTACCGGGCGTACAAACAGATCGCGGAGATCTTCAACCGGCGGCTGGACGAGGAGGCCCGGCGGTATCCACGGACCGTCGGGCTGGAGCCGCACCACGCCGCACTGCTTCCCGAGGTGGTCATCAGCATCGGGGCGGAAGGGTTCGCCAGGCTGGCCGTGAAGGCGATGCAGCCGAAGCCGAAGCCGCAGGTGTACGTCGATCACATCCACGCGCCCCTCGTCAGCGTGCAGGAGCAGGCCGGGATCGTCGTGGCCCGGCTGCGGGAGCTGGGCGAGGCCTCCTTCCGGGTACTCGTCGAGGACACCGACGACACCCTCACCGTCGTCGCCCGCTTCCTCGCGCTGCTGGAGCTGTATCGCGAGAAGGCCGTGGCCCTCGACCAGGAGACCGCGCTCGGCGATCTGATCGTGCGCTGGACCGGCGGGGACGGGGACGCCGAGCCCGTGGTCACGGACGAGTTCGACCGGCCGCCCGAGCCGGCCAAGGACGAGCGGCCCAAGGAGGAGAAGGCGTGAGCGAGGAGAGAACCGAGACGCCCGCGGGTCCGCGTACCGTCGCCGACCTCGACCTCAAGCCGGCCCTGGAAGCCGTCCTCATGGTCGTGGACGAGCCCGCGACGGTGGAGCATCTGAGCAAGATCCTGGAGCGGCCCAAGCGGCAGATCTCCAAGGCGCTCAGGGAACTGTCCGACGACTACGCGGCCCAGGGGCGCGGCTTCGAGCTGCGGCTGATCGCCGGGGGGTGGCGGTTCTACTCCCGGCCCGAGTACGCCGCCGCCGTCGAGCGGTTCGTGCTGGACGGGCAGCAGGCCCGGCTGACCCAGGCCGCGCTGGAGACGCTGGCCGTGGTCGCGTACCGGCAGCCGGTGAGCCGGAGCAGGGTCTCGGCCGTGCGCGGAGTCAACTGCGACGGGGTCATGCGGACCCTCCTGCAGCGGGGGCTGGTCGAGGAGGCGGGCGCGGAACCCGAAACAGGTGCGATCCTGTACAGGACGACGAACTACTTCCTGGAGCGGATGGGCCTGCGCGGCCTGGACGAGCTCCCGGAGCTCGCGCCCTTCCTCCCGGAGGCGGAGGCGATCGAGGCCGAGACGATGGAAGGGGTCCCGTCGTTCGATCCGGACGCCCCGGATTCCGAGGACGCAGACGACAAGACGGAACTTTGATGCGAAGCAGCAGCGGCAGGAACAGCAGCGGAAACAACGGCGGGAGCCGTGGTGGCAACAGCGGCGGCCGCGGCGGTAGCGGCGGTGGCCGAGGCGGGAGCGGCGGCGCGGGCCGCGGCAACTACCGCGGTGCCGGGAACGACCGCGACGACAGGCAGGGCGGCGCCGGCCGGCCGAAGAAGCCGCGCCCGGAGGAGCGGCGCTACGACGTGGGCCCCGGCGCCTCCCCGGAGGGGCCGAAGTCGGGGCGCGGCGCGTCCGCGCGCGGTGGCGCCAAGGGCGGCCCCAAGCAGGGCCAGGGCAGCACCGGGCGGGGCCGCTGGGCCCCGGCGACCTCCCGTGAGTACGACGCGCGGGCCGAGGAGCGCAACCGGGAGCGGTATGCGGGCAAGAAGGACGTCAAGCTGCCCAAGACCTTCCCCGGTGCCGAGCAGGAGGGCGAGCGGCTCCAGAAGATCCTCGCGCGCGCGGGCTACGGTTCCCGGCGGGCCTGCGAGGAGCTGATCGAGCAGGCGCGGGTCGAGGTCAACGGCGAGATCGTCCTGGAGCAGGGCAAGCGCGTCGACCCGGAGAAGGACGAGGTCAAGGTCGACGGTCTGACGGTCGCGACGCAGTCGTACCAGTTCTTCTCGCTGAACAAGCCGGCCGGTGTCGTCTCCACGATGGAGGACAACGAGGGCCGGCAGTGCCTCGGTGACTATGTGACCAACCGCGAGACGCGGCTGTTCCATGTCGGGCGGCTCGACACCGAGACCGAGGGCGTCATCCTGCTCACCAACCACGGTGAGCTGGCGCACCGGCTGACCCACCCCAAGTACGGCGTGAAGAAGGTCTATCTCGCGCACATCGTGGGCCCGATCCCGCGCGACCTGGGCAAGCAGCTCAAGGACGGCATCCAGCTGGAGGACGGGTACGCGCGCGCGGACCACTTCCGGGTCGTCGAGCAGACCGGCAAGAACTACCTCGTCGAGGTGACCCTGCACGAGGGGCGCAAGCACATCGTGCGCCGGATGCTGGCGGAGGCCGGCTTCCCGGTCGACAAGCTGGTGCGCGTGGCCTTCGGGCCGATCACCCTCGGCGACCAGAAGTCGGGCTGGCTGCGCCGGCTGTCCAACACCGAGGTCGGGATGCTGATGCAGGAGGTCGACCTCTAGGGTCCGCGTCGCGTTCGAGCAGTGGGCCGGTCCCGGCTTTGCCGTCGGGGCCGGCCCTTTGCCGTTCCCGGCGCCGCACTTGACGCGGTTCTTGGGCTTCCTTTCCTCGTAAAGGGGTTGTGGGTCCCAGGTCGCCGCCTTTATAGTCGTGATGACTATTAGTCAGGGTGACCATAAAAGGGGGCGGCGGGCATGACCTCACCCGAGGGCTACGACAAGTACGCCTACGAACCCTTCGCCGTCACCGTCGACCTGGCCGTCTTCACCGTCCGCGCGGGCACCCTCCAGGTGCTGCTCGTCGAGCGCGGGCAGGAGCCGTACGCCGGCCGCTGGGCGCTGCCCGGCGGGTTCGTGCTGCCGGACGAGTCCGCGGAGGAGGCCGCCTGGCGGGAACTCGCGGAGGAGACCGGGGTCAAGGACGTCGCCGGGCTTCATCTGGAGCAGTTGCGGACCTACAGCGAGCCGGGGAGGGACCCGCGGATGCGGGTCGTCACCGTCGCGTTCGCCGCGCTGTTCCCAGACCCGCCCGTCCCGCACGGCGGCGGAGACGCGGCCCAGGCCCAGTGGCTGCGGTTCAACGCCATCGGTCCGCTCGCCTTCGACCACGACCGCATCCTCGCCGACGCCCACGAACGCGTCGGCGCCAAGCTCGAGTACACCTGTCTCGCCACCGCCTTCTGTCCGCCCGAGTTCACCCTCGGCGAGCTGCAGCAGGTCTACGAGACCGTGTGGGGCACTCCGCTCGACCGGCCCAACTTCCGGCGCAAGGTGCTGGCCACGCCGGGCTTCGTCGAACAGGTGCCCGGCGCCGCCCGCCTGACCGGCGGTCGCGGCAAGCCCGCCGCGCTGTACCGAGCGGGTGGGGCCACCGCCCTGCACCCGCCCCTGCTCCGGCCCACCACGGAAGGACGGCCCTGATGACCATGACGCTCCGAACGAAGCGCTCCGCCACCGGATCACTGATCGGCCTCGCCCTCGGAGACGCCCTCGGCTTCCCGACGGAGTTCAACGACGTCCCCTCGATCCTCGCCAAGTGCGGCCCCTGGCGGAAGATGGACCTGCCGAAGCCGGCGATCGTCACCGACGACACCCAGATGACCCTGGCGCTGGGACACGGGCTGCGGACGGCCATGGACCGAGGGTCGCTCGGCCCCGAGGCCCTGGAGCGGGCCGTGCGCAAGGAGTTCGTGGAGTGGTCCCGCTCCCCGGAGAACAACCGCGCCCCCGGCCACACCTGCCTGGTCGCCTGCGACCTCCTCGCGGTCGACCGTCACCCCTGGCAGTTCGCCAGCCAGATCCACTCCAAGGGCTGCGGCGCCAACATGAGGGTCGCGCCCCTCGGCCTCATCGGCCCGCTCAGCGACGAACAGCGCGCGGGCGCCGCCCAGTTGCAGGCCGCCCTCACCCACGGCCACCCCACCGCGCTCGCCGCCTCCGACCTCACCGCCCACGCGATACGGCTGCTCGCCCAGGGCGCCGAACCGATGGGCCTGGTCGGCCGGCTGCGGTCGTACGCCTACGACAACCGTTCCCGCTACCACGCGCGCTGGCTCGGCGACCTGTGGACCTACAGCCAGGACCCCTCGCCCGAGCACTACATCGCCCGGGGCTGGGACGACTGCCTGGACGCCCTGGACCGTGTCCAGGCCGCGCTGCGGCTGCCGTCGCCCGAGACGGACCCCTGCCTGGCCACCGGTGAGGGCTGGATCGCCGAGGAAGCCCTCGCCACCGGCCTGCTGTGCTTCCTGCTCTTCGTCGACGAGCCCGTCACCGCGCTGCGCCGCGCCGCCTGCACCTCGGGCGACTCGGACTCGATCGCCTGCCTCGCCGGTGCCTTCGCGGGCGCCTACCACGGGCCGGACGCCTGGCCCGCCGAGTGGGCCGACCGGATCGAGTACCAGGGCGACCTCGTCTCGCTGGGAGCCCTCTGGGACGCTTGACGGATGACCGACGCGCTGACCGCCGCCCTCGACATCGACCTGGCCCCGGTGCTGGCCCCGGTGGTCGCCGAACAGCCCGACCCGCTGCTGTTCGCGACCGTCTCCGGAGCCCATCTGTACGGCTTCCCCTCGCGTGACTCGGACGTCGACCTGCGCGGTGTGCATCTGCTGCCGGCGGCCGAACTGGTCGGGCTGCGCGAGCCGGAGGAGACCCGGTCGAGGATGTGGGACCGGGACGGCGTCGAGATGGACCTCGTCACCCACGACCTGCGCAAGTTCGCCCGGCTGATGCTGCGCCGCAACGGCTATGTGCTGGAGCAGCTGCTCTCGCCGCTCGTCGTGCACAGCGGCGAGGCCCACCGCGAGCTGGTCGCGCTCGCCCCGGGGGTCCTCACCCGCCACCACGCCCACCACTACCGGGGGTTCGCCACCACCCAGTGGCGGCTGTTCGAGAAGACCGGCGAACTCAAGCCGCTGCTCTACACGTTCCGCGTGCTGCTCACCGGCATCCACCTCATGCGCAGCGGCGAGGTGCAAGCCCATCTGCCCACGCTGCTGCCCGAGATCGACGAGGCCCCCGCGTATCTCCCGGACCTCGTCGCGGCGAAGGCGGCCCGGGAGCACGGCACGGCGGACGTCGACCAGGAGCGCGTCGCCGAGGACGTCGAGCGGCTCCAGGGAGTCCTGGACGAGGAACAGGCCCTGTCCGCGCTCCCGGAGAACCCGGCCGCGTACGACGCCCTGCACGACTTCGTCGTCCGCGTCCGGCTGGAGGGCCCTGAAGGCCTGAAGGCCTGAGTCGGTCCGAGGGCCGAGTCGGGCGAAGAATCGGTTCGCCCCGGGGGGTTCAGGTGGCCGACAACGCCGACGCGCGCCGGGTCCGTACGACGAAGTCCTCGACCCGGGCCCGGTCCGGCTCCGGGGGCAGAGGGCTGCGGGACACCGCCTCCTCGGCCTCGACCGCCAGACGGGCCATCCGGGACTCGACCTCGGCCCAGGACACCTCGCCGCGCTTCACCGCCAGCAGGGGCTCGCGTTGGTCGCCCACGTCGACGGTGAGCGCGCCCGTGCGCAGCAGGTCCCGGCAGCTCATCAGGAGGCGGAGCAGATGCATGGCGTGCTTCCAGCGGGGGGCGCCGTGCGTGCGGACGTCCGCGTCGAGCTTCTTGCGCTGGCCGAGGGCGTAGCGGGCGAAGGTCTCGTGGGCCCGGCGGGAGAGGAACGCCCCGCGCAGGCCGAGCAGTTCACGGCCCGTGGTGTCGATGTGCTCGACCAAGGGGGAGTGCAGGCACTCCAGGATGTTGGGGTTGGAGCGCAGGGCCAGCTCGCAGAAGCGCTCCAGCTCCCAGCCGAACTGCTCCTCCGCCGGCCCCTCCACATGCGTCGGCGGCTTCTCGAAGCGCCAGAACAGCTCGGTGGGGGCCAGGAAGACACTCCGCCGGTCGGTGTCGCTGTCGTCCGTGGCGAGACCGAAGGCCCGCGACCCCATCACACAGGCGTAGACGGTGTGATCGCGGACCAGGTCGTGCGGGTGCGGGGGCTGCATGCCCGGGAGCGTACGGGGTGGCTCAGGCCAGCTGAATCGAATTTCCCGAGACCTTGATCTCCTCGGCGGGCAGCGGCTTCGTGGCCGGACCCTGCACCACCGCACCGTCCGTGATCTTGAACTTGCTGCCGTGGCAGGCGCAGTCGATCGTCTCGTCCGAGACGCTGCTGACGATGCAGCCCTGGTGGGTGCAGACCGCCGAGAAGGCCTTGAAGTCGCCCTCCGTGGGCTGTGTCACGACGACCTTCTGATCCTTGAAGATCTTGCCGCCGCCCACCGGGATGTCGGCCGTCTTCGTCAGCTCCTCGCCGGCGCCGTCCGTGCCGGAGTCGCCGGGCGAGGTCTCCTCCGAGGAGTCGCCGCCGTCGTCACCGCCGTACTCGCTGCACCCCACCAGCAGCGCTGCCGTGCCCGCCGCGCCGGTCGCCAGGACCGTGCGCCGCGTCGAACCCATCGTCATGTCGTCACTCCGAACGTGCGGAAGAACCAGAGGGCGGAGGTCAGCCAGACGATCGTGAGAGCGGTGAAGACGAGACCGCCGACGATCGGCAGGAGCCAGCCGGGGAGTCGCTCCGAGCGGAGCAGCAGCATCTTCGCACTGAAAACACCGAAGAAGAAGCAACCCAGGAGAGAGTGCCACAAAACGCGCGATTCGTACGTCTGGAAGCCGAGGGCGTACAGACAGTGCACCGCCACCGGCACCGCGACCAGGAACGCCACCCGCCCCGACCAGCGGTGCAGCGCCCCCGACCAACTCGGGCCCGGCAGCTTGCCGTACAGCATCAGCGCCGAGGTCAGCTGGACGAGCGCGAAGCCGAACGACACCGTCGCCAGCCACGACTTCACGGCGCCCGTGCTGCTGAAGCCCGCCAGGTTGAACGCGGTTCCCGCCGGGTCGTGCACCTTGCCGTAGACGCCGAGACCGACCGCCACCGCGCAGGCCACCAGGGCCGGGACCAGATAGCGGGAGGCGCCGCCGGGTGTGCGGGCGGGCTCCGGGGACGGGAAGTCCTGGGTGGCGGCGTTCGGGTCGACGGTCATGAGCTGCTCTCCGGGGTGACGGGGCGGGCCGTGAGCTGTTGTCCGTCGACCGTCACCGCACCGGTCTCCGGGTCGATCTCGGGGGCCGCGGTGGGCTTGCCGTCCCGCTTGACGATGCCGACCTGGTCGCCGTCCGGCAGCACGATCCAGCCGCCGTCGACCTCGGCCCCGCGGACGTTGGCCGTCGCCCGGTACAGCGCGGACTCGCCCGTCTCGGGCGCGGTGAAGCCGTACTCCCGGCCGCCGATGTCGACCGTGCCCCGGACGCTCCCGCCCTTCAGCGTGCCGTTCAGCTCGGCGCCGTCCTTGCTCGTGAGCCGCATCCCGCCGTCGGCCTCGACGTCACCCTTGAGCCAGGACTCCTGGGCGCGGCCGTCGCAGAAGTACGCCACCGCCTTCCCGTCGCGCAGGGTCACGGCGATCGCGGCGGAGTCGTCGTCGGTACGGCCCGCGTAGTCGGCGTCGGCCGGCGGGGCGGGGGTCGGGCTCGGTGGTGCTGAGGTCTTCGCGGGCGACGGGCTCGGCGACCGGCCCGGCGAGGCCGAGGCGGGCGGCGGGTCGTTCTTGGTGGACGAGGAGCCGGCGCGGGTCCCGGTCGTCGCGTTGAACGACAACAGGACCAGGGCCAGCACCAGTCCGCCGAGCAGGGTGACAAGTGGTCCGGAGCGCTTCATACGAGCCTCCCCCGAGGCGTGGCGCGGACGGCCTCCCCCATGCAAGCGGACCCACGGGACGGCGTCCAGGGGCGCATGGAGGTATTTCACCCCAAGTGACGGGACAGTGACATTCACAGGACAATGTCGGGCTCCGCGAAGAAGATCCGCCACCGGGAGCACCTCCCGGACCGGGCGTCTCGGCAGGCGGGCGCCGCGCACCGGCCCGGGGAGGGCTGACTAGGCTGGTCGTACAACGAGCCGGGATGCACATCAGCGAGGAGCACAGCCGTGGCGGTACGAGCGGTCCGGGGCGCCGTCCAACTCGAACGGGACGAGGCGGGGCACATGGACGAGCGGGTGGGCGAGCTGCTCACCACCGTCCTGGAGCGCAACGGGCTCGGCCCGGACGACCTGATCAGCATCTGGTTCACGGCCACGCCCGACCTGCACAGCGACTTCCCGGCCGCCGCCGCCCGCAAGCTCGGCGACGGCTTCGCCGACGTCCCGCTGATCTGCGCGCAGGAGCTGGACATCGAGGGCGCCATGCCCCGGGTCGTCCGGATACTCGCCCACATCGAGTCCGACCGGCCGCGCGCGGAGATCGCCCATGTGTACCTGGGGGCCGCCGCCGCACTCCGCAAGGACATCGCCCAGTGAGAACCGCACTCGTCATCGGCACCGGGCTGATCGGCACCTCCGCCGCCCTCGCCCTGGCCCAGCGCGGGGTCACCGTCCACCTCACCGACCACGACCCGGAGCAGGCCCGTACGGCCGCCGCGCTCGGCGCCGGGACCGACGAGGCGCCCGACGGCCCGGTGGACCTCGTGATCGTCGCCGCCCCGCCCGCGCACGTGGCCGCGACCCTCGCCGACGCCATGCGCCGGGGCCTGGCCCGGGGCTACCTCGACGTGGCCTCCGTCAAGGGCGGCCCCCGCCGGGAGCTGGAGGAGCTGGGCCTCGACCTCTCCGCCTACATCGGCAGCCACCCCATGTCGGGCCGGGAGAAGTCCGGCCCGCTGGCCGCCACCGGCGACCTCTTCGAGGGCCGGCCCTGGGTGCTCACCCCGACCCGGGACACCGACACCGAGGTCCTGAACCTCGCCCTGGAACTGGTCTCGCACTGCCGGGCCGTCCCGGTGGTCATGGACGCCGACGCCCACGACCGGGCCGTCGCCCTGGTCTCCCACATGCCGCACCTCGTCTCCAGCCTGGTCGCTGCCCGGCTGGAGCACGCCGAGGAGTCAGCCGTACGCCTGTGCGGGCAGGGCATCCGGGACGTGACCCGGATCGCGGCCTCCGACCCGCGCATGTGGATCGACATCCTCTCCGCCAACCCCGGCCCGGTCGCCGACCTCCTCGCCGACGTCTCCGCCGACCTCGACGAGACCGTCCAGGCCCTGCGCGCCCTCCAGGCCTCCGACGAGGCCAAGCGCCGCGAGGGCGTCACCGGCATCGAGGACGTCCTGCGCCGCGGCAACGCCGGCCAGGTCCGCGTCCCCGGCAAGCACGGGTCCGCTCCGCGCGCCTACGAGATCGTCGCCGTCCTGATCGACGACCAGCCGGGGCAGCTGGCCCGCATCTTCGCCGACGCGGGGGCCGCCGGGATCAACATCGAGGACGTACGGATCGAGCACGCCACCGGGCAGCAGGCCGGTCTGGTGCAGCTGATGGTGGAGCCGAAGGCCGCGGCGGTGCTGACGGGGGCGCTGCGGGAGCGGGGCTGGGCGATCCGGCAGTAGGGGCCGGAACGCCTCCGGTACCGGAACGCTTCCGGTAGGGGTGGTGGCGGGTGCGGCCGGATGGGCTACGCGCAACCAGTACCCTTGTCCGGGGCGCTTTCCGTCTCGCCCCACCACCTCGGACCAGGAAAGGTGCTCCCCAGTGGAACGCGCCACAGTGATCGTTGCCATTGACGGCCCCTCCGGCACGGGCAAGTCGAGCACCTCGAAGGCCGTGGCCGCGCAGCTCGGGCTGAGCTATCTGGACACCGGCGCCCAGTACCGGGCGATCACCTGGTGGATGGTCACCAACGGCATCGACATAGAAGACCCGTCCGCGATCGCCGCCGTGGCGGGCAAGCCGGAGATCGTCTCGGGCACCGACCCGTCCGCGCCGACGATCACCGTCGACGGGACGGACGTCGGCGGCCCGATCCGCACCCAGGAGGTCACCTCCAAGGTCAGCGCCGTGAGCGCCGTCCCCGAGGTGCGGGCCCGGATCACGGAGCTGCAGCGCTCCATCGCGGCGGGCGCGGAGAACGGCATCGTCGTCGAGGGCCGCGACATCGGCACGACCGTCCTGCCGGACGCCGACCTCAAGATCTTCCTCACCGCCTCCCCGGAGGCCCGCGCCGCCCGCCGCAGCGGCGAGCTGAAGGGCGCCGACGTCCAGGCGACCCGCGAGGCCCTGCTCAAGCGGGACGCGGCCGACTCCAGCCGCAAGACCTCGCCGCTCGCCAAGGCGGACGACGCGGTCGAGGTGGACACCTCGGACCTCACCCTCCAGCAGGTCATCGAGTGCGTCGTCACCCTCGTCGAGGAGAAGCGGGCGGGTAAGTGAGCGAGGCTTCCGCGGACCGCGCCCCGTCGGCCCGGACGACCTCGGCCGGGACACCGTCGGCCGAGGTTCCTTCGCCGCTCGGCGCCGAGGTGGGCCGGCGCATCGGCGTCGGCCTGATGTACGGGCTGTGGAAGCCGCGTGTGCTGGGCGCCTGGAAGGTCCCCGCGACCGGCCCGGTGATCCTCGCCCCCAACCACTCCCACATCGTCGACGGCCCCATGGTCATCGGGGTGGCACCCAGGGCCTCGCACTTCCTGGTCAAGAAGGAGGCGTTCGTCGGTCCGCTCGGCCCGTTCATGCGCGCCGTCGGCCAGGTGGAGGTGGACCGTTCGACCGCCGACCGCACCGCCATCACCCGCGCGCTCGCCGTCCTCGCGGGCGGCGGCGTGCTCGGCATCTTCCCGGAGGGCACCCGTGGCGAGGGCGACTTCGCCTCGCTGCGCGCCGGGCTCTCCTACTTCGCCGTGCGCAGCGGCGCCCCGATCGTCCCGGTCGCCGTCCTGGGCAGCACCGAGCGGCGCGGACGGCTGATCAAGGGGCTGCCCCCGCTGCGCTCCCGCGTCGACATCGTCTTCGGCGACCCGTTCGAGGCGGGCGACGGCAGCGGACGGCGCACCCGCAAGGCACTCGACGAGGCGACCGTGCGCATCCAGCAGCAGCTCGGCGCACACCTGGACCACGCCCGGCGGCTCACCGGCCGCCGGTAAAACGCCGGGCGTCCGATCGGGCGCTGGGCGACACTGAGTAGTGGACCGGCCGGCGGACACGCCGGGTGGCCCACCGATCACCACGATGAACTACGAGGTACGGACTTCATGAACGACCAGTTTCCCTCCGAGCACGAGCACGGAGAGCTTGGCGACGCCGAGTACGCGGAGTTCATGGAGCTCGCCGCGGTAGAGGGCTTCGACCTCGAGGACGTCGAGGGCGCGATCGAGGAGGCGGGCCACGGCCCGCTGCCCGTCCTCGCCGTCGTCGGCCGTCCGAACGTCGGCAAGTCGACCCTGGTGAACCGCATCATCGGCCGCCGCGAGGCGGTCGTCGAGGACAAGCCCGGCGTCACCCGCGACCGTGTCACCTACGAGGCCGAGTGGGCGGGCCGCCGCTTCAAGGTCGTCGACACCGGCGGCTGGGAGCAGGACGTCCTCGGCATCGACGCCTCCGTCGCCGCCCAGGCCGAGTACGCCATCGAGGCCGCCGACGCGGTCGTCTTCGTCGTGGACGCCAAGGTCGGCGTCACCGACACCGACGAGGCCGTCGTCCGGCTGCTCCGCAAGGCCAACAAGCCCGTGGTGCTCTGCGCCAACAAGGTCGACGGCCCGAGCGGCGAGGCCGACGCGACCGCGCTGTGGTCCCTCGGCATCGGCGAGCCGCACCCGGTCTCCTCGCTGCACGGCCGCGGCACCGGCGACATGCTGGACGCCGTCCTGGAGGCCCTGCCGGAGGCGCCCGAGCAGAGCTTCGGCACGGCCGTCGGCGGCCCCCGCCGGATCGCGCTCATCGGCCGCCCGAACGTCGGCAAGTCCTCGCTCCTCAACAAGGTGGCCAACGAGGAGCGTGTCGTCGTCAACGAGATCGCGGGCACCACCCGTGACCCGGTCGACGAGCTGATCGAACTCGGCGGTGTCGTCTGGAAGTTCGTCGACACGGCGGGCATCCGCAAGCGCGTCCACCTCCAGCAGGGCGCCGACTACTACGCCTCGCTGCGCACCGCCGCCGCCGTCGAGAAGGCGGAGGTGGCCGTCATCCTCATCGACGCCTCCGAGTCCATCTCGGTGCAGGACCAGCGGATCGTGACGATGGCCGTCGAGGCGGGCCGTGCGATGGTCATCGCCTACAACAAGTGGGACACCCTCGACGAGGAGCGCCGCTACTACCTGGAGCGGGAGATCGAGACCGAGTTCGGCCAGGTCGCCTGGGCGCCCCGGGTCAATGTCTCGGCCCGCACCGGCCGGCACATGGAGAAGCTGGTCCCCGCGATCGAGACGGCCCTCGCCGGCTGGGAGACCCGGGTCCCGACGGGCCGCCTGAACGCCTTCCTCGGCGAGCTGGTCGCGGCCCACCCGCACCCCATCCGGGGCGGCAAGCAGCCCCGCATCCTCTTCGGTACCCAGGCGGGCACCAAGCCGCCGCGCTTCGTCCTCTTCGCCTCCGGCTTCATCGAGGCGGGCTACCGCCGCTTCATCGAGCGTCGGCTGCGCGAGGAGTTCGGCTTCGACGGCACCCCGATCCACATCTCGGTGCGGGTGCGCGAGAAGCGCGGCAAGAAGAAGTAGGCGGCTGGAAGAAGTAGCAAGGCGCTGAGGCGAGGCCTTACGACATGAGGAGGCGGCCACCCGGAAATCCGGGTGGCCGCCTCCTCATGTGCCCGAGGTGCCCGCTTCAAAGACCCCGGCGCGGTCCCGGCGGCAGCGGGGACGGGATGTGGTGCATCCCGGTGTGTCCGGTGGGGATCCGCCCGACCGGCTGCCACACGGCCGCCGTCGTGGTCGTCTGACCGGGCTGGGTCTCGCGCTGGGTGGCGAGATGCCCCGCCGCGTGCCGGGCGCCGTACGAGTCGGAGGCGTACGTCCCGGTGGTGCGATGTCCGCCCGAGCCGTGCGACAGACTGCCGAAACCTGTGAACCCCAACCCTTCCTCCCCGTGCCGGTCGCCCGGCAGGGTCCGGTAGGTCCTGACCCACTCCGCGTAGAGCGAGTCGTAGATGGGCGTGGCCGAGGGCCCGCCCGACGGATCCTGAGTCGGCCGCATGGACGGGATCGACTGATAGGACTGACGGCGAGGTACGTCGTATGCGTGCACGTCTGTGCCAACGACCCCACGGGGCAAGAGATGCGCTGCCTCCACCATTCAGCCTCCGGGTCGGCGGAGCGCCCCGAAAGGGGCGCGGGGAACTGCGCGATCAACCACGATCGACCCGCGGCCGGCTGACCAGCGAAAGTCTTACGGCGTGACTCCGAAGTGCACTCGAAGTGCACCCGAGGTGAAGCGATCAGGTCCCGGCCAGCGGCAGGGTCGCCGCCACCAACTTCCCGTTCGCCGCCGCCTTGTCGAGCGCGTCCCGCAGCAGATCCTCACGCGGCTGCCGCCCGATCGACCCCACCGGCGCCGCGAACATCAGCACCTGCTGGTGCTTGTTCGCGGCGGCCCGCCACGCGTCGGCGACCTGCAGCGCCTGATGGGCCTGCCACCACGCGACCGGCGAACCACCGGAGCCACCCGGCTGCAGGATGGCGTGCAGCTGGCCCATGGCGAGCAGCACGGACCAGCCGTGCAGCACGGGCGGTACGGCGTCGATCTGGGGGAGCGGCATGAAGCCCTGCTCGATGAGCAGCGGCAGGAAGTCGTCGCCCACGCCCGTCGTACCCGGGCGGGCGATGGGGGCGGTCGGCTCGACGACCAGCGCCGGGTGCAGCTCGCCGCTGAGCAGGATCAGTCCGCTGGTGACGCCGAGCACGGCCTGCTCGGGCGCGGCCTGGGCCGGGGCGTCCCCGGCGATGGAACGAGCGGCGCCCTGCAGCTGCTCCTCGGTGACCTGGACGACCTGGGAGGGCAGACAGGTGGCGTGGGCGAAGGCGAGCACGGCTGTCTCGTCGCCGACGAAGAGGACGGTGCTGGTGCGCTCCTGCTCGGAGTCGCCGGGGGTGCGGCACGACGTGCAGTCGTAGCCGCCGGGGGCGTTCTCTCCGGCGAGCAGCCGGTCGGCTTCTTCGTCGCCGATCTCGGCGCGTACCTCGTCGCTGACGTCGAGCATGCGCGGCACGGTGGCTCCTCGGGATGCGGTGCGGTGTCGGTGCCGGGTGGCGCCCGGCCCATGAGCGCGGAGGTTCCGGCCCATGCAGAAGACAACGGGCGATCTGTGGCCGGAGTCACGCCCGACGACGAACGGAATCGAACCAACCGCAGCACAGGGTGAATCCCTGGGCGGAATCAGTTACTCCGCGCCAACTTCCCGAGCGTCCGGCGAAGTTGACCCGGTGAAGTGGGTCACAGATCAGCAGGACACCTGGCCGACATATCAGGAAATCAGGGAATGAAGTGGGTGGCCGGAACTGGTCGCTACTCGGGGTAACGGTGAACTGGCCTCGTATGACAAGCGATTGCTTGCTGACAGCCCGTCAACCTCCCTACATTCCCGGCCGTGTGCAACGAGCACCGCTCGGGTACGTCCGCCGGCCGCGCAGAGCCAGACAGCGCGCGAGCACCAGCTCCGGCGGACGGGGCGGAGCGCGACACCCGCGTCCAAGCGCGGGAAGCGCCCCGCCTTGGGGGATCCCGGGTCCGTGGAGAGGAATCTTCATGTCCGAATGCGCCGATACCACGCGCGGCAGCGCTCGCAGGACGCGTACGACGGCGGTTCTCGCCGGGGCGGTCCTGCTCGCCCCGCTGGGACTCCTGGCCGTCACCGGCAGCGCCTCGGCGGCCGACAGCGGAGTGTGGGACCGCATCGCCAAGTGCGAGAGCGGCGGCGACTGGCACATCAACACCGGCAACGGCTACTACGGCGGCCTGCAGTTCGCCGCCTCCACCTGGCGCGCCTACGGCGGCACGGCCTACGCGGCCACCGCCGACAAGGCCTCCAAGTCCCAGCAGATCGCCGTCGCCACCAAGGTCCAGCGCGCGCAGGGCTGGGGAGCGTGGCCCACCTGCTCCGGTCGCGCCGGAGCCTCCGGCAGCGCGCCGGCGGCGCCCGCCACGGGCTCGGCCCCCGCCAAGTCCGTCAAGCCGGTGGCCCCCGCCGGATCCGGGAAGACCGTGAAGCAGGCGCCGTCGCGCGCCCCCGCCCACCCGGACCGCAGCGCGTCACGCGGTGACTACACCGTCCGGCAGGGCGACACCCTGAGCGGCATCGCCGCCGGGCACGGGACCACCTGGCGGCAGGTCTACGCCGCGAACAGGGCCGTCATCGGCGGCGACCCGAACATGATCGTGCCCGGGCAGCGCCTCGACCTCTGACCCCTGGCCGGTTGCTCCTTGGCCGGTGTGCCCGGGCCCGGGGCGCCGAGGTCCCGTCCGGCCCGCTGTGCCGGGCGGGGCCCGCGCGGTGCCGGATCAGGCGAGTTCGGCCGCCTCGCCGGCGAACGCCAGTGCCCCGCGTCGGAGTTCGTACACGAGCACGCCCGGTACGTCGCGCAGCCCCGGCGGCAGCCGCTGTTCGGCGATCACCACGCACGCGTCGAGACCGCCCAGCAGCTCGTACGTACGGGCCGCGACCGCCGGTGACATGCCCTGGGCGGGTTCGTCGACGAGGACCACGCGCGCGTGGGCCGACAGGGCACGGGCGAGGGCGAGCATGCGCTGCTCGCCCCCGGAGAGGGTGTCGGCGCGGCGGGGGAGCAGGGGTTCGAGCGGCGGATAGGCGTCCAAGGCGTACGTGAGGTCCGGCGCGGCGAGTTCGAGGTTCTCGCGCACGGTCAGCGAACCGAAGACGGCCCGCCGCTCCGGCACGAGGACGAGGCCTCGCCGGGCCCGCTCGTGCGCGGGCGTCCGGGAGATGTCCACCCCGTCCCACACCACCGCCCCGCCGGACAGCGGCACCGTCCCGGCGAGGGCCCGCAGCGCGGTCGTACGGCCGGAGCCGTTGCGGCCGAGCAGTACGGTGAGGCCGGGGCCCGGGGCGGCGAGGGTGAGTCCGTGCAGGGCTTCGAGGGGGCCGTAGCGGACGCGGGCGCGGCGCAGGGAGAGGAGGGTCATCGTCCGGCCGCCGGGTCGTGCGGGACGGAGGGGGCCGGTGGGCGCAGGACGTGGGTGGCGGGGCCGGAGGTGACGATCCGGCCCGCCGCCATGACGTGCACGACGTCCGCGAGGTCCGCGACGAGGTCGAGGTCGTGCTCCACGACCAGCAGGGCCATGCCGTCGTCGGCGAGGGCGCGCAGGACGCGGGCGAGGGCGGCGACCTCGGCGGTGTCGAGTCCGGCGGCGGGCTCGTCGAGCAGCAGTACGCGGGGGCTGCCGGCGAGCGCCCTCGCCAGCTCGACCCGTCGTAGTGTCCCGGTCGGCAGTCCGGCCGCCGGGGCCGTCCGTACCGGTCCGTCCAGCCCCAGCAGCCGCAACGCCCGCTCCACGGCGCCGGGGTCGGCGACCCGTCCCTGCTCGGCGCCCACGCGGACGTTCTCGGCCACGCTCAACGACGGGAAGACCGCGAGCTGTTGAAACGTGCGTGCGATCCCGAGCCGGGTGCGGGTGTGCGCGGCCAGCCGTGTGACATCCCGCCCACCGAGGCGCACCTGACCGCCCCCGGGCCGCAGCGTCCCGGCGAGACAGTGGAAAAGAGTGCTCTTCCCGGCCCCGTTCGGACCCACGACGGCACTCACCCGACCGGGCAGCACATCGAGATCGACCCCGTCGAGCGCCGTGAACTCGCCGTAGCCGAGGCGGAGGTGACGGGCTTGGAGGGAGGGGGAGGGGCCGACGGAAGGGGGGTGCGGGGTGCGGTGGGTGTGGTCGGCCGGGGTGGCGCCGGGAGAGGTACGAGGAGGGGGGCTGGCGGGGACGCCGGGGTTGTGCCTGGTGCTCGTGCCGGGCTCGGCCTCGCCCGGTCCCGTCTCGTCCTGCGACGGGCGTCGGGCCTCGGCCGAGGCCCGCCCGGGGCCGGTGCCGCCGCGTGCTCGGTCGTCGTCGGGGGCTCTGCGGGCGGGCATGCCACGGTGCGTGGAACGACTCTCGGCGGAATCTCGACCACCGGCTCGGTGGCCCCCCGTGCCGGGCTCCGCCGCCCCGCTGGCACCGGCTGCTGCCGGGCCGCCCGTCGCCGTCGTCGCCTCGGACGCGTCCGCCGGCAAGTCCTCCCTCGCCTCCGCACCACCCCACCAACCCCCTGCCGAGCCACCCATGGTGCGGACCGCCGCCGGACCCCCGCTCCCCCCGACCCCTGCCGCGCCGCTGGGTCCCGCCTTCCCGCCAGGCCCTGCCGCGCCGTTGGGTTCCGCCCTTCCGTCAAGCCCTGCCGCGCCGCTGGGTCCTGCCCTTCCGTCAAGCCCTGCCGCGCCGCTGGGTCCTGCCTTCCCGCCATGCCTCGCCGCGCCGCTGGGTCCCGCCCTTTCGTCAAGCTCTGCCGCGCCGCTGGGTCCCGCGCTCCCGTCAAGCTCTGCCGCGCCGCTGGGTCCCGCGCTCCCGCCAAGCCCCGCCGCCTCCCTGTGCCCCGCCCTACCGCCAAGCCCCGCAGGCCCCCCGCTCCTCGCCCCGGTCGCCACCCTCGCTCCGGTCGCCACCCCCGCCCGTACCCTCTCCCGTGTCCGTCGTCCCACCGCTGTCAGCTCGCCGCGGCCTTCCGCTCTTGCCCGGAGGTGGGCGTAGCCCGCGCGTGCCGTCTCGTAGGGGCCGCTGGGGAAGCGGCCCACGAGGAGGGCCAGGAGGCCGATGACTGCCGCCGCCACGCCGCCCTCGGTGCCCGCGTCGAGGCCCACCAGGAGGGCGGCCGCCGTGAGGGCGCCGAGGGGGCTGTCGGCGCCGAGGACGACGATCGCGGCGAACCAGAGGAGGCCGCGGACGGGGTCGTAGGCGGCGGGGTCGAACGCGCGGACGCCCATCGCGAGCATCCCCCCGCCGAGCGCGGCCAGCGCGGCGCCCGTCACGAACGCCGCCAGCTTCAGCGCGGGGACGCGGACACCCGCCGCGGAGGCCCCCGCCTCGTGGTCCCGCATGGCGGCCAGTGCCCGTCCCGTGCGGCCCCGGCGCAGGGCGTGGGTGGCCAGGAGGGCGAGGGCGAGGAGGAGCAACTCCAGGGCGTAGTACGCGCGGTCGCCCTCGAAGCCCTGGGGGCGGGTGACGGTGAGGCCCGAGGTCGCGTACGGCTGGGCGAAGACGAAGCGGCTCACACCGACGCCGACGGCGAACGTGGCGAGGGCCAGGGCCAGCCCGTGGCGGCTGATCGCGGGCCAGCCGGTGAGCAGACCGAGGGGGGCCACCAGGACCACGGCCACCAGGAGCGCGGCCGGTTCGGGGAGCGCCGGGAGGAAGGGGAGGCGCCCGGCCGTCAGGAGGGCCATGAACAGGGCGCCCAGGCCCGCGTATCCCGCCTGGCCCAGGGAGATCTGGCCGCCCCGGCCCGTCACCACCACCAGGGAGAGCAGGACCACGCCCAGCGCCGGTACCTGGACGGCCGTGTGCAGGTCATGGCCCGCGAAGCCCAGCGGGATCAGGAACAGCAGGAGGGCCACGATCCACGCCCCGGCGGGGGTGCCGGTCCGCGCGGCCGCCGGGCGGGGCAGCGCGTCGCGGGTGCCCACGCCCGGCAGGACGAGTGCCGCGATCAGGAGGGCCACGACGAAGAGGTTGGTGGCCACGGCCTGGAGGAGTGGTTCCGCCCAGCCGGAGGGGTGGAGCCGGGTCAGCTGGCTCTGGGCGATCCCGATGCCGAGCGCGACCAGGACGGCCACCGGGAGGCTCCGCATCCGGGCGGCGACCGCCACCGCGACCACCTCCATCACCAGCAGCGGCATGCCGTACGGGTCGAGGCGGACGTAGGGCGCCAGGAGCACGCCCGTCAGGCCCGCGGTGAAGGAACCGAACGCCCAGCCCGCGGCGGCGACCCGGTCCGCGTCGATGCCGCCGAGCACGGCGAGGGAGCGGTCGTCCACGACGGCCCGCAGTTCGCGGCCGAAGCGCGTCCAGCGGGTGACCGCGCCCACGGCCGCCGCGACCGCGACGGCCACCGCCAGTTGGCCCCACGGGTCGGCCGGCACCAGCGTGGGCGCGTCGTCCCGCGCGCCCTGGCCCCACAGCAGCGCGGCCCCGCCGACGAGGAGGACGAAGACGCCGATGGAGGCGACGAGGGTCCGCGCGGGTTCGCCGCCGAGCACGGCGAGCGGGCGGAAGACGAAGCGCTCCAGGACCAGGCCGACGGCGGGGGCGACCAGCAGCAGGGTCACGAGGGCGCCGAGCCAGAGGGGCCACCCCCACTCCACGGCGAACTGGCGCAGCAGATACGCGCACACCATCGCGATCGCCCCGTGCGCGAAGTTGAGCACACCGGTAGCCCGGTACGTCACGACCAGCCCGATCCCGGTGAGGGCCGCCGCGCTGCCGACCGAGAGCCCCGCGAGGGTGAGGTCGTACGTCAGAGACGCCATCAGACCTCTTCGGAGTCCGCTTCGGAGTCCGTTTCGGAGTCGGCGGCGGAATCGGCCGCGGTGTCGGCTGCGGAGTTTGCTTCGGGGGCCGCGGGGTCGTCGTCCCGGTCGGGGGCCTCGCAGATCGGGCACGGCCGCAGTTCGCCGCCGGCCAGGACCCGGGAGTCCACCGGCACCGCCTCCGCCTTGCCGGACACCAGCGGGCAGTCCGCGCGGTGCCAGAGGGTGCCGCCGGGCACCATCAGCAGCCTGCCGCTGACGGCGAGGGGCGCCGTCGTCGTCCCGGACTCCGCGCCGGCGTCGTCCGGTTCGGCGGCGACGAGGAGGCCGTACAGCTCCTCGACGCGGGTGGCGGCCAGGGCCTCGCGGCCGTGGGCGAGGAGGACCGCGCCGGCGACGATCAGCGCGGCGCCGGGGACCGTGCAGGAGGCCAGATAGGGGAGCTGCCGTTCGGCGAAGCGCTCACCGGAGACGCCGTACCAGCCGACGACGCACAGCACCGCGCCCCCGGCGAGCGCGGCCCACCCCGCCCAGCCGGTCCAGAGGGCGGCGGGATGCACGGTCCACGGTCGAGCTGTCCTCGTACGGGGCATCCAGGGCATCCGTGGCTCCCACACGTCGTGTGTCTGTCCATCCCAGCCGATGGCTTGCACTATGCCTTCTGCAAGCTGACCCTGAAAGAACCGGGCGCGTGCCGCCCGGACCGACACCCGGTGGTGAGCCAGATGGTTCTCGGGAGCGACCTCAGGCGGGCGAACGGACGGCGGGGACGTGGTCCAGGGGCGGCGGGACGGGGCACGGCGCTGGCCGCCGCCCTGGTCCTCCTCCTGGCCCCGGCCCTCGCGGCGTGCAGCGACGACAGCGGGGGCGGCGGCGACTCGGCACCGCCCACCCCCTCCGTGGAACGGACGGCGAGCGAACCGGCCGAGGAGACCACGAGCGCGAGCGGGCCCGCCGACACGGCGGCGGCGGAGAAGGAGATCCAGGAGAACTGGAAGACGTTCTTCGACCCCTCCACCTCCACCGAGGAGAAACAGGCCGTGCTGGAGAACGGCGACGAGATGGGCCCGGTCCTCGCGGCGTTCAGCGGCGACGAGCGCGGCGGGCAGGTGGAGGCCGAGGTCCAGAAGGTCGCCTTCACCTCCGCGACCGGCGCCGACGTGACGTACACCCTGCTTCTGGAGGGCGCCACGGCCCTGCCGGACGCGGCGGGCACGGCCGTCGAGCAGGACGGCACCTGGAAGGTGTCCGTCAAGACGCTGTGCGGGCTGGTCGCACTGAGCGGCAATGCGACCCCGGGCCCGGGCTGCTGAGACGGCCGCCGCGGGTCTGCTGCTGCTTCTGGCGACGGCGATGGCGACGGCCTGCGGCAGCCGGCTCCCGGAGAGCGACTTCGAACGCCGGGACACGGCCACGGCCCCGGCGAGCGCCGAGCCGCTGCGCGTCGGGATCGTCACCAGCGTCACCAGCCCGGTCGGCGGGACCGCGTTCACCGGGCCGCGCGACGGGGCGAAGGCCTGGTTCGCCGCGCTCAACGCGCGCGGCGGCATCGACGGCCGCCGGGTCGAGGTGCGGGAGTGCGACGACGGCGGCAGCGGCGTCGGCAACAACGAGTGCGTGCACCGGCTCGTCGAGGAGGACCGTGTGGTGGCGCTGGTCGCCACCACCGCCCTCGACTACGCGGGCGCCGCCCGTGTCGCCCGCGCGCGCGTGCCCGACATCGGCGGCCAGCCCATCGGCCCGGCGTACGACACGTATCCGTACCTGTACAGCGTCTACGGCAGCCTCGCGCCCCGGAACGGCACCACCGGCTGGGACGGGGAGCAGTACGGCGGCACCGAGGTGTACCGGTACTTCAAGCGGGAGCACGGCGCCCGCACCGCCGCCGTGGTCTCGTACAACCAGTCCGCGTCGGCCGCCTACGCGCGCCTGGTCGTCCAGGGGCTGAAGGCCGAGGGGTACCGCGTGGTCACCGAGCAGCTCGACTTCGCGCTGCCCAACTTCCGCGCGGCGGCGGCCGACATCAAGGAGCAGGGCGCCGACCTGGTCTTCGACGCCATCGACGGACACGGCAACGCCCGGCTCTGCGAGGCGCTGGACGAGGTGGGCGCCGACGTCACCGCCAAGGTCACCAACGTCCAGAACTGGACCTCCACGGTCGCCGACGACTACAAGGACGCCCCGCGCTGCCGCAACGCCCTGTGGGCGACCGGCTCCAGCCGCAACCACGCGGACGAATCCGACGCGGCCGTACGGGAGTTCCGGGACGCGACGAAGGACCTGGAGACGCACTCCCAGTGGCAGTTGGAGGGCTGGGCCGCGGCGATGTGGTTCACGGACGCGGCGAGATCGTGCGCGGGCGGGGAGGAGGGCGTCACGCGCGCGTGCGTCGACCGGTTCATGAACCGTGCCGAGCCCTACAGCGCCGACGGACTGCTCGTCCCGGTCCGCTTCGAACGGCTCGCCGAGCCCCCGAAGACCCGCAGGACCTGTGTGTCCGTGGCCCGTTGGCAGGACGGGAAGGGGTGGCTGAGCCAGGGGGAGATGAACGACACCTGCTTCGACGTGCCCCAACTGCCCTACAGGCCCTGATGCACGCAGAGGCGAACAGGTTCCCTCCGGCGCCTATCGATCGGGCAACCGTTGCAGAACGAGTTGATGATGATGTCCAACCATTCCCAGGGATCCCGGGTCTAAGCGTGTGGTGGTGGACCAGCACCGCCATGGACGGACGGTCGGGGAAATCGGCTGATGACCAGGGAAACCAGGGGGTTCGGGGGACGCATGCACATATCTTTTCTCATACACAACGCGTACGGGATCGGCGGAACGATCCGTACGACGTACAACCTTGCGAACACCCTGGCAGAACAGCACGACGTGGAGATCGTCTCCGTCTTCCGCCACCGTGACGAGCCCGTCTTCGACGTGAGCCCGAAGGTCCGGCTGCGCGGCCTGGTCGACATCCGGGAGGGCGGCGCCGACAAGGGCCACGCCGACCTGGAGCGTCCCGCCAAGGTCTTCCCGCGCGCCGAGGGCCGGCACCACCAGTACAGCGCCCTGACCGACCGCCGGATCGCCGAGCATCTCGCCTCGGTCGACGCCGACGTCCTGGTCGGCACCCGCCCCGGGCTGAACGTGCACATGGCCCGGCAGACCCGCCGCGGGCCGATCCGCGTGGGCCAGGAGCATCTGACGCTCGACAGCCACTCCCCGGCCCTGCGCGCCACCCTGCGCGGCGTCTACCCGAGGCTCGACGCGCTCACCACGACCACCGAGGCCGACGCGCGCGCGTACAACTCGAAGATGCGGCTGCCCGGCGTCCGGGTGCAGGCCGTCCCCAACCCGGTGCCCGCGCCCGGCATCGACCCGGCCGACGGCACCGGCAAGTGGGTCGTGGCCGCCGGGCGGCTCGCGCCCGTGAAGCGTTACGACCTGCTGATCAAGGCCTTCGACAAGGTGCGCGAGGAGCGGCCCGACTGGCGCCTGCGGATCTACGGCGGCGGCAAGCAGAAGGACAAACTCCGCGCCCTCGTCGACAAGTTGGGCCTCTACAACCACGTCTATCTGATGGGCCCCGCCAACCCCATCGAGCCCGAGTGGGCCAAGGGCTCCATCGCCGCCGTCACCTCCAGCCTGGAGTCGTTCGGCATGACCATCGTCGAGGCCATGCGCTGCGGACTGCCGGTGGTCTCCACCAACTGCCCGCACGGGCCCGGCGAGATCATCGACGACGGCGTCGACGGCCGCCTGGTCAAGGTCGGCAACGTCAAGGCCATCGCCGGCGGTCTGCTGGAACTCATCAACGACGACGACAAGCGGCAGCGGATGGCGCACGCGGCGCTGGAGGACTCCGAGCGCTTCGACCCGTCCCGGATCGCGGAGCGCTACGAGACGCTCTTCGGCGACCTCGTCGCCCGTGGCGGCGCCTCCTCGGTGGGCCGGATGCGGGGCTCCCTGCACCGCACCCGTGGCGCTCTGCTCGGCGGCGCGTACGCCGTTCGGGATGCCGGACGTTCCGCTCTCAAGAAGGGGCGCACCGCATGATGACGCTGGCTCCGCAGCAGCCCGCCCGCCGCGACGACCGGGAGGACAGGATCGCGCCGCTCCGCGCCGACTGTGTCGCCGACTTCGCCGGCGGTCTGACCTTCGAGGTCGCCGACCGCGGCGAGTCCGGCCCCGCCCACCTGGTCCTCGTCTCCCGCGACGGTGCCCCGGAGGTCCGTCTGCCCCTTACCCCGGCCGGCGACGGCCGTCTGCGGGCCGCGCTGCCGGGCAGCCTGGACCTTCCCGAGGGCTACTGGGACGTCCACCTCCAGGTGGCCGACGGCGAGCCGCTCCGGCTGTCCCCCGGCGTCAACGACCTGCGCTCCCTCGTCGACCGCGCCCCGGCTCCCGCCGCCGACCGGATCGTCGTCCGCATCCCGTACGGCACCAAGCACGGCAACCTCACGCTCCGCGCCTGGGAGCGCTCCCCGCACGCCGAGGCCGGCGCACTCCACATCGGCGACGGCCGGCTGGAGGTCACCGCCCGGCTGTACGGCGCCGAGACCGCGCCCGGCGCGTACGTCGAGATCACCGACCAGAACGGCGTGGCACCCGCGGTACGCGCCGACCTCACCGCCTCGGACGCCCCGGGCGGCGTCCGCTTCACCGTCGCGTACGGCGAACTGCCGCCCGGCCACTGGGACCTGTGGCTGCGCCCCGAGGGGGAGCCGGGTCCGAGGGTGCGGGTCGCGCGGCTGCTCGACGACATCGTCGACAAGCACCCGGTCTTCGTCTATCCCCGGTCCCGCGCCGAGTCGGGGCAGGGCGGCCCGGTGGAGGGCGAGCCGTACTACACGGCCCACAACGACCTGTCCGTCACGGTGGTCGCCGTGAGCTGAGCTGTCGTGAGCTGAGCCGCCGTGAGCTGAACCGCCCCGCACCGAACCGGCCGCGGTCGAGGACACACCCTGTCCTCGACCGCTGGCAGACTCGCCCCCATGTTGGAGACTTCGGCACGGCTGCTGCGGCTGCTCTCGCTCCTGCAGTCCCACCGCGAATGGTCCGGCTCCGAACTCGCCGGCCGGCTCGGTGTGACCGCGCGCACCGTCCGCCGGGACGTGGACCGGCTGCGCGAGCTGGGCTACCCGGTCAACGCCAGCCCGGGCACCGGCGGCGGCTACCAGCTCGGCGCGGGTGCCGAGCTGCCGCCGCTGCTCCTCGACGACGAGGAGGCGGTCGCGGTGGCCGTCGGACTGCGCTCGGCCGCAGGACAGGGCATCGACGGCATCGGCGAGTCCTCCGTACGTGCCCTCGCCAAACTCGAACAGGTGCTGCCGAGCCGGCTGCGCCGCCGGGTGGGCGCCCTGAACGCCTTCACCGTGCCGCTGCTGCGCGGCCCCCAGCTCTCCGCGATCGACCCGGCGGTGCTCACCGAACTGGCGAACGCCTGCCGGGACGCCGAGCGGCTGCGCTTCGAGTACCGCGACCACACCGGCGCCGCCACCCGCCGTACCGTCGAGCCGCACCGCCTGGTGTGCACCGAGCGCCGCTGGTACCTGGTCGCCTGGGACGTCGAACGCGCCAACTGGCGCACCTTCCGCGTGGACCGCCTCACGCCCCGGCCGCCGCACGGCCCGCGCTTCACACCCCGCGAGCCCCCGGCCGAGGACCTCGCCGCGTACGTCTCCCAGGGCGTCTCCAGGGGCGTGTACGCCTCTCAGGCCGTCGTACGGCTGCTGGTGCCCCTCGACGAGGCCGCCGCCCGGATCTCGCCCTCGGCGGGCACCCTGGAGCCCTACGACGCGCACAGCTGTCTGCTGCGCACCGGGGCCCCGAGCCTCGATGTGATGGCCATTCACGTGATGATGACCGGCGTCGACTTCGAGGTCGTCGAACCGGAGGGGCTGACCGAGACGATCAGGACACTTCGGGACCGCCTGTCGGCCGCTCTTGACCGAACCGGGGATGCGGCGTCCCCTCCTGGCCCTTCCGGGTCTGCGGCGGGGTGATCGCCGCGAACTTCGGATGGTGCAGATCGAACGCCGGGGCCTCGGAGCGGACCCGGGGCAGCGTCACGAAGTTGTGGCGCGGCGGCGGACAGGAGGTCGCCCACTCCAGCGACCGGCCGTACCCCCACGGGTCGTCCACGTCGACCTTCACCCCGTACCGGGAGGTCTTCCAGACGTTGTAGAGGAACGGCAGCGTCGACAGGCCCAGCAGGAACGCGCCGATGGTCGAGACGGTGTTGAGGGCGGTGAAGCCGTCGGCGGCCAGATAGTCCGCGTACCGCCGGGGCATGCCCTCGGCGCCCAGCCAGTGCTGCACCAGGAACGTGGTGTGGAAGCCGACGAACAGCGTCCAGAACTGGATCTTGCCGAGCCGCTCGTCGAGCATCTTCCCGGTGAACTTCGGCCACCAGAAGAAGAACCCCGCGAAGGTGGCGAAGACGACCGTGCCGAAGACGACGTAGTGGAAGTGCGCGACCACGAAGTACGAGTCGGTGACATGGAAGTCCATCGGCGGCGACGCCAGGATCACCCCGGTCAGCCCGCCGAACAGGAACGACACCAGGAAGCCGGTCGCCCACAGCATCGGTGTCTCGAACGACAGCGAGCCCTTCAGCATCGTCCCCGTCCAGTTGAAGAACTTCACCCCCGTCGGCACGGCGATCAGGAAGCTCATGAACGAGAAGAACGGCAGCAGCACCGCGCCCGTGGCGAACATGTGGTGCGCCCACACCACGATCGACAGCCCCGTGATCGCCATCGTCGCCCCGACCAGCGTCAGATAGCCGAAGATCGGCTTGCGGCTGAAGACCGGGATGATCTCCGTGATGATCCCGAAGAACGGCAGGGCGATGATGTAGACCTCCGGGTGCCCGAAGAACCAGAACAGGTGCTGCCACAGCAGCGCCCCGCCGTTCGCCGCGTCGAAGACCTGCGAGCCGAACCGCCGGTCCGCCTCCAGGACCAGCAGCGCGGCGGCGAGCACCGGGAACGCCATCAGGATCAGGATCGACGTGAACAGCGTGTTCCAGGTGAAGATCGGCATCCGGAACATCGTCATCCCGGGGGCGCGCATCGCGACGATCGTGGTCAGGAAGTTCACCGCGCCCAGGATCGTGCCGAAGCCGGACAGCGCCAGCCCCATGATCCACATATCGGCCCCGATCCCCGGTGACCGCTCCAGACTGTTCAGCGGCGCATAGGCGAACCACCCGAAGGCGGCGGGCCCCGACGGCACCAGCAGCGAGCCCAGCACGATCAGCCCGCCGAACAGGAACAGCCAGTACGACAACATGTTCAGCCGGGGGAAGGCGACATCGGGCGCGCCGATCTGCAGCGGCATGATCTCGTTGGCGAACCCGGCGAAGGTCGGCGTCGCGAAGAGCAGCAGCATGATCGTGCCGTGCAGCGTGAACAGCTGGTTGAACTGCTCGTTGTCCACGATCTGGGTGCCCGGCCGGGCCAGCTCCGCGCGCATCACCAGCGCCATCAGACCGGCGGCCAGGAAGAACAGGAACGACGTGACCAGGTAGAGGTGCCCGATCTTCTTGTGGTCCGTCGTGGTCAGCCAGTCGACCACCACGCGTCCGGGCTTCCTGGTCCGTACGGGTCGTGCCGGCGCCTGTACGGTCTCGGTCCCCATCGCTCGCCCCTTCGCTGCCGCGTCCTGGGCCCGTGATGCACGCCATGATGCGCGCGGTCCCGGTCGCTCCGACAGGGGGCGTAGGGGGGAAGTGTGCGGGAACCGTGTATTTCCCATGAGGTGGGGGCTTCCGGGAGCCGTCCGGGAATCGGTGGGAAAAGGCTGGACATGCACCGGACACACACGGCCCCGGACATGCATTCCGACGGGCTATTCGCGATGGTGCCGAAGGGGTCGGGAATTCCGTTCGGCAGCGCGCGGAAGGCGTAAGGAACCGCTCGTACGTGTGACTGGGTTGGGCCGAATCGGGTGTCGTGGTTCTGTGACAGAAGCGTGACTGCGGGAGGACAGCGGGACCTCCGGCGGCCTACCGTGGCGGGCATGGCACCCATTCCCACCCCCTCCGAAGAGCCCCGGGACGACCCCGACGCCTACGTCGGCCTGGAGGCGCCGAACGCCGAGCGCCGCGCCGTGGAACGCGGCTGGTCCACCGTCAGAAAGCTGCCGCCGGGCGCGATCATCACCATGGAGTACCGCTTCGGCCGGCTGAACCTGGAGGTCGAGGACGGCCGGGTGAGGCGCGCCTGGAAGGGCTGACCGCGCGTCGGGTCAGGTCCAGGACGGGCGAAGGCCCGGCTCCGATGGGGAGCCGGGCCTTCGCCGTGCGGCGGTGGGGACGGTGCGGGGCATGGGCTGTGCGTACCGGCCCCGCTGTCTCGTGTCAGCCGCCCGCCAGGGGGCGGGCCGAGGTCGCGTTGTGCGCGACCCGGTCCGCGTGCGGCGGCCGGCGGGAGCCGGCCGGGGTGACCGGGGCCCGCTCCGACCTGCTCAGATGCGGTCCGGGGGCCAGATGCACGGGCACGATCGACGGGTGGGCGGCGCGGGCCGCGATCCCGGTCTCCCGAGCGGTCGCGGGCTCCTCGCCGGGCGTGCGCAGCGGGGCGGCCCCCACGCTGCCCACGGCGGCGGGCGTCGGCGCGGACGCGGGCGCGGACGCCGGGGCAGATGCCGGGGCGGATGCCGTACGACGGTCGCGCCAGGAGTCCCGCAGCGAGAAGAGCCAGGCCTCGGCGCGGGCGATCAGCGGCTCGAACCAGGGCAGCGCCAGCATGATCAGCAGACCGGCGGCCCAGCCCAGCAGGACATCGCTCAACCAGTGCGTACCGAGGTAGACCGTGGTGAGTCCGACGCCGAGCGAGATCACGGCGGAGAGCGCGGACAGCCAGCGCCTGGCCCGCGGCGTCGACGCCAGATAGGCCAGGATGCCCCAGGTCACCACGGCGTTGGCGGTATGGCCCGAAGGAAATATGTCGCCGCCGAGCCACATCTCGTTGGAGCCGATCTCGGTGGCGTAGTGCGGACCGAGCCGGCCCATGCCGAGCTTGGCGGCACCGACCGTGATGTTCAGCAGCAGCAGCGAGACACCGAGGGCCAGCATCGGCCGCAGGGTGTGCTGTCTCCAGGAGCGCCAGCCCAGCCAGGCGGCGACCATCACGGCGGTGGGGCCGCGCTGGCCGAGGACCACGTAGTAGTCCAGGAAGGCGTGGATCTGCTGCCACTGCTGGTACGGCCGGAAGAACATGATCTGCCAGTCGAGCCGGACCAGCCACGAGGTGATCACGACGGCCCACACGATGGCCACGTAGAAGGCCAGGGTGGAGCCGAAGAGCACCACCCGGTGCCGGGTCATCACCGGCACATCGATGTGGGCCGGTCGTTCCGGCTCACGGTCCAGCCTGGAGAAGACCCGGTCCAGACGGGTCGGCTTTAGTTCGGTACGCACTCAATCGACGTTACAGCGAGTGAGCTCCGACGCGGCGTGAATCACCGGCTTTGTGATGACGCCGTGATGTGGGATTGCTCTCAGATTGATGTTTATTTCTGCTGAATGACGAATCGTTGCGCCACTTGGCCTTCAATTCCATGGCCTAATACTGAGCGGTCGTTTTACGGCCCTTTTGAATTCGTTCACCGAATGCTTGCGTGGAATTACCCGTTCGCTCGCCCTCCGTGGCAGACGGGTCAGGGCGGGCCGGAGCCATTCAGCCAGAACGCCCCGTAGCCCGCCGACACCACCGCCACGGCCCCGAGAATCGCCGCTGACCTGCGCGTACGCGCGTTCGCCAGGGCGCGGGCGAGGGGCAGCAGCAGCGGGAACGCGGGCATCAGCAGCCGGGGCTTGGAGCCGAAGTAGCTCGACGCGCACAGCGCCAGCGCGGTCACGACCCCCGCGTAGACCAGCAGCGGCAGCGGCTGTCCTTGTCTTACGCACACCACGTACAGCCAGACGAGCGACGCCACCCCGATGATCAGTCCGACACCGGCCAGGGCGGACGGGAACGACGTGAACTTTTCGGCGACGAAACGGGCGAAGGCGTAGCCGCCGTCGAAGCCGTTGCGCCACCCCGCCTGGACGTGGAGATAGCCGAGCGGGCCCTTGCCCGTGCGATGGCCGACCCACAGGACGTAGCCACCGGCGCCCAGGGGCGCGAGGACCATACCGAGGGCGCGCGGCCAGAGCCGAGCGCCGCCCGATGCCTCCGCACTCCGGCTTCGTACGGACGGCGGAGCGGGTTCGAGCCGCCGCTCCCGTACGTACGACACGACCGCCGCCGCCCAGACCGCCGCGACCACCGCCAGCCCCACCGGGCGGGTCAGCCCGGCGAGAGCGGCCAGGGCACCCGCCGCCACCCAGCGGCCGGTCAGCACGGCGTACAGCGACCAGGCGGCCAGCGCGGTGAACAGCGACTCCGTGTACGCCATCGACTGCACGATCCCCACCGGCAGCACCGCCCACAGCAGCACCGCGCACACCCCCACCCGGCGCCCGTACACCCGGTCGGCGACCGCGAAGATCCCCCAGGCCGCGGCGAGCGAGGCGAGGGTGGCGACGACCAGGCCGGCGTGGGCGTACGACAGCGGGGTCACCGCCGACACCGCCCGCTCCAGCCACGGCAGCAGCGGGAAGAACGCCAGGTTCGAGTGGACGTCGCCGCCCGGCAGGCGCACCTCGTAGCCGTAACCGAGTTCGGCGACACGGGTGTACCAGAGCGAGTCCCACCGGGCCGACAGCAGTGTCAGGGCGCTCTTGTCCCGCGCCGCGCTCCACCCGGCGAGGGCGACGAGGCCCAGGGCGCGCACGGCGGCGTACCCGAGGAGCGCGGGGGCGGCCCGGCTCAGCAGAGGCGGCGCCGGGCGCGTAGCAAGATCGGTCACGCGCTCGATTATCGGCGGAGTCGGGAACCGGCCGGGACACGGTCCCGTGGTCGTCGGTGACGGAGCCGTGATGGACCGTGACGGACGCACCACGGACGAGTGATGAAGGAGTCATGGAGGACCGGTGGGCGGCCCGCGGCGTGGCGTATGCCACACCTCGCATGAGGGTTCCATGAGACACCCGCCACCTTTCACCGGCCGGGACTCGCGTACGCTGACGGCTCGCTCGCCATTCGATGCGCGGGCCCGGGACCACCGCTCCTCCCGGGCCGTGACCGCCGGGGAGTCCCCACCCCGCTGGTTCCGCCGAACGCGAGAGCATCTGGGAGGTACGTACATGTCCGGGACGCCCACGGCCGCCGCACTCCGCCGTCGGGACACCGGGGCCCATGCCAACCGCTGGGTCGTCCTCGTCGTCCTCTGCGTCAGCCTGCTCCTGGTCGCCGTCGACGCCACCGTGCTGCACGTGGCGGTGCCCGCGGTCACCGAGGACATCAGGCCGAGCGCCATGGAGCTGCTCTGGATCGTCGACGTCTACCCGCTGGTCTGCGCCTCGCTGCTGATCCTCTTCGGCACGCTCGGCGACCGGGTCGGCCGCAGACGGATCCTCCTGCTCGGATACGCCCTCTTCGGCGTCGCCTCCGCCCTCGCGGCCTGCGCCGACAACCCGCACGTCCTGATCGCGGCCCGCGCCCTGCTCGGCGTCGGCGGCGCGATGATCATGCCCGCGACCCTGTCGATCCTGCGCCAGGTCTTCCCCGACCGGCGCGAACGGGCCCTCGCCATCGGCATCTGGAGCGCGGTCGCGGCCGTCGGCGCGGCCGTCGGACCCCTGCTCGGCGGGTTCCTGCTGGAGCACTTCTGGTGGGGCTCGGTCTTCCTCGTCAACATCCCGCTGATGCTCGTCAGCCTGCCGATCGGACGGCTCCTGCTGCCCGAGTCGACGGGCGACCGCGACGGCCCCTGGGACGTGGTCGGCGCCCTGATGGCGGCCGTCGGCCTCTTCGGCGTCGTCCTCGCGGTGAAGCGGCTCGGCGGCGGACACCCGCCGTTCGACCCGGGCACCGCGCTCGCCCTCCTCGCCGGCGGCGGACTGCTGACCGCGTTCGTACGACGGCAGCGGCGCCGGGCGCATCCGCTGGTCGACCTGCGGATGTTCGCCCGCCCCGCGTTCAGCACCTCCGTCGGCTGCATCGTGCTGGCCATGCTCGCGCTGGTCGGCCTGGAGCTGATCGCCGCGCAGTATCTGCAACTGGTCCTCGGCCTGTCCCCGCTGGAGACGGGTCTACGGCTGCTGCCGCTGACCATCGCCGCGATGGCGGCCGGGCTCGTCGGCTCCCATCTGCTGCACCGCTTCGGGCCGCGCCGCATGGTCTCCCTCGGCTTCTGCCTCACCGCCTTCGCGGTCGTCCTGCTGACGGCGATGGGGCGCCACGACAACGCGGGGCTGCTGCTCGCCGGGTTCGTGCTGCTCGGCTTCGGGCTGGAGACGACGCTCTTCGGGGCGTACGAGTCCATGCTCAGCGAGGCGCCCGCGTCCTCGGCGGGCGGGGCGGCGGCGATCGGCGAGACCTCCTACCAGCTGGGCGCCGGCATCGGGATCGCCCTCCTCGGCAGCGTCATGAACGCGGCGTACGCGCCCGGGTTGTCGTCCGTGCCGGGGGTGCCGTCGTCGGCGTCCGCCGCCGCCGGGCACTCGCTCGGCGAGGCGTACGAGGTCGCGGACCGGCTGGGCGGGTCCTCGGGGGAGGCGCTGCGGCACGCCGCGCGCGACTCGTTCGTGCACGGGCTGCACATCACCTTGCTGGTCAGCGCGGCACTGCTGGTGCTCGGCGCGGTGATGGCGCTGCGGCTGCCTCGGGGGATGGAGTGCGGGGGTGCTTCCGCGGAGGTGCCGGGGCCGCGGGAGGCTGCCGCCGCCGCGCCTGTACGGGCGGAGTCGGTGCGCTGAGCTGTCTCGGCACCCTCCGCCGGGGCTGAGCATGGGCGGGGTTTCGCTCACCGGCGCTTGCCGGGTGCCGCTGCGGCTGAGTGGGTGGATGGGTACGGTGGTTAGCGTCGCTAGTTTTATGAGCCGGAGGTGCACCCGTGAGCTTCGACCCTGCCGATCTCCTCGGCCTCGATGATCTGCTCGAACCCGAGGACCTTGCCGTGCGGGACACCGTGCGGAGGTGGGCCGGGGAGCGGGTGATGCCGTATGTCGCCGAGTGGTACGAGCGGGGGGAACTGCCCCGGATCCGGGAGCTGGCACGGGAGTTGGGGGCGATCGGGGCCCTCGGGATGTCGCTCCAGGGGTACGGGTGCGCGGGGGCGAGCGCCGTACAGTACGGGCTCGCCTGTCTGGAGCTGGAGGCCGCGGACTCGGGGATCCGCTCGCTCGTCTCCGTGCAGGGCTCCCTCGCCATGTACGCCATCCACCGGTTCGGCAGCGAGGAGCAGAAGCGGACCTGGCTGCCGCGGATGGCCTCCGGTGAGGTGATCGGGTGCTTCGGTCTCACCGAGCCCGACCACGGGTCCGACCCGGCGTCGATGCGTACGTACGCCAAGCGGGACGGCGGCGACTGGATCCTCAACGGCCGGAAGATGTGGATCACCAACGGCTCCGTCGCCGGGGTCGCCGTCGTCTGGGCACAGACCGACGACGGCATCCGGGGCTTCGTCGTACCGACGGACACCGCCGGGTTCTCCGCGCCGGAGATCAAGCACAAGTGGTCCCTGCGCGCCTCCGTCACCAGTGAACTCGTCCTGGACGACGTGCGGTTGCCCGGGGACGCCGTACTGCCGGAGGTCAAGGGGCTGAAAGGCCCGCTGAGTTGTCTCTCGCACGCCCGCTACGGAATCGTGTGGGGTTCGATGGGTGCGGCGCGCGCCAGTTTCCAGTCGGCCGTGGAATACGCCAAGACGCGGGAGCAGTTCGGGAAGCCGATCGGTGGATTCCAGCTCACCCAGGCCAAACTCGCCGACATGGCGGTCGAGTTGCACAAGGGGATTCTGCTCGCCCACCATCTGGGGCGGCGGATGGACGCGGGACGGCTCCGTCCCGAGCAGATCAGTTTCGGCAAGCTGAACAACGTACGGGAGGCGATCGAGATCTGCCGTACCGCCCGCACGATTCTCGGCGCGAACGGGATCTCCCTGGAGTACCCGGTGATGCGGCACGCGACGAATCTGGAGTCCGTGCTCACCTACGAGGGCACCGTCGAAATGCACCAACTCGTGCTGGGCAAGGCGCTCACCGGTCTCGACGCCTTCCGGTGAGCCACGTCTGAGCCGCGTCGCACGCCCGGATGCCGGAGGCAGGGCCGACAGGCGGCCCTGCCTCAGCTCTGGTTGAAGAAACCGTCCACCGGACGGCTCGCGACCTCGCCGCTGACGATCTCCGTGTCGGCGGGGGTCAGCAGGAACACGCGGTTGGAGACCCGCTCGATCGAACCGCGCAGACCGAAGATCAGGCCTGCCGCGAAGTCCACGACCCGCTTGGCGTCGGCGGACTCCATGTTCGTGAGGTTCATGATGACCGGGACGCCGTCCCGGAAGAGCTCGCCGATGTGCCGGGCGTCACGGAAGCTGTCCGGTGTGACCGTGCCGATCCGGCGGCCGTGGTCCTGCGCGGCCTCGGACGCGACCTTGACACGAGGGTCGGTGACCCAGGCCTCGCCGGAGCCGGACTCCCGCTCATCGGCGTAGTCGTCGTCGTAGTAACGCTCGTCGTCGTTGTCGTCGACGAGGCCAAGCCAGGCACTCGCCTTGCGCACCGATCCCATGGACGCCTCCTCTCGCAGCGGTCTTTCGTGCTTTCCGCATCCCTATCGTCGTCCATGATGCGGATGTCTCGCCAAGTGGATAGACGCCGCACGGGGGTTTCGTGACGGTACTGGTGCAGAACGAATTCGTCGAGAGTCCATGTGCCCCAAGGGCTCCGCTGTACACACCCGCTGACAGGGAGTGAAATAATATTGTTCGCGGCGTTTGGGTGAGTCGCGGTCCGTCCGGGTGAACGTTCCGGCGGCTACGATGCGGCCACGCCGACGGGTGTGTGAAGGCACGGGGAGACACGGGGGAGTGTCGTGTTCGGAATAGTGAGGCCCTGCGGCCACCGGCTCAGCGACGGGCTGTGGACGCAATGGATGGCGCATCTGTGCGGACTCTGTCTCGCACTGCGCGGAGACCACGGGCAGTTCGCCCGGATCGTCACCAACTATGACGGTTTGCTGGTCTCGGTTCTGACGGAGGCTCAGGCCGAGCGCGGCACGGGAGGGCGGCGCACCGCCGGGCCCTGTCCGCTGCGCGGGATGCGTACCGCCTCCGTCGCCCAGGGCGGGGGCGCGCGGCTCGCCGCCGCCGTCTCGCTGGTGCTCGCCTCGGCCAAGGTGCGTGACCATGTGGCCGACGGGGACGGACTGCTCGCGCGCAAGCCGGTCGCGCGCGCCGCGCGCCGGGTCGCGACGAACTGGGGGAGCGCGGGAGCGCGTACGGGGGCGGACATCGGGTTCGACACGGCGGTGCTGGTCGACGCCGTGGACCGGCAGATCGGCATCGAGGCGCTGGCCGGTCCCGGCACCCCGCTGCTGACGGTCACCGAGCCGACCGAGACGGCGACCGCGGCGGCCTTCGCGCACACCGCGATCCTGGCCGGACGGCCGGAGAACGCCCCACCGCTCGCCGAGGCCGGACGCCTTTTCGGACGCCTCGCCCATCTGCTGGACGCGGTGGAGGACCGGACCGCCGACGCCGCCGCCGGCGCGTGGAATCCGCTGACCGCGACGGGGACCTCGATGACCGAGGCACGGCGGCTCGCCGACGACGCGCTGCACGGCATCCGGCTCGCCCTGCGCGAGGCCGAGTTCACGGACGGCCGACTGGCCCATCTGCTGCTCGTGCACGAACTGCGCAGGTCGGTGGACCGGGCGTTCGGGACGGTGCCGATGTGCGCGGCGCATCAGCACGGCGGGGCACAGCAGTACGGCGGAGCACATCAGCACGGTCAGGCGCCGGTGCCCGGGCCGGGGAATCCGTACGCGGGCGGCGCCGGCGATCCGTATGCCGGCGGCGGTGGGAACCCCTTCGGCGGTGGTGGTGGGAACCCCTTCGGCGGCGGTGGTGGGGGCGGTGGCTTCGGTGGTGTGCCGGGGCCGCAGCCGCCGCGGCGGCGGGGGTTCTGGGCGGGGTGCGGGATGTTCACCCTGCTGTGCTGCACCTGCCAGATGTGCTGTGCGAAGGAGTACGAGGGCCCCTGGTCCCGGAAGAAGCGCGAGGGCTGCTGCCGGGACTGCGACTGCTGTGACGCGTGCGAGTGCTGCGGTTGCGACTGCTGAGGAAAGGAGAGAGGGAACGCGAGGGGAGGGGCGCGCGTGTGAAGGCCGAGAGGGAGAACACGAACGGCGCCCCTCGGGAATCGGGGCGCGCGGTGGGGTCGGCTCAGCTCAACAGGAGGAGGACCACACGCGACCGAGGTCGATGTGGGAGCGCTTGACCAGCCACTGCTGCGGATGCATGGAGTAAGTGGAACAGGCATCCGATTGCGCGTCAACCGACTTGAGACGTAGCGCTCACAGTTCGGACAACCTTGACAGTGGGGGGAAAGACCGCCGTACTCTCGGCACAGACCGCTGCTGAGGGGCTCGGTCGCTCGCGTTCCCGTCCACGTTCTGGACGTCCTTGGACGCGCTCCGTGTGAAGGCACCCGTGTTCGACTCGGACATCACGGAGCCTCTCGCATGCCGTCTGCCTCTGCCTCTGCCTCTGCTTCTCTTCCCGCTCCGCGTGCCCCGCGGCCGTCCCTGGTGATCGTCGGTGCCGGGCCGCGCGGTACCGGGCTCATCGAGCGGATCGCCGCCAACGCCGGTGCGCTGTACGCGGGTACGGGCTTCGACATCCATCTCGTCGATCCGCACGCGCCGGGTGCCGGGCGTATCTGGCGGGCGGACCAGTCGCCGTTGCTGTGGATGAACTCGCAGGCCGAGGACATCACCATGTTCACGGACGAGACGGTGCGGATGGAGGGGCCCGTGCGGCAGGGGCCCACCCTGCACGAGTGGGCGGGTCTCGACGGGCGGACCTTCTCGGACCGGCGGACCCAGGGCGAGTATCTGCGCTGGGTCCACGACAGTGCCGTGGCCGACCTGCCCGAGGGGGTCGCCGTCCACCATCACCCGCGGCGGGCGCTGCGGATCGACGGGCCGCCCGAGGGGCGACAGCAGGTGTGGCTGGAGGGGCGCCCACGGCCGCTGCCCGCGGACCTCGTCGTCCTCGCACTCGGCCATCTGGACGCCGAACTCGACGACGAACAGCGGGAGTTGGCGGCGTATGCCCGCACCCACGGGCTCGTCCATCTGCCGCCCGACTTCACCGCCGACAGCGACCTGTCCGCGTTGGCCCCCGGCGAACCGGTGCTCGTGCGGGGCTTCGGGCTCGCCTTCGTCGACCTCATGGTGCTGCTGACGGAGGGGCGCGGCGGGCGCTATGAAGGGGGCGCCGACGATCCCGACGATCCCGACGGGGAGTTGACGTACCACCCGTCCGGGCGGGAGCCGGTGCTGTACGTCGGGTCGCGGCGCGGGGTGCCGTACCACTCGAAGATCGGCTACGACCTGGAGGGGGAACGGCCGCCGCTGCCGAGGTTCTTCGGGCCGGCCGAGGTCGACGAGCTGCTGGAACGGGCGGGCCGGGTCGGCGGGCTGGACTTCCGGCGGGATGTGTGGCCGGCCGTGGAGAAGGAGCTGGGATTCGCGCACTACCACCGGCTGTTCCACGCCCATCCCGAACGGACCGCCATGGCCTGGGCGGACTTCGAGGAGAAGTACGCGGCGGCGGTGGACACCGGGGAGCGGGAGGCGCTGGCGGCGTCGGCGGTCCCGGACGCGGCCGACCGGCTCGACCTCGCCGCGGTGGACCGGCCGTTGGAGGGGGTGCGGTACGGGTCGTACGAGGAGTTCCAGGACGGGCTGCGCGGCTATGTCGAGGACGATCTGAGACGCCGTCATGATCCGTCCTTCAGCGCCGACTTGGGGGTTTTCTTCGGACTGCTGTCCGTCTACGGGCAGTTGATCAGGCTCGGTGACGTGGGGACCTGGTGGCACGGGTTCTTCAGCTATCTCGCCTCCGGGCCGCCCGGGCCCCGGCTGCGGCAGTTGCTCGCCCTGTCGCGGGCCGGCCTGCTGCACTTCGTCGGGGCGGACATGCGCGTGACCGCCGAGGACGGGGTGTTCCGGGCGTCCGGTGCCACCGTGCCCGGGGCGTCGGTCGAGGCGAGAGCGCTGGTCGAGGCCCGGCTGCCGGAGCCGACGGTGGCGCGGGTCCGGGACGGACTGCTGCGCGGGCTGTACGACGCGGGGGGCGTCGTCGAGACGGCCGAGGGGCTGGTCGCCGTGGACCCCGCGGACGGGCGGGTGCTGGACCGGTCCGGGCGCCCGCACCCCCGGCGGTTCGCCCTCGGGCCCTACACCAACAGCCGCACCCCGGGCGCCTTCACCCGTCCCCGCACCGGCGGGCCCGCCTTCCGCCAGAACGACGCGACGGCCCGGGCCGTACTGGAGTTCCTGCGCGACCTGGAGTGCCGCGCGGCCGCGTGAGGGGCGGGCGGAACGGGTCGTGTCGTCCTGAGAGGCGCCCCCGGGGGCGTGTCGTTCGAGTGGTGGAGAGAGGTCGGTCGGGATGGGGTCGTCGTACGGTCGGGGGCGGTTGCACCTGGCCGCCGCCATTGATCAGCCGGGAGTGTGTGATGCCGGGGCGTTCGTGGAGCTGGGGCGGCTGGCGGAGCGGGGGGCGCTGGACTTCGTGACGGTCGGGGACCCGTTCGGGCGGCCGGGGCCGGACGCGGCGGCGGTGCTGGCGCGGGTGGCGCCGGAGACCGGCCGGGTCGGGCTGGTGCCGGCGGTGCCGACGACCCACACCGAGCCGTACTGTCCGCAGGCTGCCGTGGCGACGCTCGACCGGATCAGCCGGGGGCGCGCCGGGTGGTGGATCGAGGTGTCCGGCACGGAGGCGGAGGCCCGGCTGTTCGGACGGCGGCCCGCGGCGCCCGCCCACGTGCCGGGGCGGGAGGCCGGTGAAGTGGCCGACGCTGCCGCCCGGTTGGGGGACGGCTGGGACGGCTGGGAGGGCGACGCCGAGGTCCGCGATGCCGGGACCGGTCGCTGCATCGACCGGGGACAGGTGCGTCACGTCGACTTCGAGGGCGTCGAAGGCATCGAGGGTGTCGAGGGGGCCGGGGGTGTCGAGGGGGTCGGGGGTGCCGGGGGTGCCGGGTTCTCCGTTCGGGGGTCCTCGATCGTGCCCCGCCCGTTCCAGGGGCATCCCGTGCGGGTCGTCGACGCGACCGAGGGGGAGAGCCGTGGCCCCGCCGGCGCGTACGCGGATGTCGCCCTCGTGCGGGTGGTCTCTCCGGACCACGCCGACGCCGTACGGCAGGAGCTGCGGGACGTGGCGATCGGGGCTGGGCGGGATCCCGATGAGCTGCGGGTGCTGGTGAGTCTGCGGGTGGATCTCGGGGGTGGCGAGCACGCGGCCGAGCCGGGGCACGGCGGGGGCGGGCCCCGGCAGACCGCGCACGGCCCGCTGTACCGGGGCGGGCCCGTCGACCTCGCCGAGCTGATCACCGCCTGGCACCGGGCCGGGGCCGCGGACGGCTTCCACCTCGTCCCCGTCGAACCCCGCCGTGACCTGGAACGACTCGTCAACGGGACGGTGGCACTGCTCCAGTACCGCGGGCTGTTCCGCACCTTCTACCCGGGCAGCACCCTCCGCGAGCACCTCGGCCTCACCCGGCCCGCCAACCGGTAGGCCGTGGCGGGGAGGGTGGGACCCGTGGGACCCGTGGGTCCGGAGGGGAGCTGACGGCCGAACGGCCCAACGGATGAGTTCCGGACACCCCCGGGCGGTGGACCCGGGTACTCCGACCGGGCGCCTCGGAGAGTGTCCTGCGGCGCGGCGGACGATAGTGGTGATCGACGCCCCCGGGCCCTGCGGCCTGCTCCGACGACCCGTCAGCCGGTCACTCCGGGAGCCGCTCAGCATTCACACAGAACCCGCACATATGGCCTGGTGAGGTCAACGGACGTGGAGGGCGCGCCGGTTGGTTTCCGAGAGGCCGAAAGGCACCCTTGCGTGGGTCGGCGGTACGGCCGAATACTTCCCCCCAGCGCCTTGTCAGGGGCACGGCGTGTCCGGAATCCGGACCGATGTCCCTGATCTGCGCCTCACGGGCCCCGACCCCACGCGGGCCCCCGACTTCCCTTTGGAGGGAACGACCAGTGAGGATCACGCGCACCACCCCCCGCAGCGGTATAGCGAGACGGACCCGGCTGATCGCCGTGACCGCCGGACTCGCGGCCGCCGCCGCCGTCACGGTCCCCACCGCCAACGCGGCAGGCACCCAGACGTTCAGCGCCTCCGAGCTCAAGAGCGCCAGCTCATCGGTGCTCAAGGCCGATATCCCGGGCACCGCCTGGGCGATCGACCCGGCGACGGACAAGGTCGTCGTCACCATCGACAGCACCGTCTCCCAGGGCGAGCTGGCGCAGATCAAGCAGGCGGCGGGCGAGAACGCCGACGCCCTGACGATCAAGCGGACCCCGGGCAAGTTCAACAAGCTGATCAAGGGCGGCGACGCCATCTATGCGAGTAGCTGGCGCTGCTCGCTGGGCTTCAACGTCCGCAGCGGGAGCACGTACTACTTCGTGACCGCCGGTCACTGCACCGACGGCGCGGGCACCTGGTACTCCAACTCCGGCCGCACCACGGTCCTCGGCCCGACCGCAGGGTCGAGCTTCCCGACCAACGACTACGGCCTCGTGCGCTACAGCAACACCACCATCGCCAAGGACGGCACCGCGGGCAGCGTGGACATCACCAGCGCGGCCACCCCGAGCGTGGGCACCAATGTCATCCGCACCGGCTCCACCACCGGTACCCGTACCGGACGCGTGACCGCTCTCAACGCGACCGTGAACTACGGTGGCGGCGACATCGTCTACGGCATGATCCAGACCACGGTCTGTGCCGAGCCCGGCGATTCCGGCGGCCCGCTCTACGGCAGCAACGGCGTGGCGTACGGTCTCACCTCCGGCGGCAGCGGCAACTGCACCTCCGGCGGTACGACCTTCTTCCAGCCGGTCACCGAGGCCCTGAGCGCGTACGGGGTCAGCGTCTACTAGGCGCTGGGCGGTACATATCGGGTAGCACTCACCAGGCCGTACGCATCAGGCCGAACGGGACCGGCGCACTTCCCCCCGGCGTCGGGTCCCACCCCGCTGCAGCCGGCAGCAGGCGAGCCCCCGCACACATCGTGTGCGGGGGCTCGCCCTTGTTCGGGCGGCGGAGTTACCGTCGACCTGACTGAGTTCTCCCTCATATACGCCCACTTCGGACCCTGGGGGCCGTGATGGTCGAGGAGCTGGTGACGGCGGGGGTGGCCCTCGCGTCCGTCGGCGCGGTGTACGTGGCGGCGGCGGCGCGGGTCGTGAAGCAGTACGAGCGGGGGGTGGTCTTCCGGCTCGGCCGGCTGAGGCCGGCGGAGCGCGGGCCCGGCTTCACGATGATCGTGCCGTTCGTCGACCGGCTCCAGAAGGTCAACCTGCAGATCGTGACGATGCCGGTGCCCGCGCAGGAGGGCATCACCCGGGACAACGTCACCGTGCGGGTGGACGCCGTCGTGTACTTCAAGGTGACCTCGGCGGCGGACGCGATCGTCCGGGTGGAGGACTACCGGTTCGCCGTCTCGCAGATGGCCCAGACCTCGCTGCGGTCCATCATCGGCAAGAGCGAGCTGGACGATCTGCTCTCCGACCGGGAGAAGCTCAACCAGGGGCTGGAGCTGATGATCGACAGTCCGGCGGTGGAGTGGGGTGTCACCATCGACCGGGTCGAGATCAAGGACGTGTCGCTGCCGGAGACCATGAAGCGGTCCATGGCCCGGCAGGCCGAGGCGGACCGGGAGCGGCGGGCGCGGGTCATCAACGCCGACGCCGAGTTGCAGGCGTCCAAGAAGCTCGCCGAGGCGGCCAAGGAGATGTCCGAGCAGCCTGCCGCGCTGCAACTGCGGCTGTTGCAGACCGTGGTGGCCGTGGCGGCGGAGAAGAACTCCACGTTGGTGCTGCCGTTTCCGGTGGAGTTGCTGCGGTTCCTTGAGCGGGCGCAAGGGGCTCCGCCGGTGCAGGGGGCGCCGTAGTTGGTGCGGCGCATTGTCGGGTGCGGGTCGGTGGGGCTTCTCGCGCAGTTCCCCGCGCCCCTGAAAAAGCAGGGGCTGCGCCCCGTGCTTTTTCGGGCCGAAAGGGCCGTAGGCCCTTAACCCACGCACTCTGATTCCCTCACGCGAGGGGCGAGTTTCGGACAGGAGTAGACCTCACCCGTTGCTGAAGGGGTCGTTGCTTCCCGTGTTTGCAGTGCGAATCTCCGCGACCCTGAGGTGGGGTGTTACCGGACGGTAGCGGCATAGAGGGCGTGCGCCCCGGTCGCTCGTCCGGCCTGAAGTCGACCTTGTGTGCCCCCCTCGCGCCTAGGAATAGTGGGCGCCGCACAGTTGGCATGGACGCGGCGTTTTTTGTCGTCTGTCGCCTCCTTGCCCGTACGACTTCCGGTCGCGTGGGGCCCCCACGCCCCGCGCGGCCAACCCCCCACAGGAGGACGTGAGTTGAAGCACCGACGCATACCCAGGCGCCGTGCCGTCGTGACAGGTGCGGGCATCGCCGCACTGGTCGCCGCCGGAGTGACCTTCCAGAGTGCGAACGCGAGCGAGACCGCGCCGGCCCCCGAGCCGAAAGCGCTCTCCATCACCGCGGCCGGAAAGCTCGCCCTGACCCTCGACGCGGACCTCGGCGCCGACGCGGCGGGCACGTACTACGACGCGAAGAGCAAGCTCCTCGTCGTGAACGTGCTGGACGAGGCCGCCGCCGAGACCGTCGAGGCGGCCGGCGCCAAGGCTCGCATCGTCGAGCACTCCCTCGCCGAGCTGAAGAGCGCCCGGACCACCCTCAAGGCGGACGCCACCATCCCCGGTACCGCCTGGGCCACCGACCCGACCACCAACAAGGTCGTCGTCACCGCGGACCGCACCGTCTCCAAGGCCGAGCTGGCGAGACTCACCGAGGTGGTGGACGGCCTCGGCGCCAAGGCCGAACTCAGGCGCACCCAGGGCGAGTACAAGCCCTTCGCCGCGGGCGGCGACGCCATCACCGGCGGCAGCGGCCGGTGCTCCCTCGGCTTCAACGTGGTCAAGGGCGGCGAGCCCTTCTTCCTGACGGCCGGTCACTGCACCGAGGGCATCTCCGAATGGTCGGCCGGCGGCCAGGTCATCGGCGAGAACGAGGTCTCCAGCTTCCCCGGCGACGACTACGGCCTGGTCAAGTACACCGCGGACGTCGACCACCCCAGCGAGGTCAACCTCTACAACGGCTCCGCCCAGGCCATCTCCGGGGCCGCCGAGGCGACCGTCGGCATGAAGGTCACCCGCAGCGGCTCGACCACCCAGGTCCACAGCGGCACGGTCACCGGCCTCGACGCCACCGTGAACTACGGCAACGGCGACATCGTCAACGGCCTCATCCAGACCGACGTCTGCGCCGAGCCCGGCGACAGCGGCGGCTCGCTCTTCTCCGGCGACAAGGCCGTCGGCCTCACCTCCGGCGGCAGCGGCGACTGCACCTCGGGCGGCGAGACCTTCTTCCAGCCCGTCACCGAGGCACTGTCGGCGACGGATACGGAGATCGGCTGATCAGATCAGACGAGCGGCTGATCCTTCGATCGGCTGTTCAATCGGCCTGTCGGCCGGCTGCCGGTTTCCTCTTCAGGGCCGCCATCACCACGGTGATGGCGGCCCCCGCCACTGCCCAGGCCGAGAGCACCAGCAGCGGCCCGGTGACGTCGTTGCCCTCGAAGTACGCGATCGAGCGGGCCACCCAGACGCCCGCACCCGGTGGCAGGGCCGGGCCGATCGCCGCCCAGAACGGCGGCAGCAGCGGCGCCGGCAGCGCGCCGCCCGCGCTCGGATTGCCCGCGATCACCACCAGCAGCACGGCCACGCCGATACCGGCGATCCCGAAGACGCACTGCAGCGCCAGGGTGACCGCGCCCACCGCGAAGACGACCAGCGCCCCCAGCCCCCACAGCGCCGCCACGCTGCCCGGCAGGGCGGTCAGGACCGGCCCGGCGATCACCGCGCCGCCGAGTCCGCCGAGGATCGCGAACAGGGCCAGGGCAGCCAGCCGGATGATCCCGCGCCGGATGTTGGTGGGCCGCGCCCCCGCGCTCATCGCCAGCGCCGACGCGCACAGATAGCCGCCCACGCACCAGCCCACGACCAGATAGAAGGACGTGAGCCCGTTGGCGTCCCCGAGGTCGGCCGGGGCCACGTCCACCGTCCGCAGGGTGCGGCCCTCGGACTTCTCCAGCGCGGTGACGAGCGTGACCAGCGCGTTCGCGAGGCTGCGGCCACCGCCGGAGGCGACCAGCAGGGTGTCGGTGGTGCCGGCCGGGTCGATCAGCAGGGCGCCGTCGATCTCCCGGTCCACGATCTGCTCGCGTGCCGCCGCCCGGTCGGCCACCGTGCGCGGGTCCAGCGGCTCACCCTGCAGCCGCTCCAGCCGGGTCGCCGCCTGCTCGGCCGCCGCGGCGCTCGGCGCGACCACCCCGAACGGCACGTCCCTGGGTTTCGGGTGGTGCAGCGCCCCCACGTACGAGGCGATGAAGAGCAGTTGCAGGGCGAGCACCCCGATGACGAGCAGGGTGGCCCGTGGGGTGACCCCGTCCTTGAGCTCGTCCAGGAATGTTCTGGGGGCGGGGTCGGCCGTCGGTGTCGTCTCCCCACGGTCCGGCGTCTGTGTCATGTCCCCACGGTCCGGGCCGGAGGACGTTTGCGCAGGTGGGACGGGGCTGAACGGCTGTCGTACAGAAGTTCGAAAAGTGGTCTATGGTGGAGGCGAGAAGGCTGTGAACTGATGTTCGAGTCGAGTCGAGTGGCTGATCGCTGATCGGCCCACCGGCTGATCTGCTGGTCGATTGATCGAGTGCGGGAGGTGCGGGTGCCGGGGTTCACGCATCTGCGCACCGTCTCCGGGTTCTCCCTCAGATATGGGGCCTCGCATCCGGAGCGGCTGGCCGGGCGCGCCTCCGAACGGGGTATGGACGCCCTCGCGCTCACCGACCGGGACACCCTCGCGGGTGCCGTCCGGTTCGCCAAGGCCTGTGCCGGGGCCGGGATCCGTCCGCTGTTCGGGGTGGATCTGGCGGTGGAGGCACCCGCCGTCACGTCCGCCGCCACGGTGCGGCAGGCGCGGCGGCGCGCTCCCGTGCGCGGGGGTGCCTTTGTCGATGAGTCGACTCCCCGGGTGACGTTCCTCGCGCGCGAGGGGGAGGTCGGCTGGGCCGAGCTGTGCAGAATCGTTTCGGCGGCGCATGCGGGCGGTGGCCCGGGCGGGGGCAGGACCGAGACTCCGCCGCTGCTGCCCTGGGCGGAGTGCGCCGCCGAGGGCCTGACCGTGCTGCTCGGGCCCGCCTCCGACGTGGGGCGCGCGCTGGCCGCCGGGCGCCCCGACCGCGCCGCGAGGCTCCTCGTGCCCTGGCGGGAGGTGTACGGCGACGCCCTGCGCCTCGAAGCGGTGTGGCACGGCCGCGAGGGCACCGGGCCCGGTTCGCTGCGGCTGGCCGCCCGGACCGTGGGCTTCGCCGCCGAGCAGCGCGTACGGCCCGTGCTCAGCAACGCCGTCCGGTACGCCGACCCCGGCATGGGCCCGGTCGCCGACGTCCTGGACGCGGCCCGGCGGCTCGTCCCCGTCGACCCCCGGGGCGAGCTGGACTCCGGGGAGGCCTGGCTCAAGGGCGCGGACGCCATGCTGGGTGTCGCCGAGCGGGTCGTGGAGGCCGCCGGATACCGCCGCGACACCGCGTACCGGCTGCTGGAGCAGACCCGGGCCACGGCCGCCGAGTGTCTGGTCGACCCGGAGGACGACCTCGGCCTCGGCACCGTCCACTTCCCCGAGCCGCGTCTCGTCGGCGCGGGCCGCCGCACCGCCCAGCGGGCGCTGGCCTCCCGGGCGGCGGCCGGGATGGTGCGGCACGGCTACGACACCCGGCGCGCGTACTGGGAGCGCATGCACCGGGAGCTGGACGTGATCGCCCACCACGGCTTCGCCTCCTACTTCCTGACGGTCGCTCAAGTCGTCGACGACGTACGGAAGATGGGGATCCGGGTCGCCGCGCGGGGCTCCGGCGCGGGGTCCCTGGTGAACCACCTCCTGGACATCGCGCACGCCGACCCCGTCGAACACGGCCTGCTGATGGAGCGGTTCCTGTCCAAACGGCGGGTCGTGCTGCCCGACATCGACATCGACGTGGAGTCCGCGCGCCGGCTGGAGGTCTACCGCGCGATCATCGGCCGGTTCGGCACCGAGCGGGTCGCGACCGTCGCGATGCCGGAGACGTACCGCGTCCGGCACGCCGTCCGCGATGTGGGCGCGGCCCTCTCCCTGGACCCCGCCGACATCGACCGGATCGCCAAGTCCTTCCCGCACATCCGGGCGCGGGACGCGCGCGCGGCGCTCGAAGAGCTGCCCGAGCTACGGCGGTTGGCGGGGGAGAAGGAGAAGTACGGCCAGCTGTGGGAGCTGGTCGAGGCGCTGGACGCGCTGCCGCGCGGAGTCGCCATGCACCCGTGCGGGGTGCTCCTCTCCGACGCCTCCCTGCTCCGCCGTACGCCGGTGATGCCGACCAGCGGCGAGGGGTTCCCCATGTCCCAGTTCGACAAGGACGACGTCGAGGACCTCGGGCTGCTCAAGCTCGATGTCCTGGGTGTGCGGATGCAGTCGGCGATGGCGCACGCGGTGGCGGAGGTGGCGCGGGCGACGGGGGAGCGGGTGGACCTGGACGCGCTCGACTTCGAGCGGGGCGAGGGCGACCCGGCGACGTACGAACTCATCCGTTCCACCGAGACCTTGGGCTGCTTCCAGATCGAGTCGCCGGGGCAGCGGGACCTGGTGGGGCGGCTCCAGCCGGCCACGTTCCACGACCTCGTGGTGGACATCTCCCTCTTCCGGCCCGGTCCGGTCGCCGCCGACATGGTGCGGCCGTTCATCGCGGCCCGGCACGGGCGGGCGCCGGTCCGCTACCCGCACGAGGATCTGGCGGAGCCGCTGCGGGAGACGTACGGCGTGGTCGTCTTCCATGAGCAGATCATCGACATCGTGCACCTGATGACCGGCTGCGGCCGGGACGAGGCGGACCGGGTGCGGCGCGGGCTCTCCGACCCCGAGTCGCAGGGACGGATCCGGGTCTGGTTCGCCCAGCACGCCGCCGCGAAGGGGTACGACGCCGAGACGATCGCCCGGACCTGGGAGATCGTCGAGGCCTTCGGGTCGTACGGCTTCTGCAAGGCGCACGCGGTGGCGTTCGCGGTGCCGACCTACCAGTCGGCGTGGCTGAAGACGCATCATCCGGCGGCGTTCTACGCGGGGCTGCTCACCCATGACCCCGGGATGTACCCCAAGCGGCTGCTGCTGGCGGACGCGCGGCGGCGGGGGGTGCCGGTCCTGCCGTTGGACGTGAACCGGTCGGCGGTCGCCCACCGTATCGAACTGGTGTCTGATTCCCCTGCGATGTGGGGGCTACGGCTCGCGCTCTCCGATGTGCACGGGATCAGTGAGGCCGAGGCGGCGCGGATCGCGGACGGGCAGCCGTACGCCTCGCTGCTGGACTTCTGGGAGCGGGCGCGGCCGAGCCGTCCGCTGGCCCAACGGCTGGCCCAGGTCGGTGCGTTGGATGAGTTCGGGGCCAACCGCCGTGATCTGCAACTGCACTTGACCGAGCTGCACCGGGGCGCCCGGGGGGCGGGCGGCGGCCAACTCCCGCTGTCCGGGGGTCGGAAGACCGCCTCGGCCGGGCTGCCGGACCTGTCCTCCGCCGAGCGGCTCAGCGCCGAGCTGGGCGTGCTGTCGATGGACGTCTCACGCAATTTGATGGACGACCACCGGGCGTTCCTCGACGAGTTGGGCGTGGTGTCGGCGCGGCGGCTGCGCGAGGTGCGGCACGGTGAGACGGTGCTGGTCGCGGGTGCCAAGGCGGCGACCCAGACCCCGCCGATCCGCTCCGGCAAACGGGTCGTCTTCACCACCCTCGACGACGGCACCGGCCTGGTCGACCTCGCCTTCTTCGACGACTCCCACGACGCCTGCGCCCACACCGTCTTCCACTCCTGGCTGCTGCTGGTGCGCGGGGTGGTGCAGCGGCGCGGCCCGCGCAGCCTCAGCGTGGTGGGCGCGGCGGCCTGGAACCTCGCCGAGCTGGTGGAGCTGCGGCGCGAGGGCGGCCTCGACGCGGTGGCGCCCCGGCTGGCGGAGCCGGAGCCCAGGGACACCGGAGGCGTTCCGGCGAGCGGGGACACCGACGGCGGGCGGCGCGGCGACACGGGCCGCCGGATCCGGATGTCCACCGGCTACGAGATGCATCCATGGGCCGATCTGCGGCCCGCGGGCGAAGAGCCCGCACAAGGTCCTTCTCAGGTACGGAAGTTGTGGCACCAGAGTCCAGGGAGTGCGGGATGACCATCCTCTGCGTACGTTTCCAGCTGCCGCCGAAGTACGAGGCCGCGCTGCCCGGTCTCCTCGGGCTGGTCGAGGACTTCACCCCGGTCGTGGAGGCGCTGCCGCCGGACGGGATGCTGGCCGATCTGCGGGGCGCCGAGCGGTACTTCGGCCGGGACGCCGAGGAGCTGGCGCGGCTGATCCGGGTCCGCGCCCTCGCCCTGTACGGCGTCGACTGTCTGATCGGCGCCGGGCCCGGGCCGCTGACGGCACGGCTGGCGCTGGGGGCTGCGGCGCCCGGGTCGCCGTGCGCGGTGCCCGAGGACCTGGTCGTGGACTTCCTCGCCGAACTGCCGGTCGGCGCGCTGCCCGGCGTCGGCACGGCGACCGCCCGCACGCTGCGCGAGTACGGCCTCGACACCCTCGGCGCGGTCGCCTGCGCGCCCCTGTCCACGCTCCAGCGCCTCGTCGGCGCGCGGACCGGGCGCGAACTGCACGAGAAGGCGAACGGCGTCGACCGGGGCCGCGTCGTACCGAACGCCGTCGCGCGCTCCCTCGCCACCGAACACCCCTTCTCCCTCGACGAGTTGGACCCCGACCGGCACCGCCGCGCACTGCTCGCCGGTGCCGGGGAACTGGGCTCCCGGCTGCGCGCCCTGGACAAGGTCTGCCGCACCCTGACCCTCACCGTCCGCTACGCCGACCGCTCCTCCACCGTCCGCACCCGCACCCTGAAGGAGCCGACCGCGCACTCCCCGGCGCTCACCAGGGCGGCCTACGCCCTGTACGACGCCCTCGGCCTCCAGCGCGCCCGCGTCCGCGCGATCGCCCTGCGCGCGGAGGGGCTCACCCCCGCCGACCAGGCCTCCCACCAGCTGGCCTTCGACCCGGTCGACGAGAAGACCCGCCGCATCGAGGAGGTCGCGGACCAGGCCCGGGCGAAGTTCGGCCCGCACGCAGTGCTCCCGGGGACGCTGGCGGCGTAACTCCCCTCTTCCGTCGGTCAGTTGGCCCACGGCGGCACGATCCGCGTGCCGTCGACCAGCTCCGCCTCCAGGCCGAGGGAGGTGGTCACCCAGGTGACGGCGGTTTCCGTCGTCGGGTTCTCGACGGCGAGGGTGGCCCCGGGGTTGATGATCACCGTGTCGCCGGCCGTGACGTGGTGGGTCCCGCCGTCGAGGGTGATCAGCAGCTCACCGCCGAGCAGATGCAGGATCTCCTCCCGGTTGACGGTGTGCGCGGGGGCCTTGGTCCCGGCGGGGATCTCCCCACGCCAGGCGGCCAGTTCCTCGCTGCCGGTGCGCGGAGTGGCGTACGAGACGAAGCGGGCGCCGTGGATCTCGTGGACGACGGCTTCGGAGGGGCGGACAACAGGCATACGGGTCTCCTGGGGTCGGTGGGCCTTCGGGGCAAATGGTCAAGCAACTTGACTATATGAACATGGTCAAGCAGCTTGACCGCTTCGTCAAGGGTGTTTCAATGCAGGCGTGCAGAACTCCGAAGCCCTGGCCCTGACCGCCGCCCTCCTCGCCGCCGCCGGTGAGTTGACGCGACGTATCGACGAGGGCGTGACCGCCCGCGGCTTCGACGGGCGGCCCTCGTACGGCTTCGCGTTCACCCGGCTCTCCCCGGACGGGGCGACGGTCACCGAGCTCGCCGTCCATCTCGGGGTGACCAAGCAGGCGGCCAGTCAGCTCGTCGACGAGCTGGTGCGCAAGGGGTATGTGGAGCGGCGGCCGCACCCGGGTGACGCGCGGGCCCGACTGGTGGTGATGACCGGGCGGGGGTGGGCCTGCGCCCGGGCGGCGGAGGAGGTGGCGGCCGAGGTGGTCGCCGGGTGGGGTGAGTTGCTGGGCGGGGAGGGTGAGGTGCGGGCGTTGCGTGAGCGGTTGGGACGTATCGCGCCCTACGGTCCCATCAGGCCCGCCTGGTGACGGTTCGACGTCACGTGTCAGTGTGCTCGGCGCTCACTTGAAGTTTTTACTGACGCGTAACTTCCCACTTTTTCTACTCGCCCGTAACTTGGCGCATTAGAACAGCATCCTCGTGATCCGGATCACAGGGCGAACGTCGTCGCACGTCCCTTGAGCCGCAAGGAGATCACTCGATGCTGCCCTGGAAGCGCCTGATCAGACCGCTGGCCGCCCTGTGCCTGGCTGCCGCGGCGACCGTCGTCCCCGCCACCGTCGCCGAGGCCGCCGACTCGGCCACCGTGACCTCCCGTGGCTGGAACGACTACTCCTGCGAACCCTCCGCCGCCCACCCCCGCCCCGTCGTCCTTGTCCATGGGACGTTCGCGAACTCCGTCGACAACTGGCTGGGCCTCGCGCCGTACCTCGTGAACCGGGGCTACTGCGTCTACTCCCTCGACTACGGCCAACTGCCCGGCGTGGCCTTCTTCAACGGGCTCGGCCCCATCGACGAGTCGGCGGAACAGCTGGACGCCTTCGTCGACCGGGTGCTCGCCGCGACCGGCGCCGCCGAGGCCGACCTCGTCGGTCACTCGCAGGGCGGCATGATGCCCCGCTACTACCTCAAGTTCCTCGGCGGAGCCGCGGAGGTGAACGCCCTCGTCGGCATCGCCCCCTCCAACCACGGCACCACCCTCAACGGCCTCACCCAACTCCTCGACCACTTCCCCGGCGCCGGCGACCTGCTGTCCAGCGCCACCCCCGCCCTCGCCGACCAGGTGGTCGGGTCCCCCTTCATGACCAAGCTCAACGCGGGCGGCGACACCGTCCCCGGTGTCACCTACACGGTCCTCGCCACCAAGTACGACGAGGTGGTCACGCCGTACCGGTCCCAGTTCCTCGACGGGCCGAACGTACGCAACATCGTCGTCCAGGACCTCTGCGCGCTCGACCTCTCCGAGCACGCCGCGATCGGGCTCCTCGACCGCGTCGCCTTCCACGAGGTCGCCAACGCCCTCGACCCGGCCCACGCCACCCCGACGACCTGTCTCTCGGTCGTCGGCTGACACGTGCCGACACGTTCCGCCGGGGCCTGTCCGGCCTGAGCCGCCCGACAGGCCCCGGAAGCTCCGAGTCCCGGTCAGCGGCCGTGGCGGCCGCCGCCCGTCGTGCCGCGGCGGCGGGCCGCGGCGAAGAGGAGGGAGGAGCCGGCCGCCAGGACGGCCGCGCCACCGAGGGCCAGATACGCGGTCCTGGCGTCGCCGCCGGTGTCGGCGAGGCCCTCCTTGCCGCCGGCGGGCTCCGCGAGGCGGTTCCCCGCGGCCGACCCGACGGCCGTCGTCGACTTCGCGGTCGGAGACGCGTCGGACGTGGTACCGGCGGCCTCCTTCACCGCCTCCTTCACCGCCGGCTTCTCCGATGCCTTCGGGGTGTTCGGCGTATCCGGGGTGTTCGGGGTGTTCGCGTCACCGCCGCCGAAGGTGATGTCCGAGCAGGAGTAGAACGCCTCCGGGCTGTCCGAGCGCTGCCACACGGCGTACAGCAGGTGCTTGCCGGAGCGCTGCGGAAGGGTGCCGGAGAACGTGGAGACGCCGCCCGACACGGCCGGGTCGGTGGCCCTCGCGACCGGGTGCGCGAGGTCGAGGTCGTCCCAGGCGAGCGGCCGGGACGGGTCGTAGCCCGGCTTGGTGACGTACACCTGGTAGGTGCCCTTGTGCGGGGTCGTCACCCGGTACCGGAAGGTGGCCGACCCGGGGCGCGCGCTCGTCGCCGGCCAGTCGGCGCGGGCCAGGTCGAGGCCCTTGAACGCCTCGTTGCCCGCGCTGCACAGCTCGCCGTCCGGGATCAGCTGCCGGTGGCGGCCGGCCGCCTCGCCGATCCTGACGCCGTTCCAGTCGTAGAGCGCCTGGGTGCCGCCGGCCGCGACCGCCGCCGCGCAGGCCGCCGACCGCGGGCTCTCGGGGCCCTCCGCGTAGCACCGCGCCACCCGGCTCACCGGGTCGCCCATCGAACCGTGCGCCGCGGCCGGTCCGGCGGCGAGCGCGGTCAGGGCGAGGGGGACGACGGTGGCCGCCCCGACCGCGCCGACGACCCGTGCGGTGGCGTACGCGGTGGCCTTGCGGCGGGCAGCGGGCATGGCGGGGCACTCCTCGGGACGGGGTCGATCAGCAAGCTAACCCCAAGGAACCGTGAAATCGCCTGCTGGGGACGGGTGCGCGCGATCCTTATGGTGGCGTTAAGGATGGGCTAACCGAGGGCTCAGGAAAGCGCGTTGGGGGCGTCGGGATCCGGCCGAAGATCTGATTCTTACCTCGGTGCGTGAGACTGGACGCCGCTCGTGTCCGTCGCAGAGAAGGGAACCCGCGCATGACCGCCGTACGCGGCACGACCGTGGACATCACCACCGAGGACGGCACCGCCGACGCCTACCTCGTGCACCCCGACGACGACGCCGCGCATCCCGCGGTCCTGTTCTACATGGACGCGTTCGGGCTGCGGCCGCATCTGAGGGCGATGGCCGACCGGCTGGCCGGTGCCGGATACACCGTCCTTGTGCCGAACGTCTTCTACCGGTCGGGCCGGACCCCGGTGTTCGACCTGCCCGAGTTCATCGACCCGGCCGCGCGTCCGCAGATGTGGGACCAGATCCTGCCGGTCATGCTGACGCTGACGCCGGAACTCGCGCTGCGGGACGCGGCGGCGTACCTGGGGTGGCTGGCCGACAGCCCGCGGGCCGCCGCCGGGCCGGTCGGGATCACCGGGTACTGCATGGGCGCCCGGCTGGCGCTGTACACCGCCGGTGCCTTCCCGGAGCGGGTCGCCGCCGCGGCCGGCTTCCACGGCGGGCGGCTGGCCACCGACGATCCGGACAGCCCGCACCTGGCGGTGGCCGGGATCACCGGTGAGGTGTACCTCGGGCACGCCGACGGGGACCCGTCCCTGCCGCCGGAGCAGATAGACCTGATGGACAAGGCGCTCACCGAGGCGGGGGTCCGCCACCGCACCGAGGTGTACACGGGCGCCTCACACGGCTACACCCAGGCCGACACCGCCGCGTACGACGCCGAGGCGACGGAACGCCACTGGACGGCGCTGACGGACCTGCTGGACCGCACCCTGGCACGGCCCGCGGTCTGACGGAGGGCCGGTCACGGAGGGCCGGTCGGGACAGATGTACGGGGCCGTCCGCCCCGGCGCCCGAGGTGGGGCGCCGGGGCGGACGGCCGTCGGAGTTCGTGGTCACGCGCGCGTGCTCCCGGCCGGGGCGCGAGTGCTCAGCCGTCCGGCCACCAGGTGCGCGCGATGTCCTTTCGCACTTCCCGGCGCTCGACGGGGCGTTCGTCGGCCTCGTCCCGCACCCGGCGGGACGTGGACTTCCTCAGGGGCTTCTGCACGGTCGTACGGCGCATGGCTGCCTCCTTGCGTCTACCGGGTTCCGCGTTTTCACGGAGGTAGACCCGTTCCGGGAGCGTTACTCATCGTTCGTGCTCTGTCAGTGGCGGCTGTCACCATCTGGACTGTCAGTGGCAGGTGTCACTCTGGCGGCATGACCAACATCGACGACGGCGAAACCTCCCGAGCCCTTCGAACACCGAATAAACCAGCGGCAGATGACTCTCCGAAGGCCGTCGACTGGGACGCGGAAGCCCCCTCTTTCGACGATGAACCCGATCATGGCCTGCGAGAACCCACCGTCCGGGCGGCCTGGGCGGCCCGACTGCGGGACTGGCTGCCGAGCCGCCCCTGCGATGTGCTCGACCTCGGCTGCGGTACCGGCAGCCTGTCACTCCTCGCGACCGAACAGGGGCACCGGGTGACCGGAATCGACGCCTCCACGGCCATGGTCGCCCTCGCCCGCGCCAAACTCGCCGGGCTGCCCGCCGTGTTCCTCGTCGGTGACGCGGCGGCCCCGCCCGTGGGGGAGGAGCGGTTCGACGTGCTCCTCGTCCGCCATGTGCTGTGGACCCTGCCCGACCCGGGCCGCGTGCTGCGCCGCTGGTGCGGACTGCTGCGGCCCGGGGGGCGGCTCGTGCTGGTCGAAGGGGTGTGGGGCGCGGTCAGCCCGGTGGGGATACCCGCCGAGCGGCTGTACGGGCTGCTCGCGCCGCTGGTGTCCGACGCGGAGGTGGTGCCGCTGTCGGACGACCCCGCGCTGTGGGGGAGGGAGGTCGAGGACGAGCGGTACGCGGTGGTGGCCCGGCTCAGCCCAGCAGGGCCGTGAAACCACCCTCGCGGGCCAGGAGTTCCAGTTCGTCGAGGGCGGCCATGGCCGCCGCCGCGGCCTCCGGGTCGCTCGCCGCGAGCCCGCTCTCCTCGAACTCGTCCTCGTCCAGCCGCAGTACGGCCGTGCCGTCGGCGGAGCGCCACAGGTCCAGGTCGAGGTCCTCGGCGACGAGTTCCCCGCCGGAGAGCGTGGCGGGTCTGGTGATGTCGCAGTACCAGCCCTTCAGTGTGCCTTGTGCGTCCCGGGCCTCCTTCACGGCGTACCACCGGTCGCGCCAGTAGTACTCGGTGAAGACGTCACCGGGCCCGAACTGGACGAAGCCGAAGTCCCGTACGCCGTCCGTCGCCCAGTCGGCGCGGACCGTGATCCGGGTGCCGTCGTCGGCCAGCAGCCGGGCCGGGTAACGGATCTTCGTACGGCCCGCCTTGAGCAGGACGACGTCCAGCTCCGCGGCCGACTCCCCGTCCGACTCCACCACCGGCTCAGCCGAGTTCCCTGACATACCGCACCTCCGTCGCGCAGATTTCGTATCCGAACCACTTGTTGACCGCGAGCATCGGGCCGTTGCCGGCGTCGTTGCCCGTGAACGCCTCCGTGTGGCCGGCGGCGCGGGCGCGGTGCAGGGAGTCGTTCTTGGCGAGCTTGGCGAGGCCCCGGCCGCGGAAGGCGCGGGCGGTGCCCGTCATCCCGGTGAAGTAGCGGTCCCGGCCGTCCGTGCGGACCGCGGTGAACGCGGCGGGTGTGCCGTCCACCACGACCACCGTGCTCAGGGCGTGGTCGAGGAGGGGGTGACGGTAGGTCTCCGCGAGCCACAGCTCGTAGTCGTCGAACTCCGCGTCGAGGTCGCCGGGCTCGTCCGCCGAGGCCTCCGCGTCCAGGTCGAACAGGGGGCGCGGGTCGTCGGCGAAGTCGGCGGCCGTCCGCAGTTCCACGCCCGGGGGTGGCGTTTCGAGCGGGGGGAGGGTGCCGTGGGCCAGGTCCAGGCGGAGGAAGTGCGCGGAGCGGCTGGAGGTGTAGCCGCGCCGCTCGGCGAACGCGCGGTTCTCCGGGGTGTCCAGCACCCATGCCAGCAGCCGCCGCGCGCCCACCGCCGTCAGGCGCTCCTCGGCGGCGCGCACCAGCGAGCCGCCTGCGCCCCGGCGCGTGTGCTCCGGGTGCACGTACACGTTCAGGTACCCCTGGCCCGGTACGGGGCTGTCGTCGGCGATGCCCAGCTGGACGGTGCCGATCACCTCGCCGTCCGCCTCGGCGACCAGCTGCCCGTAGTGGGCCTCGGGGGCGGCGTGGGTGGCGTCGTGGAGCACGGACGCGGCGGTGGCGACCATGAAGGGCAGGGCGCGGCGCCGTACCTCGGCGAAGGCCTCGGCGTCGGCGGGATCGGAGGCGCGGAGATCGCGCACGATCGGTGTCATGGGTGCGCACGGTACGCGGGGCGTGCGGTGGGCTGCCTCCGAATTTCCGCTGGGTACGGGACAATCGCCGCGTGACCTTGAAGATTCGCATCGTGGACGGGAGCGCGCCCTACGAGCAGGTGCGCGCCCAGATCTCGGAACAGGCCCGCTCCGGCGCGCTGCCCGTGGGGTACCGGCTGCCGACGGTACGAGGGCTCGCCGAGCAGCTCGGGCTGGCGGCCAACACCGTCGCCAAGGCGTACCGCGCGCTGGAGACGGACGGGGTGATCGAGACCCGGGGGCGCAACGGGACGTTCGTGGCGGCGGCCGGCTCCGCCGCGGAGCGCGAGGCGGCGACAGCGGCGGCGGCGTACGCGGAGCGCGTACGCCGCCTCGGCCTCAGCGAGCCGGAGGCGTTGGCGGTGGCCCGGGACGCCCTGCGGGCCGCGTACGCGGAGTAGAGGGCGCCGCTGGGGGCTGAGCGGAGTCCGGCACCGCCGCTACGCGCCGCTGTGGCTGAGCGCCGTCGCGGCGGAATTCGGTTGACCGGTGGGAACAGGTCAGCCGGGCACCAGAGCGGCAAGCAGCGGGGTGGCAGAGGCGGAAGCGGCGGCCCGGGACGTCCTGCGGGCCGCGTACGCGGAGTAGCGGGGCGCGCAGGCCGCGGGCTGAGGAGGGCCGGGCACCGCCGAGACCCGCCGTCGTGGCTGAGTGCCGTCGCGGCGGAAACAGGGGGGCGGGGCGTTCGGGGTCAGCGAGGTGGGCGTTTCGGGGTTCGGGTCGGCTTCAGGCCCGCTTTTGCCGCCGCCCTCGCGAAGGTTGTCGCGTCCTCCACCGCTGCCGCGTCGGGGTCGTTGTTGAAGTAGACGTAGGCGTCGGCGGTGGTGGGCCAGGTGTCGGTCAGGCGGTGGGCCCAGGTGGTGAGGGCGTGGGGGCCGTAGTGGGGCCAGGGGTGGGCCCGGCCCTGGTGGAGGCGGAGGTAGGACCAGTCGGTGGTGCGCCAGAGGGGTGTGACGGGGCGGGAGTGCGCGTCGGCCCAGCACAGGGCCGCGCCGTGCGCCTCCAGGACCTCGCGGATCTCGGCGGTCCACCAGGAGTCGTGCCGGGGCTCGACCGCGACCCGGGTGCCGGCGGGGAAGCAGCCGAGGCAGGTGTCCAGGAGGTCCGCGTCGGCCCGTAGCGTCGGCGGGAGCTGGAGCAGGATCGGGCCCAGCCGGTCGCCCAGGCCCTCCGCGTGGCTCATCAGACGGCGCACCGGCTCCTCGGGATCCCTGAGGCGCTTGATGTGGGTCAGATACCGGCTCGCCTTCACCGCGACCACGAAGTCCCCGGGCACCCGCTCCCGCCACGCCTCGAAGTTCTCCCGCGTCGGCAGCCGGTAGAACGCGTTGTTGAGCTCCACCGTCGCGAACCGCGCCGCGTACTCCTCCAGCCACAGCCGGGTGGGGCAGCCCTCCGGATAGAAGGCGCCCCGCCAGTCCTTGTACTGCCACCCGGACGTGCCGACGAACAGGGTCATATCTCTAGGAAACACCCGGGGAGGGCCTACAGGTACAGGCCCGCGTCCGCGCCGCCCCTCGGCTCCGGGAGAGAGGTAGGGGATGTGCCGCGCCGTAGGGCGTACAGCTCGGCCAGGGTCGCGCCCTCGCGGCCGACGCCTTCGTCCGTGCCGAGCCAGTTCACCGCCTCCGCGCGGGTCAGCGCGCCCACCTCGATCCGGGCGAGGCAGCGGCCGGGGCGGACCACGGCGGGGTGCAGCCGCTCCAGGTCCTCGTTGGTGGTGACGCCGACCAGGACGTTGCGGCCCTGGCCGAGCAGGCCGTCCGTGAGGTTCAGCAGCCGGGAGAGCGCCTGGCCGGCCGTGTGCTTGGCCTCGCCGCGGATCAGTTCGTCGCAGTCCTCCAGCAGGAGCAGCCGCCAGCGGCCCTTGCCCGTGGAGTCGTCCTCGCCGATGGCGATGTCCATGAGATAGCCGACGTCGGAGAAGAGTCGCTCGGGGTCCAGGACGCAGTCGACCTGGCACCAGTCCCGCCAGGAACGCGCCAGCGTGCGCAGCGCGGAGGTCTTGCCGGTGCCGGGCGGGCCGTGCAGCAGCAACAGGCGGCCCGCGATGTCCTCGGGCGTCGTCTTCATCAGGCGGTCCATGGCGTCCGCCACCGGTGCCGTGTAGTTCGGCCGGACCTCTTCCCACGTACCCGCCGAGATCTGCCGCGTCGTACGGTGCGGGCCCCGGCGCGGCGAGACGTACCAGAAGCCCATCGTCACGTTCTCCGGCTGCGGCTCGGGCTCGTCGGCCGCGCCGTCGGTGGCCTGGCCGAGCACCTTCTGGGCCAGCTCGGCGGTGGTCGCGGTGACCGTGACGTCGGCGCCGCGGTTCCAGCGGGAGATCAGCACGGTCCAGCCCTCGCCCTCGGCGAGGGTCGCGCTGCGGTCGTCGTCGCGCGCGGAGCGCAGCACCCGGGCGCCCGGCGGGAGCAGGGTGGCCCCGGACCGTACCCGGTCGATGTTCGCCGCGTGCGCGTGCGGCTGCTCGCCCGTCGCGAAACGGCCGAGGAACAGCGCGTCGACGACATCGGACGGGGAGTCGCTGTCGTCGACGTTGAGCCGGATCGGCAGTGCGTCGTGTGGGTTGGCAGACATGTCGCCATGATCCGTCACCGAAGGCTCCCCGTGCATCCGCTTTCCGTAGTGCGCCGGTTGTGTCCCCCTGCGCTGTTCCGTCGTGCGCCGGGCGGTTCGGCCGGAGGCCGCGCGCCCCGGCCGCACGGGGGCTCCGATTGCCCGGGAGTTCACCGGCGGAAGCTCCCCCACCACGGGTCCGCGCGGTTACTGTTGCCCATGATGGGACGTCATGGGTGGAATTCGGGGGACCGGCGGTGGCGGCTCACCGCGCTTCTGGGCGTGGGCGCGGCCGTGCTGGCCCTCGCCGTCACCCTGCTCACCACACTGCCCGGGAACGGCGGCAGCACCGCCGGCACCTCGCCCGACGGCGACAAGGTGCACGGCACACCCGCCACCCCGTCCGGGGACACCGGACCCGATGTGGGATGGGGTTTCACCCACACCCAGTACAGCGCGGACGAGGGCAGCGGATCCGCCGTCGAGCGTGTCGAGAAGCGCCTCGGTGAGCGGGCCCTGCCGCAGATCCAGCACATCATGGGCTGGGGCGCGGGCAACCCCGAGCCCGTCAAGGGGCGTTACGACTTCGAGGAGATGGACCGGCGCATCGACTTCGTCCGCGCCACCGGCGGCACGCCCGTCGTCACCCTGTGCTGCGCGCCCGACTGGATGAAGGGCGGCAGAGCCGGCGCAGACCGGACCGACTGGAGCCAGACCGCGCTGGAGACCGCGCCCGAGCCGGAGCACTTCGCGGACTACGCCGCCCTCGCCGCGACCGTCGCCAAGCGGTACCCGGACGTAAAGCACTTCATCGTCTGGAACGAGTTCAAGGGCTTCTGGAACAACGCGGAGGCCCGCTGGGACTACGAGGGGTACACCGAGCTGTACAACCTCGTCTACAAGGCCCTGAAGAAGGTCGACGAGGACATCATGGTCGGCGGGCCGTACCTGGTGATGGACAGCCTCGATCCGCGCCAGGAGCAGGACGCGTCCACGTCGCTGAAGGGTGACTGGGGGGCCATGGACCAGCGGGTGCTGGACGCCTTCGACTACTGGAACGAGCACAAGGCCGGCGCGGACTTCGTGGTGGTGGACGGGTCCAGCTACACCAAGGACGACGAGCTGATCCCCGACGAGTTCGCGGCGACCGACAAGTTCACGGCCGTGAGCGAGTGGGTGCGGGAGCGGTCCGGTGATCTGCCGCTGTGGTGGGCCGAGTACTACGTCGAGCCGGCCGACGGCGACGACAACCGGCACGGCTGGTCCGAGAACCGGCGGGTCGCCGTCCAGGCCTCCGGGCTGATGGCCATGGCCGAGGGCGGTGCGACCTCCGGGTTCTACTGGAATCCGGAGGAGAAGAGCGGGGAGTGCCCGGGGTGTCTGTGGACGCCGACCGACGAGCGCGACGGGGGTGAGGAACTGCCCATGTACGGGCTGCTGTCGAGGTTCAGCGAGGAGTTCCCGCCGGGGACGTCGTACGAGTCGGTGTCCGTCGCCGCCGATGACAAGCCGAACGTGCGCGTGCTGGCCGACGACAAGGCCGTGCTCGTCGTCAACACGCTCGACCGCAGGATCAGCGCGGATGTCGACGGGAAGAAGTTCGACATGGCCGCGTACGAGGTGAAGTGGCTCAAGAGGTGAGTGCCTCGTGAGGTCCGTGGGAAACTGCCGGACCGTCGTGGCTGGTCGCGCAGTTCCCCGCGCCCCTTCAGGGCGCTACCGCAGGCCCATCGTCACGAAGCGCTGCACCAGTGACGCCAGCAGCAGGGCCAGCAGCGGCAGGCTGAACCAGAAGCTGCTCTGGAGCCAGCGGAGTTGGCGGACGCCGGGGCGGACCGCCACCCGTACGAGTTCGCGGACGCTCAGCAGGACGATCAGGGCGATCGCGGCCAGGCCGCCCACCACCGACCACGGCGTCCAGGTGACCTGGGGGCCGATCGGGCCGGGATCGGGCGCCGGGGCCTTTCCCGTCCGGTCGCGCAGGGCGAAGATCGTCGCGTCGGTGTTGGAGAAGACCTGTTCGAGGTCGGCGCGCTTGTCGAGGTTCTGGACGAGCCGGGACTCCCAGTTCGCGGAGTAGCCCGCGTCCATCTGGAGGTTGACCACCTGACTGCGGTTGACGATCAGGAAGGAGTTGGCGCCCGCGTCCTTCAGCGCCTTGACCACCCCCGACACCAGCACCGGGTCGCTCGGCGCGAGCGTCGGCACGTACTCGACCTTCTCCATGTCCCGCGCGCCCCACGGCATCGCGGGCGTCACGTTGTTCACCGGGTCGTCGCTGAGCCAGAGCAGCCGTACCGTCGGGTCGTCGTGGGCGTAGACGTACTCCATGGCGGCGACCTCGCCCGGCCGGACGCGCTCGAAGGGCTCGTTGCCCCAGCGGGCGACCAGGAAGCCGCCGATGAGGACGAGGCCGGCCATCAGCGCGGCCAGCGGGGCGAGGCTCACGCGGTCCTTGTCGCGTTCCTCGGTGGTGACGCCGGTGCGCGGGAACAGGGCGAGGCCGGCCAGCAGCGCGGCGCCGGGCAGGGCGAACATGAAGACCCGCAGGGCCATCTCGCCGCCGTACGACTGCATGCCGAAGCCCAGGAACGGCACGAAGGTCAGGACGAGCAGGGAGCGTTCGCGGTACCTGTTCGAGCGGCGGCGCCAGAAGCCGTAGCAGGCCAGCAGCATGACCGAGCCGGCGAGGGCCACGCGCGCGTAGAGGACGAGCTTGTGCGTCGAACTGCCCTCGCCGATCCGGCCGGAGACCGAGGACGTGACATTGCCGCCGACTCCGCCGACCCCGCCGAAGAGTTCGTCGAAGTGGCCCGACCAGTACGGCTCGGCGAGATAGCCCAGCCAGACGGCGACCATCACGGCGAACAGGATGGGCAGGCCACGCAGTTCGGAGCGGCCGATCAGGACGAGGACCGCGAGGACGCCCAGCATCACGAACGGGGTGAGCTGATGGGCCGGGACCGTCGCCGCGTACAGCCCGATCAGGACCATCAGCAGGACCGCGCGCTGCCGGCGGTCCGTCGGCTCCACCTCGGCCTCGCCGGGGCGCACCCTGCCCCACAGCATGTGCGGGGCCCGGAACCAGACCAGCAGGATCGCGACGAAGGCCAGATAGAGGAGGTAGGTGAAGCCCTGCGGGGAGAAGTAGTCCTGGCCCACCCAGCCGCTGAGGACGAAGACCCAGACCCCGGTCCACTTGGCGCGCCAGCTCGCCCGCATATGGCGGGCGAGGAGGAACATCGGGGCCAGGTAGAGGAGTTGGATGGCGGTCGGCCACCAGCGGATGATCTCGGTGAAGTCGGTGATCCCGCAGGCCTCGGCGACGAACGCGGCCGCCGCGAAGAAGCCGGGCCAGCTCCAGCGCGCGTCCAGGTCGGGTACGGCCGTGCCGGTGCGCTCGATGTAGTCGATGAAGCCCAGGTGCTGCCAGGCGGTGGCGAAGCGGGGCTCGGTCTCGATCACGGCCGGGAGCGCGTGCAGCGAGAACACGGTGGCCAGGAGGGTGATCAGGAGCAGTCCGCGGTGCTCACGGGCCGGCCACAGCAGCGCGGCGAACACCACGGCCAGCAGCGCCGCCCCCGCCAGCGTCGGCACGGGCAGCACGGAGATCAGGCCGAGCCCGCCCATCCGGTCCAGGTCGGCGTCGTCCAGCGCCAGCGCGGGCACCCAGTACAGCAGCAGCGCGGAGAGCAGCAGGAAACCGAGGACCGCGCCGGTGATCGTGGGGTGCGACAGCCGTTCGCGCAGGGACGTGCCCTCTTCCTCTCGTGCACCCGCTGCTTCTGGTACGCCCTCTTCGAACGGCGCGTCCACCTCCGGGGCCTCCGCCGGGCCCAGCGACGATTCCGAGCCCGGCTCGCGCTCTTCCACCGGCAGGCCCACCGAGGGCATCGGGGTGAGCGGACGGGTCGGCCGGTCCTGGGCCCAGGCCGGCCGGTGGTCCCCGCGCACGGACGCGGTTCCGGTGGGCGGGGTGCCGGGGCCGGGCCGGACGTCCGGGCGGCGCTCCAGATGGTCGAGGTCGACATGGATGCCGAGGGCCAGGGTGTCGGAGTCCAGGCGCCGGGACCACGCCCCGCTCTGCCGCTTCGCGGCCGTGGCCACCCGGCCCAGGTCGGTGAGGTCGCCGTCCGGTGCCGTACCGGCGGGCACCTCGGCGGGCACCTCGGCGGGCCCGGCGGTGCGCAGGACGCGGTACAGCCGGGGCGCGGCGATCAGCACGATCACCGCGAGGCTGGAGATCTCGGCGACGCCCGCGCCGGTCAGGCCCATCCGGGGGAGCAGCACCAGCGTCAGACCGAGCACCAGGGCGCACAACAGGCCCTGCAGCCAGGCGAGTCCGGCCGTACGGCTCTGCGCGCGCAGCACCGCGAAGTACGTCTCCATGACGACCCGCAGCAGGGCGCCGACCGCGAACCAGCGCAGCAGCGGCGTCGCCGCGTCCGCGTACGCCTCGCCGAAGACGGCCAGGATCCAGGGCGCCCCGAAGAACAGCACCCCGCACACCGGCAGCATGATCCGGGCCATCCGCTTCAGCGCGGCCCGGGTGTTGGCCGCGAGCCGGGCCGGGTCGTGCGCGCCCTCCACGGTCAGCGAGGCGCCCATGTTGATGGCGAGCAGATTGACCGTGCCGCCGATGGTGGTGGTGATGTAGAAGTACGCGTTGTCGGCGGAGCTGACCTGGGCGGCCACGATCACCGGCACCAGATAGACCACGGCCAGCGAGAACAGCGAGCCCGTGTAGTCGCCGGCGAGGAAGCGGCCGATCTCCCGCAGCGACGGGGGACGCGCGTGGTCCGCGGTGGCCTTCACATGCCTCGGGATCAGCCGCCGGAACACCAGCCAGCCGAGCGGCAGCACGGACAGCGCGATCGCCGCGACCCAGGACACGAAGACGCCCATGGTCGGGATCGCGGCGGCGAACACCACCAGGAGCACCAGCTTCACCGCCGAGAACACGGTGTTGCCGACCGGCACCCACACCGCGCTGCGCAGCCCGGTGAGCACCCCGTCCTGGAGCGTCAGCGTCGACCAGGCCACCACCGCGAGCACGAAGAACACGGCGTAGAGCGGATCGTGCAGAAAGCTGTACGACGACCCCCACAGCCCCAGCGTCAGCAGGAACACGCCCGCTGCGAGCGCCACGACCATCGCGCTGCCCGCGTACGTACGGAAGATCAGCCGGCCGGTGTCGCGGCCCGCGACCGGGATGAACCGGGCCAGCGCGCCCGTCAGCGTCAGCGCGGTGAGCCCGGCGAGGAGCTTCATCGCGGCGATCGCGGCGGAGCCCTGGCCGACCGACGCCTCGGTGTAGTAGCGGGCGGCGGCCAGCCAGAAGCCGAGACCGAGGACGGCCGAGATACCGGTGTTCAGCATCAGGGCGTAGGCGTTGCGGAACAGCTGGTCGCCCCCCGCGCCCCGGCCCAGCCCGGGCAGTCGCAGCCGCGGCCCCCGGCGGGCGCCGGAGCTGCGCCCGGTCTCCTCGGGCGTGGTGTCCTCGGCCTCGTGTGCCGTGGTGGTGGTCGTGTCAGACACGGGAACGGATGGCCTTCCGGACCTGTCGTGCTCTTCGGACCATGGCGTACCCCTTGGTCAGGGCACGGTCCCGGGCGAAGGTGCGGGCGATCGCACGGCCTTCGATGAGCTGTTCGAACTCGGCGATGCCGGTGGAGCGCCGTACGGTCACCCGCCGCAGCGCGTACGGGCCCTGTGCGCGCCGGGCCAGTGCGTTGCCGACCGCGAGCGACTGGGCGAACCCCGTCTCCCGCACCGCGACGCGCACCCGGCGGCTGGAGTAGCCGTACGGGTAGGCGAACGAGACGGGCCGGGTGCCCAGTTCGTCGGCGACGATCTGCCGGCAGCGACGCAGTTCGAAGCGGAGCCGGTCGTCGTCGAGCATGTCGAGCTGCGGATGGGTGTGGCTGTGCCCGCCGATCTCCACGCCGCCCGCGGCGAGTTCGCGGACCTGGTCCCAGTCGAGCATGGTGTCGAGGGACTCGCCGTTGTCGTACGGGCCCTCGATCCAGCCGGTGGTGACGAACAGGGAGGCCGCGAAGCCGTGTTTGGCGAGGACGGGCAGGGCGTGCCGGTGCACGCCCGCGTAGCCGTCGTCGAAGGTGACGAGGACGGGCCGGGCGGGCAGCGGACGGCCGAGCCGCCAACCAGCCGCCAGGGCCGCCGTGTCTACGGGGGTGTACCCCAGGTCGTCGACGAGCGCCATCTGCTCCGCGAAGGCCTCCGGGGTCACCGACAGGTCCCTCGTGGCGTCGTTCGGCGCGGTGGACACCGCGTGGTACATCAGGATCGGTACGGCCCCCGCCGTCGTCCCCGTGGTCCTGGTCATGACGAGCCCCCCTCGCCCCCCTTGCCGCCCGCACCGCCGCCCGGGATCTCGCCCACCGAGAACGTGACCTCGCCCCTGCGGGCCCGGACGCTCCCGACAACGTACCCCCCGGCCGCCGCCGCCACCCCCGTGACGATCGCGCCCGCACGTCCCGCGCCCCCCGCGCGGCCGAGCAGCGCGTCCCGCAGCCCGCGCGCCACCCCGGCGGGCAGCACCCGCGTGGTGTACCGGCGCTCCGACTCCAGCCCCTTGCCCGCGCCCACGCTCCGGGCCACCAGCGCCTTCGACAGGCCCTCGGCGTAGGTGCGGGTGCGGAAGTACGCGAAGCGCTCCCGTACGCCGGGCACCCGGTGGTGGATCACCGCCCGGTCGTCGAGCAGCAGCACCGCGTCCGGTCTGGCCCGGGAGAGCCGGATGCACAGCTCCGTCTCCTCGCAGCCCAGCGGGCGCTTGTCCCCGTCCCGGCCGATACCCGTGGCGAAGCCCCCGGCCGCGTCGAAGGCGGTACGGCGGAACGAGGCGTTGCCGCCGAGGACGTTGCGGACCTCGGCGACCCCGCCCGGCAGGCCCTTGTAGGCGCAGCCCACCACCCAGTCGAACTCCTCCGGGAACCAGACCGGGCGGCGGCCGGACGCCCACACGGGCACCGTACGGCCGCCGACGGCCATGACCCGGGGGTCGGCGTACCCCTCGGCGAAGTACGCGAGCCAGTCGCGCTCGGCCACCGCGTCGTCGTCGAGGAAGGCGATGATCTCCCCGTAGGAGGCGGCGATGCCCGTGTTGCGGCCCGCGGACAGCCCGCGGGGGCCCGCGTTGGCGAGCACCCGCACCTCGGGCACCTCCTTGTACTCCCCGGTCAGACGCTCAAGGAGGGACCGGTTGTGGTCCACCACCAGGAGCGTCTCCAGGGCCGGCCGGGACTGGGCGCGCACCGAGGCGACCGCCGCGAGGATGTCCTCCCAGCGGTCCTCGGTGTACGCACAGATCACGACCGAGACGGCCGGCTCGCTCAAGACGACTCTCCCCGGCCGGCGGTGAGCATCGTCGCGTGCGAACGGCGGCGCAGCGCACGCCGGTTGGAGCGCTCGCCCAGGATCACCCGCAGCACGCGCAGCCCGTCGCGGACGGCCCGCAGATTGCTCGCGCCATGGATGCGCAGATACTCGTGGCTGGGGATCTCCTGCACCTTCAGGCCCGCCTTGACGACCCGGATGTTCATCAGGGTCTCCACCTCGAAGCCGGTGCAGTCAAGGTCGATCTTGTCCAGGCAGTGCCGCCAGAACGCGTTGTAGCCGTAGCACAGGTCGGTGTAGCGGGCGCCGAACTTGCGGTTCACGGTGGTGCACAGCGCCCAGTTGCCGAGCTTGCGGATCAGGGTCATGTCGTCGGTGCCGCCGCCGTTGGCGAAGCGGGAACCCTTGGCGAAGTCCGCGCCCGAGACGAGGGCGGAGACGTAGCTGACGATCTCGTGCCCGTCGGCCGAGCCGTCCGCGTCGACCATCACGATGATGTCACCGGTGCACGCCTCGAAACCGGTGATCAGGGCGTCCCCCTTGCCCTTGCCCCGCTGCGGGACGACCTTGACGTCCGGCCACAGCTCGCGGGCCACCTCGATCGTGTCGTCGGTGGAGTTGCCGTCGACCAGGACCACTTCGTGGATCCAGCCCGGCAGCGTCTTGAAGACGTACGGAAGGTTCTCCGCCTCGTTCATGGCCGGGATGACCACACTCACCGGCGGCGCGATGGCCAGGTGGTCGGTGATCGGCCGGTAGGTGACCGGTTCGGGTACAGCCGGGCGCAGAACTGAGCTCATGAGTCTGGTCCCTCTCGTCCGGTGAACCACCCGCCCCTGGGTGGTTCGGCATGTTGTCCGGTTCGAAAGGGGGGTTTCTCACTCACGGCACGGCGAAGTAGGTCTCCGTGCATGCCGGGTGAGCTGGCAAAGCCGGCCGACTGTCGCGACTCGGCAGTCGGTCGCGCGGCACGACTCGGTAAACGATGCGGTCACCGAGCACGGCACCCCCCTACCGCGCCCCGCGCCGGGACCGCCGCGCTCCTTGAGCCCTCCCCCAGGAGCATGTGCTGACGGACCGATGCGGGTGGATGTACAACGATGTAAGACGGTATTGATGGTTGAGCCCGTATGGCAAGACCTCATACCAGGCCTCACGTTTTTGTTGTTGTGTCCGTTACCTGACCTCCCGACCGGATTCTGCCCATCCGCTTCAGCAGTCTGTCGGCCGGTTCGAACAGTTCCGGTCGTGCCAGCACCGCGTTGCGCAGGGCCCGGACCGGTGCCCGGCGGGCCCGGTGTCCGAGCGCCACCGGGTGGCGCCGGGTGACCCACCCCTCCGACACGGAGATCTCCCGGGTCTTCAGGGAATCCTTGTACTGCTTCTGGCCCCGGCCCAGATCCAGGTAGGCGATGCCGTCGGCGGCGCCCTCCTCGGCCATGTGCAGATGCAGCAGCAGCCCCGGCGAGAACCGCGCGAACGCCGGGTCGTACGCCGGGAACCAGCATGTCAGCACCCGCTCGGAGCGCAGCCCGAAATGAGCCGCGGCCGGCTCGCCGTCCGCGTACAGCACGGACAGCTGGCCGGCGAAGGATTCGGTGCGGGTGTGGAAGAGCCGGTGCACCAGCCGGGTGATCCACGGGTGCGCGAAGCGGTCGCTGCGACCCGTCCGCCTGTACTGCGCGGACTTCCAGGCCATCAGCGTGCGCAGGGCCTTCGGGTCACGCTCGTCGTGCACATAGCGCACCTCGTTCACCGCGCGGCCGAGCCTGCGCTCCTTGGCGAACGTCGAGCGGACGAACTTCGGGGAACCGGCCCGCAGTTGGCCGAGATAGGCCTCGTAGCCCTGTTCCAGGTCCATGACCGGGGACGGGAAGGTCCCGGTGACATGGGCCGCGAACGGCGTCTGGCCCTCCGCCAGATGGTCGAACTCCCACACCGCGAGCCCACAGGCCCGCAGCAACTCCTGGGCGTCCCAGGTGAATCCGGGGCGGTGGACCACGCCCTGGCAGTCGGAGAGGCCGAGACCGACGGCTCTGCCCACCCCGACCGGGGTTCTCTGGTACGGGAAGAAGGCCGCCGGTTCGCCGCCCTCCCGGACGACCGCGATCCGCACCCCGCGCCGGCAGCGGCCCACCGCGAGCGCGAACTCCGGGGACAGGAACGGGTTCGCCAGCTCCGGCGCGCCGTGGAGATGGGCCTTCGACTGCAGAGCGGTCCAGGCCGCCCGGTCGGCGGCGGTCAGTTCGCCGGGGCGGTACACACTGATGTCCACGTCTCAGGTCCGTCTTCTCTCCGTACGGCCGCGCATGAGCCGTACCAGACTCGGCAGGAGGACGAGCGAGCTGATCACGGTCACGGCCGTGATCCCACCGGTCATGGACCACGAGTGGGTGGCGATCATGCCCTGGGCGACGAGGAGGTTCACCGCGACCGCGCCCGCGAGGGACGTCACGATCCGGCCGAACGGCTCCAGTCCGCGCAGTACGGCACCGATGGCGGCCCCTGGCGCCACGAGGAGGAAGAACAGGGTGAACGGGCCGCGCAGCACCGAGTCCGCGCCGGCGAACGCGAGCGCCGCGCCGACCCCCGCGACGGCCGCGGCCACGCCCGCCAGCAGTGGCCCGCCACCGTCTGACAGAGACGGCCTGATACCCAAGGTCTGCATGGGCGACTTTGCCCCCCGAAGCGCCGGATGCCGGGCTTCAATGTCGCTCAGCGGGCGCGGGGGAGTCAATACGTCGAGGCGCCCCGCACGCGCCGCCGCCCTTTTCGTCATGCGTCGGCAAAGAAATGCGCCGCGTCATAGAAAGGTTCCCTGGAGGCGACCCGCGCCTCCAGGGAAACTTCCGTTCACAGTCGGACAGTCGGACAGTCGTGCGGTCGATCGGTGTTACGGGACGATCTGCAGCAGGCGGTTCGGGGAGCCGGTGCCGGGGCTGGTGACCTTGCCGGTGACGGCGCCGCCGGTCAGGGCCGTGGCGACCTGGGCCGGGGTGGCCGAGGTGTGGCCGGCCAGATAGACCGCGGCCGCGCCCGCGACGTGCGGGGTCGCCATCGAGGTGCCCGAGATGGTGTTGGTCGCGGTGTCGCTGGTGTACCAGCCGGCCGTGATCGACGAACCCGGGGCGAAGATGTCCAGGATCGCCCCGTAGTTGGAGTAGCTCGCCCGCGCGTCCGTGTTGGTGGTGGCACCGACCGTGATCGCCGAGGCGACACGGGCCGGGGAGTACGAGGAGGCGTTGGCGCTGCTGTTGCCGGCCGCGACCGCGTAGGTCACCCCGCTGGCTATGGAGTTCGCCACGGCCGTGTCGAGCGCGGTGGAGGCACCGCCGCCGAGGGACATGTTGGCGACGGAGGGGCCGCTGTGGTTCGCGGTCACCCAGTCGATGCCCGCGACGACACCGGCCGTGGTGCCCGAGCCGGCGTTGTTGAGCACGCGCACGGCCACGATCTTCGCGGACTTGGCGATGCCGTAGGTCGAGCCCGCGATGGTGGACGCGACGTGGGTGCCGTGGCCGTTGCCGTCCTGGGCCACGGTGTCGCCGTCCACGGCGTCGTAGCCGTTGACCGCCCGGCCGCCGAACTGGGAGTGCGAGATGCGGACGCCGGTGTCGATGACGTACGCGGTCACGCCGCTGCCCGCGCTGTCCGGGTAGGTGTAGGTGCCGGAGAGCGGCAGCGACGCCTGGTCGGAGCGGTCCAGGCCCCAGGGGGCGTTGGTCTGGGTGGCGTCGGCGGTGAAGACCTGGTTCTGCTCGACGGAGGCGATGGCCGGGTCGGCGGCCAGTCTCTTCGCCTCGGTCGCGGAGAGCTCGGCCGCGTAGCCGTTGAGCGCGGTCCTGAAGGTCCGCTTCACCGAGCCGCCGTACTCCTCGACCAGGCCCTTGCCCGCGCTCGACGCGGCCTTGAGGCCCGCGCTCTTCTTGAGCGTGACGATGTAGCTGTCCTTGATCGCGGTGGGGGAGTCGGCCGCGAGCACCTTGCCCTCGGCCGGGGCGGCCTGGGCGGGGAGTGCCGTGAGGCCGCCGAGCAGGGCGGCGGTCGCCAGGGTGGTGACGGCGGCGAGCCGGATGTTCTTGCTCCGCAGGTGTGCCATTACGAGGTGTTCCTCCTCATAGGCGGCGCACGCCATGGGTGGGGGCGCGCGTCTGTGGGGGGTGCGTGCGAGATCGCACTCACGACCGGGAGCGTCGCGTTCCGCTCACGGCTGTAAGCAGACTGGGTGATCCGTCGGGACAGCTCAAGAGAGTTGAGGCGTTGTCATGTTTCTGTCACACGTACGAAATCGAACGGAGGTGGAACGCGGTGGGTACGTTCCCTTGCGAGCGGGAAAGTATTGACATGAACACTTCCGATCAACACGCGTAGTTGCTACGACGGTTGAGGCAGAGATCCTGCTAAAGGGAGGTTCCATGAGACGTTCCCGACTTGCGGCATACATGACCTCGCTCCTCCTCGCCGCCGGCGCCGCCCTCACCGGGGCCGCGACGGCGCAGGCGTCCCAACAGGCCGCCGCCACCGGCTATGTGGCGCTCGGCGACTCCTACTCCTCGGGCGTCGGCGCGGGGAGCTACCTCTCCTCCAGCGGCGACTGCAAGCGCAGCACGAAGGCCTATCCGTACCTCTGGGCCGCCGCCAACGCCCCGTCCTCGTTCGACTTCACGGCCTGCTCGGGCGCCCGAACGGGTGATGTTCTGGCGAGTCAACTGGGGCCGCTCGGCGCGGGCACGGGGCTGGTCTCCGTCTCCGTCGGCGGCAACGACGCCGGCTTCGCCGACGTCATGACCACCTGCGTCCTGCAGTCCGACAGCGCCTGCGTCTCGCGCATCAACACGGCCAAGGCGTACGTCGACTCCACGCTCCCCGGCCGACTCGACCAGGTCTACTCGGCGATCAGCGCGAAGGCACCGGCCGCCCATGTGGTCGTGCTCGGCTACCCCCGCTTCTACCAGCTCGGCGGCACCTGCGCCGGCCTCTCCCAGACCAAGCGCACCGCCATCAACAACGCGGCCGACCACCTGAACACCGCGATCGCCAAACGCGCCGCCGACCACGGTTTCACCTTCGGCGACGTCCGCTCCGCGTTCACCGGGCACGAACTGTGCTCGGGCAGCGCGTGGCTGCACAGCCTCAACCTGCTGAACATCGGCGAGTCGTACCACCCGAAGGCCGCGGGCCAGTCGGGCGGCTATCTGCCGGTGTTCAGGAACGCGGCCTGACGGCTCCGGCCCCGTCCGGGGCCGCGGCCTCGTCGTCGAAGTCGGCGTCGGAGTCGCTGTAGCCGTCAGGGTTCTCCGAGTCGTCGGAGGGGGAGGTCCCGCCCGTGGCCGGGGCCTCCGTCTCGCAGGTCACCGAGAACGCCACCGAGTTGGACTCGACGTCCACCGGACCGCGGACCTCGACACTGATCTCGTCCGCGTAGCTGCCGTTCGTCGAGACGACCACCCGGTCCTGCTTGGTCTTCTCGCCGCCGGCCGCGAACGACAGGGTCTTCCAGCCCTCGTCCTCGACCTCGCCGTCCTTCGCCACCCAGCGGTACTCGACGTCCACGGGGACGCTGCCCACGGTGAACGTCGCTGTGAACGTGGGCACCTCGGCCTCCGCCGGCGGACAGGCCCCGGAGTAGTCCGTGTTCGCGCCCTCCACCGTCACCTCGACCGACTGCGCGGGCGGCTCGGTGGTCGGCTTCTCCTCCTCGGGTGTCCTGGAGGGGGGCTCCTCCTCGGCGCTCGTGCCGTCGCCGCCCGGCTCCTCGCCCGTACCGCCGTCACCGGTCTGCTCGTTCGTGCCGCCCGCCGTGCCCACGCCGTTGGTGGGGTTGCCGTCGTTCCCGCCGTCGTCCTGGTTGACCAGGGCGTACGTCAGTCCCGCGATGGCGAAGGCGATCGCCGCGATACCGGCGACCAGGAAGACCAGGGCCCGGCGGTTGCGGTCCGGCTCGCGGGTCGGCACCGCGGAGGGGCGCGTGGAGGCGGCGGGCGTCGGGTGCGGCGGGGTCGGTGGCCCGAACTCGCCCCTGCCCTGCCCCGGGCTCGTCCCCGGGGTGGGGAACGCGGCCACCGTCGGGCTGTACGGGGTCGTCGCGTCCGCGTGCGGGGTGCCCCCGGCGGCGATGATCCGCAGATCCCGCTCGGCCTGCTCGGCGGGGATCCGCTCGGCCGGATCCTTGCGCAGCAGCCCCTCGATCACCGGGGCCAGCGGACCGGCCCGGTGCGGCGGCGGCAACTCCTCGTCCACGACCGCGCGCAGGGTGCTCAGCGGGGTGTTCTGCCGGAAGGGCGAGTTGCCCTCGACCGCCGCGTACAGCAGCACACCGAGCGACCACAGGTCCGACTCGGGGCCGAACGCCCGGCCGAGCGCGCGCTCCGGGGCCAGGAACTCGGGGGAGCCGATCACCTCACCGGTCATCGTGAGCGCCGAACTGCCCTCGACCGTGGCGATACCGAAGTCGGTGAGGACGACCCGGTCGTCGTTGGACAAGAGCACGTTGGCCGGTTTCACATCCCGGTGCAGCACCCCGGCCTCGTGCGCGGCCCGCAGCGCGGACAGCACCTCCGCGGCGATGTGCGCGGCGCGCTGCGGGGACATCGGACCCTCGGCGTCCAGGGCATCGGCGAGCGACAGCCCGCGCACCAGCTCCATCACGATCCACGGGCGGCCGTCCTCCATGGCCACGTCGTACACCGTGACGACATTGCGGTTGGCGACCCGGGCCGCCGCCCACGCCTCCCGCTCCAGCCGGGCGTACATCCGCTCGACGTCGGCCACCGCGATCCCGCCCGGCGCCCGCACCTCCTTGACGGCGACCTCGCGGTGCAGCACCTCGTCACGGGCCCGCCACACGGTTCCCATGCCGCCCTCGCCGAGCGGGGTCAGCAGCCGGTAGCGGCCCGCGATCACACGTTCACCGCCGGGTTCTTCGGACACGGCCATCCCCCGTCACTCGTATCCACCCGCGCATCGGCCCGGAATCTCCACTCCGTGCGTTTTCTCCCCAAAAGTAGCTCAGCCGAGTGCGGATGTTGCCCCCCTGAACACCAGAACGGCCCCCAGCCCGACGACCAGCAGCGCCGACGCCAGCGGTACGGTCCTGCGCACCAGCGCGGCCGTCGGCCCGCCGAGCCTGCCCTCGCCCCGGTCCATCACCCGCGTCACCCAGCCGCCTGCCTTGACGACGGCGTACCCGGCCGCGGTCAGCGTGAGCGCCAGCCCGATGCCGTACGCCAGCACGAGCAGCAGCCCGAACCAGGCCTTGCCCAGCGCCGCCGCGCCGACCAGCACGACCACGGCCGACGGGCTCGGCACCATGCCGCCCGCGAAGCCGAGCAGGATCGTGCCGCGCAGGGTGGGGGCGGTGGGGTGGGTGTGGGTGAAGCCGCCGTGGGTGTGGGTGACGCCGCCGCCGAAGAGGGAGCGCTTCTGGGCGGGGGCTTCGTCGTGGCTGTGACCGTGGTCGTGGCTGTGGTCGTGTTGGTGGGAGTGACCGTGGTCGTGGGTGTGGGGCTCGGCCGTCTTGTGCTCGTGGGTGTGGGTCGCGACCGACGCGTGGGTGTGGGTGTGTGCGGTGGCCTCGCCGTGCGCGTGGGTGTGTGACGTCGCCTGGGCGAGTACGAGTTCGCGGCTGGGCTCGGGTGCGGGGTCGTGCGTGTGGGTGTGGCCGTCGCTGTGGCTGTGGCTGTGGTCGTGGTCGTGGTGGTGATGACCCTCTTCGTGGTCATGGTCGTGGTCGTGACCATGGGTGTGCCCGTGGTCGTGGTCGTGCTTGTGCCCGTGCGTGCTCGCGTGGGTGAGGGCCAGTTTGCGGTTCAGCCAGGCGCGGCGGGCCAGGGTGATGCCCGCGCCCATCACGAACAGGCCGCTCGCGATGCCCAGCCAGGTGATCACGGACGGGGCGGCGGCGGAGCCGGCCAGGACGAGGAGGCCGAGGGCGACGACGCCCAGGGTGTGGGTGACCGTCACCGACGCGGCCATGGGCAGGACGTCCCGCATCCGGGCCCGGTCGCGCGCGGCGGCCGTCGCGGCCATCAGGGTCTTGCCGTGGCCCGGGCCGAGCGCGTGCATGGCGCCCAGGAACAGGGCGATCCCGAAGGCCAGCGCACCGAAGCCGAGGGTGAGGTCCTGGCTGGAGACCAGGTCGTCGAGGGCCCTGGTCCAGCGGTCCGCGCCGCGCGGCAGGACCGAGGCGCCCGGCGCCGCGTTCTCCCGCTCGTCCAGCGCGGGACCGCCCGGCTCCACCTGGAGGGAGGCATTCGCCGTGTCCTCCGGCGACTGCAGCAACTCGGCCGGGTACCCGGTGAGTTGATGCGAGACCGACTCCTCCGGCACGTCCGACCCGGTCAGCGTCATCCGGTCGCCCCGGGCGGTGACCTCGCGCCAGCCGGGCCCGGAGTCCACGGCCGCGTGGAAGCGTACGTCGGCGGCCCGGTCCGGCAGCGCGGCCGTCAGCCGGCACTCCACCCGCAGCGTCTTCAGCCCTGCCTGGCCCGGGCGTTCCTCGGCCCGGCTCGACTTCAGCGCCACCTCGACGGCGCTTCCGTCGACGGTGACCTCGCTGCCCTCGGCGGCCTTCTCGCACCGCTCCCGGGCCCAACTCTCCTTGCCCTGCCGCTTCACGGCGGGCGCGGCCTGGGTCGCCGGGATCTCCGCCAGGTCCTCGACATGGAAGATCTTCAGCTGTCCGGGGGCGGCGACCAGACCGTCGTAGCGGTTGACGGTGAAGTTGCCGAGCGGGTGGGCGCTGGCGGCCTGGGCGGGGCCGAGGACCAGTGCGCAGGCGGCCACCAGGACCGCCGTGCCGGAGGCGAACACGCGCCGGGGAACGATCACTTGGCGGTCTCCAGAGCCTGCAGTGCCTTCAGGGTCTTTCGGGCCTCGGCCGCGCCGAGCGGCGAGAAACCGGCGTTGAGGTCGAGCGCCGCCTTGAGGGAGGTGCGGGCCTCCTTCTTGTCGCCGGCCGCGTACTCGACCATCCCCCGGTGGTACAGGAACGTGGCGTCCTTGAATCCGGTGGCGGTGGCGCGGCGGGCGTACGGCAGGGCCTCGTCGTCGCGGCCGTTGACGTGCAGCGCCCAGGCGAGGGCGTCCGCGGTGTGGACGGTCTCGCGGCGCTTCCACTCGGCCTCGGCGGCCCGCAGCGCGGCCTTGGTGTCGCCGTGGTCGGCGGCGGCGAGCGCGGTGTCGAGGTCGGCGTTGACGCCGTTGGCGCGGGCGATGGCGGTGTAGGCGTCCACCAGCGCGTACTGGTCCCTCGCCCGCGTCCTGTCGCCCTTCGCCTCGTACAGCTCGCCGAGTACGACGAGGGGGCCGGGCAGCGGGTAGGAGGACACGACCTGCTCCAGGCCGTTGATCGCCTCCGCGCGGTCGCCGCTCGCGGCCTGGGCGCGGGCGCGGCCCTCCAGGGCGGGGAGGTAGGTGTCGTCGGCGCCGAGGGCGCGGGCGTAGTGGTCGAGCGAGGTCTTGTAGTCGCCCTGCTTCCAGGCGAGTTGGCCGAGCTGGGTGGCCACGTAGGCGATGTCGCCCCGGGTGGCCGCCGAACGGAGGGCCTGTTCCAGGACGCGCCGGGCGGTCTTCACGTCGCCGCGCAGCTCGTACACGTAGGCGTACCGGGTGAAGACGGGGATGCCGGGGCGGCGGGCGTCGGCGAGCTTGACGGCCTTCAACGCGTCGTCGTAGCGGCCGAGTTCGACCAGCGCGTCGACGCGGCTGCACAACGCCCGTTCGCTGTACGGGTTCTCCTTCAGCGCCTTGTCCGCGAACCGCAGGGCGTCCTCGAACTCGTGGCGGGCTGCGGCGAGCGCGGCGAGGCCGGCGAGCGCCGGGTCGTTGTCCGGCCGCAGCTTCAGCGAGCGCTCCAGGGCCTTCTCGGCCTGCGGGTAGCGGGACGGGTCGCCCTTCACCCGGGCCTGCTCGACATAGGCGAGGCCGAGCGTGGACCAGGAGCCGAAGTCCCTGGGCTGTTCCTTGAGATGGGCCTGCAACCGCTCGACCGCCGTGTCGAGATCGCCCCCGGCGAGCTGCGCCGCCGAGACCCCCGGCGAGGACGACATGGCCACCGTCCGCCCGTCGTCCTTGGCCCCCAGCGCCACCGCGAACCCGGTGAACGCGACGGCCAGCGCCGCCGCACACGCGCCGACCCGCACCAGCCGCCGCCGCGCCGACTCGGCCACGGGCGCGGGCCGACGACCGCGCCCGGCACCGGCACCGGTCCCGGGTTCCGGTCCCGCCTCGCTCCTCGACGCGGGACCGGACCCGACGACGTCGCCTCCGGCTTCGGCGCCGGCCAGGGAACCGACGTCGGCCACGGAAGCGGAACCCGCTGGGGACTTGGACCCGGGGCCACCCCCGGCGCCGGACGCCGACTCGGACGTGGCGACGCCGTCTCCGGCGTCGGACTCGGCGTCCGTCTCGACGCCGGCCCCGGCCCCGGTGCCGTGCGCGGCCCCGGGTTCGGAATCGTGTCCGGAGCCGCGCTCGGCGGCGGCCTCAGGAGGGGACTCGATGCCGGCCCCGGGGTCGGCATCGGAGTCGGACCCGGCTTCGGACTCGGCCCCGGTGCCGTGCGCGGCCCCGGGTTCGGAATCGTGTCCGGAGCCGCGCTCGGCGGCGGCCTCAGGAGGGGACTCGACGCCGGACCCGGAGTCGGACCCGGGGCCGGGCGCGGTGTCCGACTCCGTGAGGTCGGGAACGTCGGTTTCGGGAGCCCCCTCGTCGGGGCGCGGGCGCCCGTCGTGCGACGCGCTCTCGTTCGTACGCGGGGACATGCCCTCTCCTCAACATCCTTGCCGAGTGCGGTGATCGTGGTCGTGGGGCGCGGCCCGCGCCGTGGGGGATGGATACGAGCGGGCCGCGCCGGTCACGGGGACCGGGCCCAATGGGGGAGGGCCCGGTCGGGTGGCCCGCTGGTCGGCGGACGGCCTGACCGCGGGCGGGCCGGCCTAGTAGTAGGCGCGGTCGTTCCGACGGCGCCACCACAGCAGACCGGAGCCGATCAGCAGGACACCGGCCGCGCCGGCACCCGCCGAGGCGGCGATCAGCGTGGTGTCGTCGGTGCCGCTCTCGACACCGCCGCCGAGCGCGCTGCGGACGTTGTTCGTGGTGTTGCCCTTGACGGTCTTGCCGCGCGAACCGGCCGTCGGCAGACCGACGTACGGGAAGGACTTGCCGAACTTCTTGTCGTTCTTGTCGACCGCGTCACCCAGGTCGTTCGGGGCGTCGACCAGCTCGCCCTCGACGACCTGCAGCGCGATGTCGATCACGTCGTCGGTGAGCCGGCGACCGTTCGGGAAGCCCTGGTTGTCACCGTCCAGCACACCGAGCCGCTTCGGCTTCTTGGTGGGCTCGATGGAGGTGTTGAGGCGCAGCTGCTCCGACGGGGTCACGTGCGGCGGCTGGTTGAGGCCCTCGACACCCTTGAGGAAGACGTCGACGAGGTCGTTGCGCGGCTCGGCCGGCGCCGGGATCTTGTAGATCGCCTCGATGAGCTTGGGCAGCTCGGGCTCGGTGACGTTCTTCAGGAACTGCGCGTCGTCCACCGGCGAGGACGCGTTGAACTCGTCCTTGTCGCCGATGGGGTTGACGACCTCGTTCACCAGCGGCATGCCGAGGCGCGACACCTGGCGGTACTGGCCGTCGGCGCCCGCGCGCTGGGTGGTCGACCAGATGCCGACGATCGGCTGGTCCTTGGACTGGACCAGCGCCTCGCTCGGGATCTGCAGGGCGATCGAGTTGACGTTGTAGCCCTTGAGCGTGTCCCGCCCGACCTCGGAGAGGTCACCGCCGTACAGCAGGTCGAAGACGCGCAGGTCCAGGAAGAACGGGTCGTCGGCCTGACCGGCGTACGTGGTCACCCCGCTCGCCGTCTTGTACACCGCCTCGTCGCGCAGCTTCTTGAAGTCCGGCATCGACGCCTTGCCGACGTTCGACGGCGCCACCCACACATCGTCGGCGAGCTGTGTCTTGGAGACCGCCTTGCGGTTCTTGAGCTTGATCAGCTCGATGTCGTAGGTCTGCGTGATGTTCAGGTCCGGGTCGTCGAGGCTCTCCACGACGCCCGTGTTGTACAGGAAGGTCTTGTCGTTCTTCGTCTTCGTCTCGAACGTGTACCGGAAGATCAGGTCTTCCTGCGCGTCGCCGTCCTGGTCGACACGGATGTCGTACTGCGCGTCCTCGGAGAAGGTGAAGAAGTTCGGTCCGCCCGCGGGCTCCTCGAAGGGGATCCAGTTCGCGATGACCGTGGTCGTGTCCGGCGCGTCCGGGCTGACGAACGCGTACACGTCGGTGTTGTCGAACTGGGGCTCCCCGGAGATCAGCGGAGCCTCACGGTGGCTGGAAGCGGAGGCTGTCCCCGGTTCGAGCACGGTCACGCCGGCGGCTGCGAGCCCTCCGGCGGCCAGCGAAGCACAGATGAGGGAGGCGATGCTCCGCCGTCCCGAGCCGCTCCTGGAAGTAGGTGTCGTCATGCCGTCCGTCCTCTGTCCCAACTTGCCTGACGAACGCCATTCGGTGCGGTCGGCAGGGTGGATTGGTCGAATCCCAAACGTTCTTACGGCGCGTTTGAAAGGTTGTTTCAGCGGAGAGCGACATTCGTTGATCCGATGTTCGGATCGTCGGCCCGATCGGTCGGTCCGATCGGTCGACCGGAGACCCGCGTTTTGGGCAGTCTGATCCGTAACCCATCCGGGAGGTGGGTCGGTTGCGAATGCCTTACGCGCGGGGATGGCCGTGCTCGGCCGGAGGCGAGGGGGAGCGAGTGGAGGCGGACAAGCTTCTGGTCCGGGTGGCCGGAGGCGACCAACGGGCGTTCGAGGAGCTGTACGTACTGGTGTCCGGCCCGGTGTTCGGGCTGGTCCGCCGGGTCGTGCGGGACCCCGCGCAGTCGGAGGAGGTGGCTCAGGAGGTGCTGCTCGAACTCTGGCGTTCCGCGGGCCGGTTCGACCCCTCCCGCGGCAGCGCGCTCTCCTGGATACTCACCCTCGCGCACCGGCGCGCGGTCGACCGGGTGCGCAGCGCCCGCGCCGCCACCGAGCGCGAGCAGCGCGAGGGGCGCCGCAACCACCACCCCGCCTTCGACCAGGTCGCCGAGGAGGTCGAGGCCGGCCTCGAACGCCAGTGGGTGCGCCACTGCCTGGAGAAGCTCACCACCCTCCAGCGCGAGTCCGTCACCCTCGCCTACTACGACGGCTACACCTACCGAGAAGTGGCCGAACGGCTCGCACTGCCGCTCGGCACGGTCAAGACCCGTATGCGCGACGGACTCACACGGCTGCGCGAATGCCTGGGAGGAGTCGCATGAGCGCCCTGATCGGCCGGCCCGGGGGAGGTGCCGGGTGAGCCTGTTCCGTCGCGAGGACCCCCACTCGCTCGCCGCCCCTTACGCGCTCGACGCCCTGGAGCCCGACGAGCGGCGTCGCTTCGAGAAGCACCTGGAGCGCTGCGACCGCTGTCCCGCCGAGGTGCGTGCCCTGTCCGAGGACGCGGTCCGCCTCGCCTGGTCGACGGCCGCCCCGGCGCCCGCGGCGCTGCGCGACCGGGTCTTCGCCGCCGTACGCAACACACCCCAGGAGAACCGGTCCTGGAGCGCGCAGCCGGAGCGGGACCGGCATCTGCCCCGGCATGTGTGGGGCACCGAGCCGCCGCCGAAGGCGCGCGCCCGTGCGCCCCGGCTGCGCTCTTTCCTCGTCCCGCTGTCCACCGTCACGGCCGCCGCCGCGCTCGTCGTGGCGTCCCTGTTCGCCGTGCAGGCCGACCGCAGCCGGGACGAACTGGCCGCCGAGCGCGCCCAGGCCAGTGAGATCGCCCACGTTCTCGCCGCGCCGGACGCCCGGGCGACCAGTGACCGGGACACGGAGGGCCATCGAATCGGAGTGATCGCTTCCGCGGAGGAGGGGAGCGCGATCGTGACCCTCGGCGGATTCGAGGACCTCCCGAAGGACCGGGTGCATCAACTGTGGCTCATGCGCCCCGACGTGCAACCACGCTCCCTCGGGCTCTTCGTCGGCGACACGCCCTTGGTCACGAGCGGAATGAACACCGACGCGACGTCACTCGCGGTGACCGTCGAACCCGACGGTGGATCAGCGCAACCCACCAGCCAGCCAGTTGTCCAACTCGCCCTGGAATCGGTCGGATTCGGAGAGTAGTCAACAACCCTGTCACGGGGTAGAGGAAGAGTGGGACCGTGATTCCCGAGTGCTCCAACGGGGCGATATGGTTACGCTGCCCGGGCCGGGTGGACTCGTACGGGTGGGGAGTGACATGGAACAGATAGCAGTGCGCAGGGCGCGAGTCCCTGCGATCACGTGCGGGAGCAGCGCGACCAGTTCGCGTCTCGACCGCCATCTCTCGGTGCTGAGCGGTCCCGCGGTGCCGCAGCGCGAGGCGGCCGAGGCGACCTCGCTGATGCGTGAGCTGACGTCACGTTCCCCGCAGGAGCGCAGCAACCGCAAGGACACGCGCGTCGGCCGGGTCAAGCTGTTCGCACCCCTGAAGAGGCTGCGCCGCTCGCTGTTCGGCAGCCGCTAACACGCACCCCAGCACCAAGGGCTCATCCAAGCAGGAGGGCCCGCGCTCAGGCGACCACACCGTCCCGGCGCAGCGCTGCGATCTCCTCGTCCGTCATCCCCGCGGCACGCAGCAGCGACCCGGTGTGCTCCCCGAGTGCGGGCACCGCACCCATCCGCGCCTCGTCCCCGCCCGGCAGCGTGATCGGCGGCAGCAACGCCCTGAGCGGCCCCACCGGTGACCCCACCTCCCGCCACCGGTCCCGAGCCGCCAACTGCGGATGCTCCGCCACCTCGGTGACATCCCGTAGCCGCGCACAGGCGATCCCCGCCGCCTCCAGCCGCGCCAGCGCCTCATCGGTGCCCAGCACCCCGAGTGCCGTCCCGACCAGCTCGTCCGTACGGTCCCGGTGCTCGACCCGCGCAGGATTCGTCGCGAACGCCGGATCGTCCGCCAACTCCGCGCGCCCCAGCACCTGTTGGGCGAGCCGTCGCCACTCCCGGTCGTTCTGCACCGACAGCAGCACCCGCCCGCCGTCCGCCGTGGCATAGGCGTCGTACGGCGCGATCACCGCGTGCCCGAGCCCGGTGCGCGCCGGCGCGGCCCCGTCGTGCATCGCGTGGTGCAGCGGGTGCCCCATCCACTCGGCCAGCGCCTCCAGCATCGACACCTCCACCAGCCCGCCCCGCCCGGTCGTGCCCCGCCGGACGAGCGCCGCGAGCACCCCCGAGAACGCGTACATCCCGGCGGCGATGTCCGCCGCCGGGATGCCCGCCTTCACCGGCCGCTCCGGCGTCCCCGTCACCGACACCAGCCCGGCCTCGCACTGCACGAGCATGTCGTACGCCCGCTTGTCCGCGTACGGCCCCGACGCCCCGTATCCCGAGATGTCCACCGCGATCAGCCGGGGGTGCGCGGCGCACAGCGTGGCGGCGTCCAGGCCGAGCCGGGCCGCCGCCCCGTGCGCGAGGTTCTGCACGAACACATCAGCGTCCGCCACCAGCCGCCGGACGACCGCCAGGCCCCGCGGGTCCTTCAGGTCCAGCGCCAGGGACTCCTTGCCCCGGTTGCACCACACGAAGTGCGAGGCCAGACCCCGGGCGGCCGTGTCGTAGCCACGGGCGAAGTCACCGCCGTCCACCCGCTCCACCTTGATCACCCGGGCACCGAGATCGGCGAGCTGACGCGTGGCGAAGGGCGCCGCGACGGCCTGCTCGACGGCGACGACGGTGAGGCCGTCGAGGGGCAGGGGGTCGGCGGTGCGGGGGAGTGGACGCATGCCGTGGATCATGTCCCCGCCGGGGCGCGCTTGTCACCAGGGAGTGCCGTGTGTCACCTGCCCCGAAGGCGCGCCCCGGGGTCGGGCGGGGTTCCGGCCCGTCCCCCGAACGGGCCGGAGGTCATCTGGACCCGGACGCGTACGTGCGGACCGCGAGCGGGGCGAACACCGCGAGCAGGGTGGCGCACCACAGCAGCGACCCGGCGACGGGATGGGCCACCGGCCAGGCGGCCTCCGTCGGCACGGGCGCGTTCCCGAAGAGGTCGCGCAGGGCCGTGGCGACGGCGCTGATCGGGTTCCACTCGGCGACCGTGCGCAGCCAGCCGGGCAGCCCCTCGGTGGGGATGTACGCGCTGGACAGCAGCGGCAGCAGGAACGTGGCGCCGCCCAGCTGCCCGGCCGCCTCCTCGTTGCGGGTCAGCAGGCCCAGGAAGATCCCGATCCACACGCACGCGAACCGGAACAGCAGCAACAGCCCGAACGCACCGGCCGCCGCGAGCGCGCCCCCCTCGATCCGCCAGCCCACCGCGAGCCCGACCAGCAGGAACGGCACCGTCCCGGCGGCCGTGACGAGCACATCCGCCAGCGCCTGCCCGAGCGGCACGGCGGCCCGGCTCATCGGCAGGGTGCGGAAGCGGTCCATCACGCCCCGGTGCGTGTCCACCGCGGCCTGGAACATCCCGGTCATGATCCCGCCGGCCGCCGTCGCCACCAGCAGCCCCGGCACCAGGAACCGCCGGTACTCCTCGCCCGGCACGGCGAGCGCGCTGCCGAAGACGTACCCGAAGAACAGCAGCATCGAGATCGGCATGACCTGGGTGAGGATCAGCAGCCCCGGGTTGTTCCGCACCCGCCGCAGCTGCCGGCCCAGCATCGCCGTGCCGTCGTACGCCAACGCGCTCATGCCGCACGCTCCTTGAGGTTCACCGGACCGGCCGTCAGCCGGAGGAAGACGTCGTCGAGGGTCGGCGGGCGCAGGCTCGCGTCGACCAACGGCACACCCGCCGCGTCGAGTTCACGCACCAGCCGGGGGAGCGTGAGCGTCGGGTCCAGCGTCACCGCGCCCACCGCGTTCCGCTCGTGGTCGAACGAGGGCTCCGCACCGGCGAGTTGGTCGAGGACACCGGCCGCCCCGGTCAGCGCGTCCGGGTGCGCGACGACGACCTCCGCGTACGAGCCGATGAGCGCCTTGAGCTGGGGCGGCGAGCCGCTGTGCGCGATCCGGCCCCGTTCCATCAGCACGATCCGGTCGGCGAGTTGATCGGCCTCCTCCAGATACTGCGTGGTCAGCAGCACGGTCGTGCCCTCCGCCTTCAGGGCGCGCACGGCGTCCCAGATCTGGTTGCGGCTGACCGGGTCAAGCCCGGTGGTGGGCTCGTCGAGGAAGAGCACGGCTGGGCGGCGGATCAGGCTCGCCGCGAGGTCGAGGCGGCGGCGCATCCCGCCCGAGTAGGTGGAGGCCGGCCGGTCGGCGGCCTCGGTCAGGCCGAAGCGGTCGAGGAGTTCGCCCGCGCGGGCCGCCGTGTCGCGGACCCGGTGCAGCCGCGCGAACAGACGCAGGTTCTGCCGCCCGGTCAGGTCGCCGTCCACCGACGCGTACTGCCCGGTCACCCCGATCGCCCGCCGGACCGCGCCCGGCTCTCGCACCAGGTCGTGGCCCGCGATCCGGGCGGAGCCCGCGTCCGGCCGCAGCAGCGTCGCCAGCAGCCGGACGGCCGTCGTCTTGCCCGCCCCGTTCGGGCCGAGCATCCCCACCACCGTCCCCTCCGCCACCGCCAGATCCAGGCCGCGGACGGCATGGACGTCCCCGAAGGTCTTCTCCAGACCTTCACTAAGTACGGCGTACGTAGTAGTCATGGAGCGACCATAGCGCACTACGTACGCTGTACGTAACTAGGATGGTGGCCGAGGTGATGATCGATGGCTGGCCGAGCGGCCGAACCCGAAGTGATCTGGGCGCGCCCCGAGCGCACCGGCCGAGGCCCGCGGCCCGCGTTCAGCCGCGCGGACATCGCGGCGGCGGCCGTGCGGCTCGCCGACGCGGGCGGGCTGGACGCGGTGTCCATGCGGCATGTGGCGGCCGAGCTGGGCTGCGGCACGATGTCGCTCTACAACTACGTGCCGCGCAAGGAGGACCTGTACGAGCTGATGGTCGACGCGGTCGGGGGCGAGCACGAGCTGTGGGAGCCCGGCGGGGACTGGCGCGGCGACATGCGCCGGGTGGCCCACCAGACGCGGGCCCTGCTGCGCCGGCACCCCTGGATGCCGCGGCTGATGTCGCCCGTCTACGGCTTCAGCCCCAACGGGCTGCGGTATCTGGAGCACTGCATGGCCTGCATGGACTCGCTCGACGCGCCGTACGGCACGAAGATGCAGCTGCTCGCGATGGTGAACGGGTGTGTGACGACGTACGTCGCGAACGAGCTGGCGACGGCCGAGCGGGTGCGGTCACTGCCGTGGTCGGAGGAGCGGGAGAACGCGGTGCGCATCGCGTATCTCGGGGGGCAGATCGCGAGCGGGGCGTATCCACGGCTGGCCGCGGCGTTCATGGAGGACTCGGGGCCGATCGATCTGGACGCCGCGTTCGAGTGGATGCTGGGGAGGGTGCTGGACTCGTTCGCGCCGTGACCGGGACCCACACTGCCTCACAACAGCGTGAACTGGCCCTCCGGGCCCTCCTCGTGGTGGTCCAGGACCGAGGCGGGTGCGCGGGACGCGTCCGGGACCGGGAGGACGCCCGCCTCGCGCAGGTCGGCCGTGGTGAGGGGTGCCTCCACGGTCGACTCGTCCTGCCCCGGCCGTAGTTCCGCCAGCAGGGCCAGCACGGTGATCAGCTCCAGCAGCTCGGAGGTCCAGGGCTGGGGCCAGGTCGTGGGCCGGATCGCCTCCAGCGTGCCGGGCTCGGCGGCCTCCGTCCGGCGGTTGAACCACTCCTCCAGGACACGGACGCCGCCGACGTGGAAGTCCCAGGCCTCGGCGGGGACGGGCGAGATACGGCCGTCGCCCATGAGAAGGCTCTCCTCCTCGCGGTCGTAGAGGAGTTCGAGGGGGCGGGAGGGGAGCGGGGCACGGACGTAGGGGCGCCGGCCGCCGGGGAGTTTGGGGCGGTCGCCGTCCCGGAGCGACAGCCAGAGGATGCGACGGCCCCGTTCGACGCCGTGGGACCAGACGTCCGGGTCGGTGGGGAGGGGGACCTCGACACGGTTCGGGCCGGGCCGCGCGGCCACCAGGATCCAGGCGAGGACGTCGACGGGGTCGACGGGGCCGCTGCCGAGGCGTTCGCCGAGGTACTCCGGCAGGCCCGGCGCGAGGTTGGGCTCCACCCCGCCCGGCCGCCGGTACAGCGGGCGTACGCGGCCGACACGCGGGCCGCGCGGCGGGGGCAGCGGCAGCGGCAGGACGGGGGAGGCGAGCAGGACCGGGCCCGGGGACTCGGGGGCGGCCGTCTGCTCGACCACGAAGACCTGCCGCTCGTCCGCCACCCGCCACAGCTCGGGACGGGCGGAGTCGATCAGACGGTGGTCGGGGATGAGCCACTGCTCGTCGAACGGGGCGGCCAGGATCCTTACGGGCTCCGGACAGGGCCCCGACTCACGGGCCAGCCGCCCGGTGCCGCTGGACTGCCCCGGCAGCTGGGTCACCGCGGAGGTGAGCGTACGGGACCGGGTCGGGCCGAACAGGGCCTCACGGTCCGGCCCCTCCGCCTTCACCAGAGCGTCCCAGCGGGCCTTGAGGGAGGCCGCGTCGGGCCCCGTCGGCCACCCCCGGCCCAGCCGTGGCGGTGCGACGGACCACGGCATGAGGTCCGCGAGCAGCGGAGCGTCGTCGGGCGTCACGCTGGGCATCGTACGACCTCGTCCGTCGGGCAGCGCCCTGAAGGGGCGCGGGGGACTGCGCGACCGGCCGCGATGGCGCCGCGGACGATCGAGGCCCCTCGCGGCACTTCCGGCGGAGCGCTCAGTGCGCGTCGAGGGTCACGGTGAAGGAGAAGCGGTCGCCTCGGTAGTGGATGACCGCCACGTCCAGGACGCGCCCGGAGTCGTCGTACGTGACGCCCGTGTAGTGGAGGATCGGGCTGAGGAGCGGGACCCGGAGGAGACGCGCGGTCTCCGGGTCGGCGATCCGGGCCTCGACGGTGTCGGTGATCCGGCTGATGCCCACCCCCACCACATCCCGCAGGACCTTGGTCATCGGCCAGCGCAGCAGAGCGTCACGGTCGATGCGCTCGGCCAGCTCGGGGCGGACGTAGTTGCGCGCGTGGTTGGTCGGCTCGCCCGTCCGCTCGTCGCCGCGCAGCCGGTGGTATGTGGCCACCTCGGTCAAGTCGGGGAAGTACTCGGAGAGTTCACCCGACAGGGGGGTGGTGCCCTGGTCCAGCAGCTCGGTCGTCATCCCGGACTGCTGCGCCACGATCGCGTCCACCGAACCGAGGAGCCGTACCGGCGAACCCCGCCGCGCGCTCGGCTCGATGAACGTTCCGCGCCGGCGGTGCCGGGTGATCAGCCCCTCGCCCTCCAGCTCCTTCAACGCCTGCCGCATGGTCAGCACGCTCACCCCGTAGTGCCCGGCCAACTGCTCCTCGGTCGGCAGCCGCAGCGGATCCTGGGCCGACCGGCCGAGTATCGAGGCGCGCAGGGACTGCGACACCTGGTACCAGAGCGGCAGTTTGCGGTTCAGGACGAGCGAGTCCGGAGCGAAGGAGGTCATGACGGAATCCGTACCCGGCCCGGCGCGTTCAGCGCAACGGGCCGAAGTGGCGCTGGAGTCCGGACCACACCTCGTCGTACCCCCGCTGAAGGTGCTCCGCGTGGGCCGCCTGCGCGGTCGTGAGGATCGGCCAGCGCGTCTCGAACATGAACGCGAGCCCGTCGTCCACCCGCTGCGGCCTCAGCTCCGCCGCGCTCGCCCGGTCGAAGGTCTCCCGGTCCGGTCCGTGCGCCGACATCATGGGGTGCAGCGAGCCGCCACCGGGTACGAAGCCCTCCGCCTTCGCGTCGTACGCGCCCTCGATCAGGCCCATGTACTCGCTCATCACGTTCCGGTGGAAGTACGGCGGCCGGAAGGTCTCCTCACCCACCAGCCAGCGCGGCGCGAACACCACGAAGTCCACCCCCGCCAGACCGGGGGTGTCGCTCGGCGAGGTCAGCACCGTGAAGATCGACGGGTCCGGGTGGTCGTACGAGATCGTCCCGATGACATTGAAACGGCGCAGGTCGTAGACGTACGGCGTGTGGTTGCCGTGCCAGGCGACCACATCGAGCGGGGAGTGGTCGTAGGTGGCGGTCCACAGGTTGCCGCAGTACTTGTTCACCACCTCCACCGGGCCCTCGACGTCCTCGTACGCGGCCACCGGCGCCCGGAAGTCACGGGCGTTCGCCAGGCCGTTGGCGCCGATCGGGCCGAGGTCGGGGAGGCGGAAGGGGGCGCCGTAGTTCTCGCAGACGTAGCCGCGGGCGGTGCCGTTCAGGAGGTCGACGCGGAAGCGGACGCCCCGGGGGATCAGGGCGATCTCGCCGGGCTCGGCGTGCAGCAGACCGAACTCCGTGCGCAGCAGGAGGCCGCCGCGCTCCGGGACGATCAGCAGCTCGCCGTCCGCGTCGCCGAAGACCCGCTCCATGCCGGAATTGGCGTGATACAGGTGCACCGCCATGCCCGAGCGTTGCGCCGCGTCGCCGTTGCCCCCCAGGGTCCACAGGCCGCCGAGGAAGTCGGTGCCCGCCGGGGGCTCCGGCAGGGGGTTCCAGCGCAGCCGGTTGGGGTCGGGGACCGTCTCGGTGAAGGGCGCCGTGCGCAGCGTGCCGTTGTCCGCGCGCGTGAACGCCGGGTGGGCGGCCGAGGGGCGGATCCGGTAGAGCCAGGAGCGGCGGTTGTGGGCCCTCGGTTCGGTGAAGGCGGTACCGCTGAGCTGCTCCGCGTACAGGCCCAGCGGGGCGCGCTGCGGGGAGTTGCGGCCGTGCGGCAGGGCGCCCGGGACCGCCTCCGAGGCGTGTTCGTTGCCGAAACCGGTGACGTACTCCAGCCCCTCGGCCGTCTTCCTGGCGTCCCCGCTCATGCCCGCTCCCTCGCGATCCCGATTCCTATGCTTCACCGTAGGATTCGGCCGCCACGCGCGCAAGGGCACGGCGGGAGCGTGACAAGGGCACACGACGACAACCGGACGCCCACGGGACGTCCACAGATCGGGTGCATCGGACGGAGCGGGAGAACCGGACCGCCGGGAGATCCGTCCTGTCAGTGCGGTGCTCTAGTCTCCCGGCAAGCTGTGGTCGCGCGGATGTTCGCTGTCCGTGTCGCTCCACCAGTGAGCGGGATCGGCGGTAGTGCCCGTACTGATATTCGGACAGTTCATCGGACCTCGGCGGAAAGGCATCATGAAGCCCGTGTCCCAGGCGACCTCCCTGCGCCGCGCGCCCGTGCAGCGGCGCAGTGCCGAACGACTGACCAGGATCCTCGACGCCTGCGCCGACCTCCTCGACGAGGTGGGGTACGACGCGCTGAGCACCCGTGCCGTGGCGCTGCGCGCGGGTGTGCCCATCGGCTCCGTCTACCGCTTCTTCGGCAACAAGCGCGCGATGGCCGACGCGCTCGCCGAACGCAATCTGGACCGGTTCACCGACCGGGTCACCCGCCGCCTCCAGGCGACCGGCGGCCGGGACTGGCGCACCGCGATGGACGCCGTCCTCGACGAGTACCTCGACATGAAGCGCAACGCCCCCGGCTTCGCCCTCATCGACTTCGGCAACCAGATCCCCGTCGGCGGGCGCCGCCAGGAGCCCAACCACCGCGTCGCCGACCGGCTCTCCGACCTGCTCTCCGCGTTCATCGACCGCACCCCGGACGAGGATCTGCGCCGTACCTTCCTCATCGCCGTCGAGACCGCCGACACCCTCGTCCACCTGGCCTTCCGTGTCTCCCCTGAGGGCGACGCCCGGGTCATCCAGGAGATGCGGGAGCTGCTGCGGGCGTATCTGGCACGGGTGCTGGACTGACACCGGGCCGGACCCGGCCACGAGAGCGCGCCGTGCCGGGGGTCTCGTGATCGCGGCTGCCAAAGCTGTGCGGCTTCCAAGGCTTCGCGATTTCCCGACAAGACCCCCGGCACCCCCTCCCCGTGGTGCATACCGCTCGGTATGCTCGGCCTCGGTGCCGCGTGCCTCCTGGTGCGCGGCCCCCGTCCGAGCGTCACCGTCGCCGCCGCCCCTCCGGGAGGACCCGTGTCCACCACCACCGACTCCCGCACCGCCCTGCGGATCTGCCCCCTCTGCGAGGCGACCTGCGGGCTCACCCTGACCATCGAGGGCACCCGGGTGACCAAGGCGCGCGGCGACCGGGACGACGTGTTCAGCAAGGGGTTCATCTGCCCGAAGGGCGCCTCCCTGGGCGCGGCCGACGGCGACCCGGACCGGTTGCGCACCCCACTGGTCCGCAGGGACGGCGAACTGCGGGAGGCCACCTGGCAGGAGGCCTTCGACGCCGTCGCCGCCGGCATCCGGCCCGTCGTCGAGGCCCACGGGCCCAACGCCGTCGGTGTCGTCCTCGGCAACCCGAACGTCCACACCGTGGCCGGCGCCCTCTACCCGCCCGTCCTGCTCGCCGGACTCGGCACCCGCAGCCTCTTCACCGCCTCCACGGTCGACCAGATGCCCAAGCACGTCTCCAGCGGCCTGCTCTACGGCGACGCCCACGCCATCCCCGTACCCGACCTGGACCGCACCGACCATCTGCTGCTCCTCGGCGCCAACCCGCTGGAGTCCAACGGCAGTCTGTGCACCGCCCCCGACTTCCCCGGCAAGCTCAAGGCCCTCAAGGCGCGCGGCGGCACCCTCACCGTCGTCGACCCGCGCACGACCCGTACGGCCAAGCTCGCCGACCGGCATGTGGCGATCCGCCCCGGCACGGACGCGCTGCTGCTCGCGGCGATGACGTACGTCCTCTTCGAGGAGGACCTCGTCGACCTGGGACACCTCGCCCCGCATGTGCAGGGCGTCGAGGAACTGGCCGCCACCGTAAGGGAGTTCACGCCCGAGGCGGTCGCCGACGCCTGTGACGTCGACGCGGACACCGTCCGCGCGCTGGCCCGCGAACTGGCCGCCGCGCCCACCGCCGCCGTATACGGCCGCATCGGCAGCTGCACCGTCCCGCACGGTACCCTCGCCAGCTGGCTGGTCGACGTCCTCAACATCCTCACCGGCAACCTCGACCGGCCCGGCGGCGCGCTCTTCCCGCAGTCCGCCACCGACAAGACGCCCCGGCCCGCCGGCCCCGGCCACGGCTTCGCGCTCGGCCGCTGGCACAGCCGGGTCGGCGGCCACCCCGAGGCCAAGGGCGAACTGCCGCTGTCCGCGCTCGCCGAGGAGATCGACACCGCCACCCCCGAGGGCGCCCCGATCCGCGCCCTCGTCACGATCGCCGCCAACCCGGTGCTCTCCGCCCCCGACGGCGACCGCCTCGACAAGGCCCTCGACTCCCTGGACTTCATGGTCAGCGTCGACCCCTATCTGGGCGAGACCGCCCGCCACGCCGACGTCGTCCTGCCGCCGCCCCCGCCCTCCCAGGCCCCGCACTACGACTTCGCGCTCAACACCCTGGCCGTCCGCAACCAGGTCCGCTACAACCGCGCCGCCGTCCCCCTGGAGGACGGCCGCATGGCCGAGACGGAGATCCTCGCGCGCCTCGTCCTCGCCGCCACCGGCATGCACGGCGCCGACCCCTCCGCCGTGGACGACCTGGTCATCAGCCAGACCCTCGGCAAGGCCGTGAAGGAGGCCCACTCACCCGTCCACGGCCGCGACCCCAAGGAACTCGCCGCCCTGCTCACGGGCGACACCGGCCCCGAGCGCCGCCTCGACCTGATGCTCCGCCTCGGCCCGTACGGCGACGGCTTCGGCGCCGACCCGGAGGGCCTGACCCTCGCGAAGGTGCTCGCCCACCCGCACGGCATCGACCTCGGACCGCTGAAGCCACGGCTGCCGCAGCCGCTGAAGACGGTCAGCGGCAAGATCGAGCTGCTCCCGCGGCCGATCGCCGACGACCTGCCGAGGCTCCACACCGCCCTCCGGGAGCGCCCCGACGGCCTGGTCCTCATCGGCCGCCGCCACCTCCGCTCCAACAACAGCTGGCTGCACAACATCCCCGCCCTCACCGGCGGCACCAACCGCTGCACCCTGCACCTCCACCCCGACGACGCGAGCCGCCTCGGCCTCGCCGACGGGGACGCCGTACGCGTCAAGGGCGCCGGGGGAGAGGTCACCGCTCCCGTCGAGGTCACCGACGTCGTACGCCGTGGTGTCGTGAGCCTTCCGCACGGCTGGGGACACGACCGTCCCGGCACCCGGATGAGCCACGCGGCGATCGACCCCGGAGTCAACGTCAACCAGCTCCTCGACGGCTCCCTGCTCGACCCGCTGTCGGGCAACGCGGTCCTCAACGGCATCCCCGTGGAGCTGGCCCCAGTCACCGCCCGAGCAGGCGCAACGCTGTGACCTGGAGTTCTGCTCTTATTGCTCGCATGTCAACGTCTTGTTAAGGCTTGTGGGCCCGCCCTAACGTCGTCGCACCGCCGGTGCCCTGGTGGGAGTTCAAGGGCGAACGTTAGGTATCCACATGTTGACCATCCTCGGCTTCGCCATGATCGCGACCTTCCTGGTCCTGATCATGATGAAGAAGATGTCGCCGATCGCGGCGCTCGTACTGATCCCCGCGCTCTTCTGCGTGTTCGTCGGAAAGGGAGCCCATCTCGGCGACTACGTCATCGAGGGGGTGGGCAACCTCGCGCCCACCGCCGCGATGCTGATGTTCGCCATCGTCTACTTCGGCCTGATGATCGACGTGGGTCTCTTCGACCCGATCGTCCGGGGCATCCTGAAGTTCTGCAAGGCCGACCCGCTGCGCATCGTCGTCGGCACGGCCCTGCTCGCCGCGATCGTCTCCCTGGACGGCGACGGCTCGACCACCTTCATGATCACCGTCTCGGCGATGTACCCGCTGTACAAGCGCCTGAAGATGAGCCTGGTCGTGATGACCGGTGTCGCCGCCACCGCCAACGGCGTGATGAACACGCTGCCCTGGGGCGGCCCGACCGCCCGCGCCGCCACCGCGCTCAAGCTCGACGCCGGCGACATCTTCGTCCCGATGATCCCCGCGCTCCTCGTCGGTCTGCTCTTCGTCTTCGTCCTCGCCTACTTCCTCGGCCTGCGCGAGCGCAAGCGCCTCGGGGTGCTGAGCCTCGACGAGGTGCTGGAGCAGGAGAAGATCCTCAAGGACACCGACGGAGACGAGGCGAAGTCCGCGACCGAGGAGACCGTCCTGGTCGCCGCCGGCGGCTCCGCCGCCTCCGCCGCGGGTTCCGGCGCCGGTGACGACAAGGGCCGTACGGCGAAGACCACGGGCGGCGCGGGCTCCGGCACCGACGCCGATGCCGAGGACGACGACGAGGACGACGCCCGCCTCCAAGGCCTGGACCCCAACCGCCCGACGCTGCGCCCCAAGCTGTACTGGTTCAACGCACTGCTCACGGTCGCGCTGCTCACCGCCATGATCATGGAGTTGCTGCCGATCCCGGTGCTCTTCCTGCTCGGCGCCGCGCTCGCCCTGACGGTCAACTTCCCCCACATCCCCGACCAGAAGGAACGGCTCGCCGCCCACGCGGACAACGTCCTCAACGTCTCCGGGATGGTCTTCGCCGCCGCCGTCTTCACCGGCGTCCTCCAGGGCACCGGCATGGTCGACTCGATGGCGAAATGGATCGTCGACGGCATCCCCGGCGGCATGGGCCCGCACATGGCCCTCGTCACCGGCTTCCTGAGCCTGCCGCTCACCTACTTCATGTCCAACGACGGCTTCTACTTCGGTGTCCTGCCGGTCCTCGCCGAGGCCGGTGCCGCGCACGGGGTGTCGCCGCTGGAGATCGCCCGCGCCTCCCTCGTCGGCCAGCCGCTGCACATGTCCAGCCCGCTGGTGCCCGCCGTGTACGTGCTCGTCGGTATGGCGAAGGTCGAGTTCGGCGACCACACGAAGTTCGTGGTGAAGTGGGCGGCGGCGACCTCGCTGATCATCCTGGCGGCGGGCGTGCTGTTCGGCATCATCTGAGCCGTGCGTCCCGGCGTGAACTTCCCCAAGGAGGACCCGCATCGTGAGGCCCGGTAGGAACCGCGGCTGGCTGCTCCGCCTCGTCATCGCCTTCAGCTTCGCGCAGGGGGCGGTGTCGATGGCCAGGCCCGCCGTGTCCTACCGGGCCCTCGCGCTGGGCGCCGACGAGCGGGCGATCGGTGTGATCGCGGGGGTCTACGCCCTGCTCCCGCTGTTCGCCGCCGTTCCGCTCGGCCGCAGGACGGACCAGGGCCGGTGCGCGCCCCTGCTGCCGATCGGCGTCGTCCTCATATCCGGCGGCTGTGTGCTGAGCGGCCTGGCCAACTCCCTTCCGGCGATGGCCGTATGGAGCGGAGTGATGGGCCTCGGCCACCTCTCCTTCGTGATCGGCGCCCAGTCGCTCGTGGCCCGCCAGTCCGCGCCGCACGAACACGACCGTAACTTCGGCCACTTCACCATCGGCGCCTCCCTCGGCCAACTCGTCGGACCCGTCGCCGCGGGCGCGCTGATCGGCGGCCAGGACATGGCCCGGACCAGCGCCCTGGCGCTGGTGGTGGCCGGTGCGGGGGCGTCGGTCTCGTTCACCTCGCTGTGGCGGATAGAGCGCCCCCTCGACCCCAAGTCCCGTACGGCGCGGGGCGATCGGGTCCCGGTGCACCGGATACTGCGGACCCGTGGTGTGCCCGGCGGCATCTTCATCAGCCTCGCCGTGCTGTCGGCGACGGACATCCTCACCGCGTATCTGCCGGTGGTCGGCGAGCACCGGGGCATCGCCCCCTCGGTGATCGGCCTCCTGCTGAGCCTGCGCGCGGCGGCCACCATCGCCTGCCGGCTGGTGATGACCCCCATGCTGCGCCTGCTCGGCCGCACCGCGCTGCTCACCGTCACCTGTGTGCTCGGCGCCGTGCTCTGCGCCGGGATCGCGCTGCCGGTCCCGGTGTGGGCGCTGGCCCTGATCCTCGCCGCCCTCGGCTTCTGCCTCGGGGTCGGACAGCCGCTGTCCATGACGACGGTGGTGCAGGCCGCGCCGGACGAGGCCCGGTCCACCGCCCTGGCGCTGCGGCTGACGGGGAACCGGCTGGGGCAGGCCGGTGCGCCCGCCGCGGCCGGTCTGATCGCCGGGGTCGCGGGTGTGGCCGCGCCGTTCGTGATGCTCGGCGCGCTGCTGCTGGTGTCGGCGGGTATCGCCCTGCGCTCACCGGCGGAGCCGGGGCGGGGGAGCGGCGCGCGGGGGAAGGCGACGACGGAGAGCGCGCCGCCCGGCGCGGCCCTGGGCCGGAAGGGGGACATCTGACGGGGCGTCGGGCGCGGCTCCCCCCGTGTCCGGTGTGATGTGACAGAGAGTCAGGCGAAAGAGCGATTTGTGTGAAAATCGTCTGACTCGGAGGTTCTGCATGTCCACCTCGTCCCGCCCGCGCCCCGCCGGAGTGCGCGCGAGTGCCGCCGCCGTCCTCGCGGCACTCACCGTCACGGGAGCCAGCCTGATCACGGCACCGGCCGCCGTCGCCGCCCCGGGCGACCCCGACGTCGTGATCCACAAGGTGGGCTTCCCGTTCGACAACCAGCGCAACCAGCCGCTGGTCTGCGACTTCTATCTCTCGGCCTTCAACTTCCCCGAGGACACCACGCCGTCGCAGCGCATCGCCTGGACCATCGACAACCAGCCCCCCGCGCCGCGCACCGACCCCGTCGCCACGGGTGAGATCACCCTCGCCGCCGACGGCACCGGCCACAGCGTCCCCGTCGCGCCCGAGAACGCGGCACGGCTGCCCGACGGCGACTACGTGCTCACCTGGAGGACCATCGGCGGGGCGCTGGAGGAGGGGCGCAGGGCGATCAACGTCGACTGCCCGCTCGCCGGTCTCGCCGGTCCCGAAGGCGCCGTCCCGGCCGGCGGTGGCGGTCTCGCCCTGACCCAGAACTTCTCGCCGGTCGCCGGCGCGGCGGCCGTGGGCCTCGCCGCGGTCGGCGGCGTGGCCTATCTGCGGCTGCGCCGTCGCCGCGCCGATGGCGCCGCGTAGACGCCGGCCGAGGCCCTGGTACCGGACGCGCGCCTACCGCCTGACGCGGACGGTCGCGATGACCGTCGCACTGGTGGTGGGCGGCGTCCACCTGGCGGAGGACAGGGAACGGACCGATTCCGCCGAGGCGTCCCTGTACTTCACGCCCCCACCGCCCGACGATCCGGAGCGCGCCGAGCCCCAGGGGTCGCACCCCGGCCGGCGGGCCGAAGGGGCCGAGCCCGACGGGCGGGGCGGGCCCGCCGGGGGAAGCGCCTCGGCCGGGGCGACCGCATCCGCCGGGCACGGCGAACCCGCCGACCGGACCGCCTCCACCACCCCCGCCGTCCCCACCGCCCCGACCGCTCCCACCGCCCCGACCGCTCCCACCGCTCCCACCGATCCGACCGCTCCCACCGCCCCGACCGCTCCCACCGCTCCGACCGCTCCCACCGATCCGGCGGCCGACCGCACCGACGCGCGTGGGCAGTCGGAGAGCCAGACGTCCGCCCCGCCGACGTGGCCCACCCCCGCCACGCCGACCGGACCGGCGTCCGCCGACCCCGCGAGGCCGGTGCCGGCCACCCCCACCGCACCGGCACCCGTCACCCCCGCCGCGCCGGCGCCCGCGGCACCCTCCAAGGCGGCCGGGCCGAAGCGACCCGCCCGGCCCCGTACGCTGCCCGCCTCCCCGGCGAAGACCGTCACCATCCCGTACCTCGGTATCGAGGCCCCGGTGATCGGGCTGCGCCTGGACGCGCGACGGCGGCTCCCCGCGCCGCCGGACGACAGGCCCAAGCTGGTCGGCTGGTACGAGGAGGGGCCCGCGCCCGGCGGGCCCGGCACGGCGGTCGTCGTCGGGCACCGGGACACCCGGACCGGCCCCGCCGTCTTCGCCGCCCTGGACGTGATCAAGCCCGGCCGTGTCGTGGAGGTCCTGCGAGCCGACGGCCGCACCGCCGTCTACACCGTGGACGCCGTGAAGTCGTACGAGAAGGACCGCTTCCCCAGCAAGCAGGTGTACGGCCACCGCGGCCGTCCCGAGCTGCGGCTGATCACCTGCGGCGGCACGTACGACCGGCGGAAGGGGTACGGGAGCAACGTCGTCGTCTTCGCCCACCTCACCGCGACCCGGGAGCCAGCGCGCAAGCCGTGAACGGGCGCGCGGGGCGCGCGACACGCGGTGCGGCGAGCCCCCGGGGGCGTACGGGATCACCCACGGCCCGGCCCCGGCGCGGCCGACGGAACCGGAACCGGTGGTCCCGCTAGAGGTGGACCCATGCATACGCACCCCACCTCTCCCGGTCCTCGTCCCCGCCGCCTCACCCGCGCCCGGGTCGCCCTCGCGGCCACCGTCTGTCTGCTGACCGTCGCCGCCCCGTCCGCGTACGCGACCCTCGCCGAGGACGCCCCCACCGGTTCCGTGGTCGCCCCGGCGCGCGGGACGCCGTACGTCGAGACGCGGCTTCTCTTCGGCACCGAGCGGCCCGACGGTGGTCCGGCCGTCACCGACGAGCAGTTCATGGCCTTCGTCGACCGGGAGGTCACCCCCGGGTTTCCGGACGGCCTGACCGTCCGGGAAGGGCGCGGGCAGTGGCGGGACGCGAGCGGGACGATCGAGAAGGAGCGGTCGTACGAGCTGGTCCTGCTGTATCCGGTGTCGGCCGCCGCCGTGAACGACCGGAAGATCGAGGAGATCCGGGGCGACTATCTGAAGGAGTTCGCGCAGGAGGCGGTGGCGCGGGTCGACGACAGGAAGCGGGTCGACTTCTGAGGCGAGGCGGCCACCCGCCTCCCTTCGCCCCCGGTGCCTCGGACGAGTCCTGCCTCACTCCCCGATGCTCTGGTGCCGGAAAACTATCAGGGCTAGTTTTTGGGGCGGACGACCACGCCCGCCCGGGAGGCAGCAGGATGAAGGCACACGACGGCATGTACATCGGCGGCAGCTGGCGGCCCGCCGCCGGGACCGACACGATCGAGGTCGTGAACCCGGCCGACGAGCAGGTCATCGCCCGGGTCCCGGCGGGCACCGCCGAGGACGTCGACGACGCCGTACGCGCGGCCCGCGCCGCCCTGCCCGGCTGGGCCGCGACCCCGCCCGCCGAACGGGGTGCGCTGATCGGCGCCCTGCGCGACGCGCTCGCCGGGCGCCGCGAGGAGATCGCGGAGACGGTGACGGCCGAACTGGGCTCGCCGCTGCCGTTCTCCCAGAAGGTGCACGCGGACCTTCCGGTCGCCGTCGCCGGCTCGTACGCCGACCTGGCCGCGAAGCACGCCTTCGAGGAGCGGGTCGGCAACTCGACCGTCCACCATGAGCCCATCGGCGTCGTCGGCGCGATCACCCCCTGGAACTACCCGCTGCACCAGATCGTCGCCAAGGTCGCCCCGGCCCTCGCCGCCGGCTGCACGGTCGTCCTGAAGCCCGCCGAGGACACCCCGCTCGTCGCACAGCTCTTCGCCGAGGCCGTCCATGAGGCGGGCCTGCCCGCCGGGGTGTTCAACCTGGTCACCGGGCTCGGACCGGTCGCCGGACAGGCGCTCGCCGAGCACGTGGGCGTCGACCTGGTCTCCTTCACCGGCTCCACGGCGGTGGGCCGGCGCATCGCCGCGACCGCCGGGGCCGCGATCAAGAAGGTGGCCCTGGAACTCGGCGGCAAGTCCGCCAACGTCATCCTCCCGAGCGCCGACCTCGCCAAGGCGGTGAGCGTCGGCGTCGCCAACGTCATGTCCAACTCCGGCCAGACATGCAGCGCCTGGACCCGGATGCTCGTCCACACCTCCCGGTACGACGAAGCCGTGGAGCTGGCCGCGCAGGCCGCCGCGAAGTACGGCGACCGGATCGGCCCGCTGGTCAACGCCAAGCAGCAGGAGCGGGTGCGGGGTTACATCGACAAGGGTGTCGCCGAGGGCGCCCGCCTGGTCGCGGGCGGCGCCGAACCCCCGCGCGAGCAGGGCTACTTCGTCAGCCCCACCGTCTTCGCCGACGTGACCCCGGAGATGACGATCGCCCAGGAGGAGATCTTCGGCCCGGTCCTGTCGATCCTGCGCTACGAGGACGAGGACGACGCCCTGCGCATCGCCAACGGCACGGTGTACGGGCTGGCCGGCGCGGTCTGGGCCGGTGACGAGAGCGAGGCCGTGGCCTTCGCCCGCCGCATGGACACCGGTCAGGTCGACATCAACGGCGGGCGCTTCAACCCGCTGGCCCCGTTCGGCGGTTACAAGCAGTCCGGGGTGGGGCGCGAACTGGGCGCGCACGGCCTGACGGAGTACCTGCAGACCAAGTCCCTCCAGTTCTGACCGGTCCGAGCGCATCCGAGGAGAGTCGCACCATGGCCGTTCGCGCCGCCGTCCTGCTCGCCGTCGGGGCCACGCTGGAGATCACCGGGATCGAGCTGCCGGACCCCGGGCCCGGCCAGGTCCGGGTGCGGCTCGCCGCGGCCGGGGTCTGCCACTCCGATCTGTCGCTGTCCGACGGGACCATGCGCGTGCCGGTGCCCGCGGTCCTCGGCCACGAGGGCGCGGGCACGGTCCTCGCGGTCGGCGACGGGGTCGGTCATGTCGCCCCCGGCGACGGTGTGGTCCTCAACTGGGCCCCGTCCTGTGGGAGTTGTCACGCCTGCTCGCTCGGCGAGGTGTGGCTGTGCGCGAACGCGCTGGTCGGCGCCGGGAACGTGTACGCCCGCCGCGCCTCCGACGGCGCCGACCTCCACCCCGGCCTCAACGTGGCCGCCTTCGCGGAGGAGACCGTCGTGGCCGCCGGGTGCGTGCTGCCCGCCCCGGCCGGTGTTCCGCTCACCGACGCGGCGCTGCTCGGCTGCGCCGTCCTCACGGGCTACGGCGCGGTCCACCACTCGGCGCGGGTCCGTCAGGGCGAGACCGTCGCCGTGTTCGGGGTGGGCGGCGTCGGGCTGGCCGCGCTGCAGGCGGCGCGGATCGCGGGCGCGTCCCGGATCGTCGCCGTGGACGTCTCCCCGGCGAAGGAGGAGTTGGCGCGGGCGGCGGGAGCCACGGAGTACGTCGTCGCCTCCGAGGAGACCGCCCGGGAGATCCGCGCGCTCACCGGCAAGCAGGGCGTGGACGTCGCCGTGGAGTGCGTGGGCCGCGCGGTCACCATCCGTACGGCCTGGGAGTCGACCCGGCGCGGTGGCCGCACCACCGTCGTCGGCATCGGCGGCAAGGACCAGCAGGTCACCTTCAACGCGCTGGAACTCTTCCACTGGGGCCGCACCCTCTCCGGCTGCGTCTACGGCAACTCCGACCCGGCCCGGGACCTCCCCGTCCTCGCCGACCACATCAACGCCGGCCGCCTCGACCTGTCCACCCTGGTGACCGACCGCATCTCCCTGGACGACATCCCGGTGGCCTTCGACAACATGCGAGCGGGCAAGGGCGGCCGGGCCTTGGTGACGTTCTGATGCGGCTGCGGGTGGGTGGGGGCTGGTCGCGCAGTTCCCCGCGCCCCTAAAAAGCACGGGTCGCGCCCGGAGTCTTTTAGGGGCGCGGGGAACTGCGCGAGCAACCCCCGCCCACCCGCGCCCGAACAAACCACCCCCGCCCCGGTAAATCCATCCGCGCACGACCGTTGACCTACATACCGTCCGGTCAGTACGTTCCCCGGAACGTCCCCGCACCCATCGGAGTGTGCTCGCATGGACACCGCTCCCGTTTCCTCCCCCGTCACCACTCCCCGCCCCCAGAGCCACCGCAAGGTGGCCACCGCCGCGGCCCTCGCCTCGGCGGTCGAGTGGTACGACTACTTCGTCTTCGGCATAGCCGCCGCCCTCGTCCTGGGCGACCTCTACTTCCCGGCCGGCAGCTCCTCCGCGGGAGTCCTCGCCGCGTTCGCCACCTTCGCCGTCGGCTTCCTCGCCCGACCCCTCGGCGGCATCGTCGCCGGTCACCTCGGCGACAAGCGGGGCCGCAAGCCGATGCTGGTCATGGCCCTCACCCTGATGGGCCTCGCCACCACCGGCATCGGCCTCCTCCCCACGTACGAGACCATCGGGATCGCCGCTCCGATCCTGCTGGTCCTGCTCCGCGTCGCCCAGGGCATCGCCGTCGGCGCCCAGTGGGGCGGCGCGATGCTGCTGGCCACCGAGTACGCCCCCGAGGGCAAGCGCGGGGTGTACGGCAGCTTCGTCCAGCTCGGCGTCCCCATCGGTGTGGTGAGCGCCAACACGATGTTCCTCGTCGTGGGCGCCGCCACCAGCGACACGGCGTTCTCCGCCTGGGGCTGGCGGGTGCCCTTCCTGGTCGGCCTGTTCGTCCTCGGCCTCGCCTGGTACATCCACCGCCATGTCGAGGAGACCCCCGAATTCCGCGCGGCGGAGCGGGAGTTGGCGGAGAAGGAGAGCGGGGAGAAGAGTTCCCCGCTCAGGACGATCCTCCGGGGCCATCTCGGCACGGTCTTCCTGGCGGGCGGCTCCTTCGCCGTGAACACCGCGACCTTCTACATCCTCATCACCGGCGTCCTCGACTACACCACCCGCGAACTCGGCATGGAGCGCAGCGCGGTCCTCGCCGTCTCCCTCTGCGTCAGCCTCACCCAGCTGGTGCTGATCCCCGCCGCCGCTGCCCTCTCCGACCGCCTCGGCCGGATCCGGATCTACGCCTTCGGCGCGGCCGGCATCGCCGTGTGGGCCGTCCCGATGTTCCTGCTCATCGACACCGGCTCCCTGGTGTGGCTCGCCGTGAGCACCTTCGTCGCGGGCTGCTTCCTCAGCATCATGTACGGGCCCCAGGCCGCCCTGTTCGCCGAACTGTTCACCCCGGAGATGCGCTACACCGGCGCCTCCCTCGGCTACCAGATCGCGGCGGTCCTCGGCGGCGGCCTCGCCCCGTTCCTGATGGTCATCCTCCTGGAGACCACCGACACGTCCCTGTCCGTGTCGGCGTACATCATCGGCCTCTCGGTGATCGCCCTGATCTCGATCAAGATCCTCGCGGGGAGGGCGAGTACACGAGCGGACGGCTAGCCCCGGCGGGGCCCTAGCCTCGCGAACGCGGCCCGGGTCGCGGTTCCGGAACGGCGTCCGGGGCCGCGGCCCCCGCGCCGGGGAGCACCTCCCGGGTGCGTGCCCGGGACCGGGAGACCGCCACCCCCGCCAGGCAGAGCGCGCCCCCGGCCAGGGTGAGCGGTCCCGGTACCTCGCCCAGTGCCAGCCAGGACATCAGGACGACCAGGGCGGGCACGGCGTACGTGGTCGCGCCCATGCGGCTCGCGGTCGTCCGGGCCAGGGCGTACGCCCAGGTGGTGAAGGCGAGGGCGGTCGGGAAGACGCCCAGGTAGACCATGTTGAGGGTCGCCGAGACCGGCGCGTCCGCCGCCTCCTGCCACAGCTGCCCGGCGAACGGCAGACACACCACCGCCCCGGCGAGGCAGCCGAAGGTGGTCACCTGGAGCGGGCTCGCCGAACCCAGCGCGGGCTTCTGTGCGACGACCCCGCCCGCGTACCCGACGGCCGCGAGGACACAGAGGACGACGCCCAGCACCGAGGCGCCGCCCTCGCCGGACATCGACAGCCCCACGGCGACCGCGCCCGCGAACGACACCGCCATACCGGCCAGCAGCCGGGGCGGCATCGCGTCGCCCAGCAGCCGGGCGCCGAGCAGCGCGATGAGGATCGGCCCGATGTTCACCACCAGCGCCGCCGTGCCCGCGTCGACCTGCTGCTCGCCCCAGTTCAGGGCGACCATGTAGAAGCCGAACCACAGCACCCCGGACACCGCGATGCCCCGCCACGCGGCCCTCGGCGGGGGCCCCTCCCGGCGCCACGCCCAGATCGCCCCCAGGGCCACCGCCCCGGCCAGCAACCGCCCGAGCGCCAGCGCGCCCGGCGAGTACGCCTCCCCGGCGCTCCGGATCGACACGAACGCCGACGCCCACAGCACCACGGTGACGGCGGCCGCCCCCGCCGCGAGCAGCTCGGTCCTGCGGGTGGGCGTGGCCCGGGAGTCGTCAGTCATGGGGTCGAGGCTAGGCGGGGGAGTGCGCCGGAGGCTCGCGGTTTTCGGACGCCCACGTGCCGATGGCTTCCACCGCGACCCCGGCCGCTCGACAGCAGCACCGGACGCCTAGGAACCGGACGGCCGCGCGACCTCCTCGTACTGCCGCTCCAGCCCGTCCAGCAGCGCCCGCAACCCCACCTCGAACGCCCGCTCGTCCACCTTCTCCTGCTGCTCGGCCAGCAGATGGGCCTGCCCGAGATGGGGATAGTCGGCCGGGTCGTACGCGCTCCGGTCGTCCACGAAGCCCCCGGCGAACGACCCGACCGCGGAGCCCATGATGAAGTACCGCAGCAACGCCCCGATGGAGGTGGCGTGCGCGGCAGGCCACCCCGCCGCGACCATCGCCCCGAACACGACGTCGGCGACCTTCAGACCGGCGGGCCGCCGTCCGGGCCCCCGGGCGAGGACGGGCACGATGTTCGGATGGTCGCGCAGGGCGGCCCGGTAGGAGACCGCCCAGTCGTGCAGCGCGGTCCGCCAGTCCCGCCCGTCCTCGAACATCGACAGATCGACCTGCGCGCTCACCGAGTCGGCGACCGCCTCCAGGATCTGGTCCATGGTGCGGAAGTGGTTGTAGAGGGAGGGCCCGCTCACCCCCAGCTCGGCGGCGAGCCGGCGCGTGGAGACCGCCGCCAGCCCCTCCGCGTCGACCAGCGCCCGCGCCGTCTCCACGATGCGGTCGGTGCTCAGCAGGGGCTTGCGCGGTCGGGCCATGGCGCACATAGTAGGGCTGCACAGTAAAACTAGCAGTGGTAATTTAAGCGGGAACGGATGAGAGGCGGGCCGTGTGAACCTGGAGCTCAGCGAGGAGCAGACCGCCGTACGCCGACTCGCGCGAGACTTCGTGGAGCGCGAGATCGCCCCGCACGTCATCGCCTGGGACCGTGCCGAGAACGTCGACCGGGGCATCGTGAAGAAGCTCGGCGAGGTCGGCTTCCTCGGGCTCACCGTCGACGAGGAGTACGGCGGCTCCGGCGGCGACCATCTCGCGTACTGCCTGGTCACCGAGGAGCTCGGCCGCGGTGACTCCTCCGTGCGCGGCATCGTCTCCGTCTCCCTGGGCCTGGTCGCGAAGACGATCGCGGCCTGGGGCGACGAGGAGCAGAAGCGCCGTTGGCTGCCGGGGCTCACGGCGGGGGAGTACCTCGGCTGCTTCGGCCTCACCGAACCGGGCACCGGCTCCGACGCGGGCAACCTCGCCACCCGGGCCGTCCGCGACGGCGACGACTTCGTCATCAGCGGCACCAAGATGTTCATCACCAACGGCACCTGGGCGGACGTCGTCCTCCTCTTCGCCCGCTCCACCGACGCCCCCGGCCACAAGGGCGTCTCCGCCTTCCTCGTCCCCACCGACACCCCCGGCCTGACCCGCCGCGCCCTGCACGGCAAGCTCGGCCTGCGCGGCCAGGCCACCGCCGAACTGGTCCTGGAGGACGTCCGGGTCCCCGCCGCCGCCCTGCTCGGCCCGGAGGGCAAGGGCTTCACCGTCGCCATGTCCGCGCTCGCCAAGGGCCGGATGTCGGTCGCCGCCGGCTGCGTCGGCATCGCCCAGGCCGCGCTGGACGTGGCGGTGCGGTACGCGGGCGAGCGCGAGCAGTTCGGCAGGTCCATCGCCCATCACCAGCTCGTCCAGGAACTGCTCAGCGACATCGCGGTGGACGTCGACGCGGCCCGCCTGCTGACCTGGCGCGTCGCCGACCTCGTCGACCGGGGGCAGCCCTTCGCCACCGAGGCGAGCAAGGCCAAGCTCTTTGCCTCCGAGGCCGCCGTCCGCGCCGCGAACAACGCCCTCCAGGTCTTCGGCGGCTACGGCTACATCGACGAGTATCCCGCCGGGAAACTCCTGCGCGACGCCCGCGTGATGACCCTCTACGAGGGCACCAGCCAGATACAGAAACTGCTCATCGGACGTGCGCTGACCGGGGTTTCGGCATTCTGAGCCGAGGCCGTCAGCGGTTCCGCGCCATCCTGAGTACGCGGGCCCGCACCGTGCGCCGATCTGAGTACCCGCACGGATGTGGGCCGCACCACACCTGCCGAACCATGTCCCCATGAGTGAGACACCGGTCAAGCAGCAGAACACGGCGGCCTTCTACGGCCAGGCCGTCGCCTCCTTCGCCGCCGCCATGGCGGCCACCACCGTCGGCATCTACCACCTCGACGCCGACACCTGGGTCCGCGCCTTCCTGGCCATCGCGGTCCTCTACCTCGTGACCTCGTCCTTCACCCTGGCCAAGGTGATCCGCGACCGCCAGGAGGCCGGGCGGATCGTCAGCCGGGTCGACCAGGCCAGACTGGAGAAGCTCCTCGCCGAACACGACCCCTTCGAGAAGCTCTGAGCCCGGCACCGACCGCCCTGAACGGGCCTTCTAAGCGCTCGCTCACCCTCGGCGGTATGGTGGTGCCCAGCCATCGGAAGGGGCGAACGAGCGATGAGTACGGCGCAGGACCCGGCGGGCGACGAACCGCAGCCGTGGGGCGAGGTCAACCCGGACGCGGCCCGGCGGCTGCTGGTGGCCGCCGTGGAGGCCTTCGCCGAACGGGGCTACCACGCGACGACGACCCGTGACATCGCGGGCCGCGCGGGGATGAGCCCCGCCGCGCTGTACATCCACTACAAGACGAAGGAAGAGCTGCTCCACCGGATCAGCCGCATCGGCCACGAGAAGGCCCTCGACGTGCTGCGCACCGCGGCCCGGGGCGAGGGCAGTCCGGCCGACCGCCTCGCCGAGGCCGTACGCTCCTTCGTCCGCTGGCACGCAGGTCAGCACACCGTCGCCCGTGTCGTCCAGTACGAGCTGGACGCCCTCGGCCCCGACGCCCGCGCCGAGATCGTCACCCTCCGCCGGGAGAACGACGCGGCCGTGCGCGGCATCATCGAGGACGGTGTCGCCTCCGGTGACTTCGACGTCCCCGACGTCCGCGGCACCACCGTCGCCGTCCTCTCCCTCTGCATCGACGTGGCCCGCTGGTTCAACGTCAACGGCCCCCGCACCCCGGACGAGGTGGGCACCCTGTACGCCGACCTCGTGCTGCGCATGGTGGGCGCGAGCAAGTGACACGGGCGATCGGCCGCCTCTTCGAAACATTCGAAGAGTAGGGGCGGGCGTCCGATCCCCCTTTCGACGGTCTTGGCGCGTCTTCGCTGGTGCGGCTCGCGAATGTTTCGGGATCAGTGCCGAAAGCATTGACAGTTGGCAGGGGCAGGCCAACACTCCCCGGGTGACAGGGCGAACCCCCACGAGCCCCGAGGAGGACGCGCGCGTATGAACGACGCACCCGCACCCGCAGCCACTCCCAGCCAGCCGCCGAGCCGCAGGCTCTTCCTGGGCGGCCTCGGCGCGACCGCGCTGGCCGCCGCGACCACGGTGGCCCTGCCCGGCACCGCCCGGGCGGACACGGTCGTCACCAGCAACCGGACCGGCACCGACAACGGCTTCTACTACTCCTTCTGGACCGACGCCCCGGGCACGGTCTCCATGACCCTGTCCGCCGGCGGCAGTTACCGGACCTCCTGGAGCAACACCGGGAACTTCGTCGCCGGCAAGGGCTGGAGCAACGGCTCCCGCCGGACCGTGCGCTACTCGGGCAGCTTCAACCCGTCCGGCAACGCCTATCTGACGCTCTACGGCTGGACGGCCAGTCCGCTCATCGAGTACTACATCGTCGACAACTGGGGCACCTACCGGCCCACCGGCACGTACAAGGGCACGGTCACCAGCGACGGCGGCACCTACGACATCTACAAGACCACGCGGTACAACGCCCCGTCCGTCGAGGGCACCCGCACCTTCGACCAGTACTGGAGCGTCCGTCAGTCGAAGCGGACGGGCGGCAGCATCACCACCGGCACCCACTTCGACGCCTGGGCCCGCGCCGGAATGCCCCTCGGCAGCTTCCGCTACTACATGATCATGGCCACCGAGGGCTACCGGAGCAGCGGCAACTCCAGCATCACGGTGGCCGCGTGAGCACCGCGGCGCGCCGCCCGTCCCGTCTCCCGGGCGGACGGGCGGCCGTCGTCGCCGCGGTCCTGGCGAGCATCGCCCCGCTCGCGCTCACATCCGCCGAGGCGGCCCCGGCGCGGGCCGCGGCCTGCACCGGCTATGTCGGGCTCACGTTCGACGACGGCCCGTCCGGCAACACCCCGGCCCTGCTCAACGCACTCCGGAACAACGGGCTGCGGGCCACCATGTTCAACCAGGGTCAGTACGCCGCCGCCAACCCCGCCCAGGTGCGGGCCCAGGTCACCGCCGGGATGTGGGTGGCCAACCACAGCTACACCCACCCGCATCTGACCCGGCTGAGCCAGGCGCAGATCGACTCGGAGATCTCCCGCACCCAGCAGGCCGTCGCGGGGGCGGGCGGCGGCACCCCGAAGCTGTTCCGGCCGCCGTACGGCGAGACCAACGCGACGGTGAAGTCCGTCGCCGCCCGGTACGGCCTGACCGAGATCCTCTGGCAGGTCGACTCGCAGGACTGGAACGGGGCTAGTACGGACGCGATCGTGCAGGCCGCCGCCCGGCTCACCAACGGCCAGGTCATCCTCATGCACGACTGGTCCGCGAACACCCTCGCGGCGATCCCGCGCATCGCCCAGGGACTGGCCGGTCGCGGCCTGTGCGCCGGCATGATCTCGCCGCAGACCGGACGCGCGGTCGCACCCGGTTAGGGCCTCACCTGTGGTGGGGTGGGGGGGGCCACCGCACCACAGGGCGTCCGGTGGTTAGAAATGGTGCCTGGATACCGACCCCCCCCCACACACCTGCCTTTCTTCACCCTCT
>NZ_JBVKAY010000021.1:0-11847 GCF_055657445.1 Streptomyces sp. NPDC107538 | reverse complement strand
GTCGCCGGGGGATGGCCTGGTAGGGGCTTGGGCACCGGCGGGATCTCGCCAAAAACAGGCAGCGTGGCACCACCTGGTGGGGCCCTCCCTTGGGGTGCGGGGGCCCCCCCCACCCCACCACAGGTCGTCCGGTGCTCAGAAGTAGTACCGGGACACCGACTCCGCCACGCACACCGGCTTGTCGCCGCCCTCGCGCTCCACGACGACCGCCGCCGTGACCTGGACGCCGCCCCCGACCTCGGTGACCTCCTGGAGGGTCGCCGAGGCGCGCAGCCGGGAACCGACCGGTACCGGCGCCGGGAAACGGACCTTGTTGGTGCCGTAGTTGACGCCCATCTTCACGTTGTCGACCTTGAGCACCTGCGGAACGAACAGCGGGAGCAGGGACAGGGTGAGATAGCCGTGGGCGATGGTCGTCCCGAAGGGCCCGGCCGCCGCCTTCTCCGGGTCCACATGGATCCACTGGTGGTCACCGGTGGCCTCGGCGAAGAGATCGATCCGCTTCTGATCGACCTCCAGCCAGTCGCTGTACCCCAGCTGCTCGCCCACCGCCGCCTTCAGCTCCTCGGCGGACGTGAAGATCCTCGGCTCTGCCATTGTCCCGGCCTCCCTGATGAACCCATAGGTCCGACCCATGTATCCGACCCATGTATCCGACCTATATGTCTAAGCAACTGCTTAGCATGGTCGGCTGCGGAGCCCCTGTCAACGGACCGTGCCCCCATCGGGTGTGGGTAGTCTCGGAGGGGTGCCCCAGATCCCTGAGAAGATCCACGAGTTGACCGTCGGCCAGCTGTCGGCCCGTAGCGGTGCCGCCGTCTCCGCGCTGCACTTCTACGAGTCCAAGGGGCTGATCAGCAGCCGCCGCACCACGGGCAACCAACGCCGCTACAGCCGGGACACCCTGCGCCGCGTCGCGTTCGTCCGGGCCGCGCAGCGCGTCGGCATCCCGCTCGCCACGATCCGCGAGGCGCTCGCCGAGCTGCCCGAGGAGCGGACGCCGACCCGCGAGGACTGGGCCCATCTCTCCGAGGTCTGGCGCTCCGAGCTGGACGAGCGGATCAAGCAGCTCAACCGGCTGCGCGACCACCTCACCGACTGCATCGGCTGCGGCTGCCTCTCCCTCGCCACCTGCGTGCTCTCCAACCCCGACGACGCCTTCGGCGAACGGCAGAGCGGCTCCCGCCTGCTGGTCGAGCACCGGAGGACGGTCGAACAGGAGAACGGGAAGCAGCCCGAGAAGGAGCCCGGCAGCTGCCGCTGAGCAACTCCCGGGCTCCCGGGCCCCTAGGGCCTGTCTGACAATTCCCGTCTGCCCCGCGACGCCATGCACGTACTCTCGCCGCACCGGGCGCAGAGCCAAGTACATCCAGTACAAGGCTCTACGCCCGGCACGCCGAGAGCACGCTCCCCCAGTCTCGGCTTCGCTCGACCGGGAGGTACCCCCACGACACCGCGGGGCCGCCCTCCGGGCGACGACGGGAATTGTCAGACAGGCCCTAGCCCTCACTCGTACTCGGTGCCGCCCTTGCGGGTCAGATACGCCGGGCTGACCGCCTTGGCGACGGCCCGTCCGCCGGTGACCGGGCTGTACCGCTCGGTGGCCGGCCGGATCACGACGCCCTCGCGCAGATGCAGCTCGCGCCCGGAGACCGTCTCCCGGCCGGTGGCCACCTCCAGCACCCGGTCGATGGCGTACGGGCCCTCGTACAGCCGTGGCACCAGCGGGAGTTCGCCGTCGAGCAGCTCGGACAGCTCGGCCTGGTCGAGCCAGCGCACCCGGCCGTCGATCTCGGCGGAGGCGTCGAACACGGCGTACCCGAGCGTCTCGCGCCGGCCGTCGGCGCCGTACGACAGGTCCTGCACCCCGGCGCCGTACACCTCGCCGAAGATCCCGACCCGGCGGGCGCCGAGCCGCTCGGCGAGCCGGGACGCGGCCTCGGCGACCTTGTGGCCGTGGACGGCCCGCCAGTACAGGTTGCGCGGATCCTCCTTCAGGGCGAGGGACTTCGAGCCGAAGCCCTTCGAGGAGACCTGGACGCGGCCGTCCTCGGCGAAGTACGTCACCAGGCAGGCCGTGCCGTGCAGCTTCTCCGTGAGGACGACCCGCTCACCGGGCGTGAAGATGTCGGGGTAGCGCTGGATGTTCTCGATGTCGACCCAGGGCAGCAGATCCGGCGCCGACTCGACCTCGCCGCTCATGGTGGGCGGGATCGGCGGCACCCACTTGACGATGCCGAGCCGCTCCGCGAAGTCCGTGCCGTCGGCGACGGCGGCCGTCAGGTCCACGTCCGCGAGGGCCCGGGGCCGGCAGACGATGCCCTGCGACAGTTCGCCCCGCAGCCGTACGGCCTTCACCCGGTCCGCCTTGCCGCCCGCGAGCCGTCCGGTCAGCCCCAGCTCCTCGATCAGCGCGGCCGGGAGCACGGACTGCTCCGGGATGTAGACAGCGGTGTCACCGGTGCGGTACGCCCCCTTCGCCACCACGGCTCGGTACAGGCCCACCTGGGCCAGTTCGAGCGCGTCGGCGTTCGGGTGGTCGTGGATCGTCAGCGTCTCGGCGGTGACGCGCAGCGTCGACATCGGGCACTCCTCGGTTCCGGTCAGGCTCAGGGCTGTTTCATCGCCCCCAACTGTCCATACGGGAAAGGGGTGGAGCGACCGAATTCACCCCTGCTAAGGTCCCGGACTCCGCCCGACGGCGGCAGGCTGAAAGCAGGGGGCGCAGCCCCCGCTTTCCAGGGGCGCGGGGAACTGCGCGAGAAGCCCCACGCACCCGCACCCGCCCACGCACCGCTCCCCCACCCCCACCCGCGAGGCAACCACCACCCCCGTCGACAATGTGTCATGAACACGGAGGGGCCCGGCACCGCGCGCCCCGCTAGGGAAGGTGCGCCGATGAGCGTCGTCATCTGTTCGTTGAAGTGGGAGAAGGCGCACTCCGGGACACAGCGGCTCACCTACGACTCGGACGGCTACCACCTGGTCCGCTTCCCGTACGAGAAGACCGAGGAGTCGTACGACCCCTGGAAGATGCACGACCCGGCCAACGGCGGCGACACCGCCTCGGCGTTCCCGGACGCGCGCTCCGGACTGATCTGGCCCAGCCACGACGGCTGGGGCGTGCTCTCGGCGATGGTGTTCTGGGAGGCGGACCCGAAGACGCTGGAGTACCGCGCCCGCTTCGTACGGGACCCGCTGAGCCTGACGAAGAAGAAGTACGACTCGACCGCCACCACGGACAGCGCCCTGACCCGGGGCGGTCAGTACCGCACCTTCATGTGGCAGATGTTCGTGCACCAGGGCGTGCCGCTCGGCCTGAAGATATCGGCGCGCGGGTCGGGGGACACCAGGCGGGCCACGAGGCTCACCCTCGCCGAGTTCAAGCTGGCCATCCACACGGACGTCAAGAAGCCGTAGCCGTCGCGCCGTTCCTGCTCATACACGGGGGTGCGGCATCCCCGGCGCACCCCCGCCGGGCTACGCCGAGATCAGCAGCCGTCCGCGCCTGGACTCCGCCAGGGCCTCGGGTGTGAGCACCGGTCGTGGCACCACGATTCCGCACTCCGTGCAGACCGGGCCCGAGGACGGTTCATGGGCCAGGTCGTACATGTAGACGAGGCGCTCGCCCTCGCACACCGGGCAGGACGAGCCCGGTTCGCGCTCCAGCGCGGCGATGAGCCGGCGCAGCACCTCCGCCATCGGTTCCCGGGGATGGACCTTCGGGTCGTCGCACCAGGCGACCCCGAACCCGCCCCAGGTCAGCCGGTGCCAGTCGTCGACACTGCCCGGCCTGCGCAGCCCGTCGTGCTTCTCCTTCTTGCGGCGCTGCGCGAACTGCACTTCGTAGTCGAGCCAGACGGACCGGGCCTCTTCCAACTCCTCCAGTGCGGCCACGAGCCGCGCCGGGTCGGGGTTGCGGTCCTCGGGGCCGAAGCCGGCCCGCGAGCACAAGTGGTCCCACGTCGCCCGATGCCCGTAGGGGGCGAACCTCTCAAGGCACTTGCGCAGCGAATAACGCCGCAGTGCCAGGTCGCACCTGGGATCTCGCACCTGTCTTGCCAGACTCCGGAAACCGGCCATCGCCCTGCACCTCCGTCACACCTGCACCTGTACTTCGGTCACTTCGGCGTCGTCGTCGGGACGTCGCCGAATAGACGTATCGACACGCGATTCGGCTCCATCCGATTTCCGATGACCTCCATAAGTCGTCTGCTGAGCCGTTCACGGACCGTTCCTGCCTACGCCTGACTGCTTCTGACTTCTTCGTGATGCTTCTCTTGGGCTTACGACTACTTCTGAGTACCTGTTCACGCTGTCAGTCACCTGTCCGTCGACAGTGATCCCAAAAACGTGACGCATGTTCATCTTCAAAGCCGGGGATACCGGCGGTAACATCCGGCCCACCCCCTCCGGGAGGAGCTGCCATGCCCTGGCGTACCCCACGCACCTCACGCACCGCACCGGACAGACTGAGAACTCCTCATAGATTCCCGGAGTTCCTCAAGGCCGCTTCGATATGCGCACTCGTTGCCGGTCTTTTGTCGCCTCTTTCCCCGACTTCCGCCGCCGTGGCCGCCGACACCACGGCAGCCGACACGGAGGCCGTGCAGGCCGCGGCGGTGACCGACCACTGCGGCGGACAGTGCTCCGACATCCTGCCGCCCGGCCAGAACGGCAACGCCACCCTCGCCCAGATCCTCCTCAACCAGGCGTTCGGCTCTATGCCGGAGAACGCGAGCAACCAGCTCGGCCCCTACAACAACCTGGCCACCGGCTACCCGGGCCTCACCAACTCCACCCTCAACACCTTCTTCAACGACGCCTCCTTCGGTGTCGCCGCCGACCAGGTCGCCTCCACCCTGAACCCGGCCGGCCGCACCGACGTCACGATCGTCCGCGACAAGAAGACCGGTGTGCCGCACATCACGGGCACCACCCGCTACGGCACCGAGTTCGGCGCGGGCTACGCCGCCGCCCAGGACCGGCTGTGGCTGATGGACGTCTTCCGGCACGTCGGCCGGGGCAAGCTGACCCCGTTCGCGGGCGGCGCCGCCTCCAACCAGGGCCTTGAACAGGAGTTCTGGCGCCACGCCCCCTACACCGAGGCCGACCTCCAGGCCCAGATCGACAAGGCGGTCGCCTCCAACGGCGAGCGCGGCCAACTGGCCCTCGCCGACGTCAACGCGTACGTCGCCGGCATCAACGCCTACATCGACGCCTCCGACAGCGGCCGCTACTTCCCCGGCGAGTACGTCCTGACCGGCCACAAGGACTCCGTCACCAACGCCGGCACCATCGAGAAGTTCAAGCCCACCGACCTGGTCGCCCTGGCCTCGGTCATCGGCGCCCTCTTCGGCTCGGGCGGCGGCGGCGAGGTCAATAACGCCCTGTCCCTGCTGGCCGCCCAGGAGAAGTACGGCGTCACCGAGGGCACCGCGGTCTGGGAGTCCTTCCGCGAGCGCAACGACCCCGAGGCCGCGCTCACCGTCCACGACGGCAGCTTCCCCTACGCCACCAAGCCCGCGAACCCGCAGGGCATGGCCCTCCCCGACGACGGCACGGTCGCCGAGGAACCCCTCGTGTACGACCGCACCGGCAGCGCGGCCACGGCCGCCTCCACGAACGTCTCCTCCGAGGCCACCGACACCGCCCTCAGCTCCGCCCGGCGCGGTATGTCCAACGCCCTCGTGGTCAGCGGCAAGCACACCGCGAGCGGCCGTCCCGTCGCCGTCTTCGGCCCGCAGACCGGCTACTTCGCCCCACAGCTGCTGATGCTCCAGGAGATCCAGGGCCCGGGCATCAGCGCCCGCGGCGCCTCCTTCGCGGGCCTGAGCATGTACGTCGAACTCGGCCGCGGCCAGGACTACGCCTGGAGCGCCACCACCTCCGGCCAGGACATCATCGACTCGTACGCGGTCGAGCTGTGCCAGGACGACGTCCACTACCTCTACCACGGCACCTGCACGGCCATGGAGAAGATCGAACAGACCAACGCCTGGAAGCCCACCACGGCCGACTCCACCCCGGCCGGCTCGTACCGGATGCAGGTCTGGCGCACCAAGTACGGCCCCGTCACCCACCGCGCCACGGTCGGCGGCAAGAAGGTCGCCTACACCACCCTGCGCTCCTCCTACCTGAACGAGGCCGAGTCGATCATCGGCTTCCAGATGCTGAACGACCCGGACTACGTCAAGGGCCCCGAGACCTTTCAGAAGGCCGTCCAGAACATCAACTACACCTTCAACTGGTTCTACGCCGACTCCACCCACACCGCGTACTACAACAGCGGCGACAACCCGGTGCGCGCCGCGACCGTCGACCCCGAGTTCCCGGCCTGGGCACAGGCGGCCTACGAGTGGCGGAACTGGAACCCCACCACCAACACCGCCGACTACACCCCGCCCTCCGCCCACCCGAACTCCATCGACCAGGACTACTACATCTCCTGGAACAACAAACAGGCCGCCGACTACACCACCGCCCCCTGGGGCAACGGCTCCGTCCACCGCGGCGACCTCCTCGACGACCGGGTGAAGACGCTGGTCACCGTCGGCGGTGTCACCCGTGCCACGCTGACCAAGGCGATGGCCGAGGCGGGCCTCGCCGATCTCCGGGCCGAGGACGTCGTCCCGGACCTGCTCAGGGTCATCAACAGCAGCACGGTCACGGACACAGCGGCCGCCGCCGCGGTCACCAAGCTCCAGACCTGGGTCACCTCAGGCTCCAAACGCACCGAGACCTCGGCCGGTTCCAAGACCTACGCCAACGCCGAGGCCATCCGCATCCTGGACGCCTGGTGGCCGCTGCTGGTGAAGGCCGAGTTCGAACCCGGCCTCGGCACCGACCTGTACACCGCCATCACCGCCAACCTGCCCATCGACGAGTCCCCGTCCGCCGCGCACGGACCGACCGGCTCCCACGCCGGCAGCTCCTTCCAGTACGGCTGGTGGAGCTACGTCGACAAGGACATCCGCTCGGTGCTGGGCGACACGGTGCGCGGTCCGCTGGCGAAGCAGTACTGCGGCGGGGGCAGCCTCAGCGCCTGCCGCACCCTCCTGATCAACACCCTCAAGGAGGCGGCCGGCAAGACCGCCGCACAGGTCTACCCCGGCGACGCGTACTGCTCGGCGGGCGACCAGTGGTGCGCCGACTCGATCGTCCAGCAGCCCCTGGGCGGCATCAAGCACAACAAGATCAGCTGGCAGAACCGGCCGACCTACCAGCAGGTCGTGGAGTTCACCTCGCACCGGTGAGCGCCTGCGGTTATCGGTGACCGCGTGACAGCGTGACGGCGGCGGGCCCGGATCAGGCGATACGGCCCGCCGCCAGCACCACCCGTGCCAGTTCCCGGTGGCAGATGTCGCTGTGGGCGCCGGAGGGCGCGCCGCCGCGCCGCACCACCGCCGAGGCGTCGATGTTCACACAACCCGCCGTCGGCAGTTGTGACTTGAGGGCGTCGGCCAGCTTGAACGACCGGGTGCCCTTGACCGCCTGGACGCCGCCGTAGCCGAGGGCGCCCCATTTCGTGCCCAGCAGGCTGTTCACGCTCAGCCCCAGCACCGTGCGCGCGTCGCCCGCCATCCGGGAGGCCAGCGGATAGATCGTGCCGAGCGCGGAGTCGTGCTTGGAGTGGCAGCACACCAACGGGCCGTCGATACGCTTCTGTTGGCCGTTCAGCACACCGCTCGCACGACTGTCGTGCGGCAGCCGCGCCGCGAACGCGTAGTGGGAGAAGGCCGCCTGAAGAAGCGTCACCGACTTCACGGTGTGCACCCCTTCGGGCAGTCCGCGCAGTGCGAACGACACCAGACGCGCGCCGAAGCTGTGCCCCACGAGGTGCACCCGTACCTTCGGCGCCTTCCGTGCGAGCTGCCCCAGCAGCCGCCCGAGCCCACGCTCGCCGACCGTCCCCGCCCGCCGCTTCATCGCGAAGTACGTGGCCTGCCGCAGGAGTTCATGGGCGCCGTCCCAGGCCTGGGGCGGGGTGACGGCGGCCCCGGTCGGCACCTCGGTCGTCTCCACCTCCGCCAGCGCCGCCGCGAAGTCCGCGCACACCGCCACCGGGTCCCCGCACAGCATCCCGGGCGTCCCCTCCGGCACCCCTTCGGTGAGGGTGTCCGCCGTGAACGCGCCCTGCGGCCCCTGCGGCGGCACCTCCACCAGCAGCCGTACGAGCCGCCCGAACTCCTCCAACGAGGCGCCCTCGTCCGGCCGTTGCTCCAGCAGCCGGGCCAGCTGCTCGACCAGGACGGCCCGCCCGGGGAACACCTCCAGCAGTGCGTGCCGGCTGTTCTTGTCCAGCGCGGGGCGGCCGGGTGCCACCGCCGGGACCGGCTTGAAGTCCGGGATCGGCTCGTCCGAGAACCGCATCGAGGGCCACAGCACACCCACGTACCCCAGCCTCGCCTGCGGCGCCAGCGCGGGGAACGGGGCGAAGAAGCGGCTGTAGAGCCCCGTCGCGCCGGACCGGTCGCTGTTCCAGCCGTGCGCGAACACGACCAGATCCACCACCCCGCGCTTCCCGACCCCGTCCAGCAGCCGGTCCCGCTGACCGGTGTCCACGTCCCCGTCCGCGTCGAAGGTCAGTTCCCAGTAGGGAGTCACGCTCATTCCCGGATCCGCCATGACGAGCCCCCTTCGGCCCCCGTTGGTGATGCGCTCAGGCGCATGGTCCTGCCAACGGCGAAAGATGGCCATACGTCACGTACGGACCGGGCTCGTGGTGCCGCTACCGGTACAGCAGATACTCCTTGCGCACCCTGCGGAACGCGGCCAGTTCCCCCTGCCAGCCGGCCACGACCTCGTCGGTGCCGGCCCCCGCGTCGATCATCGTCCGCACCCGCGCCGAACCGGTCAGCTTGTCGATCCAGTGGTCCGGCCGCCAGGCGAAGCCGCTCCACACCTCCTTGGCGGTCACGAGAAGACCGATCCCGGTGCGCACGGGGTCGTACGCGGCCCGGTCGTGGACATGGATCTGTACGCCGCCGATGGTCTTCCCCTGGAACTTCGAGAACGTCGGCGCGAAGTACGCCTCCCTGAACCGCACACCGGGCAGCCCGAGTTCGTTCGCGGCGGCCGCCCACCGCCGGTCGATTCCCTCCGCGCCCAGCAGCTCGAACGGCCGGGTGGTGCCCCGCCCCTCCGACAGGTTCGTCCCCTCGAAGAGACACGTCCCGGAGTACACGAGCGCGGTGTCCGGCGTCGGCATGTTCGGGCTCGGCGGCACCCACGGCAGCCCGGAGGAGTCGTAGAACCGCGAGCGCTTCCACCCCGACATCAGTACGGTCTCCAGCGGTACGGGCGTGGTGAGGAACTCCTCGTTGAACAGCCGCGCCAGCTCCGCCACCGTCATCCCGTGCGCCTGCGCGATGGGCTGCCGCCCGACGAACGTCGCGAACTCCTTGTGCAGGACGGGGCCTTGGGCGTCGCGCCCGGTCACCGGGTTCGGCCGGTCCAGCACCACGAAACGCTTCCCCGCCAGCTGGGCCGCCTCCATGCAGTCGTACAGCGTCCAGATGTACGTGTAGAAGCGGGCGCCCACGTCCTGGATGTCGAAGACGACCGTGTCCACGCCGGACGCGGTGAAGATGTCCGCGAGGGGCCGGCCGCTCTTCTGGTACGTGTCGTACACGGGCAGTCCGGTCGCCGGGTCGTCGTGCCGGCCCTCGGAGCCGCCGGCCTGGGCGGTGCCGCGAAAGCCGTGCTCCGGGCCGAAGACGGCCCTCAGGTCCACGCGGTCGTCGGCGTGCGTCACGTCGACGATGTGGCGGGCGTCCCGGGTGACGCCGGTGGGGTTGGTGACGATGCCGATCTTCTGGCCGCCGAGGAGTTTGTAGCCGTCGTGGGCGAGGCGTTCGAAGCCGGTGCGGGGCCCTTGGCGGGCTGCCTCGGCGGGGGGTGCGGTGGTGAGGCCGGTGGTGGAGGCGGTGGCTGCGGTGGCTGCTGCGGTGGCTGCTGTGGAGGCGGCGAGGAAGGTGCGGCGGGAGAGGTGCATGGGGTGACCTCCGGGGCGCGGGCGCGGTCGCGGGAAGCGGTGCTTGGGGAAAGCTAAGCGCTTCCGCGGGTGGTTTGTCGTCTGCGGGTCGTGTGTGGCTGGTCGCGCAGTTCCCCGCGCCCCTGTCGGGGCGGGGGTGGCGGCGCCCTTTCTCGGGGACATACCGACCGGTTAGTCTGGGCCCTCGTAGGTAGGTCGTTGTTGATGTGTCGCGTCGAAGGAGAGTGCGATCGTGGGAGCCGTGCAGGGTGCGGGTGTGGTCGTGACGGGGGCCGGGGGCGGGATCGGGGCCGCTCTGGCGCGGCGGTTCGCCGCCGAGGGGGCCCGGGTCGTGGTGAACGACCTGGACGGGGACCGGGCCGAGGCCGTGGCCGATGAGATCGGGGGGATCGCGGTGCCCGGGGACGCCTCGGCGATCGTCCCGGCGGCGCGCGACGCGCTCGGCGGCACCGTGGACGTGTACTGCGCGAACGCCGGGCTCGCCTCCGGGGGGACCGAGGGGGCCGACGAGAAGGTGTGGGCGCTCGCCTGGGACGTCAACGTGATGGCACACGTCCGGGCCGCGCATGAGCTGCTGCCCGGGTGGCTGGAGCGCGGCAGCGGGCGTTTCGTGTCGACGGTCTCGGCGGCGGGGCTGCTGACGATGATCGGCGCGGCGCCCTACAGCGTCACCAAGCACGGGGCGTACGCCTTCGCCGAGTGGCTGTCCCTCACCTACCGGCACCGGGGCGTCAAGGTGCACGCGATCTGCCCGCAGGGTGTGCGCACCGACATGCTGACCGCCTCCGGGAGCGCGGGCGACCTGGTGCTCGCGCCGACCGCGATCGAGCCGGAGGCCGTGGCCGACGCGCTCTTCGAGGGCATCGACCAGGACCGCTTCCTGATCCTGCCGCACCCCGAGGTGGCCGGGTACTACCAGGCCAGGGCCGCCGACCCGGACCGCTGGCTGACCAACATGAACCACATCCAGCAGAAGTGGGAGACGACCGGCTGACCGCCCTGCCCGGCGGACGAACGCCGGAGAGTGGGATGATCCTCCGGCGGGACCCCCGGCGGACGACCAGTTGCGACAACAGAACCTCGGAAGGCAGGTGGCGGCAGTGCCCAGGACCACGGACGGAGACGGTACGCCCGTCCCGCAGCGGCTGCTGGCCGCCGCCACCCGGCTCTTCGCCGAGCGCGGGTACGACCGCACCTCCGTGCAGGAGATCGTCGAGGCGGCCGGCGTCACCAAGGGCGCGCTGTACCACTACTTCGGCTCCAAGGACGATCTGCTGCACGAGGTGTACGCGCGCGTGCTGCGGATCCAGCAGGAGCGGCTGGACGCGTTCGCGGGCGCCGACGCGCCGGTGGAGGAGCGGCTGCGGGGGGCCGCCGCCGATGTCGTCGTCACCACCATCGACAACCTCGACGACGCGATGATCTTCTTTCGGTCGATGCACCATCTGAGCCCGGAGAAGAACAAGCAGGTCCGCGCGGAGCGCCGCCGGTACCACGAGCGCTTCCGGGCGCTCGTGGAGGAGGGGCAGGAGACGGGCGTCTTCTCCACGGCCACGCCCGCGGATCTGGTCGTCGACTACCACTTCGGCTCGGTCCACCACCTGTCCACGTGGTACCGCCCCGGTGGCCCGATGACCCCCCAGGAGGTCGCGGACCACCTCGCGGACCTGCTCCTGCGAGCGCTGCGGCCGTAGCGCGGGCGGGGGCGCCTAGTAGCTCGGGGGTCCGGGTTTCGTTGGCGGCCGCGGGTGAGTGGGGGCTGGTCGCGCAGTTCCCCGCGCCCCTGAAAAAGCGGGGCTGCGCCCCTGCTTTCTCGGCCCGAAGAGCACGGGGCGCAGCCCCGGCTCTTC
>NZ_JBVKAY010000020.1:88613-147202 GCF_055657445.1 Streptomyces sp. NPDC107538 | reverse complement strand
ATGTTGGCGCGCATGCGTGGGTCTTTGGCGTATTCCGCGTACATGTAGTCGCGTTCTTCGTCCGTGACCATTTCGAGGGTCAGCTCGTCGTGGTTCCGCAGGAAGATGCCCCACTGGCAGTTCGCGGGAATGGCGGGGGTCTTGGCGAGGATTTCCGAGACCGGATAGCGCGATTCCCGCCGCACCGCCATGAAGATGCGGGGCATGACCGGGAAATGGAACGCCATGTGGCATTCGTCGCCGCCGCTCGCGAAATCACCGAAGTAGTCGACCACGTCCTCCGGCCACTGGTTCGCCTCCGCCAGGATGACCGTGTCCGGGTAGTGCGCGTCGATCTCCTTCCGCACCCGCTTCAGGAAGTGGTGGGTTGCGGGAAGGTTTTCGCAGTTGGTGCCCTCCTGCTGGTACAGGTACGGCACCGCGTCCAGCCGGAAGCCGTCGATGCCCAGGTCCAGCCAGAACCGCAGCGCCGAGATCATCTCCTCCTGCACCGCCGGGTTCTCGTAGTTGAGATCGGGTTGGTGGGAGAAGAAGCGGTGCCAGTAGTACTGCTTGCGGACGGGGTCGAAGGTCCAGTTGGAGGCTTCGGTGTCGACGAAGATGATGCGGGCGCCGGGGAACTGCTTGTCGTCGTCGGCCCAGACGTAGTAGTCGCCGTAGGGGCCGTCGGGGTCTTTCCTGGACTCCTGGAACCACGGGTGCTGGTCGCTGGTGTGGTTCATGACGAAGTCGATGATGACGCGCATGCCCCGTTGGTGGGCGGCGTCGACGAATTCGACGAAGTCGGCGAGGTCGCCGAATTCGGGGAGGACGGCGGTGTAGTCGGAGACGTCGTAGCCGCCGTCGCGGAGGGGGGATTTGAAGAAGGGCGGGAGCCAGATGCAGTCGATGCCGAGCCACTGCAGATAGTCGAGTTTGGCGGTCAGGCCCTTGAGGTCGCCGACGCCGTCGCCGTTGCTGTCCTGGAAGGAGCGGACGAGGACCTCGTAGAAGACGGCGCGTTTGAACCAGTCCGGGTCCCGGTCCTTCTGCGGAGTGTCCTCGAAGGTGTCCGGAACGGGCTCGTTGACGATCATTGTGTGGGTGACCCCCCGATCTGCGGGTTGGACGGTCGCAGGACGGTCAGTACGTGGGCGGGCGTGCGGCCCGGTTCAAGACGTACGTAGTTGTTCCTGCCCCAGGTGTAGACCTCGCCGGTGAGCTCGTCGCGCACCAGCACGGACTCATGCCAGTCCAGGCCGAGTTGCGGCATGTCCAACGAGACCGTGGCCTCCTGGGTGTGGTGGGGATCGAGGTTGACCACCACCAGAACCGTGTTCGAGCCCGCGCGCTTCGAGTAGGCGATCACCGCTTCCTGGTCGGCATGGTGGAAGCGCAGATCCCGCAACTGGCGCAGCGCCGGGCTCCGGCGCCTGATCTCGTTAAGCTTGCCGAGCAGTGGGGCGATCGTACGTCCGTCTTGTGCGGCTGTGTCCCAGTCGCGGGGGCGGAGTTGGTATTTCTCGGAGTCGAGGTATTCCTCGCTGCCGGGTTTGAGGGGGGTGTTCTCGCAGAGTTCGTAGCCGGAGTAGACGCCCCAGGTGGGGGAGAGGGTGGCGGCGAGGACGGCGCGGAGTTCGAAGGCGGGGCGGCCGCCTTCCTGGAGGAAGGCGTGGAGGATGTCGGGGGTGTTGACGAAGAAGTTGGGCCGCATGTAGGCGGCGGCTTCCCCGGCGAGTTCGGTGGCGTACTCGGTGAGTTCCTGTTTGGTGGTGCGCCAGGTGAAGTAGGTGTAGGACTGCTGGAAGCCGGTGGCGGCCAGGGTGTGCATCATCGCGGGGCGGGTGAAGGCCTCGGCGAGGAAGATGACGTCGGGGTCGGTGGTGTTGATGTCGGCGATGACCTGTTCCCAGAAGAGAACGGGTTTGGTGTGGGGGTTGTCGACGCGGAAGATGCGGACGCCGTGGTCCATCCAGTGCCGCAGGACGCGGGTGGTCTCGGTGATGAGGCCGGGCAGGTCGGCGTCGAAGGCGATGGGGTAGATGTCCTGGTACTTCTTCGGCGGGTTCTCCGCGTAGGCGATGGTGCCGTCGGGGCGGTGGTGGAACCACTCGGGGTGTTTCTGCACCCAGGGGTGGTCGGGGGAGCACTGCAGGGCGAAGTCCAGGGCGATTTCCAGGCCCTGGGCGCGGGCCTCGGCGACGAAGAAGTCGAAGTCCTCGATCGTGCCGAGATCGGGGTGGACGGCGTCGTGGCCGCCCTCGGGGGAACCGATCGCCCACGGCACGCCGACGTCGTCCGGTGTCGGGGAGAGGGTGTTGTTGCGGCCCTTGCGGTAGGTGGTCCCGATCGGGTGGATCGGGGGCAGGTAGACGACGTCGAAGCCCATCGCGGCGATGGCCGGCAGGCGGCGGGCGGCCGTGCGGAAGGTTCCGTGGGGCTGCTCGGGGGTGCCCTCGGAACGCGGGAAGAACTCGTACCAGGAGCCGTACAGGGCCCGTTCACGCTCCACCAGCAGCGGCAGCGGCTCGGAGGACGTGACCAGTTCGCGCAAGGGGTGGTGGGTGAGGACCTCGTCCACCTCCGGCGCCAACGCCGCCGCCAGACGGGAGGAGTCGGGGCGCGTGGAGTCCCGTAGCGCGTCCACGGCGGCGCGGAGCGTGCCCCGGCCGGTCCCGCCCTCGGGGATGCCGTCGGCGGCGCGCTCGTGGAGGCGGGCGCCCTCCTCCAGGACGAGTTCGGTGTCGATGCCCGCCGGGACCTTGATGCGGGCGTGGTGCCGCCAGGTGGCGATCGGGTCGCCCCAGCCCTCCACGGCGTAGGACCACAGGCCCTCGCTCGGTACGGCCACGGTGGCGCCCCAGCGGTCGGTGCCGGGGGCGAGTTCGCGCATCGGGGTCCAGTCGGCCGGGCGGCCCTCCGGGTCCCTGAGCACGACGTTGGCGGCGACCGCGTCATGGCCCTCCCGGATGACGACGGCCGAGATCTCGAAGGCCTCGCCCACGACGGCCTTCGCCGGACGGCGGCCGTGGTGGACGGTCGGCCGTACGTCCATGACCGGTATCCGCCCGATCGTGGGGGCGCCCGGAGTCGTGGGGGGTGCCGGGGGCGGCGCGGACGGCGCGGGCGGGCCCGTGTGCGCCGGGCGTACGGGCTGTGCGGCGGTGCTGTCGGGTGGTGCGGTGGTGGTACTGGTCGTCGGGGGTGGTGACGAGTGGTGCGTGGCGGGCATGACCGCTCCTGTCCGCGTCAACGTGGGTGGGCGGATGAGGGTGTGGGGAGGTGGGGCCATTGGGGCGTACCGGTGGAGCCTTCCCACACAGTGCGGGTGGGCATTCCGGCACTTTGTTAACTACTCACGCGTATGTCTACACACAAGACCGGCCTCGTCCGAGCAGGGCGAGACCGGTCACTGTAGTCGCTCTGGGTAAAGGGTCGTTCACCTGTGGTGTTACGGCGCCCTACGGATTGTCGACGTGCAGAAGCCTGTTCGGGGAGCCCGGATATCTGTCCTTGACCTTGCCCGAAACCGCACGCTTCACCAGCGCCCTGCCCACATCGGCCGGGGCCGCCCGGGGATGGTCGGCCAGATACAGCGCCGCCGCGCCCGCCGCGTGCGGGGTGGCCATGGACGTACCGGAGGAGGTCACCCTGCCGGTGTCGCTCCGGTGGGAGGCGGAGGTGATGGACGCACCGGGGGCGAACAGGTCAAGGCTCGGGCCCCAGTTCGAGAAGGGGGCGCGGACGTCCTTCCTGTCGGTGGCGCCGACGGTGATCGCCTGTTTGACCCGGGCGGGTGAGGAGAGGCCCGCGGCGCGCCCGTCGTTGCCGGCGGCGACCGTGTAGGTGACCCCGGACGCGATGGAGTTGCGTACGGCCGTGTCGAGTTGGGCGTTGCCGTTGCCGCCCAGGCTCATGTTGGCGACGGCCGGTTTCCGCGCGTGCCGGGTCACCCAGTCGATACCCGCGATGACCTGGGCGGTCGTCCCGGCGCCCGCGTCGTCGAGTACGCGTACGGCGACGACCTTCGCCTTCTTGGCGACCCCGGCCGAGGCGCCGGCGACGGTGCCCGCGACATGGGTGCCGTGGCCGTTGCCGTCCTGGGCGGTGCGGTCGTTCTGCACGAAGTCCCAGCCGTCGACCGCCCGGCCGCCGAACTCCTTGTGGGTGATCCGGACTCCGGTGTCGATCACGTACACGGTGACGCCCTTGCCCGCCGAAGTCGGCCAGGTGAAGCTCTTGTCGAGGGGCAGGTCCGGCTGGTCGAGGCGGTCCAGGCCCCAGGAGGGCGGGTTCGGCTGGCGGCGGTCGGGGGCGGCCCGTGTGTCGTCGTGAGCGGCCTTCGTGTCGACGTATTCGGCCTGTGTGTCGTCGTAGGCGACCTTCGTGTCCTGGACGACCGAGGCCACACGGGAGTCCGCCGCGAGCCGTCTGGCCTGGCGCTCACCGGCCGTCACGGAGTAGCCGTTCAGGGCGGTGCTGTACATGTGGCGTATTTTCGCCCCGTACTTCGCCGCTATGCCCTTCCCGGCCTTCGACGGAGCCTTCGTTCCCGCCTTGAGGGTGACGATGTAACTGCCGCTGACGGAGCCGGCTTCACCGGCTCCGAGGACGATCCCCTCCGTCGCGGCCCGCGCCGGCGGCGAGATGGCCGAAAGTGCGGCGACCGTCAGTACCGCCGTGAGCCCTCCCGCCCAGCGCCTGTGCCTGCTTCTCGCCTCTGTCGGATCGTGCATGCGTGAGAACCCCCTCCCCGGCCGAGGTCGGCCGGTGCTCCACTGGGCAGCCTCTCGTGCGGTGTGAAGCCCCACAAGGCCGCGCAGAGGTGTGGAATCGGCCATATCGGCTGCGGGATGCACACATGGGGTACATGTGCGGCTTGTGTCCGGGGTGCGGCGAATTCCGGACTGAACTCCCCGGGGTGGACTGCCCGGCGGGGCGGCCGGGGTACGGATGCGCCGTAATCGCATACCGAGGGGACGCCCCGTGGTTGCCGGGCCCCCGCGCCGCTACCGTCGGGGGGAGACGAACGGCGCACAGCGGAGTGCGTCCCCCCGGCCCGTACGTCCTGGCGCGAAGGTGGAACCCTCTGTGAAGGCCATCCGCAGATTCACCGTCCGACCCGTCCTGCCCGAAGCCCTGCGTCCGCTCAGCGAACTGGCGCGCAATCTGCGCTGGTCCTGGCACGCCGAGACCCGTGACCTCTTCCAGTCGGTCGACCCCGAACGCTGGGCCGCGTCGGGCGGTGACCCCGTCCGCCTCCTCGGCTCCGTCTCCGCCCGGCGCCTCGCCGAACTCGCCGAGGACCGGCGCTTCCTGCGCCGGCTGACCGCCGTCGCCGACGACCTGCGTGACTACGTCACCGGGGACCGCTGGTACCAGGAGCAGGGGCGGGGGCAGAGCCACGGCCTGCCCCGGGTGCCGGGGCAGGCGCCGGCGCGGCCCCCCGGACAGGCGCCGGCACAGGCGCCGGAGGCGCCGGAGCCGCAGGCCGCCGTCACGTCCGAACTCCCCGCCGCCATCGCCTACTTCTCGCCCGAGTTCGGCATCACGGCCGCCCTGCCGCAGTACTCCGGCGGCCTCGGCATCCTCGCCGGCGACCATCTGAAGGCGGCCAGCGACCTCGGTGTCCCGCTGATCGGTGTCGGACTGCTCTACCGGCACGGCTACTTCCGGCAGACCCTGTCCCGGGACGGCTGGCAGCAGGAGCACTATCCGGTGCTCGACCCCAACGAACTGCCCCTGGTACCGCTCCAGGACACCGACGGCACCCCGGCCCAGGTCGGACTGGCCCTGCCCGGCGGGCGTCGGCTGCACGCCCGTATCTGGCAGGCCCAGGTCGGCCGGGTACCGCTGCTGCTGCTCGACTCGGACGTCGAGGAGAACGACCTCGGCGAACGCGGGGTGACCGACCGGCTGTACGGCGGCGGCAGCGAACACCGGCTCCTCCAGGAGATGCTGCTCGGCATAGGAGGTGTGCGGGCCGTACGCGCGTACTGCCGGATCACCGGGCACGCGGGCCCCGAGGTCTTCCACACCAACGAGGGGCACGCCGGCTTCCTCGGCCTGGAGCGGATCGCCGAACTCTGCGACGAGGGGCTGGACTTCGACGCCGGGCTGGAGGCCGTCCGCTCCGGCACGGTGTTCACCACCCACACCCCCGTCCCCGCCGGCATCGACCGCTTCGACCGCGAACTGGTCGCCCGCCACTTCGGCCCCGACGCCGAACTCCCGCGCCTCGATGTGGGCCGCATCCTCGGGCTCGGCATGGAGACGTACGGGGACGGCGACCCGAACGTCTTCAACATGGCGGTGATGGGGCTGCGGCTCGCCCAGCGCGCCAACGGTGTCTCCCTGCTGCACGGGCAGGTCAGCAGGGAGATGTTCTCGGGTCTGTGGCCGGGCTTCGACCCGGACGAGGTGCCGATCACCTCGGTCACCAACGGGGTGCACGCGCCGACCTGGGTGGCCCCGGAGGTGTTCCGGCTCGGCGCCCGGCAGATCGGCGCCGAACGGACCGAGGACGCCATGTCCGTCGGCGGCTCCGAGCGCTGGGACGCCGTCGGCGACATCCCCGACCAGGACATCTGGGAGCTGCGCCGGGACCTGCGCGAGCAACTGGTCACCGAGGTACGGGAACGCCTGTCCGCCTCCTGGCGGCAGCGGGGTGCGGGCACGGCGGAGTTGGGCTGGATCGACGGGGTCCTGGACCCGGACGTCCTCACCATCGGCTTCGCCCGCCGCGTCCCCTCGTACAAACGCCTGACCCTGATGCTGCGCGACCCCGACCGTCTGATGGAGCTGCTCCTCCACCCGGAGCGCCCGATCCAGATCGTGATCGCGGGCAAGGCGCATCCGGCGGACGACGGCGGGAAGCGGCTGATCCAGGAGCTGGTGCGGTTCGCGGACGACCCGCGCGTCCGCCACCGCATCGTCTTCCTCCCCGACTACGGCATGGCCATGGCCCAGAAGCTGTACCCGGGCTGCGACGTGTGGCTCAACAACCCGCTCCGCCCGCTGGAGGCGTGCGGGACGAGCGGAATGAAGGCGGCCCTGAACGGCTGTCTCAACCTGTCCGTCCTGGACGGCTGGTGGGACGAGTGGTTCCGGCCGGACTTCGGCTGGGCCATCCCCACCGCCGACGGTACGGCGACGGCCGAGGACCAGGACCGCCGGGACGACGTGGAGGCCGCCGCCCTCTACGACCTGCTGGAACAGCGGGTCGCCCCGCGCTTCTACGAGCGCGGACCGGGCGGGCTGCCCGACCGCTGGATCGAGATGGTCCGCGAGACCCTCACCCATCTCGGGCCGAAGGTGCTGGCGGGCCGCATGGTCCGCGAGTACGTCGAGCGCCTGTACGCCCCGGCCGCGCGGGCCCACCGGGCGCTGGTCCCGGACACGGCCCGCGAGCTCTCCGAGTGGAAGGCACGGGTCCGGGGCGCCTGGCACCGGGTGACCGTGGACCATGTGGAGACCTCGGCGGCGCCGCTCGATACGGCCGCGGAACTGGGCGCGACGCTGGTGCTACGGGTCCGGGTCGGGCTCGGCGAACTGTCCCCGGACGACGTGGAGGTCCAGGCGGTCTCCGGCCGCGTCGACACCGAGGACCGCATCACGGACGCGACGTACGTCCCCCTGAAACCGGTGACCGGCCCCGACGGGGAGGGCCGCTGGTCCTACGAGGGCCCCCTCTCCCTCGACCGCACCGGCTCCTTCGGCTACACGGTCCGCATCCTCCCCACCCACCGCCTACTGGCCGCCCCCGCCGAACTGGGACTGCTGGCGGTGCCTTCGGAGGAGCTGGGGGTGGAGGCGGGGGTGTTGATGCGGTAGTCCGGAGGTCGGCCCGGATCACTCCTTCGGGTCCCCCGCCAGCCGTCGCAGTATCACTCCGCAGCGTCGTGCGTACGCGTGTTGCAGGCCCCGGGTCGCGGGGCCTGCTGCTCGGGCGTACCACTTGGCGGGGCGGCTGAAGGCGGTGACCGTGAGCCAGACGGTGCCGTCGCCGGTGCGGTCGACTATGAAGGCTTCTTCGCCGCACTCCGGGTGGCCCGGGAGCGTGCCGTAGGCCCAGCCCTTGCGGCGGGGGTCGTCGACCGTCCAGACGACGCGGCAGGGGGCCTTGATGAGGCCGCCCAGGGTCACGGTCACGTCGACGCCCGGGGCGGCCTCCGCCGCGTCCGTCCGTATGCCCACGCCCATCGCGCGGTGCATCTCCCACGTGCTGACGGCGTGCGCGGCCCGCTCGAACACGTCCGTGCCCTCGCCTATGCGGGAGCGGACGTGGAGGGGGCTGAAGTCGGGCGGGCAGTGGCCCTCGCGGGTCGCGCCGACCGCGTCGTAGGTGAAGGGGCCCTCGGGGAGCGGGCCGAGGGGGCCATTGGTTTCGGGCATGGCGCACAGACTAGGGCGGTACCCGGAGTCGCCTTCTCTCCGGGTACCGCCCCGAGCAGCCTAGGAACCGGGCCGCGAGGTCACGCGGTCACGTTGACCGCCGCCCACGTCGCGTTCACCGCCGCGTACTCCGCGCTGCTCGCGCCGTAGAGCGAGGACGCCGCGTTCAGGGTCGCCGTACGGGCGCCCTTGTAGTTCGTCGTCGACGTCATGTACGTGGTCAGCGCCTTGTACCAGATCTGGATGGCCTTGGCGCGGCCGATGCCCGTGATCGTGGCGCCGTTGGAGGTGGGGGAGTTGTATGAGACCCCGTTGATCGTCTTGGCGCCGCTGCCCTCCGAGAGGAGGTAGAAGAAGTGGTTCGCCGGGCCCGAGGAGTAGTGGACGTCCAGGCCGCCGAGCGAGGAGGACCAGTAGTTGGCCGACGAGCCGTCCTTGCTGGGCTGGTCCATGTAGCGCAGCGGGGTGCCGTTGCCGCGGATGTCGACCTTCTCGCCGATCAGGTAGTCGCCCGGGTCCTTGGTGTTGGCGGCGTAGAACTCGACCGCCGTGCCGAGGATGTCCGAGGTGGCCTCGTTCAGACCGCCGGACTCGCCCGAGTAGTTGAGGCCCGCGGTGTTCGAGGTGAGGCCGTGGGTCATCTCGTGGCCCGCCACGTCCAGCGAGGTGAGCGGCTTGACGTTGCCGGCGCCGTCGCCGTACGTCATGCAGAAGCAGCTGTCGGACCAGAAGGCGTTCTGGTACGCGTTGCGGAAGTGGACGCGGGAGTAGGCGGCGACGCCGTTGTTCTTGATGCCGTTGCGGCCGAGGACGTTCTTGTAGAAGTCCCAGGTGACCTGGGCGCCGTAGTGGGCGTCCACGGCGGCGTTCTGGTCGGTGGAGGAGCTGGAGACCGTGCCGGTGCCCCAGACGTCGTCCGCGTCGGTGAAGAGTGTGCCCGTTCCGGACTCCGACGACGAGCGGGCCTTGTTGTACGTCTTGTGGCCACCACGGGCGGTGTCGTTCAGCTGGTACGTCGAGCCGGACAGCGAGGTGCCGATGGTGACCTGGCCGTTGTACTGGCTGTTGCCGGTACCGGTCTGGATGGCCTCCCACTCGTAGAGCTTCTTGCCGGTCTCCGCGTCGGTGACGACGTGCAGCTCCTGCGGGGTGCCGTCGTGCTGGAAGCCGCCGACGACCGTCTCGTAGGCGAGGGCGGGCTTGCCGTCCGCCGCCCAGACGACCTTGCGGGGCGCCTTGTCGGCCGCCGCCTTGGTGGAGCCCTCGGCCTGCGCTGCCTTGAGCGCCTGCTTCTCGGCGGTGGCCTTGGTGACGGCCGCGGTCAGGTCGGTGACCTCGACGGTGGCCTTCGTGGCCTTGGTGACGCTCTTGATGTCACCGGCCTTCGACTCGTGGACGACGAGGTCGCCGCCGAGGACCGGGAGGCCGCCGTAGGTGCGCTCGTAGCGGGTGTGGACCGTGCCGTCCGCGTCCTTGAGGACGTCACGGACGACCAGTTCCTCCTGGGCGCCCAGGCCTATCTCGTCGGCGGTCTCGGCCGTGGCCGCGTCCGCCTCCTTGATCAGGGCGGTGCGCGCGGCGGGGGTCAGAGCGACCGGGGCACCGGCCGGCCGGGCCTTGTCCGCGACGGGCGCGGGCTGGGCGGTGGCACCGGAGGTCAGTCCGGTGGTCAGCAGCGCGCCTGCGGCGACGGCGGTCGCGATGGCGAGGGTGGTGCGCTTGTGACGCGCGTAGAGGGGAGACACACAAGCTCCTTATGTGGGGGAGTGCTGCGGTGCTGGTGCGGCGGGTGGAGGAAGAGTGACACCTGAGTCGTGTTCATGTCAGGAGGGGATGGTGATGTTGGCCGAAAGTCGACTGGCCGGTGAATGTTGCGGGAACATGAACGGGCGCCGCCCCGGCGGGAATTGACCCACCGGGGCGACGCCTGTCAGGAGTGTGGAGCGGGTGCGCGCGGGTGACCTGCCCGTGCGCGCGAGCGGTCTACGGGAACGTCAGCTTCCAGCTGTTGATGTACCCGGTGTCCTGGGCCGCGTTGTCCTGGACCCTCAACCGCCAGACGCCGTTGGCCACTTCGGAGGAGGCGTTCACGGTGTACGTGGTGTTGAGGTTGTCCGCGCTGCCGCCGGTGCCGTACGCCTTCAGCGTGTAGGCCGTGCCGTCGGGGGCGACCAGCTGGACCTGGAGGTCACCGACGTAGGTGTGGACGATGTCCACGGCGACCGCGAGGTTGGAGGGTGCGTTTCCGGTCCGGCCGGAGACCGTGACGGGCGAGGTGACCGCCGCGCCGTTGTCCGGAATCGATACGTCGGTCGTGCTCTCGAACGACGTACCGCCGCCCCCGCCACCGCCGGGCCGGGTGCCCACGTTGACGCCCGCCCACGCGTTCGCCACGGCCGTGTACTCGGCGGACGTGGTGCCGTACAGCTCACCGGCGGCCGCGAGGGTGCCGGTGCGGGCCGCCGCGTAGTTGGTGGTCGAGGTGAACTTGGTGGTCAGCGCGCGGAACCAGATCTTCTCCGCCTTGTCCCGGCCGATGCCGGTCACCGGCAGGTTGTCCGAGGTGGGCGAGTTGTAGCTGACGCCGTTGATGGTCTTGGCGCCGCTGCCCTCGCTCAGCAGATAGAAGAAGTGGTTCGCGGGGCCCGAGGAGTAGTGCACGTCGATCGAGCCGATGCCCGAGTACCAGGCGTCCCGGGACGAGCCGTCCTTGCTCGGCCGGTCCATGTAGCGCAACGGCGTGCCGTCGCCGTTGATGTTGATCTCCTCGCCGATGAGGTAGTCACCGACGTCGGAGGAGTTGTTGGCGAAGAACTCGACGGTCGAGCCGAAGATGTCCGAGGTGGCCTCGTTCAGACCGCCGGACTCGCCGGAGTAGTTGAGGCCGGCCGTGTTGGAGGTGAGCCCGTGGGTCATCTCGTGGGCGGCCACGTCGATCGAGGTCAGCGGGTTGGCGTTGCCCGAGCCGTCGCCGTACGTCATGCAGAAGCAGGTGTCCTGCCAGAACGCGTTGACGTAGTTGTTGCCGTAGTGCACACGCGAGTAGGCGCCGACGCCGTCCCCGCGGATGCCGTTGCGGCCGTGCACGTTCTTGTAGTAGTCCCAGGTCAGCGCCGCGCCGTAGTGGGCGTCGGCGGCAGCCGACTCCAGGTTCGACGGCGTGCCGTTGCCCCACACGTCGTCCGGGCCGGAGAAGAGCGTCCCGGTGCCGGAGGTGCCGCGGTTCAGGTTGTACGTACGGTGGTTGCCGCGCGCGCCGTCGGTGAGGTTGTACGTCGAACCCGACTGCGTGGTCGTGAGGTTGACCGAGCCGCTGTACACCGTGTTGCCGGTGCCGGTCTCGACGGCCTCCCACTCGTACAGCTTGGCGCCGCTGGTGGCGTCGGTGATGACGTGCAGCTCCTGCGGGGTGCCGTCGTGCTGGAAGCCGCCGACGACCGTCTCGTAGGCGAGGACCGGCTTGCCGCTCGCGGCCCAGACGACCTTGCGGGGCGCGCGGTTGACCTCGGGGCTCTTGGCGTCCTCGGCCTTCGCGGCGCCGAGCGCCTGCTTCTCGGCCTTGCCCGCGGAGACGGCGGGGGTGAGCGACTTGACCGCGATCTTCGCCTTGGTGGCCTTGACGACGTCCTCGGTGGCGCCCGCCTTCGAGGTCTCGACGACCAGGTCGCCGCCGAGGACCGGGAGTCCGTCGTACGTCCGCTCGTAGCGCGTGTGCACGGTGCCGTCGCGGTCCTTGACCACGTCACGGACGACGAGCTTCTCCTTCGCGCCGAGGTTCAGGCCCTCGGCGGTCTCCGCCTTCGTGGCGTCGGCCTCGCGTATCAGCTCGGCCCGCTGGGCGGGGGTGAGCTTGACCGAGGCCGCGCCGGTGGCCTTGCCCGCGGCCGACGGTGCCTTCTCCGGGGCGGCGGTGGCGGAGCCCGACTGGACGGCGGCGGCCAGCAGGGCGGTGACGGCCACGAGCGCGCCGGCGGCCGCGCGGCGCCGGGTGCTGTGGCCGAAGGTGTTACCGGTGTGGGAGGTGCGTCTGTGGGACTGGCGTCTCAACACTGACTCCTTCTGCGTGGCCGCGGTTCGCACGGCCAGGGGAGAACGGACGGCTGGTGGCCGCCCGGGCAGAACAAGGTGAGAACTGATGAGAACTGGTGAACGCGAAACCACATGCGTGGGGGGTGCCGCGCGGCACGGCGCGCGCTCCTTGTGAGGTTGCTGTGCCGCGGTTGTGGGCAGAGTGGCACCAGATCGCGCTTCCTGTCAGGACCGCGTCAAGAAGTTGGCCGGAAACGCTCCGTTGACCGGTTGGTCATGTTCGCTATACGGACTATTCGCCCGACCCTTCCCCGTGCCACCTCCGCCACAGCGCCGCGTACGCGCCCTCCGCCGCCACCAGCTCCTCGTGGGTGCCGAGTTCGGTCAGGAGGCCGTTCTCCATGACGGCCACCCGGTCCGCGTCGTGGGCGGTGTGGAGGCGGTGGGCGATGGCGATGACGGTGCGGCCCTGGAGGACGGCGGCGAGAGCGCGTTCGGTGTGGCGGGCGGTGGTGGGGTCGAGGAGAGCGGTGGCCTCGTCGAGGATGAGGGTGTGCGGGTCGGCCAGGACCACCCGGGCGAGGGCGAGTTGCTGCGCCTGGGGGCCGTCCGTGCGGCGACCGCCCTCGCCGAGCCGGGTGTCGAGGCCCTCGGGCAGGTCACGGACCCAGCCGTCCGCGCCCACGGCCGCCAGCGACGCCCACAACTCCCCGTCCGTGGCCGCCGGTTCGGCGATCAGCAGGTTGTCGCGGACCGTGCCCAGGAACACATGGTGCTCCTGGGTGACCAGGACGACCTGGCGGCGCAGACGCTCGGGGTCGAGGTCGACGACCGGCACCCCGCCGACGGTCACCGTGCCGGACGTCGGCGCGTCGATGCCCGCGAGGAGACGGCTCAGCGTCGTCTTCCCGGCACCCGACGGGCCCACCACCGCGAGCCGTTCGCCGGGCCGGACCGTCAGATCGACACCGCGCAGCACCTCGCCGCCCCGCTCGTACGCGTAACGGACACCCCGCACGTCGATACGGTCGTCCACCGGTTCCGGCGTGGTCGCGGAGCCCGCGCGCGGCGCGCCCGCCAGCCCCTCCACCCGCGCGAACGACGCACCGCTGCTCTGCAACAGCTCGACCCGCATCAGGATCTCGTCCAGCGGGCCGCCGAGCTGCTGCAGATACAGGGCCGCCGCCACCACCGCGCCCAGCGTCACCGAGCCGCGCGCGAGCAGCGCCCCGCCCACCAGCAGGACCAGCACCTGGGGCACGAAGGACGAGACGTCCACCCCCGGGAAGAACACCGTGCGCAGGAACAGGGTGTGGAAGCGGCGCCGCCGGGACGTCTCCAGTGCGTCCCCGCTCGCCGCGATCCGCCGCCGCTCCAGCCGCAGCGCCTCGACCGTACGCGCCCCGGACGCGGTCGCCGCGACGATCTCCGCGACCTCCGAGTTGGCCGCGCCCTCCGCGAGATACCCGGCCCGCGCCCGGCGCAGATACCAGCGCAGCACCACCCCGATCCCGCTCAGCCCGAACAGCGCGCACACCCCGAGCAGCGGGTCCAGCGCGAACACCGCGCCGATCAGGAACAGGGCCTGCACCGAGCTGATCAGCAGCTCGGGGCCCACGACCCGCAGCGTCCGGCCGACCGCGTCCACGTCGGCCGTGCCGCGCGCCGTCAGATCACCGGTCCCCGCCCGCTCCACGACCGAGGCCGGCAGCGCCAGCGTCCGGTCCACGAACTCCTCCCGCACCCGCGCCAGCGTCCGCTCCCCGAACCGGTGCCCCACATAGCGGGCCCAGCGCGCCAGCAGCAACTGCGCCAGCGCGCACAGCAGGATCGCCCCCGCCAGCCGGTCCACCACCCCGACGCCGGCCCCGCCGCGCACCTCGTCGATGATCCGGCCCACCAGCCACGGCGCGGCCAGGCCCGTCGCGGCGGCGGCCCCGTTCAGCCCCAGCACGGCGAGGAACGCCCGCCCGTCGGCCCGCACCAGCCGTACGGTGGCCCGCCGTACGGCCGAGGCGTCGGCGACGGGCAGCCGGCCCGGGGGGTGGGTGGGTGCGGCAGCGGTCACCGTACGGCCTCCTGTGCTGGGGTGTCGTCGTCCGAGTCCTCTGCCGGGGTGTCGTCGTCCGAGTCCGCCGCGTCCCGCGAGCCCTCCGCCTCGCCCGCGTCCCGGGCCACCAGCGCCCGGTATCCCGGTTCGGCGGCGAGGAGTTCGCGGTGGGTGCCCGTCGCCGTGACCTTGCCGTCGACCAGGTGCAGGACGGTGTCCGCGTGGTCGAGGACGAGGGGTGAGGTGGTGGTGACCAGGGTCGTACGGCCCGCGCGGGCGGCCCGCAGCCGCTGGGCGACCCGGGCCTCGGTGTGCGCGTCCAGCGCCGAGGTCGGCTCCACGGCGAGCAGGATCTCCGGGTCGGCCACCAGCGCCCGCGCCAGCCGTACCCGCTGCCGCTGGCCCCCGGAGAGATTGCGGCCGTGCGCGTCGACCGCCGAGTCCAGGCCGTCCGACAGGCCCTGCACGATGTCCTCCGCCACGGCCGCCCGCAGGGCCCGCGCGGCCGTGGCGTCGTCCACGTCCCCCTGTCCGCCGCCGAGCACCTCGCGCAGCCGCCCCGCGAACAGGTCGGCCTCGTGGTCCGCGACCAGGATCCGCGCCCGGACCTGCGCCAGCGGGATCGCGTCGAGCGGGGTTCCGCCCCAGGTCACCGCAGTCGGCGCATACCGGCCGAGCCGGTCCACCACGGCCGCCGCCTCGGCCGGCCGGTCGGCGGCCAGCGCCACCAGCCGCCCCGGCGGCACCCGGACCCCGGAGTCGGGATCGTGCAGCGCCGAGGGCTCGGCGGGCGCGTCCGTGGTGCCGTGGTCCGGCAGCGGCTCCAGGCTCAGGAACCGGACGACCCGCCGCGCGGCCACCACCCCGCGGCTCACCTCGTACCCCCAGTCCACGAAGTACGACACCGGGCGTACGAGCACGGTGACGAACCCGAACACCGCCACCAACTCGCCCACGGTGATGGCCCCTTGCGCGGCGAGCCGGGCCGCCAGCCAGGTCACCACCGCCAGGAACACCGTCGGCAGCCCCACCCCGAGCGCCTGCATCCAGCTGGTCACCGCCCCCACCCGGTACCCCTGCGACCGCAGCCGCCGCGAGTCCCGGTGGAAGGCGTCCGCGACCAGCCCCTTGCCGCCGAGCCCGTTGAGGACCCGCAGCCCGCCCGCGAGATCCGCGATCCGCGCGGTCAGCACCCCCTGCCGCTCCCGGTACTCCGTCTCCCTGCCCTGCAGCCGCCGCATCAACGGCCCCACGACCACGGCCATCAGCGGCATCCCGAGCAGCACGACGGCCGCGATGGGGAGCGAGACCGACATGAGCAGCCCGGCGACCACCAGATACGCGGCGATCGCGCCGACGCCCGGCCCGATGACCGTCAGGGAGGACGAGATCGTGTTGACGTCGCCCACGCCGATGGTGACGACCTCCCCGGCGCCGACGCGGCGCGGCAGCGCGGCGCCCAGCCGGACGGCGTGCGCCACGACGACCTTCACCGTGCGGAAGTTGGCGTCCATCCGGACGCGGGTCATCGTGCGGTGGCGCATGATGCTCAGCCAGGCGTTGAAGGCGCCGACGCCGAAGAGGGTGGCGGTCCAGCCGAACAGGGCGCGGTCGTCGCCCGGTTCCAGGCCGTCGTCGATCGCGCGGGAGAGCAGATACGGGGTGGCCGCGAGCAGGACCATCCAGACGCACGAGATGAGGGAGCCGAGGGCCGAGCGGGGGGCTTGCCGCTTGACCAGCCACCAGAGGTAGTGGGCTCCGCCGCGGCGGTCGGGGGTGCCGGGGTCGTCGTACGGGTTGATCATCGGCCCCCGGTTTCTGTGTGGACTTGGGTGAGTGGGTGAGTGGGTGAGTGGGTGCGATTTCGGGTGCGGGCCCGGTGGGGCTTCTCGCGCAGTTCCCCGCGCCCCTATCGGGGCGCGGGTCTTACGCCAGGCTGTCCCGCCATGCCCGGTGGAGGTCCGCGAAGCGGCCCGTGTCTGCGATCAGGTCGGCGGGGCTGCCGTCCTCGACGATGCGGCCGTGTTCCATCACCAGGACGCGCTCGGCGATCTCGACCGTGGAGAGGCGGTGGGCGATCACCACGGCCGTGCGTCCGCGCAGCACCGTCGTCATCGCGCGCTGGACGGCCCGTTCGCCCGGGATGTCGAGGGAACTGGTCGCCTCGTCCAGGATGAGGACGGCCGGGTCGGCGAGCAACGCCCGTGCGAACGCGACGAGTTGGCGCTGACCGGCGGAGATACGGCCACCGCGTTTGCGTACGTCGGTGTCGTAGCCGTCGGGCAGGGAGGTGATGAAGTCATGGGCGCCGATGGCCTTGGCGGCGCGCTCGATGTCCTCGCGGGTCGCGTCGGGGCTGCCGATGGCGATGTTCTCGGCGACCGTGCCGGAGAACAGGAACGACTCCTGGGTCACCATGACCACCCCGCGCCGCAGCTCGGGCACCGGGAGGTCGCGCAGGTCGACGCCGTCGAGCAGGACCCGTCCGGACGAGGGGTCGTAGAAACGCGCCACCAGCTTGGCGAGGGTCGACTTGCCGGCGCCGGTGGAGCCGACCACCGCCACCGTGCTGCCCGCCGCGAGGGTGAGGTCGAAGCGGGGCAGGATCTCGCCGCCGGTGCGGTACGCGAACCGTACGTCGTCGAACACGACCTCGCGGCCCGGCAGTTCGGAGGCCGCCGCGGGCAGCTCCTTCGGCTCGGCGGGCTCGGGGACCGACGGGGCCTGGGCCAGCAGACCCGCGATCTTCTCCAGCGAGGCCGCCGCCGACTGGTACGAGTTCAGGAACATGCCGAGCCGGTCGATCGGGTCGTACAGCCGCCGCAGATACAGCACCGAAGCCGCCAGCACGCCCAGCGCGAGGGTCTCCGACGCCACCCGGTACGCGCCCCACAGCACGATCGCCGCGACCGTGATGTTGGCGACGACCCGGGAGCAGACCACATAGCGGGCCATCTCCAGGATCGCGTCGCCGTTCTTGCGCTCGTGGTGGCTGTTCAGGGCGCTGAACTCGGCGTCGTTGGCGGCCTCCCGGCGGAACGCCCGCACCGGGCGGATGCCGTTCATCGTCTCCGCGAACTTCACGATCACCGCAGCGATCGCACTGGACCGGGCCGTGTACACGTTCGCCGCGCGCCGCCGGTAGCTCCGCACGAAGCCGTACAGCGGCACGAACGACGCCACCGCCGCCGCGCCCAGCCCCAGGTCCAGCCAGAGCAGCATCGCCGAGATGTAGACGAAGGCGAGGATCACCCCGATGAGCTCCTGCAGCCCCTCGTCGAGCAGCTCGCGCAGCGACTCGACGTCCGTGGTGGAACGGGAGATGAGCCGGCCGGAGGTGTACCGCTCGTGGAAGTCGATGCTCAGCGCCTGCGCGTGCCGGAAGATCCGGCCGCGCAGCTCCAGCAGCACGTCCTGGTTGACCCGCGCGGACGCCCCGATGAACAGGTACTGCAGCCCGCCGGCCGCCAGCGCGCACGCCAGATACCCGGCCGCCACCGCGATCAGCGGCCCGTGCCGCCCGTCCCGCAGCGCCGGTACGGCACTGTCGATGGCGTACGCCACCAGCAGCGGGCCCGCCTGTACGGCCGCCTGCTGGAGCAGAAGCAGCACGCTCGCCATGATGACGCGGGCCCGCATCGGCGCGAGCAGGGAGCGCAGCAGGGCGAGGGTGGCGCCCGGGGGAGTGGGGAGGTCGTCGTGGTCGAAGGGGTCGTCGGAGCCGGGCTTCGCCAAGGAGGTCGCCCTGCCCGGCTTCCCGCCCGGCTCGCCGCCCGACGCCCCCTTCGGTTCCTTGTCCGGCTCCTTGTCCGGTTCCTTGTCCGGCGCGGTGGTCGTGGGCGCCGTCATCGCTCGTCCTCCTCGGTCCCGGACATCAGATGGGCGTACTCCGTGTTCGTGCGCAGCAGTTCCTGGTGGGTGCCCACCGCCGTGACCCGGCCGCCGGAGAGCAGCGCCACGCGGTCGGCGAGCAGCACGGTCGACGGGCGGTGCGCCACGATCAGCGCGGTCGTCTCCGCGAGCACGCGGCGCAGCGCGGCCTCCACCGCGGCCTCCGTGTGCACGTCCAGCGCGGACAGCGGGTCGTCGAGGACCAGGAAGCGGGGTCTGCCGACCACCGCCCGCGCGAGCGCGAGCCGCTGCCGCTGGCCGCCGGAGAGGCTGAGGCCCTGTTCGCCGACCTGGGTGGCGGTGCCCTGGGGGAGCGCGTGCGCGAACTCCGCCTGGGCGATGGCCAGGGCGCGGTCCAGCTCCTGTTCGCCCGCGTCCGCCGGGGCGCCCATGAGGACGTTCTCGCCGACGGTCGCGGAGAAGAGGGTGGGCTCCTCGAAGGCGACGGCGACGAGGGCGCGCAGCGATTCCCTGGGCATCTCGGTGATGTCCTCGCCGTCCAGGGTGATGCGGCCGGACGTCACCTCGTGCAGACGGGGGACGAGGGCGGTGAGCGTGGTCTTGCCGGAGCCGGTGCCGCCGACCAGGGCCATCGACTCGCCGGGGCGGATGTGCAGGTCGATGTGGGCGAGGGTGGGGGCGCTGTCGGGGGCGGCGTCGGGATAGCGGAAGGTGACGTCGTGGAACCGGAGCCCGCCAGTCTCATGGGCCGTCTCAGCTGCGGGCAGTTGTGCCGCTGGGGCGGCACGGGTGGGCGCAGCGGCACCTCGTACCGCCGAGCCGCGGGCCCCGCCTCCGGCCAACGCGAGCGCCGGGCCACCGGGCTCCTTGGTCTCGCCGGACTCCGGCTCTTCGTCCATCACCTCGAAATACCGTTCCGTCGCCGTCGCCGCCTCCTGGCTCATCGCCAGGAGGAAGCCGATGGAGTCGACGGGCCAGCGCAGCGCGAGCGCGGTGGAGAGGAAAGCGACCAGCGTGCCCGCCGAGAGCACACCGTCCGCGACCTGGACCACCCCCAGCACCAGCGCCGCCCCGATCGCCAGCTCGGGCAGTGTGATGATGACGCCCCAGATCGCCGACAGCAGCCGGGCCTTGCGCAGCTCCGTCCCCCGCAGCGTCCGCGACAGCTCACGGAACGCCCGCGCCTGGCTGCGGTGCCGCCCGAACCCCTTGATGATGCGGATCCCGAGCACGCTCTCCTCGACGACCGTGGTGAGGTCGCCCACCTGGTCCTGGGCGAGCCGCGCGACCGACGCGTACTTCCGCTCGAAGAGGACACAGGTGACGATCACGGGGACGGCGGGCCCCAGGATGACCAGCCCGAGCGTCCAGTCCTGCACCAGCATGATGATCACGCCGACCACGATGGTGACCGCGTTGACCAGCAGGAACGTCAACGGGAACGCGAGGAACATCCGCAGCAGCATCAGATCCGTCGTGCCGCGCGAGAGCAGCTGCCCGGAGGCCCAGCGGTCGTGGAAGGCGACCGGCAGACGCTGGAGATGCCGGTAGAGGTCCGCCCGCATCGACGCCTCCACCCCGGCCAGGGGCCGCGCCACGAGCCAGCGCCGCAGCCCGAACAGCAGCGCCTCCGCGAGCCCGAGCAGCAGCAGGTACAGCGCCCCGAGCCACACGCCCGCCGGGTCCCGGTCGGCGACCGGCCCGTCCACCATCCACTTCAGGACGAGCGGGATGACCAGACCCACGCACGACGCGATGATTGCCACGAACGCGGCGACGGACAGCCGCGCCCGCACGGGCCGCACATAGGGCCACAGCCGCAGCAGCGTACGTACGGCGGACCGCCCCTCGGCCCGGCCGGGCTCCTCGGCGGACTGGTCGGGTTCCTCGGCGGTCGCACGTGTCGTGGGCATCAGCAGCGAGCCTACGGATCGGCACTGACAACGCCCACCGAGTTTTGGCCGGACCGTGCTCGTTCGCGAGTCCTACGACCTGCGCGGGGCGCGGGGGCGTACGGGGAGTTCGGCGAGGTCGTAGAGGCGCATCAACCGATCGGCTGATGGCGGTTCGAGCGCGATGGCCGATGCGGTCACCCGTGCTCCGCCGGGATTCTCGACCTATGGCCCACACACCCTCCACACCAGGCTCGTCCATACGCACCCCGTCGACGTCCACCCCGGTCATCGAGGTCACCGATCTCCGTAAGTCCTACGGCGGCCGGAACGTCGTCGACGGGATCTCCTTCACCGTCGAGGAGGGCGAGATCTTCGGGATCCTCGGCCCGAACGGCGCCGGCAAGACCACCACCGTCGAATGCGTCGAGGGCCTGCGGGTGCCCGACGCGGGCCGGGTCCGGGTCGCCGGGCTCGACCCGGTCACCGAGCACGAGGCCACCCGCCGGGTGCTCGGCGCCCAGCTCCAGGAGAGCGAACTGCAGGCCAAGCTCACCGTCCGCGAGGCGCTGGAGCTGTACTCCTCCTTCTACCCGAGCCCGCTCGACTGGCGGCCCCTCGCCGAACGCCTCGGCCTCACCGGCAAGCTCACCACCCGGTTCGCCAAGCTCTCCGGCGGACAGAAGCAGCGGCTGTTCATCGCGCTCGCGCTGGTCGGCGACCCCCGGATCGTCGTCCTGGACGAGCTGACCACCGGCCTCGACCCGCGCGCCCGCCGGGACACCTGGCAGCTGATCGAGGACATCCGCGCGAACGGGGTGACCGTCCTCCTCGTCACCCACTTCATGGAGGAGGCGCAGCGGCTGTGCGACCGGATCGCCGTGATCGACCGGGGCCGGATCGCGGCGCTGGACACCCCGGCCGGGCTCATCCGCCGCTCGGCGGGCGCCACCGTCATCAGCTTCACACCCTCCGCCCCGCTGGACGACCGTGACCTGAACGCGCTGCCCGCGCTCGCGGCGATCGAGCACAAGGACGGCCGCCTCACCCTCTCCGGCACCGACGAGACCGTCAACGCCGTCCTCACCCTCCTCGCCCGCACCCACACCACCGCCCGGCAACTCCGGGTCACCGACGCCACGCTGGACGACGCGTTCCTCGACCTCACCACGGGGACGGGACAGCAGGAGCAGAAGAAGGAGGCAGCGGCATGAGCGGTATCGCCCTCGTCGACACGGCCGTCCTGCGGACCGAGATCCGTCTCTTCCGCCGTGAACCCGGCAGCCTCTTCTGGATCCTGGCGTTCCCCACCCTCCTCCTCGCGATCCTCGGCTCGATCCCGTCCTTCCGCGAGGCCGACCCGGCCTTCGGCGGACTGCGCCCGGTCGACGGCTATGTCCCGGTGAGCGTGCTGCTCGGCCTGATCGTCGGCGGGGTGCAGGCCATGCCGCAGACCCTCACCGCCTACCGCGAACACGGCGTCCTGCGCCGGATGTCCACCACCCCGGTCCGCCCCACCGCCCTGCTGTCCGCGCAGATGGTCCTGTTCGGCGGCGCCGCCCTGCTGTCGGCCCTGCTCGCCCTCGCGGTCGGCCGCCTCGCCTTCGACGTACGGCTGCCCGAGCAGGCCCTCGGCTACGCGGTGGCCCTCGTCCTGGCCGTCCTGGTCGCCCTCGCCCTGGGGGCCGTGATCTCCGCCGTGTCCCGCACCACGAGGATCTCGGCGGCGATCGGCTCCGCCGTGTTCTTCCCGGCGATGTTCTGCGCGGGCGTGTGGATGCCGGTGCAGACCATGCCCGACGTGCTGGCGCGGTCCGTCGGCTACACCCCGTTCGGCGCGGCGGCCCAGGCCCTCAACGAGGCGGCGGCGGGCGACTGGCCCGGCTGGGACCACCTCGGCGTCCTCGCCGCCTGGACGGTACTGCTCACGTTCGCCGCCTCGCGCTGGTTCCGCTGGGAGTAGGCGGGGGCCGGCCATGCAGACTGGGGAGATGACCGCCGCGGACCAGCTGATCGAACGGAGATGGGACCAGTTCCACACCTGGGGGCCCTACGGGCTGCTCGCCGTCAGCGCCGTCCTCGCCCTCGCCACCAGCGAGCTGATGGCCGATGCCGGCGAGTGGTACGTCTGCGGGGCCCTGATCGCCGCCGCCGTCCTGCTCCAGGTGTGGTGGCACCTCGCCCGCCCCCGCCGGACCGACCGCCGCTGCCGGACCCCGTCCCCGGCCGGGACGGGCTACTACGTCGTCCGCTGGGCCATCGCCTTCGCCCTGACCTGGATCAACCCGTTCTTCGCGTTCTACGCCGCCACCGGCTACATGGACGCCGACGAGCTGATCCCGGGCAGATGGCGACGGCTCGGACTCTTCGCCAGCGCGGTCACCGTGGCGGGCGCGCAGTCCAGTGGGCTGCCACCGAGCGGCGTGGGCCACTGGATCGTCTTCGCCGCCCTGCTGGCCGCCAACTCCGGCCTCCAGATGGTGGTCGCCCATCTCACCGAGCAGGAGGAGCAGCGGACCCGCGAGCGCACCGCGACCATCGCCGAACTCGAACGCACCAACACGGCGTTGCAGCAGGCCCTCGACGAGAACGCCGCGCTGCACGCCCAACTCCTCGTCCAGGCACGGGAGGCCGGGGTCGCCGACGAACGGCGGCGGCTGGCCGCCGAGATCCACGACACCATCGCCCAGGGGCTGACCGGCATCATCGCCCAGCTCCAGGTCGTGGCGAACGCCCCCGACCTCGGCCTCGCCCGCACCCACCTGGCCCGCGCCTCCGACCTGGCCCGCCACAGCCTCGGCGAGGCCCGCCGCTCCGTGCACAACCTCGCCCCGGTCGCCCTGGAGCACGACGGCCTGCCCGAGGCCCTGAAGAAGACGGTCACGGAGTGGGCCGAACGCACGGGCACCCGCGCGGAGTTCACGGCCACCGGACGCGTGGAACCCCTCCACGACGAGGTCTCGGCGACGCTGCTGCGCATCGCCCAGGAAGCCCTGTCGAACACGGCCCGGCACGCCGCCGCCGGCCGGGTCGGCGTCACCCTCACCTTCCTCGGCGACGAGGTCATCCTCGACATCCGCGACGACGGCCACGGCTTCGACCCGCTCGCCCTCCCCGAACGCACCCGCACCGGCGGTTTCGGCCTCGCCGGGATGCGCGTCCGCGCCGAACGCATCGCCGGCACCTTCACCGTCGAGTCCGAACCGGGCCACGGCACGGCCCTGTCGGCTCGCGTACCGTTGGTCCGCCATGACTGACGAGGCCCATCCGAAGCAGACCGTCTCCCTCCTGATCGTCGACGACCATCCCGTCGTACGGGACGGTCTGCGCGGCATGTTCGAGAACGCCCCCGGCTTCCGTGTGCTCGGCGAGGCGTCCAACGGCGTGGAGGCGGTGGACCTGACCGCGACCCTCGACCCCGACGTGGTCCTGATGGACCTGCGGATGCCGGGCGGTGGCGGGGTCGACGCCATCCGGGAACTGACCCGCCGCTCGGCCCGCGCGAAGGTCCTCGTCCTCACCACCTACGACACCGACTCGGACACCCTCCCCGCGATCGAGGCGGGCGCGACGGGCTACCTCCTGAAGGACGCCCCGAGGGAGGAGCTCTTCACGGCGGTCCGCGCGGCGGCGGAAGGCCGCACCGTCCTCTCCCCGGCCGTCGCCTCCCGCCTGGTCTCGGCCGTCCGCAGCCCCGCCCACGAGCCCCTCTCCGCCCGCGAACGCGAGGTCCTGACCCTCGTCGCCCGAGGCACCCCCAACCGCGAGATCGCCCGCGAACTCTTCATCAGCGAGGCCACGGTCAAGACCCACCTCACCCACCTCTACACCAAACTGGGCGTCAAGGACCGCGCGGCAGCAGTGGCCAAGGCCTACGAACGAGGCATCCTCGGCTAGTCGCCGCCGAGACCGGGAAGGACCCCCGGCGCGTACGAGACGTCCCGGCTAGTTCGGATACGGCAGCAGACCCGCGGCGACCTTCTCCCAGGCGGTCTTCAGCTCGGCGAGCAGTTCCGGCTCGTCGGGGGCGCGGTCGGCCTGTTCGCGGGCGTCGGCGGCCAGGTTGTAGAGGTGGTCGGTGCCGGTGGCGTCGCGGTAGTACTTCCAGTCGCCGCGGCGGAGTGCGCGGTTGGCGCGGACCCGCCAGAACAGGTCCCGTTCGGGCACCGGTTCACCGCGCAGCAGATGGCCGGCGAGGCTCGTGCCGTCCAGCGGGTACGCGGGGTCCGGGCGGGCGCCGCCCAGTTCCAGCAGGGTCGCCGTCCAGTCGGGGGAGAACACCGGCTCGTCGCTGACCTGCCGGCCGTCGATCCGGGCGGGCCAGCGCAGGATCGTCGGCACCCGGATGCCGCCTTCCAGCAGCACGAACTTCTCGCCGCTGAGCGGCCAGTTGTAGGAGTAGCGCTCGCCGCCGTTGTCGCTGGCGAACACCACGACCGTGTTCTCCTCCTGCCCGGACCGGCGCAGCTCGGCCAGCACCTCGCCGACCGCCGCGTCCAGGCTCTCCACCATCTTGGTGTACTTCTCGACCGAGCCGCCGTCGTAGTGGTTGAGCGCCCGCGTCACCTCGGCCTGCGACTTGGCGTCCCGGATCTTCGCCGCGATCTCGGCGCCGGTCTCCTGGTCGTCCTCCGCGAGCCAGGGCCAGTGCGGGGTGGTGAAGTTGAGGTTCAGCAGCCACGGCCGGTCGTGCCGACGGCCGACGTACTCGACGGCCCGCTCGGTCAGGACCTCCGTGTAGTACCGCAGGTCCTTGTACTCGGCGTCACCCTCGTAGAGGTCGTACGTGCCGAGCTGGCCCAGCTTGGAGAAGTACTCCAGCACGCCCCCGAAGTTGCCGAAGAACTCGTCCCAGCCCGACTTGGTGGGGCTGTAATCAGGCAGCCAGCCGCAGTGCCACTTCCCGATGAGGGCGGTCGCGTAGCCCGCCTTCTTCAACAGTGAAGCCAGCGTGGGGTGGTTCGGGTCCAGCCCCTGCGCCTTGTTCGCGATCGGCTCGGCGAGCCCGCCCGGCGTACGCCCCGGATACCGCCCGGTGTAGAGGCTGAACCGGGTCGGCGAGCAGGTCGCCGACCCCGAGTACGCGTCCGTGAACCGCACCCCCTGCCGCGCCAGCCGGTCCAGGTGCGGCGTCCTGATGTGCGGCGCCCCGTACGAGGAGAGGTCGGCCCAGCCCAGGTCGTCGCCGAGGACGACGAGGAAGTTGGGCCGCTTGCCGGAGGCGGCCGCGGGGCGGGCCTTGAAAGGGCGTTCGGAGGGGACGGCCTCGGCGGCGGTGGCGGCCGTACCGGCGACGGCGGTCACGGCGCCGCCGCCGACGAGACCACCGAAGACACGGCGGGATATGTCAGACATGGGGGTTCCTCGGGCTCGGCGCACCCCGCGACAGGGGCGCGCGAAGGGCAGTGGGGGAGGAGGAGAGAAAGGAGAGCGTGAGCGAGAGAGGGCTACGGCTCAGCGACAGAGGGCGCTGGACTGCCGGCACAGATCGACATGACGGCGCTCCACGAGCGCCGCACACGCGCGCCGGTGGTGGGTGGAGGGCCTCATGGGAGGGGACGTTGCCAGGGGGTGATCACTGCGTCAAGCCGTCGTCCACAGTGCGGATGCGGTGTCCGTCGGCGTGCTCGGCGGCCGGTACGGCCACGGCCGGTGAGAGCGCGAGGACCAGGGGGTGCCGGCAGTACGCGGCGAGCGGTTCCAGCCAGTCGAGCGGGTCGCCGCCGAGTTCGGCGCCGTCGCCCGCGGGTTCCGGGTGCGCCCCGGCCGGCGGAGCCGCGGGCGCCGCCGGGTCCGGTGCCGCGTGCGGTGCGAGGGACGCCCGTGCGACGGCGCGGCGCAGGGCGACCGCCTCGGTGGCCGCCTCCAGCCCCCGGCCGGTGAACCCGTGCGCCGAGAGCCGCCGGCGCGCCGCCGTCTCGTCGTCGGGGTCGCGGAACGGGGCCAGGGCGAGTGTCGCGTCACTGATCTCGATCGTGTACCGGTAGAGCACGAGCGCGGGCTCCGCGCGCAGCGCGGCCGGCAGCGGCAACACCACCTCCGGCACCGCCTCGGTCAGCATCCGCCACAGCGGTTCGAGCCGGCGAAGTCGGCGCCGGTCGGCCCGTGCGCGCAGCCGAGCCGCGAGGGCGGGCCAGGCGATCCCGGCGCTGGACAGCAACAGCGCACCGGTCAGCAGGACCTGCGTGGTGGGCACGACCACGGCGTCCTCGAACAGCGGTACACCGGAGTCGCGCAGGACGAGATAGGCGCACCGGTGCAGGGCGTACACGACGGCGACCGCGGCGCCCGCACCGATCAGGTTGAGGGAGGTCCGCAGCGGTCCCGGCGGGGCCTGCCGGTGGTGGCGCAGGCACATCACCCCGATCGCGGCCACGCCCCAGATCACGTACCCGACGTAGACGGCCCAGTAGGCGGTGTGGGCCGCCGAGTCACCGGTGGTCAGCAGGTACTTCTCCCCGCTGGGGCGGGGCGCCAGGAAGAACGCCGTGCCCAGCGCGCACGCGGCGACCGGAAGGGGCAGCCAGTCACGGGTTCGGCGGCCGGGAGCCTCACCGGCCGGCGCGGACATCCGCCGCACGAACGCCGTCAGACACGTGATCGCGGACATCCCGAGCAGATGGCTGAGCACATTGGTGACGCTCTGCACCCCGGTGACGGCGTCGATCACCCTGCGCACCGCCGGGACCCCTACGGTGACCGACAGGGCGACCAGGGCGACCACCCCGGCGAGCAGCCGGGAGGGCGCGGATCCCGGTACGGCGCGGTCGCGCACCGCCCGGTAGGCGGTGAGCGAGGTGAGCGACCACAGCGTGACGAGCAGGACGACCTCGTACGGTCGGACGGCCGTCATCGGGAACGCACCACCCCGAGGGCGCGGGCCAGGCGGCCGAGGCTCCCGGACCCGTCGTGCAGGGGCGAAGCGCCCTGCGAGGCGCGGTCGGCCGACCGGGCGTGGATCAGGGTGGCCATCAACTCGGCCTGCTGTTCCTGTAGTTCGGTGTAGTCGGTGCGGCCACGGGCGAGCAGTCGGCGGACCATGGCGGGATCGAGGCCGGGGAACAGGGCCTCCATGCCGGGCCAGGCGCCGTCGCCGTCGCGTTCCGTCGTGTGGTCGAGCAGGAGGTGGGAGATCTCGTGCAGGATGATGTGCCGCTGATGGACGGTGTTGGTCGACGTCTCGTAGAAGATGTGGTCGGTGTGGCCGAGGCTGATCCACAGTCCGCACAGGTTGGCGGCGGCTCCCGCCCGCTTCGGCAGCGGGGACAGGGCCAGCCGTCTGCCGTGCCGCTCCTCGATCGCGGTGCGCAGCGCGTCGACCGTCAGCGGCTGGGACTCCCCGAGCGGGAGGCCGTCCAGGATGGCGTCGCACCGGGCGCGGAAGGCGGACCAGGACTTCGCCGGTAACCGGACAGGTTCCCCCATCGCGCGCCGCCCCTTCCCCCTGGACCGCCGGACCGCCCGATGGCCGCCCTACGGTCACCTGTTCTGTCGAACGTTCTGTTGCGCTCTCTGTCGCGGGAAAGTCTAAGCCTGTCGCCCGCCGTGCTCCCGTGACTCGTCGGCGGCCTGTTCGACCAGGTCGCGCACCACGTCCAGGCCGTGCGCGGAGAGGGTGGCCACCGTGGCGGCGCGCAGGGCCACCGCCCGTACGTCGTTGCCGCGCATCGCCGTGATGAGGGCGAGCTGGGCCATGGTCCGGTCGGCGACGGCGTCGTCGACGAAGTAGCCGACCGGCACCCCGAAGAAGGCGGCGAGTGCGCGCAGCGTGCCGATCGTGGGGTTGGGCGCCTTGCCGTTCATCAGCATCGACAGCCGGCCCACGGAGAGCGAGACGCCGCCGTGCTCCTCGACCGCCTTGATGCCGTCGACCACCTCCTGGAGGGTGTGGCGTCTGCCCAGCGGCTGCACGTGCTCGAAGAGGTGGTCGAGGCGGGCGGCCAGCAGCCGCCCCTCTGTGTCACTCACGCTCGCTCACCTCTCGACGTGTCCTGTCACGAGGCATTATCCCGTGCGGCCCAGAGGGGAGCACTCGGCCCGCGAGCATCACATAAATAAGCGCTGAGTGAACCAGGAGAGAGTGCCGTATACCCGGAATATCAGTGCAGAGACTATGCGGTTGGTCTCCTGTCGAGATATGAGCTTTCACTTAAATGAAACCCGTTGCTAGGGTCACAGCCGTCGCACAGCTTCACTCGGCTTCACTTCAACGGGAGGATTCACATGATCGGCAAGATCGCGGCAGCGGTTCTCACGGCGGCGGCGGTGGTGACGCTCACCGGGACCCCGGCCAGCGCGGCGGACGCGGCGTACAACACCCGGAGCCTGTACCTGACCGGCAACCCGACGCCGTCGACCACCGAAGCGTGCACCAGCCGCAGCATCTACCTGGCCGCCGGCACCTACGAGTGGACACATATCCTCAACGCCATCCGCTTCCCGACCCGCGACATCTACCTGGCTGCGGGCACCTACACGTGGAAGGACTGCCTGCGCCCCGGGAACGGGGACTACGCGCACACGTCCAGCCTCGCGAGGTCCGGTTCCGGGGCGGCGACCCTCAGCTCCACGGTCGAGGTCAGCAGCGGCAACCACACCTTCGGCTCGCTGCTCGACCCGTACTTCGCGTGATCGACCCGCGGACATGACCCCACGGGCCGGTCACCGTTTCGGAACCGGCGGAACCGGCGGGACCGGCCCGTGGCCCATGTCCGCGGACCCCGCGGTGGAGTGACCCCCACCGCGGAGGCCGTACCAAGACAGTGAGAAGCGGGATCGCAGATGCACAGTCACACTCCTCGGCGCCTCCTGACGCGATGCCTCGTGGCAGCCGTCGGCGGAGCCGCGCTCCTGATGACGGGGCTCGTCCCCCTGCCGCGGGCCGCCGAGCCCGAAGCCCCGGCCACGACGGCGGCCGCCGTCGCGGAGACGGCCACCGTCTCGCCCATGGCGCAGACCGGGCCGCGGAACATCATCAAGCGGCTGCAGGACACCTACATCACCAATGTGGACAACGCCGACCACTCGCAGGGCCGTGCCCTGCACGTCGGTACGCCCGACAGCGGCACCACGAAGTACCGGAGCTTCCTGCAGTTCGACGTCTCCAAGCTCCGGGGCGCCCCGATCGCGAAGGCCACGCTGCGCGTCTACAACTCCTTCGTCTCCGACTGTGACGCGAAGGCATGGATGGGCGTCTACCCGGTGACCCAGCCGTGGAGCCAGTCCACGATCACCTGGGCCGACCAGCCGACCGTCGGCGCGGGCAAGGGCACCTGGTTCGGCCTCGGCCACCCGCTCTGCCCGGACGTCCCCGACAAGACCGACCCCGCCGCGTCCAACGGCATCCAGCGCATCGACATCACCGACTGGGTGAAGGCCTGGGCCAACGACGCCTCCTTCCCCAACCACGGCATCAGGCTCTCGGCGCGGGAGGACGTCAGCTCCGGCTACAAGGACTTCTGCTCGATGAACACGGTGTCGACCGACTACGCCTGCCACGCCGCGTACAACGCGCCCACGCTGGAGGTCGAGTTCAACCCGGGCTCCACCCCGATCATCTCGGGCAACGTGCACGGCCCGGCCTACCCGGGCAACTACCCCGCCGCACACTCGGCACTGGAGTTCCTCGACTCCACCAAACCGGACGTCTGGCCCGCCTCCGGCCCGTACCAGCGGTGGATCCCGGACGCCTACCACTCGGTCTTCGACACAACCCTCAAGGGCGACTCCTGGGCCGGCGGCACCTCGCACAAGCTGCGCCCCGCGGGCACGTACGGCGACGGACAGGTCCTGGTCACGGGCGACGGCACCAGCGGCTTCGTCGGCGTGATCCCGTACCCGTCCCTCGCCGGCTACCACTGGGCGGTCAACGTCGGCGACCCGAACGACCTGCACGGCGTCGAGATGCTGCCGGACGGCACGGTCGTCGCCGCGTTCGCCTCACGGGTCTTCGGCTCCGAGAAGATCAACGGCGGGCTCGCGGTCTACTCCAAGGCCCAGGGCACGCCGGGCAACTGGAGCGCCACCCCCGTGCAGGAGACCTCCCTGGCCGGCGCGCACGAGGTCCTCTACGACCCGGCGACCAAGTCGGTGTGGGCCCTCGGTGACGAACTCCTCGTGCGCTACGAGTACGTCAACGGCCGGCTCGCCTGGGGCAACGGCCGGGGAGAGTCCTGGCCCCTGCCCAAGCAGACCGGCGACAACAAGGCGTACGGCCACGAACTCACCCCGGTCCACGGCAACCCCGACCGGCTCTGGGTCGGCGCCAACGGCGGCATCGTGCAGTTCTCCAAGGGCGGCGCCGCCGACTGCTACGACGACTCGCAGGGCACCTGGCCGCGGCCGCAGTACGTCACCGGCTCCGCCGAGAAGCGCTGGTGCACCGACTACGCCAACCGCGCCGAGGTCACCGGACGGACCCTCATCAAGAGCGTCGGGAACGACCCCACCACGGGCACCGTGATCTCGACCTGCGCGGGCGGCTGCCCCGAGACACAGACGTCGGGCAACAGCTGGGACACCGCGTACATCCGCTTCGTCCCCACCAGTGGCCCGCAGTCCGTGAAGTCGGTCTCCACGGCCGACCGGCGCTACAAGGCCACCTGGGCCGTACCCGCCTACCAATAGGTACCAGCACGTACCGGTAGGCGTGTCCCCGAGGCCGTCACCCGACCCGCAACAACAACACCGTCCGTGCCGGAACCGTGATCACCGCCCCCGCCCGATGCACCACCCCCGGCCCCTCCCCCTGCTCCTCCCGCGACGTGTCGACGACCACCTCGTAGCGGTCGGCCCAGGGGGTGCCTGGGAGGGTGAAGCCGGTCGGGCGGTCGCCGGCGTGGAGGACGGTGAGGAAGCTGTCGTCGAGGATGGGTGCCCCCCGCGCGTCCCGCCCCGGGATGTCCCGGCCCGACAGATACATGCCCAGCGTCGCGGCCGGCGCGTACCAGTCCCGTTCGGTCATCTCGGTGCCGCGGGCCGTGAACCAGGCCAGGTCGCGCAGGCCGTCCGCCGAGTGGGCGCGGCCGGAGAAGAACGCGCGGCGGCGCAGGACCGGGTGGGCGTGGCGGAGCGCGATCAGCCGGGACGTCAGGTCGAAGAGCGTCTTCCAGCCGGGGTCGTCCATGAGGCTCCAGTCGACCCAGCTGATCTCGTTGTCCTGGCAGTACGCGTTGTTGTTGCCTCCCTGCGTGCGGCCCAGTTCGTCGCCCGCGACCAGCATCGGCACGCCCGTCGACAGCAGCAGCGTCGTCAGCAGGTTCCGCAACTGGCGCCGCCGCAGCGCCCGTACCCGCTCGTCGTCCGTCTCGCCCTCGGTGCCGCAGTTCCAGGACCGGTTGTCGTCGGAGCCGTCCCGGTTCCCCTCCCCGTTCGCCTCGTTGTGTTTGCGCTCGTACGACACCAGGTCCCGGAGCGTGAAACCGTCGTGCGCGGTGATGAAGTTGACCGAGGCGTAGGGCCGCCGTCCGCCCCAGGCGTACAGGTCGCTCGACCCCGACAGGCGGTAGCCGAGATCCCGTACGTCCGGCAGCGCGCCCCGCCAGAAGTCCCGCACCGCGCCCCGGTAGCGGTCGTTCCACTCCGTCCACAGGGGCGGGAAGGCCCCGACCTGGTAGCCGCCCGAGCCCACGTCCCACGGCTCGGCGATCAGCTTCACCCGGCGCAGCACCGGATCCTGGGCGATGACCGCGAGGAACGGGGAGAGCATGTCGACGTCGTGCATCGAACGGGCCAGCGCCGCCGCCAGGTCGAAGCGGAAGCCGTCGACGCCCATCTCCGTCACCCAGTAGCGCAGGGAGTCCGTGATCAGACGCAGGACGTGCGGCTGGACCACATGGAGGGTGTTGCCGCAGCCGGTGTAGTCGGCGTACCGGCGGGCGTCGGACTGGAGGCGGTAGTAGCCCCGGTTGTCGATGCCCTTCAACGACAGCGTCGGGCCCAGCTCGCCCGCCTCGGCGGTGTGGTTGTAGACCACGTCGAGGACGACCTCGATCCCGGCCGCGTGCAGCGCCCGCACCATCCGCTTGAACTCGCCGACCTGCTGCCCCGTCGTGCCCGACGAGGCGTACGCCGCGTGCGGGGCGAAGTAGCCGATCGAGTTGTAGCCCCAGTAGTTGCGCATGCCCCGGCGGAGAAGGTGGTCCTCGTGGGCGAACTGGTGCACCGGCAGCAGCTCCACCGCCGTGACCCCGAGCTTCACCAGGTGCTCGATCGCCGCCGGGTGCGCCAGACCCGCGTACGTGCCGCGCAGTTCCTCCGGGATGCCGGGGTGGGTCATCGTGAACCCGCGGACGTGCAGCTCGTAGATGACCGAGTCCGCCCACGGCGTCTTGGGGCGGCGGTCGTCGGCCCAGTCGTCGTCATCGTGGACGACGACGCCCTTCGGGACGTGCGGCGCCGAGTCCCGCTCGTCGCGCACGGTGTCGGCGACATGCTGCTCGGGCCAGTCCCGGACATGCGCGTACACCTCCGGGGGGAGGGTGAACTCACCGTCCACGGCCCGCGCGTACGGATCCAGGAGCAGCTTCGCCGGGTTCCAGCGGGCGCCGGTCCACGGGTCCCAGCGGCCGTGCACGCGATAGCCGTACCGCTGCCCCGGCAGGACGCCCGGCACGAAGCCGTGCCAGATCTCATGGGTCAGCTCGGTCAGCCGTAGCCGGGTCTCCGCGCCCGCCTCCGAGAACAGGCACAGCTCGACGGCCTCCGCCCCGCCCGCCCACAGCGCGAAGTTGGTGCCCGCGACCCCGTCGGGCCCCACCCGGAAGCGCGCGCCCAGCGGCGTGGACGCCCCCGGCCACACCGGCCTCGGCTCCGGCGCCGCCTCCTCACGCCGACTGCCGTTCACCCCGGGTGCCGGACGCGCGGCCGGCACCCCGCGCGTCCCCCGCACTTCCTCCTGCTCGGCTGCGCTCGACACCTCAGGCCTCCCGCGGCTCGTTGAGCGACGGGAAAGGGGAGCAAGGCGTCCCTGCACTGCTCCCCATCGCGTCGTCCTCCCAAGGGTTCTGCCCAGAGCACGCCTCGCACTCACGTTTCCCGGGGGCGTGCGCCGTCGTTGGGCCGCACGTGAACCACGCACAGACGCACGCGCGCCGCGCCGGGGCCGCCCTGGCCGCCGCACTCACTTGGGCCGGACTGCTGTTCGGTGCCGTCGGATGCACCGCGGGACCGCCACTGACCAGCGGAAAGGCGCCCGGCGACACCATCCGGGTCACTCCGGAGGACGGCAGCAAGGGCGTGCGCCCGGAGCAGCGCTTCGAAGTACGGGTGCCCAACGGGCGCCTGGAGTCCGTGAAGGTGGTGAAGTCACAGGACGCGCAGGAGTCACCCGTCCCGGGCCGGCTCTCCGCCGACGGGCTGACCTGGCGCCCCACCGGCTCACCGAAGCTCGCGCTGGCCGCCCGGTACACCGTGGACGCGGTCGCCCTCGACGGCCACGGCCGCCGCTCGGCACGGCACGTCACCTTCACCACCCACGTCCCCGACGAGCGGTTCATCGCGTACGTCACTCCGGAGAACCGGGCCACCGTCGGCACCGGCATGATCGTCTCCCTGGAGTTCAACCGGGCGGTCGAGAACCGCGCCGCCGTCGAACGCGCCGTCGAGATCACCGCCGAGCCGGCCGTCGAGGTCCGCCCGCACTGGTTCGGCGACGGGCGGCTCGACTTCCGCCCCGAGAGGTACTGGACGCCCGGCACCCGCGTCACCGTCGGACTGCGGCTGCGGGACGTGGAGGGCGCGCCCGGCGTCTACGGCCAGCAGGACAGGACGTTCTCCTTCACCGTCGGCCGCCATCAGGTCAGCGTCGTCGACGCGGCCCGGCACACCATGCGCGTGGAACGCGCGGGCGGCGTGCTCGCCACCCTCCCCATCACGGCCGGGGCGCCCAAGACCACGACGTACAACGGGAAGATGGTCGTCACCGAGATGCTGGAGGTGACCCGGATGAACGGCGCCACCGTCGGCTTCAGGAAGGCGAACGGCAAGGGCGAGTACGACATCCCGGACGTCCCGCACGCCATGCGCCTGACCACCTCCGGCACCTTCCTGCACGGCAACTACTGGGCCCCGGACGCCTTCGGCCGGGCCAACGTCAGCCATGGCTGTGTCGGCCTGCGCGATGTGAAGGGCGGCGACTCCGGCACCCCCGCGGGCTGGTTCTTCGACCGCAGCCTCGTCGGCGACGTCGTCGAGGTCGTCAACAGCGACGACAAAAAGGTCGCTCCCGACAATGGGCTCGGAGGCTGGAACATGGGGTGGAACGCATGGAAAGCGGGTGCTGCGGTGAAGTAGACCGACATGGCACCGGCGCACCGTACGCGCGTGATCATGCAAGTTGGGACTGAACGGTGACATTCACCGAGGTCAATCCCAGCCGATCATCTGGTTAATGTACGGGCGTACGCGCACGCTGCGCGTAGGGGTGCGGGCCTGATCAGGCCGTGCGAGGGGAGAACAGAGAGTTGAACGGGCGACCGATTTCGGGGGCGTCGGTTGGCGCGCGGACGCGGCGGCGCAAGGGGGCTCTGGCGATGCTGCCGATCCTGATGCTGCTCGCCGTCACCGCGTGCGGCGGAGGCGGGGGTTCGGACTCCGGCTCCGGCGGCGACAAGGGGAAGGGCTCCGACCAGAGCGCCTCCTCCGGCAAGGCGGCCACCAAGGCCTCGGAGGCCGTGGTCTCCATCGCGCCGGAGAACGGCGCCGACTCCGTGGCCACCAGCGGCGCCCTGAAGGTGAGCGCCGCCAAGGGCAAGCTGTCCGAGGTCACGGTGGAGAACGACAAGGGCGAGAAGATCGCCGGTGAGATAGCCGAGGACGGCTCCAGCTGGAAGCCGTCCATCCATCTCAACTCGGCCACCGAGTACAAGGTGCACGCCGTCGCGAAGGACTCCGAGGGGCGTGAGGCGGCCGAGGACTCGTCCTTCACCACGCTGACCCCGAAGAACACCTTCGTCGGCATCTTCACCCCCGAGGACGGCTCGAAGGTCGGCGTCGGCATGCCGTTCTCGATCCGCTTCACCCGGGGCATCACCGCCCCCGAGGACGTCGAGAAGGCCATCACCATCAAGACCGAGCCGGCCGTCGACGTCGAGGGCCACTGGTTCGGCAACGACCGGATCGACTTCCGCCCGGAGAAGTACTGGAAGGCCGGGACGAAAGTCACCGTCGACCTCAACCTCGACGGCGTCGAGGGCCGCGAGGGCGTCTACGGCGAGCAGAGCAAGAAGGTCTCCTTCACCATCGGCCGCAGCCAGGTCTCCACGGTCGACGTCAAGAAGCTCACCATGAAGGTCGAGCGCGACGGCAAGGTCATCAAGACCATCCCGGTCACCACCGGCAAGCCCGGCATGGAGACCTGGAACGGCCAGATGGTCATCAGCGAGCGCCTCAGCGTGACCCGGATGAACGGCGAGACCGTCGGCTACGGCGGCGAGTACGACATCAAGGACGTGCCGGACGCCATGCGGCTGACCAACTCCGGCACCTTCATCCACGGCAACTACTGGGGCGGCGACGCCTTCGGCAACTACAACGCCAGCCACGGCTGCATCGGCCTGCGCGACACCCGCGGCGGCTGGGACCGCAAGGCGCCGGGCGCCTGGTTCTTCGACAACTCGATGATCGGTGACGTCGTGGTCGTCAAGAACTCCAACGACCGCGTCGTGGACCCGGACAACGGCTACAACGGCTGGAACATGGCCTGGGACAAGTGGAAGGCGTAGCCCTCTCCGCTCGACGTACGGCTCCGGTGTGCTGTGACACAGCACACCGGAGCCGTTGTCGTTAGTGCCCGTTAACCTGCCTTCATGACCGTGCATCTCGAAGTCGCCGAAGGCGTGGGCACCATCCGCCTGGACCGCCCGCCCATGAACGCCCTGGACATCGCCACCCAGGACCGCCTCAAGGAACTCGCCGAGGAGGCCACGGACCGGGCCGACGTCCGCGCGGTCGTCCTCTACGGAGGAGACAAGGTGTTCGCGGCCGGCGCGGACATCAAGGAGATGCAGGACATGGACCACGCGGCGATGGTCGCCCGGGCCCGCGCCCTCCAGGACTCCTTCAGCGCCGTCGCCCGAATCCCCAAGCCGGTCGTCGCGGCCGTCACCGGCTACGCCCTGGGCGGCGGTTGCGAGCTGGCGCTCTGCGCGGACTACCGGATCGCCGGGGAGAACGCGAAGCTCGGCCAGCCGGAGATCCTGCTCGGGGTGATCCCGGGCGCGGGCGGCACCCAGCGGCTGTCCCGTCTCATCGGCCCCTCCAAGGCCAAGGACCTCATCTTCACCGGCCGGATGGTCAAGGCGGACGAGGCCCTCGTCCTCGGCCTGGTGGACCGGGTGGTCCCGGCCGACGAGGTGTACTCCGCCGCGCACGAGTGGGCCGCGCGGCTGGCGCGCGGGCCGGCGATCGCGCTGCGGGCCGCCAAGGAGTCCATCGACGCGGGCCTGGAGACCGACCTGGAGACCGGTCTCGCCATCGAACGGAACTGGTTCGCGGGCCTCTTCGCCACGGAGGACCGCGAACGCGGCATGCGCAGCTTCGTGGAGGAGGGGCCGGGCAAGGCGAAGTTCGTCTGACGGCGGTGGAAGTGGAATCGGATCCGGTCGGCCGCCGCTGGCGGCCCCCGAAATCCGGCTCACAAGTTCCGCTGATCGACTTGCAGTTGACGCGGTGTATTACCCGCGTCCCCCGAAGGAGCGGTTTATCCGTACCTTAAGGCAGCCTTAAGAGAGCCTTGCCCAAGGCTCTTGACGCTGACCGGAGTTCAGGGTGTTCGTGCAGGTCAGAGCGGCTACCGCAGACGGCTTACTGCCACTGGCATATGTCAAACGAAACCCCCGGAATGGTTGGTTCCGGGGGTTGTATTCCTGCGGAACGGCCCCGAAAGGGGCTCGGGGCGGCCATGATGGGGGCATGGCGGGGCTGGAGGGTATCGAACAGCCGCGGCGGCACGGGAGTGCGACCGCGGCGCGTTGGTCACCTGCGATCGAGGACGAACGGGCGCAGAAGGCACTGGAGTTGTTCGGCAACCCGACCGAGGCGGAGGTCCCGCTGCCGTCCCGTCCCGAGTCCGCGGCCACGGCCCGCCGGCTCGCCCAGGTCGTCGTCCTCCGCCAGTGGCGGCTGTCGCCGAAGATGACCGAGGACGCGGTCTTACTCGTCTCCGAACTCGTGGGCAACGCCGTACGCCACACCGGCGCCCGCGTCTTCGGACTCCGCATGCGCCGCCGCCCCGGCTGGATCCGCGTCGAGGTCCGCGACCCCTCCCGGGGGCTGCCCTGTCTCATCCCGGTCCAGGAGATGGACACCAGCGGCCGCGGCCTGTTCCTCGTCGACAAGCTCTCGGACCGGTGGGGCGTCGACCTACTTCCCCGCGGCAAGACGACCTGGTTCGAGATGCGGGTAGCGGACCGTTAAGTGTCTTGCCCTGTGAGCTGAAGAATGTAGTACCGGATATGCGGTGGCATCTTTTCCGGCAGGTTCCCGGAAGCGGTGAGGCGAAGTTCCTGTCCTTCACCGACAACGAGTTCGCTCTGCACTCCCTCCCAGGAGCCGAGGAACACATGGGGTGGGGTCTTGCCGGGCTCGTAAGCGGCCACCGTGACCTCTTCGATCGTGTCCGGGACGATGCCCGTCTCTTCCTTGATCTCCCGAAGGATGGTGTCCGTCGGAGTCTCGCCAGGCTCCGGGCCACCCCCGGGCAGGGACCAGTGCCCCGGCCAACAGATGCCGGGCTTGTCGTCCCGAAGCTGAAGCAGCACTTCGCGGCGGCTGTTCACGATCACCGCGACGCATCCGGGTGTCTTCTTCGGGGCAGCAGCCACAGCGGTAATTCCTCCGTGCTCACGAAACGACAACACCCCCACCGTAATCCGTACCGGCGGGGGTGAGCTGTTCGTAGCCTCGTTACGGCTCCACGGCGGCGTCCGTGTTCTCGCGGGCGGCACGCTCGTACCCGTACGACAGGTATCGCTCCCAGTGGGCAGGCGCATTCGGGCAGATCCGGTCCAGCGCGACCAGCCCAGCCATGATCGTGGCGCACAGCTCGTCATACACGTCGGTCGCTGATGCGTTGGTGACACCGTCCGTGCCCCAGCCGCGAGAGCGCCGGTACTTCTCGACGGATTCACCGGCTTCTTCGGAGACCTTCGCCAGGAGCAGCAGTGTTTCCACCTCAGGGTCACCGGCCCGGAGGCGGCGTTCGTCACGGCCGCGCAGTGCACGAATCCGCGTGAACAGGTCGGCGTGCTGGGGCTGGGGCATGTGGGTCTCCCGTCGTGTCGTCGGCGGCCCGCCCGGCTGGGTCAGGCCCTGGGGTGCTGTACAGGGCGGCCGAGTTGATGCACGGTCCAGCCGGCGGCCGTCCATGCGGAGGTGTCGATGGCTGTGCGTACGTCGACCAGGACGCGGCGGCGTACCACTCGGGCCGCTGTCCCGGGAAGGGCGGCGTCCTTGGTGAACTCGGGCCATTCGGTGGCCAGGACGACGATGTCGGCGCCGTCGAGCGCGGTGCGGATGTCCTCGGCGTAGGTGTATTCGGGGTGCAACTGCCGTGCGGCGGCGACCGATTCGGGGTCGTGGATGACGGTGCGGGCGGCGGAGGAGTGCAGGAGACCGGCCAGGCGCAGTGCGGGGCTGTTCCGTACGTCGCTGGTGCCCGCCTTGAAGGAGGCGCCGAGGACGGCGATCGTCGCGGTGTCGAGCGGGCCGCCGTGAGCTTTCTCCACCAGGTCGCGCGCGGCGTCCATCCGGGCGTGGTTGACGTTCTCCACGGCGTTCAGCAGCTCTGCGGCGCCAGTGGCTCCGATCTCTCCGACGCGGTGGGTGAAGGCGGCGACGTCCTTGGGCAGGCAGCCTCCTCCGTAGCCGATGCCGGGCCGCATGCCGCCGTGGCCGATGCGGGGGTCGATGCCGATGCCGTGGGCCACGGTGGCGACGTCGGCGCCGGTGATCTCGCAGACCTCCGCCATGGCGTTGATGTAACTGATCTTCGCGGAAAGGAACGCGTTCGCCGCGCTCTTGAGGACCTCGGCCGTGGCCGGGTCGGTGACGATCAACTCGGTGTCCTTGCGATCGAGGATCGGTGCGTACACCGCACGTACGGCCTTCTCCGCAGCAGGGGAAGTCAGGCCCACGACGATACGGTCGGGGTACAGGGAGTCCTCGACGGCGTGGCCCTCCCGCAGGAACTCGGGGTTCCAGACGAGGTCGACTCCGGCCGATCCGGCGTGCTCGGTGATGATCTCCTGGAGGCGGGCGACGGTACCGACGGTGACGGTGCTCTTGCCGACGATGGTGGCGGGCCGCCGCAGTAGTGGTGCGAGGGCGCGTACGGCGCCGACGACCTGGCCGACGTCGTAGCCCCGGCCGTCTGCCCGCAGCGGGGTTCCGACCGCGACGAAGTGGAGGTCGGCGAACTCGGCGGCCTCGCTCAGGCTGGTGGTGAACCGCAGGCGCCCTGCGCGGATGTGCCGGTCCAGCAGTTCGTCCAGGCCCTTCTCGTAGAAGTGGCCCCGGCCGCTCTGGAGCATCTTGACCGTCTCCGGGTTGAGTTCGACCCCGATGACGTCGTGACCGAGTTCGGCCATCGCGGCGGCGTGCGGAGCACCGAGGTGCCCGCAGCCGATCACCGAAACGCGCATTGCTGTTCCTTGGTGTGGGTGGTTGTCGTGGGTCGCACAAGGAGTGCGCCCCACGACGCTATCGCCCCCGGGCCGAGGGGAGTTGAGCCTTGGCCATGGGCTGTTCAGAGGGTGATGCCGAGGTGGTCACACAGTCCGGTCAGGGCGGGAATGGCCCCCGACCGGACGACGACGTCGCCTTCCCGCGCTCCTTCGATGGGGTACTCCTTGAAGGCGCCGTTCTCCATCAGGCCTTCAGGGTCCACGTAGAAGATCCGCATGCCCCGTTCCCGCGCACGGGCTTGTACCTCCCGCCGGTCGGCGTGCAGACCGACTACGAGCAGGGCCTTGGCCTTGTCGAGAAGGGGTACGGGTGGGATCTTCTGGTCGTAACGGCGGACGAAGACCTCCGGTAGTCCCGCGCGTGCCGACAGTGTGTCGAAGTTGTGGGTGATGGCAGGGCCGACCATGAGCCCGGCGTCGTGGAGTGCCTTGAGGGCCCGGTGCGCGGGGGTCGGCTCGGCCACGAAACACGCGGCGAACATCCGCGTGAGGTGCTCGGCCTTGGTCAAGGGGGAGAGGAGCATCTCCTGGACGAGCGTGTCCGCCGCTGGATCGAGGGTGAAGGCGTGGGCCTGGGTGAGCGTGTTGTCGCGCCGGTCGGTGACCCGGTACACCTCATGGAGATAGTGCAGCGGCGGGACACCGGCCTCGATGCTGGTGCCGCAGCCGACTTCCACCTGGAAGGGAAGGAAGTCGAGGAGGCCCGTCAGGTCCTCGGCGTACGCAGGGTTGCCCCGTTGTTCCTTGACCCGGATGCCGCCGGCGAGGACGTCCCAGGGGAGTTGGCGCATAGGCCGGGGCGGGGTGAGGTAGCACTCGGAGGCAAACCGTACGTCCAGGGAATGGAAGCCGTCGGGCGTGGGCCGGTCGGCGCGCTCGTCCTGGGGGTGGATGTCGTACTGGGTGGCGACGACGGCCAGGTCGCCACGGTGCCATCCGCCCGCTGTGCTCTCTTTCCACCTGCCCTCGGCGATCCAGCCCTGGAACTGCTTGGCGTACGCGCGGATCTCCTCGGCCGGCGCCGTGTACGACACGTACAGGTACAGCTCCGCCAGGACCAGTCGGGGTACGGGGAACGTGTAGTCGAGGTCGTAGTCGTAGCGGTAGTGCACGATGCGGCGGCGGCCGGTGGAGTCCTTGCTCCATCCGGACTGCTCGGCGTTGGCCGGGTCCTGGGTACGGCGCCAGATGCCTTCCTCGACGCTGCGGGGGCGCTCGTGCCCCGTACCGGCGAAGTACTTGTTCCACGTCCGTACCTGCGTCTCGTTCAGCTGCTCGATGACAGGGTGGGGCAAGTACAAGGGCGAGACCATGAGGGTTCTCCTTCACGGATGGTGCAGTGTGGGGTGAGAGGACGTTCCGGAGTCGGCTCAGGCGGAACGTGGCGTGAGCGGCGGGGCGTCCCCGTGCTCGGCCGTCGGCATCTCCGCCGCCTGCGCCCGTCTGCGCACGGCGAACGTCAGGAACTGTTGGACCGTGTCCGGGTCGGCGAGGGCACCAGGGATTCTTGTCGGAACGCACCAGTACGAGCGCTCCGCGTCCGGATCGACGGCCTCGGGCCGTGGCACACCCACGTAGGAGCCCATCCCCAGGAACTCCATGTCCGAGTCGTGGCGCGGTCCGGTGGTTCGCCATTCCGGACGCCGCCTGGCGCTCGACGGCACGAGGACGTAGTACCACCGGGCGTGCCTGTCCATGAACACGGGGTGGCCTTGCAACGCCTCGGAGAGGAAGACGTCCACATCCCGAGCGATGTTCGTGTCGGCAGCCGCGTACACCAAGGCGGTGGAGATCCGGACGGTGCTGAGGAGGCCGCCGCACCCAATGAGTGCCAGCCCTCCTTGTGCCCACTGCTCTCGGGCTTTCTCCGGTTCGAACGCGGCGGCCAGGAGCCAGGATCGGACGTGGGCTGCGAGGTCACGATCCTTGCCGGACTCCGGCTCGGCGGGGGCGCCTACCGCTGGAGGGCTGGTTGGTCCTGCGTCTTCGGGGTGGGGCATCAAGGGACTCCCTGGTCCACGGTCGTGCTCTTTCCGGGTACTCAGACAACCGCCGCACCAATGCTGTTGGCGATGCCGTTTGGACCGGGCGTCGCTCGCAAAGCACCTGCCGTTTTGGCATTCTCTTTACTCTTGGTCCGGATGCCCCGCTCTAACGTTCAGTCATGCCGGGAACACGGAACGAAGCGCTCGCATCGTGGATGCAGCGGCATGGAGTGCTTGTCAGGGAGCTGATGTCCCTGGTCAACAAGGCGATCGAAGATTTGACCGGCTGTTATGGGAAGGTCAACGAAAGGCACATCTTCAAGCTGCTGAGCGGCGAACACCGCTCTCCCAACGGTCAGTTGAGGACGGCACTTGAGAACATCACAGGTCTGCCGGCTGCGGAGTCAGGCTTTGTTCCTCGGGGGAGGAAGAACGTAGATTCCTGCCCCACACCCGAGGACGACCCCTTGTATCGCCGCACTTTCCTTGCCGCGGCCGCCGCCGCTGGAGCCTCACTGACCGCGCCGTCCGCCGAGCGCCGCCGACTCGGCTCCGCCGATGTCGACCGTATGAATGCCAAGCTGGCGGCCGTGGTCAGCATGGACGACAAGTACGGAGGAACGCGGGAGCTCCAACAGCACGCGGCAAAGCTCGCCGAAGAGACCGCGCAATTGCAGAACACGCACATGGCGTCGGCGCGTATTCGGTCGGAGTTGTATGGCGTCGCAGCCGCGTTCACGGCGAGCGCCATGTGGGCGGCCATCGACGGCCGACGGCTCACCGAGGCGGAGCCCTATCTCAACCGGGCGGTGACGCTCGCCGGTCTGGCCAAGAACCGGCAGGTACTTTTCCGCGTGTGGGGCCACGCTGCGATCATGTATCGCCACCTCGGTCGCCCCGCTGACGCCGTCGCGGCAGCCGAGGCAGCCCGCGCGACATCCATCACCCGATGCGACTCGCTGTATGCCTCGCTCGCGACGGCCCGACTCGCCACCTATCACGCCGACATGGGAGACGACCGTAGCGCTCTTCGTGCCATCGGTCTCGCACAAGCCGGCTACGACCGTGCCGACCAGGCGAGACACCGCCCGCCGTGGATGGCATTCTACGACCAGGCTGAACTGGACAGCCTCGCCACCTTCGCCTACCTGCGGCTTGGCAGGTGGGAGGACGCCGAGCGCCACGCTCACCGATGCCTCGCGGGCCTACGGCCCGACCTCGCACGCAACCGTGCACTGACGTACGCGAACCTCGCCTTGGCCCAACTTGGCCAAGGCGACATCGAGCCGGCCGTCGCCACAGCTCAGAACGTCCCCGCCGCGATGACCGTAAACGGCCGTGTGAGCACGCTTTTGAAGGACTTCACCACCCGACTCGTGACCGTAGCGCCGCGCAGTGCCGAGAGCGCCGCGTGGCTTGAGTACCGGAGGACAGCCACTTGAGCGGCACGATCACCTATCGCAGGACCCGCGATGTCGCCGAAGTACGGCAGCTCATCATCGATATTCACGTGGAGGTGCGTGGAGAGTTCGGACTGATGGATCGGCCGTTCTACCAGCGCGACCGGTTCGACGAGCGGCTGTCGGCGTACTCTTCCCGCCCCGGCTGGGAGGCCGTCGTCGCCTACCACGGTCAGGAACCGGTCGGGTACGTCTTCGCCGTACCGCTCGGCGAGAGCACCGCCTGGTGGTCTGCGGAGCGGGAACCGCTCCCTGACGCGTACGTGAAGGAAGACGGCAAGCGAACCCTCGCGCTCAACGAGATCCTCACTCGCCGACCGTGGCGCGGTGCCCACGGCCAAGGCGTCGCCAGGGCTCTGCACGAGGAACTGCTGTCGCAGCGCCAAGAGCAGCGCGTCACTCTGCTGGTCAACCCTGCTCTGTCCGATGGTCGCCTCAAGGCGGTCTACGAGTCCTGGGGGTACAAGCAGGTCGGCTGTCAACAACCGTTCGACGACTCGCCGGAATTCGCCACGATGGTTCGGGACCCTTTGCGTCAGCCGACACCTTCTGCAAAATGAGGCCGTCGGCCGCCTGAGCCCACCCGACGCGGATCTCCGTCAAACGGGCCAATCGCCGAAGATTTCCGTTCCGCTCTCTATAACTGTGCGCGTGACGACGCCCCCCGATCTCAGCCCGCGCGCTCCGAAACAGCGCACCCACACCCAGCACAACCTCGTGCAGCGCACGATCCTCGCCGCCGCTGTTCTCGTCGCCGTCGCCGCGTGCGGTTCTGCGGCCAGGACCGACGAGCAGCAGCAGCGCATCCGGGCCGACCGGGCCGCCGCCGAAGCCGAAGCCGCCGAGCGGAAGAAGAAACAGCGGGCGGCGATCCGGGGACTGCACGGCATGCCGCCCGTGCTGGACCCCAAGGACGTCTACGCCGCCGACCGCCCCAACCGGCTCTCCCCGGTGGTCAAGGACTTCCCGTCCCGGGTCTACGTCCCCAACAGCGAGTCCGACACCGTCACCGTCATCGACCCGGAGACGTACGAGATCGTCGAGACGATCCCGGTGGGCCGCCAGCCCCAGCACGTCGTGCCGTCCTGGGACCTCAAGACCCTGTGGGTCAACAACAACCGGGGCCACACCCTCACCCCCATCGACCCGAAGACGGGGAAGGCGGGCAAGCCGGTCGAGGTGCACGACCCGTACAACCTGTACTTCACCCCCAACGGCGAGTACGCCGTCGTCATGGCCTCCCTCGACCGCGAACTCGTCTTCCGCGACCCGCACACCATGAAGCGGGTCAAGACCGAGCCGGTCACCTGCTACGGCGTCAACCACGCCGACTTCTCGATGGACGGCAGGTACTTCATCGTGTCGTGCGAGTTCAGCGGGGAACTGCTGAAGGTCGACACCGAGAAGATGAAGGTGATCGGACAGCAGAAACTGCCGTTCGAGGGCGCGATGCCGCAGGACGTGAAGATCTCCCCGGACGGCAAGCGCTTCTACATCGCCGACATGATGGCCGACGGCATGTGGGTCCTCGACGGCGACACGTTCGCCGAACCGACGCTCCTGCCCACCGGCAAGGGCACCCACGGCCTCTACGTCGGCCGCGACTCCCGCGAGATGTACGTCTCCAACCGCGGCGAGGGCACGGTGTCGGTCTTCGACTTCACCGAGAACAAGCTCACCAAGAAGTGGCACCTCCCCGACGGCGGCAGCCCCGACATGGGCGGCGTCTCCGCCGACGGCAAGGTCCTGTGGCTCTCCGGCCGCTACGACTCCGAGGTGTACGCCCTCGACACCCGCACCGGGGAACAACTCGCCCGCATCCCCGTCGGCAGCGGCCCGCACGGCCTCGCGGTCTACCCGCAGCCCGGCCGCTACTCGCTCGGCCACACGGGCGTCTTCCGGTGACCCGTGACCACCCGCGGTGACCGATGACAACCGTCTGGGCTGACACGCCTCCGTACGAGTGACGGTCCCCGGCCCGGTGCCGCGCAGCCGAGATCGTGCTGAGCATGATCACTTCTCGTGCGCGGCGCCGGGCCGCCGCCGTCGTCCTGTCCCTCTCCGCCGTTTTCGCGACCTCCGCCGCGACCGCTCCGGCACAGACCGCCCCCGCTACGCCGGCCAAGGCCGCCGCCCCCACCTGTCCCCGGTTCGACGACCCGGTGCACGCCGCCGCCGACCGCCGCGTGGACGTCGACCGCATCACGCCCGACCCGGTCTGGCGCACCACCTGCGGCACGCTGTACCGCAGCGACAGCCGGGGCCCGGCGGTCGTCTTCGAGCAGGGCTTCCTCCCCAAGGACGTCATCGACGGGCAGTACGACATCGAGAGTTACGTCCTGGTCAACCAGCCCTCGCCGTACGTCTCCACGACCTACGACCACGACCTGTACAAGACCTGGTACAAGTCCGGCTACAACTACTACATCGACGCCCCGGGCGGGGTGGACGTCAACAAGACCATCGGCGACCAGCACAAGTGGGCCGACCAGGTCGAGGTCGCCTTCCCCGGCGGCATCCGGACGGAGTTCGTCATCGGTGTCTGCCCGGTCGACAAGAAGACCAAGACGGAGAAGATGAGCGAGTGCGAGAGCAACCCGCACTACCGGCCCTGGCACTGACCCCCACCGCGCCCACCGCGCCCGGCGGCCCCGCCGGCTACCGGGCGCTGAGCAGTATCTCCGAGCCCACCGGCCGGTAGCCCGCCGACTGGAACGCCCGCACGCTGCGGGCGTTCCCCGGCGCGATCTGCGCCCACAGCGGCTCGGTGACCAGATGCCGCGCGGCGGTCACCAGCGCCCGGCCCAGCCCCCGCTGCCGCGAGGCCTCGTCCACCTCGACCGAGACCTCCAGCCGCCCGGCGATACCGCGGCCCGTCGTCAGCACACCGCCGGCCGCCGCCCAGACCCGTACCTCGTCCCGGCGGTGCCGCGCGTACGCGACGCGCGGGTGCCCGGCGTCCTCGATCTCCCGCAGCGGCAGCGGCGGTTCGCCCGGCAGGGGCGCGGCGACCAGCATCGCGTCGATGGTCTCGGCCGTACGGCCGGTCCGTTCCATGAAGGCCGCGAGGAACCGCGGGTTCATGCTCGCCGAGAGCGCGTCGCACTCCATCGACGCCAGGCTCTCGCGCACCCACTCCGGATCCTCGTCCGTGAAGACGACGGAGTGCGCGGTGAAGCACAGGACCCCCGCGTCCCGGGGGGAGTGCTGGGCGACAACCGTCGTACGGCCGTCCGCCGGCGGGAAGACCCCGAGGGCCGCCGCGTCGAGAATGTCCCGCAAGCTCTCCATCGCCGGACCTCTTCCCCCGCTCCTTGAGTCTCCACCCACTGGAAGGCCCACACTCGCAGACATGATCGAGAACGGCACCGGCCTTTTCACCATCGGGCAGCTCGCCCGCGGCTCCGGTCTGTCCGTGCGCACCATCCGCTACTGGTCCGACGAGGGTGTCCTGCACCCGGTCACCCGCAGCGCGGGCGGCTACCGGCTGTACGACGCCGCGTCCGTGGCCCGGCTCGAACTCATCCGCACCCTGCGGGAGTTGGGGCTCGGCCTGGACGACGTACGGCGGGTGCTCACCGGCGAGACGACCGTCGCGGAGGTCGCGGCCACCCATGTGGCCGCGCTGGACGCGCAGATCCGGGCCCTGAAGATGACCCGGGCGGTGCTGTCGACCGTGGCGCGACGCGGCTCGACCGCGGAGGAGATGACCCTGATGAACAGACTGGCCCGGCTGTCCGCCGCCGAACGCGGGCGGATCATCGACGACTTCATGGAGGAGACCTTCGGGGGGCTCGACACCGCCGACCCCGACATCCGTACGCGGCTGCGGTTCAGCCTCGCGGATCTGCCGGAGGACCCCACGCCCGAGCAGGTCGACGCGTGGGTGGAGCTGGCCGAGATGCTGCAGGACCCGGCGTTCCGGGCGCGGATGCGGCAGACGGTGGAGTTCAACGCGGCGGACCGGGGGCCGCGGGTGCCGTCGGGCACCTCGCTGTGGTTCATGAGCCGGCTGGTGCAGCTGGCGGGGGAGGCGCTCAGGGACGGCGTCGACCCGGCCTCGGCCGCCGCCGACGAGGTGCTGTCCGGGCTGCTCGGCGACGCGGACCGGGCCGTCCTGCTGGAACGCGTCACCTCGGCGGCCCACGCCGAGCTGGCCCGGTTCCGGGAGCTGGCCTCGCTGGTGCGGGGTGTGGAGCCGCTGTCGGCGCACACGGAGGAGTTCGCGTGGGTGGTCGCCGCACTGCGGGCCCGGGTGGCCGGTTAATCTGACCTGCGTCAGTAGGACTGTAGGCAGGACTGTCTCACAGAGGCAGGGCACCAAGAAGGGGCGGATCGGTGGCGGACATCGAGGCAGCGCGCAAGGAGTTCCAGCGGATCGACGTGGACGGTGACGGGTTCATCACCGCCGCCGAGTTCAAGACCGCCCTGGCCCAGGGGGGCGACTGGAACGTCACCGAGTCCGTGGCGGAGGTCATCATCCGCACCCGCGACCTCAACGGCGACAAGCTCCTGTCGTTCGACGAGTTCTGGGCCCACCTGAACAAGTGAGCCAGGGCCCCGGGGGCGCTCCCGTCGCATACGACGGGGGCGCCCCCGCGTCGTCAAAGCAGCAGGGCGCGCCGGAATAGGAGTGCGTACGGCGCGGTTGGCCCCAGTAGTGCATGCACATGCATGAAACGCGACGCAAGGGGCGACCTGTCATGAAGATCGGCATCATCGGCGCGGGCAACATCGGCGGCAACCTCACCCGACGGCTCACCGCCCTCGGCCACGAGGTGTCCGTCGCCAACTCCCGCGGTCCGCAGACCCTCACCGCACTGGCCGAGGAGACGGGCGCGACCCCGGTCCCGGTGGCGGAGGCGGCGCGCGGCGCCGAGGTCGTGGTGATCACGATCCCGCTGAAGGCGGTCCCGGACCTGCCGTCCGGCCTCCTCGACGGCGCGGCGGACGGTGTCGCCGTCCTCGACACCGGCAACTACTACCCGCGTCAGCGCGACGGCAGGATCGCCGCGATCGAGGACGACGGCCTCACCGAGAGCCGCTGGACCGAGCAGCACATCGGCCACCCCGTGATCAAGGCCTTCAACGGCACCTACGCCCAGGACATCCTCGACCGCCCCCGCCCCGCGGGCGACGCCGACCGCCTCGCCCTCCCCGTCGCCGGCGACGACGAGGCGGCCAAGACCAGGATCCGCGCCCTCATCGACGACCTCGGCTTCGACACCGTCGACGCCGGCGGCCTCGACGACTCCTGGCGCCAACAGCCCGACACCCCCGTCTACGGCCTCCGCGCGGGCACCGAGGCCGTGACCAAGGCCCTGGCCGAGGCTTCGCCGGAGAGGCCGGCGGAGTTCCGGGCGTAACCGAAGCCCGGGCCGGCGGGTTCACGGACAGCGGCCCCGAAGGCGCACAGGTCGTCGGACCGTGCGGCTTCGGGGCCGGTTGTGTGTGCGGCGGTCGCTCGGGTCAGCTGCTGCTGCCGCTGGAGCGGCCGAAGAACTCGATCTCGGCTATGGCCACCTGCTTCTTGTCGTCGGCGCCGAAGGAGGAGCGGATGGTGAAGCGGACGGTCTCGGCGCTGCCGACGCGGAACTTGCGGCTCTGGGCGCCGGCGGTCTGGTCGAGGGTGATGAACTTGGTGGACTTGGTGCCGTCGGCGGCGGTGATCGTCGCCTCGATGCGGTGCGGGCGGGCCGACTCCGCGAGCTGGTCCGGCTTCTTCGAGACGCCCGGAGTGATGACCACGTCCAGCAGCCGGAGGGGTTGCTCGAAGTGGGCCTCGATCCACTCCCCTTCGCCGGCCTGGGTGACGCCCGGACCCCACCACGTGTTGTTGTAGTTGTCGAAGGCCAGCTTCGGGTTGTGACCGGGGAACGAACGGGACGCCTTGTAGGTGACCGCGTAGACCTTGGTGCGCTTGGCGAAGTGGTCGCGGGTCGCCTGGTAGCCGTCGTCGGCCTGGAAGGCGAGGGTGACGACCAGGGCGACGACGACGGCGGCGATCACCCAGTTCATGATCGCGCCGAAGCCGCGGCGCAGACGCGGGCGGTCGCCCGCCCACGGGGTCTCCGTGCTGCGGCCGTTCAGCATCCGGCGCCACCACGGCAGCCGTCCCGGCGCCTCCGGACGGCCGGCCATCGGCATCGCGCAGCGTGCGCAGAAGTGCCGGTCCGGTCGGGTCGGGGTCCCGCACCACGGGCACGGCACACCGCCCTCAGTGCCGAACTCCGGTCCGGGAGTGCGTACTTGGGGCCGCTGGACATCCGGGCGGCCCGGCAGCACGGGTGCGACGGCCGGCTCCGCCGGGGCACGGGGTTCGGGATCGGCCACCGGGACGAGGAGGGACCTGGCCCGGTCTGCGGCGGAGGGGGCGGGTGCGGCAGGGGTGGGGAGGGGGGTGGTGGGGGCCTCGTCGTCGTGTCGGGGGTGGGGTGCGGGGGTCGGATCGGGGGTGGCCGCCGGGGGAGCGGCTGGGGGTGTGCTGCTCGCGGGGGTCGGTTCGGCGGTGGGGGGCGCGTCCGTGCGTACCGTCGTGGCGGTCTCGGGGGCGGTGGCCGTGGCCGTTCGCGGCTGGCCGGTGTCGTGGGCGGTGCGGGCCGTGCCCGTGCCGGCGCCCGGGTGGGCGAAGGCGTCCCAGCCGGGCTCGCCGGGAGCCGCCGCGCGACCCGCGCCCGCACCCGCGCCTGCACTGGCACTGGCGACTGCACCCGCGCTTGCCGGTGCGCTCGCCGGTGCGGCGGCCGGGGCCGGGTCGGTCGGGCGGTCGGGGGCCGGGTCCGTCGTACGGGCGGCGGTCGCCGTGGCCGGGGCCTCGCCCGTGGTGGCGCCCGCGGTCGCTCGGGCCGGGGTTCCGGACCAGCCGAGTACCGCGCCGCAGGCGTCGCAGAAGGACTGGCCGGGCTCCCCGCGGGTTCCGCATTCGGCGCAGCTCTGGGCCTGGCCGGTGCCGGGGGTCGGGCTGGTCATCTCTCGGGGATCCTTTCGGCGGCGGTCACCTGGACCGTGTAGGGCATGTGGGCGGGGCGGGCGGCGGCCACGAGGCTGTCCAGCCGGTGTTCGTCCGCCGGGGTGGGGTGGGGCAGGCGCAGGAGTACGTGCAGGCGTGGGCGGGGCTCGCCGGGGACCGGGCCGAGGGGGCGGGCGTCCCAGGTGGCGGCGCCGCTCTCGGTGATCTCCGGGGTCACACCGAAGACGAGGCGTACGGCTTCGGAGAGGCCTCGGCGGGTGCCGCGTACCCGGTGCAGGTACGCGGCGGCGGCGACGGCCGCGCGCAGGCGGTCCTCCGGTTCCGTGCCGTCCGTCTCGGCGCCCACCCAGCCCGCGAGCCACTGGGTGAAGTCCACCGGGGCGAGGGACGGGGTGAAGTAGGAGTCGAGGCAGTCGAGGACGGAGAGGATCGGGGCGAGGACGTCGTCGAGGCCGCCGACGAAGCGTTGGGCGAGGTCGTCGTCGGCGAACACGGCGGGGAGCATCGTGCCGATGGGGTGGGAGGAGCCGAGGTTGTCTATGGAGCCCCTCATATGTGGCCTCCGAGTGCGCCCAGGAGCTCGGGGGGTGCGGTGCGTCGGCGGCTGCGGGTCCGTCGTGGTTGCTCGCGCAGTTCCCCGCGCCCCTTTTGGGGCTGCGCCCCATCAAGGGCCGTCCTCATGGCTTGTCCCCGATCACTCGGACCCGGTGGTCGAAGGAGAAGACCAAAGACGGCGGTGAGAGGTCGATGCGGTTGGTGGGGTCGCCTCGTTTGCCGGTGAGGGGGTCGGCGGGGTGGAGCTGGACGTCGTCGACGAGTTCGACGCCGGGGACGCGCTGGAGGACGGCGAAGACCTCGCCGGACTGGACGGGGCGGCCGAAGGGCCAGCCGCGGCCGTCGGCGCCGCCGGTCAGCGGGTCGAGATGGCGGTAGAGCGCGTCATGGGCCTGGCGGCGGACGCGGTCGGTGTCCACGCCCCGGAAGGCGTGCAGCGTGGCGACGACCGTGATGCCCTGGTAGAAGGGCGGGCCGACCGCCAATCGCGTCCCGATCAGGCGCCGTTCGTCGAGGTGGCGGGTGATCCGGCGCAACAGCGCGTCGCCGGGCACCAGTTGCTCGAAGCGGAGCCGGCCGCCCGGGTCCGGGACCGCCTGCGGGACCACCAACACCCGTACCGCGTACGCCCCGTGCTCGCCCTCCTCGCCCTCCAGGCAGGTGATGCGGGCGGTCTCGGGGGCGGCGCGGCGGGCCAGTTCCTCGTAGTCGCGCAGGGTCACGGCACGCTCCTGGGCGCGCAGGGTGATCGGCGCCCGGACCTTCGCCTCCTGCACGGTCTCCGCGTCGACCCCGCCGCGCGCGGCCTCGCGGTTGACGACCTCGGAGACGTACGGGACGGAGGTGCGCAGCACCCGGATGGCGCCCCGGGCGACGTTGCCGGCCCGGCCCCCGCCGGTGCGGTAGCGCACGGCGCGGATGACGGCGCCCTTGGGGGCGACGGCCCCGTACTCGCGCAGGGTGCCGTCGGGCTCCCGTACCGCCGGGCCGAAGGCGATCTCGCCGGTGGCGGAGTCCAGGGTGATGTGCCGGTCGTAGGAGGTGGACGCGGCGAAGGAGGGGACGACGTCCCAGTCGGTCCAGCCGTCGTGCTCGGCGGTCTGCAGGAGGACGGGCGGGGTGTCGCCGACCACGGGGAAGTGGGCGAGGCGCAGCCGCTGGCCGGGCAGACCGGTGGACTCGCCGAGCGCCTCGTCGTACACGGTCTCGGCGTGTACGACGGTGGTGGTGCCGCCGATGGTGAAGGCCTCGGCGGCCCGGACGGTCGGCGAGGTGGTGTAGAAGGGCTGGTCGGGGAGGGGGTCGGTGACCCGGCAGCGCAGCCAGCCGGCCTCCTGGCCGCCGGTGCGGGACAGGGTGTGCGCGCCGGGCATGTGCAGCACGACCTCGCCCGGACGGTTCAGACCGCCCGTGCCGTCACGGTCGATCTCGCACTCCGTCCAGCCGTCCTCGGTCCACGCCTCCCAGACCAGCGGCGGCTGCCGCGGGTCCACGCCGACACCGTCGACCACGCTGTCCAGTTCCAGCACGATCGCGCAGTGCGGGACGGCGGCGGTCAGGCCGAACAGCATGCAGTCGCCGGGCCGCGGGGACTCGGCGAAGCACATCAGGTCCTTGCCCTCGGCGAGGTCGGCCGTCCGGTCGGCGACCGGCTCACCGGGCCGCTGGGTGACCAGATACCGCAACTCGCAGGGGACGACGCTCAGTTCACGCTCGGTGGCGAAGACCACCGCCTCCTCGCTCTCGGTGCGCAGCGTCGCGACCTCCGTGCCGACGGGCAGCGGCACCGGCTCCTCCTGCGGCGCCGACAGCCAGAACGTCACGTCCGTCCGGGCGGCCGAGGGCGGGAACAGGGTGATGCCCACCAGGTCCAGGAACGCCAGATGGTTCTTCTCCGGCACCCGATTGAGCCGGTAGACGATCTGGTCGGCCATGTGGGCGACCGTCTCCACCAGGGTGACACCGGGATCGGAGACGTTGTGGTCGGTCCACTCCGGGGCCCGCTGCTGGATGTAGCGCTTGGCGTCGTCGACGAACTGCTGGAACCGGCGGTCGTCGAGGTTCGGGGAGGGCAGGGCCATCAGCGGTCGCTTTCGGGACGGTCGGAGCCTTCGGGAGCGAGGTCCGGCTCGTCGTGGGAGGGGATGACGTAGAACGGGAAGACCAGGCTGCGCGGGTTGTTGGTGCCGCGGATCGAGTACTGCACGTCGATGAAGAGGACGCCCTGGTCGGCGCCCGCCGTCACCTCGACGTCGGTCACCTCGATCCGTGGCTCCCAGCGGTCGAGGCTCGTGTACACCTCGTGCTGGATCCGGCCGGCGGTGGCCTCGTTGACCGGCGCGAACACCAGGTCGTGGATGGCGCAGCCGAACTCGGGGCGCATCGGCCGCTCACCCGGCGCGGTCGCCAGCACGAGCCGGATGGCCTCCTCGACCTCGCGCTCCCCGCTGACCAGGGCGATGCCCCCGGTGGGTCCGATCCGCAGCGGGAACGCCCAGCCGGATCCGACGAACTGCTCGGCCATCAGTGGGCCACCCCTTCCTTCTCGAAGCTGTTGTGAAGCTCGACGCTGTTGTGAGGCTCGAAGCTGTTGTTGAGCCGGGCCGTCCGGGTCATCCGAACGGGTACTTGATCGTGTTCACGGAGAACACACCCATCAGGTCGACCTTGAGGCCCTTGAGGCCCAGCAAGCCCGCGGCGGTGACCTGCACGGTGCCGACCGAGGTGAGGTTGAGGGCGGCCGCCGCGGTGATGTTGACCGCGCCGCCCGCCCTGACGCTGACGAGCCCCCCGCCCTGGATGTTGAGCGGGCCGCCGCTCCTGAGGTTCAGGGTTCCGCCCGCGGTCAGGGAGAGATTCGTACCGGCCCGCACGGACACCGAGGTGCCGCCCTTGATGGAGACGGCCCCCTTGCTGTCCACCGTGATCTCGGTCTTCGTCCGGTCCAGGTTGATGATCAGCCGGTCGTTGCCGGTGGCGAGGCGTACGCCCTGCTTGCGCAGTCCGGTCTGCTGGCTGAGCAGGTCGACGCGGTTGCCCTCCCGGTCGGACAGGGTGTGCCGGATCGCCTTCTTCTTGACGGGGTCGTGCAGCCACACGTCCTTCACCGGGGTCGGCTTGTCCACGCCGTTGTAGAGACCGCCGATGACGAACGGATGGTCGAGGGTGCCCCGGTCGAAGGCGACCAGCACCTCGTCGCCGACGTCCAGCGGGAAGATCCCGCCGCCGCCCTTGCCGCCCAACTGCACGGTCCGCGTCCAGTCGCTGACATAGGTGTCGTCCAGCCACGGGAACTGCAGCTTCACCCGGCCCTGCTTCAGCGGGTCCTGGACGTCGGTGACCAGCGCGTTGGCCACACTGGGCATCCGCGGGGCCGCCGTACCGCCCCCCGAGGTCAGGCCGAAGAGCGAGCGCCACTGCCGGCCGCTGACGGTCACCCAGGTCTCGTAGTGGCTGCCGTCGCCGAAGGTGTGCCGTACGGAGGTGCAGGTGTACTTGCCCTCGAACGGGGCGCCCACGTCCGAGAGCGTGATCGGCACGCCGGGGCGCAGCAGCGGGTTGCCGCGCACCATGACCTCCAGCTCCGCGAAGGAGGAGGTGATGTCGTCGGCGAGGGAACCGGCCGCGTGCGTGACCTCGGTCTGCAGGTCGTACGGGGTCTCGGTCTCGACCAGTTTGGCGGCCTTGAACGGGTTCGAGGCCTTCTGCGGGGTGGTGCCGATGGCGATACCGGGGTTGGCGCTCGCCTTCGTCAGCGCGGTGATCTTCCTCTTCGTGGTGACGTTCCAGCCGCGCGCCTCGACCTTGTCGACCTGGTCGGCGGCGGTGACGGCGGCCCGGCAGCGCAGGATGTCCACGCCGGCCTTCAGCTCGTAGGGGTCCTTCTTGCCGGGGGCGGTCGCCGGGGGTGCGCCGGACGCCGGCTTCGGCTTGACGAACTGGAACTTGCCCTTGGCGTCCAGCGACATCACCATCTCGTTCTCGTCGGCGAGCCGCGCGAGGAAGTCCCAGTCCGTCACATTGGACTGGCTGATGAAGTCGTAGACGGTCTTGGTGGACTGCACCTGGCCGATCGGGACGCCGTTCAACCCGGCCAGCTTGCGGGCGATGTCGGCGGCCGTCTGGTTGCGGTACGCCGCCACCCTGCGCACCCGCATCAGCCGGTGGCCCGCGTCGTAGCCGCGGACCACGGTGAAGGTGCCGGTGCCGTCGTAGTCGGTCTCCATGCCGGTGACCTCGCCGGTGAACACCGGGGAGCCCGCGCCCTTGCCGCCGGCCACGGGCGAGATGACGACCAGGGAGCCGAACCTGACGTTCAGTTTGCCCAGCACCAGCCCGTGCGGGTCCCGGAAGGTGAGCCGGAACGCGCCGGGCACCCCGGCCCCGAGATCGACCCAGCCGCCGACCAGCAGGTCGGCGTAGTCGGTCGGCAGTTTCCTGCCGTCGACGGTGACCTCGATGATGTTGGAGAAGGACGGGTCTCCGGCCTGGCCGCCGCCCATCAGTAGGCCACCTCCCCGGCCGCCGGGAGGACGAGTTCGGTGCCGGTGGGCAGGTGGTTCGGGTCGTCGATGTCGTTGGCCTCCGCGATCGCCCGCCACGCGGACGCGTTCCCGTACTCCCGCCACGCCAGCGACTGCAGCGAGTCGCCCGCCACGACCCGGTGCACACTCCGCGCGGTGAGCGCGCCCGACGTCGGGTTCTGCCCCTCGGTACGGCTGGGGATCTCGTGCAGCGTCAGCCGGCAGGCGGCCCGGATCGGCACACCCGTCGTCCCGAACAGGGAGTAGGTGACGTCCACGGAGCTGACGTACGCCGTGAAACGGGCCGTCGAGAACGCCCCCCACTGGAACACCACCCACGGCGGCGACGGCTGCTTCGCGGCGAGACTCTTGGCCGTCACCTCGCAGCACGACAGCAGGGTGTCCACCTTCTTCAGCACCGTGGTGCCGCTCGGCTTGTCGGAGGAGTCGAGGAAGATCTCGACGTTCATCTCCCGGGGGTCCGGCCCCATGAACTCCGGCAGCGCGCCGTCGCGTACGGCCGCGCTCGTCGTCCGCTTCCACTGGGCGCCCTGGCGCAGGGTCAGCTCCGCCGGGTTGAACTCGAAGTTGAACGTCTTCTTCAGCCCGCCCGGTGTGGTGCTCGTCCCGACCGGCGGCTCGTGAATGGCCAGTGTGGCCCGCACGAGGCTCTTGCCCGCGCCGCCCTTGCTGCCCTTCGCCATCTGCTGTCCCTGCCCCTGTTCCTGTGCCTGTCCGTGCCCTGGCCGTGCCCTGGCCGTGCCCTGTCCGTGTCCGGGTGTCTCCGCCGGTCAGTCCGTGAAGCCGTGGTGCGTGATCTCCAGGACCTCGGTCGCCACGCTCGGGTTCGCCGGGTCCAGGGACGGGCCCTGCCAGCTCACCGGCAGGACGTCGATCAGGCCCCAGTGCGCCACCTCCGAGCCGTCCGCGCGCAGCGCCGCGATCTGGGCCGTCGGGCGCTTCACGCCCGTCGCCACGGACGAGATCCAGGCCGCGACCTTCGCCGTGTCCGGGGTCAGCGGGCGCGTCAGCCGGATGTTGGAGAACGTCACGCGCGACGGGAACTGCCAGACGAACCCGTTGTTCCCGCCCTCCTGGCGGTGCTCGATCTCCACGGTCGAGGACAGCCCCTCACACCCGTTGAAGTAACCGAGGCTCTCGCCGTCGATCGTCAGGGTGAAGAAGATGGTGGAGCCCGGGTCGAGATCGCGGGGCATCGGGGTGGGCCTTTCTGGTGGTGCGGGTCGGTGGCGGTCAGTGGCGGGGGTCGCGGAGCTTGCCGATCCGTTCGCGGTCCATACGGAGTTCGGTGCGGACGAGGCGGGTGATCCGGCCGATCAGCTTGTGCGTGAGTTCGTCCAGCTGGAAGTCGGTCAGGGCGCGGGGGTCGAGCTGGGCGCCGGGGGCGGCGTTCTCGTCCACGGCGGAGTAGGCGGGCGGGTCGGCGGGGGTGGCGGTGGCGGTGCGGTGCGGTGTTTCGGCCGGGGGGAGCGCGGTGGCCGTGACGGGTGTGACGGCTGTGGTTGTGGTGGCGGGGGTGGGGGTGAGGGGGGCTTCCGGGGCGCGCTGGATGGGTGCGGGTGCGGGTGCGGGTGCCTGGGGGGTGAGTGCTCTGGTGCGCTGGGGTGTCTGCGGGGGTGTGGTGGGGGTGACGGCGAGCGGGAGGGCGGTACGTGACGCTGACGTGGGGCCGGCCGTCGTGAGGCGTTGTACGGCGGGGCCGGTGCCCGGGGTGGCCGGGCGGCGCAGGGGTACGGCGGTGGGGGTGGTGCGGCGTTGCACGGCCGGGGGTGGGGTGGGGGTGGGCAGGGCCGAGGTGAGGGCGCGGGTGGGGGTGAGGGGGCGGGCCGGGAGGGGGGATCGCGGGAGGGGGTGGTGGGTTGGGGTGGTGAGCGGCTGCGGGTTCGTGGTGGCTGGTCGCGCAGTTCCCCGCGCCCCTGCTGGGTGCGGGGCGGGGTTTTTGGGGGGCACTGGGGGTGGTGTCGTCGCTCGTTGTACGGGGTTCGCGCCGCCGCCGGGGGAGAGGGGTTTCGTGTCCTGGGGCGGGGTGGAGAGGGGGGCGCCGAGCAGGGGGCGTTGGCGGGGGGCGGGGGTGGTGACGGTGGGCTGGGAGGGGGTGGTGGCTGTGGTCGGGAGGGTTGGTGAGGCCGGGGTCGGGGCCGGGGAGGTCGGGACGGGGCCCGAGGTGGGGGCGCCGAGGCCCATGCGCCTTGGCCCGCTGGGGGTGCTGCGCTGAACGGGGTGGGGGGCAGGGGCGGGGGCGGGGGTCGCTTTCCGGACGCCGCTCGGGCCGACTGCCGTGCCGCCGGGGGCGGTTGGCGTCGCCGGGGGGCTGGTGGGGGCACCGGCGGGCGAGGTCGTCGTATGGCCGGGGGTGCCTGTTTTGGTGTCGGAGCCGGAGGTGGTGGGGCGCGGGGGTGTGCCGGTGGTGGACGTGGGGCCGTTCGGGGTGGCACTGGGGGTCATCGGGGCGCGCTGGATGTTCGCCACCGGGGTGCCGGGGGCGGGTGTCCGCGTGGCGGGGGTGGTGGGCGCGGGGCCGGGGCCGCTCGCCGTACGGGCCGAATGGTTCGCCGTCGTGGTGGCGGGGCGGGCCGCTGGCTGCTGGGGGTTCGCCGTTGTGGTGGCGGATATGGGGGTGCCGAGGCCGGAGGCCCTGACGGTGCCCGGGCTGGTCGTGGTGTCGCCGGGGCTGCTTGCGGTGCCACGAGGGCCGACTGCGGCTTCGGCGGAACCGGTGGCCATGCTCCCGGCGCCGGCCGCCGTACCCGTGGACCCTGTCACCGCCCGTTGGACGCCTACAGGGGTGCCCGGGGTGCCTGCGGAACTGCGCGCCGCACTGCTGGGGATGGCCGCGGGGCCGCTGGGGCGCGTCGCCGAACTGGTGGGGCTGACGCCGGGGTTGGCGGCGGTGGCGCCGGGGGCGGTCGCCGTGCCGCCGGGGGTGGCCGCGCTCCTGCCGGAATCGGTCGCTGACCGGGCGGGACTGGTCGCCGAACTCGGGTGGCTGGAGGGGCTGGTGGTCCTGCCCTCGGGGGTGGCTGCGCCCCCGCTCGGGTTTGCGGCTGCGCTGTGGGGGCTGCTTGCCCTTGTGCCGGAGCCGGCCGCCGAGGTGCCGGGGCTCGTGGCCGAGCCGCCGGGGGTGGTGGGCCTTCCGGCGGGGCCTGTGGCTGTTTCGGTGGGGTTGGGTGTCGTACTGCTGGAACTCGTCGCTGTAC
>NZ_JBVKAY010000020.1:0-88514 GCF_055657445.1 Streptomyces sp. NPDC107538 | reverse complement strand
CCGGCGGAGTTGGTTGCCGTTCGCTGGACGGTGAGTCCGGTGGGGTTGGGGTCGGCCGACGTGCTGCCAGATCCGGCCGCCGAGGTGCCTGGGCTTGTGGTCGAGCCGCCCGGTGCGGTTGCTCTTCCGGCGGGGCCTGTGGCTGTTTCGGTGGGGTTGGGTGTCGTACTGCTGGAACTCGTCGCTGTACCGGCGGAGTTGGTTGCCGTTCGCTGGACGGTGAGTCCGGTGGGGTTGGGGTCGGCCGACGTGCTGCCAGATCCGGCCGCCGAGGTGCCTGGGCTCGTGGCCGAGGTGCCCGATGCGGTTGCCCTTCCGGCGGCGCCCGTGGTCGTCCCGGTGGGGTTGGGTGTCGTACGGTCGGAACTCGTCCCCGTACCAGCGGAGTTGGTTGCCGCTCGTTGGACGGTGAGTCCGGCGGGGTTGGGGTCGGGCGACGCGCTGCCTGAGCCGCGCTGTGCGGCATCGCCGCCAACAGGCCCGGTGGGGGGAGCTGTTGCCCCGCGCGGGCCCCCGGCGGCGCCGACCGAACGCGAACCCGAACTGCCCGAGCCGGAAGCGTGCGAGCCCGAACCGTCCGAGCCATGCCCGGACGCCGCCCGCCCGGACGAGGCACCCGCCTGTGCCGTGGGGCTACCGGAAGCAACACGCCCCGCTCCCGTGTCGCCCGCCACCGAACGCTGCAACGCGCCACCACCGGAAGCTGCGGGCGCCGAAAAGTCCTGGCCCGGCGCGGTCCGGCTCGACGAGTGCCCGCCGGCAGCCGCTGACGACGTACCGCCGGGTGCCGTACGGCCGGATGGGTCGCCGGGAGCCATGCGCCCCGACGTCGAACGCTGCACGGAGGGCCCGCCGGCAGCCGCAGACGACGTACCGCCGGGCGCCGTACCGCCGGACGGGTCGCCGCCGGGAGCCACGCGCCCCGGCGCTGAACGCTGCACGGAGGGCCCGCCGGAGGCTGCGGCCCCTGACGAGGTGCCGCCCGACCCCGAATGGGCCGACGTGTTGCTGTCAGAGGTCACGCGCTCCGACGCCGCGTCACTCAATACCGAACGCTGCAACGAGTCATCGCCGGGCGCCGTGGGCCCTGACGCGGAACCGCCCGGCGCCGTACGGCTGAACGGGTCGCCGCCGGGAGCCATGCGCCCCGGCGCCGCGTCGCCCGGTACCGAACGCTGCACCGCCGCACCGGAACGCGTGGCCCCGGACGAGGAACCGTCCGACGCCGTACGCCCGCCCGGCGCCCCGTGCCCGGACGGCGAACCGCCCGGCGAGGAAGCGCCCGGCGAGGAAGCGCCCGGCGCCCCGTGCCCGGACACGGCACCGCCCGACGCGGTGGGCCCGCCCGAAGCCGGACTCTCCGAGATCCCGGCGGCCCCGCTGGTCTCGGGCCGTGCCGTCGGCAGGGTTCGGCGTTGGACGGCGGGTGAGGTGGTGGGGGCCTTCGTCAAAGGGGTGGGGCGGTGGGTGGTGCGGGGCGGTACCGGAGTCACCCGGGGGCCGACCGGGCGGGACGGCGTGACCTGGTGGGGCGCGCGCTGCACCGGCCGCGCCTCGCCGGGGCCATCCGCGCGCGGCTCCGGCTCATCGTTCGCCACCGGCAGTGTGCGCGACGGCAGTTCGAGTCCGGCCACGGGCGTCGCCGATGTGCTGAGGACGTCCTTGACCAGCCCGCCCGGCGCTCCGGGCAGGACGGCGTGGGACAGCGTCCCGGCGAACGACGGGTTCTGCCAGGTGCTCAACCGCCCGCTGAACCCGGCGTCCGCGACAGCGGCCCGCCCCCCGAGGGCCCGCTGAATCGGAGCAAGCCCCTCCCAACCACGCACCGAAGCGCCCCGCCCGGCGGAAGCACCCCCACCGGCGGAAGCACCCTCACTGGCCAAGGCACCATCACCGGCCGAAGCAAGCCCGCCACCCGAGTCCGCCCCGAACCCCGAAGCCGCCCCAGATCCCGAGCCACCGCCGGAGCCTGAGCCCGCCCCAGACCCCGAGCCAGCCCCAGACCCCGAGCCAGCCCCAGACCCCGAAGCCGCCCCAGACCCGGACCCCACCCGGCTGCCGCTACCCCCAACACCCAAGCCGGCGCCCGCGCGGAAGCGATCCAAGAACCCCACGTGATCAGCCCTCCGACCCGCCCCGTGTCACGAGGGACGCGATCTGTTCGGTGTAGCGGCGGCGGTCGTGGTGTTCGAGGTCGAGGATCTCCTCGAAGCCCCAGTGGAAGTGGAAGGCGACGTACGCGATCTCCTCGTGCAGCCGGTCGGTCGCGTACGTCACGATTCCCCCAGGCGGCTCCCGCCGAGTTCGACCTCGAAGGGCTCGGAGCAATGGGGGCACTCCACGGCCGCGCGGGTGTGGCCCTCCGCGTTGACCTGCCGGTAGAAGTCCTGCAGGAACGCAAGGTCGGACGCGAACATGTTCTCCACGATCCCGTCGTGGACCATCGGCAGATTGCCCAGCCGGGTGATGACCCGGCCGAGCAGCACGACCGACAGATACGCCGGGTTCTCCTGGACACGGACGTCCCGGAGCGGGATCAGTTCGTCCCGGGCGGTGGCGAGACGCATCACGCCCTCCCGGTGGACGTTCCCCGCCTCGTCGACGTACCCGCGCGGCAGCTCGAACGGGAACTCCGTCCGCAGCCGCTGCGCCACCGGCGCGACGGCCGGAGCCGGAGCCGGCTCCGGAGCCGACACGGCGGCGGGAGGGGCGGCGGTGGTGGGGAAGGGAGCCGCGGCCGCAGCCGCCTCGCCCGCGCCCGCCCCCGCCCTGGCAGCCGTACGCCGCATTACTCGATGACCAGTTCTTCGAAGACGATGGTCACGGTCTCGGTGAGCGCGGACGCCTCACCCGCCTTGAGCGTGCTCGCGTCGATCTTGCTGCACCAGGCGTTACGCATGTTGTACCGCTTCACCGGGTTGTTCTGATAATCCATCATGATGATCGACGCGTTCTTCCGCGCCGAGCCCATCTGACCGTTGATCGAGTCGTTGATCCACGTGTTGAACGCGGCCGACTGCGTCATACCGCGCACGACCGTGCACTGCCCGTTCTTCTGCACACCCGGCAGAAGGTTGACCTCGGGCCGGCCCTGCGCGGAGTTCTGCTGGTACGTGATGACGTCCTGTTCGAGGGTGAGGCCGCTGACCTCCGCGAGGTACTCGACCATCACCCCGTCGATCTGCAGGCCGAAATTATGTGAAGTAAGGGCGTCACCCGGCGCGAGACTCATCTGTTCTGTGTCCTTCTAGGAGGGCTGGGGAAAGGGCTTCGGTGGGAGGAAAAGCGGGAGGAGGGGCGCGGGCCGTGACCGCCTACTCCTCCAACTCCCCGCTGCCGCTGGAGAACTGCGCCAGCCGGAAGATCACGAACTCGGCGGGCTTGACCGGGGCGATACCGATCTCGCAGATGACCCGGCCGAGGTCGACCGACTCCGGCGGGTTGGTCTCCTCGTCGCACTTGACGTAGTACGCGTCCTCGGGCCGCTGGCCGAACAGGGCGCCCTGGCGCCACTCGTTGACCAGGAACGCGGAGACGTTGCGCCGGATCCGGGCCCACAGCGCGTGGTCGTTCGGCTCGAACACCACCCACTGGGTGCCGATCAGGATCGACTCCTCCAGGTAGTTGAAGTACCGGCGGATGTTGAGGTAGCGCCAGGCCGGGTCGGAGGACATGGTGCGGGCGCCCCAGACGCGGATGCCGCGGCCCGGGAAGGCGCGGATGCAGTTGACGCCGATGGGGTTGAGCAGGTCCTGCTCGCCACGGGTGATCTGGAGTTCCAGGTCCACCGCACCGCGGACGACCTCGTTGGCGGGCGCCTTGTGCACACCGCGCTCGAAGTCGTTGCGGGCCCAGACACCGGCGACGTGACCGCTCGGCGGGATGACGCGGGACTGGCCGCTGGCCGGGTCGAAGACCTTGATCCAGGGGTAGTACAGGGCCGCGTACTTGGAGTCGTAGCCGGCGGTCTCCTGGCGCCAGACGCGGATCTGGCGGGCGTTGAGGCCGGGCGGCGGGTCGATGACGGCGACGCGGTCGCCCATCAGCTCGCAGTGCGCGATCAGGCCCAGCTGGACGGCCTTGACGGCCTCCAGGTCGATCGCGCCGCGCTGGTAGGCGGCCATCAGGTCGGGCACCGCGACCATGGAGATCTCGTCCACGGCCTCCAGGCCGCCGAAGCCGGTGCGGTCGGCGGAGTCGCCGAGGTACTTGGCCGGGCCGGGGTGGGAGTCGTCCGCGGCGGCGGGCGCGACGGGGGCCGGGGCGGCGGGGGCGGCCAGGGCCACGGTCTGGTTGTCGGGGCGCGCCAACTGCGCGGCCGGGGCCGTCTCCTGGACCGTGATGAGCTTGGAGCGCTCCTTGACCTGGGTGACGACGTAGTTGCGGCCGCCCTTCTTGGCGGTCACGTCGAACGTCTCGACGGCCTTGTCGCCGTCCTTGACGATCAGCTTGAAGCGCTCGGCCGGGCCCTCGCCCTCGGGGTCGGCGACCTCGACGCTCAGCGAACCGCCCGCGACGGCCGTCACGCTGAACGTGCCCAGCTGCTTCGGCTCGCCCGGCGGGAGCGCGGCCGGCGCGGCGGAGCCCGTCACGGCGGCCGGACCGCCGGCGGAGGCGGCGCCCTGGTCGGTGCCGCCGACCCGGACGACGTACGCGGCGCTGCCGCCGTTGTTGAAGAACCCGTACACCGAGTGCGCGAGGTAGTAGCCGTCGGTGAACTCGCCGAAGGCCGCCACGTACTGGGACCAGTTGGTCACCAGCGTCGGCTCGTTCAGCGGACCGGTCGGAGCCAGGCCCACGAAGGCGGCGACCGAGGTGCCCACACCCTCGATGGGACGCGAGCCGCTGGCCACCTCCTCGACGTAGACGCCCGGCGACAGGTAGGACGGCATGCTCTGCTCTCCTTGGGGTACGAGACAGGTCGCCTCTCACCCTCACGCGCGAAGCGCGTGCCGGGAAACGTCCTCCGGTGCCAGATCGGGGGCATGCCCGTTGCCCCCAGGGGCAAACGACCGGATTGCCCTCGGCTCTGCCTTCGCGGACCTTCCGCCGGGGCGGCGGGATCCCGTATCGATGGGGGCCAGGTGTGTTCCCGCAGCCGAGGAGAATGTCAGTGCACGTACACGGAGACGGAGTCCGGGCGCGGAAGGCCGGGGGTCTTCGCACGGCTGGTCAGGGGGCGGCGCGCGGCGACGCCGCGAACCGGCTGCTGGCACTCCAGCGTCTGGCGGGCAACGCGGCCGTGAGCCGTGCCGTGGAGGAGGAGCGTCACGAGCACGACGCGAACTGCGGGCACGCGGCCGCCGACACCACCTCCGTCCAGCGCTCGGCAGTGCACCAGACGCTCCGCACCCCGGGCCGGCCCCTCGACGAGCCGCTGCGCGCCGAGATGGAGGCCCGGCTCGGTGTCGACTTCGGTGACGTACGCATTCATTCGGACGCCGTGGCCCAGCGTTCCGCGGCGGAGGTCGGGGCCAGGGCGTACACCTCCGGCAACCATGTGGTGGTGGGGCAGGGCGGTGCCGACAAGCACACCCTCGCGCACGAACTGACGCATGTCATCCAGCAGCGACAGGGGCCGGTCGCGGGCACCGACAACGGCGGCGGACTGCGCGTCAGTGACCCCGGCGACCGGTTCGAGCGGGAGGCCGAGGCGAACGCCCACCGGGTGATGGGCGCGGCGGTCCCGGTGCTGCGGGCCGAGGAGTCCACGGGGGGCGCGACCGCGGCGCCGGGCACACTCGCCGTCCAGCGGGTCGCCACGGGCACATACAGGCAGACGAAGCCGACCGGCGAGAACGACCGGGACGTCACCCTGCGCATGCTGGACCGGATGTCCCGCGTCGCCCTGGACACCGTCGAGAAGACCAATTCGATGTTCAAGGACAAGAAGAACAAGAACCCGCGTCGGGGCGCCAAGAAGATCACCCCTCACCTGGCTGTGTCGCTCCTGCCCGACGGTTCGCTCGCCATCGCGGGGAACACGGGTGACAAGCGGGTCACGGACAACGACAAGGACGTCGTCGAGACGGCGTTGAAGAAGGACGCGGTCGCCGCGTTCGGCCAGGAGTTCGGTACGCCGAAGGACCAGAACAAGCTCAAGGCCCAGGCGTCGGGCGACTACGCCGAGGCCCATGGCGAGGCCCCCGGGCTGCACGCCATCGAGGCCGCGCTGCGCAAGGAGATCAAGTGGTACGCGATCGACGCCGCCGAGGCCGGAAAGGTCTCCCAGCACGGTGAGATGACCGTGCTGGGCAAGCATGTGGCGCACTGGCTGGCCAACCCGAAGGACGCCCAGAACCCGGAAAAGGTCATGATGGGTGGTGTCAAGAAGGCGTGCCGCAGCTGCCAGTGGGCCTTCGACGCGGTCAACGAGTACCTCGGCCGGCCCAACGGGTACGAGGTCGTGGCCTCCGGCACCCACGAGCAGTTCTTCCCCGGCTGGCTGATGCCGCAGTGGATGCGCGCACATCCCGAGGTGGTGGAGGCGGTCAGGCGGAAGGCCGCCGCGAGCAATGTGCAGCTGGAGGACTGGGTCCTGCAGGGGGCAATGACGGAGAAGACCCTGGACCACGCCCCGGACTCCTCGGACTCGGAGTGGGAGAGCCAGCACGCGTAGGCGGGGACGAACGGTGGCCGTGAGGGCACCCGGTGGTGCCCCTACGACTCCTGACTCCCGTCGTCCGTCCCGCCTAGCGTGGCCGCGTGAGCCTTTGGACTTCCCTCGAACCCGCCTCCACGACCGTGGACCCGGGAAGCAGTACGACCGTACGGCTGCGTCTGCGCAACACCGGGGACGTGGTCGACGAGTACCGCTTCGAGCCGGTCGGCGACATCGCGCCCTGGACGACCGTCGAGCCGCAGACGCTCCGGCTGTACCCCGGGACCACCGGGTCGGTGGAGCTGACGTTCGCGCCGCCCCGGACGCCCGACGCCACGGCGGGGCCGAACGCCTACGCGGTGCGGATCATCCCGACGGAACACCCGGAGGCGACGACCGTCCCCGAGGGGAATCTGACGATCACGCCGTTCACGGAGGTGCGGGCCGAGCTGGTCCCGCCGACCGTGAAGGGCCGGTTCCGGGGGCGCCCCAAGCTCGCCGTGGACAACCTGGGCAACACCAAGGTCACCGCGTCCGTCAGCGGGAGTGACAACGGGGACCAGCTGTCGTACGACCTCCACCCGAGCAATGTGCAGATCGAGCCCGGTCGTGCCGCGTTCGTGAAGGCCACGCTGAAGCCGCGGCAGATCATCTGGTTCGGGTCCAAGGAGGAGCGGCCGTACACCTTCGCGGTGAAGCGGTCGGGGGTGACGCCGCTCGATGTCGAGGGGACGTACGTCCAGCGGAGCTTTCTCCCCGGCTGGCTGGCCACCTGTCTCGGGATCTTCCTGGCGCTCGCCATCACGTTCGTGACGATGTGGCTGGCGTTCAAACCCCCCGTGAACAGCGCCGCCACCGAGTTCCAGGAGGCCTCGGTCAGCACGGTGCCGCCGCCCACCCCCTCGGCACCGGCGGCCTCGACCCCGCCGCCGCCCACCCCCTCCGAGCCCGCCCCCTCCTCCGCGCCCCCGCAGGCGGCGGAGACGGAGAGCGCGGGCGGGGGCGGTGCCGGCGACGACAGCGGCTCCGGCTCCGGCGGTGGTTCCGAGGAGAAGAAGAAGGCCGCGCCCACGGCCGCGACCGCCGTACGGCAGCTGGCCGCGGCGGACCCGAACGGCCGGCACATCTGCTACCGCGCCTTCGTCACGGGCAAGGGCTGGACCGCCCCGGAGTGCGACGGCGACACGGCCGGCACGGTGGGCCAGGGCCGGCCGCTCAAGGCCCTCAACATCGCGGTGTCCGGCGTCAACGGCACGGCCAGCGCCGCCTTCGTCCACGACCCCGACTCGACCAACGGCCAGGGCCACTACAACGGCAAGCCCTGGTCGAGCGCCAAGGACGGCTTCGACAACTACTTCGGCAGCTCCAAGGCGGGCGCCCCGGACATGCTGGGCTTCACCATCAACGTCGACGAGGGCGGCAGGGCCGTCTGCCAGTCGGTCCACCAGAAGGACCGGGGCTGGCAGAACTTCGCCTGCGACAAGCCCGGCGAGGGAGAGCACTTCATCTTCGGCGGCACCCTCGACAACGGCATCTGGCTCGAAGCCGTCAAGTTCACCGTCTGACAAGGCTGTTGGGGCGGGTGATCGGTGGCCGTCGGGGCAGCAGGGCCTGCCCCGACGGCTCCTGACCGCACGGCGTGCGCCGCGTAGCGTCCCTCTGTGAGCCTATGGACTTCCCTGGAACCCGCGTCGACCACGGTGGACCCCGGGGGTACAGCGACGGTACGGCTGCGTCTGCGCAACACCGGTGACGTGGTCGACGAGTACCGCTTCGAGCCGGTCGGCGACCTCGCGCCCTGGACGACCGTGGAGCCGCACACGCTCCGGTTGTACCCGGGGACGACGGGGACGGTCGAGCTGACGTTCGCCCCGCCGCGCACCCCGGACGCGACGGCCGGCCCTAACCCGTACGCCGTGCGGATCATCCCGACCCAGCACCCCGAGGCGACGACCGTCCCCGAGGGCAATCTGACGATCACACCGTTCACGGAGGTGCGGGCCGAGCTGGTCCCGCCGACCGTGAAGGGCCGGTTGCGGGGCCGGCCCAAGCTCGCCATCGACAACTTGGGCAACACCAAGGTCACCGCGTCGGTCAGCGGCAGTGACAACGGGGACCAGCTGTCGTACGACATCCACCCGAGCAATGTGCAGATCGAACCGGGGCGCGCGGCGTTCGTGAAGGCCACGCTGAAGCCGCGCCAGATCACCTGGTTCGGGTCGAAGCAGGAGCGGCCGTACGCGTTCGCGGTGAAGCGGTCGGGGATCACGCCGCTCGACGTCGAGGGCATGTACATCCAGCGGAGCTTCCTCCCCGGCTGGCTGGCCACCTGTCTCGGGATCCTCCTGGCGCTGGCGATCACCTTCCTGACGATGTGGCTGGCCTTCCAGCCCAAGGTGACCAGCGCCGCCGGCGAGTACCAGGAGGCCGGTGTCAGCACGCTGCCGCCCTCGGCCTCGGCGCAGCCACTGGAGTCCGCGAAGCCGGAGTCCGAACCGGAATCCGGGCCGGAGAAGGAGACGGCCCCCTCCGAGAAGGCGGACGACGGGAGCGGCGGGGGCGGCGAGCCCGCCGAGTCGCCCGAGCCGGCCGAGGAGGAGGACGCGGGCGTGCTGCCCGCGAGCAACGTCCTCCTGCGCAACCTCGCCACCAAGCTCTGCGCCGACGTCCCCGGCGAGGGCAACGGGCGCAGGGACGGCCGGGTCCAGCAGTTCACCTGCGACGACAGCACGGCGGACAACCAGCTCTGGAACCTGGAGGTCACGGCCGCGAAGCAGGCGCCCGACGGCACCGACCTCTTCCAGATCCGCAACGCCAAGGACCAGCTCTGCATGGACCTGCCCAACTACGGGGCGAACCCGATCCATACGAAGATCACGGAGTTCACCTGTGACGGCACGACCAGCGACAACCAGTTGTGGTGGCTCGACGAGCAACAGGGCGGCGGCTACTGGATCCGCAACTACGCGAGCGACAACAAGTGCCTGGAGATCGCGGGCAACGAAGACACACGCGAGGAGGTGACCCTGATGCTCTTCCACTGCACCGTCACCGACGACCAGGAATGGCAGATCGTGCCCGCCGAGGGAGCCTGACCATGAGCCTGTGGACCTCCCTCGAACCCGCCTCCGCGACCGTGGACCCGGGCGGCAGCACGACCGTACGGCTGCGGCTGCGCAACACCGGGGACGTGGTCGACGAGTACCGCTTCGAGCCGGTCGGCGGCATCGCGCCCTGGACCAGGGTGGAACCGCAGACCCTGCGGCTCTACCCGGGGACCACCGGGACGGTCGAGCTGACCTTCGCCCCGCCCCGCACCCCGGACGCGACGGCCGGCCCTAACCCGTACGCCGTGCGCATCACCCCGACCCAGCACCCCGAGGCGACGACCGTCCCCGAGGGCAATCTGACGATCACACCGTTCACGGAGGTACGGGCGGAACTCGTCCCGCCGACCGTGAAGGGACGCTTCCGGGGACGGCCGAAACTGGCCATCGACAACCTCGGCAACACCAAGGTCACCGCCGCCGTCAGCGGCAGCGACCACGGCGACCAACTGGCGTACGACATCCTGCCGAGCAATGTGCAGATCGAGCCCGGCCGTGCCGCGTTCGTGAAGGCCACGCTGAAGCCGAGACAGATCATCTGGTTCGGCTCCAAGCAGGAGAGACCGTACGCGCTCGCCGTGCAACGGGCGGGCGTGGCACCGCAGTCGGTGGACGGCACCTATGTCCAGCGGGGGTTCCTGCCCGGCTGGCTGGCCACCTGCACGGGGATCTTCCTGGCGCTGGCGATCGCCTTCGTGTCGCTGTGGTTCGCCTACCAGCCCAAGGTCGTCAGCGCGGCGGGCGAGCTGCAGGAGGCCGGTACGACGTCCCTGCCGAGCGCCAGCCCGTCCGCGATGGCCCCGGCACCGAGCATCTCCGCCGCGCCGCTGCCCTCACAGACGCCGGAGGCACCCCAGGACGAGGAGCAGCCCGCGGACTCGGGTTCGGGATCCGGCTCTTCGGGTTCCGGAGGCGGGTCGGGGTCCGGGTCCGGCGGCTCGGGGTCCGGGTCGGACAAGGAACCGGAACCGAAGGCCACGACGAAGAAACCGGCCACCGTCAAGGGATTCACGATCATCGGCCAGGGCTCCAACCGCTGCGTCGACATCACGGACGCGCAGAACGGCAAGGGCAAGGACGGCACCCCGCTGCAGATCTGGGACTGCGCGGGCACCGCCAACCAGAAGTGGGACTTCCGGGGCGACGGCACCGTGCGCTCGCTCGGGCTGTGCATGGACGTCGCCTGGGGCTCCCGCGACGACGGCGCCGTCATCCAGGTCGCCCGGTGCAGCGGCAACCCGGCCCAGCAGTTCGTGCTCAGCACCGCCGGCGACCTGGTCAACCCGCAGGCCGACAAGTGCGTGGACGTCAAGGACAACGGCACCGGCAAGGGCGCCAAGCTCCAGCTGTGGACGTGCGCGGGTACGCCCAACCAGAAGTGGGTGGTGAAGTAGGAGTAGGCGGGCGGTTTCCGTCCGGTGGGGGAGCCCCACCGGACGCCGGGCCCGTGCCCGCTACCAGTTGCCCTCGCCCGGCACCAGCCGCCCGGCCTTGCGGTACTCGCGCTCCGCGCCCTCCCGCAGGTCGGCCGTGGTGACCGGTCCGCCGCGCCCGGCGGCGGCGTACGCGGCGGTGACGACCGCGCTGCGGATGGAACCGCCGGCCAGCTCGAAGTCCCGGGCGACCGCCGCCGGGTCGATGTCGTCGGCGCGGGGCACCGCGGCGAGGCTGTGCCGCCACAGGGCCAGCCGCTGGGCGGTGTCCGGGAACGGGAAGTCGACCACCAGATCCAGCCGCCGGGTGAACGCCTCGTCGATGTTGGCCCGCAGATTGGTCGTCAGCAGGGCGATGCCGTCGAACGACTCCAGCCGCTGGAGCAGATAGGCGCTCTCCATGTTGGCGTACTTGTCGTGCGAGTCCTTGACCTCCGACCGCTTGCCGAACACGGCGTCCGCCTCGTCGAAGAGCAGGACGGCGTCGGTCCGGTCGGCCTCGGTGAAGATCCGTTCGAGGTTCTTCTCGGTCTCGCCCACGTACTTGTCGACGATCGAGGAGAGCTGCACCACATAGAGGTCCAGGCCGAGTTCGGCGGCCACCACCTCCGCCGACAGTGTCTTGCCGGTGCCCGACTCGCCCGCGAACAGCCCGAGGACCCCACGGCCCCGGCCGCCCCCGGCGCTCAGCCGCCAGTCGCCGAGCACCCGGTCGCGATGCCGGGCGCGCAGCGCGAGTTCCCGCAGCTCGGCCAGGGGCTTGTCCGGCAGCACCAGGTCGCCCCAGCCGACGTCGGGCCGGATCCGGCGGGCGTGCCGCTCCAGACCGGACGCGGACTGCAGCCGCGCCGCCAGCCGCAGATGCGCGGCGGTCACCTCGGTGCCGTCGAACGCCGCGAGGTCCACGGCGGCGCGGGCCGCCCGCTCGATCCGGTCACCGCCGAGCCGGTACGGGGCGACCGTGGCCGCCAGGTCGAACCCCGGGCCGTCCGCGCCCGCGCCCACGCCCGCGCCGAGCGCCGCCGCCCAGGTGTCCACCGCGCCGGCGGGCGGCCGGGGCACGTCGAGGACCAGCGGATCACGGTCGCACCACTGGGGGTCGTACGGCTGCGGCCCCACGAACAGCACGGACACATCGGCCGTCGTCAACGCCCGGAACAGCGGCCCCGGCTTCTCCGGCAGCGGCGCCACCACGACCGCGCAGTCGCGCAGCCGGGCCTCGCGCAGCAGCCGGGGGAGGAGCGCGGAGAGCTCCTCCGCGTCCGCCGGGGGCGTGAAGTGCAGGGCCTCGATCCCCGCCGTGCGCAGGGCCGCCGCCGCGCGCACCAGGCCGTCGCCCTCGCGGTGCTCCCGCAGATGCACGGTCACCGGCGCGGCGGCCAGCCGTGCGGCCAGCCTGGCCGTGAAGCCGCCGTCCTCCGGGGACGCGGCGGGGGCCCCGGGCGGCGCGTCCGGCGCAGACGGCGACGGCGACGGCGACGGCAGCGGACGGACCCGGCCCACGAGCGCCGCGTCCAGCGTGTCGTCGCCGAGCAGATGCGCGACCAGCCGGTCCGGCACCCGCAACGCCCGCCCGAGGAAAGGACGTTCGGGGTCCTCGACCGTCAGCAGCCCGAGCGCGCTCAGCGGCGCCGAGGGCAGGAACCGGGCCCGCGCCCGCGCGAGATGCACGGGCAGCCCGCACAGATCGAGCGCCAGCCCGACCGTGGCCCGGCGTCGGCTCACATCGTCGTTGAGATACCCGTACAACTGCTCGTAGGAGCGGTCCAGATCGGGCGCCAGGGCGATCAGCAGGATCCGGGTGTCCAGCTCGGTGAGCCCGAGCCGCCCCGCGAGCAGCTCCAGCGGCCCGTACGGGGCGCTCTCCGACTCGGGGAACGCGGACGGGTACGGCACCGCCGACGGCTCCAGCAGATGCCGTACGCCCTCCTCGGACAGATACAGCCCGCGCAGCGGATCACCCGCCGTCGGATCACCGGCACCGCGCTCGGCCACCAGCTCCGCCACCCGCTCGCGCAGCCGGGCGAGCCGCACCAGCAGGGCATCGGTGTCGGGGGCTACGTGCACGGTCACCGCCGCTCCTCCCCGGTGAGCGGCGCGGACGCCAACTGCCCCGGCCGGTGCGCGCGTTGCTCGGAGCCCTCGATGGAGCCGTCGATGCCGCGCACCCGGATCGCCGCGCCCTCGGTGACCGGGGGCCCGGCGTCGTACTCGGGGAACGCCGGGAAGGGGCACGTGACCACGAGGTCGAGGGACGGCTTCAGCTCACCGCCCAGCGCGGACCAGATCTCCGCCAGGGACCGGGACTCGGTGTGCAGCCCGGCCACCGAGATCGGCAGGGTCAGGCCCAGCGCGCCCAGTGCGCCCGGGAGTTCGTCCGCGGGCAGCAGCTCCCGCCGCAGCAGATTGGCCAGCACCGCGGAGAGCAGCCGGTGTTCGTCCTGCGGCTGCTTGGTCCACGCCGTCACCAGGTACGACAGCCGGAACCAACGGGGCGGCTGCCGGCGGCGGACCACGATGTCCCGCTCGTCACGGACCGGCATATGGCCGCGCTGGCGGCGGGAGACGTCCTCACGGATGTCGTACAGATAGGTGTTGACGGCGGGTGCGTTGCGCCGGGCCGCCCAGTCGCGGGTCGGGGCCTCGAAGGCGACGTCGATGCCGGAGCCGGCCAGGGCACCACCGCCGATCAGTCCCTTGAGGACCTCGTCCACCTCGTGGATCACGGTCGTGCTCTCCTGCTGTGTCGGATGCCTGTGCGCCGATCCTGCCCGTCGCGGGCGCCGCGTCCGTAGACGCGCCGGGGACGACCTGGGGGCAGTAAGCGCTGCCCAACCGGCCCGTTGGGAATGCCCGTTCGATCAGATGTAGCCTTCCCGGAGGGCATAGGCCACCGCGTGTGCCCGGTTGCGCAGATGCAGCCGGGTGGTGAGCCCGTGCATCACGTTCTTGACGGTGCGTTCGGAGTAGGAGAGCTTGCTCGCGATCTCGCCGGTGTCCATCCCCTCGGCGACGAGCCGGAGGACGTCGATCTCACGCGGCACCAGTCCGGACAGCGGCGCCCCGCCGCGCCCGGCCACGGACCGCTGCAACGTCCCCACCTGGTTGATCAGCCGCCCGAGCAGATCGGCGGGCAGATCACCGTCCCCGCGCGAGGCCGCCAGCACGGCCTGCGCCAGCCGGTGCGCGGTGGCCTCCTGTCGCCACACGATGGCGCCGACCCCGCACTCGATGACATCGAGCAGCTCGGTCTCCCGGATCATGCTCACCACCAGCACGGCGCGCGCGCCCTCGCTGCGCACCATCCGGCGCAGCGTGGACAGCAGCGGCTCGTCCGGGGTGTCACCGACCAGCACCACGACGGTGCCCGGCCGTGCCTCGGTGTCGTCCACGAGGTCGATCACCGGGTGCCCGCGCAGCTGGGCCAGTACGCCGGAGCGGGAGAGCGGGTCGAGGGTGTGGACCACGACCGGGATACGGCGCCGGGTCTCCTGGCGCTCCGCCGTCGTCGTCCCGGCGGTCCGGACTGTGCTGAGCAACCGTTTCTCCCGTATGCGCGAAATCGCCGCTCCCGTGAGGGGAGTGGCCGATGGGCTCGATCCACACTTCTGTGTGCGGTGTGCGCCGCGCAATCGTGGAGGACCACGAGACACACCACGAGATTCACCACGGGCAGTGCACCCCGACCGGCCGCGCTCCGTCTCAGGAAGCGGGAACGACAGCGGAACACGTCAGTCCACGAGACAGTCCACGACCCAGCCCACGAGACAGTCCACGACAGGAGACAGCGATGTGCGCGCCGGAACCGCTTCTCGAACGCCGTGAGCCCCTGGAGCTGCTGGCCGCGGAGGCCGCCCGCGCCCGCACCGGCGCGGGCCGTCTGGTGCTGCTGCGGGGCGCCACCGGCACCGGCCGCACCGCGCTGCTGGAGGCCGCCGCCGAGCACGCGGCGACCAACGGCATGCGCGTCCTGAGGGCCCGCTGCTCGCCCGAACACCGCTCCGTACCCTTCGACACGGTCTTCCAACTCCTCGCCCACGGACCCGAGTTCGACCAGGCCGCAGGCGAGGCGCCGGACCCGCCGGACACCCAGCCGCACCGGGGCAGGCCCGCCCGGCTGTGGCGGTTGCTGCGGTCCTACGCGGCCGAGTCCCCGCTGCTCGTCGCCGTGGACGACGCGCACCTCGCCGACACCCCGTCCCGCCGCTGGCTCACCGAGATGGTCCGCCGCATCGACCGCCTGCCCGTGCTGGTGGTGGTCACCGAGCGTGGCCAGTACGACATCGACCCCCCGGCGGACGGTCTCGCGCACGCCCTCTCCCCCGCCCTCGTGCACACCCGCACCCTGGCCCCGCTGAGCCCGGACGCCGGGGCGCGACTGGTCCGTTCCGCCCACGGCGACGCCCCGCCGGAGTGGGTCGACGCCTGCTTACGCGCGGGCGCGGGCAACCCGCTGTTGCTGCGCGCCCTGCTGTCCGACCTCCGCACCACCTACCCGGGGGCCTTCCCCGCTGCCCTTCCGGACACCTGCGCGGCGCTCTACGCGGGCAGTTACGCCGCTGCGGTGTCCTGGTGGCTGGACAGCGCCGGGCCCGCGACCACCGAGGTCGCCCGCGCGCTCGCCGCACTGGACGACACGGACACCCCTGTCACGGCCGACGCCGACCTGCTCGCCCGTACGGCCGGCACCGACCCCGCCCGCGTGTCCGGCTGGCTCACCGCGACGACCGGCCTCGGGCTGCTGCGCCCCGACGCCGAGGGCCGGCCCCGCTACGCCCACCCGCTGCTGCGGGACGCCGTCCTCGGCGGCTGGGCCGGCGCCGACCGGCAGGCCGCCCACCGCCGGGCCGCCGAGGCGATGCTGCACCGCGGCGACAGCGCCGAGGCCGTCGCCGGTCAACTGCTGCGCTGCGGCCCGGTCGGCGAGGCCTGGGCGACCGGCGCGCTGCTCGACGCCGCCGACCTCGCCGTCCGCGACGACCGCGGCGAGGACGCCCTCGCCCCACTGCGCCGCGCCCTCGACGAACCGATGCCGGCCGCCCGCCGCACGGTGGTCCTCACCGAACTGGGCTCCCTGGAGTACGCCACGGTACGGTCCACGGCGGGTATCCCCCGGCTCGCCGAGGCGATGCGGCTGCCCGGACCGCCCGTCGAACGCGTCCACGCGGCCGTCGCCCTGGGCACCGCCCTGGCCCGGCGCGGCGAGGCCCGCGCCGCCGTCGATGTGCTGCGCGGCCTGCGGGACGAGCACCTGACGGGCCGTCCGGACCTGATCCGCACGGTCCAGACCGCCTCCGCGCTGCTCTCCGACCACGACCAGGGCGTACGGCAGGAGGTCTACCGCTGGCTGCGCGAGACCGCCGAACGCTCACCCGAGCTGGTCGGTACGGCGGGACAGGCCCTCCTCGTCCGCTACGAGGCCACCGCCGGCCTGACCTCGGCGGCCTCGGCCATGCACCGCGTCCAGGACCTGCTGGCCCAGCCGGCCGATCCGCTCGCCGAGGTGTTCCTGCTGGGCACCGCCGCCGCCGTCGCCCAGTGGGCCGACCGGCTCGACGAGGCCGAACGCCTGGTCCGCCGGGCTCTCGGCGGCCATCGCACCTCCCTCCTGCATCCCATGCACCTGGCCCTCCTCAACGTCCGTATCGACATCGCCGCCGCGCGCGGCGCCCACGGGGAGGTCCTCGCCGACCCCGAGGTGGCGCGGGCGGTCGCAGGCCGCCCCGAGTCGGCGAACGCGCTGGCCCACGGGGTCGTCGCCCTGCTGGAGACCGGCCGGACGGACGAGGCCGCCCGCCTCGCCGACGCCTACGAGGTCCGGCCCGCCGACGACTCCTGGGAGCTGAACCGCTTCCTCCACGCCCGGGGCCTGCTGCGTGCCGCCACCGGTGAACCGGCCGCCGCGCTCGACGACTTCCTGGAGTGCGGCCGCCGCCAGTCCGCCCGGGACGTGGTGAGCCCCGTCGTCACCCCCTGGCGCACCGCCGCCGCCGAGTGCCACCTCGCCCTCGGCCGCCCCGACGAGGCCCTCGCCCTCGCCGAGGAGGAACTCCGCCTCGCCACCGTCTGGAACACCCCCCGCGTCCTCGCCCGGGCCCTCACCACCCTGGCCACGGCGACGGGCGGCCGCCGCGGCCAGGCCCTGGCCGACCGCGCGGTCCACCTCCTGCGGCACGGCGTCGACCCCGAACCGGAGCCGACCGGGGCGCCGGTCGTGCCCCTGGCCCCCGAAAGGCCCGGACCCGGGGCCGCCGTCCGGGGCCCCGCCGAAAGGCTCGCGGCAGCGGTCGGGGGCGAGGACCGGGGCTGGGGGCGCAGCGGGACGACCGCACCCGAGGCGGGCCGCTGGAGGCCGGTCGCCGGACCTGCGGTCGACCGGATGCCGGGCACCGGATCCGAGGCCGGGACGTACGGCCGACGGGGTGGCACGGCCAGGGTGACCGCCATGCGGGGCTGGACGCTGGGCGGCACCCCCGCACGGTCCGCCACCGCCACCTCCGCGCTGTCATCGATCACCGACTGCCCGCCGCCCGAGCCCCCCGCCACCCCGGGCATCGAACACCCCACCCGGGACACGCCCCCCGACACCCCACCGGACGACGCCCGGACGACACCTCCGAACAACACCCGAGCCGCGTCACCTGGCAGCGACTCGGCCACACCGCCGGACCGGGGCGGGCCCGCGTCGGCCCACGGCGCGCCGGTCGAGGCGGAGTTGATCGCGGCGCTGGTGGCGCAGGGGCGGGGGCTGGTCGCGTCCGGGGAGCGGGCGCGGGCCCGTGACGTGTTCCGGGAGGCGGCCGAGCGGGCCGAACGCGTGGGCGCGCTGCGTCAACGAGCCCTCGCGGAGGCGGCCCTGCGCGAGGGCGGCGCCCGCCGCACGGCGACGGCCCTGACCGGCCCCTCCGCCCTCACCGCCGGCGAGCGCCGCATCGCCGAACTCGCCGCGCAGAACCGCACGAACGCCGAGATAGCCCAACTCCTCCACCTGGCCCGCCGCACGGTCGAAACCCACCTCACCAGCACGTACCGCAAACTCGGCATCCGCCGCAGATCAGAGCTCCTCAGGGCCCTCGCGAAGCCAGACGAACCCACCTGACGCCCGCCACCCCCGGCCTCACCAGCCCCAGCCCTCGAACTCCCCGCCGGATCCCTTGAACCGGAGCCCGCGCGGATGCGTAGGAGAAACCGGGCGCACCCGCGCGTAGCCGACAGATCCGAGGAGACCCCATGAGCACCATGAGCAACGGCAGACCACGCCTGGACGACTGGCTCACGACGCGCCGGCCTCTCGTCCTGGGCCTGTTCCGTATCGTCCTGGGCCTGCTGTTCGCCAGCGAGGGCGCCGCCACGGTCTTCGGCGTCCTGGACCGCAAGGCGAGCCCGGTCGGCGACTGGCCCTTCTGGTACGCCGGTGTCATCGAGCTGGTCTGCGGCGTCCTCGTCCTCCTCGGCGTCGCGACCCGCGGCGCCGCGTTCCTCAGCTCGGGCATCATGGCCTTCGCCTACTTCACGGAACACCAGAAGGACGGCCTCTTCCCCCTCCAGAACGGCGGCCTCGCCCCCGTCCTGTTCTGCTGGGGCTTCCTCCTCCTGGTCTTCGCCGGCCCCGGCGCCCTCTCCCTGGCCGGCCTCACCGGCCGCGAGGCCGGCACCCGTCCCGTACGCGGAACCACGTAACCCGGCACGGACCACGACGGGGCGCTCGCGACCCGGATCCCGATGCCACGCGACGGCTTCGAAGCATGGCTGCGCACCCCCTGCCGGACCTCGGCATCATCGAGAACCCGTCGGCGATGTACGCGTGTTGGGCCGTCGACGGCGCCGACCCGGGCCGCCCACCCGGACCGCGCTGCTGATGCCGGCGGGCACGGGCCGCTTCTAGGTCCGCATACGACCGACGGCAGGCCCAGGCCCAGGCCGAGGTCCGGGCCGTGCCGTCGTCGACGGGTGCCTCGCGGGGAGTCGGATCAGACCCGCGCGGGAGCGGCGAAATAGCTGGGCGCGTTGTATCCCGAGTGAGGGTAGGAGGCGGCCCAGCTCACGGCCTCGGGCTGGGTGCGGGGGAAGTCCGCGGCCACCAGCGTCGCCAGGTCGAAGTAGGCCTCGCGGGTCCGCGCCTTCATCTGATCCAGATCGACCTCCGCGCCCGCCGCGAGGTGCTCGTCGAACGGGATGACCACCACCCCCCGGCAGCGGGCACGGAAGTGGTCCACGACGTCGTCCACCTTCACCGTCTTGCTCTTCCGGCGCGCCTCGGACACCACGGTGATGCTCCGGCTGACGAGGTCCTCGTACTGGTGGGCGGTGAGCCAGTCCAGGGTGGTACTGGCACTGGTCGCGCCGTCCACGCTGGGCGTGGCGACCACGATCAGTTGATCGGCGAAATCCAGGATGCCCCGCATCGCGCTGTGCAGCAGGCCCGTGCCGGAGTCGGTGAGGATGATCGGGTAGTGCTGTCCGAGGCAGCCGACGACCTGGCGGTAGTCCTCGTCGTTGAACGCCGTCGAGAGAGCGGGGTCCACCTCATTGGCCAGGACCTCCAGGCCGCTCGGGGCCTGGGAGGTGAAGCGTCGTACGGACATGTAATTGGTGAGATTGGGGATGTCGGCCACGAGGTCGCGGATGGTCGCACCGGTTTCGCGACGCACCCGGCGGCTGAGGGTGCCCGCGTCGGGATTGGCGTCGATCGCGACGACCCGGTCCTGACGCTCGGTGGCGAGAGTCGCGCCCAGGGCGGTCGTGGTGGTCGTCTTGCCGACTCCGCCCTTGAGGCTGATGACGGCGATCTTGTGGCACTGCATCACCGGCGTGCGGAGAATGGCCAGCTTCTGCTGGCGCTCCCGTTCGGCGGTCCTGCCGCCGATGCGCAACCGGCTGAGGCTTCGTCGGCCCTTGCCCCGGCCGCGCAGCAGCCGTTCGGAGGAGAGCTCGACAGTGGCACTGTGCCCCAGCACTCCGTGGCCGTTCCAGTCCGGTGCAAGCCATGGCGCCGGATTGTGGTGCGCCGGCGGGCGAGCGTAGGCCGGGGCGCCACCGGCGACCCGGGCCGACTGCGCGCCCCTGTCGAAGGGAGTCGCGAGGGGCACCGCGCCGAAGCGGTTCCCGGCGGGTGCCGGGGAGTGATGCTCCGCCGGGCCACCCTGCGGCACTGCCTCGCCGCCCGCCCGCGCGTCGGTCATGGGCTCCGTCGGCACGGAGGCCTGGGGTCCGCCGGCGATGTGCGGGTCCGGCGGCGGGGAACCGAGCCCGCCGGAGTGCTGCTCGCCCCTGTCGGGTGCGGGATCGTCAGCCCGGGTGTCGCAATCGTTCGTCATGCTCTGTCCTTTCGATGAGAGGGAGGGCCCTTCGGGCACGGAGTCGGCGGCCTGGCGGCGGGCAGGCTTTCCGCCCGGTACCCGTATTCCGGACCGATGGCTTGAGACGTCTGCCGGGCGGGAGTCGCCGGTCAGCTCGAGGACCACCGGCGGTTGGCCGGTCGGCCGGCTCCCGATCTGCGGCTCGGGCGGCCGGACGACACGCTGGTGCCCGGTCTCGCGGCAGGGAGGGTGCGCGAGGGCTCCCACGGGGTCGAGCGCCGGAAGCCCACCGTGGCCGGGCCGAGACAGGACGGCAACGCCCGGGCGGTCCGTCACGGGCCGGACGGGGCGGAGCGGCCGCGGCGGCGCGGTGAGAGGACCCGGCGGGGCGGCGCGGACCAAGCTGCCGTTCTCGCTGAATGCAAGCCCCATCGATATGAACTGATCCACGGTCAGAGCCCGCTTGTCACCGCGCAGGACCTGCGGCGGCGGTGGCCCGGCCCGGGCCCCGCCGCTGCCCGCCCCGACCGCCTTCGCATGCGTGGCGCGGTAGTACTGGTCGACTCTCAGGGCGTGCTCGATCTCGGGCGGCACCTCAAGTCGGCTGCGCACGCGGTACTGCCCTATCTTCAGGTTCTCCGCCCGCTGCAACTGAACCTTCAGCGGACCCACGAACGAGTACTGCTGTTCCTCGGCGTGCGCGCGTACCTTTTCGACCAGCTCTTCGCCGAGCATGACCAGGCAAGAGCTGTACACCTCGTGGTCGCCCGGGCTGAGTTCGAGGACGAAACCGTTGGGCGCGATGGTGCAGTCCTGGGTCCAGATCCTGGCGCTGACGTCGCACTCGCGCCGGAGCGCGCCGGCGAACTCCAAGGGCTGCGCGGCGGACCTGAAGATCTTGGCGAAGACGTCGTTGACTAGAGTCTCGAAGCGCTGTTCCAGCTTGTTCAGCTTTCCCACTTCAGCCTCCGGGTGCCGATCCGCTGCATGGCAGGCGGATCGGACGACGATGTCACTGATAGTACTGATGTAGACACTTTCAGTGCTTCTCTTGCGGTATGTCGCCGTATTTCACCGGATCGGTCGTAGAGCCCCGCTCATCACGCCGCGGTCCGTCCGTTCGACGCCGCCCTGGGAACGCCGTGGCCTGAGGCCGTGCTCAGCACTCGATGATGTTCACCGCGAGCCGGCCCCGCGCCGTCTCCGTGGACGTGACGCACATGTGCCGACCGCTTTTGATCAAGGCGCTGACCTGGTGGTCGGCGCAGAAAGCGCGGCTCGTGCGGCGCCGGGGACTTTCCGCCGCTCGGGCAGCGATGGCCCTGGCGGCGCTGAAAGTGACGAACACGCTGGTCAGGCCCAGCCCGCTCAGCACTCGATGATGTTGACCGCCAGCCCGCCCCGCGCCGTCTCCTTGTACTTGACGCTCATGTCCGCGCCGGTGTCCTTCATCGTCTTGATGACCTTGTCGAGGGACACCTTGTGGGTGCCGTCGCCGCGCATCGCCATGCGGGCCGCCGTGACGGCCTTCACCGCCGCCATGCCGTTGCGTTCGATGCAGGGGATCTGGACGAGGCCGCCGACGGGGTCGCAGGTCAGGCCGAGGTTGTGCTCCATGCCGATCTCGGCGGCGTTCTCGACCTGCTCGGGGCTGCCGCCCAGCACCTCCGCCAGCGCGCCCGCCGCCATGGAACAGGCCGAGCCCACCTCGCCCTGGCAGCCGACCTCGGCGCCGGAGATGGAGGCGTTCTCCTTGAACAGCATGCCGATCGCGCCGGCGGCGAGGAGGAAGCGGACGACGCCTTCCTCGTCCGCGCCGGGCACGAAGTTGATGTAGTAGTGCAGGACGGCGGGGATGATCCCGGCCGCGCCGTTCGTGGGCGCCGTCACCACCCGGCCACCGGCCGCGTTCTCCTCGTTCACCGCCATCGCGTAGAGCGTGATCCACTCCATGGCACGGGCCAACGGGTCGCCCTCGGCCCGCAGTTGGCGGGCGGAGACGGCCGCGCGCCGGCGCACCCGCAGTCCACCCGGGAGGATGCCCTCGCGGGACATACCGCGCGAGACACAGGCCTGCATGACACCCCAGATGTCCAGCAGCCCGGAGCGGATCTCCTCCTCGGAACGCCAGGCCCGCTCGTTCTCCAGCATCAGCGCGGAGATCGACAGACCGGTCTCCCGCGTCAGCCGGAGCAGCTCGTCGCCGGTGCGGAACGGGTATTTGAGCGGGGTGTCGTCGAGTTTGATGCGGTCCGCGCCGACCGCGTCCTCGTCCACGACGAAGCCGCCGCCCACCGAGTAGTACGTCTTCGACAACAGCTCGGCGCCCGCCGCGTCGTGGGCCCAGACCGTCATCCCGTTGGCGTGGTAGGGCAGCGTCTTGCGGCGGTGCAGGATCAGATCCCGGTCGAAGTCGAAGGGGACCTCGTGGTCGTCGAGGAGACGGATACGGCCCGAGTTCCTGATCGTCTCCACGCGGTCGTCGGCCGACTCGACGTCCACCGTGCGCGGCGAGGCGCCCTCCAGGCCCAGGAGTACGGCCTTGGGGGTGCCGTGGCCGTGGCCGGTCGCGCCCAGCGAGCCGTACAGCTCGACGCGTACCGAGGCGACGCCCGCGAGCAGTTCCTCGTTGCGCAGCCGGCGGGCGAACATCCGGGCGGCCCGCATCGGACCGACCGTGTGGGAGCTGGACGGGCCGATACCGACCGAGAACAGGTCGAAGACGGAGATGGCCACGGTGACTCCTCAGAACGGGGGAGGGGTGGTGCAGGGGGTGGGGCACCGCGCTCGCCTCCCAGTGTGCGCGGTGCCCCGGAAAAGCGGGACCACGTGACGGTGAAGCCGGGGTTACTTCCCCAGCCCCGGGTACAGCGGGTGCTTGTCCGCGAGCGCCTTGACCCGGGCCTTCAGCGCCTCCACGTCGTACGCCGGCTTCAGCGCCTCGGCGATGACATCGGCGACCTCGGCGAAGTCCTCGGCGGTGAAGCCGCGGGTGGCCAGGGCGGGGGTGCCGATACGCAGCCCGGAGGTCACCATCGGCGGCCGCGGGTCGTTCGGGACGGCGTTGCGGTTGACCGTGATGCCGACCTCGTGGAGGCGGTCCTCGGCCTGCTGCCCGTCCAGCTCGGAGGCGCGCAGGTCGACCAGGATCAGATGCACGTCGGTACCGCCGGACAGCACGTCGACCCCGGCCTCGCGCGCGTCCGGAGCCGTCAGCCGCTCGGCGAGGATGCGGGCACCGTCGACCGTACGCCGCTGCCGCTCCTTGAACTCCTCGCTCGCCGCGACCTTGAAGGACACCGCCTTCGCCGCGATGACGTGCTCCAGCGGACCACCCTGGAAGCCGGGGAACACCGAGGAGTTGAGCTTCTTCGCGAACTCCTTCTTGGCGAGGATGATCCCGCCGCGGGGGCCGCCGAGCGTCTTGTGGGTCGTGGAGGTGACGACATCGGCGTACGGCACCGGGTTCGGGTGCAGCCCGGCCGCGACCAGACCGGCGAAGTGCGCCATGTCCACCCACAGACGGGCGCCGACCTCGTCGGCGATCCGCCGGAACTCCGCGAAGTCCAGCTGACGCGGGTACGCCGACCAGCCCGCGATGATCACCTTCGGCCGGTGCTCCTTGGCGAGCTTCTCCAGCTCGGCCATGTCCACCAGCCCGGTGGCGGTGTCGACGTGGTACGCGACCACGTCGAACTGCTTGCCGGAGAAGTTCAGCCGCATCCCGTGGGTCAGGTGCCCGCCGTGGGCGAGGTCCAGCCCGAGGATCGTGTCGCCGGGCTGGGCCAGCGCGAACAGCGCGGCCTGGTTGGCGGAGGCCCCCGAGTGCGGCTGGACGTTGGCGTACTCGGCGCCGAACAGATCCTTCACCCGGTCGATGGCGATCTGCTCGGTGACGTCGACGTGCTCGCAGCCGCCGTAGTAGCGGCGGCCCGGGTAGCCCTCGGCGTACTTGTTGGTGAGGACCGTGCCCTGGGCCTCCATCACCGCGACCGGAGCGAAGTTCTCCGAGGCGATCATCTCCAGGGTCGACTGCTGGCGGTTCAGCTCGGCGTCGACGGCGGCGGCGACCTCCGGATCCAGCTCGTGCAGGGGCGTGTTCAGAAGCGACATGCGTACGACCTCAGTACTCTCAAGTCTTCTCAGCCGGCGGTGTGGGCGACGTACTCGTCGGCGGAGAGCAGATCGTCCGGCTCCTCCGCGACACGTACCTTGAACAGCCAACCGCCCTCGAACGGGGCGGTGTTCACCAGCGACGGGTCGCTGACGACGTCCTCGTTGATCTCGGTGATCTCACCGGAGACCGGCGAGTACAGGTCGCTGACCGACTTCGTGGACTCCAGTTCGCCACAGGTCTCGCCCGCGGTCACCGTGGAGCCCACCTCGGGAAGCTGGGCGTAGACGACATCGCCGAGCGCGTTCGCCGCGAACTCCGTGATGCCGACCGTCGAGACGCCGTTCTCGGCGCCCGACAGCCACTCGTGCTCCTTGCTGTAGCGCAGCTGCTGGGGGTTGCTCATGGCCTGAATTCTCCTGTACGCGGGGGAGTGCTGATGAAGGGGGGACTGCTGAGACCGCTGATGAGCAGCGGAAAGGTGCGCGGGGTCACGCCCGGGGCGGACGACCTCGCGCCCAGTGTCTACTTCTGGCGCTTGTAGAACGGCAGCGCCACGACCTCGTACGGTTCGTGGCTGCCCCGGATGTCCACACCCACACCGGTGGTGCCCGGCGCGGCGTGCGTGGCGTCGACGTACGCCATGGCGATGGGCTTCCCCAGGGTCGGGGAGGGCGCCCCGGAGGTGACCTCTCCGACGACCTCGCCACCGGCGACGACCGGGTACCCGGCGCGCGGCACCCGGCGGCCCTCGGCGACGAGGCCGACGAGGACGCGCGGCGGGGCGGTCTCCGCCTTCTCGGCGGCCTCGGCCAGCGCCGTACGCCCGACGAAGTCGCCCTCCTTCTCGAACTTCACGACCCGCCCGAGCCCGGCGTCGAAGGGCGTCAGCGAGGTGGACAGCTCATGCCCGTACAGCGGCATCCCCGCCTCCAGGCGCAGCGTGTCCCGGCAGGACAGCCCGCAGGGCACCAGGCCGACGCCCTCGCCCGCCTTGGTCAGTGCCTGCCACAGCTCGACGGCGTGCTCCGGCTTCACGAACAGCTCGAAGCCGTCCTCGCCGGTGTACCCGGTGCGCGCGATCAGCGCCGGGACCCCGGCGACCGTGCCGGGCAGCCCCGCGTAGTACTTCAGGCCGTCGAGGTCGGCGTCGGTGAGGGACCTGAGGATCCCGGGTGACTCCGGGCCCTGGACGGCGAGCAGCGCGTACGCGTCGCGGTCGTCGCGCACCTCGGCGTCGAAGCCGGCGGAGCGCTCCACGAGCGCGTCCAGCACCACCTGGGCGTTGGAGGCGTTCGCGACGACCAGGTAGGTCGAGGAACCGGCCTCGGTGTCGTCCAGCCGGTAGAGGATCAGGTCGTCGAGGATGCCGCCGTCCTCGCGGCAGATCATGGTGTAGCGGGCCCGGCCGACGCCGACGCTCCCGATGTTCCCCACGAGGGCGTGGTCCAAGAGGGCCGCGGCCCCCGGTCCGGTCACCGTGATCTCGCCCATGTGGGAGAGGTCGAAGAGTCCGGCCCGCGTACGGACGGCGATGTGCTCGTCGCGCTCGGAGCCGTAGCGCAGGGGCATGTCCCAGCCGGCGAAGTCGGTCATCGTCGCGCCGAGCGAGCGATGCAGGGCGTCGAGCGCGGTCAGGCGGGGTTCACTGCTCATCGGACGGTTGTCTCCCAAGGCATGACGGGCGAGGTCGATCCTCCCCATCTGTCATCGGAACCTGAGAGGTTCGCCATGACCGCGGGGGACATGACTTGCACCTTGGGTGGGGCCACCGGAGGGGCGGCCCGCTTTTCAGATGTGCCTCGCCCGCGCGGTAACGGGGCCTGAGAGATTCAAGGGAGGGACTTGCTCCTTCGGCGCCCCAGCGAAGTGCTGCTGGGAACTCTCCCGCGCGGATTCAAGCGGCCGGTATGCAGTTGGCGCGGACATCATCGCACGCATCGACGTGGGGCGGCAGGGGGAGCTTTCAAGGCAGACACGGCGGTCCGTAGCACTCTTGTGGCAATACGAGGACTGAACCAGGAGGGATCGGGCATTACCTTCTCTTTACAGTCTGTGGGGATGGGACCTCCATACCCCTGGGGAGGACGGTCACGGTGAACAGGACCACGGCGTATGCGACGACGTCGGGCATCGCGATGCCCAAGCAGCCCGTCGCACCGGTCGGTGAGGCGTGCGGCCCGTTCCCGAGGGCGGTCGTCCGGGACCTCAGGGAGCGTGCCGGGCGCAGCCCGCACGGACTGTCCTTCGGCCCGGAGGACCTGGTGGTGGTCACCGGGCTCCCCGGCAGCGGCAAGTCGACCCTGATGCGACGGGCCGTGCCCGGCGTCCGGATCGACTCCCAGGACACCCGCGACCGCTTCGACGCGCGCTTCGCCCGCCACCTGCCGTACGCGGCCTACCGGCCCTTCGTGCGCCTCGCGCACTACGCGGGGCTGCGGCGCGCTCTCCGCTCGGGGGAGGGCGTCGTCGTCCACGACTGCGGGGCGCAGGCGTGGGTCCGCAGCTGGCTCGCGCGCGAGGCCCGCCGGCGCGGCGGCACCCTGCACCTGCTGCTGCTGGACGTCACGCCCGGGGAGGCGCGGGACGGACAGCGGGAGCGCGGGCGGGGGGTGTCACGGTACGCGTTCGCCCGGCACCGGGGTGCGATGACCCGGCTGCTGCGGGCCGTGGAGAAGGGGAGGCTGCCCCAGGGGTGCGGGGCCGCGGTGATCATCGACCGTGCCGCCGCGGACGTCCTGAAGCGGATCGACTTCGTGGGGTGAGCCCTGGAGGGGCGCGCTCCCGGGCCGGAAGCAATTAAGGTGCAGCTACAACAGCATCACGGAGCAAAGCGGTAGGCAGCAGATGGACTTCCCGGCGGACTTTCCGGCACAGGCGTATCCCCATGGGCACGGCGGGTGGCCCGGCAACGAGCTGGAGGAGGTGCTGTCCGCCTCGCTCGGGGTGCCCCAGGCCGGGGCCCGGATCGTGGAGGTGCTGGCCCGCAGCTTCGTCTGGGTGCCGCTGCCGGAGGGCGGCGGGCCGCGGAGCGGTCAGCTGGACCTGCCGACCATGGAGTTCGACGGGCAGGCGTACGTACCGGTCTTCAGCTCCGAGGAGCAGTTCCGCCAGGTCGTCGGCAACCACATGTCGTACACGATCGCCCCGGCCGTTGAGTTCGCGCGCGGGCTGCCCCCGCAGATCGGCCTCGCCCTCAACCCGGACGGTGTCGTGGGCATCCCGCTGCCGCCGCCTGCCGTGGCCGAACTGTGCCGGGCCGGGCGCACCCCGCTCGACGGCTCGGCGAACGGCGCCCGGGTCCGGCTCCACGAACCGGACTGGCAGGACGACCCCGTCGACTTCCTCGCCGCCGCGTCCGCCGAGTTCGCCGCCACCGGAGCCGTCCTCTCCGCCCGCCGCTGCCTCGCCACCATCGAGACCGCCGACCCCGTCATGTTCATCGGCGTCGACCTGGTCTCCTGGGAGGCCGACCGCGCCCTCCCCCTGGCCGCCCTCGGCCGAGCCCTCGCCAAGGCCCCCGTCCCCTGGCCCGTCAACATGGTCTTCCTGGACGTGGCCCAGGACCCGGTGGGCGACTGGCTCCGCGAAAAGGTCCGCCCCTTCTACCAACAGGGCTACTGACCAGCGCGCCTGTCCGGTGTCCGTAACCCCCGAGCCCCGACTGGCTCAACCTGTCCACCACCTAAGCTGTTCCCAAAACCAAGGTCCAACACCGAAGGGCGGCCAAACGTGAGCGGCAGCGGCCACGTCGAGCACATGCTGCGCCAGGTGACCCCCGGGCGTTACGACGCCTACGAGGCGCTGCTGCGTGCCCTCGCCACCCCCGCCTCCGGCCAGATCTGGATGCTGCTCTGGCACGGCCAGGCCGGCTCCCCGGACGCCCAGTACGGGAACATGGAGGTCGACGGCTTCAACTACGCCCCCTGCGTCACCTCCGCCCAGGAACTCTCCGCCAGTGGCTGGAACCGCAGTTACGAGGTGGTCGACGGCCTCGACGTGGCCCGCACCCTCTACCCCGACCACTACGGCCTCTGGCTCAACCCGCACGCGCCGGGCGGCGGCGTCGGCATCCCCTGGCTCGATCTGCGCCGGATCGCCACCGGCCTGGAGCGGCAGCCCGCGGGCCCGCTGCGGCTCTCCGACCCGGGCATCGAGATCCCGCAGTTCTACGCCCTGCTCACGCAGAACGCCCACCGCACCCCCGCCGTGCGCTCGCTGCGCCGCGCCTGGGTGCAGCCCGCGCTCGGCGCGCCGTATCTGGCCATCGGCCTCGACGTGTACGACACCTCACCGCCCGCCGTGGACTCGGTGCGCGCGATGATGCAGCAGTCCATCGGCGCGGTCCCGGACGGCCTGCCCGTCTCCACGGTCGCCATGTCCGACGAGTACGACCCGGTCGCCATGTGGCTGCGGGCCGGCGCCCGCCCCTTCTACGACCGCGAGGCCCACGCCGCCCCCGCCCAGGCCCCGGCGGCGGGCGGGTACGGCTACCCCGGCGGCTACTGAGCCGCACGGGGGCGGTTTCCACCGCTCAACAGAGCGTCACGTCCGCATAGCGGAACCCTGCTGGCCACATCACGGTTGCGCATACTTTCGTCGCCAAGTCTGGTGCCTGATCGCGCGACCGTTGAAGACTCCCCCAGAGCGATGGGGGGATCCGGCGAACACGCTGTTCATGCGGTGAAGTTCGGTGCCGTACCTCCTCTCGTACCCATCAGTAGTCACAGAGCAAGAGAGCAGCAGTGGTGACGGACCGCACCGCAGACCCGGGCGGCCGCACGGCACAGTCGGCAACCACCGGCACGGGCAAGCACGAGGGACGATGACCGCACCCATTGAGACGACCGGATCGCAGGCCGAGGCACAGCCCGAAGCCGTGCTGCAGGGCGTCGAGGCGAAGAAGATCGAGGGCCGTTCGCTCGGCCAGATCGCCTGGACCCGCTTCAAGCGCGACAAGGTGGCGGTGGCCGGCGGAGTCGTCGTCGTCCTGCTGATCCTGATCGCGGCGCTCTCCAGGCCGCTGCAGGCGATGCTGGGGCTCGACCCCAACGCCTTCAACCAGGACCTGATCGACCCCAACACCTCCCTGCCCAAGGGCGACTTCGGCGGGATGAGCTGGGACCATCCGCTCGGTGTCGAGCCGAAGTTCGGCCGCGACATCCTCGCCCGCATCCTGGAGGGCTCCTGGGTCTCCCTGGTGGTGGCCTTCGGTGCGACGCTCCTGTCCAACGCCATCGGTGTGGTGCTCGGCCTGGTCGCCGGCTACTACGGCGGCCGGGTGGACACGGTCGTCAGCCGGCTGATGGACACCTTCCTGGCGTTCCCGCTGCTGCTGTTCGCGATCGCCATCTCCGCGACGCTGCAGGGCGGTGCCTTCGGTCTCGAAGGGCTGCCGCTGCACATCACGGTGCTGATCTTCGTGATCGGTTTCTTCAACTGGCCGTACATGGGACGCATCGTGCGCGGTCAGACCCTGGCCCTGCGCGAGCGCGAGTTCATCGACGCCTCGCGGGGCATGGGGGCCGGCGGCCCGTACGTCCTGTTCAAGGAACTGCTGCCCAACCTCGTCGCGCCGATCATCGTCTACTCGACGCTGCTCATCCCGACGAACATCATCTTCGAGGCGTCGCTGAGCTTCCTCGGCGTCGGTATCCAGCCGCCGCAGGCCTCCTGGGGCGGCATGCTCAACCAGGCGGTCGACTTCTTCGAGGTCGACCCGCAGTACATGATCGTTCCCGGCCTCGCGATCTTCATCACGGTGCTGGCCTTCAACCTTCTCGGTGACGGCCTCCGGGACGCCCTCGACCCCCGCAGCCGCTGACGTCTGCGGTCTGTCGTCCCACACAACTGTCCAACTACGAAGGGGAAACCGACCATCATGCGAAGGTCAGCAATGGCCGCGGTCGCGGTTGCGAGCGCCGCCGGACTGCTTCTGTCCGCGTGCAGCAAGGCGGATGACGGCACGGACGACGCCCCCAAGGGCGCCGGCGCCAACGCCGCGACCAAGGGTGTCGTCAACGAGTCCGACCACAAGGGCGGCACGGTCACCTACGCCAGCACCGACACCCCCGAGTCCCTCGACCCGGGCAACATGTACTACGCGTACGGCTTCAACTTCAGCCGCCTCTACGCGCGTCCGCTCATGACGTTCAAGCCCGGCCCCGGCGAGAAGGGCAACGAGCTCGTCCCCGACCTGGCCGAGAGCGCGGGCACGCCCAGCGACGGCGGCAAGACCTGGACGTACAAGATCCGTCAGGGCGTCAAGTACGAGGACGGCACCGCGGTCACCTCCAAGGACGTCAAGTACGCCGTGGAGCGCTCGAACTTCGCGCGTGACGTGCTGTCCCTCGGTCCGAACTACTTCCAGCAGATGCTGGACGACCCGGACAAGTACAAGGGCCCCTACGAGGACAAGAGCGACAAGGGCATCGCCTCCATCGAGACGCCGGACGACCACACGATCGTCTTCAAGCTGAACAAGGCGTTCTCCGAGTTCGACTACCTGGCGAGCATGCCGCAGACGGCTCCGGTGCCGAAGGCCAAGGACACCGGCGTCGACTACACCAAGAAGGTCGTCTCCTCCGGCTCGTACAAGTTCGAGAAGTACGAGGAGGGCAAGCAGATCGTCCTGGTGCGCAACGACCAGTGGGACGCCAAGACGGACCCGCTGCGCAAGCAGTACCCGGACAAGATCGTGGTGAACCTGAAGGTCAACAAGGCCACCATCGACAAGGACGTCATGGCCGGCGACACCATGATCGACATCCAGGGCACCGGTGTCGACGCCCAGACCCAGGCCCAGGTCCTCAAGGACAAGGACCAGCTGGCCAACACCGACAACGCGCTCGGCGGGCGTCTGGTCTACACGGCGATCAACACCAAGGTCGCGCCGTTCGACAACATCGAGTGCCGCAAGGCCGTCGAGTACGCGATCGACAAGGTCGCCGTGCAGACCGCGATGGGCGGCCCGATCCGCGGTGACGTCGCCTCCACCGTCCTGCCCACCGATGTCTCGGGCTACGCGAAGGACGACCTGTACGCCACCCCGGACAACAAGGGTGACGTCACCAAGGCCAAGGAGCACCTGAAGGCCTGTGGCAAGGAGGGCGGCTTCAAGACCTCCATCTCCGCGCGCACCGACCGGCAGGGCGAGGTCGACGCGGCCACCGCGGTCGTCGAGGCGCTGAAGAAGGTCGGTATCGAGGCCGACATCAAGCAGTACCCCTCGGGCAAGTACTTCTCCGACTACGCGGGTGTGCCCTCGTTCAACAAGAAGAACAACATCGGTCTGATCATGATGCAGTGGGGCTCCGACTGGCCCACCGGCTACGGCTTCCTGCAGCAGATCGTGCACGGCAAGGCCATCGGTCAGTCCGGTAACACCAACCTGTCCGAGCTGGACGACCCGGCGATCAACAAGCTGCTGGACGACGCGATCGGCAACACCGACGAGGCCGCCCGCACCGCCGCGTACACCGAGGTCGACAAGAAGGTCATGGAGCAGGCCGCCATCGTGCCGCTGACCTACTTCAAGGTCCTGCTGTACCGCTCGCCGTACGCCACCAACCTGGTGTCGTCCTCGGCCTTCAGCGGTCAGTACGACTACCTCAACGTCGGCACCACGGAAAAGAAGTAGCCCCGGAAGGCAGGTGAAGGCATTGGCGCCCGCGGGTGAACACACCCGCGGGCGCCGGCGCCGGTCCTCGTGATCTCGTACATCCTCCGCCGGACGATCGCGGCGGTGATCCTGCTGCTCGTCGTCACCGCGGTCACCTTCGGCATCTTCTTCATCCTGCCGAAGCTCGCCGGGCAGTCCGTCGACCAGCTGGCACAGCAGTACATCGGCAAGAACCCCACGCCCGAGGACATCGCGGCGGTCAAGCGGAACCTCGGCCTGGACCAGCCGGTCTACGAGCAGTACTGGAACTTCCTCAAGGGGATCGTCTCCGGTGCCACGTACGACCTCGGTCCCACCACGGTCCGCTGCGACGCGCCCTGCTTCGGCTACTCCTTCAAGGACCACCTGGAGGTCTGGCCGCAGCTCACCAGCCGGCTCCCCGTGACGATCTCGCTCGCGGCCGGTGCCGCCGTGCTGTGGCTGCTGGGCGGCATCATCGCCGGTGTCATCTCGGCCCTGAAGCCCGGCTCGGTCTTCGACCGGGCCGCCATGGGCGTGGCCCTCGCGGGCGTCTCCCTGCCCATGTTCTTCACCGGTCAGCTGGCCCTGCTGCTGTTCAGCTACCAGCTGGAGATCTTCGGCAGGACGTACGTCCCCTTCACCGAGAACCCCTCGCAGTGGGCCAACACCCTCTTCCTGCCCTGGTGCTCGCTGGCGCTCCTCTACTCGGCCATCTACGCCCGGCTCACCCGCTCGGGCATGCTGGAGACGATGAACGAGGACTACATCCGCACCGCGCGGGCCAAGGGCCTGCGGGAGCGCAACGTGGTCGTGAAGCACGGTCTGCGGGCCGCGCTGACCCCGCTGGTGACCGTCTTCGGCATGGACGTCGGTCTGCTCCTCGGCGGTGCCCTCATCACCGAGACCGTGTTCTCCCTGCACGGCATCGGCGAGTACGCGGTCCAGTCGATCAGCGCCAACGACCTGCCCCCGATCCTCGGGGTGACCCTGCTCGCGGCGTTCTTCGTCGTCTTCATGAACCTTGTGGTGGACCTGCTGTACGCCACGATCGACCCGCGGGTGAGGCTCTCGTGACCGAACTGTCCAAGACCGGGGCCGCCGTCGGCGAGCCCGCACGCGCCGGGGACGCCCCCGAGGCGTTCCTCGAAGTGCGCGACCTCAGGGTGCACTTCCCCACCGACGACGGTGTGGTCAAGTCCGTCGACGGTCTCTCCTTCCAGCTGGAGAAGGGCAAGACCCTCGGCATCGTGGGCGAGTCCGGCTCCGGCAAGTCGGTGACCTCGCTGGCGATCATGGGCCTGCACCGGCTCGGCGCGCGCGGCAAGAACGTGAAGATGTCCGGCGAGATCTGGCTGGACGGCAAGGAACTCGTCGGGGCGAGCCCCGACGAGGTGCGCCGGCTGCGCGGCCGCGACATGGCGATGATCTTCCAGGACCCGCTGTCCGCGATGCACCCGTACTACAAGGTCGGCAGCCAGATCGTGGAGGCGTACCGCGTCCACCACGACGTGAGCAAGAAGGTGGCTCGCACGCGCGCCATCGAACTGCTCGACCGCGTCGGCATTCCCGAGCCCCACAAGCGCGTCGACGGCTACCCGCACGAGTTCTCCGGCGGTATGCGCCAGCGCGCGATGATCGCCATGGCCCTGGTCAACAACCCCGAACTGCTGATCGCCGACGAGCCGACCACCGCGCTCGACGTGACCGTGCAGGCGCAGATCCTCGACCTGATCCGGGACCTGCAGAAGGAGTTCGGCTCCGCGGTCATCATCATCACGCACGACCTCGGCGTGGTCGCCGAGATCGCCGACGACATCCTCGTGATGTACGGCGGGCGCTGTGTGGAGCGCGGCCCGGTCGACGACATCTTCTACCAGCCGGCCCACCCCTACACCTGGGGTCTGCTCGGTTCGATGCCGCGCATCGACCGCGCCCAGACCGACCGGCTCATCCCGGTCAAGGGCCAGCCGCCGAGCCTCATCAACGTCCCCTCGGGCTGCGCCTTCAACCCGCGCTGCCCCTACGCGGACGTCCCCAAGGACAATGTCACCCGCACCGAGCGCCCCGAGCTGCGTGAGGTCGGCGGCCGGCACTTCACCGCCTGCCACCTCTCGCAGGAGGACCGCACGCGGATCTGGACCGAAGAGATTGCGCCGAAGCTGTGAGTGAGACTGAGACCGGGGCCAAGACCGGGAGCGGGGCCGCCGTGCCGGCCCAGCGCGCCGACACCGACGAGAAACCGCTGCTCAGGGTCGAGGGCCTGGTCAAGCACTTCCCCATCAAGAAGGGCCTGCTCCAGCGGCAGGCCGGGGCGGTCAAGGCCGTCGACGGCATCGACTTCGAGGTGCGCCGTGGCGAGACCCTCGGTGTCGTCGGCGAGTCCGGCTGCGGCAAGTCGACCATGGGCCGGCTCATCACCCGCCTCCTTGAGCCGTCCGGCGGCAAGGTCGAGTTCGACGGCACGGACATCACGCACCTCAAGACCGCGGGTATGCGTCCGCTGCGCCGTGACATTCAGATGATTTTCCAGGACCCGTACGGTTCGCTGAACCCCCGGCACACCATCGGCACCATCGTCTCGGCGCCGTTCAAGCTGCAGGGCGTCGAGCCCGAGGGCGGGGTGAAGAAGGAGGTCCAGCGGCTCCTGGAACTGGTGGGCCTGAGCCCCGAGCACTACAACCGCTACCCGCACGAGTTCTCCGGCGGCCAGCGCCAGCGCATCGGCATCGCCCGCGCGCTCGCCCTGAAGCCCCGGATGGTCGTCGCGGACGAGCCGGTCTCCGCGCTGGACGTGTCCATCCAGGCCCAGGTCGTCAACCTGATGGACGACCTCCAGGACGAGCTCGGCCTGACGTACGTGATCATCGCGCACGACCTCTCCGTGGTCCGCCATGTCTCCGACCGCATCGCGGTGATGTACCTCGGCAAGATCGTGGAGCTGGCCGACCGGGACTCCCTGTACGCGGCGCCGATGCACCCGTACACCAAGGCGCTGCTCTCGGCCGTGCCGATCCCGGACCCCAAGCGCCGGGGCGCCAAGAGCGAGCGCATCCTGCTCAAGGGCGATGTGCCCTCGCCGATCGCGCCGCCGAGCGGCTGCCGCTTCCACACCCGGTGCTGGAAGGCGACGCAGGTCTGCACGACCACCGAGCCGCCCCTCGCCGAGCTGAAGCCGGGCCAGCGGGTCGCCTGCCACCACCCGGAGAACTTCGAGGACCAGCAGCCCCAGGACGTCGTCCTGCTGACGTCCGCGAAGGCCGCGGGCGAAGGGGTGGCGAAGGTGGCGCCGGAGAAGGCGCCTGAGGCGGCGCCGGAGAAGGCGCCTGAAGCGGCGCCGGAGAAGGCGCAGGACGTCGAGGGACCCGGCAAAGACTGACCCTGTCGCGTGTGCGCCTTGCATTGCAAGGCGCACACGCATTTCTGGGGGAGAATGTGCGGGTGTCCCAGTACCCGCTCGACCTGATAGGCATCTTCGTCTTCGCCATCTCCGGCGCCCTGCTGGCCGTCCGCAAGAACTTCGACGTCTTCGGCATCGCCGTCCTCGCCGAGGTCACCGCGCTCGGCGGCGGGCTCTTCCGGGACCTGGTGATCGGCGCCGTCCCCCCGGCCGCCTTCACCGACCTCGGCTACTTCCTCACCCCGCTGCTCGCCGCCCTCCTCGTCTTCTTCCTCCACCCGCACGTGGAGCGCATCCAGACCGGCGTGAACGTCTTCGACGCGGCCGGCCTCGGCCTCTTCTGTGTCGCCGGCACGACGAAGGCGTACGACTACGGCCTCGGCCTGACCGCCTCCGCCGCCCTCGGCCTCGCCACGGCGGTCGGCGGCGGTGTGCTGCGGGACGTCCTCGCCAACGAGGTGCCCTCACTGCTGCGCTGGGACCGCGACCTGTACGCCGTGCCCGCGATGGTCGGCGCCGGGATGATCGTCCTCTGCATCCAGCTCGACGCCCTGACCCCGCTCACCTCCGCCTTCGCCGCGCTCACCGCCTTCGTGCTGCGGCTGCTCGCGATGCGCTACCACTGGCGGGCGCCACGGGCCTGGAACCGGCGCTCGTCGGCGGCGGAGCAATAGATAAAGCTACCGCTTAGTAATAACCTGTTGTACGGTTCAGCCATGCCCGAAGCAGCTTCCGTACAGGCCACCGTCGGCGACAGCGAGTTCGACCGGGACACCGCGGTCACCCGGAGGGCGCCCGGCGTCTACGACATCGACCTCTCCGCCGGCTGGACGATCATCGGCGCCGTCAACGGCGGCTACCTCCTGGCGGTCCTCGGCCGTGCCCTCGCCGACGCGCTCCCGCACGACGACCCGTTCACGATCTCCGCCTACTATCTGACCGCGTCCCAGCCCGGCCCCGCCGTCGTCCGCACGGACGTCGTCCGCACCGGCCGGACCCTGTCGACCGGCCAGGCCTCCCTCTTCCAGTACGACGACGAGGGCCGCGAGATCGAGCGGATCCGTGTCCTCGCCTCCTACGGCGACCTGGACACCCTCCCCGACGACGTCCGGACGACGGCGAAGCCGCCCGCGATCCCGCCGATCGAGCAGTGCTTCGGCCCGCAGGACGCCCCCGGCCCGGTCCCCGGCGGCTCCGCGATCGCCGACCGGCTGTTCCTGAAGCTCGACCCCGCCACCCTCGGCTGGGCGCTCGGCGCGCCCTCCGGCAAGGGCGAGATGCGCTCCTGGTTCGGGCTCGCCGACGGCCGCGACGCCGACCCGTTCTCGTTGCTCCTCGCGGTGGACGCGCTGCCGCCGACCGCCTTCGAGATGGGCCTCAAGGGCTGGGTCCCGACGGTCGAGCTGACCGTGCACATCCGGTGCCGCCCGGCGCCGGGACCGCTCCGGGTCGCCATCACCACCCGCAACCTCGCCGGCGGCTTCCTGGAGGAGGACGCCGAGGTCTGGGACAGCGCGGACCGACTGGTCGCCCAGTCCCGCCAACTGGCCCGCGCCCGGCTGTCGGGCTGAGGCGTCAGGCTGTCGGGGCGAGCGGTCCGCGGCCCAGCCGGGCCGCCCTCCGACCGTAGGAGTCGGCCCCTTCGGGGCCACCCCGGTCGTCGGCGTCCGTGCGGACAAGCCGGACGGGGACCGGTCGCCGAGGCGCGCTCTGTCACGAGCCTGTATCAGGGCCGAGTTGCGGGGGAGCGGTGAAAGTCCAGGTGGGGCGGGGTGGGTTGGTGATCGCTTTGCTGTTCGCACAGGGTTGGCACAGTGCGCGCCCAAGAGAGCCCCAAGCTGCGTTGGTTCGATGCGGCCACGAACTCCCTCATCGTTCTTCATCGTTCCTGGAGTTGTTTCTCATGCAGCGTGCACGTCTCGTCCCCGCCGTCGCCCTGCTGGCGGCCGCACCCCTCTTCCTGGTGGCGTGCGGCTCCGGCGACTCGTCCTCCTCCACCTCGAACAACGGCAACTCGGGCCAGCAGACCTGTCAGGCCCCCTCGGGCGCGCCGTCCGGCGCCCCCTCCGGCCAGCCCTCCGCCAACGGCCAGGCCCCCTCGGGCGCTCCATCCGGCGCGCCGTCGGGCCAGCCGTCCGGTGCGCCGAGCGGTGCCCCGGGCGGCGGCGGCCAGAACGGCGGCCCCGGCGGCGGTGGCGGCTGCGGCGGCCCCGGTGGCGGCGGCCAGCCGGGCCAGGGCGGCCAGGCCCCGAGCGGGGCACCGAGCCAGGAGGCCTCGGCGTCGGCGTCGGCGTCCAAGGACAGCTGACGGCCCATACGCCAGAGGGAGGGCGCACCCGGTCACCGGGTGCGCCCTCCCTCTCGTGTGTGCGCCGGTTCAATCCAGCCAGTGCCGACAGCCGATGCTGATCAGCCGCATACGGCGGCTCGCCAGCCGGGTGACCCTCAGACGCTCCTCCGCCGGCTCGTCCCGGGCCTCCAGAAACAGAGAGGCGGTCACCAGCATCTGATCGACGTACAGACCGGCGAGCATCAGCCGGTCGTCGTCGGTCCACCCCTCGGTCTCCGGCCGCCGCGCCAGCTCACCGCACACCTCCTCGGCGAACCGCACCAGTTGCCCCTGGATCGCGTCCCGCACCTGCTGGACCCCGCTGTGCCGTTCGCGCGCGATGAACCGGACGTGTGCGGGGTACGCGTCCACATGGCGGGCGATCAGATCGACGGCGCGCTCGATGAGTTCGTCGCTGTCGCCCACCGCCGCCATCAGATCCCCGAGCACGGGGTGCAGACTGCCGAGCACCTCCTCGACCAGCGCGACCCCGAGGTCCGCGGTCGACCGGAAGTGCCGGTAGAACGCGGTGGGGGCGACGCCCACGGCCCGGGTGACCTCACGAAGTCCCAGGCTGCTGAGGCTCTGCTCCTCCAGCAGACCGAGGGCGGCGTCCATGAGCGCCTGGCGGGTCTTCTGCTTCTGGACCTGCCGGATGCCGAGAGTGTGACTCATGCCATGCAGTTAACAACTGTTCTCCGTAATTGCAAAGCCGGGAGGCGCGCTAGACTTGGCAGTCAGTGAACAGTTGTAACCACAACCGTTCACCCAGCTGTAACGAACAAGACGAACGACGAATCGAAACGACGAACCGAACGAGAGGCGAACCCGACATGCTGTTCCTCGTCGCCGCACTTCTGCTGCTGGGGGTCGTCCTGGGCACCGTCGCCCATGTGCCGCTGGCCGTCTCGTCCGCCCTCGCGGCCGGTATCGCCCTCTGGCTCGCGGTCTTCGCGTATCGCGAGCGCCACGCCCGCCGCACCCGCACCAGCGACTGACCGTCCCCTCCATCCGTTGGGAGCAGACCGATCATGCAGCTCACCGCCGCCCGTCAGCAGACCGCAACCACCACCACGCGCACCCGGGGCCGCGACGCCGACGGCATGGCCGTCGCCTCCTTCATCCTGGGCCTCCTGGGCCTCCTCGTCCTCAACCTCTTCCTCGGCCCCATCGCCATCGTCCTGGCGGCGGTGGCCCTGAAGCGCGGCACCACCCGCCGCGGCCGCGCCTTCCTGGGCCTCGGCCTGGGCGTCGCCGACCTCGTGGTCCTGGCCACCCTGATGCAGACGACGGACACGGTGTCCTGGAGCTTCTGAGCGCCGGGTGTCTTACGGCCAACTCCAGGAGCGCCCGAGGCCGCTCGAAAGCGGCCCCGTAGAATCGGCTCACCATGGCTTACCTCGACCACGCGGCGACCACCCCGATGCTCCCCGAGGCGGCAGAGGCCCTGACCGCCCAGCTGAGCGTCACCGGCAACGCCTCCTCGCTGCACGCCTCCGGCCGCCGAGCGCGGCGCACCGTCGAGGAGGCCCGTGAAACCCTCGCCGAAGCCCTCGGGGCCCGCCCCAGCGAGGTGGTCCTCACCTCCGGCGGCACCGAGGCCGACAACCTCGCCGTGAAGGGCCTGTACTGGTCCCGCCGCGACGCCGACCCGGCCCGCACCCGTGTCCTCGCCAGCCCCGTCGAGCACCACGCGGTCCTCGACGCCGTCCACTGGCTCGGCGAACACGAGGGCGCCACCGTCGAATACCTCCCGGTCGACCGGTACGGCAGGGTCCACCCGGACGCCCTGCGCGAGGCCATCGCCCGCAACCCCGACGACGTCGCCCTGGCCACCGTGATGTGGGCCAACAACGAGATCGGCACGATCCTCCCGGTCCGCGAACTCGCCGACGTGGCAAGGGAGTTCGGCGTCCCGCTGCACGCCGACGCGGTCCAGGCCTTCGGTCAGGTTCCGGTCGACTTCGGCGCCTCCGGCCTCGCCGCGATGACCGTCTCCGGCCACAAGATCGGCGGACCGTACGGCATCGGCGCGCTGCTGCTGGGCCGCGAGTACAGCCCCGTCCCCGTGCTGCACGGCGGCGGCCAGGAGCGCCATGTCCGCTCCGGCACCCTCGACGTCCCGGCCGTCGCCTCCTTCGCGGTCGCCGGCCGGCTCGCCGCCGAGCAGCAGGGCTGGTTCGCGCGGGAGATCGGATCCCTGCGTGACTCCCTGGTCGACGCGATCCGTGCGGCGGTGCCGGACGCGATCCTCGGCGGGGACCCGGTGGACCGCCTTCCGGCCAACGCGCACTTCACCTTCCCCGGCTGCGAGGGCGATTCCCTGCTCCTCCTCCTCGACGCCCAGGGCATCGAGTGCTCCACGGGCTCCGCCTGCACCGCCGGTGTCGCCCAGCCCAGCCATGTCCTGCTCGCCACCGGCACCGATCCGGACCTGGCCCGCGGCACCCTCCGCTTCTCCCTCGGCCACACCTCCACGGAGGCGGACGTCGAAGCGGTCGCCAAGGCGATCGGCCCGGTGGTGGAGCGCGCCCGCACCGCGGGCCTCACCTGAGAAGCCGTCTGCCGTCGTCCTGGGGCCCGCCGGACGCTAGCTCTCCATCACCATCAGGCCGGCCATCATGCCCTCGTCCTCGTGCTGGAGGAGATGGCAGTGGAGCATGTACATGTAGGTGTCGTCCGCGAAGTCGGTGAACTCCATGGCGATCTTGATGGAGCCGCCGCCGACCACCTCGTAGGTGTCGAACCAGCCGAGATCGACGCCGGTCGGTTCCTCGCCGTTGATCTCGATCAGCTGGAACGGCACGTCGTGCAGATGGAACGAGTGCTCCAGCATCGTGTTGTTGGTGATCGTCCAGATCTCCTTCGAACCGAGCGTCGTCATGATCGTCGCCATGGAATCCATGGTGGTGCCGACCGCCCCGTTGATCGCCATCTCCAGCCCGTCCTGGTCGAGCGTGATCTCCCGTGCGGTGAAGCCCGACGTGTCGTACCGCTCGATCGTGTTGAGCGAGGACGGCAGGTCGTCGGGGGTGTCCGAGGCGTCCGGGGTGACGGTCAGGAAGTCGAACGTACCGCTGCCGCCCCGGACCCACCCGGTCGTGATGACCGCCTGGAGCGTGACCGCGTCGCCTAGGTCCATGACGAACTCGGCGCGCCCGCCCGCCACCAGCCGGATGGTCGACACCTCGGTGGCCTCGGTGAGATAGCCCTGCTCGGTGGCGATCTGGGTGAGCGTGCCGCCGTCGCTCCGCTGGACGGTGATGATGTCGGACGGCGAGGCGTTCAGGACGCGGAACCTGGTGCGGGTCCTGGTCGCGGTGAAGGTGAGCGTCGTGTCGTCGACGTTCGTGCCGTTGCAGAGCACCGGGAAGCTGAGGGCGTTGCGCAGATAGCCGTTCAGGTCGTACTTGATGTCGCCCGCGGCGTCGGTGGCCAGGCACTGCAGCACGATCGGGATGTCGTCGACGCCGTACTCGCTCGGCAGCGCGGCGGACGCGTCGGTCTCGTCCTCCACGATGATCAGACCGGCCAGTCCGTGCACGACCTGCTCGGCCGTGGTCCCGAGCGCGTGCGGGTGGTACCAGAGCGTTTTGGCCTCGTCGAGGATCTCGAAGGTGGGGGACCAGGTCTCCCCGGCGGCGAAGGCGTTCTGCGGGCCGCCGTCCATGTCGGGCGGGATGTGCGCCCCGTGGAAGTGGACGCTGGTGTCGGCGTCGAGGTCGTTGGTGATGTTCAGCAGGACCGTGGAGCCGGTGGCCCACTTCATGGTGGGGCCGAGGTAGGACCCGTTGTAGCCGGCGGTGTCGCTGGTGACACCGCTGAGCACCTCGTGGGTGCCGGTCTGGGCGGTGAGCGTGAACGTGGTGGTGCCGTCGGAGGTGGTGCCCTCCAGGAGGTCCGGGATGTTCAGCGTGGCGGTGTTGGTCGCGGCGCCCGCCTTGTTGCCCTTCGCGTCGGTCAGCAGCGAGAAGGTGGTCCCGGCCGCCGCGACCGCCGCCAGCCCGGCCCCCGCCATCCCGCCGAGGAACTTGCGGCGGTGCAGTCCCTTGCCCTTGCCCCGGTGGCCGGCCTTGCGCTCCATGTTGTTCGTCATGGGCCGGGATGTTTGACCTGAGGGCTGTGTGATGACTGGGCCGACATTAGGAGGGGGCCGAGCGGGCTGTGAGACCGCCGTGAGCGACGGGCCGTCATCAACTCCCTTGCGGAGAGGGTGAGTTGGGTCCGCCGCAGGTCGAGTCCGTGACGCGGGACGTATCGGACGGCCGTCGCGCGTGCCGTGCTCGCGGGAACGTGATGATGTGATGCGTGTCACATTCTGCGGGGGCTGTGGCGTCGCTGTCCCGGCCCCCTCGCACCCCTGTGCCCCGACTGTCCGAGGCCCGGCGGAGCGGCCGTGGCGGGGGTGGTGCCCGGGCTGCGGCCGTCGGGGGTCAGGCGGGCGTCAGGCGGGCGTCGACGTCTGCGAGGCCGCCGCCGCGCGCACCAGCTTCATGTAGCGGTCCCAGTCCCAGCCCTCGCCGGGGTCCGTGTGGTCCGTGCCCGGGACCTCGACATGGCCGAGGATGTGCTCACGGTCGAGCGGGATGTCGTAGCGCGCGCAGATCCGGGCCGTCAGCCGCGCCGAGGCCTCGTACATCTCGGCCGTGAAGTCCTCGGGCTTCTCGACGAAGCCCTCGTGCTCGATGCCGACACTGCGCTCGTTGTAGTCGCGGTTGCCCGCGTGGTACGCCACGTCCAACTCGCGGATCATCTGCGTGACATGGCCGTCCTCGCGGACGATGTAGTGCGCCGCCGCGCCGTGCTGCGGGTCCTGGAAGACCTTCACCGCGCTGTCGAAGCTGCCCTGGGTGACATGGATGATCACCATGTCTATGCCGAAGTCGTCCGGCCGGTCCGCCAGCCGCCAGTTCGCGTCCGAGGCCGCGACCCACTTCGCGCCCGTGTAGTCGACCTCGCCCTCCTTGCGCGGCTTCGTCACCCCGGGCACCCGCCACCACGCGCGCGTCAGCTCGTCCCGGGCCACCACGGCCGTACCGACGGCGGCCACCGCCGTACCGATCAGCAGCGCGCGGCGGCCCACGCGCCGGCCCGCGTCCTTGCCGCCGGAGGCGCTCGCACCGGCGCCCCCGGAACCGCCCGACCCGTTCTTCGAAGCCCGTCTCGTTCCCACGAGATCGTCAACGGATACTCGCGGGCTCCGGTTCCCGGCGCCCCTTACCCTTGAAGGGTTATGACTGAGATCTCGCAGCGCCCCCGCCCCCTCCGTGTCCTCGCCGCCATGTCCGGCGGGGTCGACTCCGCCGTGGCCGCCGCCCGCGCGGCGGAAGCCGGGCACGACGTGACAGGCGTCCATCTGGCGCTGTCCGCGAACCCGCAGTCGTTCCGGACCGGCGCGCGCGGCTGCTGCACGATCGAGGACTCCCGGGACGCCCGCCGCGCCGCGGACGTCATCGGCATCCCCTTCTACGTGTGGGACCTCGCCGAGCGCTTCCGCGAGGACGTCGTCGAGGACTTCGTCGCCGAGTACGAGGCCGGGCGCACCCCGAACCCGTGCCTGCGCTGCAACGAGAAGATCAAGTTCGCGGCCCTCCTCGACAAGGCCCTCGCCCTGGGCTTCGACGCGGTCTGCACGGGCCACTACGCCCAGGTGATCGTGAACCCGGACGGCACGCGTGAGCTGCACCGCGCCTCCGACATGGCCAAGGACCAGTCGTACGTCCTGGGCGTCCTGGACGACCGGCAGCTCGCGCACGCCCTGTTCCCCCTGGGCGACACGGTGACGACGAAGGACGAGATCCGCGCCGAGGCCGAGCGCCGGGGGCTGGCCGTCGCCAAGAAGCCCGACTCCCACGACATCTGCTTCATCGCCGACGGCGACACCCAGGGCTTCCTCGCCCACCGCCTGGGCCGCGCCGAGGGCGACATCCTCGACGAGTCCGGCAATGTCCTGGGCACCCACGAGGGCGCGTACGGCTACACCATCGGCCAGCGCAAGGGCCTGCGCATCGGCACCCCGGCCCCCGACGGCAAGCCGCGCTACGTCCTCGACATCTCCCCGGTCGACAACACGGTGACGGTCGGCCCCGCCGCCTCCCTCGACGTCGACGCCCTCACCGCGATCCGCCCCCGCTGGTGCGGCGCCGCCCCCACCGGCCCCGGCACCTACACCGCCCAGCTCCGCGCCCACGGCGGCGAGACCGAGGTCCGCGCGGAACTGGTCGACGACACCCTCCAGGTCACCTTCACCGAGCCCGTCCGGGGCGTGGCCCCCGGCCAGGCGATCGTGCTCTACGACGACACGCGCGTGGTGGGCTCGGCGACGATCGCGTCGACCACGCGCGCGCGTGCGGCTGCCGTATAGATCCACGGGTCGGACCCACGGCCACGATCGCCCTCCCCGGGTAGCCGTCCGCGTCCGCGCGGCGCAGGCTGCTTGGTGAGCTTCGAAGCTCTTCCCAGGCGGCCCTGCCGGGCCGCAGGGGACGTGGGGGACGGAGGAGGTCGTCATGACAGCCACAGATCCGGCCGGGCGGTCCGGGAGCGACCTGGGCAGGAACCGGCGGAGTCTCGGTCATCGGATGCGGTACGCGCTGCGGCATCCGAAGCGGGTGCCCGCGCACGCCCACCGGGTGGCCCGGGACACCTGGCTGCGGCTGCGGCACCGGGACCACATCGCGTACTACCGGGCCGTGATGGCCGCCGACACGGCACGCAGCCCGGAGGCCGCCGTCGGGCACAACCCGTCGGTGGAGAAGTGGGAACGCCTCGGGCGGATGCAGTTCGACTACCTGCTGCGGCACGGTCTGCAGCCACGGCACCGGATGCTGGAGATCGGCTGCGGGAACCTGCGGGCCGGACGGCTGTTCATCGACCATCTCGACGCCGGGAACTACTACGGCATAGACATCTCGCCGGCCATCCTCATGGAAGCCCAGCGCACCCTCGCGCGCGAGGGCCTGCAGTCCAAGCTCCCGCATCTGGCGCTCGTCGCCGACCTGACGTTCTCCTTCCTGCCCGCCGGGCACTTCGACGTCGTCCACGCGCACAGCGTGTTCTCCCACTCGCCGCCGCACGTCATCGAGCAGTGCCTCGCGCACGTCGGCCGTGTCCTCGCCCCCGGCGGCTTCTTCGACTTCACCTTCGGCCGCACCGAGGGCCACGAACACCAGGTGCTCCACGAGGACTTCTACTACCGGACCGAGACCCTGGTCTCCCTGGCCCGCGAACACGGCCTGTCCGCCCGCCTCATGGACGACTGGGAGGACCTGCCGCACCGCCAGTCCAAGATCCGTGTGACCGTGGCGGAGGAAGCCGGTGGCGGGCAGGGGCCCGATGTCGGTGGGGCCCCTTAGCGTGGACGCATGAACATCTGCGTCTTCCTCTCCGCCGCCGACCTCGACGACCGTTACACGCGCCCCGCGAAGGAGTTCGCCGAGCTGATCGGCAAGGGCGGTCACACCCTGGTGTGGGGCGGTTCGGACGTCGGGCTGATGAAGGTGGTCGCCGACGGTGTGCAGGAGGCGGGCGGCAGACTCCTGGGCGTCTCGGTCGAGTTCCTGTCGGCCAAGGCGCGGCCCGGCACCGACGAGATGGTGGTCGCCCGGGACCTCGCCGAGCGTAAGCGGCTGCTCCTGGAGAAGGCCGACGCGGTCGTCATCATGGTCGGCGGGACCGGCACGCTCGACGAGGCGACCGAGATCCTGGAGCTGAAGAAGCACGGCCACACCGAGATGCCCGTCGTGCTGCTGAACACCGCCGGTTTCTACGACGGTCTGAAGGAACAGTTCCGCCGCATGGAGGACGAGGGATTCCTGCCCCGCCCCCTCACCGACCTGGTCTTCTTCGCGGAGGAGCCGGTGGGGGCGCTGGCGTACCTGGAGGAGAGCCGGGGCGTGGTCTAGGTCGTGGCGGCCGGGGCGTTCTTGGCGGTGTGGGGGTGATGCGAGCATGACCGTATGGCTACTCATGTGATCACCGGGGCGGGTTCCGGCATCGGCGCGGCCGTCGCCCGACGGCTGCACGAGCGCGGGGACGACCTCGTGCTGCACGCGCGCGACGCGGGGCGGGCGAAGGAGCTGGCGGCGGAGTTCCCGGGGGCGCGGACGCTGGTCGGCGATCTGGCGGACCCGGACAAGCTCTCCTGGGCCTTCTCCCACCAGACGCTGCCCGACCGGGTGGACTCGCTGCTGCACATCGCGGGCGTCGTCGACCTCGGTTCGGTGGGCGAGCTGACGCCGAAGGCCTGGCGGCACCAGCTCAACGTCAACCTCGTCGCACCCGCCGAGCTGACCCGGCACTTCCTGCCCCAACTACGGGCCGCGCGCGGGCACGTGGTGTTCGTCAACTCCGGGGCCGGGCTCAACGCGCACGCGGACTGGTCGGCCTACGCGGCGTCCAAGCACGGGCTGAAGGCGTTGGCGGACTCCCTGCGCTGGGAGGAGCACGGGAACGGAGTGCGGGTCACCACGGTGTACCCCGGGCGGACCGCGAGCCCCATGCAGGCGAAGGTCCACCAGCAGGAGGGCAAGGAGTACGACCCCTCCCGGTGGATCGCGCCCGATTCGGTCGCCACGACCATCCTCATGGCCCTGGACCTTCCCCGGGACGCGGAGGTCAACGACCTGACGGTCCGCCCGGGGGCCTGACCCGAGGGGCGCGTAGGCGGTGCGGGTGCGGGTGCGTGGGGGCTGGTCGCGCAGCCCCCGCTATTCAGGGGCGCGGGGAACTGCGCGAGAAGCCCCACCGGACCCGCACCCGACCACGCACCCCAACGGAAAACGTAGGCTTCGGCACGTGAAAGAAGACTTCGGCTTCGGCCCCGCCACCGGCATCGGCTCCATGCCCGGCGGCGACGCCAGAGAGGCCGCGAAAACCGTCACCGGCACCCTTGAATGGCCGGAGACGGGCATGGCCCACCTCCCCGAGCTGCCCGCACGAGGCCCCGGCGCCGACATGATCGGCAGAACCGCGGGCATGCTGGTCGAGCTGTACGCGCGCGTGGAGCCCAGCGGCTGGCGCATCGGCGACCGCCCCGGACGCGACACCAAGCGGGCCAGGTCGTGGCTGGGCGAGGACCTGGACGCACTGGAGGAGTTCACCCAGGGCTACGAGGGCCCGCTGAAGGTGCAGGCCGTAGGACCGTGGACGCTGGCGGCCGCGCTGGAGTTGAGGAACGGCGAGGTGGCCCTCTCCGACCCCGGCGCCTGCCGCGACCTCGCCGGCTCCCTCGCCGAGGGCCTGCGCCAGCACCTCGCCGAGGTCCGCCGCCGAGCCCCGCGGGCCCGACTCGTCCTCCAGCTCGACGAACCCTCCCTCATCGCCGTCCTGCGCGGCCAGGTGAAGAGCGCCAGCGGCTACCGCACCCACCGTGCCGTCGACCGTCAACTCGTCGAGGCCACCCTCCGCGACGTCATCGGCGTCCACACCGAGCAAGGGGCGGTCGTCGTGCACTCGTGCGCCCCCGACGTACCCTTCGCGCTCCTGCGTCGAGCCGGTGCCACCGGGATCTCCTTCGACTTCACCTTGCTCACTGAGCGTGACGATGACACGATCGGGGAAGCAGTGGAGGGGGGCACCAAGCTGCTGGCCGGTGTCGTGCCGACCACGGAGGGGGCGCTGTCAGACCCTGCCGGTAGCGTCATGGGGGTCAGGACGCTGTGGCGCAGGCTGGGGCTGCATCCGGGGCTTCTCGCGGACGCGGTCACGGTCACTCCGACGTGCGGGCTCGCGGGGGTCTCCCCGACGTACGCGCGCCGGGCGCTCGCCCACTGCGTCAAAGCGGCGAGATCCCTCGCGGACAACCCAGAGTAACGGGAGGACAACACGGTGGCCGGCGACAAGGACGCACAGCCCACATCGGTACCCGCCGAGGCGACGGTGCCTGCCGACGCGACGGTGCCCGCCGAGGCACGCGAGAAGCACGCGCGGCTCGCCGAGGAGATCGAGGAGCACCGCTTCCGGTACTACGTGAAGGACGACCCGGTCGTCAGCGACGCGGAGTTCGACCAACTCATGCGCACCCTGGAGGCGTTGGAGGACGAGTACGCCGAGCTGCGCACCCCGGACTCACCGACGCAGAAGGTCGCCGTCGAGTACGAGACCGGCCTCGCCGAGGTCGAGCACCGCGAGCGCATGCTCTCCCTCGACAACGTCTTCGACGACGAGGGCCTCGCCGCCTGGGCCGAGCGCGTCGCCAAGGACGTCGGCACCACCGACTACCACCTGCTGTGCGAGCTGAAGATCGACGGCCTCGCGGTGAACCTGACGTACGAGGACGGCAGACTGACCCGAGCCGCCACCCGGGGCACCGGCCAGGTCGGCGAGGACATCACACCCAACGTGATGACGATCGCCGAGATCCCGCACCGGCTGAAGGGCGACCGCGTCCCCGGGCTCGTGGAGATCCGCGGCGAGGTCTACTTCCCGATGGAGGCCTTCCAGGGCCTCAACGAACGCCGCGTCGCGGCCGGCGAGAAGCCGTACGCCAACCCCCGCAACTCCGCGTCGGGTTCACTGCGCCAGAAGGACCCCAAGGTCACGGCCACACTGCCGCTGCACATGGTCGTCCACGGCATCGGCGCCCTGGAGGGCTTCGACGGCGGCTTCACCCGCCTCTCCCAGGCCTACGACCTCCTCAAGTCCTGGGGCCTGCCCACCGCCGAGCACAACAGAGTGGTCGACGACCTCGACGGCGTACGGGAGTTCATCGCCTACTACGGCGAGCACCGCCACTCCGTGGCGCACGAGATCGACGGCGCGGTCGTCAAGCTCGACGAGATCCGGCTGCAGGGGCGCCTCGGCTCGACGGCCCGCGCCCCGCGCTGGGCGATCGCGTACAAGTACGCGCCGGAAGAGGTCAACACCAAGCTCATCGACATCAAGGTGGGCGTCGGCCGCACCGGCCGGGTCACGCCGTACGCCCAGGTCGAGCCGGTGACGGTGGCGGGCTCGGAGGTCGAGTTCGCCACGTTGCACAACCAGGAGGTCGTCAAGGCCAAGAACGTCCTCATCGGCGACACCGTCGTGATCCGCAAGGCCGGTGACGTCATCCCCGAGATCCTCGGACCCGTCGTGAGCCTGCGCGACGACAAAGAGGTGCGCCCCTTCGTGATGCCCACCGAGTGCCCCGAGTGCGGGACACCGCTGCGCGCGATGAAGGAGGGCGACATCGATCTGCGGTGCCCCAACGCCCGCAGCTGCCCGGCCCAGTTGAGAGAGCGCGTCGCCTATCTCGCGGGCCGGCAGTGCCTGGACATCGAGCACTTCGGGGGAGTCGCCGCCGCGGCCCTCACCCGGCCCCTGGAACCGGCCGACCCGCCCCTGGTCGACGAGGGCGACCTCTTCGACCTCACGGTGGAGAAGCTCCTCCCCATCAAGGCGTACGTCCTCGACATGGACAGCGGGCTGCCCAAGCACGACCCCGAGACGGGTGAGCCGAAGATCGCCACGGTCTTCGCCAACAAGGAGGGCGGGCCGAAGAAGAACACCCTCGCCCTGCTCCAGAAGATCGAGGAGGCCAAGAGCCGACCGCTCGCCCGCTTCCTCAACGGCCTCTCCATCCGCCATGTCGGACCGGTCGCCGCCCAGGCCCTGGCCCGCGAGTTCCGTTCCATCGACCGGATCGAGCAGGCCACGGAGGAGGAGCTGACGGCGGTAGACGGCGTGGGCGGCATCGTCGCGACGGCGCTCAAGGAGTGGTTCGCCGAGGAGTGGCACCGCGAGATCATCCGTAAGTGGAAGGCCGCCGGTGTCCCCCTGGAGGACGCGGGCTCCGGCGAGGACGAGGGCCCCAGACCCCTCGAAGGGCTGACGGTCGTGGTGACCGGCACACTCGAACACCACACCCGCGACGGCGCCAAGGAGGCTCTGCAGAGCCGGGGCGCCAAGGTGACCGGGGCGGTGTCCAAGAAGACCTCGTTCGTCGTAGTGGGCGAGAACCCGGGCTCCAAGTACGACAAGGCGATGCAGCTCAAGGTGCCCGTGCTCGACGAGGACGGCTTCGCCGTGCTGCTCGAACAGGGGCCGGACGCGGCGGCGGACGTCGCGCTCCCGATCGAGGAGTAGGGGTTGAAGGTCACCCGTTCGGCGCATACCAGATGCATACGGGTGGCCGGTCGCATTCGGGCAACCGACGTCGACCGCTGCCCGTGGAAGCCTTGTGCGGCCTACTGTTGAGGTTGTGCGCCTGCCGTGCCCGGACGCGTGGTGGGTTCTCGGACGCGGTGCCGTTGAGGGTTGTCGGGAGCAACGGGCCGCGTGGCGTGGGCACCGCCGGCTGTGAGAGGGACGGGAATGGAACCGACCGAGAGCGTCGCCCCGGACTCACGGCTGCGCCTGCGCCGGGTCTCCGGGGCCTGGCGATGGGGACGCTCCCTGCTCATGGGAGGACACCCGTTCGAGGGAAGCCGGGAGCAGGACGACCGGGAGTGCGGTCCCGGGCCGACGACGACGGCGGCGGAGTCCGGGATCGGGGCGGCCCGGCCGCCGGGCCGTGCGGGCGCGAGCGCACGCGGCGCCCTCGTACCGGGCCCGGCACGGCTCACCGCCGGCCCCGCGGCCGGCACCGGCGGCGCCCCCTCCCTCACCGGCGCGCTCGGCGCGGGCCGCGGACACGAACTGACCGGACACGAACTGCCCGGTCACGACGCCGAACGGCACATGTCCTGGCCCGCGCTGCCCGCCGTGATCGTGGGTCTCGCCGGCGCCATCCTCGGCGCCGGTTTCTACCGTGCGTTCGTCGGACAGCACGCGCTCTTCCCGGCCGGCACGGTCGGCTGGTCCCTCGCCCTGCTGACCGGCATCATCGTCGGCCACCTCGTCGCCATGGGCCGCGCCCGCTGGTGGGGCGGCACCGGCTCCGGCGCCGCTCTCACCCTCGCCGTCCTGCTGCTGTACGGCTGGGTGGCCGCCGGCATGGTCAGCCTCACCGTCGTCGTCCTCGTCGGCATCGCCCGCCGGGGCCGCTGGCGCCAGGGCGTGCTGCACGGCGCGGTCGACATCCTCGGCATCGGCGCCGCCGCGCTCGTCCTCCGGGTCTTCGGCCGCGTCCCCTCGGTGGAGCGGCCCTGGGACCCCGACAGCTGGACCTTCTACTCGGCGCCCCAGGTGGCCCTGGTCGCCATCGCCTACCTCGTGGTCAGCCGCGTCCTGCTCTGGCATCTGGCGGCGCCGCGCGGCGGACTGCCCACGGTCGCGCGCACCGCCCTGGTGAGACAGGGCCTCGTCGCCGTCGCGCTGCTCGGCATCGCCCCGCTCGTCTGCGTCGTCGCCCTCGCCCAGCCGCTGCTGCTGCCGCTCTTCGCCATCCCGCTCATCGCGCTCGACTCCACCCTGTGGATAGCCCGCGCCCGCGCCGAGGAACAGCTGCGCGACCCGCTCACCGGACTGCCGAACCGTCAGTGGCTGCTGGAACGCACCTGGACCGCCCTGGACGATGCCGAACGCATCGGAGCGAGGTCGGCACTGATGCTGATCGACCTCGACCGTTTCCGGTCCGTCAATGACACGCTCGGGCATCTCGCGGGCGACCGGCTGCTGTTGCAGATAGCCGATCGGCTGCGGGTCGCCCTGCCGCGCGGAGCGGAGGCCGCGCGGCTCGGCGGCGACGAGTTCGCCGTCCTGCTGCCCGTCGCCGACTCCACCACGTCCGCGTCGCGCGTCGCCCGCAACCTCGTCGCCGCGCTCGGCTCACCCCTCGACCTCGACGGGCTCACCCTCGTCCTGGAGGCCAGCGCCGGGCTCGCCGTCTTCCCCGACCACGCGCTCGACGCGGAGGGGCTGCTGCGCCGGGCGGACGTGGCGATGTACCAGGCGAAGCGGGACCGTACGGGCGTCGAGGTCTACGAGTCCAAGCGGGACTCCAACACCCCCGACCGGCTCGGACTGCTCGGCGATCTGCGGCGCGCGCTCGACGCGAACGAGGTCGAGCTGCACTACCAGCCGAAGGTGCGCTTCGACGGGCAGGTCGCCGGTCTTGAGGCGCTGGTGCGGTGGGTGCACCCCGAGCGCGGGAAGGTCCCGCCGGACGAGTTCATAGCGATCGCCGAGTCCTCCGGGCTGATGCCGCATCTCACGGAGTACGTCCTGGAGACCGCGCTCGGGCAGGTGGCGCGCTGGCGGGCGCAGGGGCTGCACGTCCCGGTCGCGGTGAACGTGTCGCCGCGCGACGTCCACACCCCCGGGTTCGCGGGCGCGGTGGCCGCGCGGCTCGCCCGGCACGGGGTGCCCGCCGGGGCGCTCCAGCTGGAGATAACGGAACACGTGCTCCTGGAGGACCCGCAGCGGGCCGCGGACACGCTCGCCGGGCTGACCGGGCACGGGGTGAAGATGTCGCTCGACGACTTCGGGACGGGGTACTCCTCGCTGGTGCATCTGCGGCGGCTGCCGGTGAGTGAGTTGAAGATCGACCGGTCGTTCGTGGCGCGGCTGGCCATCGACAACGAGGACGCGGAGATCGTGCGCTGCACGGTCGATCTCGCGCACTCGCTCGGGCTGCTCGTCGTCGCGGAGGGGGTCGAGGACGACGAGACGTGGGAGCGGCTGCGGGACCTCGGGTGCGACGCGGTGCAGGGGTGGCTGGTCGCCGCCGCGATGCCTCCGGAGGAGGCCACGGCCTGGCTGCGGGCACGGGGGTCTCGGGGGTGGCAGCGGCCTGCCGCGGCGTTGCCGGCGGCGGTGGAGGGCGAGGGCGCCTAGTAGCTCGGGGTGGCGGGTGCGTTGGCGGCTGCCGGCCCGGTGGGGCTTCTCGCGCAGTTCCCCGCGCCCCTTGAGGGCCTACGGCCCTTCCGGGCCGAAAAGCAGGGGCGCAGCCCTGCTTTTTCAGGGGCGCGGGGAACTGCGCGAGAAGCCCCACGCACCCGCACCCGCCCGATTACAGTGCACCCCGAGCTACTAGGCGCCCGGCCCAGCGGCGCAGCCACTCCGCGCGGCCCCATAGGATTGGCGCCAAACCACACACACTCACCCCAGAGGATCGCTGCATGCCTGGCATTACGCGCGAGGAGGTCGCCCACCTCGCCCGGCTGGCGCGTCTGGAGCTGAAGCCCGAAGAACTCGAACACTTCGCGGGCCAGCTGGACGACATCATCGGCGCGGTCGCCCGCGTCAGCGAGGTCGCCGACCAAGATGTACCGCCGACCTCGCACCCGCTGCCGCTGACGAACGTCATGCGCGCGGACGAGGTCCGTCCCTCGCTCACCCCCGAGCAGGCGCTTTCCGCCGCCCCGGCCCAGGAGCAGCAGCGTTTCAAGGTGCCGCAGATCCTGGGGGAGGACTGATCACGTCATGACCGACAGCATCATCAAGCTCACCGCGGCCGAGATCGCCGCGAAGATCGCCGCCGGCGAACTCACCGCCGTCCAGGTCACCGAGGCCCACCTCGCCCGGATCGAGGCCGTCGACGAGAAGGTGCACGCCTTCCTGCACGTCGACCGCGAGGGCGCCCTCGCCCAGGCCCGTGCCGTCGACGAGAAGAAGGCCCGGGGCGAGAAGCTCGGCCCGCTCGCCGGTGTCCCGCTCGCGCTCAAGGACATCTTCACCACGGTCGGGATTCCCACCACCGTCGGCTCGAAGATCCTGGAGGGCTGGATCCCGCCGTACGACGCCACGCTCACCAAGCGGCTCAAGGACGCGGACGTCGTCATCCTCGGCAAGACCAACATGGACGAGTTCGCCATGGGGTCCTCCACCGAGAACAGCGCCTACGGCCCGACCGGCAACCCCTGGGACCTGACCCGTATCCCGGGCGGCTCCGGCGGCGGTTCCTCCGCCTCGCTCGCCTCCTACCAGGCGCCCCTCGCCATCGGCACCGACACCGGCGGTTCCATCCGTCAGCCGGCCGCCGTCACCGGCACGGTCGGCGTCAAGCCGACGTACGGCGCGGTCTCCCGCTACGGCATGGTGGCGTTCTCCTCCTCCCTCGACCAGGGCGGGCCCTGCGCCCGTACGGTCCTGGACGCGGCGCTGCTGCACGAGGTGATCGCCGGGCACGACCCGCTCGACTCCACCTCCATCGACGCCCCGGTCCCGCCGGTCGTCGAGGCCGCGCGCAACGGCAGCGTCGCCGGGATGCGCGTCGGTGTCGTCAAGCAGTTCCGCGGCGAGGGCTACCAGGCCGGTGTGGTCCAGCGGTTCGACGAGTCCGTGGCCCTCCTCAAGGAGCTGGGTGCCGAGATCGTCGAGCTGGACTGCCCGTCGTTCGACCTGGCGCTGGCCGCGTACTACCTGATCGCGCCGAGCGAGTGTTCGTCGAACCTCGCCCGTTTCGACGGGCTGCGCTACGGCCTGCGGACCGGCGACGACGGCACCAACTCCGCCGAGGCCGTCACCTCCCTCACCCGTGAGGCGGGCTTCGGCCCCGAGGTCAAGCGCCGCATCATGCTCGGCACGTACGCGCTCAGCTCCGGCTACTACGACGCGTACTACGGCAGCGCCCAGAAGGTCCGGACGCTCATCACCCGGGACTTCGAGAAGTCGTTCGAGCAGGTCGACGTCATCGTCTCGCCGACCACGCCCACCACCGCCTTCCCGATCGGCGAGCGCGCCGACGACCCGATGGCGATGTACCTGGCGGACCTCTGCACCATCCCGACCAACCTCGCGGGCAACGCCGCGATGTCCCTGCCCTGCGGCCTCGCGCCGGAGGACGGGCTGCCGGTCGGACTGCAGATCATCGCTCCGGCGCTGAAGGACGACCGTCTTTACAAGGTCGGCGCCGCCGTCGAGGCAGCCTTCGTGGAAAAGTGGGGCCACCCGCTTCTCGAGGAGGCTCCGTCGCTGTGAGCAACGCACTGTCCAAGGCCAAGGACTTCCAGAAGTCCAAGTCCGGTACGTACGTGTCCATCGCCTCCACCGCCTTCGGCGCGTGGGGCATCGCCAAGCGGATCAAGAAGGCCCGCGCCGAGCAGGACACGCTGCGGCTGATCGACGCGTCCGTGGCCGCCGTCGGCATCGTCACCGGCCTCGCCATCCTGTACCGCGAACTGAAGCGGCTGGGCGACGACGACGTCCTGCTGGGCTGAGAGGGAACCAAGACCGTGACCACCACGACCGACCTGGTGTCGTACGAGGACGCGCTGGCGTCGTACGACCCCGTCATGGGCCTTGAGGTCCATGTCGAACTCGGCACCAAGACGAAGATGTTCTGCGGCTGTTCGACCGAACTCGGTCAGGACGCCAACACGCAGACCTGCCCCACCTGCCTCGGCCTGCCCGGCGCGCTCCCGGTCGTCAACGCGATCGGCGTCGAGTCGGCGATCAAGATCGGTCTCGCGCTGAACTGCGAGATCGCCGAGTGGTGCCGCTTCGCCCGGAAGAACTACTTCTATCCGGACATGCCGAAGAACTTCCAGACCTCCCAGTACGACGAGCCGATCGCCTTCAACGGCTATCTCGACGTGCAGCTGGAGGACGGCGAGACCTTCCGCGTGGAGATCGAGCGCGCCCACATGGAGGAGGACACCGGCAAGTCGACGCACGTCGGTGGCGCGACGGGCCGTATCCACGGCGCCTCGCACTCCCTGCTCGACTACAACCGCGCGGGCATCCCCCTCATCGAGATCGTCACCAAGCCGATCGAGGGCGCGGGCGAGCGCGCTCCCGAGGTCGCCAAGGCGTACGTCCGTGAGCTGCGCGAGGTCATCAAGGCGCTCGGCGTCTCCGAGGCCCGCATGGAGATGGGCCAGATGCGCTGCGACGTGAACCTGTCGCTGCGCCCGCACGGCCGCGAGAAGTTCGGCACGCGCTCCGAGACGAAGAACGTGAACTCGCTGCGATCCGTCGAGCGCGCCGCCCGCTTCGAGATCCAGCGGCACGCGGCCGTCCTGAACGGCGGCGGCACGATCATCCAGGAGACCCGGCACTTCCACGAGGACACGGGGTCCACGACCTCGGGCCGCGTGAAGGAGGAGGCCGAGGACTACCGGTACTTCCCCGAGCCGGACCTCGTGCCGGTGGCCCCCTCCCGTGAGTGGGTCAAGGAGATCCGGGCCGCGCTGCCCGAACTGCCGCTGGTCCGCCGCAACCGGCTCCTCGCCGAGTGGGGCATCTCCGGCACCGAGATGCAGGCGATCCTCAACGCCGGCGCGCTGGACCCGATCGTCGCCACCATCGAGGCCGGGGCGGACGCCGCCTCCGCCCGCAAGTGGTGGATGGGCGAGCTGGCCCGCAGCGCCAACGAGTCGGGCAAGGCGCTCGACGAGCTGGCCATCACGCCGGAGCAGGTAGCCCGGGTCACCGCGCTGGTGACGAAGGGCGATCTGAACGACAAGCTGGCGCGTCAGGTCATCGAGGGCGTCCTCGCGGGCGAGGGCACCCCGGACGAGGTCGTCGACAAGCGCGGTCTGAAGGTCGTCTCCGACGAGGGCGCCCTGACGACGGCCGTCGAGGAGGCCATCGCCGGCAACCCGGGCATCGCCGACAAGATCCGCGGCGGCAAGGTGGCCGCGGCCGGTGCGCTGGTCGGCGCGGTCATGAAGGCCACGCGTGGCCAGGCCGACGCGGCCCGCGTCAAGGAACTGATCCTGGAGAAGCTGGGCGTCAGCGAGGGCTGAGCGCGTGGTTGAACAAATATTTGGTGGGCGCTGAACAAACGTTTGGCAGAACCCGTACCCCTGAGGGCGGCACATCCTCGCGATGAGCCGCCCTCAGGTGTGCCACGGCGGTGACGCGAGGCGACAGAGTGCCGCCGTTTGTCCTGTGAGGTGCCTCCCATCCCCTGTGAGGAGACCCTCAAAGGGGCCAAACGATCACATTGTGGTGCAACAGTTGCCAGGAATTGTTCATGTCTCCCCTCCCCAGGAGCACGATCCGTGGCAGCCCTCGCGCGCTGGTGTGTCCGGCACCGTCTTGTCGCCGTACTTCTGTGGCTTCTCGCCTTCGCCGGCACGGCCGCGGGTGCCGCCGTCGCGGGAGCCGCGTACTCGAACGACTACAAGACCCCCGGAACCGAGTCCAGCCGCGCCACCGACCTCCTGAACGAGGGCTTCCCCGGCGTCGGCGGCGACAGCGCCACCGTCGTCTGGCACACGGACGCGGCGGGCGGGTCGGTACGGGCCGCCGCCGTCGAGCAGACCATGACCCGGACCCTCGACCGGATCGCCGACCTGCCGGGTGTCGCCGCCGTGACCGACCCGTACGACGGGGCCGACGGCGGCCGGATCAGCCAGGACGGCCGTACGGCGTACGCCACCGTCACCTTCGACGAGCCGGCCGAGGACGTGGACAAGGCACAGGCCGAGGCCGTCGTCGACACCGCGAAGGCCGCCGACAGCGACGGGCTCCAGGTGGAGCTGGGCGGCACCTCGATCGGGCTCACCGAGACCTCCGGCGGGCATCTCGCCGAGATCGTCGGGGTGCTGGTCGCCGCCGTGGTCCTCCTCCTGGCGTTCGGCTCGCTCGCCGCCAGCCTGCTGCCGATCGCGACCGCCCTGGTCAGCGTGGGCACCGCCTACGCGGGGATCACCCTGCTCGGGCACGCCATGACGGTCGCCGACTTCGCGCCCATGCTGGGCACCCTGATCGGCCTCGGCGTCGGCATCGACTACGCGCTGTTCATCGTGACCCGGCACCGCCGAGGGCTGAAGCGGGGACTGTCCGTCGAGGAGGCCGCGCGCAGTGCCGTCGCCACCACCGGACGGGCCGTCGTCTTCGCCGGTGCCACGGTCTGCATAGCCCTGCTCGGCATGCTGATCCTGCGGCTCGGCTTCCTCAACGGCGTCGCGATCGCCGCCTCGCTCACCGTGGTCCTCACCGTCGCCGCGTCCGTGACCCTGCTGCCGGCCCTGCTGTCGTTCATCGGCATGCGGGCGCTCAGCCGCCGCGAACGCCGCCGCCTCGCCGAGCACGGCCCCGAGCCCGAACTGCCCACCGGCTTCGCCGCCCGTTGGTCCGCCTTCGTCGAACGGCACCCCAAGAAGCTCGGCGCGATCGCCCTCGTCGTCATGACCCTGCTCGCCCTGCCCACCCTCGGACTGCGCCTCGGCACCTCCGACCAGGGCAACGACCCGGAGGCCACCACCACCCGCCAGGCCTACGACCTCCTCGCGGAGGGCTTCGGCCCCGGGGTGAACGGCCCCCTGACCCTGGTCACCGAGGTCGACGGCGCCGCCGACAAGCTCGCCCTCGACAACCTCGACACCACGCTCAGGGCCACCGAGGGCGTCTCGGCGGTGACCCCGGTGACGTACAGCACCGGCGGCGACACCGCGTACCTCACCGTCGTCCCCGACTCCTCCCCGCAGTCCGCGAGGACCAGCGAGCTGGTCGAACGGCTGCGCGACGAGGTGCTGCCGCGCGCCGAGACCGGCACCTCCCTCGATCTGCACGTCGGCGGGGTGACCGCCGGTTACGACGACTTCGCGGACGTCATCGTCGGCAAGCTGCCGCTGTTCGTGGGCGTCGTCATCGGCCTCGGCTGTCTGCTGCTCCTGCTCGCCTTCCGCTCCATCGGGATACCGCTGAAGGCCGCCGCGATGAACGTGGCCGCAGTCGCCGCCGCGTTCGGCGTCGTCGTCGCGATCTTCCAGTGGGGCTGGGGAAGCGAGCTGCTGGGCCTCGGCCAGGCCGGACCGATCGAACCCTTCCTCCCCGTGATCATGGTCTCGGTCCTCTTCGGGCTCTCCATGGACTACCAGGTCTTCCTGGTCAGCCGGATGTACGAGGAGTGGCTGGAGACCGGCGACAACCGGCGCGCGGTCCGCGTCGGCCTCGCCGAGACCAGCCGGGTCATCAACTCCGCGGCGGTCATCATGATCTCCGTCTTCCTCGCCTTCGTGCTCAGCGGCGACCGTGTGATCGCCATGTTCGGCATCGCGCTGGCCGCCGCCGTCGCCCTGGACGCCTTCGTCCTGCGGACGCTCCTCGTCCCCGCCCTGATGCACCTGCTCGGCGGCGCCAACTGGTGGCTGCCCCGCTGGCTCGACCGGCGCATGCCCCGCATCAGCATCGAACCGCCCGAGACCCGAGCCGCCCATGAGAGGCTCGCGGACGTCGTGGTGGAAGACGTGGAGAAGGAGCGGCCGAAGGATGTACGCGATATCCCTGGGTGACGACGGGGCCGAACTGCGGCCGCTGGAACCCTGGCACGCCGAGGAGTTCCTCGCGCACCTGGAACGGGGACGGGACTTCATCAACCAGTACGTCCCCTTCGGCCAGTCCGCCACGGACGTCGAGGGCGCGCGTGCCGTCCTCCAGCGGTACGCCGACATGCGCGCCGCCGACACCGGCTCCCTGCACGGCATCCGGCTCGACGGCAAGCTCGTCGGCGGGGTCCTCTTCCTCAACTTCGACGCGGAGAGCGCCAACTGCGAGGTCGGCTGCTGGCTGGAGCCCGCCGGCACCGGCCGGGGGCTCGTCACCCGCGCCATGCGGATCCTCATCGACTGGGCCGTCGACGTCCGCGGCATCCACCGCGTCGAGTGGATCGCCGCCTCCGGCAACACCCCCAGCCTGAACGTGGCACGGCGGCTCGGCATGGTCAAGGACGGTGTACAGCGGGAGAGATATCCCCACCGGGGTGTCCGGCACGACGTGGAGATATGGTCCGTCCTGGCGCCCGAATGGCGTGCGGCACGCGCTCGCGGTGGTCACAGCGAGCGTTAAGAAAGCTCTCAGACAACATTCGTACGGTGCGAGGTATGGGAACCAAGACAGCTGACGAGACCGGGGCCGACACGGGCGCCGAGGCCAGGAACGACGACGAGTCGGTGAAGGGCACCGACCTCACCAAGGGGAACGCGGCCAAGGAGGACGCCACGCCGGCAGCCGCGGCGGAGGCCGGTGACGCGGTCGCGGCCGACGGCTCCGGTGACCCCGAGGGCTCCGACGAGGCCGGAGAGTTCGACGAGGAGTTCCCGCCGGCCGCCGCGAAGGCCACGCCGGGTGTGGGGCAGGGTGCCGCCGGCATCGTCTCCGTGGTGCTGGGCCTGGTCTCCCTGACCGGCGGCTGGGTCGGCACGGTCGCCTCCGCGCGCGAGGAGATCACCGGACAGCTGGAGATGCAGGCCGCGACGAACGCGACCGTCGCCACCCAGCTCCAGGCCGTCTACGGCGACGCCTGGCAGGCCTCCGCGCTGTGGGGCGGCGTCTTCGCGCTGGTCGGCCTGCTCGTCGGTGTCGCCGTACTGGTGCGGCCCGCGTTCGGCGACCCCGACCAGGTGCAGACACCGTGGATCAAGTCCGTCGCCTGGGCCGGTGTCTCGGTCGGCTTCATCGGGCTGGTGCTGGCCGCCCTGAAGTACTCCGACCTCCTGCTGGCACTGCCGAGCACCTGACGCCTGCCCCGGCAGGACGCTCTTCTGAGGGGCCTTAGGCCCGTCCCAGGTATCCCTGCGACGGGCCTAAGGCCCCTCCCACGTGTGAAGATGCGGAACTCTCCCGATGTGGCGGACCCCCCTGGGAGACGAAGGTTGAGGCATCGCGAGAAGCGAACCGCAACCGACTCTTCACCAGGGGTACGAGATGTTCGAGCACGAACTGCACCAGATCCGTTCCGCGGAACTCATCCGTGAGGCGGAGCACTACCGCCAGGTCCGCGAGGCCCGCCGCGCCCGCCGCGAGGCCGCACACGACTCCAGGACCACACGGAGGTCCGCGTCGGGAGAGGCCGACAAGGAGGCCGAGGGGCGGGCCCTCGGCGAACGCCTACGCCGACTCCGCTCCCCGCGCGCCGCGTGAGCGCGGGGGCGGGCGCGGGGCCGGTTCCTCGGGGGCTGCGGATAATCGGTGCCGAAGTGTCCGAGGGTCGTGCGATGCTCGGCGATGTGGAGACCAGGTCCGTCAGTCCGGTGTTCGTCGGTCGCGTCGGCGAACTGGAGGTGTTGCGCGAGGCGTTGACCCGCGCCGATGGAGGCGCCGCGCGCGCTGCGGCGAATGGGGGAGTGCAGAGCGGGGGAGCGGCCGACGGGCCGCAGGCACTGCTGCTCGGCGGGGAGGCCGGAGTCGGCAAGACCCGGCTGGTCGAGGAGTTCACCGGCGAGGCCGCGCGCGGGGGCGCGGTCGTCGCCCTCGGCGGCTGCGTCGAGATCGGCGCCGACGGCCTGCCCTTCGCCCCCTTCTCCACCGCGCTGCGCGCCCTGCGCCGCCGGCTGCCCGACGAACTGGCCGCCGCGTCCGCCGGCCAGGAACAGGAACTGGCCCGGCTGCTCCCCGAGTTGGGCGAGGCCCCCCGCGCACGGCACGACGAGGAGGGCACGGCCCGCCTGTTCGAACTCACCGCCCGGCTGCTGGAACGCCTCGCCGCCGACCGCACGATCGTCCTCGTCCTGGAGGACCTGCACTGGGCCGACGCCTCCACCCGCCACCTCCTCTCCTATCTTCTGCGCACGCTGCGCACCGGCCGCCTCGTCGTCCTCGCCACCTACCGCTCCGACGACATCCACCGCCGCCACCCGCTGCGCCCCCTCCTCGCCGAACTCGACCGCCTCCGCACGGTCCGCCGCCTCGAACTGCCCCGCTTCAACCGCGCCGAGGTCGCCCACCAGCTCGCCGGCATCCTCGCCGCCGAACCCGCACCGGAGCGCGTGGACGAGATCTTCGACCGCTCCGACGGCAACGCCTTCTTCGTCGAGGAACTCGCCGTCGCCGCCCACGACGGCGGCTGCCCCGGCCTCACCGACACCCTGCGCGACCTGCTCCTCGTCCGGGTCGAGCGGCTCTCCGAGGACGCCCAGCGGGTCGTCCGCATCGTCGCCGAGGGCGGCTCCACCGTGGAGTACGCCCTGCTCGCGGCCGTCGCCCGGCTCCCCGAGGACGACCTCATCCAGGCCCTGCGGACCGCCGTCGGCGCCAACATCCTGATCCCCGCCCCCGGCGGCGACGGCTACCGCTTCCGCCACTCCCTGGTCCGCGAGGCCGTCGGCGACGACCTGCTCCCCGGCGAACGCTCCCGCCTCAACCGCCGCTACGCCGAGGTCCTGGAGGCCGACCCCGCCCTCGTACCCGCCGACGGCCGCGCCACCCGCCTGGCCAGCTACTGGTACCACGCCCACGACCCCGCCAAGGCCCTGCCCGCCGTCCTCGACGCCTCCACCGAGGCCCGCTCCCGGCACGCCCACGCCGAGCAACTACGCCTCCTGGAACGGGCGATGGAGCTGTGGGACGCCGTCCCTGACGCCGTCCGCGCCACCCTGCGCCCCGTCGACTACACCGAGGTCTACCCGCCCTGCGGCTGCGCCCCGGGCACCCATCCGCTGCGCTATCTCGACCTGATGGCCGAGGCGGCCGTCGCGGGACGACTGTGCGGCGAGCGCGAGCGGGCCCTGCGGATCACCCGCCGGGCCCTCGACCGGCTGGCGGACGGCAGCAGCCCTTTGCGCGCGGCGTGGTTCTGGGTACAGCGCTCGGTGTTGGTGCAGGCCTTGGCCCGAGGTGACGGATGGGCGGAACTGCGAACCGCGCAGGATCTGGTACGCGGCCTGCCCCCGTCCGAGGTTCACGCCGAAGTACTCGCGATGGCCGCCGCGTGGTCGATGCTCCACCAACCCGGTCCGGAAGCCGTCTCCGCCGCCGAACGAGCCGTCGAGTACGCGTGCATGGTCGGTGCCGAGAACATCGAGCTGAACGCCCGCCTCACGCTGGGTGTGCTGATGGTCGACGCGGGGGACACCGAGGCAGGACTGGCCCAGATGCACCGGGTCAGGAACCGGGTGCTGGAGGACCCCGGGGGCTTTGCCACCGTCCTCGGCAACGCCCTGGTGAATCTGCCATCCGTCCTGGAGAGCGTCGGCCGCTCCCGGGAAGCTGTGGAACTTCTCCACGAAGCCCTCGTGCTCACCGATGAACTGGGCCTGCGGGACATCCAGTCCTGGATGTGGACCAATCTCGCCGAATCCCTGGACTCCCTGGGCCAGTGGGCCGAAGCCGCCGAGGCCGCGACAAGGGCGCAAGGTATCGGCCGCCACTCCAAGCCGCGCGGTGCCGGCGCCACCCACGGTGCCCATCTGGCCCTTGCTCGGGGAGACATCAGTGAGACCGCACGACAACTCGCTGCCGCGCGTCAGTTCTTCGGCACCCACGATTCCGTGCCGCAGTTCACGCTGCCCCTGTCCCGCATCACCATCGGCATCGCCGCCGCCGAAGGCCGCCTCCCCGACGCCCGCGCCGAACTGGCCCACGTCCTCGACACCGGCTTCCCCGTCGGCACCCAGCGCTACGCCTGGCCCCTGTTGATCACCGCCGTCACCGCCGAGGCCGACGCCCGCACCCTGCCGATCGCCGGGCCCGGCCGCGCCGAGGTCCTCGACCGGATCCTCGCCGTGGTCAAGAAGCTCACCACCGGCGCACCGATCTGGCTCGCCCACGAACGCTGGGTGCGCGCCGAACTCCAGCGCGCCGAGGGCCTGATGGCCCCGGACACCTGGTCCGACGTCGTCACCGCCTTCGAGCCCCTGGACCGGCCCTACGACCTCGCCCGCGTCCGGCACCGCCTCGCCGAGGCACTGCTGGCCGACGGCACCGACGACGAGGCCCGCGACCGCGCGACCGAGCTGCTGCGGCTGGCCGCCGCCGTCGCCGGCCATCTCGGCGCCCGCCCCCTCGCCGACGAGGTCGCCCAGCTCGCCCGCCGCGCCCGCCTCACCCTGCACCGCGCCCCCGAGCCGGCCCTCACCTCCGCCGACCCCGTGGCCGCGCTCGGCCTCACCGACCGCGAACACGACGTCCTCCGCCTGGTCGCCGCCGGCCGCACCAACCGCCAGATAGCCGGGGAACTCTTCATCTCCCCCAAGACCGCCAGCGTGCACGTCTCCAACATCCTCGCCAAACTCGGCGTCTCCGGCCGCGGCGAGGCGGCGGCGGTGGCCCACCGGGTCGGCCTGGCCCCGGCGGGGGAGGGGGAGCGGCTCGTCGTGGGATAGGACCCGGCCGGCTACGTCACCTCCAGCTCAAGGATCTTGTCGTCGCCGTCCTCCGGAGTGCCGCGGCCGTCCGTCTCGCTGGTGACCAGCCAGAGTTTGTCGCCGCCGGCGGAGAGGACGGTACGGAGGCGGCCGTAGTCACCGTCCAGGAAGGCCTGGGGGTCGGCGGCGGTCTTGGTGCCGTCCAGGGGGATGCGCCACAGGCGCTGGCCCTTGAGGCCCGCCATCCAGACCGAGCCCTCCGCCATCGCGATACCGCTGGGGGAGGCCTCGTCCGTGGTCCAGACGGCCACCGGGTCGATGTAACCGGACTTGCCCTCCTTGCCCTCGACCTCGGGCCAGCCGTAGTTCCCGCCGGGCTGGATGAGGTTCAGCTCGTCCCAGGTGTTCTGGCCGAACTCCGAGGCCCACAGACGCTGTTTGGTGTCCCAGGCCAGGCCCTGGACGTTGCGGTGGCCGTACGAGTACACGACGGAGTCGTCGAAGGGGTTGCCCGGGGCCGGTTCGCCGTCCGGGGTCATCCGGAGGATCTTGCCGCCGAGGGAGTCCTTGTCCTGGGCCAGAGGGCCTTCGTACCGCTCGCCCGTGCTTGCGTACAGCATCTTGTCGGGGCCGAAGGCGAGACGGCCGCCGTTGTGATTGGTGCCCTTGGGGATCCCGCGGAGGATGGTGTCGGGGGCGCCGAGCTGCTCGCCCGCGGGCTTCTCGGGGGCGTACAGCATCCGCACGATCCGGTTGTCGGACTCCGAGGTGAAGTACGCGTAGATCATGTGGTCCGAGGCGTACTCCGGGGAGACCGCGATGCCCATCAGGCCGCCCTCGCCGGCCGGGGCCACCCCCGGGACCTCGCCGAGCACGGTCTCCTTGCCGGACTCCTCGTCGATTCTGCTGATCGTGGCCCCGTCACGGGAGGACACCAGCAGTCCGCCCTCGGGCAGGGCCGCGAGGCCCCAGGGGGTGTCGAGGCCCTCGGCGACGGTGCGGACCACCTTCACCGAGCCCTTCGCGGGGGGCACCGCGTCCGCCGCCCCCTGATCCGGCGGGGACGACCCGGTACTGCTGCTGCTCGGGGGCGAACTGCCGGCCGCGTCCTTGCTCTCTCCGTCGTCGGAGGAGCAGCCGGTCGTCACCAGGAGCACGGCCGCGGCCAACACGGCCGTCACCACTCGACGTTGCACCATCACGATCCCTTCGGCGTGGAACTTCTACTTGTCTTACACCGCGAGTGCCCCACAAGTTCCACCTCCGCCGGATCAAGAGGATTTTCCGGCTCGACGGCCGACCGCCGTCCCCCTCGGTCCCAGAATCCCCGCTCAGTCCCAGGATCCCCGCGCCGGCGGCAGCCCCGCCACCTCCGCCAGATCCCCGGCCGTGAGCCGCAGCGCCTGCGCCGCCGCGTTCTCCGTCACCCACCGCGCCTGCTTGGTGCCCGGCACCGGGACCACGTGCGGGCCGAGGGACAGGATCCAGGCCAGCGCGACCTGGGCCGGGGTCACCGTCGCCCCGTGCCGGGCGGCGATCCGGCGCAGTCCCACGACGAGGGGCTGGTTGGCGGCCATCATCTCGGAGGTGAACCGCGGATGCCGAGCGCGGAGGTCGTCGGGCTCGAAGCCCCCGCCCGGAGTCAGCGTGCCGGTGAGGAAACCATTCCCCAGAGGCATGGCGGCGAGGAAACCGATACCCCGGGCCACGCACCAGGGGAGAAGGGCGTCCAGCGCCTCCCGCGACCAGACCGACAGCTCGGCCTGCACGGCGCTCACCGGGAAGACCTGCTGGACCCGCTGGAGCTGGCGGATCGTGGTGTCGTACATGCCCGCGCCCGGCCGGCGCCCCGCCCGCGCGCCCACCGCGCACAGGCCCAACGCCCGTACCTTCCCGGCCTGCACCAGCTCCGCCATCGCGCCCCACGTCTCCTCGACGGGGACCTCGGGATCCGCCCGGTGCAACTGGTAGAGGTCGATGACATCGGTCTGGAGCCGGCGCAGCGACGCGTCGCAGGCCCGGCGCACATAGCCGGGGCGGCCGTTGGCCACGATGTGCTGCTCGCCCACCAGCAGCCCCACCTTGGTGGAGACGAAGGCCTCCGCCCGCCGCTCCTTCAGCACCCGGCCCACCAGCAGCTCGTTGGTGAAGGGGCCGTACATGTCCGCCGTGTCCAGCAGCGTGGTGCCGAGGTCGAGCGCCCGGTGCACCGTCCGCATCGACTCGTCGCCCCGTTGCCGCGACCCGGTGTACGCCCAGCTCATCGGCATGCACCCGAGTCCTACGGCCCCCACCTCGAGCGTCGCCGCGCCGATCGTCCTGCGCTCCACCTGGTCGTGACCCTCCCTCTCCCGACCCCCAACCTAACCTCTGCCGTACCGCGTACCTGACATAGCCTCCGGAGCATGACTGCTGACGCGACTGGCGACCCGACCGCGGACGTCACCGGCGATGTGTGGCTCTCCATCCCGCCGGACGAGATCGAGGGGCTCCCGCAGGGCCCCACCTACCTCTTCTGGGACGGGGGCGAGGACGGCACCCAGCCGTATCCCGGCGATCCCGCGGACTGCGTCCTGTACGTGGTCCCCTACATGAAGCGCCGCCCGGTGGCCGTGACCCCGCTGGAGTCCATGCGCAACCTCCGGGTCGTCCAGACGCTCACGGCGGGTGTCGACGACGTCCTGGCCCGGCTGTCCACGCTCGCTCCCGGGGTGCAGCTGTGCAACGCGCGCGGCGTGCACGAGGCCAGCACCGCCGAACTCGCGCTCACCCTGACCCTCGCCTCGCTGCGCGGCGTCCCCGACTTCGTGCGGGCCCAGCAACAGGAGCGCTGGCAGGGCGACTTCCGTCCCGCGCTCGCCGACAGGTCCGTCCTGATCGTCGGCTACGGCGCGATCGGCGCCGCCATCGAGGACCGGCTCGTTCCCTTCGAGGTGGCGCGGGTGGCGCGCGTCGCGCGCTCTGAGCGCACCACGGCGCGCGGACCGGTGCATTCGTTCACCGAACTGCCCTCCCTGCTGCCGCAGGCCGACGTCGTGATCCTCTCCACTCCACTCACGGAACAGACGAAAGGCCTGGTCGGCGCCGATTTCCTGGCCCGTATGAAGGACGGCGCCCTCTTGGTGAATGTTGCCCGCGGAGGCGTCGTCGACACCAAGGCACTGCTCACGGAACTGGACGGCGGGCGCATCACCGCCGCACTCGACGTCACCGACCCCGAGCCGCTGCCGCCGGGGCACCCGCTCTGGCGCGCGCCCGGCGTGCTCATCAGCCCGCACGTCGGCGGCCCCACGTCGGCCTTCCTGCCGCGTGCCAAAAGGCTGCTGGTGGACCAGTTGGGGCGATTCGTGAACCGGGAGCCGCTGCGCAACGTGGTCCTTACGACGGGCGAGACGGACGACGTGTAATCCACTTCGGGCACCCTCCGCGTTCCTTCGGAAGCGGACCGTGCTCGTGTTGCCAGAGGTGGTCACTGAGCGTAGAGGAACTATGTCCCTGAGTGACGAGACTGGTGTATCGTCCCGACAGGGGCTGCGCCGCGCACCGTTCGGCGCCGGGGACGGACTTGAGACAGCGAGGGGGGCGACGGGCGATGCACGGCCTATGGACGAACGATCCGACGCGGCGGAGCCGCCGACGGCGGCCCTGGCGAGCCGCGACGCCGAGGCACCCGCACGGGAGTCACGGCGGCCCCGGCGGTCACGGTCAGCACCGCAGGCACAGCAGCCGCAGAAAGCACACCCACCCGACGCACCGGGACCAGCGGGACACCGGAGCGGCACTCACCGGGGAGACCCGGTGAGCCCCCGCCCGTCCGCCTCCACGCTGAGCCCCACGCTCCGGGCCGCCAAGCCGGCCGCCGGGCCGCTGCCCTCCGGCGGGCAGGCGCCCGACCGCAGAGGCGCGAGCCTGCGGACCCAGCTCGTCCTCGCCCTGCTCTGCGCGGCCTACGCCGTCGGCGCCGCGCTCGGCTGGGGCAACGAGCAAGTGGCCCTCGTCATGGGCGACTTCGGGCTCAGCGCGGCCGCCGCCGCGGCCGCCGTCTCCTGCTTCCGCTACGCGCGCAGCCGCCGCAGCCGCTTTCGACCCGCCTGGCTGCTGTTCGCCCTCTCCTCCGCCATGGCGGCCCTGGGCAACGGCGTCTGGGGATGGTACGAGGTCGTCCTGGAGCGGCCCGTGCCCGAGCCGAGCTACGCGGACCTGTTCTTCCTCTGCTTCGCGCCACCCGCCATCGTCGGACTGCTGGTGCTGGCCAAGCGGCCCGTCACCAAGGCCGGCTGGATCTGCCTCGCGCTGGACTCCTGGCTCATCGGCGGCTCCCTGGTCACCCTCTCCTGGAGCCTCGCGCTGGCGCAGAACGCGCAGCTCGACGACTCCGACACCGCGCACACCGCGCTCTCCCTGGCGTACCCGCTGCTCGACATCGCCCTGGTCAGCATGGTGCTCGCGCTGCACTTCCGCCGCTCCTCGATGCACCGCTCCGCGGTCAACACCGCGATCGGCGCCCTCGCGCTCACCGTGATGTGCGACGCCCTGTTCACCTCGCCCCTGCTGCACACCAGCTACCAGTCCGGCCAGCTCCTCGACGCCGGCTGGTTCGCGGGATCCGTGCTCCTCGCCTACGCCCCCTGGGCCGGCCAGCGGCACGGACAGCCGGACGAGGGCGGGCACGCGCGCGTGGTGCACGAACACATCCCGGGCCAGCGGCACGACCTGAAGCCGGTCCACCGCCACGAGGCCCATCCCGGCCACCGGCACGACGGCCCCCAGGGAGGACACGTGCATGTGCTCCTCCAGGGAGGAGGTCACAGTCGGTATCCGGCCACCCGCCCCATCGCCGGATCCCTGGCCGCACTCACTCCCTACCTGGCCGCCGCCGTCTGCACCCTGGGCATCCTCTACAACGTGCTCAACGGCCGCAGCGTCGACCGCGTGGTGCTGATCACCGCCTGCACCGTAGTACTCGCCCTCGTCGTGCGCCAGGGCATCATGCTCCTCGACAACATCACCCTCACCCAGGAACTGGCCCAGAAGGAGAACCACTTCCGCTCCCTGGTGCAGAGCTCCAGCGACGTCATCATGATCGCCGCACCGAACGGCATCCTCCGCTACGTCAGCCCGGCCGCCGCCGGGGTCTACGGACGCCCCGCGGAGGACCTCGTCGGCAAGGAGCTGGCCTCGATCATCCACCCCGAGGACCTCGGCTGCGTCGTCCACGAGGTACGCCGCTTCCTCGCCGCCAGCCCCGCGGAGGAGCCCACCACCCGCATCGAGTGCCGCTTCAAGTCCGGCGGCGGGGGAGGCTGGCTGAACGTCGAGTCCACGGTCAACCGCCACCACGGCGGCCTCATCTTCAACAGCCGGGACGTGACCGAAAGAGTGCGCCTGCAGGCGCAGTTGCAGCACAACGCCGAGCACGACCCGCTGACCGACCTGCCCAACCGCGCCCTGTTCACCAAGCGCGTCCAGCAGGCGCTCTCCGGCCGCCGCTCCTCCGACCGGGGCGTCGCCCTGCGCAACACGGCGGTCCTCTTCATCGACCTCGACGGCTTCAAGGCCGTCAACGACACGATCGGGCACCAGGCCGGGGACGAGCTGCTGGTCCATGCCGCCCGCCGGCTCCAGGACGCCGTCCGGCAGGGGGACACCGCCTCCCGCCTCGGCGGCGACGAGTTCGCGGCCCTCATCGTCGGGGACGGCTCCCGCGACCGCACCGCCCGGGAGCAGCACATCCTGGAGCTGGCCGACAGGCTCCGGATCGCCCTCTCACAGCCGTACACCATCGACGGCAACGATGTCCGGGTCGCCGCCTCCATCGGCGTCTCCTTCGCCGAGCCCGGTCTTGGCGCGGGCGAGCTGCTGCGCAACGCCGACCTCGCCATGTACCGGGCCAAGGCGTCCGGCAAGGGCCGGGTCGAGCTGTACAAGCCGCAGATGCAGCAGGACGTCGTCCGCAAGGCCGAGCTGGCCACCCGGCTGCGGGCCGCGCTGCACGACGGCGAGTTCATGCTGCTGAACCAGCCCGTGGTGGAGCTGGAGACCGGCCGGATCTCATCGGTCGCCACCGCGGCCCGCTGGCGTTCGTCCCAGGGGGTGCTGTTCACGCCCGCCGAGTTCCTGCGGGTCTCCGAGGACAGCGAGAAGACCGCCGAGCTGGGCCGCTGGATGCTGGAGCAGGCCGTCGAGCAGGCCGCCGACCGCCTCACCGGCGGCCTGAACGTCCCGGTCTCCGTCCGGATGAGCGCCCGGCGTCTGCTGGACCGCTCCCTGCCTCCCGGCTCGATCGAGACGCTCCTGACCCGCCATGGGCTGCCCTCCGGTTCGCTGGTCGTCGAGCTGTCCGACACCGAGCTGAAGTGCCCCCTGGACGAGCTGGAGCGGCGGCTGAACCAGCTGCGGCGCCTCGGTGTGCGGATCGCCCTGGACGGCCTCGGCAGCGGGCACGCGCCCATCACGGCACTGCGCCGGCTCCCCGTCGACGTACTGAAGCTGGACCGCGGTCTGATCGAGGGGATCGTGGAGTCCACGCGGCTGCAGAAGATCACCCGCGGGCTGCTGCGGATCGCCGGCGACCTGGGAGTGCAGTCCGTGGCCGACGGGGTGGATCTGCCCGAACAGGTCGTCGCCCTGCGCGCGATGGGCTGCACCCACGGCCAGGGCGCCGCCTTCTCCGGGCCACTGGACGAGTACCGCCTCCGCCGTGCCCTCTCCCTCGGGCACTACCCGGTGCCCGGCGGAGTGCGGATGCCCGAGGCGCTGAGCGCGGTCGTGGCGTCGCCACCGACCCTGACACCCCGGAGGTGAGCGGGCATCCAGGGGTGCGGGGGTGTAGACAAGGGGGATACCCGCGGTCGACGGAGGCGGACGTGCCCATCGCTCACATAATGAGACTCCCGTCCCACCCACTTGACACACGGTGCGCGCCGGGGGGAGGGTCAGTGCCATGCGCACCCGAATCCTCGTACTTGGAAAGCGCGTCGGCTGAAGCTGGGACCCACCGGACGACGTTCCGGAATCCCCAGCGACCGTACCCGGCGCGCTCCCCTCGCTTGCCTCGTGGCAAGGAGGGGTTTTTTGTTGCACGGGCACCAGTCGGCGTGAGTCGCACACCGCACGAACCTCGCAAAACACCCTCAGCATCGAGAAGAGAATGCCGATGACCGAGCAGGCCACCGGGGCCCACCATCCGCAGCCGCGGCCCCGATCCGGAGGACCGTCCACCCCCGTCGAGCACGTGACGGGTGCGCAGTCCCTCATCCGCTCGCTTGAGGAGGTCGGGGCCGACACCGTATTCGGCATCCCCGGGGGCACCATCCTGCCGGCGTACGACCCGATGATGGACTCCAAGCGGGTGCGCCACGTGCTGGTCCGCCACGAGCAGGGCGCCGGTCACGCGGCCACCGGTTACGCGCAGGCCACCGGCAAGGTCGGGGTGTGCATGGCGACGTCCGGGCCGGGCGCCACCAACCTGGTCACCCCGATCGCGGACGCGCACATGGACTCCGTGCCGCTGGTCGCGATCACCGGCCAGGTCGTCTCCAAGGCGATCGGCACGGACGCCTTCCAGGAGGCGGACATCGTCGGCATCACCATGCCGATCACCAAGCACAGCTTCCTCGTCACCAAGGCCGAGGACATCCCCCGGGCCATCGCGCAGGCGTTCCACATCGCCTCCACCGGCCGCCCGGGGCCGGTCCTGGTCGACATCCCCAAGGACATCCTCCAGGCGAAGACCACCTTCAGCTGGCCGCCCACCATGGACCTGCCCGGCTACCGGCCCGTCACCAAGCCGCACGCCAAGCAGATCCGCGAGGCCGCCAAGCTGATCACCGCCGCCAAGCGGCCGGTGCTGTACGTCGGCGGCGGCGTCATCAAGGCGCATGCGACGGCCGAGCTGAAGGTGCTGGCCGAGCTGACCGGCGCGCCCGTCACCACCACCCTGATGGCGCTCGGCGCGTTCCCCGACAGCCACCCGCAGCACCTGGGCATGCCCGGTATGCACGGCTCGGTGGCGGCCGTGACGGGACTGCAGAAGGCCGACCTGATCATCGCGCTCGGCGCCCGCTTCGACGACCGGGTGACCGGCAAGCTGGACAGCTTCGCGCCGTTCGCCAAGATCGTCCACGCGGACATCGACCCGGCGGAGATCGGCAAGAACCGCGCCGCCGACGTGCCGATCGTCGGTGACGCCCGCGAGGTCATCGCCGATCTGATCCAGGCCGTGCAGAAGGAGCACAGCGAGGGCGTCCGGGGCGACTACAGCGCCTGGTGGAAGGACCTCGACCGCTGGCGCGAGACCTACCCGCTCGGCTACGACCAGCCCGGCGACGGCTCGCTCTCCCCGCAGGCCGTCATCGAGCGCATCGGCCAACTCGCCCCCGAGGGCACGATCTTCACCGCGGGCGTCGGCCAGCACCAGATGTGGGCCGCCCACTTCATCCAGTACGAGAAGCCCGCCACCTGGCTGAACTCCGGCGGCGCCGGAACGATGGGGTACGCGGTCCCGGCCGCCATGGGCGCCAAGGCCGGCGCCCCCGGGCAGACCGTCTGGGCGATCGACGGCGACGGCTGCTTCCAGATGACCAACCAGGAACTCACCACCTGCGCCCTGAACAACATCCCGATCAAGGTCGCCATCATCAACAACGGCGCGCTCGGGATGGTCCGCCAGTGGCAGACCCTGTTCTACAACCAGCGCTACTCCAACACGGTGCTGCACAGCGGCCCGGACGACGTCAATCCGAACGCCCGCGGCACCCGCGTCCCCGACTTCGTGAAGCTCTCGGAGGCCATGGGCTGCTACGCGATCCGCTGCGAGTCCCCGGACGACCTCGACAAGGTCATCGAGGAGGCGAACTCGATCAACGACCGCCCGGTCGTCGTCGACTTCGTCGTCCACGAGGACGCGATGGTGTGGCCGATGGTCGCCGCCGGCACCTCCAACGACACGATCATGGCCGCCCGGGACGTCCGCCCCGACTTCGGCGACAACGAAGACGACTGAGCGAAAGAGACGTAAAGAAGCCATGTCCAAGCACACGCTCTCCGTCCTGGTGGAGAACACCCCCGGCATCCTGGCCCGGATCGCCGCCCTGTTCTCCCGTCGCGGCTTCAACATCGACTCGCTCGCGGTCGGTGTCACCGAGCACCCCGAGATCTCCCGCATCACCATCGTGGTGACGGTCGTCGAGGAACTGCCGCTGGAGCAGGTGACGAAGCAGCTCAACAAGCTCGTCAACGTCCTGAAGATCGTCGAACTGGAGCCGGGCTCCGCCGTTCAGCGGGAACTCGTTCTGGTGAAGGTGCGCGCCGACAACGAGACGCGCTCCCAGATCGTCGAGATCGTCCAGCTGTTCCGCGCCAAGACCGTCGACGTCTCCCCGGAGGCCGTCACGATCGAGGCCACCGGCTCCAGCGACAAGCTGTCCGCCATGCTCAAGATGCTGGAGCCGTTCGGCATCAAGGAGCTGGTCCAGTCCGGCACGATCGCCATCGGCCGCGGCTCCCGTTCGATCACGGACCGCTCGCTGCGCGCGCTCGACCGCTCGGCCTGAACACTTGAACACGGGCGGCCGGCCGTCGACCATCGACTCGGCCGCCCGTATGCCGAGACCCGCAGACTTTCATTCCGCCCGCCGTCATACGGTGGGACGCAACACCTGCACTCAAGGAGAGAACCCAAAGTGGCCGAGCTGTTCTACGACGCTGACGCCGACCTGTCCATCATCCAGGGCCGCAAGGTCGCGGTCATCGGCTACGGCAGCCAGGGTCACGCCCACGCGCTGTCCCTGCGCGACTCGGGTGCCGACGTCCGCGTCGGTCTGCACGAGGGCTCCAAGTCCAAGGCGAAGGCCGAGGAGCAGGGCCTGCGCGTGGTGACCCCGTCGGAGGCCGCCGCCGAGGCCGACGTGATCATGATCCTCGTCCCGGACCCGATCCAGGCCCAGGTCTACGAGGACCACATCAAGGACAACCTCAACGACGGCGACGCGCTGTTCTTCGGCCACGGCCTGAACATCCGCTTCGGCTTCATCAAGCCCCCGGCCGGCGTCGACGTCTGCATGGTCGCCCCCAAGGGCCCGGGCCACCTGGTCCGTCGCCAGTACGAGGAGGGCCGCGGCGTTCCGTGTATCGCCGCCGTCGAGCAGGACGCCACCGGCAACGCCTTCGCGCTGGCGCTCTCGTACGCCAAGGGCATCGGCGGCACCCGCGCCGGCGTCATCAAGACGACCTTCACCGAGGAGACCGAGACCGACCTGTTCGGTGAGCAGGCCGTTCTCTGCGGTGGTACGGCCGCGCTGGTCAAGGCCGGTTTCGAGACGCTGACCGAGGCCGGCTACCAGCCGGAGATCGCGTACTTCGAGTGCCTGCACGAGCTGAAGCTCATCGTCGACCTCATGTACGAGGGCGGCCTGGAGAAGATGCGCTGGTCGATCTCCGAGACCGCCGAGTGGGGCGACTACGTCACCGGCCCGCGGATCATCACGGACGCCACCAAGGCCGAGATGAAGAAGGTCCTCGCCGAGATCCAGGACGGCACCTTCGCCCAGCAGTGGATGGACGAGTACCACGGCGGTCTGAAGAAGTACAACGAGTACAAGACCCAGGACTCCGAGCACCTGCTGGAGACCACGGGCAAGGAGCTGCGCAAGCTCATGTCGTGGGTCAACGACGACGAGGCCTGATCCTGTGAGGTCGGCCGTGGCAGGGTTCACCCGGCGCCACGGCCGACCTCGTTTTTCACGTCCGGGTGATCCTTCCGCGGTGGCGTGAGGCGATGCCCCCGGCGCCACTACACTGCTGCACTACATACGCGTCGGGCCCACAGCGTCGTGCGTCTTCCACGCGGACACCACCCTCCACCGCCTGCGGCCGTCGGGACGGCCGTCCGCAGCATTGGACTTGTGAGGACTCACGTGAGCTCGAAACCAGTCGTACTGATCGCTGAAGAGCTGTCGCCGGCCACCGTCGACGCGCTGGGCCCGGACTTCGAGATCCGGAACGTCAACGGAGCGGACCGAGCCGAACTGCTTCCGGCCATCGCCGACGTCGACGCGATCCTGATCCGCTCGGCCACCAAGGTCGACGCCGAGGCGATCGCCGCCGCGAAGAAGCTGAAGGTCGTCGCGCGGGCCGGCGTCGGCCTGGACAACGTGGACGTCTCCGCCGCCACCAAGGCCGGCGTGATGGTCGTCAACGCCCCCACCTCGAACATCGTGACCGCCGCCGAGCTGGCCTGCGGTCTGCTGCTCGCCACCGCCCGCCACATCCCGCAGGCGAACACGGCGCTGAAGAACGGCGAGTGGAAGCGCAGCAAGTACACGGGCGTGGAGCTGGCCGAGAAGACCCTCGGCGTCGTCGGCCTCGGCCGCATCGGCGCGCTGGTCGCCCAGCGCATGTCCGCCTTCGGTATGAAGGTCGTCGCCTACGACCCCTACGTGCAGCCCGCGCGGGCCGCGCAGATGGGCGTCAAGGTCCTCTCCCTGGACGAGCTCCTTGAGGTCTCCGACTTCATCACCGTCCACCTGCCGAAGACCCCCGAGACGGTCGGCCTGATCGGCGCCGAGGCGCTGCAGAAGGTCAAGCCCTCGGTGCGCATCGTCAACGCCGCGCGCGGGGGGATCGTCGACGAGGCCGCGCTGTACTCGGCGCTCAAGGAGGGCCGGGTCGCCGGCGCGGGCCTCGACGTGTACGCGAAGGAGCCCTGCACCGACTCGCCGCTGTTCGAGCTGGACGAGGTCGTCTGCACGCCGCACCTGGGTGCCTCGACGGACGAGGCCCAGGAGAAGGCCGGTATCGCCGTGGCCCGCTCGGTGCGCCTCGCGCTCGCCGGTGAGCTGGTCCCGGACGCGGTGAACGTGCAGGGCGGTGTCATCGCCGAGGACGTCAAGCCGGGTCTGCCGCTCGCCGAGCGGCTCGGCCGGATCTTCACCGCGCTGGCCGGTGAGGTCGCGGTCCGTCTCGACGTCGAGGTGTACGGCGAGATCACCCAGCACGATGTGAAGGTGCTGGAGCTGTCCGCGCTCAAGGGTGTCTTCGAGGACGTCGTCGACGAGACGGTGTCGTACGTCAACGCTCCGCTGTTCGCGCAGGAGCGGGGGGTCGAGGTGCGGCTGACGACCTCGTCCGAGTCGCCGGACCACCGCAATGTCGTCACCGTGCGGGGCACGCTCGGCAGTGGTGAGGAGGTGTCGGTGTCCGGGACGCTGGCCGGGCCGAAGCACCACCAGAAGATCGTGGCGGTCGGTGAGTACGACGTGGATCTGGCGCTCGCCGATCACATGGTCGTCTTCCGGTACGTCGACCGGCCCGGGGTCGTCGGCACGGTGGGGCGGATCTTCGGTGAAGCCGGCATCAACATCGCGGGGATGCAGGTCGCCCGGTCCACGGCCGGGGGCGAGGCGCTTGCGGTGCTGACCGTGGACGACACGGTGCCGCAGCCGGTGCTTGCCGAGGTCGCGGAGGAGATCGGTGCGACGTCGGCGCGGTCGGTGAACCTGGTCTGAGGTTCGGTACGTCGTAGGAGGCGGGGCCTGGTCACCTGGGGTGGCCGGGCCCTTCCTTGCGTTGTCGGGTGCGGGTGGGTGGGGGCTGGTCGCGCAGTTCCCCGCGCCCCTTGAGGGCCTACGGCCACTCAGGGGCGAAAAGCACGGGGCGCAGCCCCTGCTTTTCAGGGGCGCGGGGAACTGCGCGAGAAGCCTCACCGGAGCCGCACCCGACAACCCACCCCACCCGGCCGTGCCAGGATGGCGGCGTGGCTCAGAGCATCGTTCACGCGCCGTTCGTCGGGCGGGACACCGAGATGGCCCGGCTGCGGGACGTGCTGGACCGGGCCGGGCGCGGGGAGCCCCGGGCCGTGCTGGTCGCGGGGGACGCGGGGGTCGGGAAGAGCCGGACGCTCGCGGAGGCCGCGGCGTATGCGACGGCGAAGGGGACCGTCGTCTTCACCGGACACTGCGTGGACCTCGGGGACGTAGGTCTGCCCTATCTGCCGTTCACCGAGATCCTGGGCGCCCTCGCCGCGGACGAGCGGTTCGCCTCGCTGCTGGAGGCGCACCCGGCGGCAGGCCGCCTCCTCGGCGGCGGAGCCGACGGCGGAGACCGGCTGCAGCTCTTCGAGGGCGTCGCCGCACTGCTGACGGACCTCACCGCGGCCACCCCCACCCTGCTCGTGCTGGAGGACCTGCACTGGGCCGACCAGTCCTCACGGGACCTGCTGCGTTTCCTGCTCAGCCGGGGCGTCCTCCAGCGCCCCACCCCCGGCGCCCCCGTCCACCGCCTCGCCGTGTTCGCCTCGTACCGCGCCGACGACCTGCACCGCCGCCACCCGCTGCGCCCCCTGCTCGCCGAGTTGGTGCGGCTGCCCGCCGTGGAACGGCTGGAGCTGCGGCCGATGCCGGACCGGGAGGTCGCGCGGCTGGTGCGTTCGCTGCGCGCCGAGCCGCTGCCCGAGGCCACGGTCGGCCGGATCGTCGAACGGGCCGAGGGCAACGCCTTCTACGCGGAGGAACTGCTGGCCGCGACCGCGGACGAGCCGGGCGCGGTCCTGCCGAGCGGACTGGCCGACGTCCTGCTGATCCGGATCGAGCAACTGCCCGCCGCCGCCCAGCAGGTGCTGCGCACGGCGGCCGTGGCGGGCCGCCGGGTCGGACACGAGCTGCTGCGGGAGGCCGTCCAACTCCCCGACGACGAGCTGGATTCGGCGCTGCGGGAGGCGGTCGGCCGGCAACTGCTGCTGACGGGCCGGGAGTCGACGTACGAGTTCCGGCACGCCCTCACCCGGGAGGCCGTCTACGCGGATCTGCTGCCGGGCGAACGGGTGCGCCTGCACGGGGTGTTCGCGAAGCTGCTGGCCCGCCGGGGACGGGCGGGGGAGAGCGCCGAGCGGGCGCACCACTCGCGTGAGAGCCATGACCTCGCCGACGCGCTGACCGCGTCCGTCGAGGCCGCCGACCACGCGCACGGCATCGGCGCGCCCGCCGAGGAGCTGCGGCATCTGGAGGGCGCCCTCGATCTGTGGCCGTCCGTCGAGTGCGCGGCCCGGCCCCGGGGTCTCGACACGGTCACCCTCACCCTGCGCGCCTCGTCCGCCGCAGCGCGCGCCGGGGAGCACCACCGCGCGGTCTCGCTGTCCCGCTCCGCGCTCGCCGGAGCCGGCGCGGACGCCGACTCCGAACTGGCCGCCCGGGTGCGCTACACCCTCGCCGACGACCTGATGCGCGTGGACAACCTGGAGGCCGCCTTCCGGTACAGCAGCGAGGCGCTGGCGATGATCCCCGCCGAACCCCCGTCCCGTACCTGGGTGTGGGCGGCGGCCACGCATGTGATGGCGGCACGGTACGTGGGGGAGGACGAGGAGGCCGGGCGGGTCGCGAGACAGGCGCTGGACGTGGCTGGGCGGCTCGGGCTGTCCGACGCCGAGGCCGATCTGACCATCTCCGTCGTCGGCCTGGACCCCCGGGGCAACCGGCGTACCCCGGAGGGCCGCGCGCGGCTGAAGAACGCCCGGGAACTGGCGCTGCGCGCGGGCAATGTCCCGGTGGAGATGCGCGCCCTGTTCAACCTCGCCATCGGCTGCTTCGAATCCGGCGACCCCGACGGGTGCCTCGGCTGGCTCTCCGAGGGGCTGGAGCGGGCGGGCCGCACCGGGCTGCTCTCCTCCCCGTACCCGGTGGGGATGCGCTATCTCCACTCGCTGTGCCTCTACACGCTGGGCCGCTGGGACGAGTGCGCCGCCTCGGCCGCCGACGCCGACCGGCTGCCCGCGACCGCCGGTTACGCGGTCGGCCCCGCCCTGTACGTCGCCCTCGCCCGCGGTGACGAGAGCGCGGTGGAGCGGGCGCGGGCGCTCGTGGACGGGCCGTACGACTTCATGGCCGCCCTTGTCGCGGGGATCGCCCTCACCGAGGCGGCCGTCCTGCGGCACGATCCCGAGGCCGCGGTCGAACAGTTCCGTACCAGTGTCGCCGTCCTCACCGAGCAGGCCGGGGGCCGGCCCGACGCGACCGTCCGCCTGGCCGCGCTCGCCCTCGGGGCCGTCGCGGACGCGGTGGCGGAGCGGCGGTCGGCCGGGGACGAGGCGGGGGTACGGCACTGGGCCCCCACCGGGGAAGAACTGGTGCGGGCCGCGCGTGCCACCGCCGCCGAGGGGGAGGACGGGGCCCGGCAGGGCCCGGAGGGGCTGGCCTGGCTGGCGCGGGCCGAGGCCGAGTGGACGCGGGTGACGACCGGGCCCGACGCGGAGGCCTGGCGCGGGGTGGTGGAGGCGTTCGCGTTCGGTGATCCGTACGAGCGGGCGCGGTGCCGACTGCGGCTGGCGGAGGCGCTGTTGGGCGCGGGCGCCCGGGAGGAGGCCGGGGCCGAGGCGCGGGCGGCGCGGGAGACCGCCGACCTGCTGGGGGCCGTGGCGCTGCGCGCTGACCTGGACGCGCTGGTCCGGCGGGGGCGGCTCGCGGAGACCTCGGCGGCCTCGGGCGTCCCCGCGCTCACCGCGCGGGAGAGCGATGTCCTGCGGCTCCTCGCCCTCGGGCGCACCAACCGGCAGATCGGCGACGAGCTGTTCATCACCGGCAAGACGGCGAGTGTGCATGTGTCCAACATCCTCGCCAAGCTGGGGGCGGCGAGCCGTACGGAGGCGGTGGCCATCGCGTACCGGGTGGGGCTGATCACGGCGGGCTGATCACGGCGGGGTGACGGCGGAGGGCTGACCGTGGCGGGCTGATCCCGAGAGGGCCGGTCACGCGTGGGTCGATCGCGGACGGGCTGGTCGTCATCGGCCTGCCGTCCTGACCGGGCTCGCCTCCGCCGCCTGCGCTTGCCCCGGCGCCTGCGCCTGCGCCTGTGCCTTCGCCGTCTGCGCCTCCGCCTCGTGGTCCCGTACCCGTACTCCGCGCAGTGCGCCGACCGCCAGGACCGCCGCTGCCAGCAGGACGAGCGCGCCGGCTGTCGCCGCGCCCTGCATGCCGGTGGTGAAGGCGGCTCGGGCGGCTGTCGTCAGGGACTCGGCCGCGGGGCCGGGGAGTTGCTCGGCCACGGCCAGGGCGCCGCCGAGGGTCTCGCGGGCCGGGGCGGGCGCGGTGGCCGGGATCTCGTGGTGGTAGAGGGCGGTGCCGATGGAGCCGAGGGTGGCCATGCCGAGGGCGCCGCCGAACTCCTGGCTGGTCTCCAGCAAGGAGGAGGCGGAGCCCGCGCGCTCGACGGGGGCGGCACCGAGGGCGAGGTCGGTCATCTGCGCGAAGACGGCGACGATGCCCGCGGCGAGGACTCCGGCGCCGATGATGACCAGCCAGAGGGAGGCGGTGCCGGCCAGGGCCAGCAGCGCGTAACCGCACGCGGCGGTGCCGAAGCCGGCGGACACGACGTACGCGCGGTTCACACCCCGCTGGACGAGATGTGTGGTGACCGGCGCGGCGACACCGACGAGGACGGAGGGCAGCAGCCCCCACAGCGCGGCCTCCAGCGCGCTCTTGCCGAGGACGGACTGGAGGTACTGGGTGGTGAAGTAGACCGAGCCCAGCATTCCGAAGGCCGCGACGAGGTTGAGGACGAGCGCCGGGGTGAAGCCGCGGGCCCGGAACAGCGCCGGGGAGATGAGTGGGGAGGCCGTGGTGCGCTGGCGGTGGACGAACAGGGCGGCGAAGAGCAGACCGACGGTCACGGACAGCACGTACCGCACGTTCCAGCCCTCCGAGGGGATCTCCTTCAGGCCGTAGATCACCGGCAGCACGGCCGCCATCGACAGCGGGACGCTCAGCAGGTCGAAGCGGCCGGGGGCCGGATCCCTCGACTCGGGGAGCAGGAGCGGGCCGAGGAGCAGCAGCAACGCCATCGCGGGCAGGTTCACCAGGAAGACCGAGCCCCACCAGAAGTGCTCCACCAGCACACCGCTGAGCACCGAGCCGAGTGCGACCCCGGCCGCCATCACGCCCGACCAGACACCGATGGCCTTCGCCCGCTGACCGGGGTCGGTGAACATCGTCCGGGTCAGCGCCATCGTCGACGGCATGAGCGTCGCCCCGCCGATTCCGAGCACCGCGCGGGCCGCGATCAGTGTCTCGGGGCTGTGCGCGTACGCGGCCACCAGGGATGCCGCGCCGAACGCCGCCGCGCCGATCAGCAGGAGCCGGCGGCGGCCGACGCGGTCACCGAGCGAGCCCATCGTCATCAGCAGTCCGGCCAGCACGAACGCGTAGATATCGAAGATCCACAGCAGTTGGGTGCCGCTCGGTTCCAGGTCGGCGGTGATCGCGGGGACCGCGAAGTACAGCACCGACACGTCCATCGAGACCAGCAGCAGCGGAAGCATCAGCACGCCGAGGGCGGCCCATTCGCGGCGGCCGGCCCGACCGGCTCCGCCCGGGGTGCCGGGGGAGGGCGGGCACGTGGGGTTCGTCGTCATGGCGGTGACTGTACGGGTGTCTTATACGTTCGTCTAGTACGCCTGTATGAAACGGGCGTCTAGAATGAGCGTCTAGGACGTACGTATGAACCCGGGGCTACGCTGACCCGCATGGGACACCGTGAGGATCTGCTCGAAGGCGCCAAGCGCTGCCTGCTGGAGAAGGGGTTCGCGCGGACGACGGCGCGCGACATCGTCAAGGAGTCGGGCACGAATCTGGCGTCGATCGGCTACCACTACGGCTCGAAGGACGCGCTGCTGGCACAGGCCTACGTGGCGATGGTCGAGGAGGTCTCGGACACGTTCGACGGTGGCGAGGCGGTCGGGAGCGACAGTGCGCCCGGCTCGGTCGAGCGGTTCCGGGAGGTGTGGGCGAACGCCGTCGAGACCATGCGGGAGCCGGGCTCGATGTGGCGGCTCAGCATGGAGGTGCTGGCCATGGGGGACCAGATGCCGGAGGTGCGCGAGCATCTGGCGCGGGCCCAGCAGGAGGGCGCGCGGGGGATCGTCCCGCTGTTCATGGGCGGCCGGGAGGAGGACGTCCCGGACTCTGCCGCGGACACCCTGGGCCGCTTCTATACGACGCTCCTGCTGGGCCTGGTCGCCCAGTGGACCTTCGACCCCGAGAGCGCGCCCGACGCCGAAGCCCTCACGGAAGGGCTCCGCCAGGTGATGGAGGCGGCGGCGAAGCCCGGGGGTGACGGGTCCTAGTCCGTCCTGTCCTAGTCCGCCCGCCAGACCGTCATGTCGCCGTTCACGAAGGCCACGCCGCTGTCCGGCAGCGCGGTGGACTTCACCTGGACCACATACAGGGCGATGTCCCCGGCGGGGGTCTTGAAGCACAGCTCGCTGCCGGCCGCCGCCGCGGCCAGGGGGAACCGGTGGCTCGTGGCCCCGGTGAGGGCGATGCGGCACGATTCGAGGCCGCCGCCCGGCTCGGCGTACAGCATGGTGATCACGCTCTTGTCGCTCTCCAGCGCGCAGCTGCCCTGCGCGCAGGTGAAGCGGATGTCGCCCTTGCGGTCGTCCCGGACGTTCTCGTAGAGCGCCGCCCTGATGTCGAGGGAGTTCTCCTCGTTCAGGAACACCAGCGGGTTGGCGATGCCGCGGGGCTCGGCGGACGCGGTCGGGGAGGAGCCGGACGACGTGTCGGACGTCCCGTCGCCCGTCTCCTGCGACCCCTCGGACCCCTTGGATCCCTTGGATCCCTGCGCCTTCGATTCCTCGGACCCGCCGGATCCCGTGGACTCCTCCGAGGTGCGGTCGTCCGTCCCCTCCGATCCCGCCGTCGTCCCCGTTCCGGAGGTCGACGAGGACGAGGAGGTCGTCACCCGGTCGCGGATCCGGTCCACCCCTTCCGTGACCGTCCAGACCAGGCCCGACAGCAGCAGGGCGCCGCCGGTCACGGCCGCGGTCGTGATCAGTGCGGTACGCCGGCGCCGGGCGCGCCTCCGCTCCGGCCCCTCCGGTCCTGCGGGGCCGTGCGGACCCGTCGCCCCCGGGGGCCCGTGCAGCACCAGTGGCCCGTTCGGCGTCATCGGCCCGTACGGCGTCATCGGACCGTGCGGCCCCAGCGGACGGGTCGGCGACAGCTGTGGCACGGGGTGGGGGACGGTGGCCCTGTGGGCCGTAGCCGGGGGTGGGACCGGGAGCTCAGGTCCGGTGACCTCCTGCCAGACGGCCGGTCCGCCACCCGTGTCGGCGTCCCCGCCCAGCTCACCGCGGCACCACTCGACGACCTCCGCCGGAGTGGGCCGCTCCGCCGGGTCGAGGGCGAGACAGCGGGCCATCATCGGGCGGAGCGGCTCGGGCAGCAGGGACAGCTCGGGCTCCGAGTGCACGATCCGGTACAGCACGCCGACCGAGGGGCCGTCCCCGTACAGCGGCTCGCCCAGGGCGGCGAACGCGGCCGTCTGGCCCAGCGCGAAGACATCGGTCGCCGTCGTGACATCGCCCCCGGTCGCCTGCTCGGGGGCCATGAACTGGGGGGTGCCGACGGCGGTGCCGGTGGCCGTGTGCGAGGTGAGGTCGGCGGCCACCGAGATACCGAAGTCGATCACCCGGGGCCCGTCGGCGGCCAGCAGCACGTTCGACGGCTTCAGGTCGCGGTGCACGATGCCCTCGTCGTGGATGGCACCCAGCGCCTCGGCCACCCCCGCCATCAGCCACAGCACGGCGGGCACCGGCAGCGGCCCGCGCCGGCCGACTGCCTCGGCCAGGGAGGGGCCGGGCACGTAGAGCGTGGCCAGCCAGGGCGGTACGCCGTCCGCGTCGGCGTCGATCAGCTCGGCGGTGTACGCGCCCCGGACCCGCCGGGCCGCCTTGATCTCCCGGCCGAACCGCCGTCGGAAGGCCGGGTCGTCGGCCAGCTCCGGGCGGACCACCTTGAGCGCCACCGGCCTGCCGCCCTGGGTGTGCGACAGATACACCCGGCCCATGCCGCCCGCCCCGAGCCGGGCGGCCAGTCGGTAGCCCGCCACCTGCGGCGGGTCGTCGGCCTGGAGCGGCTGGAACACCTCGGTCGCGTTGTTCAACGGCGCACGTCCCCCTGATCCCCTGATCCCCCATGCGTCGGTCCGATGATCCGACCGACGAGAGCAGCCTAAAGGTTGCCGTGTGCATGCCGTCCGGACCGGACGTCAGAGCCGCGCCCCCTTGAGCGCCATGTGCAGCAGCAGCCGGTCCTCGCCGTCGGTGAGGTGGAGGCCGGTGAGCTGTTCGACGCGGGAGAGGCGGTAGTAGAGGGTCTGGCGGTGGATGCCCAACTCGGCGGCGGTACGGCCCGCCTGGCCCGCGTGATCGAGGAAGACCTCGGCGGTGCGGGCGAGTTCACGGTGGGCCGGGGTGAGGAGGGCGCGGACGGACGGGTCCTGCGGGGTGCCGGGAGGGAGTGCGGTGAGGAGGCGGTACGGCCCGATGGAGCGCCATTCCGCGACCGGGCCGAGCCGCGGCTCCGCCAGCGCCGCGCGCGCCGCCGCCGAGGCCTCCCGCCAGTCGGTGCCCAGCTCGGCGAGGCCCGCGCGGGCGCCCGAGACACCCGCCGCCGCGTGCGCGCCCGCGCGCTCCAGCAGCCGCGCGGCGGCCGTGAGCGCCGGGGCCGGTACGTCCGCCGAGCGGAGCCGCACCAGCAGGGCCAGGCCCTGGCCCGCCGCACCCCACGGCACCGTGCACAGCGCGGTCGCCCCCGGCACCGTACGGAAGGACGGGGCGTCGTCCGGATCGGCGGACGGCCAGGGGGCCACGCACACCATCGTGTGGACGCCGTCGCCGCGTGGGCCGAGGGCCGCGCGCAGCTCCGCCACCGCCATGTCGCGTTCCCAGTCGCGGGCGGCGGTGAGCACCGCGCGCAGCTCCCGGGTGAGGTCGGCGCCGGCCTGGGCCTCGTCCGCGAGGAGGGCGCCGATCCGGGAGGCGACCGCCATCGCCGCCGACAGCTGGGCGGCGGTGGGGCCCGGGTCGCCGTCCAGGAGCCAGACGTAGCCGAGGACGACCCCCCGATGGCGTACGGGGAGGCAGATTCGGCCCCGGAGCACCCCGGCCTCCGGGGTCGGCGGGATACGGACCGGGGCCGTCGCCCGGGTGATGCCGAAACCCTCGAACCACTCCCGGACCGCGGTCGTCGAGCGGCGGGTCAGGATCGAGCGGGTGCGGACCGGGTCCAGGGCCGAGGGATCGAGGTCGCCCTCGCTGTCGTACGCGCCGAAGGCGATCAGCTCGAAGTCGCGGTTCTCCAGCGTCGCCGGGGCGCCGAGCAGACCGGAGATCTCGTCGACGAGGTCCTGGTAGTCACCCACGGGGTGGGGTGCGGGGCTTTCGGGCGTCACCCGGGCATTGTCGCGTATCTCCGAGGGGCCTTCATACATCTGTCTGAGATCTGCGGCACGGATACGTGACAGCTGTCGATGGCCGACGGACGGGGGGATCCTTAGGTTTCACGGTGGTTCTGTCTGCGGTTCTATCTGCTGGTTGTGGAGGTGCCCCCGTGCTGGGTCCCGTGATTCTCGCCGCGTCGCGCAGCGACCGGATACGACGCCTGATCTCGGCGGCGCCCGTGACCAAGCAGGTCGTCGACCGCTTCATCCCCGGTGAACGGGTCGACGACATCGTCCCGGTCGTCCGGGACCTCACCGGCAGGGGTCTGGAGGTGACGCTGGACGTCGTCGGCGAGGACATCACCCGGCCGGAGCAGGCCGCCGCCGCCCGTGACGCCTATCTGGAGCTGATCGACCGGCTGAAGGAGCTGGAGCTGGGCGAGCGCGCCGAGATGTCGGTCAAGCTCTCCCTCTTCGGCCAGGCGCTGGAGGGCGGCCACGAGCTGGCCCTCGCCAACGTCCGCCCGGTCGTCGAGGCCGCCGCCGCGATCGGGACGACGGTCACGCTCGACGCCGAGGACCACACCACCCTCGACTCGATGTTCGCCATCCACGACGAGCTGCGCCGGGACTTCCCGCAGACCGGCTGCGTCATCCAGGCCTACCTGTTCCGCACCGAGGCCGACGCCCGCCGCCTCGCCGAGAACGGCAGCCGGGTGCGGCTGGTCAAGGGTGCCTACAAGGAGCCCGCCTCCGTCGCCTTCCAGCAGAAGGCCGAGATCGACAAGGCGTACGTCCGCGTCCTGAAGATCCTGATGGACGGGGAGGGGTACCCGATGATCGGGTCCCACGACCCGCGCCTCATCTCCATCACCCAGGAGCTCGCCCGGCGGGCCGGGCGCAAACTCGACGAGTACGAGTTCCAGATGCTGTACGGCATCCGCGGCGACGAGCATCTGCGGCTCGCCGCCGAGGGACACCGGATGCGGGTCTACACCGCGTACGGCACGGACTGGTACGGCTATTTCATGCGCCGCCTCGCGGAGAAGCCGGCGAACCTGCGCTTCTTCGCCCGCTCGATGATCAGCAAAGGGGAGCGGTAGCTGTCGAGGCCCGCATAGATCCGAGGCCCCGGCAGCTACCGCCCATCGGTCGGCTGAGCCGACCTGGTTCCCGACAAGCCCGAAAAGGAGACATGGAAACCGTGACTCCGCCCCTAGGGGCTTCTCACGCGCTCGCCGAAGCGGACTCGTGACGGTCAAGCCCTGACCGCCGCCCAACATACGTACAAGGCGTTGGCTCTCGCGGGCCGAAGCCAGGCATTCACTCGGAAGAGGTAGCTCATGGACGCCGTCACCCAGGTCCCCACGCCCGTCAACGAGCCGGTGCACGGCTACGCCCCCGGCTCGCCCGAGCGGGCCCGGCTCGAAGTCAAGTTGAAGGAGCTGGCCGAGAACCCGGTCGACCTGCCGATGACCATCGGCGGGGAGAAGCGGATGGGCGGCGGCGACCGCTTCGACGTCGTACAGCCGCACAACCACAAGGCCCGCCTCGGCACCTACGCCAACGCCACCCGGCAGGACGCCCAGGACGCCATCGACGCGGCCCTCGCCGCCGCGCCCGCCTGGCGCGCGATGTCCTTCGACGACCGCGCCGCGATCATCCTGCGCGCCGCCGAACTGCTCGCCGGCCCCTGGCGCGAGACGCTGGCCGCCTCCACCATGCTGGGCCAGTCGAAGACCGCCCAGCAGGCCGAGATCGACTGTCCCTGCGAACTGGTCGACTTCTGGCGCTTCAACGTCAAGTACGCCCGTGACCTGCTCGCCGAGCAGCCCCCGGCGAACTCCCCGGGCGTCTGGAACCGCCTCGACCACCGCCCCCTCGAAGGCTTCGTCTACGCGATCACGCCCTTCAACTTCAGCGCGATCGCGGGCAATCTGCCGACCGCCCCGGCCCTGATGGGCAATGTCGTCGTCTGGAAGCCGTCGCCGACCCAGACCCACGCCGCCGTGCTGCTCATGCGGCTGCTGGAGGAGGCGGGGCTGCCCAAGGGCGTCATCAACCTCGTCACCGGTGACGGCATCGAGGTCTCCGAGGTGGCCCTCGAACACCGCGACCTCGCGGGCATCCACTTCACCGGCTCGACCAAGACCTTCCAGTACCTGTGGAAGACGGTCGGCGCGAACATCGAGAAGTACCGCTCCTACCCGCGCCTCGTCGGCGAGACCGGCGGCAAGGACTTCGTGGTCGCCCACCCGAGCGCCGACCGCGCGGTGCTCAAGACGGCCCTCACCCGGGGCGCGTTCGAGTACCAGGGCCAGAAGTGCAGCGCGACCTCCCGGGCGTACATCCCGGCGTCGATCTGGAACTCCGGTTTCAAGGAGGAGTTCGCCGCCGAGGTCGACTACCTGACCATGGGCGATGTCACCGACCTGGCCAACTTCGTCGGCGCCGTCATCGACGAACGCTCCTTCGCCAAGAACAAGGCCGCCATCGACCGCGCCAAGGAAGACCCGACCTGCACGATCGTCGCGGGCGGTTCCTACGACGACTCGGTGGGCTACTTCGTCCGCCCGACCGTCGTCGAGTGCACCGACCCGGAGAACGAGGTCTTCACCACCGAGTACTTCGGCCCGTTCCTCGCCGTGCACGTCTACGAGGACGACCGGTACGAGGAGATGCTGACCCAGATGGAGTCGGTGTCGGCCTACGCGCTCACGGGCTCCGTCATCTCCGGGGACCGCGCGGCGGCGGCTTACACGATGGAGAAGCTGCGCTACGCGGCCGGCAACTTCTACATCAACGACAAGTCCACCGGGGCGGTCGTCGGGCAACAGCCGTTCGGCGGCGGCCGTGCCTCCGGCACCAACGACAAGGCCGGCGCCCCGCAGAACCTGATGCGCTGGACCCTGACCCGCGCCATCAAGGAGACCTTGGTCGCGCCGACGGACTACACGTACCCGCACATGGGCTGAGATCGGCCACCGGCAACGGCGCCCGGCCCCTCCGTAGTGGAGGTGCCGGGCGCCGCCATGTCCGGGGAGATCATGGAAACCGCAGGTCAGCGCGGTGTGACCCAAGTCGCTGTCTCAGATAGTAGGAAGTCCGACTACTTGTAGAGACAGACGCGCGTCCCTCGCCTAGCTTTGTAGGAGCCGAACGTCTCGCTCGATCCAGCGAATGGCGGTCGTGAGCCGGAGCCCGAGGCAGGCAACCCCTGCGGCCCCGCTCCCCGCCCCACCCGGCGTCTCGTAACCCCCCGTTTCCGTACTCCGGATTGCCTCGAAGGAGTCGATTCCCCATGGCCGAGACGACCGTCCGCCGCCGAGTCCGTCACGTTTCCCGGACCACCGAGTCCGACCGCAAGAACGCCGCCGCCGCCCTTCAGCGCGCCCTCGACCGCAGGGACAACGGCGGTTCGACCGGGCACTGAGCGCCCGCACCGACCGGGAGCCGCACCCCGAAGCGGACGTCACGCGCCGCACCGCGCCCCGAAGTGGATTCACGCCCCGCGCCGCACCTCGAAGTGGTCGATGCGTTCGCCGTC
>NZ_JBVKAY010000019.1:0-152612 GCF_055657445.1 Streptomyces sp. NPDC107538 | reverse complement strand
AAACGCCCGGTTACATTCCGAACCCGGAAGCTAAGCCTTACAGCGCCGATGGTACTGCAGGGGGGACCCTGTGGGAGAGTAGGACGCCGCCGAACTCCTTTTATAGCTCTGGCTCTTGGGCATCACGCCCAGGAGCCAGAGCTTTTTTGCGTTGAGGTAGGGTCAGGGAGCATCGTTGGCTCATTTCCCACAGGAGGCCCCCGGGTGGAGGTACAGGAGACCCGGGTCCAGACGGACCGGGTCCTCACCATCCCGAACATTCTCAGCATGGCGCGGCTCGTTGGTGTGCCCGTCTTCCTGTGGTTGGTTCTCTGGCCCGAGTTCGGCGGCCCCAAGGTCGACGGCTGGGCGTTCCTGGTGATCGCTCTCAGCGGCGTCAGTGACTATCTGGACGGCATGCTGGCGCGCCGCTGGAACCAGATCAGCAGCCTTGGCCGGCTCCTCGATCCCGCGGCTGACAGGCTGTACATTCTGTCGACTCTCGTGGGACTCACCTGGCGCGAGATTCTGCCCATGTGGTTGACCGCTGCACTGCTCTTGCGTGAGCTGGTTCTGCTGGTGATGGTGGGCATCCTCAGACGGCACGGCTATCCGCCGCCGCAGGTGAACTTCCTTGGGAAGGCGGCTACCTTCAACCTGATGGCCGCCTTCCCGTTGCTGCTGCTCAGTGACGGAAGTGGATGGATCTCGTCACTCGCTGCTATTTTCGGATGGGCGTTCGCAGGATGGGGTACAACGCTGTACTGGTGGGCAGGGATCCTCTACGTGGTTCAGGTCCGCCGACTCGTCAGTGCGGACGCCATGGCCGATTGAGCCCGCCCTATCGGGCGGCCGTAGTGGCTCGATGGCCCGCGTAGGAAAAGTGCGGGACAATCTGGACGGGTGAAGTCGGCTAGACCTTCGTCTCTTCAAGGAGGACGCTTCCGACATGAAGGCCGTCGTGATGGCCGGAGGCGAAGGCACACGCCTTCGCCCCATGACCTCGAGTATGCCCAAGCCGCTCCTGCCCGTGGCGAACCGCCCGATCATGGAGCACGTGCTGAGGCTGCTCAAAAGGCATGGGCTCAACGAGACCGTCGTTACTGTCCAGTTCCTGGCGTCACTCGTCAAGAACTACTTCGGTGATGGCGAGGAGCTCGGGATGGAGCTCACCTATGCCAATGAGGAGAAGCCACTCGGTACCGCCGGGAGCGTCAAGAACGCCGAAGAGGCGCTGAAGGACGATGCGTTCCTCGTCATCTCCGGCGATGCCCTCACGGACTTCGACCTCACCGAACTCATCAATTTCCACAAGGAAAAGGGTGCGCTGGTCACCGTCTGTCTGACCCGGGTACCGAATCCTCTGGAATTCGGTATCACGATCGTGGACGAGGAAGGGAAGGTCGAGCGGTTCCTGGAGAAGCCGACCTGGGGTCAGGTCTTCTCGGACACCGTGAACACGGGCATCTATGTGATGGAGCCCGAAGTCTTCGACTATGTCGAGGCCGATGTTCCCGTCGACTGGTCCGGTGATGTCTTCCCGCAGCTGATGAAGGAGGGCAAGCCGGTCTACGGCTATGTCGCCGAGGGCTACTGGGAGGACGTCGGTACGCACGAGAGCTATGTGAAGGCTCAGGCCGACGTCCTGGAGGGCAAGGTCGACGTCGAGATCGACGGGTTTGAGCTCTCGCCCGGAGTGTGGATCGCCGAGGGGGCCGAGGTGCACCCCGACGCTGTTCTCCGCGGACCCCTTTATGTCGGGGACTACGCCAAGGTCGAGGCCGGCGCGGAAATCCGTGAACACACCGTCGTCGGCTCGAACGTCGTCGTGAAGAGCGGGGCCTTCCTGCACAAGGCCGTGGTCCACGACAACGTCTACATCGGGCAGCACAGCAATCTGCGCGGATGCGTGGTCGGCAAGAACACCGACATCATGCGGGCCGCACGGATCGAGGACGGCGCCGTGATCGGCGATGAGTGTCTCGTCGGTGAAGAATCGATCATCCAAGGGAATGTGCGGGTCTATCCCTTCAAGACGATCGAGGCCGGCGCCTTCGTCAACACCTCGGTCATCTGGGAATCCCGGGGGCAGGCGCATCTGTTCGGCGCCCGTGGCGTCTCCGGCATTCTGAATGTCGAGATCACCCCCGAACTGGCCGTGCGACTCGCGGGAGCGTACGCGACGACCCTCAAGAAGGGCTCCACGGTCACCACCGCCCGAGACCACTCCCGAGGCGCCCGTGCGCTGAAGCGGGCGGTCATCTCGGCACTGCAGGCCAGCGCCATCGACGTACGGGACCTGGAGAACGTACCGCTGCCGGTGGCGCGGCAGCAGACCGCGCGGGGCAGTGCCGGCGGGATCATGATCAGGACGACGCCGGGGGTTCCGGACTCCGTCGACATCATGTTCTTCGACGGGCAGGGTGCCGACCTGTCGCAGGCCAGTCAGCGGAAGCTGGACCGGGTGTTCGCACGGCAGGAGTATCGGCGCGCGTTCCCCGGTGAGATCGGGGATCTGCATTTTCCGGCCAGCGTGTTCGACTCGTACACCGGCTCGTTGCTGCGGAACGTCGACACGACCGGGATCGCCGAGTCCGGGCTCAAGGTCGTCGTGGACGCGTCCAACGGCAGTGCCGGTCTCGTACTGCCGAGTCTGCTCGGCAAGCTGGGCGTCGACTCGTTGACGATCAACCCCGGTCTCGACGAGTCCAGGCCGACGGAGACCGGCGACATGCGGCGGTCGGGGCTGGTGCGCCTCGGCGAGATCGTGGCGTCGTCGCGGGCCGCGTTCGGTGTGCGGTTCGACCCCGTCGGCGAACGGCTGTCGCTCGTCGACGAGAAGGGGCGGATCGTCGAGGACGACCGGGCCCTGCTGGTCATGCTCGACCTGGTGGCCGCCGAGCGGCGCAGCGGGCGGGTGGCGCTGCCGGTGACCACGACGAGGATCGGTGAGCAGGTCGCGGCGTACCACGGGACGCAGGTCGAGTGGACGACCACCTCGCCGGACGACCTCACCCGCGTCGGCGGGGACGAGACGACGATCTTCGGCGGTGACGGGCGCGGCGGGTTCATCGTGCCCGAGTTCAGCAGCGTCTTCGACGGGACGGCCGCCTTCGTACGGCTCATCGGTCTGGTGGCGCGGACGCAGCTCACGCTCAGCCAGATCGACGCGCGGATCCCGCGGGCGCACGTCCTGAAGCGCGACCTCGCCACCCCGTGGGCCGTCAAGGGCCTGGTGATGCGCCGGGTCGTGGAGGCGGCCGGGGACCGGTTCGTCGACACCACCGACGGTGTGCGGGTCGTGGAGACCGACGGGCGGTGGGTGATGGTGCTGCCGGACCCGGCCGAGGCCGTCACGCATCTGTGGGCCGAGGGGCCCGACGACGCCTCCGCGCAGGCCCTGCTCGACGAGTGGTCGGCGGTCGTGGACAGCGCCGGCCGCTGAACCGTCTCGCACGCGCGCGTGCCGGACAAGTGCCCCCAACGGGGCCTGTCCGGCACGTGCGTGGGGCCATTCGGAGGTAGGGGCCGCGACGTGCGACGATGTGCGGCATGCCGCAGCAGCCCCCCGTTCGGAGCACACCCGCGCGCCCGTCGCGCCCGGATGCCTCCATGTCGCTGCTCACCAACGTCATGGATCACAGCCTCGACGACGGATACGCCGAGGCCGCCGCCCGCAGGAAGGCCGCGGGCACCGAGGGTCTGCCGAAAACGGTGCGGGCCAAGCTGGGGCTCGCGGTCGGTCTGGTGCTCGCCGCCCTGGTGGTGACGGTGGGCGCGGCGCAGGCGAGGATCAGCGCTCCCGTGGTCGCCAAGGAGCGCGAGGAGCTCATCGACCGCATCCAGCGGGAGACCGCCGCCGCGGACAAGCTCGAGGACTCCGTGGACGGACTCCGTGACGACGTCGGCGCACGGCAGCGCAAGGCGCTCAAGGACGACGGCGGCGACGGCAACGACCTGGTGAGCATCCTGTCGGGCGCCGTCGAAGTGCACGGCCCCGGCGTCCGGCTCGTCGTCAACGACTCCAAGGGCGCCGCCCAGGGCGGTGACGGCGACCCACGGGAGACGTCCGGGTTCTCGGACACCGGCCGGGTGCGCGACCGGGACATGCAGCGGGTCGTCAACGGGCTGTGGTCGTCGGGCGCCGAGGCCATCTCGATCAACGGGCAGCGGCTCACCGCGCTGTCGGCGATCAGGGCCGCCGGTGACGCGATACTGGTCGACAACAAGCCACTGGCGCCGCCCTACACGGTCCTCGCGGTGGGGGACGGGCAGCGGCTGAGCACCCGGTTCCAGAACAGCCCCGACGGGCTGTATCTGCACGCCCTCCAGGAGAACTTCGGCATCCGCACGAGCATCTCCGCGGAGGACGACATCAAGGTGCCGGCCGCGCCGAGCGTGATCGTACGAACAGCAGAACCCAGCACAGAGAAGGGCACATCGTGATCGCCGTACTGGGCCTCGTCCTCGGAGTCGTGGCCGGACTGTTGGTCCGGCCCGAGGTACCGGCGGTGGTCGAGCCGTATCTCCCCATCGCCGTGGTCGCGGCGCTCGACGCCGTCTTCGGCGGTCTGCGCGCGATGCTGGACGGCATCTTCGACGACAAGGTCTTCGTGGTGTCGTTCCTGTCGAACGTGGTCGTGGCCGCCCTGATCGTCTTCCTCGGCGACAAGTTGGGCGTCGGCGCCCAGCTGTCCACGGGCGTCGTGGTCGTCCTCGGTATCCGTATCTTCTCCAACGCCGCGGCGATCCGCCGGCACGTCTTCCGGGCGTGAGGCCGATGAACGAGCGGGACGAGACGCCGAAGCCGACCCCGGGCAAGGGCGGGGGAGACGACGACTCCCCGACCACGCAGCTGCGCCGGGAACTTCCCCAGGAAATGCCCTCCACGGCCGCCGAGGAGCCCGGTGAGGCGCCCCGGGACGAGCAGAACAAGGCGACCGGGCGGCAGCGGCTGGCCCAGGGGCTGTGGCCGCCGCGCTTCACCCGGGCCCAACTCATCGTGGCGCTCCTGCTGTTCGGCCTCGGATTCGGACTGGCCATCCAGGTGGCGTCCAACAACGACGACAGCGCCCTGCGCGGAGCACGTCAGGAAGACCTCGTACGCATCCTCGATGAACTGGATGACCGTACGCAGCGTCTGGAGGAGGAGAAGCAGGGTCTCGAGGATCAGCGCACCGAGTTGGAGAACAGCTCGGACCAGGCCGAGGAGGCACGCAAGCAGACGGTCGAGAAGGAACGGCAACTCGGCATTCTGGCGGGCACGGTGGCGGCGCAGGGACCCGGCATCACACTGACGATCGACGACACGAAGGGGACGGTCGAGGCGGACATGCTGCTCGACGCGATCCAGGAGCTGCGCGCGGCCGGCGCGGAGGCGATCCAGGTGAACGGCGTACGGGTCGTGGCGAGTACCTATCTGACCGATTCCGGTGAGGGAATCAGTGTCGACGGGAACAAGATCACCCAGCCGTTTCGTTTCAAGGTCATCGGCAACCCGCAGGACCTCGAACCCGCACTGAACATCCCCGGAGGCGTGGTGCAGACACTGGAGAAGGAGCAGGCCACTGTGACCGTGCGGCGGTCGGACAAGATCGTTGTGGACGCCTTGCGAGCGGTGAAGCAGCCTGACTACGCTCGGTCGTCCTCCCAGTGAACCGCAGGTGCATAGGGCCCGTCCGGCGAGGGCATGAGGTTGCGGGGGGTCGGCGCACCGAATGGGTGGTGCGTGGTGGAAACTGTCTGGTGGATACGGACGTTGTGAGGTTGTCCGGCTCGGCCGGTGTGTTCAGTCAGGGTTCGTCCTGCCCCACGGGCGGGTCTGTTTCGGTCAAGGGGAATCGCCCGTGAAGTTGTTTGCGAAGTTGTTCGGCAAGAGCGCGCGAGAGGGCAGCGACAACGCGACCTCCCGCCATCGCGCGCAGCCTTCGGAAGCGGAGGGCCAGGGCGGTGAGCGCCCCATGTTCCGTGACCAGGTCGCTGGTCCGGGAGGTGACATTTCCGGAGGTCAGGGCGCGCCGTCTGTTGACCCTGCCCAGTCGGGCCGCATAGGTTTCGGGGAACCGTCAACCTCAGGTACGGGTGGAGGGTTTACTTCAGACCCGTATGCGTCCCATGCCCCGGCGGGGCAGCCGCGGCAGGAGGATCCGTCGATGTCGGCCCTGGTGTGTACGAGGTGCGGTAACCGCAACGCGGAGAACAGCCGCTTCTGCTCGAACTGCGGGGCTCCGCTGCGGGCCGGCGCGACCCCCGAGCGTCCCTCCGAGACGACCTCGACGATCTCCATCTCCGGCCTTGAGGCCTATGACTCCGAGGTCACCGGCCAGACCCAGCTGCCGGCGCTCTCCCCGGAGGCCCAGGCCGCCGTCGACGCGCTGCCGCTCGGCTCGGCGCTGCTGGTGGTGCGCCGCGGTCCGAACGCGGGCAGCCGCTTCCTGCTGGACAGCGATCTGACCACGGCGGGCCGTCACCCCCAGAGCGACATCTTCCTGGACGACGTGACGGTGTCGCGTCGCCACGTGGAGTTCCGCCGAGGGCAGGACGGTTCGTTCACGGTCGCCGACGTGGGCAGCCTGAACGGCACGTACGTCAACCGTGAGCGGATCGACCAGGTCGCCCTGAACAACGGCGACGAGGTGCAGATCGGCAAGTACCGGCTGGTCTTCTACGCGAGCCAGCGGGGCTACTGACCCTCCCCCGGACCCCGGTCCGGGGGGACCCCAGGGAAGGTCCATGCTTCGAACAACGAGCGGTGGTGCCGACCACGGCACCGCCGCCGCGGACAGTGGCCTGATGAGCATCGGCACGGTGCTGAACGCGCTGCGCGAGGAGTTCCCCGAGGTAACCATCTCCAAGATCCGTTTCCTGGAGTCGGAGGGGCTCATCGAGCCGCAGCGGACCCCCTCGGGGTATCGCAAGTTCAGCGCCGAGGACGTCGAACGGCTCGGACACGTCCTCAGGATGCAGCGGGACCACTATCTGCCGCTCAAGGTCATCCGCGAGCATCTGGAGGCCCTGGAGCGCGGTGAGGACGTACGGCTGCCGTCCGTGGGGCGTCAGCGTGACGTCGGTGACGGAGAGCGCCTGAGCGAGTTCTTCGGCTTCGGGGAGCCCGAGGAGCCCACGGCGGCCCGGATCGGGCGCGGCGAGCTGGTGGCCGGCGCCGGGATCGACGAGGAGCAGCTGGCCGAGTGGGAGTCGTACGGGCTGGTGGCCCCGCTGCCGGACGGGTCGTACGACGCCGAGTGCCTCACGGTCGCCACGCTTGTGGTGGAACTGGGGCGGTTCGGTATCGAGCCCCGGCATCTGCGGGTGATGCGGGCCGCCGCGGACCGGGAGGCGGGGCTCGTCGACCAGGTCGTGGCGCCCCTGCGGCTGCACCGTAATCCGCAGACCAGAGCGCATGCGGAGGACCGGACGAGGGAGCTGGCCGGGCTCACGGTCAAGCTGCACGCCGCGCTCGTCCAGAGCGCGCTGGGTGTGCGGCTCCGCTGAGGTGCGGTGTTCGCCCGTGGCGGATCGGTGGGCCGATCCGAGCCCGACTACCCAAACATCCCGAGCACGGCCTAGGGTTGCTGTGTGAACGAGCTCGATGTCGTAGGTGTCCGGGTCGAAATGCCCTCCAACCAACCGATCGTGCTCCTGCGCGAAGTGGGAGGCGACCGTTACCTCCCCATCTGGATCGGGCCGGGGGAGGCGACGGCGATCGCTTTCGCCCAGCAGGGCATGGCCCCCGCGCGGCCGCTGACCCACGACCTGTTCAAGGACGTGCTGGAGGCCGTCGGCCAGGAGCTCACGGAAGTGCGCATCACGGACCTGCGTGAGGGCGTCTTCTACGCGGAGCTGGTGTTCGCCAGTGGGGTCGAGGTGAGTGCGCGGCCTTCCGACGCCATAGCGCTGGCGCTGCGCACCGGGACGCCGATCTTCGGCAGTGACGGGGTGCTCGACGACGCGGGCATCGCGATCCCGGACGAGCAGGAGGACGAGGTGGAGAAGTTCCGCGAGTTCCTCGACCAGATCTCGCCCGAGGACTTCGGTACGAACAGCCAGTGAGGCCGGGCGGGCGGTCGTACGGGGCCGAGGGCCCTGACACCGCCCGTGGTGGTTCGCGGCGGTCGGACGGGCTCTCGGGCCGGTCAGGGTGCCCGATCGGGGCCCGGCACATGCCAGGCGCCCGTGCGCTGTCGGGCAGCTGCGCCGAAGCGCATTCGGCTAGCCTTCCCCCACGGGAGGGCACGCGAAACCACTCTCAGGGTGATTATCACTCGGCGTGGCGAGTGCGGTGGTCGTTGACGCGCCCCTGGTGGCTGCCTACCGTCGATAAGGCAGGTCAAGGACGGAGGTCGGCGTGAGAAGCAGCGGCGACGGTACGGCTGGGGGTGCCCCCGGACGCAGGCTGGGGGACGGCGGCCCGTACCCTCCCCCAGGCTCTCGGCTCCGCTCGGGCTGGGGGGACCCCCATCACGGCAGCGCGGCCGGTCACGTTCCACAGCGACCCGCGGCCGTGCAGGACGGCGCGGAAGCGACGCCCGAGCCGCACGAGCACGTCGGCTACCGCGGCCCCACCGCGTGCGCGGCCGCCGGGATCACCTACCGCCAGCTCGACTACTGGGCCCGTACCGGTCTCGTGGAGCCGAGTGTGCGGTCCGCCCAGGGGTCGGGGACGCAGCGGCTCTACAGCTTCCGGGACGTCGTCGTCCTGAAGATCGTGAAACGGTTCCTCGACACCGGGGTCTCGCTCCAGAACATCCGCACCGCCGTCCAGCACCTGCGGGAGCGGGGCTTCAGTGATCTGGAGCGGATGACGCTGATGAGCGACGGGGCGACGGTCTACGAGTGCACCTCGCCCGACGAGGTCCATGCCCTGCTTCAGGGCGGCCAGGGGGTCTTCGGGATCGCCGTCGGGGTGGTCTGGCGTGACGTGGAAAGCGCTCTCTCCCAGCTGCACGGGGAGCGGGTCGACACGGGGGAGACGCTCATGGGCCACAACCCGTCGGACGAGCTGGCGCGGCGGCGGAACCGGGCGGTCTGAGCGGTCGGGCCGCGGTCGAGCTCCCTCCCCACCGCGCCGAGAGGAGCGCCCCTCCCCGCAGCGGCTGAGCGGTACGGGGCATTGTCAGTGGTGTAGGGCAGCATCGGAGATGTGAGAACCGCGCCCACGATCCTGCATCTCGACATGGACGCCTTCTACGCCTCGGCGGAGCAGGCCTCCAAGCCGAGTCTGCGGGGGAAAGCCGTTGTGGTGGGCGGGCTCGGGCCGCGTGGGGTGGTCGCGACCGCCTCGTACGAGGCGCGGGCCTTCGGGGTGCACTCGGCGATGCCGATGGCGCAGGCGCGCCGGCTCGCGCCCAACGCCGCGTATCTCACGCCGCGCTTCTCGTTCTACCGGGCGATCAGTGATCAGGTCATGGGGCTGTTGCGTGATCTGTCGCCGCTCGTAGAGCCCCTGAGCCTGGACGAGGCGTTCGTGGACCTGGAGGCCGGGGGCGCGGCCTCGGACGAGGCGTCGGCGCGGCTGGTGGGGGTGCGGTTGCGGGCGGACATCCGGGCGGTGACCGCGCTGACCGGGTCCGTGGGGCTCGCGGCCTCCAAGATGCTCGCGAAGATCGCCTCCGAGCAGGCCAAGCCGGACGGGCTGGTGCTGATCGAGCCGGGGACCGAGCGGGAGCTGCTGGGGCCGATGTCCGTGCGGATCCTGCCGGGAGTGGGGCCGGCGACCGGCGATCATCTGCGGCGGGCGGGGATCACCACGGTCGAGGAGATCGTGGAGGCGGGGGAGGACGAGGCCGTACGGCTGCTGGGGAAGGCCCATGGGCACGGGCTGTACGCGATGGCGCTGGCGCGGGACGACCGGGCGGTGGTGGCCGAGCGGGACACGAAGTCGGTGTCGGTGGAGGACACGTACGACGTGGACATCCACGACCGGGTGCGGGTGCGGATGGAGGTGCAGCGGCTCGCGGACCGGTGTGTGCGCAGGTTGCGGGAGGCCGGGCTGTCGGGGCGGACGATCGTGCTGAAGGTGCGGCGCTACGACTTCTCGACGCTGACCCGGTCCGAGACCCTGCGGGGGCCCACGGACGATCCCGCGGTGGTGCGGGAGGCCGCCGGGCGGTTGCTGGAGTCCGTGGACACGACGGGTGGGGTGCGGTTGCTCGGGGTGGGGGTCAGTGGGCTCGCCGACTACACGCAGGAGGACCTGTTCGCGCAGGCGGCGGGGGAGCCGGAGTTCGTGGAGGAGGAGGCGGTGGCCGCGGAGGTGCCTGTGGCGGAGATGAGCGCGGGGGCCGAGCGGCAGTGGCGGGCCGGGCATGACGTGCGGCATGTCGAGTACGGGCACGGGTGGGTGCAGGGGAGTGGGCTGGGGCGGGTGACCGTGCGGTTCGAGAGGCCGGACGACTTGGGGCCCGGGCGTGTACGGACCTTCCGGACCGATGACCCGGGGCTGGAGCCGGCGGAGCCGTTGCCGTTGGTGCGGGGCTGAGGCCGCCGGGGTCGGGGGGTGGGGGTGGGGGTGACGAGGGTGGTCGGCTGCGGGTGTGTGGGGGTTCTCGCGCAGTTCCCCGCGCCCCTGAAAAACACGGTCCTGCGGGCCGGAGGCGTCGGGGCCAGCCTCGATTTTCGGGTCAGGCGTCGTCCTGGCCTGCCACGTGGCCGAAGTCGTGGTCCACGGGTGGGGGCGGGGCTATGTCGAGGCCGTAGTGGTGGTAGAGCTGGAGTTCTTGTTCGGGGGAGAGGTGGCGGCCCACGCCGAAGTCGGGGGCGTCCTTGATGAGGGCGCGGTCGAAGGGGACGTGGAGGGTGCCTTCGACGAGTTCGCTGGGCTCCAGGGGGACGAAGGCGTCGCGGCCGAAGAGGCCCATGCGTATCGCGGCCCACTCGGGGACGCCGGTCGCGTCGTCGAGGTAGACCTCGTCCACGGTGCCGATCTTGCTGCCTTTGCGGTCGAACGCCTTGCGGCCGATCAGATTGCGCGGATCGATGTCGGTCTGCACGGGCCCTCCATGTGGTCGCAAAGGGGTGGCGCATCGTGTCTCATCCCTACGAAAAGCCACATCGGGGGCGGCGGCCACTCGAAGACCCGTGCGTCGACCGCGCTGATACGCTGGCAGCGGCTGTCGACCCCGTGCGGGAGAGTCCTCCGGACACCATCCGGAGGCGCCGAAGGAGCAACTCCTCCCCGGAATCTCTCAGGCTCACGTACCGCACGGACGAGGTCACTCTGGAAAGCAGAGCGGGTGTCACGGCTTCCGCTCTCACCGACGGTGAAAGCCGGTCCGTACCTGGACCGGTGAAGCTCTCAGGTCGAGATGACAGAGGGGGAGGCCGTTCGGGCACCTGTGCCGTGGTGCCCCTCGAAGGTCGTGTCAGACCAGGAGGCCTCCGTAATGACCGCCCATCGCATTCCGCTCTCCGAACTCGAACAGGGAATCCCCTTCGAGCGGCGCCACATCGGCCCCGACGTCGAGGCCCGGGCCAAGATGCTCGCGCATGTCGGGTACGGCTCGCTCGACGAGCTGACGGCGGCCGCGGTCCCGGATGTGATCAAGAACGCCGAGGCGCTGGATCTGCCGGGCGCGCGCACCGAGGCCGAGGTCCTCGCCGAGCTGCGTTCGCTCGCGGACCGCAACCAGGTGCTGGGTTCCATGATCGGGCTCGGGTACTACGGGACGTTCACACCGCCCGTCATCCTGCGCAACGTGATGGAGAACCCGGCCTGGTACACCGCCTACACGCCGTACCAGCCCGAGATCTCCCAGGGACGGCTGGAGGCGCTGCTCAACTTCCAGACCGTCGTCGCCGAGCTGACCGGGCTGCCCACCTCCGGGGCCTCGCTGCTGGACGAGGGGACCGCCGCCGCCGAGGCCATGGCGTTGTCCCGGCGCATGGGGAAGAACAAGAAGGGGCTGTTCCTCGTCGACGCGGACGCGCTGCCGCAGACGATCGCCGTGATCGAGACCCGTGCCGAGCCGACCGGCGTCGAGGTCGTCGTGGCCGACCTCAGCCAGGGGATTCCGGCCGAGATCGCCTCCCGTGAGATCAACGGGGTGCTGCTGCAGTACCCGGGCGCCTCCGGTGTCGTACGTGATCTGAAGCCGGTCGTCGAGCAGGCGCACGAGCTCGGTGCGCTCGTCACCGTCGCCGCCGATCTGCTGGCCCTGACGCTGCTGGTCTCGCCCGGTGAGCTGGGGGCCGACATCGCGGTGGGGACGACGCAGCGGTTCGGTGTGCCGATGGGCTTCGGCGGGCCGCACGCGGGCTACATGGCCGTACAGGAGAAGTTCGCGCGCAGCCTGCCCGGGCGGCTCGTGGGCGTCTCCGTGGACGCGGACGGGCACAAGGCGTACCGGCTCGCCCTGCAGACGCGGGAGCAGCACATCCGCCGGGAGAAGGCGACCAGCAACATCTGTACGGCACAGGTGCTGCTCGCCGTGATGGCCGGGATGTACGCCGTCTACCACGGACCCGAGGGGCTGCGGACCATCGCCCGGCGTACGCACCGCTACGCCACGGTGCTCGCCGCGGGGCTCACCGCCGGTGGGATCGAGGTCGTACACGGGGCGTACTTCGACACGCTCACCGTGCGGGTGCCGGGACGGGCCGGTGAGGTCGTGGCCGCCGCCCGCGAACATGGCGTGAACCTGCACCTGGTGGACGCCGACCTGGTGTCGATCTCCTGCGACGAGACCACCACCCGGGCCCAGCTGGGCGCCGTATGGACCGCGTTCGGGGTGGAGGGGGACGTCGAGGCCCTCGACGCCGCGGCCGAGGACACGCTGCCCGAGGGGCTGCTGAGGTCGGACGACTACCTCACGCACCCGGTGTTCCACGAGTACCGCTCCGAGACCGCGATGCTGCGCTATCTGCGCCGGCTCGCCGACCGGGACTACGCGCTGGACCGGGGCATGATCCCGCTGGGCTCCTGCACGATGAAGCTCAACGCGACCACCGAGATGGAGCCGGTGACCTGGCCGGAGTTCGGGCAGCTGCACCCGTTCGCGCCCGCCGGGCAGGCGCAGGGGTATCTGACGCTCATCCGGGAGCTGGAGGAGCGGCTCGCGGAGGCCACCGGGTACGACAAGGTGTCGTTGCAGCCGAACGCGGGCTCGCAGGGTGAGCTGGCCGGGCTGCTGGCCGTACGTGGTTACCACCGGGCCAACGGGGACGAGCAGCGGGTCGTGTGCCTCATCCCGTCCTCCGCGCACGGCACCAACGCCGCGAGCGCCGTAATGGCAGGCATGAAGGTCGTCGTCGTGAAGACCGCCGAGGACGGTGAGATCGACGTCGAGGATCTGCGGGCGAAGATCGAGCAGTACCGCGACGAGTTGTCCGTGCTGATGATCACCTACCCGTCCACGCACGGGGTGTTCGAGGAGCATGTGGCCGACATCTGCGCGCAGGTGCACGACGCGGGCGGTCAGGTGTACGTCGACGGCGCCAACCTCAACGCGCTGGTGGGGCTCGCCAAGCCGGGGCACTTCGGTGGTGACGTCTCGCACCTCAACCTGCACAAGACGTTCTGCATCCCGCACGGCGGGGGTGGGCCGGGCGTCGGTCCGGTGGGGGTGCGCGAGCACCTGGCGCCGTACCTGCCCAACCACCCGCTGCAGCCCGCGGCCGGTCCGGAGACGGGCGTGGGCCCGATCTCGGCGGCGCCCTGGGGGTCGGCGGGCATCCTGCCGATCTCCTGGGCGTACGTCCGGCTCATGGGCGGTGAGGGGCTCAAGCGGGCCACGCAGGTGGCGGTGCTCAGCGCCAACTACATCGCCAAGCGGCTGGAGCCGCACTACCCGGTGCTGTACACCGGCCCCGGCGGGCTCGTGGCGCACGAGTGCATCGTCGATCTGCGGCCGCTGGCCAAGTCGACCGGGGTGAGCGTCGACGACATCGCCAAGCGGCTGATCGACTACGGCTTCCACGCGCCGACGATGTCGTTCCCCGTGGCCGGGACGCTGATGATCGAGCCGACCGAGTCGGAGGACCTCGGCGAGCTGGACCGGTTCTGTGACGCGATGATCGCGATCCGCGCGGAGATCGAGAAGGTCGGCTCGGGCGAGTGGCCGGCGGACGACAACCCGCTGCGCAACGCCCCGCACACCGCCGCCGCGCTCGGCGGCGACTGGGAGCACGCCTACACGCGCGCGGAGGCCGTCTTCCCGGCCGGGGTCTCGCCCGCCGACAAGTACTGGCCGCCGGTGCGCCGGATCGACCAGGCCTACGGTGACCGGAACCTGGTCTGCTCCTGCCCGCCGCTGGACGCTTACGAAGAGTAGTCGGACGCGGATACGCGTCGGGGCCGGTTCGGAGAGTGCTTCTCCGGCCGGCCCCTCTTCTGTCCGGGCGGACGTCCTGTGCGGGGACGCTCACCCTGTGCGCACGTGAGTGCGGCTCAGGCGGCTGTCACCACGCCCATCGGGCGGTGCGGTGCGATGATCTGGCCGTCCGGCAGGAGCTCACCGGTGTCCTCGAAGAGCAGAACGCCGTTGCAGAGCAGGCTCCATCCCTGCTCCGGGTGGTGCGCCACGAGTCGGGCGCCTTCCCGGTCGGCGGACTCGGCAGTCGGGCACAGTGGCTGGTGCTGGCACATGGTTGTTGGGATCTTTCGGTTTGTCGTGTGGTCTGAGATGGCTGGTTTGTCTGTCCCGCGGCTTGATGCCCCGTTCATGGCCGCCCCCCGTTGATAAATCGGTCCGGTCCCAGTGTTGCCCCACGGGCGTCAATCCGCAGGCATTTCGCAGCACGGCTTCTTCACAGGTTGATGACGCAACCCTCGCGCGGACGGTTCATCCCAACCGTACTGTCCCTTCGGGTGGTTCACCGTGGTCGGATGGGGCTAGTCCGGCGGGGGAAGGGCGAGCGAATAGCTCGTACGAGCGTATTGGCGCCCGAAAGAGCGGGAATTCTCGGTAACGGAAAACAAGGGCCCCGCCGCCGGTATATCGGCGGCGGGGCACGAGCGGTACGTGGGGCGGAGTGGCCCTGATTTCAGGCGGGCGATCCGAGGAGTGGGGCGGGTGTCAGCCGGGTGGTCAGCACCGGGAGGAGATCGGCGACCGGGTGTGGGCGGTGGGCGGCGATGCCGGGCGGTGCGGGCGCCAGCGGGACCAGCAGGTCGGTGGGTGCCGGGTGGCCGGTGGCGCCGTCGGCGGTGGGGTCGGCGTGCAGCCAGAGCGTGAGCATGTACAGCTCGGGCACCGACAGCAGGCGTGGTTGGTAGGGCTGCTGCATGACCTCGGCCTGGCGCAGGGCGCGCTCGGTGGAGGTGATGTACGGGCCCTCGAAGAAGTGCGAGAACGCCCAGCCGTCCGGGGTCAGCCGGGTCTCGGCGGCGGCCACGGCGCGGTCGCCGCAGCGGATCAGGAACCGCCATCCGGTGAGCCGGGTGGCGCCCGTGCCCTCCGGGGTGATCCGGTCGAGCACATGGACGGGCAGCGGGAGTTCGGGTGTGGCCGGACCCTGGGCGTTCTTCAGGGCGGGGGTTCGCGCCTCGTGGACGGCGGTGGGAGAACCGAGTGCCGTGAGGACGGTGCGCAGGGCGGGCGCGGGAGCCGGGGGGACATGCAGCGGCATGGTGGGTCGCCTCTCAATTCGACAGGCACGGTGGCGCGAGGGCGGGGGCGGACGGCGCTGTCAGCTCTCGGGGATCGGAGAGACGGATGCCCGGGGTCCGGTGCGTGGGTCGGGTCCGCCGCCCTGGGCCTGACGGCAGGACCGAGGACCGCGGGTGCCGGCTCTCAGCCTCGTTTGCGGAGTTTATACGACACGTGTTCAGCTGAGGTTTCGTCTAGCCGTTCCGAATATGAAGAGCAAGGCGGTATCCGGTCTCCGGAACACGGACGTCACCCCGCTTTTCCAGGGGGGTGCGTCGGTGACCTCGGATTACCCTCGCGTAGCGGACGGCCGGTTCTCGTCGGCGCTTTTCACGAAAGCATCCAGGGTAGAAAGCGCGTGCTCATTCTTGCCCGCTGAATGTGCCAGAAGCACGCCGAGTGAATAAGGTCGGAGGTGACCGCGCTCAGCCTAGCGTGTGCAGGTCGCGCGTAGGACGTTATCGGTGGCTCTGCCTGGGCATCATCATCCGTGGACCTGGGACAGCAGTGGCCGGTTCGTCGGCCTGCCCATCCGAGGAGGGATACTTCGATGGGGGAGAAGGTCGTGGCGGGGCCGTTTGGCCTCTCTGATCGCCAGCAGTACCGCGACAAGCTCCGGCAGTGCCTGGCGGGGCTGGCGCGGCTGCTGGAGGAGAAGCGGTTCGACCGCCCCAAGAACCTCATGGGTGTGGAGATCGAGCTGAACCTCGTCGACGGCGACGGTCAGCCGAGAATGATGAATGCGCAAGTACTGGAGCGGATTGCGAGCCGAGATTTCCAAACAGAACTCGCCATGTTCAATCTGGAAGTCAACATTGCTCCACACCGGCTGGGCGGCCGGGTATTCGACCAGCTTTCCGAGGAGCTGCGCACCTCCCTCGCCTATGCCGACCGCAAGGCGATCGAGGTGGGCGCGGGAATCGTGATGATCGGCATTCTGCCGACGCTGGGCCGGGACGACCTGGTCTCGTCGAATCTCTCGGCGGGCGACCGCTACACCCTGCTCAACGACCAGATCGTCGCCGCCCGCGGTGAGGATTTCACCCTGGACATCGACGGGGTGGAGCGGCTCGTCTGCACCTCGAAGTCCATCGCGCCCGAGGCCGCCTGCACCTCGGTGCAGCTGCATCTCCAGGTCACCCCGGGCCGGTTCGCCGATGTGTGGAACGCCGCCCAGGCGGTCACCGCCGCGCAGATCGCCATCGGCGCCAACTCGCCGTTCCTGTTCGGGCACGAGCTGTGGCGGGAGTCGCGCCCGCCGCTCTTCCAGCAGTCCACCGACACCCGGCCGCCCGAGCTCCAGGCCCAGGGGGTGCGGCCGCGGACCTGGTTCGGGGAGCGGTGGATCTCCTCGGCGTTCGATCTCTTCGAGGAGAACCTGCGCTTCTTCCCGGCGCTGCTGCCCATCTGCGACGACGAGGACCCGATGGACGTCCTCGACGCGGGCGGTGTCCCCTCGCTCGCCGAACTCACCCTGCACAACGGCACGATCTACCGCTGGAACCGGCCTGTCTACGGCATCGCCGACGGGGTCCCGCATCTGCGGGTCGAGAACCGGGTCCTGCCCGCCGGGCCGACCATCACGGACGTCATCGCCAACGCGGCCTTCTACTACGGGGTCGTCCGCGCCCTCGCCGAGGAGTCGCGGCCCGTGTGGACGCGGCTGCCGTTCGAGGCCGCCGCCGCCAACTTCGACGAGGCGTGCCGGCACGGCATCGACGCCCGACTGCAGTGGCCGCGCGGGCGCTACGGCGGCGTCGGACCGGTGGACGCGGTGAACCTCGTACGGGACGAGCTGTTGCCGCTCGCGGCGGTGGGGCTCGACGCGTGGGGGGTCGAGCCGGTCGACCGGGACTTCTATCTCGGGGTGATCGAGGAGCGCTGCCGGCGTCGGGTCAACGGGGCGTCCTGGCAGGTGGAAACGTTCCATCGGGCGCTTGCCAAGGGGCTCGGCAGGGATGCGGCGCTGGCCGCCACCACCCGGCGGTACGGCGAGCTGATGCACTCCGGGGAGCCGGTCCACAGTTGGCCGGTCGGGCTGCCGGAGCCGGTGCTACTGGGCTGAGGGCCGCTGTGAGGTAAGCCGCCGGAATGTCCGGGACCGCCGCGGGTGATGATGGACCCTCGGCGGGGCCGGACAACTGGAGGCGTGGGTGCAGGGGCAGGCGGAGTCGGTGGAGGGTGCGCTGCCGGGGGAGCGGCCGGGGCGGCGGATCCTGAGGGACGAGACACTGCTCGTCCTCGCGGTCTCGCTCGGCGCGAGCGGGGTGTCCGCGCTGATCAGCTTCATCGGCTCGGTCACCAAACCGGGCGGACTGAAGGACCAGGCGGCCACCATGAACGCCTCGGCCGCGCCCGGGCGGCCCTGGCTGGACCTCGCGTGGCAGCTTTTCGGGATCACGACCGCCCTGGTGCCCGTGGCCCTGGTCGCGCACTTCCTGCTGCGCGAGGGCGCCGGGCTGCGCACCCTCGGCTTCGACCGGACGAAGCCGTGGCCCGACCTCGGGCGGGGCGCGGCGATCGCCGCGGTGATCGGCAGCACGGGCATCGCCTTCTATCTGGCGGCCCGCGAACTCGGCTTCAACCTCACGGTGGTGCCGGAGGCGCTGCCCGAGGCGTGGTGGAAGTACCCCGTGCTGATCCTCTCCGCGATCCAGAACGCGGTCCTCGAAGAGGTCATCGTGGTCGGGTATCTGCTGCGCCGGCTCCAGCAGTTGGGCTGGTCACCGGGGAGCGCGCTCGCCGCCAGCTCGGTGCTGCGCGGGTCCTACCACCTCTACCAGGGCATCGGCGGCTTCGTCGGCAACATGGTGATGGGCGTGGTCTTCGTCTATCTGTACCGGCGGTGGGGGCGAGTGGGCCCGCTCGTGGTGGCCCACTCGCTGCTCGACATCGGGGCGTTCGTGGGGTACGCGCTGCTGGCGGGGAAGGTGCCCTGGCTGCCCACGCCCTGAGGGGCGGGTCAGGCGAGGAGTTCGCCGTCGATGACCGTGACCGCGCGGCCGGAGAGCAGGGTGCGGTCGCCGCGGAGTTCGGTGCGGACCCGGCCCGAGCGGGCGGAGGCCTGGAGGCCGGTGAGGTCCGGGCTGCCCAGGCGCTCGGACCAGTACGGGGCGAGGGCGGTGTGGGCGCTGCCCGTGACCGGGTCCTCGTCGATGCCGAGGTTCGGGAAGAAGCAGCGCGAGACGTAGTCGTGGCCGGCGGCGGGGTCCGCGGCGCGGGCGGTGGCGATGATGCCGCGCGCGGAGTAGCGGCCGAGGGAGCGCAGGTCGGGGGCGAGGCCCAGGACCGTCTTCTCGTCGGCGAGTTCCACCAGCAGGTCGCCGACGTTCGGGCCGGTGTCGACGGCGCCGAGCGGCTCCGCGCCCAGGGCCTCGGCGACGCCGTCGGGGACGGCGACCGGGGTGAGGGGCGCGGTCGGGAAGTCGAGGGTGAGGGAGCCGTCCGGCCGGGGCGTGGCGACGAGGACACCGCTGCGGGTGGCGAACCGGACCGGGCCCTCGTGGGTGTGCGTGTCGGCCAGGACGTGCGCGGTGGCCAGGGTGGCGTGACCGCACATCGCCACCTCGGCGACCGGTGTGAACCAGCGCAGCGCCCAGTCGGCCTCGCCACCCTCGGGGAGGGGGTGGGTGAACGCGGTCTCGGCGTGGTTGACCTCCTTGGCCACGTTCTGCAGCCAGGCGTCGTCGGGGAAGGCGTCGAGGAGGAGGACTCCGGCGGGGTTGCCGGAGAAGGGGCGGTCGGTGAAGGCGTCCACGATACGAATGCGCATGGGACGACGCTAGGCGGTCGGTGGAGACGCGGGCCAAGGCCAATTCCGGGAAGGTGGACCGGATTTCGGGGGCCATTCGGTCGAGGTCGTGCGGCGGGACCTCGTACGGCGTCGGGCCGGTGGGTCAGTGGACGGAGAAGCCGCCGTCCACGCAGATCGACTGCCCGGTGATGTAGCCGGCGGAGCGGCCCGCCAGGAACACGGCCGCCCCGGCGAAGTCGTCGGCCAGGCCGTTGCGGCCGGCCAGGGTGCGTGCGGCGAGGGCGGCCACCTTCTCCGGGTCGGACGACAGCCGGGTGTTGAGCGGGGTCGGGACGAAGCCGGGGACCAGGGTGTTGCAGGTGACGCCGTGGGGCGACCACTCCTCGGCCTGTGAGCGGGCCAGCGACTCCAGCGCGCCCTTGGAGACGCCGTATGCGCCGCTGCGGACGAACGCCCGGTGTGCCTGCTGGGAGGTGATGTGGATGATGCGGCCGTAGCCCCGCTCGGCCATGCCGGGGCCGAAGCGCTGGCCCAGCAGGAAGGGCGCGTCCAGGTTCACGGCCATGGTGGTGTCCCAGACGTCCTCGCCCAGTTCGCTCAGCGGGGGACGCAGGTTGATGCCCGCGCTGTTGACGAGGATGTCGGGCTCGCCGAACGCCTCGGCCGCCTGCTCCGCCGCCGCGCGCACACCGGCCCTGGTGCTCAGGTCGGCGCTGACCCCGGCCGACCGGCAGCCGTCCGCCGTCAGTTCGTCGACCGTGGCCGTCAGCTCCGCCTCCCTGCGCGCGACGATCACCACGCGCGCGCCCGCGCGGGCCAGAGCTCCGGCGATGGCCTTGCCGATGCCGGAGCTGCCGCCCGTCACCACGGCGACCCGGCCGTCCAGCGAGAACAGTGCGGAGAGGTAGCTGTCGGAGATCATTCCCGCACTGTAGAGGGCGGGTCGACGGGTGGGGTGTGCGGGGGAGTGCTGGACTCCTGCCCGGTCGGCGGGGGCGTGCCGATCCGGCCCGGTCGGCCCGGGGTGCTGATGACGTGGTCGATCGCGGAGGTCACGTCGGCCGTGATGTGGGTGGGCCGGGGGGTGTGCTCGGGCCAGGTGCGGCCGTGGGACACCCACACGCTGTGCAGGCCGAGCGCGGCGGCGCCCGCGATGTCGGCGTGCGGTGAGTCGCCGACGACCCAGGCGCCGGGCAGGGGGAGGCCGACGGCGGCGGCCGCGGCGTGGAAGATCTCCGGCTCCGGCTTCTTGTGGCCGACGGTCTCGGAGACGACCCAGCCCCGGACCAGACGGTCGAGGCCGGTGGCGCGGATCTTCTTCTCCTGCTGGGCGGTGCGGCCGTTGGTGACGATCACACAGGTCCAGTCGGCCGCCCGGGCTCGGCCCAGTGCCTCACGGGTGGCGGGGGCGAGGACCACGCGGTCGGCGGCGCCGGTGTCGAGCAGGGCGCGGACGGCGGTGGGCGGCACCGAGTGCGCGTAGCGGTCGGTCAGAGCGGCGGCGACCTCGGGGCGGGTCGCGTAACCGCCGGCGTCGACGGTCATGACCCACGCCAGGTCGGTGTCGGGCAGGCCGTGCGCGGCGAGGAAGGCGGCCGCGGCGTCGCGGAAGGCCGCGTCGCGGTCGACCAGGGTGTTGTCGAGGTCGAGCAGCAGCAGGGGCATGGGCGGCAGTAGATCACGGCGGCGATGTGTGGCGGGGAAGTATTCGGGGGTTGTCGGACGACAGGTTCCGATATATCGTTGAGGCATCGCGACAGATCAACGATGGAATGGAGTGATTGCGATGCGTTCCCGTGGACAGGACTTCGGATTCGAGCGTGGACATGGACGCCGTGGTGGGGACCACCCCCACGGCCGAGGTGACGCCGAGGCGCTGCGCGCCGCCTTCGGGCCCTTCGGGCCGGGCCATGGTGGTCCCGGGCCGTTCGGACCGTTCGGCGGGGGCCCCTGGGGTGGGCGCGGCCGAGGCGGACCGAGGGGCAGGGCGCGGCGGGGCGACGTACGCGCGTCGATCCTGGCCCTCCTCAAGGACAGGCCCATGCACGGCTACGAGATGATCCAGGAGATCGCCGAACGCAGTGGCGGGGCGTGGAAGCCCAGCCCCGGTTCGGTGTACCCCACCCTCCAACTGCTGGAGGACGAGGGGCTGATCGCCAGTGCGACCGAGGGCGGCAAGAAGCTGTTCTCGCTCACCGACGCCGGTCGCACCGCGGCCGACGAGGGCCCCGAGGCGCCTTGGGAAGAGGCCTCGCGCGGGGTCGACTGGGAGGCGCTGAGCGAGATCCGGCAGGCCGGCTTCGGTCTGATGGAGGCGTTCGGCCAGGTCTGGAAGACCGGCGACAAGGACCAGCGCGACAAGGCGCTGACGGTGATCAACGAGGCCCGCAAGAAGCTGTACCTGATCCTCGCCGACGAGGACTGAGGCGACGGCTGAGGCAGTACGTGGGTGATCGATGAGGGAGCGCCCCGCGGAGGTGTCCGCGGGGCGCTTTCGTGTGCGCGGGCGCGTGAGTGGTGCGGGGCGGGCGGGCGTGGGGTCAGGTGACGAGGGTGCCCAGTTTGCGCAGGGACTCGGCGAGTGCGGCCGTCGCGGAGTCCTTGAGCTTGCCCGCCATCAGGGAGACGGCGGCGCCGGTGAACCGGCCGTCGATACGGACCCGGGTGGCGTCGCCGTCGGGGGTGAGCGTGTAGCGGGTGGCGAGGTCCACGGCCATCGGGCCCTTGCCCTGGATGGCGAGGGTGCGGGCGGGTTCCAGTTCGGCGATGGTCCACTCGACCTCCGCCGGGAAGCCCATGAGCCGCAGGTTCTCCTGGAAGGTGCCGCCCACCGCGAGGGTTTCCGGGCCGCCTTTGGGGAAGCCGGTGTGGGTCGTGTTCCACTCGCCGTACGCGGGCCAGTCGACGAGCCGGGCCCAGACGTGCTCGGCGGGTGCCTCGATGCGTGCCTCCGCGCTGACATCGGCCATGCGACAACCCCTTCGTCTCGGACAGTAGGCAGTAGGCAGTGGACGGTGGACGGTGGACGGTGGTGTCGCGGAACGTAGTCGTGAGGGCCTGAACATTCAATACTGATGAAGTGTCAGAAATGGGCCTGGGCGATCGGATCTCATCCGTAGGGAGGAGGAGCAGGTCCTCCCTACGCAACCTGTGTCGGACGCGAAGATGCTTCCTGTCGTGGATGACCCGGGGGCGGTGGGACTGATGGGGTGAAGGGGTGCGATCCCGAATTCCCCGGCAGTCGGCCGTAGACCATGGTCCGGACCACGTGGAGATCGAGGGCAGGCTCACGGACGAGCTGGCCTCGGTGGTCGCCGGTGCGCGCAGACGGGCCCTGCGCGATGGGGACCGGCAGATCGACACCGCCCATCTGCTGCACTCGCTCATGGAGTCCGACCCCGAGGTTCGCGCCGTCTTCGACGGGACGCAGGTCGCCCGGCTGCTCGGCTATCTGGTGCAGCGCAGCATCGGCTACGGGCTGCGCTGGCAGATCGGTGTCGAGGACGCCGGTGTCGTCCCGGGGGCACCGGGCACGCCCGGCTGGTCGCCCGTGGCGGCGCGGGCGATGACACAGGCGTACGACCGTGCCGTGCGCCGGGGCGAGCGGGCGGCCCGCGGCCTCGATCTGCTCGCGGTGCTGGTCGCGGCCGGCGGTTCGCGGGCCGTGGAGGTGCTGGGCGGCGTGGGTGTCGATGCCGCGGTGGTGGCGCGGCGGATCGCGGAAACCGGAGAGGGGCGGGACGAGGAGGAGGCGGGAGCGGAGCGGGTCGAGGGGTGCGCTGTGGGCGGGGACGGGAGGCGTTGAGCCGCGCCCACCTGGAGTCCAGCCGGTGAGACAGGTGTCATTGGGGGTGACGCTCCTGTCGTTGGCTGTCATCATGTGCCGGTGCATACGTCTCAGGGGAGTCAGGGGCACCGCGGGCGCGGTGTCGGGCTGGTGCTCGCGCTCGGGTCCGCGGTCGCCTTCGGTGGATCGGGGACCGCGGGCAAGCCACTCATCGAGGCGGGGCTCGACCCGCTGCACGTGGTGTGGCTGCGGGTGGTCGGCGCCGCGCTGGTGATGCTGCCGCTCGCCGTGCGCCACCGGCATCTGGTGGTCCGGCGGCCCGCGCTGCTCGTCGGGTTCGGACTGTTCGCCGTGGCCGGTGTGCAGGCCTTCTACTTCGCGTCGATCTCCCGCATCCCCGTCGGCGTCGCCCTCCTCGTGGAGTACCTCGGGCCGGCGCTGGTCCTCGGCTGGGTGCGGTTCGTGCAGCGGCGGCCGGTGACGCCGGCCGCCGCCGTCGGGGTCGTGCTCGCGGTCGGCGGCCTCGCCTGTGTCGTGGAGATCTGGTCGGGGCTCAGCTTCGACCCGCTGGGGCTGCTGCTCGCGCTCGGGGCCGCCTGCTGCCAGGCCGGGTACTTCGTGCTGTCCGACCAGGGGAGTGACGCGGGCGACGACGCGCCGGACCCGCTCGGGGTCATCGCCTACGGGCTGCTGGTGGGTGCGGTGGTGCTCACGGTGGTGGCCCGGCCGTGGGGGATGGAGTGGGCGGTACTCGGGGGGACCGCGCGGATGGGCGGGGCCGATGTGCCTGCCTGGTTGCTGCTGGGGTGGGTGGTGCTGATCGCCACGGTGCTCGCGTATGTCACCGGGGTGGTGGCTGTGCGGCGGTTGTCTCCGCAGGTGGCGGGGGTCGTGGGGTGCTTGGAGGCGGTTGTCGCGATCATGTTGGCGTGGGCGTTGCTGGGGGAGCATCTGTCGGCGCCGCAGATCGTGGGTGGGGTGGTGGTGCTGGGCGGGGCGTTCGTCGCGCAGCGGTCCGCTCCGCGGGGAGGGGCGTCTCGGAAGGTGGCGTCCGGTGGGGAAGAGGTCGAGCCCGAGCTGTCGGTGGGGCGGGGGCGGTGACGCCGTCGGGGTCGGGTGCGTTTCGGGCCGCGGGTTGAGTGTGGTTGCTCGCGCAGTTCCCCGCGCCCCTTGCAGGGCGCGGGCCCTCGGTCCCTTTGACCTACAGCGTCCTTAGGTAGTCCGGGAGTTCGGTGTTCGGGGCGAGGGCGGGGTCCGGGACGGGGGTGTCGTAGCCCTTGCGGAGGGGGACGACGCCGGCCCAGTGGGGGAGGGTGAGGTCGTCGGGCTCGTCGTTGACGCCGCCGGTGCGGGTCTTGGCGGAGACCTCGTCCAGGTCGAGGCGGATCACGGCGGTGGCCGCGAACTCCTTGCCGTTGGCGGGCCGGGAGTCCCGTGAGCGGCCCGGTACGACATGGTCGACCAGGGCGTCCAGGGCGATCCGCCGCTCCTCCGGGTCGGTGACCTCGTAAGCCGTGCCGTGCACCACCACCGAGCGGTAGTTGATCGAGTGGTGGAAGGCGGAGCGGGCCAGGATCAGCGCGTCCACGTGCGTGACCGTCAGGCAGACCGGGAGACCCGGGTCGGCCTGGCCTGTCATCCGCAGGGGGCGCGAGCCCGTCGAGCCGTGCACATAGAGCGTCTCGCCGACCCGGCCGTACAGCGTGGGCAGCACCACCGGGGCGCCGTCGCGGACGAAGCCGAGATGGCAGACGTATCCCTCGTCGAGTATCGCGTGCACCAGTTCCCTGTCGTACGAGGCCTTCTGCGCGCCCCGGGTGGGGACGGTGCGGTCGGTGGGGGTGTAGGCGGCGGGCGGTGGTGTCGTGTGCGGTGGTGTCGTCTGCCGCGCTGTCGTCGACTGCTGGGGCCCCGTCATTGCGTTCTCCATTGCACTAGTGCATAATCTCGTTTGTGCTAGGAGAATACATGATCACTGGGCGGCGCGCAGCCGAGATCGCGGCGAGCGTCGAGCAGGCGGTAGGGGCGGGCGAGCTGGAGCCCGGTCAACTGCTGCCGCCCATGCGGGAGTTGGCGGAGCGTCTCGGAGTGAATCCGAACACCGTCGCGGCCGCCTATCGCACACTGCGCGAGCGCGGGGTCATCGAGACGGCCGGGCGGCGGGGGAGCCGCGTGCGGTCCAGGCCCGCGACGACCGGGCGCGAGTACATCCGGGTCGAGGTGCCGGAAGGAGTTCGGGACCTCGCCGACGGCAATCCCGACACCGCCTTGCTGCCCCGTGTGGCGGAGGCGTTCGCGGGCGCAGCCGAGCAGACCGACCGGGAGCCGGTGCTCTACGGATCGGGGGCCGTGGAACCCGAGTTGGCGCGGATCGCGCGGGCCGAGCTGGACGCCGACGGGGTGCCGGACGGGCCGGTCGCCGTCACCTCCGGATCGCTCGACGCCATCGAACGGGTCCTGGCCGTCCACCTCAGACCCGGGGACGCCGTCGCCGTCGAGGACCCCGGGTGGGGGAGCGTCCTCGACCTCGCCCCGGCGCTCGGGCTGCGCGTCGTCCCGGTCGGCGTCGACGACGAGGGGCCGCTCCCCGACGACGTACGCAAGGCGCTGACGGCCGGGGCGCGCGCCCTGATCGTCACCGACCGGGCGCAGAACCCGACCGGCGCGGCCGTGGGCGCCGCACGCGCGCGTGCCCTGCGGTCGGTGCTGAGGGAGCACCCCGAGACCCTGCTCGTCGAGGACGACCACGGCTACCGCATCGTCGACCAGCCCCTGCATCCGCTGGCCGGGACCACCCACAGCTGGGCCTTCGTACGGTCGGTCGCCAAGGCCTACGGCCCCGACCTGCGGCTCGCGGTGCTCACCGGGGACGCCGTCACCGTCGACCGGGTGCGGGGGCGGCAGCGGCTGGGGCCGGGCTGGGTGAGCCGGCTGGTGCAGCGGGCCGTCGTACGGCTGTGGACCGGCGGTGCGGTGGACGCGCCGGCCGTGGCGGCGGCGTACGGGCGGCGGCGGGAGGCGCTGATCGGCGCGCTGGCCCGGCGCGGGGTCGAGGCGCACGGCGTCAGCGGGATGAACGTGTGGATCCGGGTCCCCGACGAGACCGGCGCGGTCGCGCGGCTGCTGCACGCCGGCTGGGCCGTCGCGCCCGGCGCGCGCTTCCGGATGAACGCCCCGCAGGGGATCCGGATCACGGTCTCCACCCTCACCGAGGAGGAGATCGGGAGGGTGGCGGACGCGGTGGCCTCGGCGGTCGGACCGGGGGCGGGCGGAGCGTCGGTGGGCGGCGGGTACGTCTGAGCGTGCCCCGACGGTTCAGGCGCGCGGCCTGGCCTGGGTCAGGGCCGCGCCCGCCAGGACGATCGCCGCGCCGACCGGGGTCGTCCAGGCCAGGGGCTCGCCGAGGAGGGCGACACCGGCGGCCGTCGCGATGACAGGGATGAAGTAGGTGACCATCTGGGCGGTCGTGGGGCCGACCTCGGAGACCAGGCCGTACTGCAGGAGCATCGCGACACCCGTCCCGAGGGTGCCCAGCGCGATCACCGCCAGCAGGGGCAGGACCGGGAAGCTGCTCGGCAGGGTCGTGAACAGCGGGGTGACGAAGGCCAGTTGGGCGGTGGCCAGCAGGAGCTGGGCGCCGGTGAGGGAGAGGTGGGAGTGCGGGGTGCCGGCCAGGGTGCGGCGGACGTATATCCAGCCGATCGGATAGCTGAGGGAGGCCAGCAGGGCCAGCGCGGTGCCCGTGGCGTCCAGGCCGTGGAAGCCCTGCCAGGCGCCGAGCACCGTCAGCACACCGAGGAAGCCGAGGCCGAGGCCGGCGACCCGCACCCGGGTGGGACGGTCCTCCGAGAGCGCGACCAGGGAGAGGGCCATGCCCCACAGGGGCGAGGTCGCGTTGCAGATGCCCGCCAGCGTGGACGGGATGGTCAGCTCCGCGTAGGCGAACAGGGAGAACGGCAGCGCGTTGAGGAGGAAGGCCGCCACCGTGAGATGACCCCAGGTGCGGGCGCCGCGCGGCAGGCGCTGCCGCTTCACCGCCATCGCCGCCGCGAGGACCAGCGTGCCGAACAGCAGCCGGCCGAAGGTGACCTGGAAGGGCGCGTACGCCTGCGTGCCCACCTTGATCAGGAGGAAGCTGAACCCCCAGACGAGGGAGAGGAAGCCGAACCGCAGCCGCCAGTCGACGGTGGCACGGCGGGGGCGGCCGGAGACGGCGGCAGATGTTCGGGTGGGCGCGGCGGTGGTCATGGCGACCACGATGGCCGCGACGGATCTCTTAGCACAAGCGAGAATTAATGATCTGAATCTCGTAGCATCGCTTATATGTTGAATCTGGAGCGCCTCCGCACCCTCGACGCCCTCGCCCGGCACGGCTCGGTCAGCGGGGCCGCCGAAGGGCTGCATGTGACCACCTCGGCCGTCTCACAGCAGATGGCCAAGCTGGAGCGGGAGGTGGGGCAGCGGCTCCTCGCCAAGAACGGGCGGGGCGTGCGCCTCACCGACGCGGGCCGGCTGCTCGCCGACCACGCCGGGCGCATCCTGTCGCAGGTCGAGCTGGCACAGTCGGATCTGGAGGCGCAGCGGGGGCAGGTCGTCGGCGAACTGCGGCTGGCCGCGTTCCCGACGGCCGTCCGGGGGCTGTTTCCCGCCGTCTTCCGCGCGCTGCGCGACGACCACCCGGCGCTGCGCGTCCGCTCACGGGAACTGGAACCCGAACTCGCCGTCAACGCGGTGATCCGGGGCGACACCGACCTGGCCGTCGTCCTCGACTGGTACAACAAGCCGCTGCCCGTGCCCGAGGGGCTCGCCCGCGCCGCGATCCTCGACGACCCGGTGGAGGTGGCGCTGCCCGAGGACCATCCGCTCGCCGGGCGGGACGAGATCGACCTGCGGGAGCTGGCGGAGGAATCATGGGTCGCCTGGCTGGAGGGCGAGTTCTGCCACGAATGGCTGCTCTACACGCTGCGCGCCCATGGCATCGAACCCCGGATCGCCCACCGCGCCGGTGAGCACCACACCCAACTCGCCCTTGTCGCCGCCGGGTTGGGCGTCTGCATCGCGCCCCGGCTGGGCCGCGACCCGATGCCGGCCGGGGTACGGACCGTGCCGGTGCGCCACCGGGTCCAGCGCAGCGTCTACGCGGTCTGGCGCGCGGACGCCGACCGGCGGCCGTCGATCAGGGCGGCCGTCGGGGCGCTGCGGGCGGCGGGCGAGGCGTGCGGGGCGGGTTGAGCCCTCACGGTCCTCGCGGCCTCGCGGGCCGGGGCGTGGCTAGCCCAGCTTGCGGAAGTCCCAGGAGGCGATGGCGTCCGGGGTGAGCCGCAGCCAGGCGTGCCTGCCGTCGTGCGGCATCTCGTCGATGCCGAAGTTCTTGCGGGCGAACAGCCGCTCCACCGCGACGAGTTCGGGCACCGGCTCGCCCGTGCGCGGAGCCTCGCCGACGAACTCGACGGCGCCGGACAGCTCGACGCCTCGCAGCTCGCCGTACTCCTCGCCCGCGTCGACCACGACGGCGACCCGCGGATCGCGGCGCAGCGCGGACCAGCGTCGGCTGCGGGTGATCGAGTAGAGCCAGAGCGAGGTGCCGTCCCAGAGGAACCAGAGCGGGCTGATGTGCGGGGCTCCGTCGGACGACACCGTCGCCACCCTGCAGGTGCGCTGTGTGCCGAGGAACTCGTCCAGTTCGGCGGGCTCCATCATGATTCTCCGGCCCCGGCGCTGCGTGACGGTCATCCCGATCCCCTTCGCTGACGTGGCGTCAGATGAGCATCGGCTGTCTTCCGTCCCCGTGCAAGGGGCGTTACGCTCGCCCGCCCGATCGCCTGCGACAAGGGGACCGTCATGCCGTCCGACGCGAGTGAGCCGAAGCGGCGCCGGGAGGTGAGCGGGCTGCTCGATCCCGCCACGACCGTCCTGCTCACCGTCGAGTGCCAGCGCGGTGTCGTCGGACCGGAGAGCGCGCTGCCCGAACTCGCCCACGCGGCACGGTCGTCGGGGGTGCTCGACAACGTGGCCCGGCTCGTCGCGGCGGCCCACGCGCGCGGGGTGCAGGTCCTGCACGCCGTCGCCGAACGACGGCCCGACGGGCGGGGCGCCAATCACAACGCCCGGCTGTTCCGTGCCGCCGAACGGCTGCCCGTACGGCAGTTGACCGGCACCGCGGCCGTACGGGTCGCGCCGCCCATTGAGGTCGCCGACGAGGATCTGGTCGTACGGCGGCTGCACGGGCTGTCGCCGCTCGCGGGCACCGACGTGGACGCGCTGCTGCGCAATCTGGGGTGCCGCACGCTGGTCGTCACCGGTGTCTCGGCCAATGTGGCCGTGCCGAACGCGGTGTTCGACGCGGTGAACCTCGGCTACACCGTCGTCGTGCCCGGGGACGCCATCGCGGGGGTGCCTGCCGACTACACCCCCGCGATGATCCGCCACACCCTCGCGTTGGTCGCCACGGTCGCGACCACGGAGGAGGTGGCGGGATGCTGGGAGAACCCGGCGGACGTCAGGCCAGCATGATCGACTCGCCCGACACGCTGACCTCCTTGGCCGGCAGGGCCTTCGTCGCCGGGCCGCTCTTCACGCTGCCGTCGGCGATCGAGAAGTTGCTGTTGTGACAGGGGCAGTTGATCACACCGTCGGCGATCGTCTTCACCGCGCAGCCCTGGTGGGTGCAGGCGGAGGAGAAGGCCTTGAAGGTGCCCGCCTCCGGCTGGGTGACGACCACGCCCTCGCTCTCGAAGATCTTGCCGCCGCCCTCGGGGATGTCGGAGGTCTTGGCGATCTCCGTGCCGCCCGCGCTGTCGCCGCCCGTGGTTCCGCTGCTCGCCTCGGCGGTGGCGTCGCCGCTCGTGTCACCGCCGGCGCCGGACGAGACCGAGGTCGAGGAGTCGTCGTCCGACCCGCACGCGGTCAGCGCGACGGCGAGCCCCGCCACGCCGGCCGCCGCCATGACGGTGCGACGGCCCGGAATCGAGGAGGGTTTGATCGTTTCGCTGGTCATGCTGTCGGTTCCTTCCGAGATGGCTTTGCACTTTCGCCCATGGATACGGCGGGCCTGTGCTTGAACGTTCAGACAGGGTGCACATCTTGGCCTGTCCGGGATCACGGCTGCGTCAAAAGCAGCTGTCTGAAAGCTGTCGGTTCGCGGCGCCCGCGGACGGGGCGCCTCCGGGGGCGTCCGGCACGCCGGTAACCTGGGGCGATGCTCAAGGAAGTCAGCGCGACCCGGTACATCGCGCCGTTGCGGGAAGGTGGCTCGCTGCCCGGTCTCGTCGAGGCGGACGACCGCGGCACGTACGTCCTGAAGTTCAGCGGCGCCGGGCAGGGCCGCAAGACGCTTGTCGCGGAGGTCGTCTGCGGGGAGCTGGCCCGGCGGCTCGGACTGCGGGTGCCCTCTCTCGTCACCGTCGACCTCGACCCCGTGCTCGGGCTGGGCGAACCCGACGAGCAGGTGCAGGAGCTGATCAAGTCCAGCGGCGGCACCAACCTGGGCATGGATTTCCTGACCCGGGCCCTCGGCTTCGATCCGCTCGCCTTCGAGGTGAGCCCCGAGGAGGCCGGCCGGATCGTCTGGTTCGACGCGCTGATCAACAACGTCGACCGCTCCTGGCGCAACCCCAACCTGTTGATGTGGCACGGCGAGCTGTGGCTCATCGACCACGGCGCCACCATGATCTGGCACCACCACTGGCCCGGCGCCCGCGCCTCAGCCGCCAAGCCGTACGACGCCGCCGACCACGCCCTCGCCCGCTTCCGCCCCGATGTCGCCGCGGCCGCCGCCGATCTCGCCCCGCTGGTCACCGAGGAGCTGCTCGCCGAGGTGACCGCCGAGATCCCGGACGTCTGGCTGGCGGACGAGCCCGGCTTCGCGACACCGGACGCGCTGCGGCGGGCGTACGCGGAGCCGCTGCTCGCACGGGCCCACGGGATTCACGAACGCATCGAGGGGATCGAACGCGTCGGGATCGAACGCGTCGGGATCGAACGCGTCGAGGGGATCGATCACAGCGAGGGGATCAAGTGAGCGGCCGTTTCCTGGGGACCGGGGCCTCCGGACAGGACGTCTACGAGTACGCGCTGCTGCGGGTCGTGCCCCGGATCGAGCGCGGGGAGTGCTTCAACGCCGGCGTGCTCGTCTACAGCCGCTCCCGGGCGCTCGTGGCGGCCCGCACCCACCTCGACGAGGCCAAGCTGCTCGTGCTGGACCCCGGGGCGGACGTGGACGGCGTACGCGCCGCGCTGCGCGCCGTGGAGGGTGTGTGCGCCGGGGGAGAGGCCGCCGGGCAGGCCGCCCGGGACGACGCCGGACGGCGGTTCCGGTGGCTTGTCGCGCCCCGTTCCACGGTCGTCCAGGCGGGACCCGTGCACACTGGGCTCACCGCGGATCCGGCGGCGGAGGCCGAGCGGCTGCTCGCCCTGCTGGTGAAGTGAGCCACCGACGTAAGGGATCACACAGGGGATCGCACCTGGTGGAGCGTTGACACCGGGTGCCAGGACTTCTAGCGTCACGTGTGCTGAAGGTACTAAGCGGTCGCTCACCAGCTGGGTGGCGCCGCAGGAGCCGCATCCAAGGGCGAGGAGAACCAGCAATGTCCACCACTGAGCAGCGTGTTGCCGTGGTCACGGGTGGCGCGCGCGGCATCGGCGCCGCGACCGCCGTACGCCTGGCCGCCGAGGGGCGGGCCGTCGCGGTGATCGACCTCGACGAGGCCGCGTGCAAGGACACCGTGGAGAAGATCACCGCCGCCGGCGGCAGGGCGCTCGCGGTCGGCTGCGACGTCTCCGACGAGGCACAGGTCGAGGCCGCCGTCACCCGGATCGCCGAGGAACTGGGCGCCCCGACGATCCTGGTGAACAACGCGGGCGTGCTCCGCGACAACCTGCTGTTCAAGATGGGCGCCTCCGACTGGGACACGGTCATGAACGTGCATCTGCGCGGCGCCTTCCTGATGGCCAAGGCCGTCCAGAAGTACATGGTCGAGGCGAAGTTCGGCCGGATCGTCAACCTGTCCTCGTCGTCCGCGCTGGGCAACCGCGGCCAGGCCAACTACTCCGCCGCCAAGGCCGGTCTGCAGGGCTTCACCAAGACCCTCGCCATCGAACTCGGCAAGTTCGGCGTCACCGCCAACGCCGTCGCGCCCGGCTTCATCGTCACCGACATGACGGCCGCCACCGCCGCCCGCGTCGGCATGGGCTTCGAGGAGTTCCAGGCGGCCGCGGCCACCCAGATCCCCGTGCAGCGCGTGGGCCGGCCCGAGGACATCGCCGGGGCGATCGCGTACTTCACCGGCGAGGACGCCGGATTCGTCTCCGGCCAGGTGCTGTACGTCGCCGGCGGACCGCTCAACTAGGGAATCGGGAAACATGACTTCGGTGGAACTCCCCGAGCTTTCGGGCAAGGTCGCCCTCATCACCGGCGCCAGCCGCGGCATCGGCCACGGCATCGCCGCGGCCCTCGTCGCGCGCGGCGACCGGGTGTGCATCACGGGCCGCAACGAGGACACGCTCAAGGAGGCCGTCGAGCAGCTCGGCGCCGACCGTGTCATCGGTGTCGCGGGCAAGGCCCACGACGAGGCCCACCAGGCCCAGGCCGTCGAGCGCACGATGGAGGCCTTCGGCCGCGTCGACTTCCTGGTCAACAACGCCGGGACCAACCCGGTGTTCGGCCCGATCTCCGACCTCGACCTGAACGTGGCCCGCAAGGTGTTCGAGACCAATGTGATCTCGGCCCTCGGCTTCGCCCAGAAGACCTGGCACGCCTGGCAGAAGGACAACGGCGGCGCGATCGTCAACATCGCCTCCGTCGCCGGTGTCTCCGCGTCGCCGTTCATCGGCGCGTACGGCATCAGCAAGGCCGCCATGATCAATCTGACCCTGCAGCTGGCGCACGAGTACGCGCCGAAGGTGCGGGCCAACACGATCGCGCCCGCCGTGGTGAAGACCCAGTTCGCCAAGGCCCTGTACGAGGGCCGGGAGGCCGAGGCCGCGGCGGCGTATCCGCTCGCCCGGCTCGGTGTGCCCTCCGACATCGGGGGCGCCGCCGCCTTCCTCACCTCCGAGCAGTCCGACTGGATCACCGGTCAGACCCTCGTGGTCGACGGCGGCATCTTCCTCAACGCCGGGGTGGGCTGACAGAGTACGGCGGGCGCCGGTGTTCTCTTCACCGGACATCTCCGGCGCCCGTCCGCATCCCTCACCGGGACTCGACAACGCCGTCACAAGCGGACTGATCAAGGGCACTTCCAGCCGGGCGCCTGCGGCCGCAGGGGCCTGCGGTATCGTTCGCCCACTCTTGGTACGGCATTTCGAGGAGCATGCACGTGTTCAACCGGAACCGATACTTGCCGCCACTCGCGGTGATCGCGTCCATATCCATGGTGACCGGATGTGGTGTGTTCTCCTCGGACGCCTCCGACGACGCGGACCCCATCGTGGTGGGGACCACCAGTGCGCCCAGCACCCTGGACCCGGCCGCGGCCTGGGACAGCTCCTGGGAGCTGATGCGCAACGTGTTCCAGCCCCTGCTGGGGTACTCGCCCGGCGGGACCGATCCCGAGCCGGACGCCGCCGAGAGCTGCGAGTTCACGGACAGCTCCAGCACGGTGTACAGCTGCACCCTGCGCGAGGGCCTGAAGTTCTCCAACGGGCACACGCTGGACGCGAAGGCCGTCAAGTACTCGTTCGACCGGATCAAGAAGATCAACGTCAACGGCGGCCCCGCGGGTCTGCTCACCACCCTGTCCCGGGTGCAGATCAAGGGCGACCGCGAGGTCGTCTTCCACCTCAGCCAGCCCGACGCGACCTTCCCCCTGGTGCTCACCACGCCCGCGATGTCGATCGTGGACCCCGAGGAGTACCCGGCGGACAAGCTCCGCGAGGGCGGGGACATCGCCGGCTCCGGGCCCTACAACCTCGCCTCCTACGACGACGGCAAGAAGGCCGAGCTGGTCCGCAACGACAACTACCAGGGCATCGCGGACCTCAAGAACTCCGCCGTCACCATCCAGTACTTCCAGCAGTCGGACGAGATGGTCAAGGCCCTCAAGGACAAGGACATCTCGGTCATCTACCGGGGTCTCGGCGCCTCGGACATCGTGGACATCCAGGCTAACCACGACGAGGAGGGGCTCCAGATCGTGGAGAACCCCACCACCGAGATCAGCTACCTGGTGTTCAACCCCAAGGACCCCTGGGCCAAGAACCCCGCCGTCCGCAAGGCGGTCGCCCAGGTCCTCGACCGGCCGGCGCTCGCGCACAACATCTACAAGGACACCGTCGAGCCGCTGTACTCCATGATCCCCAGGGGTCTGGTCGGCCACACGACGGGCTTCTTCGACGACTACGGCAACCCCAGCGCGACCAAGGCGAAGTCCATCCTCACCGAGGCGGGCATCACCGAAACGGTTCCTCTCACGCTCTGGTACACCTCGGACCGCTACGGCTCGCAGACCAAGCCGGCCTTCGAGGAGCTGAAGCGCCAGCTGGAGGCGTCGGGACTGTTCGAGGTCACGCTGAAGAGCCGCCCCTGGAAGACCTACTCCGAGGGCTACCAGAACGGCGAGTACCCGATCTTCGGGCGTGGCTGGAACCCCGACTTCAACGACGCCGACAACTTCATCGCCCCGTTCGTGGGCGAGCAGAACGCGCTCGGCACGCCGTACAAGAGCCCCGAGATCACGGAGAAGCTGCTCCCCGAGTCGCGCGCCGAGAGCGACCGCGGCGCGGTGACCGAGGAGTTCGAGGAGGCCCAGCAGATCCTCGTGGACGACGCCCGGCTGATCCCGCTGTGGCAGGGCAAGGCGTACACGGCCGCGAACGAGGAGATCGCCGGCCTGGAGAACGTCATCGACCCCGCGACCATGATGAGCATGTGGCAGCTCTCCTGGAAGACCAGCTGGTAGTTCCGGGTCCGGCGCTGGTGGTTCCGGGGCCCCGGGCCTGGTAATCACGGGGGCCCGGCCCCGTTGTCAGTGGGCGGCTGTAGGTTCTGTGCTCTGAAGGCGGTCGCGCTCTGCGCGACTGCCCATGGCCGCGTGCTCCGCGGTCGTGAAGTGAGCGCACACCGGAGGAAGTTGACGTGACCGACATCGCCATGCTGCCCGAGTCCTGGCGCGGGGTCCTGGGGGACGAGCTTCAGCAGCCCTACTTCAAGGAACTCACCGAGTTCGTGGAGGAGGAGCGTGCCAAGGGTCCCGTCTACCCTCCCCGTGAGCAGGTCTTCGCCGCGCTGGACGCCACCCCGTACGAGAGCGTCAAGGTCCTCGTCCTCGGCCAGGACCCGTACCACGGCGAGGGCCAGGGGCACGGCCTGTGCTTCTCCGTGCAACCCGGGGTGAAGACCCCGCCCTCCCTGCGGAACATCTACAAGGAGATGCAGGCCGAACTGGGCACCCCGATCCCGGACAACGGCTATCTGCTGCCCTGGGCCCAGCAGGGCGTGCTGCTGCTCAACGCGGTGCTCACGGTCCGCTCCGGCGAGGCCAACTCGCACAAGGGCAAGGGCTGGGAGAAGTTCACCGACGCCGTGATCCGCGCGGTCGCCGACCGGCCCGACCCGGCCGTCTTCGTGCTGTGGGGCAACTACGCGCAGAAGAAGCTCCCGCTGATCGACGAGGAGCGCCATGTGGTGGTGAAGGGCGCGCACCCCTCGCCGCTGTCGGCCAAGAAGTTCTTCGGTTCGCGGCCGTTCACGCAGATCAACGAGGCCGTCGCCCGCCAGGGCCACGAGGCGATCGACTGGACGATCCCCGACCTCGGCTGACCCGCGTCCGTCGTCGCCCGCTGCCGGCCGTCCCCTCCGGCCACCGCATGGTGGCCACCGGCCGTCGTACGGCCGCCGGAGCGCCCCGGGGGCCGTACGGAGCGGCCTGACCGGGATTGCCGGTGCCTGCCGTTAGCGTCGGGAGGGACAGGCGGGACAGGGGGCGACGAGTGCGGAGGACGCGGTGGTGGAGCGACAGGAGCAGGTGGCACCGGACGCCGTGATGACCCGGATCGGGCAGGCGGTCATGCTGCACCACGGCGGTGACCGCGAGGAGGCCCGGGACCGGCTCCGGAAGCTGTGGGCGGAGATCGGTGACGACGGCGCCCCGCTCCATCGCTGCACGCTGGCGCACTATCTGGCCGACACCCAGGACGACCCGGACAGCGAACTGGCCTGGGACCTCAGGGCGTTGTCGGCGGCCGACGAGTTGTCCGACCGCCGGTCCGGGGACCCGTCGGAGGGCCGGGCGGCGGACCAGCCCATCCGGTCCGGAGACCTGTCCGACCGCTGGTCCGGGGACCTGCCCGAGGGCTGGGTGGAGGCGGACCGGCCCACCCGGCCCTCCGCTCCGCGTCCCACGGACCAGGACGACGGACTCGCGGTGCGGGCCTTCTATCCCTCGCTCCACCTCAACCTCGCCGCCGACTACGCCAAGCTGGGCCGCCACGAAGCGGCCCGCAGCCATCTGCGGCTGGCCCGGGGCGCGCTGGCCGCACTGGGCGCCGACGTCCACGGCGACGGCGTCCGCGTGGCCCTGGCCCGCCTGGAGGCCCGGCTCGACGAGACGGGCCCCGCCGGAGGGGAGACGCCGGGGCCGCCGCGGCAGCGGCCCTAGGTCGTGTCCGCAGAGTCCCGCCTGCCGGGCGACGCCATGCACGTCCTCTCCCGCCCTCCGGGCGGACGACGGGACTTTGCGGACACGACCTGGCGGCAGCGGGCGCCCACGGCCGGGGCGCCGGGTGGTTCAACGGCCGTAGACGTCCTTGCAGATGGCGGCCTGTGGGGTGTCTTTGCCCCAGCCGCCGTAGCGGTGGCCGAGGGCGCAGACGTCGGCGTTCTTCGGGGGTGGCGGCGGGACGGACTTGGGGAGGGGCGGGATCTCGATGTCGGGCCGGGAGACGGGGGGTGGGCCGTGTCGCTCGGGGGGTTGCCGGCGCTCGTTCCGGGGCGGCGGTGGTGGGGGCGTGGTGGGTGTGGGGGTGGGCGCGGGGGCGGCGGAGGTCGTCGGTGCGGCGGGTCCCGGCTTCGCGGACGCGCGTGCGGCGGATCCCCGGGGCGGGCCGATCAGCCTTAGGGCCTCGCGGGCCGGGGCCTCCACGATCTGGGTCCGGGTGGTGCCGTCCGGGCGGGGCTCGGACGGCCGGGACGGCACGGGGGACGCCTCCGGCGGGGGCGGGTGTTGCGCGGTCACGCAGCCGGTGAGGGCCGAGACGGCCACGGTGACCAGGAGCGTTGCGGTGGTGGTCGGTCGATGCACCCGCGCAACTCTGCTGTGTCCGGGCCGCTTTGGGGAGGGAGCGGGCGGAGATGCCCCCACACGGGTGACGCCCGGGACCGTCTGCGACGCCGCGCGCCCCCGCTCCGCCCTCGCTCGGTACCCGTCCGACCCGTCCGACCCGTCCGACCCGTCTGATCCGTCCGACCCGTTCAGTCCCCCGTGGCCCCGTCGATCCGCTCCCGGATCAGGTCGGCGTGGCCGTTGTGCCGCGCGTACTCCTCGATCATGTGGGTGTAGATCCACCGCAGGCTCGGTGTCTCGCCCGACCCCCGGTGCTCGGCCTTGGCGACGTCGTCCAGGGCGAACCCCTCGGCGTTCCGCCGGGCCACCGCGATCTCCGTCTGCCAGGTGCCGTACGCCTCCTCCCAGGTGTCCGCCTCGCTCAGGTGGAACTCCCCGTCCGGGTCCGCCTCGCTGAAGTAGATCGGCCCCTGGTCGTCGTCCGCCAGCACCTTGCGGAACCAGATGCGCTCCACCTCGGCCATGTGCCGGACGAGCCCGAGCAGGGACAGCTCCGAGGGCGGCACCGACGCCGTCCGCAACCGGGCGTCGTCCAGGCCCGCGCACTTGAGCGCGAGCGTCTCGCGGTGGTAGCCGAGCCAGCCTTCGAGCATGGTGCGTTCGTCGGCGGTGGCGGAGGGTTCGGTGCGTCGGGCGGGCACGTCGGTGGTCATGCCGGCCATCCTCGCAGCCGCCGTATGCTGCCGACGAGGCATTTCGAACGGCACTACGACGGCACACCGTGGACCACCGTGGACGGGAGACCCCTGTGAAGGTCGGCTGCATCGGGCTCGGCGACATCGCGCAGAAGGCGTATCTGCCGGTGCTCGCCACCAGGCCGGGGCTCGAACTCCATCTCCAGACGCGGACACCCGCCACCCTCGCCCGCGTCGCCGACGCCCTCCACCTCCCGCCCGGGCAGCGGCACGCCGACCTCGACGCGCTGCTCGCCGAGGACCTCGACGCGGCCTTCGTGCACGCGCCGACCGGGGCCCACCCCGAGATCGTCGCGCGGCTGCTGGAGGCGGGCGTACCGACGTACGTCGACAAGCCGCTCGCGTACGAACTCGCCGACTCGGAACGGCTCGTACGGCTCGCGGAGGAGCGGAACGTGGGGCTCGCGGTGGGCTTCAACCGGCGGTACGCGCCCGGGTACGCGCAGTGCGCCGACCATCCGCGCGAGCTGATCCTCATGCAGAAGAACCGCATCGGCCTGCCCGAACTGCCGCGCACGATGATCCTGGACGACTTCATCCATGTCGTCGACACCCTGCGGTTCCTGGTGCCGGGCGAGATCGAGGACGTCACCGTGCGCGCCCGGACCGAGGACGGGCTGCTGCACCACGTCGTGCTCCAGCTGTCCGGCGACGGGTTCACCGCGCTCGGTGTCATGAACCGGCTCAGCGGCTCGGCCGAGGAGATCCTGGAGGTCTCGGGGCAGGACACCAAGCGGCAGGTCGTGAACCTCGCGGAGGTCGTCGACCACAAGGGGCAGCCGTCCCTGAGGCGGCGCGGCGACTGGGTGCCGGTGGCCCGGCAGCGCGGAATCGAACAGGCCGTCCTGGCCTTCCTCGACGCCGTGCGCGCGGGCAAGGTGCCCGACGCGCGGGACGCGCTGGCGACTCACGAACTGTGCGAGCGGGTGGTCCGGGCGGTGGAGGAACGGTCCGCCGCCTGAGTGTCCGCGGCGGGAGGGCCCGTACGCCGTCGCACGGCCCGTACGCCCTCGAAGGCACCCCACGTCAGCAGCATCAGCAGCGCCGCGTGCACCGGCCAGTCCCCGAAGCGGACGTACGCCGTCGTCCCGCTCGCCAGCGGCACCTCGTACACCGCCGTCGTGTTCTCGTCCGTGCCGAGCCGGGGGCCGACGCGTTCGCCGTCCGGGCCGTACACGGCCGAGACACCGGTGAGCGTCGCGTGCACCATCGGACGGCCGGTCTCGGCGGCCCGCAGCGCGGCCAGCGAGGCGTGCTGCTCGGGCGCCCAGCTCTGCTGGAACGTCGACGTCGCCGACTGCGCGAGCAGCAACTCGGCGCCGTCCCGGGCGAGATGGCGGCTCATGTCCGGGAACGCGGACTCGAAGCAGACCATCGGGCCGATCCGCAGACCCTTCCCGGAGTCGAGCACCACCTGCTCGGTGCCGCGTCTGCGGTCCTCGCCGGCCGCCTCGCCGACCGAGGTGGCCCAGCCGAGCAGGGAGCGCATCGGGATGTACTCGCCGAACGGGACGAGGCGCATCTTGTCGTAGCGGTCGCCGGTCGGGCCGTCCGGGCCGACGAGGACGGAACTCTTGTAGATGCCGGGGCGGTCGGAGCGGCGGGCGTCCACGTTCACCAGGATGTTCGTGTCCGTCTCCCGGGCCAGCGCGGCGATCCGGTCGGAGAGGTCGGGGCGGTCGGCGAGGTCGTAGCCGACGCTGCTCTCGCCCCACACGATCAGGTCCAGGTCCTGCCCGGCCAGCCGCCGGGTGAGCGCCTCCTCGCGGGCGAACCGGTTGTCGGGGCCGTCGGTGACGCCCGGCTGGACGACGGCGACCCGTACCTCGCCCTTGACGTCGGGGCGCGGCGCCCACAGCCACACCGCCGAGGTCGCGAGGGCGGCGGTGACGAGACCGGCCAGCGCCGGTGCCCGGGAGCGGCGTACCGCGATCAGTACGGTGATCGCGACGTTGACGGCCACGACCAGGAAGCTGAGCAGCCAGACCCCGCCGACGGAGGCCAGCCGCAGGGTGGGCTCCACCTGCCACTGGCTGGAGCCCAGCAGGCCCCAGGGGCCGCCGAGGCCCTGCCAGGAGCGGACGAGTTCGATCGTCAGCCAGCCCGACGGCACGATCAGCAGGGCGGCGGCGGTCCGGGCCGGTGCGGGTGTTCCGGCCAGGAGGTGGCGCACCAGCCAGGCCCAGGGGGCCCACAGTGCGCCCAGGAGGGCGGCTATGACGAAGGTGAAGACATGGAGGTTCGGCAGGAGCCAGTGGTGCATGGCCAGCATGAAGGCGAAGCCGCCGAGCCAGCCGTCGTACAGGGCGCGGCGGGCCGTTGGGGCGCGGCGGATCAGCAGCAGCCATGGGACCAGTGCGGCGTAGGCGAACCACCACAGGGAGGGGGCCGGGAAGGCGAGTACGGGGAGGGCGCCGGACGCGGCGACGGCGGTGCGGTGGCGCCACGGGGAGGTGGTGTGGTCCGGCGTTCTCATACGGCGGCTCCCTCCCCGGTGTGAGTCCTTCCAGTGTGCGCGTCGGGGACGATCTCCGACAGAGGGCGGGTTCGCTGCCGCTGGCCTTTGACGGGTTCTCCCACCCGCGCACCGCCCGTGCGGGTGGGCTGACAAGTACGGGTCTCCCGTGGGGGTGCCTCGCCGTCGGCGGCCGCGGGGCGTGGGTGGGCGCGGGGCGTGGTGCGTGCGGGGCGTGGGTGCGTGCGGGGCGTGGGTGGGCGCGGGCCGTGGGTTGCGTGCGGGGCGTGGTGCGTGCGGGCCCGTGGGTGCGTGTCGGTCGGGGGCTGGGGGATGGCGGGTTCTCGGCGTGGGGCGGGTCGTTTGGGCGCTGGGGTGGTTGTGGGGCCCGTGGCCCGTCTGGTGGGGTCAGGGCTTGGGGGTGTGGCGCCATTTTTCGTGGATCATGACCGTGCTCACGCGCCAGCCGTCGGGGGTGCGGAGGAGAGTGAAGGTGTAGCGGCCGCCGCTGATGAAGTCGGGGGTGGTGGGGTCGGTGTCGGGGCCGGAGAGGCGCATCGGGTTGATGTAGTCCGCCTGGACGCGGGCGGTGTCGCCGGTGTCCTGCTCCAGCTGTCCGAAGCGCACCCGGCGGTTGACGATCAGGTGCTGCCTCATCGGGAAGAGTTCCATGCTGCGGGCCAGCCACTCGGCGATCTGCGCGGCGTCGCCCTCGATGCCGCCGGCCGAGCGGTAGTCCGCGCGGCCCTCCGGTGCGAACAGGTCCCGGTACGCCGTCCAGTCGCCGTCGTCCACCGCCACCGCGTACTCGGTGATCAGGCCGTCGACGGCGAGTCGGTCCATCACGGTCGCGAGCTCCACGCGCTGCGTCATCGGCTCAGTGTTGGGGCAGGGGACGCGCGAAGCCAAGGGGTGTGCGCCCGATATCGACGATCGAGATTCGGACGATCGATATTCAGTGGCTCGGAAGGGCCGCCGTGATCGAACCTGGTCCGGTGAGTGAGAGTGAGCGTCCCTCGGTGGCGACCGAGCCCAGGTTCCGTGTCCGTGCCCGCCAGACCGCCGACACGGTCACCGTCTACCAGGCGTACCGCCCGGAGATCGGCGTCCCGGCCGCCCGCAACGGTTGTTTTCCGGCCTCGTGGAAGCGGGACCGGATGACCTGGATCAAGCCGTCCTTCCTGTGGATGATGTACCGCTGCGGCTGGGGCCTGAAGGAGGGCCAGGAGACGGTCCTGGCCGTCGAGATCGGTCGCGACGGCTTCGAGTGGGCGCTGCGCAACTCCTGCCTCTCGCACTATGTGCCGGAGCTGTACGAGAGCCAGGCGGACTGGAAGCGGGAGCTGCGGCGGTCGCCCGCTCGGGTGCAGTGGGACCCCGAGCGGGATCTGCGGTTCACCCCGTTGCCGTACCGCTCGCTGCAGCTGGGGCTGGCGGGTGAGGCGGCGGCCCGGTACGCGGACGAGTGGATCGTCGGCATCGAGGACGTCACACCGCTGGCCAGGGAGATCCACGGCCTCGTACGGGCGGGTGACCTGGCGGCGGCCACCGCGCTGCTGCCCGAGGAGCGGCCGTACCCCGTCGCGGACGACATGCCCGCGCATGTGCGCGCCTGAGCACCGGACCGGCGCCTGAGCACCGGGCCGGCGCTCCCTGTCAGCCCGGCCGGCGGCCCAGCAGGGTGCAGACCGCGTTCTCCTCGATCGCGCGGAGCCTCTCCAACAGGTCGGGGTTGAGGGTGCGGTTCACCTGGGTGGTGAGGGAGAAGGTGAGGGACTTCCGGCCGTCGGGGGTCGCGGCGATCAGCTGGGTGTAGCCGGGGAAGTTCCCGGTGTGCCCCAGCACCACCCCGCAGCGGGTCTCGTAGCGGAAGATGGCGAGGCCCGCCGTGTTGCGGCCGGGGCCGGCCGGTTCGGACGCCCCCTCGATCCAGCGGCGCTGCTCACGCAGCACCGCTCTCGACGTGAGCTGTCCGGAGGCGTAGCCGCGGATGAACCGCGTCATGTCACGCGGCGTGGAGACGATCCCGCCCGAGGCCCACACCCCGGACGCGCTGAGCGCCTCGCTGACGTCCTCCGGCGGCGCGGGCGGCTCGACGGCGTACCCGTGCATGTACGGCTCCGGCATCTCGTAGCCCAGCGGGAGGCTGGTGTCGCGCAGCCCGAGCGGCCGGTAGACGAGCCGGCTCAGCAGTTCCTCGTACGGCCGCCCGGTCACCGCCTCCGCCATCAGCGCCACGGCGATGTTGTCGGAGTTGGAGTACCGGTACTGCGAGCCGGGGCGGAAGCGCAGCGGTTCGTCCGCGACGAAGTCCAGCAGGCGGCGGGGGTCGAAGGTGCGGCGCGGGTCCGCCAGGAGCAGTTCCAGGAACTCCGGGTCCTCGGTGTAGTCCGGCAGTCCGCTGGTGTGGTTCAGCAGCTGCCGCAGCGTGACCGACCGCCAGGCGCGCGGCAGTTGGGGCAGGGTGCGGCCGATGGTGCTGTCGAGGCGGAGCGACCCCTGCTGCACCAGCCGTAGCGCCACGGCGCCGCTGAAGGCCTTCGCCGTGCTGGCGATCCGCATGTGGTCGGTGGGCTCGATCGGGCGGCCGGTCTCCAGATCGGCGACACCGGCACGCAGGACGCGGGGTGCGCCGTCGCGTTGCAGGAGGACGATCACTCCCGGCGGGCCTCCGGGCGTGGCGACCAGCTCTTCGAGCTGCCGTTGCAGGGCGCGCTCGCCCCCGGCGTCGGAGCGCGTGCCGGCGGCGCCCGCCGTCGGGGCGAGGAGCAGACCGCCGAGGCAGGAGGCGCCGAGCAGGGCGACGAGGGACAGCCGGAGGGGGAGGCGGAGGGCGAGGCGGGAACGGGGGCCGGTACGGGCGCTCGTATGGGGACGGGGGCGCGGGCGGGAAACGGGTGAGAGCGGCATGGGGGTCCCGGGATGCTCAGGGGGCAGGGGCACCCTCAGCATCGGCCGGGACCTCGGCCCCGCGCGCGTGCGCTTGCGCTATCCGGCGGATCGGCTCGGACCCCCCGCCCTCCGGGAAGGGAAGAGGGCGGGGCGCGGTCAGCGTGCCGTGAACGGCACCCTGGTCAGCGTGCCGTGAACTGCACCCCGGTCGGCTGCGCGACGTCCGGTCGTACCGCGAGCCCGTCGACGGTCAGCCGCTCCCCGTAGATGTCGGTGATCCGCAGCGCGCCGCCGCAGCCGGTGCCCTGCTCGGAGAGGAAGTAGTTGTACTCGGTGCGCGGCAGCGGGGTCCAGCCGCCGCCGTCGCGGACCTCCAGCCGTGCCACGGGGTTCCGGTGGCCGATGACCTGGACGCCGCACCAGTACTGGCTGGACCCGGTCTTGTAGCGGATGGACAGGGGGTCGGCCGAGGCGGGGCTCAGCAGGCTCCAGGTGATCGGGATCTGGCCGCGCGAGGGGGCGGCGAGCTTGGCGAATGCCTCGGCGCTGAGGTCGAGTTGGCCGGGTTTGCAAGGTGCCGGGCACTCGTTGGTGATCCGTACGGTGACGGCGGCGCCGCCCGCCGCGCGGACCCGCACATACGCCCCGCACGCCTTGGACACCTCGTAGTCGGCGGTGTTCATCGCGGCCGTCATCACGTCGTCGCTCGGGCCGAAGGAGCAGGCGCCGCCCTCGCCCGTCCCGGCGTCGTAGAAGGTGGCGACGCCCTCGTAGTCGACCCCGGGACGGATCCGTCCCGCCAACTGCCCCGAGGCGGACCCGGCTTGCCGGGTGACGGCGGGCGACGGCCGGGTGGGCTCGGTGGTCGGGGCCGCCGAGGGGGTGGACTTCGAGGCCGACGGGGACGGGGACTTCGAGGGTGTCGGGGAGGGCTTCTTCCGTTCCGGCGCGGCGGAGGACGGATCGGTGGCCCGGGAGGTGGTCGCGACGGGTGCGTTGCCCACCTTCCCGGCGGCTTCGGTGTCGCTGCCGCGGTCGGGGCCGAAGGCGATGACGAGCGACGCGGCGAGCCCGACGGCCGCGACGGCGGCGACGGATATGAGGGCGGCGCGCCGCCGGGGCCGGCGGGCGGAGGAGCGATGGGAACGGGCTGCCACGTTCAAGTCCTTCGGTTCCATTCCTTCGGTTCCCTGCGCGGTTCGGGAGAACCGGGAGAAAGCGTGGGGTGTGTGGGGCTCGCGTGAAAGGAGCTTGCCACTCATCGGTTGCCGCCGGGGCCGGAATGGTTGCCCTCGCCGCGCTGCCCGACCGGGCTGCGATCGTAGGATGATCGATCGCCGAGTCGGGTCACCGCCCGCGTCGGGCGATCGTCGCGTCGGGCGGTGGCCGCGTCGGGCGGTGGCCGCGCGCCGTCCGTGTCATGTGCGCTGTCTGGGAGGTCGGTATGTCACGTCCGGTCACGGTGGTCACGGGTGGGAGCCGGGGGATCGGTGCCGCGACCTGCCTGCGGCTCGCGGCGGACGGTCACGACGTGGTCGTGGGCTACGTGAACGACGGGGCCGCCGCCGAGTGGATCGCCACGGGGGTGCGGGCCAACGGGGCGCGCTGTGTCACCGTCAGGGCCGACACGTCGGTGGAGGCCGATGTGGACCGGCTGTTCGAGACGGCGGCGGAGCGGCTCGGGCCGGTGACGGGGCTGGTCAACAACGCGGGAGTGACAGGCCCGTTCGGACGGCTGGCGGACACCGACACGGAGGTGCTGCGCCGGGTGGTGGAGGTCAACCTCCTGGGTGTGCTGCTGTGTGCGCGCCGTGCGGCCAGGGTGATGGCGGCCTCGGGGAGCGGTGTCATCGTGAACGTGTCCTCGGCGGCGGCGACGCTGGGCAGTCCCGGTGAGTACGTCCACTACGCGGCGACCAAGGCCGCGGTGGACACGCTGACGACGGGGCTGGCGAAGGAGCTGGGGCCGGACGGCATCCGGGTCAACGCGGTCGCGCCCGGGGTGATCGACACGGAGATCCATGCGCGGATGGGGGACCCGGAGCGGGCCGATCGGATCGCCGCGTCCGTGCCGCTGCGGCGGCCGGGGCGGGCGGATGAGATCGCCTCGGCGATCGCGTGGTTGATGTCGGCGGAGGCGTCGTACACGACGGGGGCGGTGTTGCGGGTTTCCGGGGGGCGGTGAAGCGCCGTGGGGGGCTTGGTCGTTGGCCGGCCGCGGGGCGTTCGTGGTCGCTCGCGCAGTTCCCCGCGCCCCTTTTCAGGGGCGCGGCTTCGACCGGCCCGTAGTCACAAGTCCCTCCTCTTGTCCCGGAGTTGCTCGAAGGCCGTCGGTCTCGGGCGGTGGGGCAGGAACTCCTTGATGCGGGAGGCGCAGGCGAGGGGGTTCGCGTGGCTGGTGTCGCATTCGATGTCGTAGAGGCCGTGGGCGTGCACCTGGTCCAGCTGCCGGGCCGCGAGCCCCGCCGGTCGGTCGCCCCGCTGCCGTTCGCGTCGTTCGAGCTCGTCCCGGTCGCAGCGCACGCCCACGAACACGACGTTCTCGGGGACGAAGAGGTCGAGGCAGTCCCGTAGCCGCCATTCCGCGCTCAGGACATGGTCCATGACGACGGTGTTCCCCGCGGCGGCCATGCCGGCGATCGCGCGGTGGTAGCCCCGCCAGGTGTCGTGCAGGACGGTGGTGAGCCGCTCGGGCGGCAGTTCCCGGCGGGTCCGCATGGCGTGGAAGGCGTCGACCGGGATGTGGAAGGCGCCGCTCGGCGGCCGGGCGGCCCGGAGGAGTCACGCGGCCTCGATGATGTTCTCGCGTATCGCCGCGGCCCACTCCACGACCAACAGCTCGTACTCCGCCCGCTCCTGTGCGGAGAGGGATCCGCCCGCGTGCCGCCACAGGGCTCGGATCTGGTCGTTCAAGTCGGCGGCGGACCGCACGGAACCACGGGCAGGGGCATCGGGGGACATGCCGACAAGAGTAGGCGCCGGGACTGACAGTGCGCTACCGGTCGGCTACGGATGCCGTATGTGGTTGGTCACGGACGGGAGTTGGGGAGGAGCGGGCCGTTCGTGCGGGGCCTGCTCAGCCCCCGAACGGTCCGCTCGGCCCGAACGGTCCGCTCAGCCCGCCGACTCGCCCGCGTGCGGACTCAGGACGCCCATGGAGACCAGGACGACGATGAGGATGCCGAGGGCGATGCGGTACCAGACGAACGGCATGAAGCTCTTGGTGGAAATGAATTTCATAAACCACGCGATTACTGCATAGCCGACGAAGAAGGCGATGACCGTGGCGAAGATCGTCGGGCCCCAGGAGACATGGCCGCCCTCCATCGCGTCCTTCAGCTCGTAGCCGCCCGAGGCGATCACGGCCGGGATGGCGAGGAGGAAGGAGTAGCGGGCCGCGGCCTCGCGCTTGTAGCCCATCAGGAGGCCACCGCTGATGGTGGCGCCGGAGCGGGAGACACCGGGGATCAGGGCCATGGCCTGGCAGAGGCCGAAGATCAGGCCGTCCTTGACGCTGAGCTGTTCCAGGCTCTTGCGCTCCTTGGCGGCGCGGTGCTTGCCGCCCGTCTCGTCGCGCGCGGCGAGACGGTCCGCCACGCCCAGGACGATGCCCATGACGATCAGCATCGTGGCCGTGAGGCGCAGATCACGGAAGGGGCCCTCGATCTGGTCCTTGAGGGTCACGCCGAGGACACCGATCGGGATGGAGCCGACGATGACCAGCCAGCCCATCTGGGCGTCGTGGTCGCTGCGCATCTCCTTGTTGAACAGGGAGCGGGACCACGCCGAGATGATGTTGGCGATGTCCTTGCGGAAGTAGATCAGCACGGCGGCCTCGGTGCCGATCTGGGTGATCGCGGTGAAGGCCGCGCCCGGGTCCTCCCAGCCGGAGAAGGCCGCGGTCAGGCGCAGATGCGCGCTGGAGGAGACGGGGAGGAATTCGGTCAGCCCCTGGACGAGTCCGAGGATGAGGGATTCAAACCAAGACATGAAGTTACGTGGTCCAAGCGCTGATCGTGGAGGGCCGACGGAAGACGTGCCGCGCCGCGGGGCGGGTGATCACAGGTGCTGGAGGCAGCCTAGCGCCCCTTGGTGACAGGGCTGGCACAGGGGTTTCGCAGGGCCGGGCCGGGACCTGGCAGAGGGTGTTCGGGGGACCGGACGGAGGGTGCGTGGGGGAGCGGACGCGGGGTGTGCGGGGGACGGGTGGAGCGCGGGCGTTCCGAGGCGTGGAACGGCCGGATCCGTGGTGTTGACCAGTCACTATGTCCGCACATACTTTGCTGGCGAGGGAAAGCGCTTGCCGTGGTGAGGGTCGCCGTTCCGCCGGAACCCCCCGCCACCGGGCGCCCGCCACCGTCCGATGTCCCGTTCGATGGAGTGCTGATCACGTCCATGCCCACACCCAGCAACGACCCGAGCCCGACTCCGGACCACCGTCCCCCCGCCCCGCTGGCCGGCCGCCGTGTCCGGGCCGCGATCATCGGCATCGGCGCCATCGGCGGCGGCTCGCATCTGCCCGCGCTGGAGCGGCTCGCCGAGGAGGGCGAGACCGAGGTCGTCGCCGCCGTCGACATCGATGCCGACGCGGTGGCGAAGTTCTGCGCGGAACACGGCATCCCGCACGGCTACACCGATCTCGACCGCATGCTGGCGGAGCAGCGGCCCGACCTGGTCAGCGTCTGCACCCCGCCCACCCTGCACCGCGACCAGACGATCGCCGCGCTGCGGGCCGGCGCCTGGGTGTGGTGCGAGAAGCCGCCGGTGCCGACGCTGGCCGACTTCGACGCCGTCGAGGCGGAGGAGGGCGCGGAGACCGGGGGACCGTACGCCTCGATCGTCTTCCAGCACCGCTTCGGCTCGGCCTCACGGCACGTCGGAAAGCTGCTCGCCGAGCGGAGCCTCGGGCGCCCGCTCGTGGCCCACTGCCAGACCACCTGGTACCGGGACACCGCTTACTACGCCGTGCCCTGGCGTGGACGCTGGGCCACCGAGGGCGGCGGGCCCGCCATGGGCCACGGCATCCACCAGATGGATCTGCTGCTCGATCTGCTCGGCCCGTGGAGCGAGGTCCGGGCGATGGCCGGGCGCCTCGTCCACGACGTGGAGACCGAGGACGTCTCCACCGCCCTCGTCCGCTTCGAGAGCGGCGCGCTGGCCACCGTCGTCAACAGCGTCCTCAGCCCCGACGAGGTCAGCCGCATCCGCATCGACTGCGAACGCGCCACCGTCGAACTGACCCATCTGTACGGCCACTCCAACGCCGACTGGACCATCACCCCCGCCCCCGGCACCCCGGAGGCGGACGCGGCGGCCTGGCGGGACTTCGGCGAGGACGTGCCCAGCTCCCACCTGGCCCAGCTGCGCGAACTGGTCGCCAGCATGCGCGCCGGGGAACGCCCGCGCAGCAGCGGCGCCGACGGGCGTACGAGCCTGGAGCTGATCGCGGCCCTGTACAAGTCCGCGTTCACCGACGCGACCGTACGGCGGGGGGAGATCGGGCCCGGCGACCCCTACTACACGGCCATGCACGGAGGCGCCCCCGGGTGGGCGCCCGGAACCGCCCAGGTGTCCGCCGACGGGAGCGCCGCCGACGCGGGCTCCGTCGGCACGAGTGAGGAGATCACCGCATGACCTTCCACGACGGGCTGCGCGTGGTCCACGCCCACGGCGACCGGATCACGGTCACCGAACCCACCACCGGCGTCGAGCTGGTGAGCTACGTCTACCGGCCCGAGGCGGCCTGGGAGGCGCCGAAGCCGTATCTGCACCCGCTGCGGACGCTCGCCGGGGACGTCGTCACCGACTTCCGGCCCAACGACCACCGCTGGCACAAAGGTCTGCAGCTGACGGCCTCGCACCTGTCGGGGCAGAACCTGTGGGGCGGCAACTCCTATGTGCACGGCGAGGGTTATCTGCCGATCCCCGAGCGGGTCGGCTCGATGACGCACACCGGCTTCGACGTCGTCGAGTCGGACGGCGAGCGGGTCGAGATCGCCGAGCGGCTGGCCTGGCACCCGTACACCGGGGAGCTGTGGGCCGACGAGGAGCGCCGGATCGAGATCCACGACGTCGACACCGAGTCGGGTTCGTGGGCGCTGACCTGGACGAGCGCGATCACCAACCGCCGGGACGAGCCGCTGCTGTTCGGCAGCCCGACGACCGCCGGGCGGGAGATGGCCGGCTACACGGGCCTGTTCTGGCGCGGCCCGCGCGCCTTCCGGGACGGGCGGATCATCGGGCCCGACGCCGAGGGACCCGGGCTGATGGGCGAGCAGGCGCCCTGGCTGGCCTACTCGGGCGAGCACGACGGCACCGACGGCCACGCCACGCTCGTCTTCGCGCACGCGCCCGAGAACGACCACACGGGAGCCGGGGGCGCCCACCCGGCGCACTGGTTCGTCCGTAACGAGCCCTTCGCCGCCGTCGCCCCCTCCTGGGCCTTCTTCGACGAACTGGCGCTGGCCCCGGGCGACACGCTCACCCGCCGCTACCGGGTCGTCGTGGCCGACGGCGCCTGGGAGCGGGAGGAGATCGCCAAGTACCTGGAGGCGCACCCGTGGTGAACGGTTCGGAGGACTCCCGGGGCTACGCGGGGCTGCCGGGCGGGGTCGCCGTCTCGCACCTGTCCGTGTACGACTGGCCCGCGACCGACGGGGTCTGCGGCGGAACTCCCCATATGCATCTGACCTGTTCGGAGGCGTACGTCGTCACCGGCGGGCGGGGGGCCGTGCAGACGCTGACCACGTCCGGGTACGAGGTGACGCCGCTGGCGCCCGGGACGGTCGCCTGGTTCACCCCCGGCACGATCCACCGGCTGGTCAACGAGGACGAGCTGCGGATCACCGTCCTCATGCAGAACAGCGGGCTGCCGGAGGCGGGTGACGCCGTCCTCACGCTGCCCCCGGAGTATCTGACCGACCCGGAGACGTACGCCGCCGCCACGCGTATCCCGGCGGACGCGCCGGAGGAGGAGCGGGAGCGGGTCGCCCGTGCCCGGCGGGACCTCGCCCTGGAGGGCTACCGGGCCCTGCGCGAGGCCTCCGGCCCGGAGCCGCTCGCCGCGTTCCACCGGGCCGCCGCCGCGCTCGTGCGGCCTCGGCTCGCGGAGTGGCGGGCGCGGTGGGAGCGGGGTGCGTGGGCCGCTGCCGCGGGGACCGGGGAGCAGTTGGAGCGGCTGGAGCGGGGGGACTTGTCGCACTTGGCCGATGCGGTTGTGCGGGCCGAGGGGCCCGCGGCGTACGGGAAGTTCGGGATGTGTGGGCGGTTGGACGTCTACAAGGGGGAGTGACGTCTGCAGGGGGAGTAGAGGGGCGCCTTTTAGCTCGGGGGGTGCGGTGGTGGGGCGGCTGGCGGTCGTTCGTGGTTGCTCGCGCAGTTCCCCGCGCCCCTGTCGGGGCGCGCTTGTGTGAGCCGGCGGCCTATGGGGCCGTCGGGCCTGTGATCTTCCAGCCTGGGGTCTGGGGGTGGGCCGTGAGGTCCTGGTGGTGGATCTCGGTGCCGCAGGTTGTGCAGGTGACGGTCGGGATGAGGGCGTTGCCGCAGCTGTGTCGGATCACCATGGGGCGGTCGTCGTCTTTTCGGAGATGGCGGTCGCCCCATGCCATGAGGGTCATCAGGACCGGTTCCAGTTCGAGGCCCGCCTGGGTGGGGCGGTATTCGAAGCGCTGCGGGCGCTCGTTGTAGGCGTGCTTGTCGAGGACGCCCGCGTCCACCAGTCGCCGGAGGCGGGTCGCCAGGACGTCGCGTGGGGCCCCGATGTTGCGGACCAGTTGGTCGAAGCGGCCGTTGCCGAGGCAGACCTCGCGCAGGACCAGCAGGGAGTACTTCTCGCCGACGATCGCCAGGGCGTCGGCGATGGAACAGGGGCGCGGGTCTCCGGAGGCGGGCATGGGCCCAGTCTAGGGGAGGGTTTGTTTTTCCAACTCGCAGGACTATGGTGAGTTTGGATTTCCTACTCACCGGTAGTCGTCCCGGCAGCCCTGGAGGCCCGCCCATGCGTGACGCAGTCGTCGTCGAAGCCGTACGCACCCCGATCGGCAAGGGCAGGCCGAACGGCGCCCTCGCCCAGGTCCACCCCGTGGAACTCCTCGCCCACACCCTGCGCGCCCTCGTCGACCGCTCGGGCATCGACCCCGCGCTCATCGACGACGTCATCGGGGGCACCGTCGACCAGGTCGGCGAACAGGCCATGAACACGACCCGCTACGCCGTCCTCTCGGCGGGCTTCCCGGAGGAGGTGCCCGCGACCACGGTCGACCGGCAGTGCGGTTCCTCCCAGCAGGCCGTGCACTTCGCGGCCCAGGGCGTGATGTCCGGGGCGTACGACATGGTCGTGGCCTGCGGGGTGGAGTCGATGAGCCGGGTGCCGATGTGGTCCAACGTGCCGCCCGGCGCGGACCCGTTCGGGCCCGGTGTCGCCGCGCGCTATCCCGAGGGGCTCGTGCCGCAGGGCATCAGCGCCGAGCTGATCGCCGCGAAGTGGTCGATCGGGCGGGCGGAGATGGACGCCTTCGCGGTGTCGTCCCATCGCAAGGCCGCGGCCGCCTGGGAGGCGGGCCTCTTCGACGCCGAGGTCGCTCCGCTGCACGGGGTGACGCGCGACGAGTGCGTACGGCCCGGCAGCACGCCCGAGATCCTCGCCGGACTCCGGCCCGCCTACCACGACCCCGGATTCGCCGAGCGGTTCCCGCAGATCGACTGGAACGTCACCGCCGGGAACGCCAGCCCGGTCAACGACGGGGCCTCGGCCGTCCTCATCACCTCCGGTGAGACGGCGGCCCGGCTCGGGCTGCGCCCGCTCGCCCGGCTGCACGCGTTCGCCGTGACCGGCTCCGACCCGCTGCTGATGCTCACCGGCGTCGTACCGGCCACGGAGAAGGTGCTCCGCCGGGCGGGGCTGACCCTCGACGACATCGACCTCTTCGAGGTCAACGAGGCGTTCGCCAGTGTGGTGCTCGCCTGGCAGCAGGAGACCGGGGCGGACCTGGCAAAGGTCAACGTCCACGGGGGCGCGATCGCCCTGGGGCATCCGCTCGGGGCGAGCGGTGCCCGGCTGACGACGACACTGGTCCACGCCCTGCGCGAGCGCGGCGCCCGCTTCGGCCTGCAGACCATGTGCGAGGCGGGCGGCCTGGCCAACGCGATGGTGGTGGAGGCGGTGTGAGGTCGGCCGGCGGGGGTGTCCGTCGGGTGCGGGCGGTGGGGTCCGTCCCGTCCGGGGTCGGCTTGCTTGCTCCGCCGGGTCCCGTCTCAGCGGGCGCGCGGTGGTGGGTTGGCGTCGGGCGAGCGCCGTGTCGATCGGGGCCGGGGCGGCGATGCAGGCCATGTGCGGGGCGGGCGGGCTGACCAACGCGATGGTGGTGGAGGCGGTGTGAGGTCGGCCGCCGGGGATGTCCGTTGCCGGGTGCGGTCGGTGGGCGCCCGCCCCGTTCGGGGCTGGCGTGCTCGTTCCCTTCGGGGCCGTCTCAGCGGGCCCGTAGGTGGTGGCGTTTGCGCCAGGCGAGCGTCGCGCCGATCAGGGCCGGGAGGGCGATGCAGGCCATGGCGATGAGGAAGGCGGGGGAGGTGGGGGAGGAGGCGCGGGCGCCGGCGACGACGTAGGCGGCGGTGTTCGGGATGGAGCCGAGGGCGGTGGCGAGGAGGAAGGGGAGGTAGCCCATGCGGGAGACGGAGGCGCAGTAGTTGGCCGCCCAGAAGGGCACTCCCGGGAAGAGACGGGCCGCCAGCATCGAGCGGAAGCCGTGGCGGCTGAGCTGCCCGTCCGCCGACTTCAGCCAGCGGTGGCGCAGCAGGGGGCGCAGGGCGTCCTGGCCGAGCATGCGGCCCAGGCCGAAGGCGATACCGGCTCCGAGGACCGTGCCGCCGAGCGCCGACACCAGACCCAGCTGGGAGCCGAAGAGGGCGCCCGCCGCGATGTTGAGGATCGGCCGGGGCACGAAGGCCACCGTGCACAGCCCGTACGCCACCCCGAACATCACCACCGCCGCCGCACCGCTCAGCTGCGGCGGCCAGCCGTCGGCCAGCAGCCGCTGCGGCTCGAACAGCAGCACCGCCGACACCGCGCCCAGGAGCAGCGCCACGAGCAGCGAGAACCGGGCCCACGGCGAGAGCAGCACTCTGCCCCAGCGGGCGGCACGCCCCGGCGGCACGGTGGGAACGGCCGGAACGGCGACTTGGGTGGCGACGGCGAGCTCCGTGGCGGAGGTCCGGGGAAGGACCGTGGCGGTGCCCCCAGAGCGGGTGGTGGCATCGAGCATTCGACGACGGTAACCGACCTGTGTAGGGGAATGTCGTACGGAACGTCTCACGGGGGTCACAACGAGCGGAACAACGAGCTCGCCCGGCACACCCTGCCCAGGGTCCCGACGGGCACCGCGCACCGCCCTGCCTGCGCCTTCCGGAACACGGCCGGGACCCGGACCCCGTTCACCTCGTACGTCCCCTTGTGAAGCATCTCTCTTCCGCTCCCTCCCGGAACCCGGAGGCACCGAAAACCATTCGACGCGGGCCGACTTGTCGACGATGATCGGTTTCATGTTCCGGCACGCCTTCGTTCTCGCCGCATCCGCGACAGTCGCGGATGTGCCGAAGGCTGCCCTTCTCACTGTCGTGGCCGCCGCAGACGGCGCCCGAAGCTGACCCTTCCCGGAGATTCCGGCGGACCCCGCAGGGGGAGGGTCGGCAAGACCTCGGGGTCCCCGTCCCGGCCGCCGTTCCGTGCCGCCGGGGCCATCACTCAGTACCGCTGAAGAGGCTTCGAGGTACCGCCATGTCCAAGACCGCTTACGTCCGCACGAAACCGCATCTCAACATCGGCACGATGGGTCATGTCGACCACGGCAAGACCACGTTGACCGCCGCCATCACCAAGGTCCTCGCCGAGCGCGGGGCCGGCACGTTCGTGCCGTTCGACCGCATCGACCGCGCCCCGGAGGAGGCGGCGCGCGGCATCACCATCAACATCGCGCACGTCGAGTACGAGACCGACACCCGGCACTACGCGCACGTCGACATGCCCGGCCACGCCGACTACGTCAAGAACATGGTCACCGGGGCCGCGCAGCTCGACGGGGCGATCCTCGTCGTCTCCGCGCTCGACGGGATCATGCCGCAGACCGCCGAGCACGTGCTCCTCGCCCGGCAGGTGGGCGTCAATCACATCGTGGTGGCCCTCAACAAGGCCGACGCCGGCGACGAGGAGCTGATCGACCTTGTCGAGCTGGAGGTCCGCGAACTGCTCACCGCGCACGGGTACGGCGGCGACTCCGTCCCCGTCGTACGGGTCTCCGGGCTCAAGGCCCTCGAAGGGGACCCGCGGTGGACGGCGTCGATCGACGCGCTGCTCGACGCGGTGGACACGTACGTTCCGATGCCGGAGCGGTATCTGGACGCGCCGTTCCTGCTGTCCGTGGAGAACGTGCTGACCATCACGGGCCGGGGCACCGTCGTCACCGGCGCCGTCGAGCGCGGCACGATCCATGTCGGCGACCGGGTCGACGTGCTCGGCGCCGAGGTGGAGACCGTCGTCACCGGGCTGGAGACCTTCGGCAAGCCGATGGAGGAGGCCCAGGCCGGGGACAACGTGGCCCTGCTGCTGCGGGGGGTCCCCCGGGACTCCGTCCGGCGCGGTCATGTCGTGGCCGCGCCCGGAAGTGTCGTGCCCAAGCGGCACTTCACCGCCCAGGTGTATGTGCTGTCGGCGCGGGAGGGGGGCCGTACGACCCCGGTGGCCAGCGGGTACCGGCCGCAGTTCTACATCCGTACGGCGGATGTGGTGGGCGACGTCGACCTAGGCGAGGTCGGGGTCGCGCGGCCCGGGGACCGGGTCACGATGAGCGTGGAGCTGGGCCGGGAGGTGCCGTTGGAGCCGGGGCTCGGGTTCGCGATCCGTGAGGGCGGCCGGACCGTGGGAGCGGGGACCGTGACGGCCGTCGAGTAAGTGGGCTGGTGTGTGTGGGGGACTGCGGGCCGGTTCGTGGCTGTTCGCGCAGTTCCCCGCGCCCCTTCAGGGCGCTGCCGCGGGCCCCTGGCCGAGGGCGCGCCCGGCACAATGGCGCCGTGAACGAAGCCATACCCGTGTCCAGGGACATCGATCAAGGGACCGCCAAGCTCATGCCCGACGTCGACCGGGAGCGGGCCTGGCTGCTGACCGTGGACGGGGCGCCGCAGTCGTATGTGGACCTGGACGAGCCGACGCATCTGGAGTTCGAGTACGCGCGACGGCTCGGGCACGCGCTGGACACGGTGGCGGAGCCGGGGCGGGCGCTCGACGTGCTGCATCTCGGCGGGGGCGCGCTGACCCTGCCCAGGTATGTGGCCGCCACCCGGCCCGGGTCCCGGCAGGAGGTCGTCGAGTACGACCGGGGGCTCCTGGAACTGGTCGTCGAACAGCTGCCGCTGCCCGGTGACGCGGGGATCGCCCTGCACCCCGCGGACGCCCGGGAATGGCTCGAAGCGGCCCCCGCGGACTCCGTCGACGTGGTCGTCGGGGACGTCTTCGGCGGCTCGCGGGTCCCGGCGCATCTGACGACCGTGGCGTACGCGCGGGCCGTCGGCCGGGTGCTGCGCGCGGACGGGGTGTATCTCGCGAACCTGGCCGATGCCGCGCCCTTCGCGTTCCTGCGGTCCCAACTGGCCACGCTCGCCACGGTGTTCGAGGAGCTGGTGCTGATCGCCGAGCCGGGTGTGCTGCGCGGCCGGCGGTTCGGGAACGCCGTGCTGGTCGCCGCCCATCGGCCGCCCGACATCAGCGCCCTGGCCCGGCGGACCGCCGCCGACGCCTTCCCGGCCCGGGTCGAGCACGGCCCGGCCCTGCGCGCCCTCATCGGCGGCGCCGCACCCGTCCGCGAGGAGGACGCCGTACCGTCACCCGAGCCGCCCGACGGGGCCTTCGGTATCGGCTGAACCGGGATCGCCGCCGGCTTTGGTGCCGGGGGCGGCCTGGGGCTGGGCCCGGGGGTCGGCCTCGGGCTCGGCCGCGGGCTTGGCCAGGGCCACCGGCAGGGTGCGCCGGGTCAGGTTGCGTACGTCCCGTACGCACAGGACCGCCGCCGTGGCGGCCACGCACAGCCCGGCGCAGCCCCACAGGGCCGCCGTACGGCCGAAGGCGCTCTCCGCCGGGCCCGCCAGGGCGGCGGCGAGCGGCACCATCGCCACCGAGCCGAACCAGTCGTAGGCCGCGACCCGGGACAGCTTGTCCTCGGGGATCTCCTGGTGCAGCGCCGTCATCCAGGAGACGCCGAACACCTCGATCGACAGACCGCTGACGAACATGGCCAGACACAGCACGGCGATCGGCGTCGGCACGGCGAGCGCGGCGGACGGCAGGGCGTACGGGAAGACGCACAGGACGCCCACGAGGAGGAGGCGGCGCGGTTTCCAGCGGGTCATGAGCAGCGCCCCGACGGCGTTGCCCGCCCCGAACAGGCCCAGGGCCAGACCCCAGGGGCCGGGTCCGCCGAGGCTGTCGCGGGCGACCTGCGGGCCGTAGACCGCGTCGGCCGCGACGATCACCGCGTTCACCAGGGAGAACTGGACCACGATCGCCCACAGCCACGCGCGGCCGGTGAACTCCCGCCAGCCGTCCCGGAGATCGGCGAGCATGCCGTGGCCCGGCTCGCGTTCCGGTATGTGGCTGACGTCGAGGAAGGCGCGCAGGGCACCGGCGAACGCGAACGCGGCGGCGTCCACCGCGAGCACCCAGCCGGGGCCGATCACCGCGACGAGGGCGCCGCCGAGGGCCGCGCCCGTCATGGTCGCGCCCTGCGAGGCGAAGCGGAACAACGCGAAGGCCCGGCCCGCCTGCTCGGCGGTGACCGAGGAGAGCAGCATGCCCTCGGCGGCCGGGCTGAAGAACGCAAGGCCGGTGCCGCCGAGCGCGGAGAGCAACATCATCTGCCACAGCCGCGCCTCGCCGGTGAGTACCAGCACGGCGAAGGCCGCCTGGGAGAGACAGTTGAGGGTGTTCGCCGCGACCATCACGCGGTGCCGGGGCAGACGGTCCGCGATCGCGCCGCCGATCAGCAGGAACAGCACCAGCGGGAGGGTGCGCGCCGCCGCGACCAGGCCGACGTCCCCGCCGTCGCCGCCCGCCTCCAGGACCGCGAACGCGGCCGCGATCAGGGCGCCGTGGCTGCCCAGGCTGGTGACGACCGCGGCCGTCGTCAGCAGGGTGTAGTTGCGACCGGCCCAGGCGGGGCGGCGACGGAAGGCGGCGGGAGTCGTCACCCGCCGACTATCGCCGCCCCCACCGCTCCTGCCAAAACGTTTTCGCAGAGCAGGGGGCCGGATCGGGCCAGCATCGCACCGGGCTCGGAGCGCGAGTTATGGAGGACGGGTCACGGAGGGCGGGCGGCAGGGCGTACGACCCCGCCGGCCCGCCGGTCCGTCCGCCCCGGTGCCCGCCCGCCCCGATGCCCGCCCGGCTCAGCCGCCCCGCCGGCGCAGCCCTCCGTCGGCTCAGCCGCCCGTCGGTTCGCCGTACAGCCGTACCGTGCTGAGGACCTTCTGCACGGTCGCGTCCGGGACCTCGTCGGCGACGTCCTTGGCGCCGTAGAACGACCAGGAGACGTAGTCACCGGCCGAGTTCTTGAACGCGAACGTGGTCGCCTTGCCGTCGGAGTCGCACTTGCCCTTCTTGGCGACGCCCTTCGAGTACGTGGTCGCGACACTGCCCTCGACGCCCGACGCCGTGGTGTACGCCTCGGGCTTGCCAATGGTCAGCTTCTTCTCGGAGGCGTCCTTCTGGTCGGTGTACCCGGCGAAGACCCACGACGCGGAGTCGCCGCGGGCGATGCTCTCGGTGTCCTTGGCGCCCTGCTGGCCTTTGGTGCCCGCCGCGGCGAGGGAACTCGACTCCTCGTTGCCGTCCTTGTCGTCGTCGGACGTGCACCACTCCTCCTTGAGGATGGCGGGTGCTGACATGCCGATGAAGGGCGACCCGTCGCCCTTCTTGTCGTCCTCGAAGCCGATGAAGGTGTCCGGCGACTGGACGTCCCACTCGGGGGGCACGTCGAAGGCCGTACCCCACTTGGGGTTGACGACGACCTTCCAGCCCGCGACGGTCGGCTTCGCCCCGGCGTCCTCACCGCGCGGGTTGTCCTCGGTGCTCTCGGACACGGTCGGCGACGGGGAGGACGAGGAGGACGCCTGAGTCTTCGAGTCGTCCTTGTCGCCGTCGCCCCCGAGGACCAGGAAGCCCGTCACCCCGGCCGCCACGACGACGGCCGTGGCCGCGATGATCGCGATCAGCTTCGTCCGGTTGCCGCCGCCTCCGCCCGGCGGCACCGGCGGGCCCGCGGGCCCCTGCGCACCCCACTGCGGTTGCTGCCCGTACTGGGCCTGCTGGCCCGTCGACTGGTATCCGGGCTGCTGGTAGGGGTTGGGTTGCTGGTACCCCGGCTGTTGGTATCCCGACTGTCCCGGCTGTCCCTGTCCCGGCTGTCCCGACTGGTCGTACCCCGGCTGCTGGTACGGATTCGGCTGCTGCGGTTGGTGCTCGCCCCCGGGCGGCTGCTGCTGTCCTGGCCACATGGCTCGTAACCATAGAGGCGCCGGGGGGCGGGCTGCCACGGGAGTCCACGAAGCGCCTTTGCAGTCGGGACGAACGGCTCCAAAACGGCGGGGGTGGACGACTGTTGCACCGCCACGGGTCATGGCACCGCCACGGGTCCTTCGTTTCGGCACCCCTGGCCAGGATTGGCTACTCGTGGGTAACATCGCACCATGAGCGCAGACCAGATGTCGATCGGCGAGATGCTCGCCGCCACCGTGCCGATGGCCAGGACCCTGAAGCTGGAGTTCCTGGAGACCACGCCGGAGAAGGCCGTGGTGGTACTCCCGGACCAGGGCGAGTTCCACAACCATGTCGGCGGGCCGCACGCCGGCGCGATGTTCACGCTGGGGGAGACGGCGAGCGGGACGATCGTGCTCGCCGCGTTCGGGGACCAGCTCTCCCGCGCGGTGCCGCTCGCGGTCAGCGCGGAGATCGCGTACAAGAAGCTCGCGATGGGCGCCGTCACGGCCACCGCCACGCTCGGCCGCCCCGTCGCCGAGGTCGTCGCCGAACTCGACGCCGGGCAGCGCCCCGAGTTCCCCGTCGCCATCGAGATCCGGCGCGGCGACGGTGCCGTGACCGGCGAGATGACCGTCGTCTGGACGCTGCGCCCCAACTCCTGAACCAGGGGCCCCTGCCCTCGCCGCACCACCGATGTCCGGAAAACGCGGTGAGGGCGGCTTGTTCCTCCGATTGACACGAGTCACCTCCGGCTCTAGCTTCCCCGCCGACACAGGCGCCGGACGTGCACCACGACGCGCACCACGACGTGCACCGCGGCGCCCACCTCGACGGCCCGCACGAAGGAGTGACGGCTCATGTCAGAAGCAGTGCCCCGGCGTTCGGTCGCCTTACGTCCCGGACGGCTGGGACCGGCGGTGGCCGCCCTGGTCGCCGCCCTCGCCGCCGCCCTGCTCACCCCCGCCCCCGCGCGGGCGGAGACCTCGGGATCCCCCCTCGTCCGCACCGGCTCCGGCTGGGTCCGGGGCGAGAACACCGCCGAGGGGCGGCAGTTCCTCGGCATCCCCTACGCCCAGCCGCCCGTCGGAGACCTCCGCTGGACCGAGCCCCGGCCCGTCCGCCCCTGGCAAGGGGTGCGGGAGGCCCGCGAGTTCGGCGACAGATGCGCGCAGACCGCGAGCTGGGACCCGGGCTACGAGCAGCCCACCCACACCGAGGACTGCCTCGACCTCAATGTGTACGCCCCGCCGGGCGGCGCCCGCAGGCCGGTCATGGTCTGGCTGCACGGTGGCGGACTGACCGCGGGCGCCGGTGAGGACGTCGTACCGGACGCCTTCGCCCGCCGTACCGGAACGGTCGTCGTGACCGTCAACTACCGCCTCGGAGCCATGGGGTTCCTCGCCACGTCCGACCTCGACGCCGAGGCGCGGGACGGTGTCTCCGGCAACTTCGGCATGCTCGACCAGCAGGCCGCCCTGCGCTGGGTCCGGGCCAACATCGGCCGCTTCGGCGGTGACCCGGGCCGGGTCACCATCGCCGGCGAGTCCGCGGGCGGCCGCTCGGTCTGCACCCAGTTGGCCTCACCCACCGGAAAGGGCCTCTTCCGCGCCGGGATCGTGCAGAGCGGCGCCTACGGCGACTGCGCGGGCCGTACCCGGGAGGCGGCGACAGCTCAGGGGCGGACCTTCCTCGCCCGGCTGGACTGCGCGGACGTGGCCTGTCTGCGCGGCCGGTCCGCCGAGGAGATCCTCACCGCCCAGGCCGGGCTGAACTGGGGCCCCGTCGTCGGCGGCGCCTTCCTGCCCGTACAGCCGGCCCGGGCGTACGCCGAGGGCGCGGCGGCGGGAGTGCCCGTCCTCAACGGCGCCAACCAGGACGAGGGCCGGCTCTTCGCCTTCGCGCGCTTCGACGGGGCCGGGGCTCCGCTCACCGCCGAGCGGTACCCGGCCGTCGTACGGGCCGAGTTCGGCGAGCGCGCCCTGGAGCGCTACCCGCTCTCCGCCCACGCCTCGCCCACCCTCGCCTACGCCACCGCCCAGGGCGACCAGCTCTTCGCCTGCTCCGCGCTGCGGCTGAACCGGACCCTCGCCGGACGCGGCCCGGTGTACGCGTACGAGTTCGCCGACCGCACCTCCCCGCCCTTCGCCTCGCTCCGGAATCTGGGAACCGACTTCGACTTCGGCGCGACGCACGTCAACGAGGTGCAGTACCTCTTCCGGCACTTCGGCCTGGAGTCACCGCTGAACGCCGAGCAGCGCCGGCTCGCCCGCCAGATGACCGACTACTGGGGCTCCTTCATCCGCGACGGGGTGCCCCGGGCCGCGGGCCAGCCCGCGATCCCGGCCGGGGGCGGCGAGATCCTCACCCTGCGGACCGCCGGACAGGGCGGCAACGCACTGAGCACGACCGTGCACGGTGAGCACCGATGCGACCTGTGGGACAACCCGTAGGCCTCCGTCGCCGTCCGAGTAAGCGGGTAGGCTGCCCCGGCGCGCGCTCCGTCGAGAGCGCGCGCCGGGGGTCCTGAGATCCGCTTGATCCGCTGCACGGGAGGAACCGGCTTTGCACGTCCAGGAGTGGCTCGAAACAGTGCCTCCGCTCGCCATCTATCTGCTGGTGGGGCTGGTCATCGGCCTGGAGAGCCTGGGCATCCCGCTGCCGGGCGAGATTATCCTGGTCTCCTCCGCGCTGCTCGCCTCCCAGCACGGCGAGATCGACCCGTTCGTCCTCGGCGCCTGCGCCACCGCCGGCGCGATCATCGGTGACTCCATCGGCTACGCCATCGGTCGCAAGGGCGGGCGCCCCCTGCTGGCCAAGCTCAGTCGGCGGTTCCCCAAGCACTTCAGCGAGAGCAACATCGCCGTCGCCGAGCGCTCCTTCGACCGGTGGGGCATGTGGGCGGTCTTCTTCGGCCGCTTCATCGCGCTCCTGCGCATCTTCGCCGGGCCCCTCGCCGGCGTCCTCCAGATGCCCTACTGGCGCTTCGCCGTCGCCAACGTCCTCGGCGGCATCCTCTGGGCCGGCGGCACCACCGCCGTCATCTACTACGTCGGTGTCGTCGCCGAGGCCTGGCTCAAGCGCTTCTCCTGGCTGGGCCTGGTCCTCGCGGTCCTGATCGGTGTCACCTCGATGCTGGTGATCAAGCGCAAGGCGAAGAAGGCGGCGGAGAAGGCGGAGGCGGCGGAGGGGGACCTGGTGACCGCCGGGGACTGACCGCGCCCCGAAGCGGCGCGGGACCGTATCGACGTGCGGCTCCGCCGCCTGGGCGCGACCAGCCGCACACCACCCGCGGACCGCTATGCGGACCGCTATGCGCCGTACTCCTCCTGCGCCGCCCGGTGCGCCACCGCCAACTCCGCGTAGTGCGTCCCGTTCAGCGTCACCATCTCCCGCTCCTCCTCGGTGAGGGGCCGCTTCACCTTCGCCGGCACCCCCGCCACCAGCGAGCCCGGCGGCACCCGCATCCCCTGCGGCACCAGCGCCTGCGCGGCCACCAGCGAACCCGCCCCGATCACCGCGCCGTTCAGCACGGTCGCGCCCATCCCGATCAGACAGTCGTCCTCGACGGTCGCCCCGTGCACCACCGCGTTGTGCCCGATCGAGACCCGCTCGCCGATCGAGACCGGGAACCCGGGGTCGCAGTGCAGCGTGCAGTTGTCCTGGACGTTGGCGTCCACGCCGATGACGATCGGCTCGAACTCGGCCCGCAGCACCGCCCCGTACCAGACGCTCGACCCCGGCCGCAGCGTCACATCGCCGATCACCACCGACGTGGGGGAGACGAACGCCGCCTCCTCCACGTCCGGCTTTCTGCCGCCGAACGTCGTGATCAGGGCCCGCTGCCGGTTCATCGCCGCCTCCAGATGCTGGGTGAAGATCAGTCCACCCGCACCGTAAGCCATGTGACGGGCCCCGTGTGGGGTGAAGATCACAGCTCCTCGGCGTCATGGGTGTGCCGCCCGGTGAGTACGGTGAGCGGGTGCCGAAGAGCAAGAACACGTTCTCGTCCTGGCGGGGCCGCCTCGTGCAGCGCGCCGTCCACGCGGGCTGGGCGTGGCTGCAGCGCACGGGGTCCGTGACCGCCGAGCGGCCCGGCCGCCTCCGCTTCGGCGCGATGGGAACGGGTACCAGACTGGCCTTCCCGCTCGGCACGGTCTTCGGCGAGCCGTGGATCCATCTCGGCTCGCACTGCATCATCGGCGAGCAGGTCACCCTGACCGCCGGGCTGATGCCCGATCTGGACCTCGGCGCGGAACCGATCCTGCGCATCGGTGACGGGGTCGTCCTCGGCCGCGGCAGCCATGTCATCGCCGACACCACCGTGACCATCGGCAGCGACTGCTACTTCGGGCCCTACGTGTATGTGACGTCCACGAACCACTCCTACGACGACCCGCACGAGCCGATCGGCAAGCAGTGGCCCCGGATGGACCCCGTGTCGATCGGCCCCGGCTGCTGGATCGGCACGGGTGCGGTGATCCTGCCGGGGGCGCGCGTCGGACGGAACGTGGTGGTCGCGGCGGGGGCGGTCGTGCGCGGGGTGGTACCGGACCACTCGGTGGTCGCGGGCGCGCCCGCGCGGGTCGTGCGCCGGTGGGATCCGGTCGACGGGTGGCAGCCGCCGATCCGGACGCCCGCGCCCGTGCCGATCCCCGACGGGGTCACACCGGAACAGCTGCTGGCGCTGGCCGAGTGGGACGCGGAGGGCGCGGGGGAGACCGCCTGAGCGACGGGGTGCCGCCCAGTACAGTTGTCCTTCACCGTTGGTTCATCGCACTGAACTCTGTCATTGAGAATATTGGACGGAATGTGTCGGATCTCGACCTGCTGACCCAGTCCCTGGCGCGGAACGTCAAGCGCTGGCGCACCGAGCGGGGGTTCACCCTGGACACGCTCGCGGCCCGCGCCGGAGTCAGCCGGGGCATGCTCATCCAGATCGAGCAGGCCCGCACCAACCCCAGTCTCGGCACCGTCGTCAAGATCGGTGACGCGCTCGGCGTCAGCATCACCACGCTGCTCGACTACGAGCAGGGGCCCCGGGTCCGGATCGTCCCGGCCGAGCAGGTGGTCCGGCTGTGGCACACCGAGGCGGGCAGCTACAGCAAGCTGCTGGCGGGTACGGAGGCGCCCGGCCCGCTGGAGATGTGGAGCTGGCTGCTGATGCCGGGCGAGGGCAGCGGCTCGGACCCGCACCCCGTGGGCACGGTCGAGATCGTGCATGTCACGGCGGGCGAGCTGGCCCTCACCGTCGAGGGCACGGAGTACCGCGTCCCGGCCGGTTCGAGTGTCACCTTCGAGGCCAACGCGGCCCATGAGTACGCGAATCGGGGGGACGTGCCGACGGAGCTGGTGCTGACGGTGTCGGTGCCTCCCGTGCAGCACTGAGACGCGGCACCGGGACACCGAACCGGCCGCCACCGGGCCTTTGTTACCGTGCGGCCATGCGCGCACCCATCGGAGACTTCGACCACGCCACCCCTGCCCCCGACCGCCTCGACGACCTCGTCGGCCCGGTCGCCGACGCCGTACGCGGCTGGCCGGGCAGTGTGCCCGCCGACCAGATCCTGTACGTCGAGACGGACCCGCAGTGGGCCGACACCGCGGTCTTCGTCCAGCACTACGGGCAGGAGCTGCTCGAACAGTCCGCGAACTGCGTGGTGGTCGCGGGCAAGCGGGGCGGCGAGTCGACGCTGGCCGCGTGTGTCGTGCTCTCCACCACCCGCGTCGACGTCAATGGCGTCGTCCGCCGCCAACTCGGCGCCCGCAAGGCCTCGTTCGCGTCGATGGACACCGCCGTCGGGGAGACCGGGATGGAGTACGGCGGCATCACCCCCGTCGGGCTGCCCGCGGCCTGGCCGGTCCTGGTGGACTCGGCCGTCGTCGATCTGCCGTACGTCCTGGTCGGCAGCGGACGGCGGCGCGGCAAGCTGCTGGTGCCGGGGAAGGCGTTCGCGGAGCTGCCGAACGCGGTGGTGCTGGAGGGGCTGGGGGTGGCCACCGCCTGAGCGGCGGTCCCGGAGAGGCGGCCCAGGGTTCTCTGCCGCTGCCCCGCTGCCCCGCTGCCCCGCTGCCCCGCTGCTCCCCCTGCCCCCGTCCGCTGCCGTCCCGCTCGTGCCGGAACGGCGACGCCGGGCCCCGGGCGTGTGGCCTGGGACCTGGCGGCGTACGGCTGAGCGCCGGATCAGGCGGCGGCGGTGCCCGCCTGGGCGCTGAGCTGGTTCAGGACCTCGGTGAGGCCGGTGACGACCTCGGCGTCGTCGGCCGGGTGGGTCTCGGCGAAGCGGACGACGGAGCCCGGAATGGAGAGCTTGGCGTCCTCCAGGACCGTGGCGCCGGCGATGCCGACGGCCTTGCGGGTCTCGTCCTGCGCCCACACGCCGCCGAACTGGCCGAACGCGGTGCCGACCACGGCGACCGGCTTGCCGGTGAAGGAGCCGGCGCCGTACGGGCGGGACAGCCAGTCGATGGCGTTCTTCAGGACGGCCGGGATGGTGCCGTTGTACTCGGGGGAGAAGAGCAGGAAGCCGTCGGCCTGGTTGGCGGCCTCGCGCAGCCGTGCGGCGGTGGCCGGGAGGGCGGCCTCGTTGTCGATGTCCTCGTTGTAGAACGGGACCTCGGCCAGACCCTCGTACAGCTCGATCTCGACGCCCTCGGGGGCGTGCTTCACGGCCGCCTCGGCGAGCTGACGGTTGTGCGAACCGGCGCGAAGGCTGCCGACGAGCGCGAGGATGCGAACGGACATGAGCTGACTCCTAGCAAGGATGTGCATGGGGAAGCTGATCGGGCCCGGGCCCAGGGGGCAAGTGAAGCGGACCGGGGTCCGTTGAAATTTGTAGCACCTATCCGGACCGGGGTCCACTTGTGTGTGGTGAGCGTTACGCTCTTTTCATGAAAGAGTCGCTGCCGCCCTTCCCGGCGCCTCAGGACCCCGACCCCCTCGACGGACTGCTCGACCTCGCCCCGACCGCCTCCGACCAGCCACGACTGCGCGCGGACGCGGCCCGCAACCGCACCCGGCTCCTTGAGGTCGCCGCCCGGCTCGCGGCGGAGTGCGGGGCCGCCAACCTGACCATGGAGGCCGTGGCGACCGCCGCCGAAGTGGGCAAGGGCACAGTCTTCCGGCGGTTCGGGGACCGGTTCGGGCTGATGGTCGCGCTCCTCGACCACCAGGAGCGCGAGCTCCAGGCCGCGTTCCTGACCGGCCCGCCGCCCCTCGGCCCCGACGCGCCGCCCGTCGAGCGGCTGCGGGCCTTCGGCGCCGCCGTCATCCGCCACGAGTACGCCCACCGCGACCTCTACCTCGCCGCCCGCGCGGACGTCTCCCGCCGCCACGCCAACCCCGCCTCCCAGCTGCGCCTGGGGCATCTGTGCATGCTGCTGCGCCGCGCCGGGGCGACGGGCGACGCGGAACTGCTGGCGCAGACGCTGCTGGGCTATCTGGACATCCACCTCGTCGACCATCTGGTCGAGCGGCGCGGGATGTCCCTCGACCGGCTGGAGCGGGGGTGGGGGGACCTGGTGGAGCGGCTGGTCGTGGCGGCCTGAGATCCGGGCCCGTAGCCCGCCGACAGGAGTCCGCAGGCAGGAGTCCGCAGGCACGAGTCCGCAGACAGGGAAAGCGACCGCTTGGTAACTTGGGGTCGGGTGGCGGGGAGTGGCCTCGCCCGCCGCGTGAGGGGGAGGGTCACATGACCGACGAGAACGGCGGGAACGAGCGCCCGGACACCACCGGCACCGGCTTCTTCGCCTCCGTGGACGAAGTCGCCGCACGGCTCGCCGAGGTGGGATACCTGGCCTCGACAGCCGTCGCCACCACCGTCTTCCTGGCCGACCGGCTCGGCAAGCCGCTGCTGGTGGAGGGCCCGGCGGGCGTCGGCAAGACCGAGCTGGCCAAGGCCGTCGCCCGGGTCGGCGCCGCCCGTCTGGTCCGGCTCCAGTGCTACGAGGGCATCGACGAGTCCCGCGCGCTGTACGAGTGGAACCACGCCAAGCAGCTGCTGCGCATCACCGCCGGACGCGACGAGGCCTGGGACGACGCCCGCACCGACATCTTCAGCGACGAGTTCCTGCTCACCCGCCCCCTGCTGACTGCCATCCGGGGCGACGAGCCGACCGTGCTCCTCATCGACGAGACCGACAAGGCGGACGTCGAGGTCGAGGGGCTGCTGCTGGAGGTGCTCAGCGACTTCCAGGTCACCGTCCCGGAGCTGGGCACGATCACCGCCACCCGGCGCCCCTTCACCGTCCTCACCTCGAACGCCACCCGGGAACTCTCCGAGGCGCTCCGCCGCCGCTGTCTCTTCCTCCATCTCGACTTCCCCGACGCCGAGTTGGAGCGCCGGATCGTACGGCTGCGGGTCCCGGGCCTGGACGCCACCCTCGCCGACTCCCTCGTCCGCGTCGTGGGCGCGCTGCGCGAGATGGAACTGCGCAAGGCCCCCTCCGTCGCCGAGACCATCGACTGGGCCCGCACCCTGCTGGCCCTCGGCGCCGACACCCTCGACGAGACCGTCGTACGGGACAGCCTCGGCGTGATCCTCAAACACCAGGACGACATCGAGAAGGCCGCGCGGAAGCTGACGCTGGTATGAACGCGGGGGCCGGGGCCGGGGCCGGGGCTGGCGCTGGGGCCTCGGGGTCGCCGCTGGCCGATCGGCTGACCGGGTTCGTACGGGCCTTGCGGGGCCATGGGATCCGGATCGGGCCCGGTGAGACCGTGGACGCGGCGGCCGTGCTGGAGGTGCTGGGGCTCGCCGACCGGGAGCGGATCCGGGAGGGGCTGGCGGCGGCGCTGTTGCGCGCCGACCGGCAGCGTGCCGTGTTCGACTCGGCCTTCGAGCTCTACTTCCCGCTCGGTGTGGGCGAGTTGACGGGGGCGCGGCGGGCCTCGGCCGGGGACCGGGACGAGCTGCGGGACCGGCTCGCCGAGGCACTGGCCGCGAACGACGCGGTCGCGCTCGGCCGGCTCGCGGCGGAGGCCGTGGAACTGCTCGGCCGTTACGGTTCCCCGGGGGCGGACGGCTGGTCGGCCCATCAGACGCTGGACCGGCTGCGGCCGCAGACGTTGTTGGCGCGGATTCTGGCGGGGGCGCAGGGGGGTGCCGGTGCGGGGGCTGGGGCTGGGGCCGGTGGTGGGTTCCGGATGGGATTCGGCGGCGGTTTGGCGTTCGGCGCGGGCGCGGGTGCGGACGTCGGTGTGGGGGCTGAGGCCTCGGGAGCTGGCTCCGGTCTTGGTTCGGGTGGGTTCACCGAGCGGCTGGACGCCGATGAAGTCCGGCGCCGTATCGAGGAGTTCAGGCACCGGGTGGGTGCGGAGGCGCGGCGGCGGGTCGCCGAGCGCCGGGGAGCGGAGACGATCGCCGCACGGGGTGTCGCGCCCAGTGCCGATCAGGTCGACTTCCTGGTCGCGAGCCGTGAGCAGCTCGTCGAACTCCGCCGTACCGTCCAGCCGTTGGCCCGTAAGCTCGCGACCCGGCTGGCCGCCCGGCGGCGCCGGGCCGCGCGCGGGCAGATCGACATCCGGCGCACGCTCCGGCGCTCGCTGTCCACGGGAGGCGTACCCCTGCGCCCCGCCTACCGGCGGCACCGGCCCGCCCGGCCGGAGATCGTGCTGCTCTGCGATGTGTCCGGCTCGGTCGCCGGGTTCGCCAACTTCACGATGCTCCTGGTGCAGGCGATGCGGGACCAGTTCAGCAAGGTGCGGGTGTACGCGTTCGTCAACCGCGTCGACGAGGTCACCGGCCTGGTCACCCACGGCGCGGCCGACCCCGCCGAACTCGCCCGCCGGATCACCGGCGAGGCCGCCGTCTCCGGCTGGCACGGCAGCAGTGACTACGGGGCCGCGCTCGGGGAGTTCGCCGAGCGGTACCTCGACGCCGTGGGCCCGCGTACGTCGGTCATCGTCCTCGGGGACGCCCGCACCAACGGGTTCGATCCCCGGGCTGCGGCCCTGCGGCGGATCGCGGCGCATGCCCGCCGCGTCCACTGGTTGAACCCCGAGTCGCCGGAGCAGTGGGGGACGGGCGACTCCGCCGCCCATGTCTACGCCGAGATCGTCGACATGCACGCCTGCCGGAACGCGCGGCGGCTGGGGGAGCTGGTGACGCGGTTGCTGCCGGTGTGACGCGTGGGCCTCCTGCGGCTGGCGGGCCCCTCACCGACCCTTCGGTACGTGCCCCTGCGGATCGGCTGCGCTGCGGCGATCCTGGAAGCAGACCTCGACCTCAGGAGGTGCGCCCATGTTCCGCACCGTCACCGCCGGTATCGACGGTTCGCCCGAGAGTCTGGCCGCCGCCGAGTGGGCGGCCCGGGAGGCCTCGCTCCGCGCGCTGCCGCTGCGGTTGGTCAACGTCTGGGAGCCGGTTCCCGAGCCGATGGGGAGGGAACCGGTGCTGGGGCCGGGCACGGGCCCGCCCGCCGGCCCGGAGGTGGGAACGGTGGGGGTGGGGCGGAACGCGTGGCGGGACCCGGGGGTCGGCAAGGTGCTGCGCGAGACGGCCGACGGGATCCGGCTGCGGCACGCCGGCGTCGATGTGAGCGTCGAGCAGTTGGCGGGCCGGGCGAGTGACGAACTGGTGCGGGCCGCCCACAGCGGGGAACTCCTGGTCCTCGGCTCCCGCGGGCTGAGCGGCATCGCCGGGTTCTTGCTGGGCTCCGTGGGACTGCACGTGGTCGCGCACACGGAGCGGCCGGTGGTGCTCGTACGGGCCGGGGAGCGGGCCGCGGACGAGCACGTGCCGGGGCCCGTCGGGGGGATGGGTGCGCCCGGGGAGCCGGGTTCGCCTGGGGATCCGCGTTCGCCTGGGGTGGCCGGCGAGCCCGGGGACGGGGCGCCGTCCCGGCCCGTCGTGCTCGGGCTGGACACCGTGCAGCCGGACCACACGTTGATCCGGTTCGCGTTCGAGGCGGCTGCGGTGCGGGGGACGGCGTTGCGGATCCTGCACGACTGGCGTCCGCCGCCGCACTCCGGCCTTCGCGAGCGGCCCGAGTTGGAGGCCGATCTCGACGCGGATGTGGGGCAGGTGGAGGCCGAAACGCTGACCGAGGTGCTGGTGCCGTGGCGGCGGGAGTTTCCGGGCGTGGAGGTGGTGGAGGAGTCGCGGCGGGGGAAGGCGGCGGAGCATCTGCTGGCGGCGTCGCGGGACGCGTGTCTGGTGGTCGTCGGGCGGCGGGTGCGGCAGTCGCCGGTGGGGGCGCATATCGGGCCGGTGGTGCATGCGGTGCTTCACCATGCGGGGGTGCCGGTGGCTGTGGTCGCGCATGAGTGAGGGGGGAGTGGGGGGCCGGGTTTTTTCTCGCCCCCGCCGCCCCTACCCGTCCCATCCCCAGGGGCTGCGCCCCTTCGACCCCGCCAGGGTGCGTGGACGGGTGCGTTTTCGGGTGCGGGTTCGATGGGGTTCTCGCGCAGTTCCCCGCGCCCCTGAAAGATTAAAAGCGCGGAGTCAGGCCCCTGCTTCTAGGCGCTGGACGGCAGGCGCGGGATCTCTATCGCCGGGCAGCGGTCCATGATCATGTCGAGGCCGGCTTCGCGGGTGCGGTGGTAGGCGTCTTCGTCGATCACGTTGAGTTGGAACCAGACGGCCTTGGCGCCGATGCGGGTGGCCTCGTCGGCGACGGGGCCCGCGAGGTCGCTGTTGACGAAGACGTCGACGACGTCCACGGGGAAGGGGATGGCGGAGAGGGAGGCGTAGCCCTGCTCGCCGTGGACCGTCTCGGCCTTGGGGTGCACCGGGACGACGCGCTTGCCGAAGCGCTGGAGGACCTGAGCGACGCCGTACGCCGCGCGGTCCCGGTTGTTGGACAGGCCGACGACAGCCCAGGTGTCGCCGAGTTCCGTCAGCACCCTGCGGATCGTGGCGGGGTCGCCGTACATGCCATCTCCTCTGTCGTTCGGCCGCTGGAGCGCCCGGTCGTGCGGCGCGCTGCCTGCGCCAACAGCGGGCGGGGCCCGGCGATTCCCCGGCGCGGTGTCCGGAATGCCGTCCTCCGCGCTGCGTCGGGGCGTTCCCGCGCCTACGCTCACCCCGTGCTGCGTATCACCGACGCCCGGACCGGCGAGCCCGCCGAGATCCGCAGGGCGCTCACCCGGGTCCATGCCGACGTGCGGGGGGACGACACCTCCGCCCTGCGCGTCCTGCTGGTCGCCGACGTCCTCGCCCGCGCCCTGGAACTGGGCGGGAGCCCCGCCGTCCTCGTCGCCGACCCGCCCACCGCACTACGACAACGCGCCGACGACCTCGGCATCCGGCCGAGCGAGGCCACGACGGCGGGCGGCGGACAGCGGGTGCTGCGCGTGTTCGGCTCCGGGGAGCCCGGAACCGGCTCGGAGACCGGCATCAGCCTCGCCGTCGCCCCGGTGATCGGCCCCGAGAAACCCGTTCCATCGGACTTCCGCCCATCAGACTTCCTGCCATCGGACTCCGTTCCATCAGGCTCCGGTCCCTCGGGCGCCGCCCTGCGCCTGGCTCTCCTCTCGCACCCCCACCGGACGCCCGTCTCCCTCGACGCGACCGCGCTCGCGGAGGCCGCCGACATGGTCGACCACTGGCGCAAGGCGGTCGCGGGGTGGGCGACGCGGCCGTCGAAGCCGATCCCCGAGCGTGTGCGTCAGGCCCTGCGTGCCGCGTGGGAGGACGATCTCGACGTACGCGCGGTGCTCGGCGTCCTGAGGGACGTGGAGGGGGCGCGGGACGTGGCGGACGGCGCGCGGTTCGAGACGTACGCCTACGCGGACCGGCTCCTCGGCCTGGAGCTCACCCGTGAGATCGGAGGATCGGCATGATCGCGCGCGCCGACGCGGGCCCCCTGCGCAGACTCGTCGTCCTGCGGCACGCCAAGTCCGCGTGGCCCGTGGGCGTCCCCGACCACGAACGACCCCTGGCGCCGCGCGGCCTGCGTGACGCCCCCGCCGCCGGCCGGGCCCTCGCCGAGGCGGACTGTCTGCCCGATCTCGCCGTCTGCTCCACCGCCGTACGGGCGCGGCAGACCTGGGAGCTGGCCGCCGCGCAGTGGGGGACACCGCCGCCCGTACGGTTCGACGGGCGGGTGTACGCCGCCGAGGTGCCGGAGTTGCTCGACGTGGTGCGCGGGGCTCCCGACCAGGTGCGCACGCTGCTGCTCGTCGGCCACAACCCGGGGCTGGAGGAGCTGGTCCTCGACCTGGCCGGTGACGCGCTCGGCGACACCCTGGACGACGTACGGACCAAGTTCCCCACGTCGGCGATCGCCTTCCTCTCCTGGCACGGCGAGACCTGGGCCGCGCTCGCCCCGGGCACGGCACTGCTGACGGACCTGATCGTGGCCAGGGGGAGGAAGCCGAAGCAGTAGCCCGCGCGGGCGTGCGCCGGAGTGCGCATAGGCTGGCCGGATGCAGGACGAGTACCGCACCGTCGCCCGCGCCGGCGTGCACGAGACCGAGGTGAACCGCTCCCGGTTCCTGTGCGCGCTCGCCCCGGCGGCCACCGAACAGGAGGCCCAGGACTTCATCGCGGCCGTCCGCAAGGAGCACGCCGACGCCACGCACAACTGCTTCGCGTACGTCATCGGCGCCGACGCGGCCGTCCAGAGGGCGAGCGACGACGGCGAACCCGGCGGCACCGCCGGCGTCCCCATGCTGCAGATGCTGCTCCGCCGGGACATGCGGTACGTCGTCGCCGTCGTCACCCGGTACTACGGCGGGGTCAAACTGGGCGCGGGCGGCCTCATCAGGGCGTACGGCGGTGCCGTGGGCGAGGCGCTGGACACGCTCGGCACGCTCACCCGCCGGCGCTTCCGGCTGGCCACGGTGACCGTCGACCACCAACGTGCCGGCAAGGTACAGAACGACCTGCGGTCCACCGGGCGCGAGGTCCGTGACGTCCGCTACGACGAGGCCGTCACCATCGAGATCGCCCTCCCCGACGCCGACGTCCCCACCTTCCGCACCTGGCTGGCCGACACCACGGCCGGCACGGCCGCCCTCGAACTCGGCGGCGAGGCATACGGCGACGCGTGACCGTAGTCCCACCGGTGGTGCTGCATCACCGGCTGTGGCGGCACCCTGCGCCCCGTCCTCCACACGCGGCACGGCCCGCTCACCGGACCCGGAGGACGTCGAACGCCGTGAGTGCCACGTGCAGTTCGGTGTGTTGTTCGCCGGACTCAAGGTCGCAGTCGAGGATGCGTTCGATGGTGCGCAGGCGTTGGTAGACGGTCTCGCGGGACAGTCCGCCGGAGCGGGCCGCCACCGTCTTGTTGCCCGCGGCGTCCAGGTAGTGGCGCAGTGTGGTGACCAAGTCCGTGCCGTGGCGGGCGTCATGGTCGGCCAGCCGACCGAGCCGGCGTTCGGCGTAGTCCTGGATCCGGGTGTCCTCGCGGAGCGCGAAGAGCAGGCGGCGCAGGCCGATTTCGGATCGTTCGTGGTAGGAGCGTCCGGGCGGGAGCGGCTGGCCGGGCTCGGTGGCTTCGGCGACGCGGCTCGCCTCGCGGAAGGAGCGGGCGACGGCGGAGAGGTCGGTGCCCTCGCCGCCCGCGCTCACCGTGGTCCCGGACACCAGGGCGAGGGCTGTGCTGCCGAGGTGTCCGACGACGGGGCGCCACGGCTGGCCGGGACGCAGGGACAGGAGAATGCCGAGGCGGTCGGTCCGAGGAGGCCGACCAGGGCCGGTGTTCCCTTCTTCCTGCGTTCTGGAGGCCCGCGGCTCCCGGGCCCCCGCCCTCGCTGTCGGCGCCGATCGCCACCACGTCGCCCCATGGCGGGCGCCCCACCTCGGCGCCCCACCGCTGCGTGACCTCCGCCTCCGCGAGGGCCGGCTCATGCTGCCGCCTCACGCTCGACGCGGACGCCGTTCTCGAACCTCGCGCCCGCGCGGACCAGGCCGACGAGGTGGGCTTTGGCGACCGCGCGCCAGCGGGCCTGGGCGGATCCCCTGAAACCGCGCTGCTGGACGGCGGCGTGGTCGTCCTGCCGTTGCTTCGTCAGCTGCTCCAGCGCGGGTACGGAGTCCGCCCAAGACCATCCGTGCGGGGAGAGCGGCGGCAGCACGTCGCTGCCCCTGGGCGACTCGCGCCACCACGGTCCCGCGGCGGTGGTCACGGTGCCGGTCCGGCGGTGGCCGTCGCGGACCACCAGCCGACGCCCGGCCCCGCCCCTCTCGGCCGTCAACTCGGCTGTGTACTGGTCGACTTCGGCCCCATCGGCATGCACCACGCTGAGCACAGGCGTACCTTCCCGACCCGCGCCGCGATCACGGGCCCCCTCGGTGGCTGGTCGATCACTCACCCGGGAAGCTACGCCCTTCACGTCCTCCCGGGGAGCCGATCCACAAGTCCTCGTCCAGATCACGGCTGACAGCCACGGCCATCTGACGCCGTATGCCGGCGGCAGCCTGAGGCCCGTGCGGGACCAGGTGCTGAGAGGCGCTAGCGTGGACGGTGCCGACAGTGAGAGACGTGCTGGTCCGGTGCTGGGTCCAGGAGGGGAGTAGGGGGAAACATGCAGGTCGGAGCGGTGTCTTGAGAATTCTGCACACGTCCGACTGGCATCTCGGCCGGGCGTTCCACCGGGTGAACATGCTCGGCGCGCAGGCCGGGTTCATCGCGCATCTGGTCACGACCGTGCGGGAGCGCGACGTGGACGTGGTGGTCGTGGCGGGGGACGTGTACGACCGGGCGGTGCCCGCGCTGGCGGCGGTCGAGCTGTTCGACGACGCCCTGCACCGGCTGGCCGAGCTGGGTGTGCCCACGGTGATGATCTCCGGGAACCACGACTCGGCGCGGCGGCTCGGCGTCGGAGCGGGGCTCATCGGCCGGGCGGGTATCCACCTGCGGACGGCGGCCTCGGCGGTCGGGACACCGGTCGTGCTGCCGGACGCCGACGGCGAGGTCGCCTTCTACGGGCTGCCGTATCTCGAACCCGCCCTGGTGAAGGACGAGTTCGGGGTCGAGAAGCCGGGCCACGAAGCCGTGCTCGGCGCCGCCATGGACCGGGTCCGGGCGGATCTGGCCACGCGCCCGGAGGGCACCCGTTCCGTCGTCCTGGCCCACGCCTTCGTCACCGGCGGCGCGCCCAGCGACAGCGAGCGGGACATCTCCGTCGGCGGTGTCTCCTCCGTGCCGGCCGGGGTCTTCGACGGCGTCGACTACGTGGCGCTGGGCCACCTCCACGGCAGCCAGACCCTCACCGACCGCGTCCGCTACTCCGGTTCCCCGCTGCCGTACTCCTTCTCCGAGACCGACCACCGCAAGAGCATGTGGCTGGTGGACCTCGGCGCCGACGGTTCGGTGGACGCCGAGCGGATCGACTGCCCCGTCCCGCGCCCGCTCGCCCGGATCCGGGGGCGCCTGGACGAGCTGCTCGCCGACCCGGAACTGGCCCGGCACGAGGAGGCCTGGGTCGAGGCCACCCTCACCGACCCGGTCCGGCCCGCCGAGCCCATGGCCCGGCTGTGCGAACGCTTCCCGCACACCCTCAGCCTCGCCTTCGACCCCGAGCGCGCCCCCGGCGACCCGGATCTCTCCTACGCCCGCCGCCTCGCCGGCCGCGACGACCAGGAGATCGCCGAGGACTTCGTGGCCCACGTCCGCGGCACGGGCCCCGACGCCCACGAACGTCGTGTGCTCAGGGACGCGTTCGACGACGTACGGGCCGACGACACGCTGCGGGAGGCCGCCCGATGAACCCCGTCCACCGGTCGCCCCGGCCCGCCGCCGCGGGAGGGGGCCGATGAGGCTCCACCGGCTCGACATCACCGCCTTCGGCCCCTTCGGCGACGCCCAGTCCGTCGACTTCGACGACCTCTCGGCCGCCGGGCTCTTCCTGCTGCACGGCCCGACCGGCGCGGGCAAGACCTCGGTCCTGGACGCCGTCTGCTACGCGCTCTACGGCTCGGTGCCGGGCGCCCGGCAGAACGGCGGCGGCCAGGGCATGACCCTGCGCAGCGACCATGCGGCGCCCTCGACGCGTACCGAGGTGCGGCTCGAACTCACCGTCGCCGGACGCCGGTTGGAGGTCACCCGCCAGCCGCCCTGGGAGCGGCCCAAGAAGCGCGGCGAGGGCACCACCCTGGACAAGGCGCAGAGCTGGCTGCGCGAGTACGACGCGGTCGCCGCCTCCTGGAAGGATCTCAGCCGGTCCCACCAGGAGATCGGTGAGGAGATCACCCAGCTTCTCGGGATGAGCCGGGAGCAGTTCTGCCAGGTCGTGCTGTTGCCGCAGGGCGACTTCGCGCGGTTCCTGCGGGCCGACGCCGAGGCGCGCGGGAAGCTGCTCGGCCGGCTCTTCGACACCCACCACTTCGCCGCCGTCGAGAAGCGGCTCGCCGACCGGCGCCGGGCGACCGAGGCACGGGTCCGCGACGGCGACGCGGAACTGCTCGCCGACGCCCACCGGATGCAGCAGGCCGCCGGCGACGGCTCGGAGCCGCCCGAACTGGCGCCGGGCGATCCGGGACTCGCCGACGCCGTCCTCGCCTGGGCCGCCGTCGCCCGCAGCACCGCGCGGGAACGGCTCACCATTGCCCACTGCGCGCGGGCCGCCGCCGAGTCGGCGCGCGCCGCCGCCGACCGCGCCCTGGACGACGTACGCGAAGTGGCGCGGCTGCAACGGCGGTTCGCGGAGGCGCGGGAGCGGGCCGCGCGGCTGGCGGAGCGGGCCGACGCCCACCGGGAGGACCGGGCGCGGATGGAGCGGGCCCGCAAGGCGGAGGCCGTGGTGCCCGCGCTGGAGCTGCGCGACGAGGCCGAGCGCGAACACCGGTGGGCGAGTGCGGAGGAAGAGCAGGCGCGTACGCGGCTGTCGGGGGCGCACGCCGACGCGGGTGCCGCCGGGCTCGCCACCGCCGCCCGGAAGGCGGCGGAGGAGCTGGGCGGTCTGGAGTCGGCCCGTCGCGCGGAGCGGCGGCTCGCCGTGCTCCTCACCGAGCGGGCGGAGCTGGACGACGAGGAGCGCGCCGACGAGGACGTCCTCCAGGACGCCGGGGGCTGGCTGGCCGCGTGGGAGACGACCCGGGCGGAACTGCGGAGCCGGATCGAGTCCGCGCAGGAGGCCGCCACCCGCGCCGAACAGCTCGCCGAGCGGCGGGAACCCGCCGAGAAGCGGCTCGGGGCCGCCCGGCAGCGGGACCAGCTCGGCCGGGACACCGACGAGGCGCAGGCGCGGGTGCTGCGGCTGGCCGAGTCGGCGGTCGAGGCCCGCGCGCACTGGCTGGACCTCAAGGAACAGCGGCTGTCGGGCATCGCGGCGGAACTCGCCGCCGAACTCGTCGAGGGCCGGCCCTGCGCCGTCTGCGGTGGCACCGAACACCCCGAGCCGGCCCGGAAGATCGCCGGACACGTGGACCGGGAGGCGGAGGAACGGGCGCTCGCCGCGTTCCAGCGGGCCGACGAGGAGCGCGCCGACGCGGAGCGGCGGCTCGGGCTCGTCCAGCGGGCCCTGGCCGCCGCGAGTGCCGAGGCCGGTGACACCCCGACCGAGCAACTCGCCGACCTGGCAGCTGAGTTGGAAGGCTCCTATGCGCAGGCGCGACGCGATGCCTCCGGGCTGCACTCCGCGCGGGAGACACTGCTGCACGCCGAACGGGAGCGCGACCGGCGGATCACCGCCCAGCAGGAGGCCGCGGTGCGGGCTGCGTCCCGCAACACCCGGCGCGACGCGCTGGAGCGGGAACGGGCAGCCCTGGAAGGCGAGTTGACCCAGGCCCGGGGCGAGGCCGCGAGCGTGGCCGCGCGGGCCGCCGAGCTGGAGCGGCTCGCCGCGCTCCTCACCGGGGCCGCCGAGGCCGTACGGGCCGCCGACGACACCGCGCAGCGGCTCAAGGACGCCGACGCGCGCCTCGCCGACGCCGCCTTCCGCGCCGGGTTCGACACCCCGGCGGCCGCTGCCGCCGCCGTCCTCGACGACGCCGCCCACCGGGACCTGCAACACCGCCTGGACGCACGGCAGTCGGAGGAGGCCGCCGTGCGGGCCGTCCTCGCCGAGACGGAGACGGCCGCCGCGGCAGAGCTGCCGCCCGCCGACCTCGCGACCGCCGAGCGGGCCGCCACGGCCGCCGCCCGACGGCTCCAGGGCACCGTCTCCGCGTGGGACGCCGCCGAGCGCCGCCGCGCCGAACTGGACCGGCTGTCCGCGCGGGCCACCACCTCCGTACGCCGGCTCGCGCCCCTGCGGGAGGAGTACGACCGCGTCGCCCGGATGGCGGGGCTCGCGGCCGGCACCTCCGCCGACAACGAGCGCCGGATGCGGCTGGAGGCGTACGTCCTCGCCGCCCGGCTGGAACAGGTCGCCGCCGCCGCGACCGTACGGCTCCAGCGCATGTCCTCCGGCCGCTACACCCTCGTCCATTCCGACGACCGGGCCGGGCGGGGCCGCAGCGGACTCGGGCTGCATGTCGTCGACGCCTGGACCGGGCGGGAGCGGGACACGGCCACGCTCTCCGGCGGCGAGACGTTCTTCGCCTCCCTCGCGCTCGCCCTCGGTCTCGCCGACGTCGTCACGGACGAGGCCGGTGGCGTACGCCTCGACACGCTCTTCATCGACGAGGGGTTCGGCAGTCTCGACGACCAGACCCTCGACGAGGTCCTCGACGTCCTCGACGCGCTGCGCGAACGCGACCGCAGCGTCGGCATCGTCAGCCATGTCGCCGATCTGCGGCGGCGCGTCCACGCCCAGCTGGAGGTCGTGAAGGAGCGGACGGGGTCGGTCGTACGACAGCGCGGCCGATGAGGCCGGTGACGCCCGTGAGGCCCGTGAGGCCGGTGACCGTCAGTGGCCCAGCGGCCGCCGGGGGAGTGGTGAGGAGTAGACGACGCTCGTCGTCACCGAGCCCAGGGCGCCGATCTTGCCCGACACCTCCTCCAGGTGACGCATCGAACGGGCGGCGACCTTGATCACGAAGCAGTCGTCGCCCGTGACGTGATGCGCCTCCAGGATCTCGGGCGTGACGGCCACCAGGTCGTGAAACGGCTTGTAGTTCCCGTTCGGGTAGCGCAGACGCACGAACGCCAGGATCGGCAGTCCCAGCCGCTCCGGGTCCACGACGGCCGCGTACCCCTGGATGACGCCCGCCTCCTCCAGCCGCCGCACCCGCTCGGTCACGGCGCTCGGCGACATCGACACGGCACGGGCGAGTTCGGCGAAACTGGCCCGGCCCTCGCGCTGGAGGACCTCCAGGATGCGCCAGTCGGTGCCATCGGCCTCGTACGGGGGATTCGCGGTCATTCCCGATGGATAGCAGGGGAATCCCCGGCCGATCAACCCTCGGGCCGTGGAACGCCCCTTCTGAAAGGGGATCACCGGCCCTAGATTTCTGGTCAGGGAAGCAAGGGCTTCCACGAGGGAAAGGCCGGCTCATGAGCGTCTCCACCACGTCCGCCGTCAACTCCGTCCTGCGGGTCGCGCCCGCCGCTCCGGCCGAGGCCGCCGCGTACTTCCGGGCCAGTCTCGTCTTCCACACCGACGTGTCCGACGTGGCCGCCGCCCTCGCCGCCGACGGCGACCCCGGCTTCGTCGTCCTCGACTCCCGCTCCACCCCGTCCTGGGAGCAGGGCCACGTCCCGGGCGCCGTCCATCTCCCCACCGCGCTGATCCCCGAGCTGGCCGAGAGGCTGCTCGACAAGTCCGTGCCGGTCGTCACCTACTGCTGGAGCCCCGCCTGCAACGGTGGCACCCGGGCCGCGCTCGCCCTCGCCGAACTCGGCTTCCAGGTCAAGGAGATGCTCGGCGGATTCGAGTACTGGGCACGCGAGGGCCTCGCCTACGAGACCTGGGAGGGCACGGCCCAACACACGGCCGACCCACTGACCACCCCGGTGGACACCGAGAACTGCGGTTGCTGACCACAGTTGCTGACAAACTGTCAAGAAGGCTGCGGGGGCGGCGAGTTCGGCCGGGCGGGCGCCGTGTAACTTCTGGGCATGGCTGGATACGCGGATGCGGTGGCGGTGCCCGATGTGGTGCGGTGGGTGGAGTCGAGCGGCGGACCGCTCATAGCGCTGCCGGAGGCGGTACTGCCGTTCTGGGCGGGCGCCGACGGCGACGAGACGTCGTCCGACTACGACCGCGCCTGCGACGTCGACGGACACATCGGCCTGCTGCCCGTGGGCGACACCCGCGCCCTGGTCCTCGGCCATGAACCCGCCTCCACCGCGTACCTCCCCGAGCACGGCACCTTCGTCCGCAGGTACGCGGCCGACACCGAGGCCGACCTCCTCGCGGACGTCCCGGCGGCCCTCGACGCGGCTGCCTGGGAGCCGGAGGTGGAGTGGCGGGTGCCGGGCCCGGTCGTCCTGTTCGACGCCGCCTGGCCCGGAAGCGCCTTCCGGGACACGGACCATGTACGGGTGGAGCTGCGCCCCGGCCGCTACGGGGTGCGCGCCGCCCACGTCGCGACGGGGCCGGAGACCTGGCTCGGCCTCGTCCGGGTGAGAGCACTCACGGACTGAACAGGGCTGCCACCCCGGCCACTTGAGCAGGTGCGGCGGCCGGGCCCGACCGGCGACGGGGCCGGGCCCGGCCGTCGACAGGGGCGGGCCCGGCCATCGGCGGGATGGTGGGCCCGGCCGGCCGGGATCACGGCTGGGACAGCCGGATCACAGCTGGGACAGCTCGTCCACCAGGTCGTCCAGGCCCAGGGAGCCCTGGGAGAGCGCGGCCATGTGCCAGGCCTTGGCGTCGAAGGCGGCGCCGTGGCGCCGCTTCGCGTTCTCCCGGCCCAGCAGCCAGGCGCGTTCGCCGAGCTTGTAGCCGATGGCCTGGCCCGGCATCGTCAGATAGCGGGTCAGCTCGCTCTCCACGAAGTCCGCCGGGCGGCTGCTGTGGGCGCCGAAGAACTCCTGCGCCAGATCAACAGTCCAGCGCTCGCCCGGGTGGAAGGGGGAGTCCGCCGGGATCTCCAGTTCCAGGTGCATGCCGATGTCGACGATCACCCGGGCCGCGCGCATCATCTGCGCGTCCAGGTAACCGAGCCGCTCCTCCGCGTCCTTGAGGAAGCCCAGCTCGTCCATGAGCCGCTCCGCGTACAGGGCCCAGCCCTCGGCGTTTGCGCTCACCCCGCCGATCGTCGCCTGGTAGCGCGACAGGTCGTCCTTGACGTACACCCACTGCGCGAGCTGGAGATGGTGGCCGGGGACGCCCTCGTGGTACCAGGTGGAGACCAGGTCGTAGACGGGGAAGCGGGTCGCGCCCATCGTCGGCAGCCAGGTGCGGCCGGGGCGGGAGAAGTCCTCGGTCGGGGCCGAGTAGTACGGGGCCGCCGCGCCGCCGGGCGGGGCGATGCACGACTCGACCTTGCGGACCGGCTCGGCCAGGTCGAAGTGGGTGCCGTCCAGCGCCTCGATCGCCTCGTCCATCAGCGACTGCAGCCACTCACGGACCTCGTCGACGCCCTCGATGTGCCGGCCGTGCTCGTCCAGGTGCGCCAGCGCCACCCACGGAGTCTCGGCGCCGGGCAGGATCTTCGCGGCCTCCTTCTTCATCTCGCCGAGCAGCCGGTGGAACTCCGCCCAGCCGTATGCGTACGCCTCGTCGAGGTCCAGGTCCGACCCGGTGAAGTAGCGGACCAGCCTGCCGTAGCGCTCCCGGCCGACCGTGTCCGGGGCGTCCTCGACCGCCGGGGCGTACACGTCGCGCATCCAGTCGCGCAGCTCCACCACGGCCCGGGTCGCGCCGCGCGCGGCCTCGTCCAGTTCGGCGCGCAGCGACTCGGGGCCGGCGGCGGCGAAGTCCTCGAACCAGCCGCGGCCCGAACCGTCCGTGTCCGCCCACTCGGTGAGCTGGCCGATGAAGGTCGCCGTCGGACGCGGGCCCGCGTAGAGCTTGCGCTCCAGGCCCAGCGCGAGGGACTCGCGGTACCCGGCGTACGCCGTCGGCACCGCGCGCAGCCGCTCCGCGATCGCCCGCCAGTCGTCCTCGGTCTCGGCGGGCGTGATGGTGAAGACCTCGCGCACCTCGTGCGGCGGCGTGACCATGTTGCCGACCGCGCGCAGACCCTCGTCCGCCTCGTGCACGCCCAGTTCCGCCGTCAGCCGCTCCCGCAGCAGGCGCGCGCACCGGCGCTCGGCGTCACTGTCCGCGCCCGGCCGGCGCTCCGCCTCGTCGAGCCGCGCGAGCGTAGCCCGGATCAGCTCCGCCCGGGCCTCCTGGCCCGCCGGCGAGGTGTCCGGCAGCCTGCCGGAACTCTCCTTCACACCCAGATAGGTGCCGGTCACGGGGTCGAGGGCGATGAGATCGTCGACATACGCGTCGGCGACCTCGCGGGGCAGGAAGCTCTTGGTGTCAGCCATGCCGACAATCTTGGTACGGCGACGGGGACGACGTCAGCTCCTTGACGGGCGCTTGGGCCTTACGTCGGCCGGATTCCGCTCATGGCGTGATCCGGGCCGGACCCGGGCCCGAAACGGGCCGGAGCGAACGGGCCGAGCGAACGGGCCGGAGCGCTCACGGCGACGCGGCCCCCTCGGTGTCCGGCGGCAGCAGCGGCCCGCACTCCCACTGCTGGAAGATCAGCCGGGTCTCCACCCGCGCCACCTCGCGCCGGGAGGTGAACCCGTCCAGGACCAGCCGCTGCAGATCCGCCATGTCCGCGACCGCGACATGCACGAGATAGTCGTCCGGCCCGGTGAGGTGGTACACGGTCCGCGACTCCGGCAGCGCCCGGATCCGCTCCACGAACGGCCCCACCAGCTCCCGCCGATGCGGCCTGACCTGCACCGACAGCAAGGCCTCCAGACCACGCCCCAGCTTGGCCGGATCCAGCCGCAGCTGATGACCGAGGATCACACCGGCCCGGCGCAGCCGGGTCACCCGGTCCAGACAGGTCGACGGCGCGACCCCGACCTGCGCGGCAAGGTCCCGGTACGTCGTCCGGGCGTCGTTCTGCAACAGCCGCAGCAGATGGAGATCTACCGGATCGAGTACGACAGATTCGGCCATTGTCCGAACGTAACACGGCGCTCGCCCCCTACGGCCCGGTCGATGTTCACTCTGGCGCCCATGAACTCAGCGAGCACGCACGCGTACGACCACGCACGCTCCACGCCGAGAGCACTGGCCACCGAGGCCGTGCACGCCGGCCGCGACGACCTCGCGCGCCAGGGCCTGCACGTTCCGCCGATCGACCTGTCGACCACCTACCCCTCGTACGACAGCCGGGGCGAGGCCGCTCGCATCGACGCCTTCGCCGGCGACGGGGCCGAACCGGAGGGCCCACCGATCTACGGACGGCTCGGCAACCCGACCGTCGCCCGCTTCGAGACGGCCCTCGCCCGCCTCGAAGGCACCGAGAGCGCGGTCGCCTTCGCCAGCGGCATGGCCGCCCTGAGCGCCGTCCTCCTGGTCCGCGCCTCCATGGGCCTGCGCCATGTCGTCGCCGTACGGCCCCTGTACGGCTGCAGCGACCATCTCCTCACCGCCGGGCTGCTCGGCACCGAGGTCACCTGGGTCGACCCGGCCGGTGTCGCCGACGCGCTGCGCCCCGACACGGGCCTGGTCCTGGTCGAGACGCTGGCCAACCCGACCCTCGCCGAACTCGACCTCCGCGCCCTCGCCCACGCCTGCGGCTCGGTCCCGCTGCTGGCGGACAACACCTTCGCCACGCCCGTCCTGCAACGCCCCGTCGAACAGGGCGCCCGGCTGGTCCTGCACAGCGCCACCAAGTACCTAGGCGGCCACGGTGACGTCATGGCCGGGGTCGTGGCCTGCGACGAGGAGTTCGCCGGGCGGCTGCGCCAGGTCCGCTTCGCCACCGGCGGCGTCCTGCACCCGCTCGCCGGCTACCTCCTGCTGCGCGGCCTGTCCACGCTCCCGGTCCGGGTCCGCGCGGCCTCGGCGACCGCCGCCGACCTCGTCCGCCGTCTCGCCGCCGACCCGCGTGTCGCCCGCGTCCACTATCCGCGCATCGGCGGCGCCATGATCGCCTTCGAAGTCCACGGCGACCCCCACGAGGTCATCGCCGCCGTCCGCCTGATCACCCCGGCGGTGAGCCTCGGCAGCGTCGACACCCTCATCCAGCACCCCGCCTCCATCAGCCACCGCATCGTGGACGAGACCGACCGCCGCGGCGCAGGCGTCAGCGACCGACTGCTGCGCATGTCGGTTGGCTTGGAGGACGTCGAGGACCTGTGGACGGATTTGGACGCGGCGCTGGGGAGCAGGGTGCGCAGCACCCCTGCAGGGGCGCGGGGAACTGCGCGACCAGCCACAGCGCACCGGTAGCCGACGACGGGGCGTCAACCCCGACGGCGCCCCTCCGCAGCCTCAACCACCCGCACCTCGTCCAACCGCGCGGTGATCACCAGCGTCCCCTCCTCGATCTGATAGTCGAGCGGCAGCTCAAGCCCCCGCATCGCCGCGACCATCCCCGTGTTGGACGACTGCGTCACCACGTACACGTGCGCGCACCCCGTCCCCGCCGCCATGTCCACCAGCCTGCGGAGCAACTCCCCGCCGATCCCGCGCCGCTGCCAGTCGTCCTCGACGAGCAGCGCGATCTCCGTCTCGTCGCCGTCCCAGAGGAGGTGACCCAGCCCGACGAGACGACCCGAGGCCGTCTGCGCGGCGAGCGTCCGCCCGAAGCGCGGGCTCAGCAGGTGCTTGAGATACCGGTCGGCGTCCCCCACCGGCCCGTGGTAGCGCATGCTCAGCGTCCGCGCCGAGCACCGTTCGTGCATCTCCTTCGCCGCCCGCAGATCCCCGGCGTCGGCACGCCGCACCGTGATGTCGTTGCCCTCGGGCAGCGTCAGCACGTCCTCGCCGCGCGGGATCCTCGGCCCCAGCCGCGCGTCCAGCTCCACCAGGGCCCGCGCCCGCGCGAACTCCGTCGGCGTGAACGGCAGATACGGCCGTTCCACCGTGATCACCCCGCCCTCCGGCGCCCGCAGCCGCATCACCGTCTCCTCCAGGACCCCTTCGACCGGGGCGCTCTCCTGGACCCGGCCCGAGCCGGGAGCGGTGGCGGGCAGCGAGCGGATGGTGCAGCGGCCCAGCAACTGCCGCAGCGCGAGCGGCAGTTCCGCCGCGTCCAGTGCCGTACGCGTGGCCAGACCGAGGATCCGGGTCGGCGCGTCCACCAGGTCGTGGGCGTCACCGCGCTCGATCCAGGTCCCGGAGCCGCCCGCCTCCGACACGGCCCGCACGATCTCGGTGGCCGACAGCTCCTCGGGCGCCCGGAGCAGGAACTCGTCCACCGTGCCCTCGGCCAGCGGATGCGTCTGCAGGCTCAGGATGTCGACCCGGTGCCCCGCCAGCGCCATGCACAGCGCGGCCAGTGAACCGGGCTCGTCCTTCACCGTCGTCCGCATCCGCCACATCAGGGTCGCACCGGTGACCACCGGGGCGGCCTCGGCGGACGGCCCGGCCTGCTGCCCCTCGGCGAGCGGCGGCCGGGCGTCGGTATCACCGGTCGGGGGCGCGTGCCCGTGGCGGCGTTCCCACCAGCCACGGAACCCGGCCGTGGCCGAGAGGAAGTGGTGGTGGATCGCGCGGCCGTTCCGGGCCCGCGTAGCATCTGACATGTCTGGAGTCATGGGGCCACTGTGAACGAACGGTGTTGCGTGATCACGAACGCTTTGTGACTGACCGGTAAAAGCATCGTTCCGCACCTTTTGTTGCGGTTTGTATAACCGAAGCTGACCGATGCTGCCGGATCCGACGCCGACCGTGACCGCCGAGGTCAGACCACCGCCCCCGCCACCCCCTCTCCCAGCGCCGCGCGCAGCCGCCGGGCCTGGGACACCAGCCGGGACGAACCCCGCCGCTCCGCCACCTCCGCGAGATACGGCAGCTCCCCGGGTGCCCCGGAGCGCTCCACGCATTCGGCGGCGACGGCCACGAGATCCCCGAGACCGCGCGGCGCCGGCTTCGCCCCCTTCCCGTCCGAGAGTTCCGTGGGTGCTGCGCCTTCCGTGAGTTCGGCGAGCAGCGGTGGCAGTGCCTCCCGCAGCACCGCCCAGGCCGTGCCGTACGCCCCGGTCGAGGCCGCCGTCCGTATCGCCTCCGCGAGCCGCGCCGGTTTCACACTCCCCAGCACCGCCAGCTTCCCCAGGTCGGCCCCCAACCGCGCCGCGTCCAGCCGCCCGCGCGCCGCCAGCACCAGCAGGGCGTCCACGGCGGCGAGCCGGTCCTCCGCACGCTGCGCGCCCAGCCCGTACGCCACACAGAGATGGACGGCCGGGCCCGCCTCGCCCTCCGCCTCGGCGAGCGTCGGCAGGAACCTGTAGCCGGACCGGGTGTCCTCGATGGTGGCCATGGAGAGATCGCGCAGGATCCGTCCCGCCACCAGCTCCGGCCGCCCCGGCACCAGCGCCAGCCAGTGCTTCCACTCGTCGTCGTCCCAGTGCGCGCAGTAGTAGCGGTCCGTGTACACGGACGACGGCCGCCCCAGCCGACGGAACTCCGGCGGGAACGAATCGACCCGCAGCTCGGGCAGTTCACCGAACTCCACGAGCATCCTCGGCCCGGCCGTACGGCCCCGCTCGACGGGCTGCGACGGTACGCCCGTCAGCAGCCACTCGGCCAGCCGGTCGCCCTCCGTCGTGCCCAGCCGCCGGGCCGCCGCCGCGGCGGACGCGAGCGCCGCCGGGTCGTCGCGCCGCACCCGCAGCCGGGCCTGCGCGAAGTCCGCCTCGCCCGGCCGGACGCCCGACCGCCGGTAGACGTCCAGCCGCTCCACCAGGTCCGCCGCCTCCAGCGACCCCGTGCTCCAGGTGGGCGTCGCCAGCAGGAACGGCAGCGGTTCGGTCCGGATCCGATACGCGATCTCCCGCAGCCGGGCGTCGAACGACCAGGCCAGGCCGCTGTGCACACAACCCGCCGACTCCTCTGCCCTGTTGCGGGTCGGGCGCAGGGCGTCGGTGCGCACCCGCTCGAACAGCGTCGCGAGGATGATCTCCAGGCCGTGGGCCGACTCACGGAAGTACTTGTCGACGTACCCCGTGCCCATGCCCGTCCACCAGCGTCCGGCCGCCGCCGGGCCCAGCGCTTCCACCAACGCGTCCCGGTCCCGGTGCGCGTGCCGGACGAGTCCGTCCAACGCCCGCTCGAACGCGTCGACCTCGCCCTCCGCGGCCAGCAGGGCACCGATCTCCTCGGCCAGTTCGGTCACCGTCTCCGGCGCCGGGGCGACCCGGGTCGGCAGGGGAACGGGCGGCAGCAGCTCCTCGTACACCTCGGGGGCGGGCTCCTCCGTGCCCGGAGCACCGAGGAGCCGATGGGCCCGGACCCGCAGGCCGGGGATCAACTGGGCCGCGGCGTCGGCGATCTCGTCCCGTACGCCGATCGCCTCCCCGCCGCTTCCGGGGCCGACGTCGCCGAGATCACCGGTGTCGTCGAGGTCGCCCAGGTGACGCTCCACCAGCTTCAGCGCCCGCTCCTGCACATCCGTGTCCGGGTGCCCGAACGCCTGGGCGATGACCGGCAGCAGCTCGGCGGCCGTGGACGGATCCTGCTTGAGCGCCTTGCCCAGCAGCACGAGCTGGGCCCGGACGAGCTTCTTCTCGGTGCGGAAGAGCACCGCACCGGACAGCTCCGCGAGCCGACGCAGCCCCAACTCGCCCTCCAGCGCCAAGCCCGCGAGGACCGACTGCGCGTGCGCCGCCACCGTGGAGGGCGCGTCGGAGCACAGCGCCGTCCAGTCCGCGATCCGCGCGCGCTGCTCGTCGCGGGTGAGGTCGAACGCGGTCAGCAGGCCCAGGAAGACCTTGTTGTCCGCCATGGAGCCGCCGCCGCGCAGCAGCCGGGCCACACACCCGTCGACCATGGCCTCGCGGTCGAGGAGGCCCTCCCGGGTCAGCTGGGTGAGGGCGTACGTCCAGTCGTTCAGCCCTTCGCCGTACCGCCAGTCGCTGCGGGCGCCGATCTCCTCGGTCTCGAACAGCGCGGCGACCAGCTCCGCCAGATGCGGGTCCGTCCGCAGGGTTCCGATGACCGTGCCCGCGTGCCGACGCTGCCGTCCGACGTGGTCCATCCAGCCCCGGACATAGGCCTCGGACGTGGGAACCGGGCAGCCCGCGAGCCGGACGAGGCCGGCCATCAGCTCGTACGGGACGTCCGAGGAGAGCGGGCGCTCCGCCAGGCGCCGCACGACCTCGGCGAGCCAGGCGGGATCACGGTCGCCGAGCACGTCGATCAGCACCCTCGGCGGTGCCTGCCGCCAGCGCAGCTCGGACCCGGTGAGCCAGGCCGCCACGGCGGCGGCGCCCGTCTGACAGACGGCACCCGCCGCATGCAGCGTCGGATACGCGCGCTGGGCCGGAGAACTCCACGGCTCGGCCCGCAGCTCCTTCCGCAGCTGCTTCAACTCCGGCACGCACGCGCGCCGTTCGGCGTCCGTCATCCCGTCCACCAGCGCGACCAGGTCACTCATGTTCCCCGACCGCACCGCCCTGATCAGCGACTCCGCACTCATCGCGCACCCCCGTCGATCCGTACCGCGCCGGCTTCTGCGTCGGCCTGTGTGCCATCCGGCTCCGCCGTGGCGCCCCTGCGGACCATGCGCACCGCCAGCGCGTGCTTGCAGGGGCCCCGGCCGCCCCGGTACTTCGCCCACCAGAGGCAGGAGCAGCTCAGGGTGCCCGCGCTGTCCCGGACCCGGTGGACATGGCCGTCCTCGGCCGTGACGGTGCCGAGGTCGCCGTCCAGGGCGACCGCTCCGGCGGCCACCAGGGCGCGGGCCGAGCGCAGCCGTGGATTGTGGCGCTCGACGCGGTCGGCGTCGTACGGCAGTTCACGGTGGAAGTACGCGGCCTCCGCCGTGTCGTAGCCGACGCGCCCCGAGGTGCCCAGCCGGGTCAGCGCCGCCCGCACCCGCTCGGCCGGCAGGCCGGACGAGGCGGCGAGGTCGCCGATGTCGATGCGCGGCTCCCAGGCGAGCAGGACCCCGATCAGCTCCGCGTCCTCGGCGGCCTCGTCGGTGGCCAGGGCCTCCAGCACCCCGCCCTCGCCGGAGAAGCCCCGCCCGGCCTCCGGGGACAGCGTGAGGGTGAGCCGCATACCGGGGAGCACGACCTCCCAGGCGCCGGCCACCGCGGTCTCACCGGTGGCCGGCGGACCGTAGACGCGCAGCGCCGTGGCATGGCGCAGCACCCGCTGCAGGGCCACCAGCCGCTCCGGGCCCGGCAGACAGACCGCGCCCGGGACGGGCCGGGTCGTCGGCCGCAGCGCGCGTCCGGCGGGCACGACCCACTGGGCGCCCCGCGAAGCCCCGCGCGCACCGCCGCGCGGCAGCGACCGCAGGAACCGCACCGCCTCGGCGGCGGGCAGCTCGGCCCGCAGATCGAACCCGGCCGCGATCACCTGGGCCTCGGCGAAACCGCGCAGCCAGCGGTCCGGCAGCGGCACCTTCTTCTCCACCACCGGACCGTCCAGGGTGGTCACCGCCAACTCCTCGGGCCCTACCCGCAGATGCAGCGGATCGTCCCCGCCGATCCGGGACAGCGCCTCCCGCAGCGGGTTGTTGACGTCCACATTGGTGGTGCCGTGCCCCACCTCGCCACCGTCGAGGCCCGGCCCCAGCACGTCCAGCCGGGCGTAGACGCCGCCGCAGCCCGAGAAGGACTCGAACCGCAGCCGGTCCCCGTTGCCCGTCACCACCGGATCCAGCGAGGACCGCAGCTGCTGCTGGAAGTACCGCGCCGCCGCCACGTCGGCCACCGCCAGCAGCCCGGCCGCCGCCACCTGAGGGGAGGTCAGGAAGCCCGTGAAGAACCGCGGATGGTCCTCGACACCCGTCGGGGTCGCACCCCGGGAGGTCTCGAGCCCCAGCCGACGTCCGCCCGCCACGGACTCCAGCACGGAGGGTCGGGTGTAGGCCACGGCCTGCAGAGATCGCGTCATGGGAAAACCGTAGGAGCGACCACTGACAATCGCCCCTGACCTGCGAAAACGCGAGGTTCAGGGGCGATCGTCGTACGGGCTGCGGGCTGCGGGCTGCGGGCTGCGTACGGGCTACGGGTTACTGCCCGACGAGACCCGGCTGCAGCACCTTCGTGTAGAGCACGGTCCCGTCCTGCTCCCGCAGCCGGACCGTCAACTCCCCGCTGTGGCCGTCGATGTCGACCTCGCCGAAGAACTGGTAGCCGCCCGCCGGGGAGACGTTCGCCGTGGTCGGCGCCTTCATGAACACCCGTTCGGGACCGAAGGTGTTGTCGAGCGCGTTGGCCGGGAAGGCGCCGGCGTTGAGCGGGCCGGAGACGAACTCCCAGAACGGCTCGAAGTCGGTGAAGGCGGCCCGCGACGGCTGGTAGTGCTGCGCCGAGGTGTAGTGGACGTCGGCCGTCAGCCACACCGTGCCGGTGATCTTCCGGTGCTTGATGAACCGCAGCAGCTCGGCGATCTGCAGCTCCCGCCCGAGCGGAGCGCCCGGATCGCCCTGCGCCACGGCCTCGATGTTCGGCTTGCCGTCGCCGGTGTCCGGCACGACCAGGCCGAGCGGCATGTCGGAGGCGATCACCTTCCACACCGCGCGCGACTTCGACAGCTCCCGCTTGAGCCACTGCAACTGCTCGGCGCCGAGAATGCCGACCGCGTCGGTGGTCTGCGTGTCGGGCGAGTTGGCGTTGCGGTACGTCCGCATGTCCAGCACGAACACGTCCAGCAGGGGGCCGTGGCGCAGCACGCGGTGCACGCGGCCCTCCCGGGCGCCCGGCCGCAGCGTGGAGATCGGGAAGTACTCGCTGAAGGCCCGCCGCGCCCGCGCCGCCAGCACGTCCACGTTCTTCTCGGTGTACCGGGTGTCGGTGAGGATCTCGCCCGGGTACCAGTTGTTGGTGACCTCGTGGTCGTCCCACTGCACGATCGCCGGGACCTGGGCGTTGAACCGCTTCAGGTTCTCGTCCAGCAGGTTGTAGCGGAAGTTGCCCCGGAACTCGGCGAGCGTCTCGGCCACCTTGGACTTCTCCTCGGTGGTGACGTTCCGCCAGGTGTTGCCGTCCGGGAGCGCGGCCGTCGCCGCGATCGGGCCGTCCGCGTAGATGGTGTCGCCGCTGAACAGGAAGAAGTCCGGGTCCAGCGCGCCCATCGCGTCGAAGATGCGGTAGCCGCCGCGGTCCGGGTTGATGCCCCAGCCCTGCCCGGCCAGGTCGCCCGACCACACGAACCGCGCCCCGGAACGGCGTTTCAGCGAGGTCGTACGGAACGTCCCGGTGACCGGCTCACCCGTGCGGCGCGGGTCGTCCGGGTCGGCGAGCAGCACCCGGTAATGGATCTGCTCACCCGACGGCAGACCGCTCAGCCGCGTGGTGCCGGTGAAGTCCGTGCCGGCGCCGAGCAGCGGGCCGTGCCATCTGCGCGCGTTGCGAAACGACTCGGTGGCGGACGTCTCGACGATCATCCGCGCCGGACGGTCCGACCGGACCCACACCAGCCCGGAGTGCGCGGTCACGTCGCCGGTCTGCACACCCCACCCGGCCTTGGGCCGCCCCGACAGGGCCAGCGCCGGCACCGAACCGAGCGCGACGGAACCGGGCAGCGCGAGGGCCGCCGACGCGGCGAGCGAGCCGCGCAGCACGCTGCGGCGGCCGGGCTGAGAACTCGGCGGACGGTGTGACATGAATGCGCCTCCAGTGACGGATCCGGCCAGTGTGCACAGCCATGACTACGCGTACGCCGCAGCGCACACGGAAACGTCAAGTGAACAACTGTCCGGGACGTGAGGGAAGCGGGCGCCGCGTGGAACGCGGGGGTTTCGGTGCGTCGGTGGGTGCGGGTCCGGTGGGGCTACTCGCGCAGTTCCCCGCGCCCCTGAAAAGCAGGGGCTGCGCCCCATGCCTTTCGCCGCGAAAGGGCCGCAGGCCCCTTTCAGGGGCGCGGGGAACTGCGCGACCAGCCCCCACCGGACCCGCGCCGAAAGAGGCGGCCAAAAACCTCAGCGGCTGCCGTCGAGGATGACGCGGGCGACCAGCGCGGGGTCGTCGTTCATGGGGCAGTGGCCGCAGCCGGGCAGCCGTACGAGGCGGGCGCCGGGGATGACCCGCTTGGCGCGGACGCCCTGGCGGCGGACGAGCAGCCAGTCCCGGGTACCCCAGGCCACGGTGATCGGCAGCCCGGGGACGTCGTCGGTGAACAGGACGCTGCCGCCGGCCCGCAGGGTCGCGTCGAACCCGGTGGCCCCCGCCAGCGCGAGCGTCTCGGCGACCACCGCCTCCGGTGAACGGCGGGCCGGGCGGGCATAGATGGTGCTCGTCAGTGCGGTGCGGCCGGCCGCGGACCGGGACAGCCGCTCGACCAGGGGCAGCGGCAGCCGCCGCGAGATGTGCCGCATGGTGAGCAGGACGCCGAACGCGTAGCGCCGCTCGGCCTCGTTCCAGAACCCGGCGGGCGACAGGGCCGTGACGGACCGTACGAGCTTCTCGCGGCCCAGCTCCAGGGCGAGCAGCCCGCCCAGGGAGTTGCCGGCCACGTGGGGGCGGTCGAGCTCCAGCGTCTCGCAGAAGGCGCCGAACACGGCGGTCGTCGTGGGCAGGTCGTAGGCGAGGCCGTCGGGCAGCGCCGGGGACTCGCCGAAGCCGGGCAGGTCCACGGTGATGACCTCGCGCTCGGCCGCCAGGATGTGCACCACGGGGTCCCAGGCCTGCCGGTGGTGGCCGATGCCGTGCAGCAGGAGCAGCGGCTCGCCCGCGCCCTCGCGCGCGTAGGAGACCGTCACGGGTCGCGGGCCGAGCGGGGTGGGGACCTGGAAGGAGACCGTGGCGGCGGACATGGTGCAGCTCCTCGTCTGGGAGGGGGCGCGCTGACGTACGGCGTTCTGACGTACGGCGTTCTGACGTACGGCGTTCTGACGTACGGCGTTCATAGACAGCTTGTCAGCAACTGCTACCGGCGGGTAGTCCTTGTCGGTAACAAGCCTCCGCGCGTGCGCGGAATCGCCTGGACAGGGCGGCGCCCGCCGGGATGGGATGGACGGGTGACCACCGACACCGATATCGCGACCGACGTCTTCGAAGAGCACCGCCCCGTCCTCATGGGAGTCGCCTACCGCATGCTCGGCCGGATCGCCGACGCGGAGGACGTGGTCCAGGAGGCCTGGCTGCGCTGGTCCGGCGCCGAACGGTCCGAGGTGCGTGAACCACGCGGCTATCTGGTCCGGATCACCACCCGCCTCGCCATCGACCGGCTGCGCCAGGTGCAGTCGCGCAACGAGGCCTACCCAGGGCCCTGGCTGCCCGAGCCGTACATCACCGACTACGGGGCCACCGTCCCCGACACCGCCGAGCGGGCCGTCCTCGCGGACACCGTCTCCCTCGCCGTCCTCGTCGTCATGGAGTCCCTGTCGCCCCTGGAACGCGCGGTGTTCGTGCTCCGGGAGGCCTTCGGCTTTCCCTACGCCGAGATCGCGGCCATGATCGACCGCGCCGAGCCCGCCGTCCGCCAACTCGCCGGACGAGCCCGCAGGCATGTCGACGAGCGCCGGCCGCGCTACGAGGTCGACCCGGCCCAACGCCGTGAGCTGACCGAGAAGTTCCTCGCCGCCGCGACCGGTGGCGACCTCGACGGACTCATGGCGCTGCTGGCCCCGGACGTGCGGCTGGTGGGCGACGGCGGCGGCATCGGCAAGGCCCCGGTGCGGGTCCTCGAAACCGCCGACAAGGTGGGACGGTTCCTGCACGGCGCGGCCGGCAAGGGCGTCGCGGAGGTCTCGTTCCGCTTCATGGAGATCAACGGCGGCCACGCGGTGGTGCTGTTGGCCGGCGGCAAGGTCGACAGCGTGTTCCAACTCGACGTCGTCGACGGGCGGATCCAGTGCGTCTACATCGTGCGCAACCCGGAGAAGCTGCTCGCACTGGCGGCCGTGAAGCTCTGATGAACGCTGTCGGGCGTCCGACCTGTCGGATGCCCGAGGGTTCGATGATTGGTCTTGACCAAGGGTGGGGGCAGGCCTATGGTCGCAAGAAAGTGCAACAACCTTTAATAAACAAGGGCGCTAAAAACGCCGCCGGGCCACGGCGAAGCAGCGGAGGACAGGGTGGGGACCCAGCAGCTGGAATCGGTGCCGGAACCGAAGTACTGGCATCTGAAGACCGTGCTCAGTGAGGCATTGGACTCCGAGTTCTCGGTGGGGGAGATCCTGCCCAACGAACGTGATCTCGCGGCCCGTTTCGGTGTCGCCCGGGCCACCCTCCGCCAAGCGCTGGAGCAGCTCGAACTGGAGGGCCGACTGCAGCGCCGGCGCGGCGTCGGCACCACCGTGGCACCCCCGCGCGTGGGCGTCGCGGTCGGCACCGAGCAGCACGCGTGGCCGGGCACCGTCGGTGACACCTGGCAGACCGTGGACTGCACGGACTCGGCGCCGCCCGTCGCGGTCGCCGACATCCTGGACAGCGTGCACGGCGAGCAGGTGCACGTCGTACGCCGCTCCCGTATGTCGCACGGCCAGCCCGTCGCCGCCGAACTGCTCTACATCCCGGCGGCCTCGGTGCCCGCCCTGTCCGCCATAGACGCCCCCTCCGGTGCCGCACGCGCGCGTGCCGTACTGCGTGAGCTGCAGCGTCTGGAGCTGGAGGGACAGGAGCGTTCGGTGGAGCTGGGCTCCGCCCGCGCGGACGACGCCAAGGAGCTGGACCGGCTGCCCGGCGCGCCCGTCCTCGTCGTCACCACCCGCTTCTACGCCGAAGGACGCACGGCGGCCGTCTCCCTGGCCACCTACCGTGCTGACACGTGCCGCCTGACCTTCGGTGCCTCGGGCGGCGTCGAGATCCACCACGGCCCGGAGCGCCGCGCGTCCTGACCCCGCGCACGCCCGGCGAATCGCACCCGCGAGCCGCACCGCGAGCCGCACCCGCCGCGCCCCGGACATCCGGGGCGCGGCGTTCTCGTGCCCGGACGTCCGGGGCACGGCCGTCAGCGGCGGGCCGTGACCGTGCCCTCCACCGCGAACAGCTGCTCCTCGACATGGTCCAGGGCCAGCCGGAGCGCGCCCATGGCGACGGCCGTCTCGCCCAGTCGGGAGAGGGCGACGCGGGGCGGACGCAGACAGTAGCGGGCCAGCTCGTGGCGGAGGGGGTCGAGGACATCGTCGATACCGGTCGCCCAGCCGCCGACGACCACGAGTTCGGGGTCGAGGGCGAGCACGAGGGCCGTCACGTCGTGCACGAGGCGCTGTATGAAGCGGTCGACGGCCTCACGGGCCCGTTCGTCTCCCTCGCGCGCGTGCTGGAAGACCTCGGCGACCGCCTGCTCGTCCAGCGGATGCAGGGGCTCACCCGTCGTCGACAGCAGCGCCTCCGGGGTGGCCTCGCGGCCCAGCAGATGCAGCGCGCCGATCTCGCCGGCCGCGCCGCCGTACCCCCGGTGCAGCCGCCCGCCGATCAGCGAACCGGCGCCCGGACTCAGCCCCGCCAACACGAACACCACATCGTCCGACTCGGCGGCGGCGCCCTTCCAGTGCTCGGCGACGGCCGCCGCGTTGGCGTCGTTCTCGACCAGCACGGAGCACTTGAAGGAACGGCTCAGCCGCTCGCCGAGGTTCAGCCCCGTCCACTCCGGCAGGGCCGCGCACAGACGTACGGCGCCGTCGGCCTCGATGACCCCCGGACTGCCCACGCCGACCGCGCGCAGCGAGCCCCGGGAGACGCCTGACCTGCGCAGCAGCTCGGCGACGGTCGAGCGCAGCCGCTCCAGCCGGTCGTCCGCCGACGCCGACTCCGAGACATCCTTGGTCAGCGAGCCCAGCACCCGCCCGTCGAGGTCCGCGAGCAGCGCGGTCACCTGGTGCGAGCCCACGTCCAGGCCCAGCAGATGGCCCGCCTCGGCCCGGAACCGGTAGTGTCGCGCCGGGCGCCCCTGCCGTCGTGCGGCGCCCTCGTCGGCGGCCCGCTCGACCACCAGCCCGGCCTCGACCAGCCCCTCCACGACGCCCTCGACCGTGGGCCGCGACAGCCCGGTGACCCTGGTGATCTCGGTGAGTGTCGCGTGGTCCGTGGCGCGCAGCGCGTGCAGCACCACGGCCGAGTTGATTCTTCGGAGCAGAGAAGGATCCCCGCCGGTCAGTCGCCCCAACGCCCGTCCTCCCAGCTCGCTCCCGTGTCTGCCGGATCGTACTCGCCAAGCCGCACCCCGGCGAGTGCCTGCCGCCCCCGACCTGCGGAATCCCCGACGAAGGCGGGTGTGGGCGCGGGCGGGAGCGGTGGCCCGCCGGCCCGGCATCCGCTGCCGCCGCCCACCGGCGCCCCGGCCGCCGGACGAACGCCCGACCCCACGACCCGACCCCACGACCTGGCCCCGCCCGAGGGCCCCGACCACCGCAGCCGCAGCCGCCGCCGACCACCACCACCGCCGACTACCCGCCGCCGCCGACGACTACCCGCCGCCGACGACGACTCCACCGCCACCGCCGACCACCACCCGTGCTCGACGACCGCTCGCCCCCGTGCCCGCCCCCCTGACACCGTGCCAATTGTCAGTGGTGCCCGCTTTACTGGACCGCATGAGCATCACGCAGCACCTCGCCGTCATCGAGCGGCTGTGCTCCGAGGACTTCCCGGCGGAGCCCGGCCGCTCGGACGTCGGCACGGCCGGACCCGGCTGGCACATCGCCGAGTTAGGGACGAGCGCCGACTTCTGGGAGGACGACGGGACACGGCGCGAGGAGACCGAGGAACAGTACGAGGCGGACCGTGACGCCCTGTCGGAGCGGCTCGCCGCGCGCTGGGGCGCCCCCGACGTGTTCAGCCTCTGGAGCGTCCGCGACCGCTCCACGGACGGCGAGGAGATACCCGAGCCCTGGGGACCGCTCAGCGCCCACGTCCCCGACGTGCACCTGTGGCGGGCGAACGGCCACGGCCGCTGGGTCGCGCTCGGCGTCTCCCAGTGGGACAAGGAGCTGCCGTTCCAACTGGTCGCGGTGATAACGGAGATCGACCCGCCCTGACCTGACCTGACGACCTGACCTGCCGAAACCCAGGGGAACCCCACGGCACCCGGCGGCGCTCAGCCCTCCGCCGCCACCCGCAGCCGCCCGAACTCCTCCGCCATCGTCGCCGTCGTCCAGTGCGCGTTCAGCCCGCTGGGATTGGGCAGCACCCACACACGCGCGTCACCGATCGTCCGCTCCTGGGGCCCGACGACGGCCTTGCGGTCGCCGAAGGCGGCGCGATACGCGGTCACACCGACCACCGCGAGCCAGCGCGGCCGGAGCCGCTCGACCTTGGCGGTCAGCAGGCGCCCGCCCGCGACGTACTCCTCCGCCGTCAGTTCGTCGGCGCGTGCCGTGGCACGGGCGACGACATTGGTGATGCCGAGCCCGTACAACGGCAACTCGCCCTGCTCGGACGGCTTCAGCAGCCGGGGCGTGAACCCGGACAGATGCAGGACGGGCCAGAAACGGTTGCCGGGGCGGGCGAAGTGGTGGCCGGAGACGGCCGTCATCAGCCCCGGGTTGATGCCGCAGAAAAGGACCCGGAGGCCGTCCGCCGTGACATCCGGCACCAGCCGGTCGCGGGCGGCCTCCAGTTCGGCCAGGGTCCAGCGGGTCAGAGGATCGCCCCCGGCGTGTAACCGGCGGCCTCCGGGCGCTGCTTCAGGATCTCCTCGATCCGGCCGACGATCACTGCGACCTGATCGGCGGCGGCGCCGGTGAAGGAGAGCTTGTCGGCCATGAGGGCGTCCAACTGGCCGCGGTCCAGCGGGATGCGGTCGTCGGCGGCGAGCTTGTCCAGCAGCTCGTTGCGCTCGGCGCCCTGCTCGCGCATGGCGAGCGCGGAGGCGACGGCGTTCTCCTTGATGGCCTCGTGCGCGACCTCACGGCCGACGCCCGCCCGTACGGCGCCCATCAGCACCTTGGTCGTGGCGAGGAAGGGGAGGTAGCGGTCCAGCTCCCGCGCGACGACGGCCGGGAAGGCGCCGAACTCGTCGAGCACGGTCAGGAAGGTCTCCAGCAGCCCGTCCAGCGCGAAGAACGCGTCCGGCAGCGCGACCCGGCGCACCACCGAGCAGGACACGTCGCCCTCGTTCCACTGGTCGCCGGCCAGCTCGCCGGTCATCGACGCGTACCCGCGCAGGATGACCATGAGGCCGTTGACCCGCTCGCACGACCGCGTGTTCATCTTGTGCGGCATGGCGGACGAGCCGACCTGGCCCGGCTTGAAGCCCTCGGTCACCAGCTCGTGCCCGGCCATCAGCCGGATCGTCTTCGCCAGCGAGGACGGCGCCGCCGCCAGCTGCACCAGCGCGGTCACCACGTCGTAGTCCAGCGAGCGCGGGTAGACCTGGCCGACCGAGGTGAACGCCTGCGCGAAGCCGAGGTGGCCCGCGATCCGGTCCTCCAGCTCGGCGAGCTTCGCCGCGTCGCCGCCCAGCAGGTCGAGCATGTCCTGGGCCGTGCCCACCGGGCCCTTGATGCCGCGCAGCGGGTACCGGCCGAGCAGTTCCTCGACCCGGCCGTACGCCACGAGCAGCTCGTCGGCGGCGGTCGCGAACCGCTTGCCGAGGGTGGTGGCCTGCGCGGCCACGTTGTGCGAGCGGCCGGCCATGACCAGCTCGCCGTACTCGCCGGCCAGCTTGCCGAGGCGCGCCAGCACGGCCACCGTACGGTCGCGGACCAGCTCCAGGGAGAGCCGGATCTGCAGCTGCTCCACGTTCTCGGTGAGGTCGCGGGAGGTCATGCCCTTGTGCACGTGCTCGTGCCCGGCGAGGTCGTTGAACTCCTCGATCCGCGCCTTCACGTCGTGCCGCGTGACCTTCTCGCGCTCGGCGATGGAGGCCAGGTCGACGGTGTCGAGGACCCGCTCGTAGTCGGCGAGCGCCTCCTCGGGCACCTCGATGCCGAGGTCCTTCTGGGCCCGCAGCACGGCCAGCCAGAGCTGCCGCTCCAACCTCACCTTCTGCTCGGGCGACCAGAGCGTGGCGAGCTCGGCGGAGGCGTACCGTCCGGCGAGGACGTTCGGGATGCGGGGCTTGGCTGGCGCAGAAGTCACGTGTACGGATTCTACTGGCGATTCGTGCAGGTGGGCGCCGGGGGTCTCTTCGGAGGAACCTACGAAGGCGGATGCGAAGGCGAGTCCGGGGTGTCGGCCAGCTCCGCCAGGATGTCTCCGTGGCACTGCTCGGGCGCGCACCAGCAGGCGAGCGTCTTGCCGCGCAGTTCCGGGACGAGGGCCAGCAGCTCGGGGTCGGCGAGCAGGTACTCGCGGTACTTCGCCATCACCTCGGCCCGTGTCCCGTCCCGCTTCTTCTTCTCGGTGTCGTACTGGAACGGGTTGAAGAGCGGGTGCCGCGGCAGGTCCCAGTGGCCCATGGTCCAGCGGCGGCCGATGTACACGAGGTCACTGGGCGCGAACTCCAGCCGGGGCCCGAAGTCGCGGATGCGGCCCTTGAGATTGATCACTGTCGTGGACACGCGTGCCTCCCGGTACGGCGGCTCCCGACGCTAGTGGCTCCCTACGCTAGTGGGCCCTCGTACGGCAGCAACTCGGGCCGCTTGGCCGGCATGCCGTCGCCCGAGGAGCGGCCGGTGAGGCGGCGGCCTATCCAGGGCAGCAGGTACTGGCGGGCGAACCGGGCGTGGGCCACCTGGCGGGCGGTCCAGCCGGGCGGCGGGGTGACGGGCATCGGCGTGCGCCACTCCGGGTCCTCCGCCTCGTGGCCGAGGGTCTGCCAGACCGCCTCGGCGACCCGGCGATGCCCCTCGGCCGTCAGGTGCAGCCGGTCCACGTCCCACATCCGGGGGTCGGCCAGTGAAGGCGCCCCGTACAGGTCGACGACGAGGGCGCCGTGCCGGGCGGCCAGGTCGTCGACGCAGACGAACAGCTCCTCCATGCGCGGCCGGAACCGTTCCAGGACCGGGCCCTGACGGCCGGGGCTGCGCATCAGGACGAGCTGCTTGCAGGAGGGGGCCAGGCGCTCCACGGCCTCCTCCAGCAGACCGCGCACCCGGCCCATGTCGCACTTGGGCCGGAGCGTGTCGTTGAGGCCGCCGACCAGGGTGATCACGTCCGGTTCCATCGCGGCCGCGACCTCCACCTGCTCGGCGACGATCTGCCCGATCAGCTTTCCGCGCACCGCGAGGTTGGCGTACCGGAAGCCGGGCGTCCGCGCGGCCATCCGGCCGGCGAGGAGATCCGCCCAGCCCCGGTAGGAGCCGTCGGGGAGGAGGTCGGACATGCCCTCGGTGAAGGAGTCGCCGACCGTGACAAGGCTGGAGTAGGTGGGATTCGTCTGCATGGCGGAACGATGCTAACGCGTTCACATACCCGACGGTCGGTCGGCTCCCTCACCCGCTCGGCTCCCTCACAGGCTCGGCTGACCCAGCAGCTCCCGCAGTACGTCCTCCATGGTCACGATGCCCGCGAGGCGGCCGTCCTCGCCCAGTACGGCCGCCAGGTGTGTCCGGCTGCGGCGCATCGCGGTGAGGACGTCGTCCAGCGGTGTGGTCTCCCGGACCCGGGCGATGGACCGCATGTCCCGGACGGAGAACGGCACATCGCGCGGGGCCGCGTCGAGCGCGTCCTTCACATGGAGGTAGCCCACGATCCGGCGCCCCTCGTCGACCACGGGGAAGCGGGAGAACCCGGACTCGGCCGACAGCCGCTCCAGCTCCTCCGGGGTGACCCCCATCCCCGCGTACACGACCCGCTCCAGTGGCAGCACGACATCGCGCACGGGCCGGCGGCCCAGCTCCAGGGCGTCGCGCAGCCGCTCCTGGGCGCGGTCGTCGATGAGCCCGGCCTCGCTGGAGTCGGCCACGAGACGGGCGAGTTCGGTGTCCGAGAAGGTCGCCGCGACCTCGTCCTTCGTCTCGATCCGCATCAGCTTCAGCAGTGTGTTCGCGAAGGCGTTGACCGTGAAGATCACCGGGCGCAGTCCGCGCGACAGGGCCACCAGCGGCGGGCCGAGCAGCAGCGCGCTGCGCACCGGCTCCGCGAGGGCGATGTTCTTCGGCACCATCTCGCCGAGCAGCATGTGGAGGTAGGTGGCGAGGGTCAGGGCGATCACGAAGGACACCACGTGCCCCGCGCCCTCCGGCACGCCCATCGCATGGAACACCGGCTCCAGCAGGTGTTCGATCGCTGGCTCCGCGACCACACCGAGGACCAGGGTGCACAGCGTGATGCCGAGCTGGGCGGCGGCCATCAGGGCGGACACGTGCTGCAGACCCCACAGCACGCTGCGGGCCCTCCGGTCGCCCTGTTCGGCGTACGGCTCGATCTGGCTGCGGCGCACGGAGATCAGGGCGAACTCGGCCCCCACGAAGAAGGCGTTGACGACCAGCGTCGCGAAACCGATCAGCAACTGGACGGCGGTCATCGCGTCTCCCCCTTGTGCTCAGCAGGCTCCTCGTGCTCCTCCTCGGACGCGACCGGCGCGTGCAGCAGCACCCGGGCGGCCCGGCGGCCGGCGGCGTCCACCACGTCCATCCGCCAGCCGACGACCTCGACGGTGTCGCCGACGGCCGGGATCCGGCCCAGCTCGGTGGCGACGAGCCCCGCGAGCGTCTCGTACGGCCCCTCCGGCGCGCGCAGACCGACGCGGGCCAGCTGGTCGGTGCGGGCCGAGCCGTCGGCCGAGTACAGCTCGCGGCCGTGTTCGTCGGTGCCGACGGGGGCGAGGTCGGGCGTCTCGTGCGGGTCGTGCTCGTCGCGTACCTCGCCGACGACCTCCTCGACGATGTCCTCCAGCGTCACGACACCGGCGGTCCCGCCGTACTCGTCGATGACGACGGCCATGGTGCGCTTGCCGGAGAGCCGGTCGAGGACCCGGTCGACGGTCAGGGACTCGGGGACGAGGAGCGGTTCGCGCAGCAGTTCGGCGACGGACGTGCGCAGTCGGCGCTCGGCGGGCACGGCCAGGACGTCCTTGATGTGCACGGTGCCGACGACCGAGTCCAGGCTGCCCCGGTAGACGGGGAAGCGGGACAGGCCGGTGGCCCGGGTCGCGTTCGCCACGTCCTCGCAGGTGGCCAGGGCGTCGAGGGCGATGACCTGGACGCGCGGAGTCATCACGTTCTCCGCGGTCAGGTCCGCGAGGTTCAGGGTGCGGACGAACAGCTCGGCGGTGTCCGCCTCCAGCGCGCCCTCCTTGGCGGAGTGCCGGGCGAGCGCCGCCAGCTCCTGGGGCCCGCGCGCGGAGGCCAGCTCCTCGGCGGGCTCGATGCCGAGGAGGCGTACGAGCCGGTTGGCGGTGTTGTTGAGGTGGGTGATGAACGGCCGGAACGCGGCGCTGAACCAGCGCTGCGGGTTCGCGACCTTCTTCGCCACCGGCAGCGGCGCGGAGATCGCCCAGTTCTTGGGCACCAGCTCGCCGACCACCATCAGCACGACGGTCGACAGGGCCGTACCGATCACCAGCGCGACGGAACTCGACGCGGACGCCGGGATGCCGACCGCCTCCAGCGGGCCCGCGATCAGCTTGGCGATGGACGGCTCGGCGAGCATGCCGACGACCAGGTTGGTGACGGTGATGCCGAGCTGGGCGCCGGAGAGCTGGAACGTCAGGTTCCGTACGGCCTTGAGGGCGCCGGCGGCGCCCCGCTCGCCGCGCTCCACGGCCCGCTCCAGCCGGCCCCGGTCGACCGTGGTCAGGGAGAACTCGGCGGCGACGAAGGCGCCACAGATCAGCGAGAGCAGCACCGCCACCAGAAGGAGGAGCACTTCGGTCATCGGGTCACCTCCGTCCCATGGTCGGACAGGGGCGGGAGGATCGCGCGATGTCGTGCACCGGCTCGGGTACGAGGTGTACCGAGGCGGGTACTGGGAGGCTCGCCCATGGGCGGACGCTCACAACCTTTCCGTAGAGGTTGACGGGTCCACCCATGGTAAAGGACCGGCAAAGAGGGGTCAGTCCCCGAGCGGCTTCACCCATCGACGCCATTTCTCCTCGGGTGCGTACCCGGCAGCCCGCCACGCATGCTGGGCCGTCTCGTTGCGGACGAGCACCATCGCGTCGCCGCGCCGCCCGCCGAGCCGTACGAAGCGTTCCTCGGCCGCGGTGAGGAGCGCCGAGCCGATGCCCCTGCGCCGGCGCTCGGGGTGCACCGCGAGCCGGTACAGATGGCACCGCCAGCCGTCGAAGCCGGCGATGACCGTGCCCACCAGCTCGCCGTCCAGCTCGGCGAGGATCAGGGTCTCGGGGTCACGGGCCACCAGCCGCTCGACGCCCGCACGGTCGTCGCTGATGCTCGTGCCCTCGGCGGCCACCTTCCAGAAGGCGAGAACGGCGTCGAGGTCGTCGGGCGTCGCGGTCCGTACACGCAAGTCGATCATGGACCGATCCCATCACGGGGCCGCACGCCACACCTGGAATTCCAGAATCCGGACAGGGGCCGCTCGGCCACGAACCGGACCAGCCCGTACGCGACCCGCGTACGCGCCCCCACGCCCGCCGGGGGTACCCGCGCCCGTCACCGGCCCCGCAGCGCCTCGACGACCTTCGCGAAGGTCTCCATGTTCGGCTCCAGGACGGTCAGATACGAGAATCCGTACCGCTCCCGCTGCGCCAGCACCTGGTCGACGATCTCCTCCAGGGTCCCCACGAGGACCAGCGGCAGCCGCAGGACCTGCTCCTCGCTCAGGTTCGGGAGGTGGCCGAGCCACGGCCGTACGGCGGCGCCGCGGTCGTCGCTGAGTTCGACGATCTGGATCAGCAGGTTCAGCTCGGCGGGTTCCTTCCGTCCGGCCGCGAACTCCTGGTAGCGGCCGACGCGTTCGGCGAGTTCCTCGGCGGTCAGCGGTTCCATCCTGCCGTCCGCCGCCGTCCGCGCGCCCGTGAACGCCGCGATGTCCGCGTGCTCGGCGGTGAGCCGCAGCATCCGGTCGCCGTTGGCGCCGACGAGCAGCGGCACCCGGGGCCGCTGCACGGGCCGGGGCTCGTGCTCCTCGGAGCCGAACAGCCGGTCCAACTCCTCGACGGTACGCAGCAGATGGTCGACCCGCTCGCCCGCCGACCCCCAGGGCAGCCCGGCCTTCTCGTGCTCGGCCGGTACGTACCCGGTGCCGAGCCCCAGCTCCAGCCGCCCGCCGGTCAGGGTGTCCGTGGTGGCGACCTCGCGGGCCAGCAGCGTCGGGTTCCAGAAGCCCGCGTTGAGCACGAACGTGCCGAGCCGGGGCCGCTCGGTCACCTCCGCCGCCGCGATCAGCGACGGGAACGGGGCCGGCATGCCCAGATGGTCCGGGACCAGGATCACGTCGTATCCGAGCTGTTCGGCCCGGCGGCACTTGGCGCGCCACTCCTCTCCCGACACGGGACTGAGCAGGTTGACTCCGAAACGGAACGGGCGCGGCATGAACTCTCCTCACCTACAAGGGACTTGAGCCGACATCCCGGCGAGTACATCACTCGTGCGCGATGGCCGCCAGCACGTTCATCCGAGAGGCGCGCAGCGCGGGCAGCAGGGCCGCGACGACACCCACCACCGCCGAGCCGATCACCACCGCGACCACCGTGCCCCACGGGATCGCCAACGCCTTCATTCCCTGCAGCGCCAGCACCTGCTGCACACACACGCCCCAGACCAGGCCCAGCGCGAGGCCGAGGACGGCCCCGAACACGGCGATCATCACCGACTCCAGCCGGATCATCCGCCGCAGCTGCCGCCGGGCCAGCCCGATCGCGCGCAGCAGCCCGATCTCCCGGGTGCGTTCGACCACCGACAGAGCGAGGGTGTTGACCACCCCGAGCACCGCGATGACGATCGCCAGGCCGAGCAACGCGTAGACCAGATAGAGGAGTACGGCGATCTGGTTGCGGATCAGCTCCTTGTAGTCGGCCTGGTCGCGGACCTGCACCTGCGGATACGCGTCCAGGGTCCGTTCCAGGTTCGCGCGCAGCTCGTCGGCGCCGACGCCGGACCCGACGTTCACGTACAGCGACGAGTCCTGTCCCTCGGGCACGTACTTCTCGATGGTGCCCATCCCGAAGTAGAGCCCGCCCTGCATCCCGAAGCCGTCGGCGGTGTCCTGGTCGGTGAGCGCGGCGACCTTCAGCTCGGCGTTCTTCCCGGCCGGGAACCGCACGGGGATCGTGCTCCCCACCTTCACGTCGTGCTCCCGCGCGAAGTCCACGTCCATCGCGAGGGCACCGTCCGCGAGCGCGGCGGCGCTGTCGCCCTGGGCGTAGGTGACGTTCGCGACCTCGTCGAGCTGGGGGTCGTAGGCCGCGGCGGTCGTCTCGACCCGGTCGCCGTCCGGCAGCCGCACCTCGACGGGGGTGAACCGCTGCCGGACGACGAGGCCGGCGCCGTCCGTGGCGCGGACCTTGTCGGTGACCTCCTGCGGGAAGGGCAGGAAGTTCTGGTTCTGGATGACGAAGTCGGCGCCGAGGGTCTTGTCGATCTCGTCGTCGAAGGACTTGGTCATCGACGCGCTCGCCACGGACATCCCGCCGACCAGGGCGATCCCCACCATCAGCGCGGCGGCGGTGGCCCCGGTCCGGCGCGGGTTGCGCAGAGCGTTGCGCTGGCTCATCCGGCCGACGGAGCCGAACAGCGCGGGGAACGCGCCGCCGAGGACCCGGATCACCGGCCGTACGAGCAGCGGTCCCGCGATGACCGTCGCGATGAGGGTGAGGACCACGCCGAGGCCGAGCAGCGAGGCCGCCGAGCCCGTGTCCGAGGACACCGCGCACCCCACGAGGGCGGCGGCACCGGCCGCGCCGACGACGCCGCCGACGATCGCGCGTACCTTCAGCGGCCGTCCCACGCCCGCGATCTCGGCGTCCGAGAGCGCCGCCATCGGCGACACGGTCGACGCCCGCCGCGCCGGCAGATAGGCCGCCACGAAGGTGACGCCGAGCCCGACGACGTACGCCGCGATCGGCGTGCCCACGCCGATCACCATCTCGGCCGAGCTGAGGTTCATGCCGAAGGCGCCCATCAGCTCGATCAGCCCGAAGGCCAGGGCGATGCCCGCGGCGAGGCCGACCGTCGACCCGACGAGGCCGAGGAGCGCCGCCTCGGCGAGCACCGACCGCCGCACCTGCCGCCGGTCGGCGCCCAGCGCGCGCAACAGGCCCAGTTCCCGGGTGCGTTGGGCGATGAGCATGGAGAAGGTGTTGACGATGAGGAAGACGCCGACGAGCGTGGCGATACCGGCGAAGCCCAGCATCACGTACTTGATGACGTCGAGGAATCCGCCGAGCGAGGCGGCGGCGGACTCGGCCTGCTCGTCGGCGGTCTGGTAGTCGTACGCCGTCGGTCCCAGCTCGTCGGCGATCCGCCGCTTGAGCACGTCGTCGCTCACACCCGGCTCGGCGGTCACCGAGATGGTGGTGGCGGCGTCGGGGTCGCCCAGCAGTTCGGTCTGCGCGGCCCGGGTGTCGAGGAAGACCAGCGCGGCGCCGGGGTTGGTGGTGGTGAAGGTGGCGATGCCGACGATCTCGACCTCGAAGGAGCCCGGCTGGGCAAGCACCGTCAGGGTGTCGCCGATCTCCACGTCCTTGTTCTTCGCGGTGTCGGCGTCGAGCAGCGCCTCGCCGGGGCCCTCCGGCGCGTGCCCGCTGGTCAGCTTCACCGGGCTGCGGTCGGTGAGGTACCAGTTGGTGGCGATGGTGGGGGCGCCCGTCGTCGGCCCCACCGACTCGTTCTCGCCGTCGACGACCGTGACGTTCTCCACGGCCGCGTCGACATGGGCGTCCGCGACGCCGTCGATCCCCTCGACCCGCTGCGCGAGCGAGGCGGGCACGGTCTCCACGGCCCCGGTCGGCAGCTGCCCCGACAGATCGTCGTCCTTCGGGCCCACGGTCACATCGGCGGAGGTGGAGGCGAAGAGCCGGTCGAAGGTACGGGTGACCGTGTCCGAGAAGATCAGACTGCCCGAGACGAACGCCACGGACAGCACGACCGCAAGCGCCGAGAGCAGCAGCCGCCCCTTGTGCGCGAGGAAACTCCGCAGGGTCGCCTTGAGCACGGCCTCAGCCCTTGTCGAGGTCGGTGGACGCGGTACCGGTGGGGCCGGCTGAACCCGTGGGGGCTGACGTGCCGCCGGTTGCGCCGGGCGCGTGCGCCGGATCGGACGCGTCGGCGGGGCGCCCTTCGCCGTCGAAGGTCGCCCGGATCGTGTCGAAGCCGGGGGTCTGGGGGTTTCCCCCGGAAAAGAGGCGCATGCGCTCCAGCACCGCGTCCGCCGACGGCCGCTCCATCCGGTCCACGATCCGCCCGTCCGCGAGGAAGAGCACCAGGTCGGAGTGGGCGGCGGCGCCCGGGTCGTGGGTGACCATGACGACCGTCTGGCCCAGCTGGTCGACCGCCTCGCGCAGGAAGCCGAGCACTTCGAGCCCGGCGCGGGAGTCGAGGTTGCCGGTCGGCTCGTCGGCGAAGATCAGCTCGGGCCGGGAGGCGAGCGCGCGGGCGCAGGCGACGCGCTGCTGCTGGCCGCCGGAGAGCTGCGAGGGCCGGTGCTTGAGCCGGTCCCGCAGCCCGAGGGTGTCGATGACCTGGTCCAGCCACTTCTCGTCGGGCTTCTTGCCCGCGATGTCCATCGGCAGGGTGATGTTCTCGGCCGCGTTCAGCGTCGGGATCAGATTGAAGGACTGGAACATGAAGCCGATCCGGTCCCGCCGCAGCCGCGTCAGATCCCGCTCCTTCAGCCCGGTGATCTCGGTGTCCCCGAGCCACACCTGTCCCGCCGAGACGCTGTCGAGCCCCGCCAGACAGTGCATCAGCGTGGACTTCCCCGAGCCCGAGGGGCCCATGACCGCGGTGAAGCGGCCGCGTGCGATGTCCACGTCGACCGCGTCGAGGGCGAGCACCGCCGTCTCGCCCGAGCCGTACGCCTTCGTCAGGGCCCGGGCGCGGGCGGCGATGCCGTCGGCTTCCGCGCGGCCGAGGGTGTGCTCAGCGGCAGCAGTGGACAAAACGGCCTCCAGGCTCGAACCAGTTCGAATTCCGGGCGTTCCCGGCCGAGCCTAGTGTGATGCATGGCACAGTCGAAATCCCCCCGAAGTCCGAGACCGTCTCCGCCGCAGGTCGGGGTTCCCGATGTCGATGTAAGGGGCACCCAAGGTGCCCCCTTAGGGGCCCTAAGGGACCCTCGGCGGGCGCTGAGAGGGAGTGCGCGACAAAGGCGCCCTTGCCTCCGCTAGCACTCCGGCGCTAGCGTCGAACCATGGCCAAGACCCAGCTGAACGTACGGGTGGATGAGGACACGGCCCGGGCCGCCCGTGAACGAGCCCTGGAGCGCGGGATGAGTGTGAACCGGTACATCGAGGAACTGGTCCGGCAGGACACCGGCGAAGCGGGCCATACCTTCGTCGAGTCCGCCGCCGACTTCATGAAGCAGTACGAGGCGGTCTTCGCCGAGGAGTTCGGCACCGAACCCCAAGGCCGACCCGAAGACCGGCGCGAGGGACGTCGCTGATCCCTTGAGTCAGCTCCGCATCGACCTCGCCTGGCTCCTGATGGTCGCCGAACGCAAGACGCCCGGAGATCCCCAGGTCACCGACTGGGGCGCCCTCGTCGCGGCCGTCGCCCGCCACGAGGCCCAGATCTTCGACGTCGCCGTCTACGACACCCCGCACGCGCGCGCCGCCGCCCTCCTCCAACTCCTGCTGCACATCCCGGCGCTGGAGCGCTCCAACGCGCTGTTCGCCTCCGCCGTCGCCTACGGCTACCTCGTGGCCAGCGGCGTCAAGGTCGTCACCACCGCCGAGCAGGTCCGCGAACTGGCCCGGCTGGTCAAGAGCGGCGAGGCGAGCGTGCACGACATCACCCAGGAGCTGCGCCAGTGGAGTCTGTGAGGCCGGTGGACTCGGCGGTACCGGGCCGCCGGGCCCGGCCCAGCACACAGTAGGAACTGGGCAGCCGCGGCCCCTGCTCGGGCACCAGGACCTCCCGGACCGGCCCGACCTCGAACCCGGCGGCCCGGATCACCGCCACCGGGTCGCGGGACACGTGGCAGCCACCGAACAGCAGCGGCCATACCGTGCCGTCCAGCACCCGCTGGGCCGACCGCATCGCCCGTCCGCCGCCCCGGCCGTGCTCGAAGAACCGCAGCTCACCGCCGGGGCGCAGCACCCGCCGTGCCTCGTTCAGGGAGCGCCGGACGTCCCGCACGCTGCACAGCACCAGGGACACCACGGCCGCGTCGAACGCCTCGCTCTTGACCGGCAGTGCCTCCGCCGCGCCCGGCACCACGTCCACGGGGACGTCGGCGCGCAGGGCGGACTCCAGGGCCAACCGCCGCAGGGAGTGCTCCGGTTCGATCGCGACCACCTCCGAGACGGCGGCCGGATAGCGCGCGAAGTTCAGACCGTTCCCGGCGCCGATCTCGATCACCCGGCCCGAGAGTCCGGCGAGCAGTTCGTCGCGCAGCGGCCCGATCCTCGGCTCCGCCGACACGCTGAGTCTGGCGTAGAACCGGGCGAAGAGGGGGTGGTGCACGGCGTCCTTCGTGGCGCGGGCACGGGCCATGAGGACCTCCCGAAGAAGGCGGCAGATACCGCGATTGTCCCCCGGGAAGCACCGGCTCACCCGTCGCACAGCCGTGGGGAACGACTGTGCGACGGGTGTGGGGCGTACGGCATGAGGTGACCGCCGGACGGGCGGGGTCAGGCGATGAAGGCCCGGACCTGGTCGTAGATCCCCTCGTCGTTGTTCATCTCGTTGTGCGAGACACAGCCGACCTCGACGTTCGTCGCGCCACTGAGGATCGCACTGGTGTCCGGGGTGAGCGCGTCGTCGCAGTTCGACCAGTAGCTGGCGTAGGACACACTGCCCGGTGTCTCGTCACCGGAGTTGAGCGAGGTCAGGAACGAGCTGCCGGTGTACATCTCGCCACAGGACGTGTAGAGCCAGCGGCACCAACCGGCGACGGTCGTCCCGTGGTTCACACCGGCCGTGGAGACGAAGTCGTCCACGTACGACGTCCCGCCGAGGTTCTTGAGGTAGTAACGGGAGCTGAGCGCGCCCATGGAGTGCACGACGACGTCGACCTTCGCGGCGCCCGTCGCGGCGCGCACACTGTCGATCTTGGTCTTCAGCTGTGCCGCCGTGGTGGCGTTCGACTGGCCCCAGTCGTAGGACCAGGAGTACAGCTCCGCGGACGTGTAGCCGTCCGCCTTGAAGTACGCGATCCAGTCGTCCCAGCTGCTGGACGAACTGCTCAGTCCGTGCACGAAGACGACCGGATTGTGGGTGGCGGCCTGGGCGGAGGACGCCGAGAACGAGAGCGACAGAAGGAGCGTGCTGGTCACGGTCGCGAGGGCCGTGGCGATACGGCGCATGCGGCGATGCATGGTGCCTCCTGAAACGGGTGGGGTTCGTCAGGAGTGTCAGCGGGGTCTACGCGCGCCGCATCGGTGAAATCGCCGGTCTTTACTGGTCGGTTAACCCGCCAGTAACGTGATGAGCGTGGTGACTCCGGTGAACCCCCCACAACTTCCGCATCGCTCGCCACCGCCCCCCATGAACGTGTGGTCGAGCCCGAACACAGCGTCGGCCCCCGTGCCCACGCTGTCCGAAGGCGTGCGCGTACGACTGCTGCACGCCGCCCACGGCGATCCGCGCGCCGCCGCGGAACTCGCCGCCGCCCTCACCCCACGCCAGCTCACGGGCCTCGACCCGCTCCCCGCCGAGCCCCTGGCGCTGGCCCCCGCCCTGCTGCGCACCCACCGGCGGGACGTACGGGCCCTGCCCGACGACACCCGCTTCCTGCTGCTCCTCGCCGCCGCCGACCAGTACCCGGTGCCGACCCACGCCTACGCGCGCGCCGTCACCGCCGCCCGCCTCGACACCCGCCCCCTCGACACGGCGGAGGCGGCGGGCCTCGCGCACGCCACCGCCCAGGGCATCGTCTTCCGGGACGCCTGGACCCGCATCGCCGTCTACGAGTCGGCGTCCATGGCCGACCGGCGCGAGGCCCACCGCCTCCTCGCCGCCGTCCTCAGCGGCGAGGGCGAGCGACCCGGCCGCTCCTGGCACCGGGCCGCCGCCGCCCTCGGCCCCAGCCGCCGCCTCGCCGCCGAACTCCGCCTCGCGGCACGGGTGGCACGTGCCATCGGCGACCCCGCCCTCGCCTCCGCCCTCGCCGAGCGCGCGGCCGGCCTCACCCCCGAGCCCGCCGAACGCGCGCCCCTGCTCGCCCAGGCCGCCGCCGAGGCCTGGCAGTCCGGCGACGGCGACCGGGCCCGCCGCCTCGTCACCGCCACCGACGACGACGCCCTCGGCGGACTCCTCGCCCTGCGCGCCGGCAACGCCGCCGAGGCCTTCGACGCCCTGCTCACCGCCACCGTCCGGCACGTCGGCGACCACACCCCGGACCGGGCCGCCCATCTGCTGGCACGAGCCACCGAGGCCGCCATCTACACCGGGGACCTCCGCCGCTGCCGGGAGGCCGCCGCCGTCGCTGACAGCCTCGGCATCCTCCCGCCCAGCACCCTCGGCGCCCTCGCCGCCGCGTTCGAGGGACGCTACGACGACGCCCGCGACGTCCTCGAAGCCGCCGCCGGACGCTGCGGTCCCGGCGGCGACCCCACCCAGCTCATCCACTCCGGGATCGCCGCCCTCCTCCTCGGCGACCACACCCGCGCCTTCACCGCCACCGCCCGCGCCGCCGCCTCCGCACGGGCCCGGGGCGAGACGGTGACCGTCCCGCAGGCCATGGAGTTCCGGGCCTACGCCGAGTTCTGGACCGGGCGCCCCAAGGCCGCCGAGGCCGCCGCCCTGGACGCCCTCCGCCAGGCCCATGCCACCGGGCAGGACAACGGGGCCTGCCACCTCCAGGCCGCCCTCGCGATGTTCGCGGCCGTCACCGGCGACGAACAGGTGTGCAGGGAGCGCGCCGAGTCCGCCCGCGCCTACGCCCTGGAGCGCGGCCTCGGACTGCCCGCCGCGCTCGCCATGTTCGCCCTCGCCTTCCTCGACCTGAGCACCGGCCGGTACGCCGCCTCCGCCGCCCGCCTCCGCGCGCTCGCCGGGTTCGGTCCAGGACACGGGCACCGGGCCATCCGGCACATCGCCACCCCGCACTACGTCGAGGCCGCCGTCCGCACCGGCGAGACCCGGGTGGCCGTCGCCGCGCACGCCGACTACGACCGCTGGGCCCGTACCGTCCGCAGCGCCGACGACCTCGCCCTCAGCGCCCGCTGCCGGGCCCTCCTCGCGACCGGGGAGGAGGCCGTCGAGCACTACCGCACCGCGCTGGACCTGCACGCCTCCGGCACGCGCGACTTCGAACGTGCCCGTACGGAACTGCTGTTCGGCAGTGCGTTGCGTCGGCTCCGCAACCGCACCGAGGCACGCGACCGGCTGCACAGCGCGCTGGAGGCCTTCGACCACTTCGGCTCCCCGCACTGCGCGTCCCAGGCCCGCGCGGAACTCCGCGCCCTGGGGGAGCGCGCCGCCGCCGCGCCCGCCGCGGAGGCCCTGGCGTCCCGCCTCACCGCCCAGCAGCTGATGATCGCCCGCATGGCGGCGGAGGGCGCCACGAACCGGGAGATCGCGTCGCGACTGCTGCTGAGCCCGCGCACGATCGACCACCATCTGCGGGGGGTGTTCTCGCGGTTGGGGATCAGGTCGCGGATCGAGTTGGTGCGGTTGTTGGGGGAGCAATCGGCGCCGTAGGGGTGCCGACGTCTGTTGGCTGCGGGTCCGTCGTGGCTGGTCGCGCAGTTCCCCGCGCCCCTATCGGGGCGCGAGGCTCTGGTGTGCCGTGAAGGCGGCGGCGTCCCACACCCCGCCCAGCGCCGGTGCCAGCCAACCCGGGGCCGCCGCGCGGAAGTCGGCCGGGGCCAAGGCTCCGGCCCCCGCCGGTACCGCCCCCACCAGCGGAGCATCCGCCACCACCGGCAGGTCCGCCAGGTTGCACCGCGACGCCAGATCCGGGGTCCCGGGCCAGCTGCCGATGACGACGCCCGCCAACTCCAGCTCGCGCGCGGCGAGTTCGCGGGACGTCAACTCGGTCGTGTTCAGCGTGCCCAGCCCCGCCGAGGCGACCAGCAGCACCGGTGCCCCCAGCAGCCGGGCCGTGTCCGCGAGCGTGCCGCCCGCCTCGTCGAAGCGGACGAGGAGGCCGCCCGCGCCCTCGACCAGGACCAGCTCGTGGTCCACGGCCAGCTTGGCCGCCGCCTCGGCGACGTCCTCGGGGTGCACGGGCGGCAGCCCGGACCGCCGGGCGGCGGTTCCCGGGGCCAAGGGTTCGGGATAGCGCGCGAGTTCATGGGCTGTCACGGCGCCCGCGAGCCGGGCCACCTCGTCCGCGTCGCCGCGCTCGTCCGGCCGTACCCCCGTCTGCGCGGGCTTGAGGACGGCCACGGACCGGCCGGCCGCCACGGCGACGGCCGCGACGGCCGCCGTGGTGACGGTCTTGCCGACCTCCGTGCCCGTCCCCGTGATCACCAGGATCGCCATGTCATCCCTCCCGCACGGCCGCGCACACCGCGCGCGCGATCCGCGCCACGTCCTCGTCGCCCGTGACGTACGGCGGCATCGTGTAGACGAGATCCCGGAACGGGCGCAGCCACACGCCCTCGCGCACGGCCGCCTCCGTGGCCGCCCGCATGTCCACCGCGTGGTCGAGCTGCACGACCCCGATCGCGCCGAGGACGCGTACGTCCTTCACGCCCGGCACCTCGCGCGCCGGCGCGAGCCCCTCGCGCAAGCCCGTCTCGATGCGCTTGACCTCCGTGAGCCAGTCCTGACCGAGCAGCAGCTCGATCGAGGCACAGGCCACGGCCGCCGCCAGCGGGTTGCCCATGAAGGTGGGGCCGTGGGCCAGCACCGGCACCTCGCCCCGGGAGATCCCGTCGGCCACCCGGGCCGTGCACAGGGCCGCCGCCATGGTCAGATAACCGCCGGTCAACGCCTTGCCGACGCACATCACATCCGGCGTCACCGCCGCGTGGTCCGCCGCGAACAGCGCGCCCGTGCGCCCGAACCCGGTGGCGATCTCGTCGAACACCAGCAGCACGTCGTGCGCGTCGCACGCCTCGCGCAGCACCCGCAGATACGCGGGGGAGTGGAACCGCATCCCGCCCGCGCCCTGCACCACGGGCTCCACGATCACGGCGGCCAGTTCACCGGCGTGCCGTTCGACCGCCGAGCGCAGCGACTCCGCGTACGACTCCTCGTACTCCGCCGGCGGCGGGTCCACGAACACCTGCCGGGGCAGGACGCCCTGCCACAGCTCGTGCATCCCGCCCTCGGGGTCGCACACCGACATCGGTTGCCAGGTGTCCCCGTGATAGCCGCCGCGCCAGGTCAGCAGCCGCTGCTTGCCGGGGCGGCCGAGCGAACGCCAGTACTGCAGGCACATCTTGACCGCGACCTCGACGGAGACCGACCCCGAGTCGGCGAGGAACACATGCTCAAGGCCCTCGGGGGACAGGTCGACCAGGTGCTTCGCCAGCCGTACGGCGGGCTCGTGGGTGAGCCCGCCGAACATCACATGGCTCATCCGGCCGAGCTGCTCGCGCACCGCCTCGTTGAGGACGGGGTGGTTGTAGCCGTGGATCGCCGACCACCACGAGGACATGCCGTCGACCAGCTCGCCCGAGCCGTCCGCGAGCTTCAGCCGGACCCCGCTCGCCGACTCCACGACGAGCGGTTCCTGCCGGCCCGGCATGGGCCCGTACGGATGCCACACATGCCGCCGATCGAGCTCCAGCAGCTCCGGCACGCTCAGGCCGGGCAGATCAGGCATTGGGCGCGAGATCGGTTCCGGCACCCCGGCGGCGTACGGCCACCAGGTCCGTACGGGCCTCGCCGGCCGGGGCCGCGACGGCGCCCGGAGCCTGGGCGGCCGGGACCGGGGCCGGTGCCTCGGCGGCGGAACCGCACACCCCGCCCCCCGCGTGCGACCCGCAACCCGCGCCCGCGCCCTGCTCCTCCGCGTGCGCCCCGCAGCCACCACCGGCGTGCGACCCGCACCCGGCGCCCTCCTGCGACCCGCAGCCGCCACCGGCGGCGACGGCGGCGGCGGCGACGTGCGCCCGGTGTTCCGGCAGCGTCACCTGGTCGGTGCCCTCCACCTCGAACCCGGCGTCCGCGATCATCTCCAGGTCGGCCTTGCCGGCCTGGCCCTCGCTGGTCAGGTAGTCGCCGAGGAAGATGGAGTTGGCCAGGTGCAGGGCCAGCGGCTGCATCGTGCGGAGATGGACCTCGCGGCCGCCCGCGATCCGCACCTCGCTGTCCGGGCAGACGAACCGGACCATCGCCAGGATGCGCAGACAGCGCTGCGGGGTGAGGTTCCACTCCTTGGCGAGCGGGGTGCCCTCGAACGGGATCAGGAAGTTCACCGGCACGGAGTCCGGGTCCAGTTCGCGCAGCGAGAAGACCACGTCGACCAGGTCCTCGTCGCTCTCGCCCATGCCCGCGATCAGCCCGGAGCAGGCCGACAGTCCGGCGGCGTGCGCCTTCTGGACGGTGTCCACCCGGTCGGCGTAGGTGTGGGTCGTCGTGATCTCGCCGTAGGTCGCCTCGGACGTGTTCAGGTTGTGGTTGTAGGCGTCCGCGCCGGCCTCACGCAGCCGTTCCGCCTGCCCGTCGGAGAGCAGACCCAGACAGGCGCAGACCTCGACGCCCTCGTTCTGGTCCTTGATCGCCTTGATGGTGTCGGAGACCCGGTCCACGTCCCGGTCGGTCGGACCCCGCCCGGACGCCACCAGACAGACCCGCTTGGCACCCCCGGCGAGCCCGGCCGCGGCGGCCTGGGAGGCCTCGTCCGGCTTGAGCCAGGTGTACTTGAGGATGCCGGCGGTGGAGCCGAGCCGCTGGGAGCAGTAGGAGCAGTCCTCGGGGCAGAGACCGGACTTGAGGTTGACCAGATAGTTCAGTTTCACCCGGCGCCCGTACCAGTGGCGGCGCACCTTCCCGGCCGCGGCCACCACGTCCAACAGTTCGTCGTCGGAGGTGCGGAGGACGGCGAGCGCCTCGGCACGGCTCGGCGGCTCGCGCCTGAGCCCCTTGTCCACCAGCGTGTTCAGCAGGTCCATGAGAGCCGATCCTGTCCTACGGGACCGCTCCCGGCCAAGGAGAGTTCGGACAACAGAGTGGGATCGGCGTGTGGGTATCACCACATCGTGAGCGGCCGGTCCTGCCGTTAGTGTCTGTGCACTGCCTACAAAAGCCCCCGCCGCGCCGTCCACCACGGCCCGGTGCCGCGGGCTGCCCACGGCACCCGCCCGCCACACCACCCCGGAGGACCCATGGCGTTCGGCTGGATCGACGAGCAGGCCTCCGCGCGCCGCCGGGCCGGGCTCGTACGGACCCTGCGCCCCCGGCCGGCCGACTCGCCGCTCCTGGACCTCGCGAGCAACGACTACCTCGGTCTGGCCCGGCACCCCGAGATCACCGAGGGCGCCGCCGAGGCCGCGCGCCGGTGGGGCGGCGGGGCCACCGGCTCCCGGCTCGTCACCGGCACCACCGAACTCCACGGCGAACTGGAGCGGGAACTCGCCGACTTCTGCGGCTTCGAGGCCGCCCTCGTCTTCTCCTCCGGCTACGCCGCCAACCTCGCCGCCGTCACCGCGCTCGCCCCGCACGGCTCCCTGATCGTCTCGGACGCGGGCAACCACGCCTCCCTCATCGACGGCTGCCGGCTGGCCCGGGGCACCACCCAGGTCGTGGCCCACGCCGACCCGGAGGCGGTCCGCAAGGCGCTCGGCACGGGCGGCGGGGTGCCCGCCCTCGCCGTCTCCGACACGGTCTTCTCCGTGGACGGCGACGCCGCCCCGCTGGCCTCCCTCGCCGCCGCCTGCCGGGAGTACGGCGCCGGGCTCGTCGTCGACGACGCCCACGGGCTCGGTGTCCTGGGCGACGGGGGTCGGGGCGCGCCGTACGCGGCCGGACTCGCGGGCGACCCCGACGTGGTCGTGACGGTCACACTGTCGAAGTCGCTGGGCAGCCAGGGCGGTGCCGTCCTCGGCCCGGCGAAGGTCATCGACCACCTGGTCAACGCGGCCCGGACGTTCATCTTCGACACCGGCCTCGCCCCGGCCGCGACCGGTGCCGCGCTCGCCGCGCTGCGGCTGCTGCGCCGTGAGCCCGAGCGGGCCGGGCGGGCCCGGGAGGTGGCGCGGGAGCTGCACACACGGCTGACGGCGTCGGGCCATGAAGCGGTGCGGCCCGACGCCGCCGTGGTGTCCGTGCGCGCGCCGTCGCCGGATCAGGCGGTGCGCTGGGCGGCCGACTGCCGGGCGGCGGGTCTCGCCGTCGGCTGTTTCCGCCCACCGTCCGTGCCCGACGGCGTCTCGCGGCTGCGGTTGACCGCCCGCGCGGATCTCACGCGGGGGCAGATCGACCGAGCCGTGGGGATCATCGGCGATACGCGACCGTGAGTCGGCGTCCCGGCCGAGCGTCGCCGTAAGCGGAAGTGCTCGCGCTGTCGGTGGGGGTCACCGCAGCGTGGTGATGAATCCCTCCCAGGCGTCGGGGTCGAACAGCAGGGCGGGCCCCGCCGTGTTCTTCGAGTCGCGTACGGCCACCAGACCGGCCCAGCGGCCGGGCCCGGGACGGGCCGTCTCCACGCAGTTGTTCATTCCGGTGCTGCGACTGCTGCGCAGCCATCGCACTCCGCGCAGTTCGGTACTGGTGGGTACGTTCCGAGGCAGTGCGGACATGGTGCCTCCTTACGCGCCGGCGGCTAGCCCGGCGATGTAATCCAACGAGTCCTCGGGCGAAAGGGCGTGGATCTGAAGGGTGTTGAAGGCCTCGACATACGCCTTGAGGTCTTCTTTCCGTTCGAGGTAGAGGCTACTCGTCAAGTGGTCGAGAACAACCACGTCCAGATCAGATGTGCTCCTAAATGAGAAAATTACGAAAGGCCCGGTGACGCCGATATGCGCCCCGGCAGTGAACGGGAGCACCTGCAGTCGCACTTGGGGAAGGCGCGCCGCCTCCACCAGACGGACCAGCTGCCGGGTCATGATCTCGGGCCCGCCCACCTCACGTCGGAGAACGCCCTCGTCGAGCACCGCGCTCAGCCGCATCGGCGGGTTCCCGCGCAGCACTTCCTGCCGCGCCAGCCGCACTTCCACGAGCGCGTCGATTTTGTCGTCTTCCAGCCCCTCCACCGCGGCCCGGGTCACCGCCCGCGCGTACTCGGGGATCTGCAGCAGCCCCGGCACCACCGAGGTCTCCAGCGTCCGCATCCCGCCGGCCTGCGACTCCAGACTGATGAAGTCCCGGTACGTCGGCGGCAGTACACCCCGGTACGCGTGCCACCAGTTGTGCCGCCCGCCGCCGTCCTCGGAGCCCGCGAGCGCCAGCAGCAGCTCCCGTAACTCGGTGTCGTCGACGCCGTACGCGTCCAGGAGCTTGCGTACGTCCGCGGGCTTCACCCCGCTGGCGCCCGTCTCGATCCGGCTCACCTTGGACTGGTGCCAGCCCACCCGATGGGCCGCCTCGATACTGGTGAGCGCGGAACGGGTGCGCAGGACACGCAACTCGGCACCGAGCTTGCGGCGGCGCACCGCCGGACCGTACTGCATGGGACTCTCCTTCCACCCGGTGCGCGAAGTCGGGACGACGACGGAAGTCGGGGTGACGACAGAGGATGGACGAAACCCCCACCCAAATACGGTCGGCCGTCGGATAGTTCACCGCTTCGAGCGACAGATATATGCATATCTTGGTGGATCGCCACCCGAGACGGCCCAGGTAGTGGCAGTCTGGCGCGAAGCACCAGTCCGGGACCGTAGTCGAACCATCCGCTCCCTGTCGGACACCGGTCCCGTGGGAAAGGGACGCCTCGCCATGGCAGATCACCTGGAAGCATCCGTCACTCTGCCGAGCGATCCCGCCTCGGTGTCCGCGGCCCGGAACTACGTCGCCAGTGTGCTCGCCGAATGGGGCCTGCCGGGCGACACCGACATCGCGGACACCGTGCGCCTGATCGTGTCCGAACTCGCCACCAACGCCGTCCAGCACACCCTGGGCCAGTCGCCCACCTTCACGGTGGACCTCGCGCTGGACCGCGACGAGCACCTGCGCATCGGCGTCACCGACAGCCATCCACGCTTCCCGAAACGGCTGCCGGCCGCCGTCCAGCAGGACAACGGCCGGGGCATGGTCATCATCCGCTGGCTGACCGCCGAGTGCGGCGGCAGGCTGAGCGTCAGACCCACGCGGGAGGGCGGCAAGACGGTGGCGATCGAACTTCCGTGGACGGTCCCCGTGCAACCGGTCACGGCAGGCGGCCCCCAGGAGACCTGAGAGAGTCCGCTTACCGGGGGGATTCCGCGGACCTGGGGGATTTCTCGGACCCGAGGGATTTCGCGCGTCCCACCAGCTGCGGCAGCACACCCCACAGGAACACACATCCGACGAGTGTGCCGGTACCGGCGAGGATGCCGGCCGTCCGGTCGAGCGTCACATCCACGACCAGCAGGACGGATCCGGCGAAGGCGAATATCAGCACCGCCAGGCCGGTGCCTGCCAGCCGGGAGGAGACCCGGACGATGACGGGCTTGGCGTTCTGCCCGAAGAGCGAGCGGTGCAGTGCGGCCGGGGCGGTGAAGAGGGCCGCCGCGAGGACCGCGAGGAGCAGGGTGGTGACATAGGTGGCGCGCTGTACGGAGTCCAGGTCCGGGAAGCGCGGCGTGAAGGCCAGCGTCAGCAGGAACGCGAAGAGGATCTGCACCCCGGTCTGGGTGACCCGCAACTCCTGGAGCAACTCGGAGAAATTGCGGTCGGCGCGTTCGAGGGGGGTCTCGTTGCGTGCGGGGACGGTGCGTTCGTCGGCCATGGGCGGACGGGTAACCAGATCCAGCCGTGGCACGCCCGTCGGTAGCACGCCTGTCGGTAGCACGCCTGTCGGGGGCGGCGGAGCCCTCCGCCGCCCCCGACGGTGGGTCAGCGGACCCGGCCGTACCAGACGTTCTTCGTCCAGAGCTTCTGCAGCCGGACGACGTCACCCGTCTTCGGCGAGTGCCAGATCTTTCCCTTCCCCGCGTAGATACCGACGTGGTAGACGTTCGAGCCCGAGTGGAAGAAGACCAGGTCTCCGAGCTTGCGGCTGCTCGCGGAGATGTGCTTCGTCTTGTTGTACTGCTGCTGAGCAGTACGGGGCAGCTTCTTGCCCGCCTTCTTGAACGAGTAGAGCGTCAGCCCTGAGCAGTCGAACCTGCCCGGGCCCGTGGCGCCGTACTTGTAAGGGGAGCCCTTCTTGGAAGCCGCGACCTTGAGTGCCTTCGACGCCACTGTGGCGGCCTCGGCGCCGGATGCGGCGCCCGGGACCACGATGCTGCCGCTGACAGCGGCGATGGTCAGAGCCGAGGCCGTGCCGGCCCGGGTCAACAGCGACGGGACACGATTCAGCGCAGTCATGCGCAACCCTTCGTCAGCCGCCTGTGAAGGATGACCTGTCGGATTCGGGCTGGCGAAGTTGCCCGGCCGCTGACGCGGCTTCACCCCAAGGGCTGCTCGGCCCGGTCATGGCGTGACCGTTCCGGCGACCCGTCGTGCTTGGGTCCTCCACTCCTGCCGATGCACTCCTGTCGACCGGTCATCCGGGTAGCGGCAGGACTCGGCGTCCACCCGGATCGCCCCGCCGCTGCGGCGGGGGCTTGTCGTCAGGAAGGGATCTTGGCGTACGGACGTCCGAAAATCCCAACGGAACCGTGGATTTGTGGTCTTACTCACCACTCGACCGTTCGGGTGGACAGAGCCTTTTCGGCTGGTGTGTCCCACTGGTCGAGGAGGTCCGCACCAGCACCGGAATGATGCGTTCCGGCCATGTACCAGGCATGTTGCGCAACTTCACAGGTCCTCATGACGTATGGGCCGATGGGTCGATCGTGGTAGGCCGTCCGGAGGGCGCGAAACCCGGACCGGACACTCCGTCAGTAGTACGGCGAACGGCCCGCGATCGGTTCAGACGGGTGAGTCGCCCCGTCCTCGGCGGGTGAGTCGCCCGGTTCAGGCCGGTGAGTCCTCGGGCTCCGGCGGCAGGGCCACCCGGCCGGCCCGCCGCTCCCCGTCGAGAACCCGCAGAGCTCGCGCGAGCGTCGGGGCGTGCACCTCGTTCTCCCCACGCTTGTGCATCAGTTCGAGCGCCTCGCGCAGTGCGATCGCCTTGGCGACGAGCGCCTGCGCCGCACGCAACCCGCGGTACGTGTCGCCCGGACGCGCCGGATTGATCCGGCCGAGCAGATCGACCACGTCCAGGTAACGGTCGATCAGCTCCGCCTCGGCGCGGGTGAGCGCGGGCAGCGGCGGCAGTTCGGGTGGCAGCATCCGCGCCTCACCTCGCGCCGGGGAGCGTGTGCGAACCCTTACGGCTCGGGATCACCCGGTCGGCCAGGCCGTACGCCACCGCCGCCTCGGCGTCGAGGAACATGTCCCGCTCGATGTCGGCGCTGATCCGCTCCGGGCTCCGCCCCGTGTGCCGGACGAGCATCTCCTCCAGCATCCGGCGGTTGCGCGTCAACTCCTGGGCCTGGATGACCAGATCGCTCGTCTGCCCCTCGATCCGGTCGGTCACCTCCGGCTGATGGATCAGCACGCGTGCCCCCGGCAGCATGAACCGCTTGCCGGGCGTGCCCGCCGCCAGCAGCACCGCGGCGGCCGAACCCGCCTGCCCCAGACAGATGGTCTCCACGTCACAGGTGACGAAGCGGATCGTGTCGTAGAGCGCCGTCATCGCGCTGAACGAGCCGCCCGGCGAGTTGATGTAGAGCGAGATGTCGCGGTCCGGCGACTGGTACTCGAGGTGCATGAACTGCGCCATCACGTCGTTCGCCGAGGTGTCGTCGATCGGCGTCCCGAGGAACACGATCCGCTCCTCCAGCAGCTTCGAGTACGGATCCATCGTTCGGTGACCCGCACTGGTGCGCTCGGTGAACTCGGGCAGCACATGACGGGCCGACGGGCGGTTCGCGGGCATGGGAGCGCCTCCTCTGATCGACTTCTGTAAAAAATGTACAGGACGTACGTAGCCGGGGGGAGGGGGCAGGAGGGGGAAGGGGCGGGATCGGCTGAAAGCGAAAATCCCCGCGGGGCGAGGCTCCGCGGGGATCTTGCGTGGGATCGTGCCCGGTCGAGTGGGTGCTGGGGCGAGCGGTCCTCAGTTGAGTGGCGCCGGGGCGGGGGTCCCGTAGAAGGTGACCGGCGGCCAGCCGCGGGTGGCGGCGAGTTCGTTCAGGGCCTCCGCCACCTCCAGCGCGGTGATCCGCTGCGCGGCCGGGGCTTCCGAGGCGGCGACGGAGAAGCTGACGGTCAGTTCCGTCATCTCGGTGCCGGGCATCCGGACCGTTCCGCTGAACCTCGTGCCCTCCGGGAAGTCGACCGCCGCCGCCTCGCTCTCGCCGCCCTCGGCACTCGCGCCCACCGCCGTGGCCGCCTCCGCCGTGCCGCTCGCCGCGAGCACGGCCCCCGCCGCCGCCGATCCCGAGTACCCGAGCAGTGAACGCCTGGAAACGCTGGACATGGATCCCCCTGTCTTCGGTTGTCATGGACGCCTCCCGTGGGAGGTCGAGCCCGATCGTACGAACGGAGTGGTCGCCGTGGGCCAGAATGGGATCTTCCGCTCAGGGCGGTACGCGGCGCCCGGTCTAAGCTGGACTCCATGGCCTACGAGATTCCGGTGACGCAAGCCAGGGCTGAGCTCGCCGATCTGATCAACCGCGTGGTCTACGGCGGTGAGCGCGTCGTCGTGACGCGGCACGGAAAGCCCCTCGTCGCCCTGGTCTCCGCCGCCGATCTGGAGCAGCTCGAAGCGCTCCAGGAACCCGCCGACGAGCCGGTGATCAGCGCCGTCTCCCGAGTCCGCGAGGTCGCGCCGGCGACGGCGAGGGAGCAGCAGCGGTTCGGTATCGCGGCGGAGCATCGGGGGCCGGGGGCTTCGTAGGGAGCGGTGCGTCGTGACGAAGAGGCCGTGACGAAGAGGCCGTGCGTCCCCGTCCGCTACAGCGGGGGCGCACGGCCGGTCTGCGTGGTCGGCGGTGTCGGCGTGGTGATCGCCGGGCTCGGTCGCGTGGGCGGGTCAGTGCGCCGGTGCCGGGGCCGAGGCCGAGGCCGAGGCCGAGGCCGGTGCCGAGGCCGGTGTGGGGGCGGCGGTGGTCCGCTCCGTGGGTTCCGTGGCCTTCGGGCGCCGCTTGAGCAGGTCACCCAGGAGTACGGCGGCCAGGCCGAGGGTCGCCCACGTGATGAGGACCAGGGTCGGGGTGAGGGCGGCGGCGCCGTCGAAGAAGGACACCGAGCGCAGCAGTGACGCGCCCGCGCCCGGCGGCAGGAGCTGACCGAGCGTGCCCACCGGCTCGGGCAGCAGCTGCGGTGCCGAGGAGGCGGCCGCGAACGGGTTGCCGAGGAACACGATCAGCAGCGCGCCCAGTCCGAGGCCCGCCCTGCCCAGCAGGGAGGCGAATCCGGCCACGGTGGCCCCGACGGCCAGGGTCGCCAGGCTCAGCACGCCGGCCTCCGCCCACCAGTGCCCGCCGAGCACACCGAGCCAGCTGTCCGTGATCGCGGTGGCGGCCGTACCGACCAGGACGGCGGCCCCGACCAGCGCGCCGGCCGCACGCCACCGGCGCAGCCCGAGCACGGTGACCATCGCGCCGGAGGCGGTGCCGGCCAGGGCCAGCGGCAGCACGCTCGAACCGAAGGCCGAGCCGCGCGGGTCGTTCGTCGAACCGGCCACCACATCGGCGGTCGTGACCTCGACGCCCTCCTCGGCGGCCTGCTGGACCACCGCCTGCTGCAACAACTGGGCGACCATCGGGCTCGCGGCCGAGGCGGTGAGCAGCTTGGGCCCGGCCTGGGTGACGACCACCGCGCCGTATACGGTCCGGTCCTCGATCGCCTCTCGGGCGGCCGCCTCGTCGGCGTAGCGGTGGATCTCGAACGCGCCCTCCCGCCGCTCCAGCTGCTGCTCGACCTGGGCGACAGCGGTCGCCGGCCCGGCCACGCCGAGCGGCAGGTCGCGGGGGGCGGTGCGGGCGTTGGGCCAGGCGAAGGCCCAGAGGGCGAGCGCCGCGATGACCGGGACCAGGACGATGATCGCGACCATGCGGCGGCTCGGGGGTGCCGAGTGGGCCGGGGTCGCGGTGGGTGCAGCGGACGGGGCGGACATGGCTCTCCTTAGGTGGGAGTCGCTAAAAAGAAGGATCGTTCGTTTTTCTTGACTTCACCATGCTCCCGGGGGTGGCGCTTGTCAAGAAGGAACGTTCGTTTTACGTTGGGGGGCATGCCCCGCGTATCCCAGGAGCGCCTCGACGCCCGCCGCCGCCAGATCCTCGACGCCGCCGCCCGCTGCTTCGCCCGCAACGGCTTCCATGCCACCTCGATGCAGGACGTGTTGAAGGAGGCCGACCTCTCCGCCGGGGCGGTCTACCGCTACTTCAGCGGCAAGGAGGAGCTGATCGCGGCGATCGTCGGCGAGGTGCTCGACCGGGTGCGCGGTGCCTTCGAGGAGGCCGCGACGCAGAGCCCGCCCCCGCCCCCGGACGTCCTCATCGGGGCGGTCCTGCGCCGGATCCTGCACGAGCAGCCGTCGCTGGGGGAGACGAAGGAGTCCCTGTATCCGAGGCTGATGGTGCAGGTGTGGGGCGAGACCCTGCGCAACCCCGAGCTGCACGCCATCCTCGTCGACGGGTTCGCCGCGGTCCGCAAGCCCTGGGTGAAGATCGTCGAGGGGTACCAGGACGCGGGGATGATGCGCGCCGACATCCCGGCCCTCAGCGTGGCGCGCACGATGGTCGCGCTCGCCCAGGGCTTCGCCGCCCAGTACGCGCTGTTCGGGGACGTACCGATCCAGGTGGTCGAGCTGGGCGTGAAGGCACTGACGAGCATGGGGGATCCGAAGGCACGGGACTGAGCGGGGCGGACGGCGAGGCGCGGCACGGCGGGCCGGGGCGGGCCGGGGAGGGACTGCGAGGCTGCGGGGTCGCGTGCGTGGATCACGGTCCGGTTAACGTCGCCGAAACGCCGCCCAATTAGCCTGCGGCCACGCCACCAGCGAATTTGCCCGGTGGCGAGGCAACCGGACCCCGCACGGTCCGGAGCGAGGATGTGAGGTGGACGCCGTGCAACTGACCCCGCACGAGCAGGAGAGGCTGCTGATCCATGTGGCGGCCGACGTGGCGGAGAAGCGTCGGGCCCGTGGCCTGAAGCTGAACCACCCCGAGGCCGTCGCGCTCATCACCGCGCACATCCTCGAAGGCGCCCGGGACGGCCGCACGGTGGCCGAACTCATGGTGTCCGGGCGGAAGTTGCTCACCCGGGACGACGTCATGGAGGGCATCCCCGAGATGATCCACGACGTCCAGGTCGAGGCGACCTTCCCGGACGGCACCAAGCTCGTCACCGTCCACGACCCGATCGTCTGAGGGGGATGAGCCGTCCATGATTCCCGGAGAGATCCTCTTCGCCGAGGACCCGATCGTGTACAACGAGGGCCGTGAGGTCACCCGGCTGACCGTCCTCAACGCCGCCGACCGGCCCGTCCAGGTCGGTTCCCACTACCACTTCGCGGAGGCCAACCCCGGCCTGGAGTTCGACCGTGCCGCAGCGCGCGGGCTGCGGCTGAACGTCGCCGCCGGCACCGCCGTGCGGTTCGAGCCGGGGATCCCCGTCGCCGTGGAACTCGTCCCGCTCACCGGCGCCCGCGTCGTGCCCGGACTGCGCGGGGAGACCGGAGGTGCTCTCGATGCCTGAGATCTCGCGTGCCGCGTACGCGGACCTGTTCGGCCCGACCACCGGTGACCGTATCCGGCTGGCCGACACCGATCTGCTCGTGGAGATCGAGGAGGACCGGTCCGGCGGTCCCGGACTCGCCGGGGACGAGGCCGTGTTCGGCGGTGGCAAGGTCATCCGCGAATCCATGGGCCAGGCGCGTGCCACGCGCGCGGAGGGCACCCCGGACACGGTGATCACCGGCGCGGTGATCATCGACCACTGGGGCATCGTCAAGGCCGACATCGGCATCCGCGACGGCCGGATCACCGGCATCGGCAAGGCCGGCAACCCCGACACCATGGACGGCGTCCACCCCGACCTGGTCATCGGCCCCGAGACGGAGATCATCGCGGGCAACGGGCGGATCGTCACCGCCGGCGGCGTCGACGCCCATGTCCACTTCATCTGTCCGCAGATCGCCGACGAGGCATTGTCGTCCGGTGTCACCACGCTCGTCGGCGGCGGTACGGGACCGGCGGAGGGCTCCAAGGCCACGACCGTCACCCCCGGCCCGTGGCACCTCGCGCGGATGCTGGAGGCGATGGAGCGGTACCCGCTCAACATCGGCTTCCTGGGCAAGGGCAACACCGTCTCGCACGAGGCGATGCTGTCCCAGATCCGCGGCGGCGCCCTCGGCCTGAAGCTGCACGAGGACTGGGGCTCGACCCCGGCCGTCATCGACGCCTCGCTGACGGTGGCCGAACAGACCGGCATCCAGGTCGCCATCCACACGGACACCCTCAACGAGGCCGGTTTCGTCGGCGACACCCTCGCCGCGATCGCCGGACGCGGTATCCACGCGTACCACACGGAGGGCGCCGGCGGCGGGCACGCGCCGGACATCATGACCGTGGTGTCCGAGCCGCACGTCCTGCCCAGCTCCACCAACCCGACCCGGCCCTACACCGTCAACACCGCCGAGGAACACCTCGACATGCTGATGGTCTGCCACCACCTGAACGCGGCCGTGCCCGAGGATCTCGCGTTCGCCGAGTCCCGTATCCGGCCGTCCACCATCGGGGCGGAGGACATCCTCCACGACCTCGGCGCGATCTCGATCATCTCGTCCGACGCACAGGCCATGGGCCGGGTCGGCGAGGTCATCCTGCGGACCTGGCAGACCGCGCATGTGATGAAGCGGCGGCGGGGCGCGCTGCCGGGCGACGGGCGCGCGGACAACCACCGGGTACGTCGCTATGTCGCCAAATACACGATCAACCCGGCGCTCGCGCAGGGGCTCGCCCGGGAGATCGGGTCCGTCGAGAGCGGCAAGCTCGCCGACCTTGTCGTATGGGAGCCCGCGTTCTTCGGGGTCAAGCCGCAGCTTGTCATCAAGGGCGGACAGATCGCGTACGCGCAGATGGGCGACGCCAACGCGTCCATCCCCACACCGCAGCCGATCCTGCCGCGCCCCATGTTCGGTGCCATCGGGCGGGCGCCCGCCGCCAACTCCTTCAACTTCGTGGCGCCGCTCGCCGTCGAGGACGGGCTGCCGGAGCGGCTTGCGCTGGGGAAGCGGTTCGTCGCCATCGAGTCGACGCGCGGGGTCACCAAGGCCGACATGCGGGAGAACGACGCGCGGCCCGAGGTGCGGGTCGACCCCGACAGCTTCGCCGTGCACATCGACGGGGAGCTGGTGGAGGCGACACCGGCCGCCGAACTGCCCATGGCCCAGCGGTACTTCCTCTTCTGATGGGCCGATTCTGATGGGCCGATTCTGATGGGCGGATTCTGATGGGTGGGTGCTGATGGGCAGGGCGACTCTTCTCGTACTGGCCGACGGCCGGTTTCCCGCCGGGGGGCACGCGCACTCCGGCGGGGCCGAGGCGGCCGTCAAGGCCGGGCGGATCACCGGGGCGGAGGAGCTGGAGGCGTTCTGCCGGGGGCGGTTGCACACGGCCGGGCTGGTGTCGGCGTCCCTCGCCGCCGCTGCCGCGCTGGGGGGCGATCCGGTCGAGCTGGATACGGCCGCCGACGCCCGTACGCCGTCGCTCGCGCTGCGGGTCGCTTCGCGGAAGCTGGGGCGGCAGTTGACGCGGGCGGCGCGGGCGACGTGGCCGTCGGCCGAACTGGACGCGCTGGCGCGGGCGTTTCCCAAGGGGGCGCATCAGCCGGTGGTGTTGGGGGTGGTGGCTCGTGCGGCCGGGCTGGGGGCGGATGACGCGGCGTACTGCTCCGTGTACGAGAGTGTGAGCGGGGTGGCGAGTGCGGTGGTGCGGTTGCTGAGTCTGGATCCGTTCGAGGCGAGTGGGGTGTTGGCGCGGTTGGCTCCCGAGATGGATGTGGTGGTGGGGGCGGCGGTGGAGGCGGCTCGGGGGGCGGGGGAGTTGCCTGCGGCTTCCGGGCCCCTGTTGGAGATCGGGGCGGAGGTGCATGCGGCTTGGCCCGTACGACTGTTCGCGTCCTGACCTTTCTCGCCCCCGCCGCCCCTACCCGTCCCATCCCCAGGGGCTGCGCCCCTTCGACCCCCAGACGTCCGTCCGGTGGGGCTTCTCGCGCAGTTCCCCGCGCCCCTGAAAAAGCGGGGCTGCGCCCCTGCTTTTTCGGCCCGAAAGGGCCGTAGGCCCTTAAGGGGCGCGGGGAACTGCGCGAGAAGCCCCACGCACCCGCACCCGACAACGAAACCGCCCCCACCCCCAGGAGTCATCAGCATGCATCTCGATCACACCCACTCCCACGACGGCCCCGCCGCCCTCAGCGCGGACGCGCACCGCGTGGACGGGACGCGGCGCGCGTTGCGGATCGGGCTCGGTGGGCCCGTGGGGTCCGGTAAGACGGCCACCGTGGCCGCGCTGTGCCAGGCGTTGCGCGAGGAGTTGTCGCTCGCGGTGGTGACGAACGACATCTACACGCGGGAGGACGCGGAGTTCCTGCTCCGCGAGGCCGTGCTGCCGCCGGAGCGGATCACGGCCGTGGAGACGGGCGCGTGCCCGCACACCGCGATCAGGGACGACATCTCGGCGAACCTCGAAGCGGTGGAGGACCTGGAGGACGAGGTCGGGCCGCTCGATCTGATCCTCGTCGAGTCCGGGGGCGACAACCTCACCGCCACCTTCTCCAAGGGCCTCGTCGACGCGCAGATCTTCGTCATCGACGTGGCCGGCGGCGACGACATCCCCCGCAAGGGCGGCCCCGGTGTCACCACCGCCGACCTGCTCGTCGTCAACAAGACGGACCTCGCGCCGTACGTCGGGTCCGACCTCGCCCGGATGGCCGCGGACGCGAAGGCACAGCGCGCGGAGCTGCCGGTGGTGTTCCAGTCGCTGCGGAGCGAGGCCGGGGTCGGCGACGTCGCGGCCTGGGTGCGGGAGAAGCTCGCGGGGTGGACGGTAGGAGAGTGACGGAAGAGGCACGAGGGACCTCCGGCGTCAGGGCCACCGCCCGTATCGCGGCCCGTGCCGACGGGCGGGGCGGTACGGCCCTGCCCGTGCTGGAGAGCGACGGACCCCTGGCGTTGCGCCGCACCCGGGGCAGCGGCGACGAAGCCCGGGTCATGTTGGTCGGGGCGATGAGCGGACCGCTCGGCGGCGACCGGTTCGCCGTCGAGGCCGAGGTCGGCGAGGGGGCCCGGCTGCGCGTCGGGTCGGCCGCCGCGACGATCGCGTTGCCGGGGCAGGCGAAGGGCGAGGCACGTTACGACGTACGGATCGATGTCGCAGACGGCGGTGAACTGCGGTGGCTGCCCGAGCAGTTGATCTCCGCGCAGGGCAGCGATCTGTCGGTGTCGACGCGGGTGGAGCTAGCGGCCGGGACCCGGCTGGTGTTCCGGGAGGAGCAGGTGCTCGGACGGGTGGGGGAGGAGCCCGGTCGGCTCACCAGTCGGCTCACCGTGCTGCTCGGCGGGCGGCCGTTGCTCGATCAGCAGGTGGGGTACGGGCCGGGCGCGCCCGGCGGCTGGGACGGGCCCGCCGTGCTGGGCGGGTTCCGCGCGCTGGGGCAACTCGTCGTCGTACGGCCGGAGTTCGCCGAACGGGCACCCGCGCCGAGGGTGTTGGGGGAGACCGCCGCGCTCACCCCGCTCGCCGGGCCCGCCGTCCTCGTCAGCGCCCTCGCGCCGGACGCGCTGAGGCTGCGCCGCGTACTGGACGAGGCCCTTGCCGAGCTGGACGGTTGACGGAAGCGGCTCCCCGGAGGCGGCTCCGGATCGCGAGGAGCCGCGGTCGTCCCTCCGCTGAACGGGACTTTCCGCACCGGTTATCGGATTAGTAAAGAACTGTTCGCCCCCCTGTCCTCAGGCACCTCACAGGCACGAGGATCCCCGTGACCATTCGAAACTTCGAATCTATGTACGGGGAGTTCCCTCTTGAGAGGTATGAGGCCGACCAGAAGGGCGGCAGCGTTCGGCTCCGCCGGACTGCTCGTCACGGCGACCCTGATAGCCGGTGCCGTCACCGCCCCCGTGGCCAGCGCCGCGACCGACGCTCCCGCGCAGGACCGCGAGGCCAAGGGCGTCGCGGTCGCCGCCGCGAAGGCGGCGAAGAAGGGCATCGCCTGGCAGGACTGCCCCGAGAGCTGGGGCCTGGAGAAGCCGATCAAGTGCGGCTGGGTCACCGTCCCGCTGGACTACGCCAAGCCCAACGGCAAGCAGATCAAGCTGGCCGTGGACCGGATCGGCAGCACCGGTACGAAGCAGGAGCGCCAGGGCGCGCTCGTCTACAACCCGGGCGGTCCGGGCGGTTCCGGTCTGCGCTTCCCGCGCCGGGTCACGACCAAGGCCCCGCTGTGGGTCAACACGTCCAAGGCGTACGACTTCGTGGGCTTCGACCCGCGCGGTGTCGGCAAGTCGGCGCCCATCTCCTGCGCCGACCCGCAGGAGTTCGTGAAGGCGCCGAAGATGGACCCGGTCCCGGACTCCGAGGCCGACAAGCGCAAGCAGCGCAAGCTCGCGGCGGCGTACGCGGACGGCTGCAAGAAGCGCAGCGGCGCGATGCTGCCGCACATGACGACCCCGAACACCGCGCGTGACCTGGACGTCATCCGGGCCGCCCTGGGGGAGAAGAAGCTCAACTTCCTCGGCGTCTCCTACGGCACGTACATCGGCGCCGTCTACGGCACCCTCTTCCCGAACCATGTGCGCCGTATGGTCGTCGACAGCGTGGTGAACCCCTCCCGCGAGAAGATCTGGTACCAGGCCAACCTGGACCAGGACGTCGCGTTCGAGGGCCGCTGGAAGGACTGGACGAAGTGGGTCGCGGCCAACGACGCGACGTACCACCTCGGAAACACCCAGGCCAAGGTGCAGGCGAAGTGGCTGGAGCTGCGTGCCACCGCAAAGAAGAAGCCCCTCGGCGGGCTCGTCGGGCCGGCCGAGCTGATCTCCTTCTTCCAGAGCGCCCCGTACTACGACTCCGCGTGGGCGCCCACCGCCCAGGTGTGGAGCAAGTACGCCGCCGGTGACACCCAGGCGCTGGTCGACGCCGCCGCCCCGGACCTCACCGACACCGCGGGCAACGCCGCCGCCGAGAACGGCAACGCCGTCTACACGGCGGTCGAGTGCACCGACGCCAAGTGGCCCACGAGCTGGAAGAAGTGGGGCCGCGACAACACCCGGCTGCACAAGGACCACCCGTTCATGACCTGGGCCAACGCCTGGATGAACCTGCCGTGCGCCACCTGGCCGTCCAAGCAGTACACCCCGGTGGACGTGAAGACGAAGAAGGGCCTGCCGCCCGTCCTGATCGTCCAGTCCGAGCGGGACGCGGCCACCCCGTACGAGGGTGCCGTCGAACTGCACAAGCGGTTCAAGGGCTCGCGGCTGATCACGGAGACGAAGGCCGGCTCCCACGGAGTCACCGGCCTGGTCAACCCGTGCGTCAACGAGCGGGTCGACACCTATCTGCTCACCGGCAAGGTGGGCAAGGCCGACGTGAAGTGCGCCCCGCACGCCACGCCGACGCCGTAGGAGTGTGAGAGGAGGGAGGGGCGACCGGAGGAACCCGGTCGCCCCTCCCTTCTGTGCGCCCGCCTACCGCCCGGCCGGCCACGCGTCCTCCGCCGCGTAGTCGAACAGGTCCCCGTACACCTCGGCCATCCGGGGATACGCCTCCCGCCAGTCCCGTGCGCCGGCCAGCCGGTCCTCGATCCACGCGATCGTCTCCGGCAGCGACTCCGCGTACCGCACCACCGGGCGGTAGCCCAACTCCCGTTCCGCCAGCGCCATGTCGCACACCACGGGCACCGGCACGGTCCACGGCGTGTCGCCCACGGTGGGGGAGGGGGCCGGGCCGTCCACGAGGACGTTCTCCGGCTCGACGCCCATCACCGCGTCGATCGCGGCGGCGATCTCCACGACGGTCGGCGCCTCGGGATCGACGGCGTTCAGCGCCCGTGTCCCCGGCCGCGCGGCGGCCAGCCGGATCAGCTCGGCGAGGTTGTGGACGCTCGCCGGATGGAACCGGCTCTCCCCGCCGTACGCGAGGACCCGGCGCCGCCGCCCGTCCAGGTTGCGCTTGACGAAGTACAGCTCGCGCGGCGTACGGCAGTGCGGGCCGTGGACGGCGCCCGCGCGCAGCAGGGTCGTGGGCAACCGGTCGCCCCCGGCGAGGAGTTCGCGCTCCAGCCCCGCCTTGCGGGTGCTGTACGAGGTCTCGCCCGGCCGGATCGTGCGCTGGCTCTCCGGGAGGGGCAGCGGGTATGCGGGGAAGCCGTCCGGCTCCGCCTGGGTGTCGAAGTTACGGCCCTTGTCGTCCTCGTACACCGAGACGCTGGAGATCACGACCGCCGAGCCGATCCGGTCGGCCAGGCCGAGCAACTGCCGGGCGTGCTCGGGGCCGTACGCGACCACGTCCACCATCACGTCACAGCCGTCACCGACCGCCGCCGCCAGCGCCGCGTCGTCGCCCCGGTCCGCCGGTACGGTCCGAACGTCCTCCGGCCAGCCGTCGTCCCGGCCACCGCCCCGCGAGAGGGCCGTCACCGCCCAGCCGTCCCGCGCCAGCGCGCCCACGGCCACGCGCCCGATCTGTCCCGTCGCTCCGATCACCACAGCACGTCGTGTCATGCCCCCGACCGTACGACGCCCGCGCCCGACCGCGGTGACGATCTGCTCCCGGCAGAACGCCCCGCCGCCCGGCGCGCTCCCCCAACCCGGAACCGCCTGTGGTGCCTCCCCCAACCCGGAACCGCCTGTGGTGCCTCACCCAACTCGGCATGGCCCGCGGCGACTTGCTCAACTCAACGGCATACGCGGGAACTTGCGTTCCTTCGCCGCCTTTCCGGCCTTGGCCGCCGATGCCTCCTCCGCCTTCACCACGGCCGCGTACTGGTCGACGTACTCCTGCTCGGAGAGCGTGAGGATCGCGTACATGATCTCGTCGGTGATGGCGCGCAGGACCGCCTTCTCGTTCTCCATCCCCTCGTAGCGGGAGAAGTCCAGGGGCTTGCCGAAGCGGATGACGACGGGGTGGAGGTTGGGGATGACCTTGCCCGGCGGCTGCGCCTCGAAGGTGCCGATCATGGCGCAGGGGATCACTGGCACCCCGGCCTTCAGCGCCATGACCGCGACGCCGACCTTGCCCTTGTAGAGGCGGCCGTCGTGCGAGCGTGTGCCCTCCGGGTAGATGCCGAGGAGTTCGTCCTTGCTCAGCACCCCGAGACCCTCGCGGATGGCGGCCTGTCCCGCGTCCTTGCCGGAGCGGTCGACCGGGATCTGCCCGGCGCTGTGGAAGAAGAACGCCGTCAGCCTGCCCTTGAGCCCCGGGCCGGTGAAGTACTCGGCCTTCGCCAGGAACGTGATGCGGCGCTTGATGATCGCGGGCATCAGGAAGTGGTCCGAGAAGGACAGGTGGTTGCCCGCGACGATGGCCGCGCCCGATGACGGTACGTGTTCGAGGCCCTCGATGCGAGGCCGGAAGACCAGTCTCAGCAGCGGCCCCAGAAGCACGTACTTGAGCAGGTAATAGAACACGGCGTCTCCCTCGCGCTACCGGATCGGCCAACTTTGCTGACGTTGCGTCAGGCGCATGAGCGCTGGTGAGCCCCGTCCCGCGTGTCGACGACTGATCGTAGCCCGACACGCCGCGTCACCGGGAGCACCCGGAGCCGCCCGGATCGTCCCGTACGGACTTCTGGCCGGACCATGTCGGGGAGGTGCGGCGGTGGGGTGGCGGATGGGATCGCTCGGCGCCGTGGAGCGGCGGGGCGGCGGCACCCGGGCCGCCACGGGGCGCCCGTGCGAGGCTCCGGTACTCGGCCGGATATCACCGTGCCGGGCCGTCGAGCCGTCGAGCCGCCGGGCCGCCGGGCCGCCGGGCCGTCGAGCCGCCGGGCCGTCGAGCCGCCGGGCCGCAGGGCCGTCGAGCCGCCGGGCCGCCGGGCCGCCGGGCCGTCGAGCTGCCCAGCCGTCCAACCGTCGAGCCGTCGAGCTGCCGGGCTGCCGGGCTGCCCAGCCGTCGAGCCGTCGAGCCGTCGAGCCGTCGAGCTGCCGGGCTGCCCAGCCGTCCAGCCGTCGAGCCGTCGAGCTGCCGGGCTGCCCAGCCGTCCAGCTGCGCCCTCGCCCGTCACCTCCTCACCTCCTCACCTCCTCGGCATCGACCGGAGCGGGCCGTCCGTCGGCAGTCGGTCGGGCGGCCCCGTCCAGCGTCCGGCCAGCGCCTCGCCCGCACGGCCCCACCCGCCGTCGTGCCCGTGATCCACATGCCGTCGTCCGCGTGCGGGCTTAGCGTCGGCTTATGGGCGTTAGGTGTGGCGCCGCATGACCGGGTCCGGTGTGGAGCCGGGTGTGGTCGATCCGCTCGGTGAGACCCTGGCGGCGGCGGTGCGCCGTACCGGTGCCAGGTCCGGCGGTGTCTATCTGCTGGACCCGGCGGAAGCCGTGATCGGCCTCGTCGCCCTGTGCGGCATCCCGGTCGACGCCTTCGCCCCGTGGTGGCGGGCTCCCTTCGCCGTGCACGGTCCGAGCCAGGACGCGATACGCAACGAGCGTCTGGTCTGGGTGAGTTCGCTGGACGAGCTGGCCCGCAGCTACCCCCGCGTCGCCGCGAGCATCCCCTACCAGGTCGCGTTCGCGGTCGTGCCCCTCAAGGACGTCCGGCACTGCCGCGGCGCACTGCTGCTGATGTGGCCCCCCGGCCGTTCGTCCCGCCTCAGCCGCCGCGAGCGCGGGCACATCGCCGACGGCGCCCGCCGGATCGCCCACGTCCTGGACGCCTCCGCGCACCCCCCGGTCATCCCGGACCGGCCCCGCTTCGTCCCTCCCCACCACGCGGAGCCGAGACCGCAGTCCGGGCTCGCCGCGGCCCAGCTGGTGGAACGGCTGCCCCTCGGGGCCCTCGGCCTCGACCTCGGCGGATGCGTCACCTACCTGAACGCGGCAGCCGCCGACCTGCTCGGCAGACCGGCCGACCGGCTGCTGGGCACGCAGCCGTGGCAGTCACTGGCCTGGCTCGACAACATCGCGTACATGGACGCCTACCGCACGGCCGTGAGCAGCCGGGAGCCCATCGCCCTGACCGTGCTGCGCCCACCCGACCGCTGGCTCGACCTCCGCCTCCACACCGACGACACGGGCACCAGCGTCCTCATCGCCCCCGACCCCACCTCCCGGCCGCCCGGCGCACAGCCGACCTTCACCGGCACCCCCACGCACAGCCGCATCCATCTGCTGATGGCATTGGCGGCCGCGCTGACCGAGACCCTCGGCGTCCAGGACGTCGTCGACCTGGTCGCCGAACGGATCCTGCCCGCGTTCGGCGCCCACGGCATGATCATGTCCACCGCCGACGCCGGCCGCATCCACATCATCGGACACCGCGGCTACGACCCCGCCGTCATCGAACTGTTCGACGGACTGCCCACGGACGCCGACCTGACCCCCGCCGGCCGCACCCTGACCACCGGCACCTCCTCGTTCTTCGCCGACCGCGGCGAACTGTCCCTCCTCTATCCGAGGGCCCCGCAGATCACCGACAAGCACGCGTGGGCCTTCCTGCCGCTGCTCAGCTCCGGCCACCCCATCGGCTGTCTGCTCCTCGCCTACAACGAACCCCACCCCTTCACCGCCGCCGAGCGCTCCATCCTCACGCCGCTGGCCGGACTCATCGCCCAGGCCCTGGACCGCGCACGCCTCTACGACGCCCAGCACAACCTCGCCCACGCCCTCCAGCAGACCCTGCTGCCCCACGCGCTGCCCACCGTGACCGGGCTCGACGTCGCCGCCCGCTATCTGCCCGCCAGCCACGGCATGGACATCGGCGGCGACTTCTACGACCTCATCCGCCTCACCGACACCACCGCCGCGGCCGTCATCGGAGACGTCCAGGGCCACGACATGACGGCGGCGGCCCTCATGGGGCAGGTCCGGATGGCCGTCCACTCGCACGCCACGGCCGGCGCCACCCCCGACCAGGTCCTCACCCGCACCGACCGCGACCTCGCCGACCTGCACGCCAGCCGCTTCGTGTCCTGCCTCTACGCCCACCTCGACCTGGCCCGCCACCAGGTCACGCTCGCCAGCGCCGGACACCCGCCCCCGCTGCTGCACCACCCCGACAGCCGGACCCACCCCGTGCACATCTGCCCCGGCCCCCCGCTCGGCATCGGCATCGGGAGCCCCGCCTACCCGCTCACCTCGCTGTCCCTGGCCCCGGACACGCTTCTCGCGCTGTACACCGACGGCCTCGTGGAGAATCCCGGCACCGACATCACCCGGACCATCGAGGACCTCGCCGAGCACCTCGGCGAGGTCGGCGGCCTCCCCCTGCACCAGCTCGTGGACAGCCTCGTCCACCACACCCGGCACACCGACCGGCACACCGACGACATCGCCCTGCTCCTGCTGCGGCCCCACCGCACCACCGAGCCGTGAGCGCCGCCGGGTCCGGCGCCCCGGCGGCGCTCAGCTGGTGCGGCCGGGCCTCGCCGGCAGGTCGGCCGCGGTCTCCCCGGGCCGCGTGGGTGTCTCGGGGGCGCCGCCCAACTCGTCGGACAGGCAGGCGAGATACAGGGCCATCGTGGCGCGGTGGTCACGCAGCGGCCGGCCGGTGAGCTGCTCGATCTTCTGCATGCGGTAGACGACGGTGTTCCGGTGGACATGCAGCGCCTCGGCCGCCCGGACGAGGTTGAAGCCGCCCTCGCACCACGCGGTGACCGTGTCGCGGAGCACCGGCCATTCCGGCTGGGCCCGCAGCTCGGCCGCGGTCGTCGCGAGCAGTCGGCCGCGGGCGGGCTGGCCCACCGTCGCCAGGACCTGATGGATCCGCAGCTCGGCGATCAGCTGGACCGGGGCGCCGCCCGCCCCGCGCGCACGGGACCGGGCGGTCAGCCGGAGCGCGTCGCAGGCGTCCTGGTAGGAGTCGTGGAGGGCGCCGACGGAGTCGGCCGGTTCGCCGATCCCGGCGCGGGCCGTGAGGGAGTTCTGCGCGGCGATGACATCGACGACCCGGCGGCAGTCGGCCACCAGGGACGCCGTCGCCCGGTCGGCCCGCAGCCGGTGCAGCACCCCCAGCCGGCCGGGGGCCGTGGTGGCGACGATGTCCTGAGGGTCGGCGAAGACCTCGCGGACCGTGCGCAGCAGCTCCGAGCGGACCAGCGCCATGTCCTGGGCGGGCGCCCCGCCGTGCCGGCGGCCGCCCGGTCCGGCCACGGTCACCTCGAAGGCCACCGCGACCCGGGGCAGCCGCAGATCGAAGCCCAGCTCGGCGGCGCGGAAGTGCAGGAAGTCGCCCTCGACGACCTGGGGGTCGTACGAGGCGAGGTCGGTGAACAGCTTCTCGGCCGCCCGCTCGGCGAGCAGCCGGGAGCGCAGCATCACCGACTCCCGCAGCAGGATCTCCGTCTGACGCTTCACCAGCAGACCGAACCGCCGGACCTGGGCAGGGGTCCCGGTGATCCCGACCGTGCCCACCGCCTGCCCGTCCGTGACCAGCGGCAAGGTGATCCCGGGGCGCACACCCCGCAGCCGCAGGGCCTCCGGGGCGCTGTGCGCGGCCGGTTCCTGTGTACGGATCACCTCCACGGAGGCCTCGTGGAAGGTGCCGACCCGGCTGCTGTCGCCGCTGCCGATGACCATGCCCTCCGCATCGGTGATCAGCACGTTGAAACCGATGACCGCGGAGGTGTCCCCGGCGATCTCCTGCGCGAGTGACGGGCTCAGCACGGGTGTTCCTCCCGTCGGGGGATGGACCGGAGCTGGACGAACCGTACAGCGCGGGGGGTGCTGCCCACCACAAGTCCGTACGAAGCGAACAGTGACCCGCGACCGGCACGCTCGTAGCCTTTGGGCCCATCACCTCCCGCCGGGGCACACCGCGGTGAACGGCGGGTTCCGCAGGCCGATCTGGAAGGCCCACCCCGATGAACCGTCTGCGTTCGCTCGTCGCCGCCCTGTCCGCCACCCTCCTGCTGTCCACCGTCGCCGCCTGTGGCGGGGACGGCGACGACGGCCCGAAGAACGTGTCGGCCAAGACCGCCGCGCTGGGCACCCTCACCCTCGGTGTCATCAAGGTCGCCGTCCAGCCGTACGCGCCGTACACCAGTGTCCAGGGCGACAAGATCGTCGGCCTGGACGGCGACATCCTCGACAGGGTGGCCGAGAAGCTCGGTCTCACGGTCGAGCCGCAGGTCACGGACTTCGCCGGCATGCTCGCCGGGGTGCAGTCCCGCCGCGTCGACATCACGATAGGCGGGGTCGCCTGGACGGCGGACAGACAGAAGCAGGGCCTGTTCACCGACCCGCCCTACTACTCGCCCCCGGCGATGGCCGTCCGCAGCGGCAAGACGTACCGGACCGTCGACGATCTGAAAGGACTCGACCTCGGGACCGTCGAGGGCTATGTCTGGGTCAAGTCGATCCAGGCCGTCCCGGACGCGAAGCTGCACGCCTACCCCGACGCCAACGGCGTCTTCGACGACCTGGGCGCGGGCCGCGTCGACGTCGGCTTCCTCGACCCGCTCATCATCATCGCGGCCCAGAAGGAACGCCCCGAGCTGAAGATCAGCACCCAGTACCTGACCCCGCCGAGCGCCGCCGAGGTGAAGGCGAACCCCGCCTACGCCTACTTCCAGCCGTACCAGACAGGCTTCTACCTGCCCAAGAAGGCCACCAAGCTGGAGAAGGCGATCTCCGCCGAGATCGACGCCATGTACACCGACGGCGAGATGGCCGAGCTGGTCGAGAAGTACGGCGGCGACCCGAAGCAGTTCCTCGTGCCGGCCGCCGATGTCGCCACCGCGCGCCGGGGCGTGGACCGGCCGCAGAACTGGACCCCGCCGTCCGTCGCCGAGTGAGGGGCTGACATGTCCGATCTCGCCGGGTTCTTCGAAGTCCCTTGGGCCGACTACCGGTCCGACCTGTTCGACGCGCTCTGGCGCACCATCTCGTACACGGTGGTGAGCTTCGCCGGGGCGGTGCTGCTCGGCCTCGCGGTGGCGCTGCTGCGGCTCAGCCGGGCCTGGCCCGCGCGGGCCGTCGCCGCCGTCTACACCGAGGTGTTCAAGAACGTCCCCCTCCTCGCCATCATCTTTCTCACCTACTTCGGGCTGGCCTCGGCCGGCATCCGGCTCGACGTGTTCACGGCCGGCTGCCTCAGCCTCGTCGTCTTCTACGCCGCCTATCTCTCCGAGATCTTCCGCGCGGCGATCAGCGGGGTGCACGCCGGCCAGACGGAGGCCGGGGAGGCGCTGGGCCTCGGACGGGCGGGCATCTTCGGGCACGTCATCCTGCCGCAGGCCGTACGGCAGGCGCTGCCCGGCACCAACACGATGCTCGTCGACCTGCTGAAGTCCACCTCGCTGCTGGTCACCGTCTCCGCCGCCGAGCTGATGTCCGAGGGCCGGCTCATCACCTCGGCCACCTTCCGCGCCCTGGAGGTGTACCTCGTCATCTCGGCCCTCTACTTCGCCCTCTGCTATCCCCTCTCCCAACTGCTCCTCCTGCTGGAGCGCAAGGTGCGGGCGGGAGTCCCCCTGTCCCCCTGGCGACGCCGACGCCTCACGGCGGCCCGCGCGCTGCTCGCCACCGACTCGCCGGCCCCGGTCGGGGACGACGCCGACCTGAAGGCAGGTGCCGTATGACCGAGTCGGCGACCACCCCCGAAAAGGCCGTGACGGACAAGGCCGTGACAGACAAGGCCGACGCCGTCGTGCGCATCAGCGGACTCAGCAAGTCCTTCGACGGCCGTCTAGTCCTCGACGACGTCGGCCTGCAGGTCGACCGCGGCCGCATCGTCAGCGTCATCGGGCAGAGCGGTGGCGGCAAGACGACCCTGATGCGCTGCGTCAACCTGCTGGAACGCCCAGATCGGGGCACCGTCGAGGTCGCCGGGGAGGTCGTGCACCAGGGCGGCCGTACGGTCTGCCGCGACCTCGCCCGGCTGCGCCGCACGGTCGGCATGGTCTTCCAGCGGTTCAACCTCTTCCCGCATCTCACGGCCGTCGAGAACGTCGTCCTCGCCCAGCGCAAGGCGGGCGTCCCCGAACAGCGGGCGCTGGAGCGGGCCGTGGCCCTGCTGCGCCGGGTCAAGGTCGCCCACCGCGCCCTCGCCCTCCCCGACCAGCTCTCCGGCGGCGAACAACAGCGCGTCGCCATCGCCCGCGCCCTCGCGCTCACCCCCGAGGTGCTGCTCTTCGACGAACCCACCTCCTCCCTCGACCCGGAGGCGACCCGGGAGGTACTGAGCGTGATGCGGGAACTCGCGGCCGACGGCATGACCATGCTGCTGGTCACCCATGAACTGCCCTTCGCCCGCGAGGTCTCCGACCACGTCGTCTTCGTCGACGGCGGCCGGATCGTGGAGGAGGGCCGGCCCGAGGAGGTCCTCGACGCCCCCTCCCAGGCCCGCACCCGGGAGTTCCTCGCGTCCTACGGAACCGCGTCATGACCGCTGCGGGAGCACACACCGGCGACGGTCCCGTCGTGGTCGTCGGCGGCGGTGTCGTGGGCCTGTGCACCGCCTACTACCTGGCCGCCGCCGGGATCCCGGTGGAGGTCGTCGAACGGCGCGGCCTGGGCTCCGGGGTGTCCCGGGGCAACGCGGGCTGGGTCTGCCTCAGCCACTCGACACCGGTGCCGGCCCCGGGAGTCCTGCGCTACGCCCTGCGCTCCCTCGGCCGCCCCGACTCGCCCCTGTATCTACGGCCGCTGCCGGACCCGGCGTTCGTCCGGTGGCTGTGGCGGTTCTGGCGCAGCAGCACACCGGCCGCGTTCCGGCACGGCTACGCGGCGATCGCCGAGCTGAACCGCACCACGTTCGACCTGTTCGAAGGGTTGCGCGAGGCGGGCGTCGACACGACGCTCACCCGGCCCGGCATGGTGCACGCCTTCCTGTCACCGGCCGAGGCCCGCCACCACCTCGCCGTCCAGCGGGAGATGGCGGACGGCCGCTACCCGCTGCCCGACGACGTCACCACGGGCGCCGAGGCCCGGCTGCTGGACGACGCGCTGTCGCCCAAGGTGCGCGCGGCCTATCTCGTCGAGGGGGAGGGCGTGGTCGACCCGAAGGCCTTCGCCCGCGCGCTCGGCGAGGCGCTGGCCGCCGCCGGGGTGAAGGTCCACGAGAACGCGGAGGCCACCGGTTTCCGGTCCGCCGGGGGCCGGGTCACCGCGCTGCGCACCGAGCAGGGCGAGATCCCCTGCTCGGCCGTGGTCGTCGCGGCCGGGATGCGTTCCCCCGGCCTGCTGCGCGCCCTGGGCAGCCGTCTGCCTCTCCAGGCGGGCAAGGGCTACAGCTTCTCCGTGGAGCTGGATCCGGCGCCGCGTCACACGCTGTACTTCGGTGAGCGCCGGGCCGTCGCCTCGCCGATCGGGGGCACCACGCGGATCGGCGGGACGATGGAGCTGAGCGGCAACAACAACCGGCTCGACTGGCGGCGGGTGGTCGCGGTCGCGCTGGCGAGCCGGCACTATCTGGGCCGCTGGTTCGACGATCCGGACGACCTGGTCGGGCTGATCCGCGATCCATGGGTGGGCGGGCGGCCGTTCCTGCCGGACGGGCTGCCCGTCGTCGACCGGGTGCCGGGGCACGAGAACGCGTACGCGGCCACCGGGCACGGGATGCTGGGGGTGACGCTCGGGCCGGTGACAGGGGCGTGGCTCGCGGAGTACGTCCGTACGGGGAGGCGGCCCGAGGTGCTCTCGCCGTTTCGGTTCGACCGGTTGCGGGCCTGAGGGCGGGGGCGCACCGGCTGCGGACGGTTCGCTGTGCACGGGTCCGTCGTGGTTGCTCGCGCAGTTCCCCGCGCCCCTCTCGGGGCGCGGGGACCCCGGACCCTAGGAGCCCTCTTCCAGTACCTTCCCCAACGTCCCCAGCGCCGAGCGGAGTTCCGCTGCCGTGATCGTCAGGGGTGGGGCCAGGCGGATGGTGGAGCCGTGGGTGTCCTTGACGAGGATGCCGTGGTGCATGAGGCGATGGCTGATCTCGCGGCCCGTGCCGATCGCGGGGTCGACGTCGACGCCCGCCCACAGGCCGCGCGCCCGGAACCCGACCACGCCCCGGCCGACCAGTTCCGTGAGCCCGTCCCGCAGGACTCCGCCCAGGTCGGCGGCCCGGCGCTGGAACTCCCCGGTACGCAGCAGCTCGACCACCGCCGAGCCGACCGCTGCCGCGAGCGGGTTGCCGCCGAACGTCGACCCGTGCTCACCGGGACGCAGGACCGACAGCACCTCCCGGCGGGCCACCACCGCGGACACCGGCACGATGCCGCCGCCGAGCGCCTTGCCGAGCAGGACGGCGTCGGGCAGGACGTCCTCGTGCTCGACGGCCAGCGTGCGCCCGGTGCGGCCGAGGCCCGACTGGATCTCGTCCGCGATGAACAGACAGCCCGTGCGGCGGGTCAGCTCACGGACCCCGCGCAGATAGCCGTCGTCCGGGATCAGCACCCCCGCCTCGCCCTGGATGGGCTCGATCAGCACCGCCGCCGTCGTCTCGTCGATCGCCGCCTCCAGCGCGGCGAGATCGTTGTACGGCACCACCCGGAAGCCGGGCGTGAACGGGCCGAAGCCGTCCCGGGCCACCGGGTCCGTGGAGAAGCTGACGATCGTCGTCGTACGGCCGTGGAAGTTGTCGGCGGCGACGACGATCGTGGCCCGGTCGGCGGGGACGCCCTTGACCTCGTACGCCCATTTCCGGGCCACCTTGATCGCGCTCTCCACGGCCTCGGCGCCGGTGTTCATCGGCAGCACCATGTCCAGGCCGGTCAGCGCGGCCAGGGACTCGGCGAACTCGGCGAGCCGGTCGTTGTGGAAGGCCCGCGAGGTGAGGGTGAGCGTGTCGAGCTGGCGGTGCGCGGCCTCGATCAGCGCCGGGTGGCGGTGGCCGAAGTTGAGGGCGGAGTAGCCGGCCAGCATGTCCAGATAGCGGCGGCCCTCGACGTCCTCCACCCAGGTGCCCTCGGCGCGGGCGACGACCACGGGCAGCGGGTGGTAGTTGTGCGCGAGGACCGGCTCCTCGGCGCGGATGAGGTCGGCCGACGAACGCGTGTGGACGGGGGCGGTCATGAGCGGACCTCCGGGGTCGCGGGGCGGATCGCCGGGACGGGGCGGCGGGTGTCCTGGGGCACGTGGGCCGTGCGGGGCACAGCCGTGTGGGCCGTGCCGGTCTCAGGGGTCGCGTGGGTCATGGGCGGAGCTCCTGGGTGACGCACTTGATGCCGCCGCCGGCCTTCTGGAACTCCGACAGGTCGACGGGGACGGGCACATAGCCCTGCCGGGTGAGCTGGTCGGCGAGTTCCTTGGCGCGGGGCGAGATGAAGACGTGGCGGCCGTCGGACACGGAGTTCAGGCCGAAGGCCATGGCGTCCTCGCGGGTCGCGATCACCGCGTCCGGGTAGAGCCGGGCGAGGACCGCGCGGCTGCCGGGGGAGAAGGCCTCCGGGTAGTACGCGATGTTCCCGGGGGAGCCGTCGGCGCCGTCGTCGAGGACGAACAGCGCGGTGTCCAGATGGTAGAAGCGGGGGTCCACCAGCTGGAGGCTGATCACGGGGACGCCGAAGAACTCCTGCGCCTGGCGATGGGCCTCACGGGTCGTGCGGAAGCCGGTCCCGGCGAGCAGATAGCGACCGGTGGGCACCAGGTCGCCCTCTCCCTCGCACACCGACTCGGAGCGCAGCACCTCGTACCCGGCTGTCTTGAACCAGGCGTCGTAGGCGGTGGACTCGGGGCGCCGCTCGGGCGCGTGGAACAGCGAGCCGAGGACCCGGCCGCCGAGGACGAGGGCGCAGTTGGCCGCGAAGACCATGTCGGGCAGCGCCGCCACCGGCTCCACGCTGTCCACGGTGTGGCCGTGGGTCCGGTAGGTGCGGATCAGCTCCTGCCACTGATCCTGGGCGAGATCGACGTCCACGGGGGCGTCCGGATGCATCCAGGGGTTGATCGAGTACTGCACGGCGAAGTGTCTGGGTTCACAGACGAGAAAGCGCCGAAGGCGCGGCACACGGCTGTCGGGCACAGAGGGTTTCTCCGCTTCCTGACGAGTGTCGGCTGGGATGACACCACGGTAGGAATCAGGCCAGGCGCACGACAAGAAACGAACGTTGCGTGTTCGCGCAGTAATGCTGCGTGTTGAAGCGGCTCAACGCACGTTCGCTGCGTCCTGGGTCGCCCCGGCCTCCGGAGCCTCCGGCAGCAGATGCGACAGCACCATGTAACTGATCGTCTTCCGGATGAACGGCTCGGTGCGGATGCGCTCCAGCACCTCCTCGAAGTGCTCCACGTCGACCGCCCGTACGTGCAGCAGCGCGTCCGCGCCCCCGGTCACCGTCATCGCCGCGGTGATCTCCGGATGGTTGCGCACCACCTCCGCGAGCCGCCGGGGCGGCGCCGCGCCCTCGCAGTACACCTCCACGTACGCCTCCGTGCGCCAGCCGAGCGCGGCCGGCTGCACCGTGGCCGTGAAGCCCGTGATGACCCCGGTCTCCCGCAACCGGTCCACCCGCCGCTTCACCGCGGTGGCCGAAAGACCGATGTCCGAGCCGATCTCGGCGAAGCTGGTCCTCGCGTTCGCCATCAACGCCGTGATGATCTTGCGGTCGAGTTCGTCGAACGCCGCGGACTTGCTGCTCATGCGGGCACTGTATCCAGCGAGGGGGCTCACGGCCCCCGGCGCGAAGCCCTCCGGCGTGCGCCCGTGTGCATGCGTGCGAATTGCTCCTACACTCCACGTTCATGCTGCGCGCGCTCGCCGTCGATGACGAGAAACCCTCCCTGGAGGAACTGCTCTACCTGCTGAACGCGGATCCACGCGTCGGCAGCGCCGAGGGCGCCAGCGACGCCACCGAGGCTCTGCGGCGGATCAACCGGGCCCTGGAGTCCGGACCCGACGGGCCCGAGGCGATCGACGTCGTCTTCCTCGACATCCACATGGCCGGACTCGACGGCCTCGACCTCGCCCGTCTCCTCACCGGCTTCGCCCGGCCCCCGCTGGTCGTCTTCGTCACCGCGCACGAGGGCTTCGCCGTCCAGGCCTTCGACCTCAAGGCCGTCGACTACGTCCTCAAGCCCGTCCGCCGGGAACGCCTCGCCGAGGCGATCCGCCGGGCCGCCCAGCTCCGCGAGGCCACCACCGCCCCGGCCCCGCCGATACCGGTCCACGAACCCGACCCCGACCACATACCCGTCGAACTCGGCGGGGTGACCCGCTTCGTCGCCGTCGACGACATCACCCACGTCGAGGCCCAGGGCGACTACGCCCGACTGCACACCCCCCAGGGCAGCCACCTCGTCCGCATCCCGCTCTCCACCCTCGAAGAGCGCTGGCGCGCACGCGGGTTCGTCCGCATCCACCGCCGCCATCTCGTCGCCCTGCGGCACGTCGGCGAACTCCGCCTGGACGCGGGCACGGTCAGCGTCCTCGTCGGCCCCGTGGAACTCCAGGTCAGCCGCCGGCACGCCCGCGAGCTGCGCGATCTGCTGATGCGCCGGACCACGGGCTGAGGAGCCGCCATGCCGAACGACCCCACGGGACGCCCCGCCGACGGCCTTGCCGAGCGCCGTGCCGACCGCCCCGCCGAGCGCCGTGCCGACCGCCGCGTCGTCGTCACCGGAGTGCCCCGCCGCACCCGGCGCGCCACCGGCCACCAGCGCCCCCGCACCGAGATCGACGAACAGACCACCCTCGGCCACACCTACGTCCGCTCCCTCATGCGCAGCCAACTCCGCGCCGCCCTCGCCGTGTTCACGGTCCTGGTCCTGCTGGTCGCCCCGCTGCCCCTGGTCTTCGCCGCGATGCCGGACGGCGCCGGCCTGGAATGGGCCCTCCTCGGCTTCGGCGTCTACCCACCCCTGGTCCTCCTCGCGTACTGGCACGTACGCCGCGCCGAACGCAACGAACAGGACCTGGTCCGGCTCGTCGAGGACCGCTGAGGCGACGGAAACAGTGAACCCGTGAACGAGAACTACGCCGTCCCCGCGGTCGCCCTCGTCGTCGTCGCGACCGTCCTCGTCGGCGCCTTCGGCCTGCGCATCTCCCGCACCACCTCCGACTTCTACGTCGCCTCCCGCACCGTCGGCCCCCGCCTCAACGCGGCCGCGATCAGCGGCGAGTACCTCTCCGCCGCCTCCTTCCTCGGCATCGCCGGCCTCGTCCTCGTCCAGGGCCCCGACATGCTCTGGTACCCGGTCGGCTACACCGCCGGCTACCTCGTCCTCCTGCTCTTCGTCGCCGCCCCGCTGCGCCGCTCCGGCGCCTACACCCTGCCCGACTTCGCGGAGGCCCGGCTCGCCTCCAAGACCGTACGGCGGCTCGCGGGCGCCTTCGTCGTCGGCGTCGGCTGGCTCTACCTCCTGCCCCAACTCCAGGGCGCAGGACTGACGTTGAACGTGCTCACCGACGCCCCCGAGTGGCTCGGCGGAGTCATCGTCGCCGTCGTCGTCGCCGCCACGGTCGCCGCCGGCGGCATGCGCAGCATCACCTTCGTCCAGGCCTTCCAGTACTGGCTCAAGCTCACCGCCCTGCTCGTCCCCGTGCTCTTCCTCGTCCTCGCCTGGCAGGGCGACGGCGCCCCGCGCCACGCCTTCGACGAACCCGCGACCTTCCGCGAACAACGTGTCGTCCGGGTCGACGAGACCCTCGACCTGAAGCTCGAAAGTCCCCTGACCGTCACCGCCTCCGGCACCATCGACGGCCGCCGCTACGACGACCGGCGCGTCGACCTGCCCACCGGCACTCACCGCATCGACCGGGGCACCCGCCTGACCTTCACCGAGGGCGACACCGTCCCCGTCGCCGACCGCGGCACCAACGGCGGCATGTCCACCTCCCTCGCCGCGGGCCGCGAGGAACGCCCCCTGTACGCCACCTACGGACTGATCCTCGCCACCTTCCTCGGCACCATGGGCCTGCCCCACGTCGTCGTCCGCTTCTACACCAGCCCGCACGGCGTCGCCGCCCGCCGCACCACCGTCGTCGTCCTCGGCATGATCGGCTTCTTCTATCTCCTCCCGCCGCTCTACGGAGCGCTCGGCAGGATCTACGCCCCCGACCTCACCCTCACCGGCGACGCCGACGCGGCCGTCCTGCTCCTCCCGGACCGCATGATCGGCGGCCTCGGCGGCGACCTGCTCGGCGCGCTGGTCGCGGGCGGCGCCTTCGCCGCGTTCCTGTCCACCGCGTCGGGGCTGACCATGGCGGTCGCGGGCGTGCTCACCCAGGACGTGCTGCCCGCACGGGGCGTACGGCACTTCCGGCTCGGCACGGTCCTCGCCATGGCCGTACCGCTCGCCGCGAGCGGCCTGGTCGGCGGGCTGCCCGTCGCCGACGCGGTCGGTCTCGCCTTCGCCGTGTCCGCCTCCTCCTTCTGCCCGCTGCTCGTCCTCGGCATCTGGTGGCGCCGCCTCACCCCGCCGGGCGCCGCCGCGGGCATGCTCGTCGGCGGCGGCGCGGCCCTCCTCGCGGTCGCCGCGACCATGGCCGGATACCCCGGCACCGGCACCCTGCACGCCCTGCTGGCCTGGCCCGCCCTCTGGTCCGTCCCCCTCGGCTTCCTCACGATGGTCCTGGTGTCCCTGGCCACCCCCGGCAAGGTCCCGCCCGAGACCCCGGCGATCCTGGCCCGCTTCCACCTCCCCGAGGAACTCGTCGGCGGCCGGACCCGCGCGGCGACCAAGGAGGTCGAACTGTGGCGGGGGTGAGGACGCGCACGGGCCGGGCCGGGCCCGGGTCGGCAGCGACGGAAGGGAACCCACGAGCCGCGAGCGGTGTACCCATTGCAGGAGGTGAGCGATGAGCGCTGAAGTGACCGGGTTCCTCGCGGGGTTCTGTGTGGCCGTACTGCCGCTGCTCGCGGCCGGGTTCTGGCTCGGCCGGCGTACGGCCCACCCCCGGAACAGCCTGGGCGGCCTCGGCACCCCCGTCGAGCACGCCACCTTCCAGACCCTGCACACCGCCACCCTCGCCGCGCCCCCGCTGCGCGCCGGACTCACCGAGGAGACGGCCCGCAGATCCGCCAAGCGGCTGCGCACCCTGCTCGGCACGGACGCCCTCTGCCTCACCGACCACGAGTCGGTCCTCGCCTGGGAGGGCGTGGCGGAGCACCACCGCGCCGAGATCATGGGCCGGCTGGCGGGCCCCCTGGAGACCGGCCGCGGCGAGGCCTTCCCGCTGACCTGCGACATCCTGGACTGCCCGGTGCGCTGGGCCGTCGTCGCCCCCCTCACGGTCGACGACCGGGTCCACGGCGCGCTCGTCGCCTGCGCGCCCCGGGAGTCCGCCGTCCTCGTCCGGGCCGCCGGCGAGGTCGCCCGCTGGGTCTCGGTCCAGCTCGAACTGGCCGACCTCGACCAGTCCCGCACCCGCCTGATAGAGGCCGAGATCAAGGCCCTGCGCGCCCAGATCTCCCCGCACTTCATCTTCAACTCGCTCGCGGTGATCGCCTCGTTCGTCCGCACCGACCCCGAGCGCGCCCGTGAACTCCTGCTGGAATTCGCCGACTTCACCCGCTACTCGTTCCGCAAGCACGGCGACTTCACCACCCTCGCCGACGAACTGCACGCCATCGACCACTACTTGGCGCTGGTCCGGGCCCGCTTCGGCGACCGGCTCTCGGTCACACTCCAGATAGCCCCCGAGGTCCTGCCGGTCACCCTGCCCTTCCTCTGCCTCCAGCCCCTCGTGGAGAACGCGGTGAAGCACGGCCTCGAAGGCACCACGGTGAACGCCGAGGGCAAGAGCCACATCAGCATCACCGCCCAGGACGCGGGCGCCGAGGCGCTCGTCGTCATCGAGGACGACGGCGTCGGCATGGAACCCGAGGTGCTGCGCCGTATCCTCGCCGGCGAGACCAGCCCCTCGGGCGGCATCGGCCTGAGCAATGTCGACGAGCGGCTCCGCCAGGTCTACGGCGACGACCACGGCCTCGTCATCGAGACCGCGGTCGGCGCGGGCATGAAGATCACCGCCCGGCTGCCGAAGTACCAGCCGGGCGTACACCCGGACGGGGGAATACCGCGGGCCTGAGGGTCACCAGGTGTGAGCCTCAGGTGCGGGACGCCACCATCCCCAGGGTCAGCAAACCCAGGACGACCCATCCGAACCACAGCCAGCCATTGCTGCCTAGCGCCACCGAGTAGGCCGTCACCGCGACCAGCCCACCGACGGTGAGCACCCCCATGGCCTTCGTCGAACCGGGCATCGCAACACCCTTCCTCAGGCTTCTTCTCCCTCCATGGTGCCTCCACTACCGGAAATGACAGTGCAGACGACAAAATGTGCGCCTTTTTTCCAGCCGTCCTCGCTGATCCAGAAACCGGAACCCGTCAGACCGGGTTCATAGCCGTACTGCTGCGGCGGCAGGTTCTCCCGGCAGGCGTCGAGAGCCTGGTCCTGGGCGTCCTCGTAGGTGGTGTCGGGGTCCATCTGGTGGAAGCCGAGCACCTTCTGCCGGTGGCGGTCCCGGCAGGAGACCAGCCGGATCTTGTTGCCGGAGATCGGGTCGAGGCAGTCCTGTTTCTGCAGGGTGGCCACATCGACGAGCACCGCGGAGCCCACGGTCCGGTAGTCGCCGATCGGCCCGTAGACCGGCCTGCGTGTGCCCAGCAGCAGACAGGCGACCCGATGCCCGGCGGCGTCGAAGCCGTCGTCGGTGGGCAGGACGGCGTAGGTCCGGAAGTCCACGAGCCTTTCGCGGGCCTCCACCGTCAGCTGCTCGCATCGGGCGGCCCCGGCCGTGCGGGCGTCCTCGGCGGACGACACCTCGAAGGAGGCCATCACCTGTCCGTCCATCGCGCGCCCCACGCACTCGGGCACGATCCGCAGCCGGGCGGCGTCCGTGAAGGGGGTGTCGGTCCAGGTCACATCCACACAGTCGCCGTCCCGCAGCGGCTCGGTCAGCCCCACGGTGCTCCCGTACGGCAGCTGGGTGCTCAGGGTGTCGCCGCTGCCGCCCAGCCCGCCCGGCAGCTCCTTGAGGTTGCCCGTCGCCCACCAGATCCCGCCGACCACCATGGCCAGCCCGAGGGTGGTGGCCATACCGGCGAGCAGGGCCCGGCCCCGGTGCCGGCGGGGGCGGTCGCGGGGGTGCCCGCCGGTTCCGGTCGCCGGTCGGGCGGGGGGAGGCTGCGGCGCGGGCGTCGGCGCGTGCCACGGTGTCGCGTGGGGCGCCCGCGAAGCGAGGATCTCGCGCTCCGCCGTGTGCGTGGCCTCGTTCGCCCAGTGCGGCTGCGAGCCCAGGTCGGGTTCGGTGCGGGGGTGGGCCTGGGGGGTGACGATCACGGAGAGCGCCGCCTCGGTCTCGGCGGCGGTGATTCGGCGTACGGGGTCCTTGGTGAGCATGGCGGCCAGGACGGGCTCCAGCGCGCCCGCCCGGAGCATGGGCCGTGGCTCCTCCAGTACGACGGCGGTCAGCGCGGCGATCTCCGAGTCGCGGTCGAAGGGCCCGTACCCCTCGACGCCGTGGTAGAGCGTGCAGCCCAGCGAGAACAGATCGGACGCGGCGGTCGGCGGCCCGCCCTGCGCCCGCTCCGGCGCCAGATACCCGGCGGTGCCGACCAGGACATGCGTGCGGGTGTAGCGGGTCTCCTGGGTGTCGGGCTGGACGGAGATGCCGTAATCGGTGAGAAGCACGCGCGCGTACGGCGATCCGGTGCGGTCCGGGGCGAGCAGGATGTTGGCGGGCTTGACGTCCCGGTGCATGACGCCGCGCTCGTGCCCGGCGGTGAGCGCGTCCAGCACGCAGAGCCCGATCCGGGCGCACTCGGCGGGCGCGAGGGCCCCGCGCTGGGCGACGAGCGCCTTCAGGTCGAGGGCGCCGGGCACGTACTCCATGACGATCCACGGCAGTTCGTCGTGTTCGAGGACATCGTGCACGGTGACCACGTTCGGGTGGTGGCGCAGCCCGGCGGCGTGCCGGGCCTCGGCGCGGGCGCGGGCCACCCGGGCCGTGCGCTCCCGCTCGGCCTCGCCCGGATTGCGGAACACGATCTCCTTGAGCGCCACCTCGCAGTCCAGCTGCCGGTCGTGTGCCAGCCAGACATGGCCCATACCGCCGCTGCCCAGCCGGTTCAGCAGGAGATAGCGGTCAGCGATGACCCGGCCGACTCCCGAATGCGGTGCTCCTGACTGCATCGGTCACTCCCGGAATTCAGTTCCGTCAGATCCACATGAACCGGGCCGATTCCCCGACAGGGTCGTCCGGAGGCGCGCTCGTCGGATCGGGAGCGCTCGTGGTCGGGGTGTCGGTGGGCGGGCCACTGTCGTCCGGCGGGGTGGGGTCGGGGTCGGGTGTCGGCGGCGGCCGGGTCGACCTGCTGGGGCTGGGCGGCGTCGGCGGAACGGCGGAGGTGGGCGCGGACGTGGGCGTGGGCTCCGGCGACGGTTGCTCAGAGGGCTTGGTCGGCGACGGCGGTGGCGCGGGTGAGGTGCCGTCCGTCGACGGGGGAGGGGGAGGGGGCGAATCCGTGGGCGACGACCCGTCGTCCGTAGGGGAGGAACCCCCGCTCGACGGTGCCGTGTCGCGATCCGTCGACGTAGGGCCGGTCTCCGACGGGGACTCCCCACCCGGCGAGGTCCCACCCGACGAGTCACCACCAGACGAGTCACCGCTCGACGAGTCACCGCTCGACGACGAGCCGTCGGAGGAAGAGCCGTCGGGGGAAGAACCGTCCGTCTCATCCGCTCCCTCGTCCGATTCCGAGGCCCTGCCCGGCCACTCCCCATGCAGGGCCACCGCCGCCCCGAACTCCAGCTCGGTGCCCGCCCCGGGGCTCGACCCGGTCACCGGCGCGTCACCCGGCGGCAGCGCGTCCCCGGCGACGGTCACCGCCAGCCCCTTGTCCGCCATGGCCGCGCTCGCCTCGCCGAAGGTCATCCCGCGCACCTTCGGCACGGCCTGCCGCACCCGCGTGTCGAACGTCGTGTCGGCCTCGCCCGTGGTGCCGACCTCCCGGCTGATGCCCTGGTCCGGGTCCTCGACGTCGACGAGCTTGATCTCCTTCAACTGCTCCGGAGCGGGCTTGACGACGACCACCCGGGACTTGTCGTAGCCCTTCCACTTCTTGTGGTCGCCGGCGAACTCCACCTCGATGTGCTCGGGGTTCTCGTCGAACGCGCGCAGTGGATTCCCGCAGCTGCACTTCACGGCGGGCAGACCCTGATCGTCGACCAGAACCGCGATACCGGCTTCGAGCAACGCGTCGAAGGGGAGGGCCTTGCCCTTTTTGTAGTCGTGGTTCTTCACGAGGGTGTCGTGGCGCAGGAGAACGGGTGTGAGTTCGTCAAGATAACGTTCGATTCCGTCGACATCGATCCCGACGATCCGGGCCCATTCCTGAGCCTTTTTCTTGTTTTCCGGAGCGGTGAGGAAATCCTCCAGCTTGCCCACGTCGCAGATCTTCGGTTTCTGTGTGCCCCCGTACAGACCAGAGGTGTTGCCCTGCTGAAGACCGCTGTGCGGTTCAAGGGCCCGCAGGTCTGGCGCGTCCCGGCCCAGCTGTTCGCCCTCGTCGAAGAAGGGGGCGAGAGCCGGTACCCCCGCTGCCACCGCCTTCACCGCGAGCAGTGAGGGGGCCGAGTCGCCGCACCCGCTCAGGAGCAGTACGCCCACCAAAAACAGACATGTTCGCAAGCGTGTGTGAATTGCCATGACCGCTCCCCCCAGCGGTTTCCCCCGTCACCCCGCGGCGCCGACGCGGGGCTCACGCAACATGCTACTTAACCTCGCGCTTTCACGGGGTGGGGTGTCCGAGGCTTGATCAAATAAGCGGAGAGTGCTCCTGACCTGCAACGATGGGACTTGTCTAGGGTCCT
>NZ_JBVKAY010000018.1:0-155016 GCF_055657445.1 Streptomyces sp. NPDC107538 | reverse complement strand
CAACATATCTGGCGTTGATTTTTGGCACGCTGTTGAGTTCTCAAGGAACGGACGCTTCCTTTGTACTCACCCTCTCGGGCTTTCCTCCGGGCTTTTCCCTTCGGTCTTGCTGTCTTGCGTTTCCGACTCTATCAGATCGTTTTCCGATCCGATTCCCTGTCGGGGGGATTTGCCTTTCGGCTGTCTTTGGCCTCTTGGTTTCCCGTGCGGCCTTTCGACATTCACTACGTTAGCCGATTCCCTCGGCAACTCATAATTGAGTGCTGCGGGCTGGAATCAGGGCATGCCTAATTCGCCCCCGCCGAGGGGATGTCGTAGGTAGTGGGTTGGCCGCTCTCGGCTGCTGGCTGATCGCCGTAACCGGTTCAAGCGGCTCGGGCTACGTTACGGATCGCCCAGGGGCGAGTCAAGTTGAGCGTCGGCGGGGGACGTGGGCGCGATACGGGCTGACTGTCGGGTCGTTGGCGATCCAGAAGCGCCAGGGGTGGACTCCGCCGTCCCCGGAGACACCGGTGCGGGGACCGTTGAGTACCTGGTCAGGGCTGACGGGGGTGCCGGTCAGGACCGTCAGGGGCGGGGTGTCCGGGGCGCAGGCGTCCGTGCCGTCCAGGGCTCGGTCCACGTCCAGGGCCGTGGCGAGGCGCGCGGGCCCTTTGGCCAGTTCTTTGTCATTTCGGGCCGAGATTCGACGTTTGCGGGCCAGGTCGGCACCTTCGGTGATCTCGCCGGCCCGCAGCAGAACCGCGCTCGCCCGGCCCTCCGGTCCGCACACCAGGTTCATGCAGTGCCACATGCCGTAGGTGAAGTAGACGTACACATGTCCGGGCGGACCGAACATCACTGCGTTGCGGGCGGTGGGCCCCCGATAGGCGTGGGAGCCGGGGTCGTTCGCGCCGTCGTAGGCCTCGACCTCCGTGATGCGGAGTTCGATCGGACCGTCCGGGGAGGTGCGGACCAGGACGCGTCCCAGGAGGTCCGGTGCCACCTCCAGTACGGGGCGGTCGAAGAACTCGCGGGCGAGGGGCGTACGGTCGAAGCTCGCGATCATGGCGTACGAGCGTAGTCCCCGGCGGGTGTGTGCCGACGGGTGGCCAGGTGGCGTCCTCACTTGGAAGGGTGGGGAAGAGGGAGGACGCGGAACCGGCGGCCGCCGGACTGCGTTTGTAGGGATCAAGGATCCACACCACACAGCTATATGCAGGCGTTGCCTGACGGGAGGAACAGATATGGGGTTCAAGCGGCTGCTCGCGAGCCTGGGAGCCGGTGGCGCTTCGGTCGAGACGGTGTTGACCGAGGTCAATGTCGTGCCGGGCGGTGTCGTTCAGGGTGAGGTGCGGATCCAGGGCGGCTCCGTGGACCAGCAGATCGAGGCGCTGTCCGTCGGTCTCCAGGCCAAGGTCGAGGTCGAGGGCCAGGACGCGGAGTACAAGCAGGACATCGAGTTCACCAAGCAGCGGCTCGGTGGTGCCTTCGAGCTGAAGGCCGGGGCGGTCCACGTGGTGCCGTTCGGGCTGGAGATCCCGTGGGAGACGCCGGTCACCACGATCCAGGGGCAGTCCCTGCCGGGCATGAACATCGGTGTGACCACGGAGCTGGAGATCGCGCGCGCGGTCGACTCCGGTGACCTGGACCCGATCAACGTGCACCCGCTGCCGGCGCAGCAGGCCCTCCTGGACGCCTTCATCCAGCTGGGCTTCCGCTTCAAGAACGCGGACATGGAGCGCGGTCACATCCGGGGGACGCGGCAGAAGCTGCCGTTCTACCAGGAGATCGAGTTCTACCCGCCGCAGCAGTACCACGGTCTGAACCAGGTCGAGTTGAGCTTCGTCGCCGACGAGCGCGAGATGGACGTCGTGCTGGAGATGGACAAGAAGCCGGGTCTGTTCAGCGAGGGCAGCGACTCGTTCCGCTCGTTCAAGGTGGGGCTGCACGACTACCAGAACACGGACTGGGCGGCGTATCTCAACCAGTGGCTGTCGGAGGTCGGCAGCAAGCGCAGTTGGTTCTAGGCTCGACCTGCTCGACACAACTGGAACCACACCTACCCCGGATCCATCAGGAGGTATCGAGGTGACCGAGCCGAAGAGGCCGCCGCTCCCCCACGATTTCCACCCGGTCGTGCCGTCCTTCACGGTCGCGAGCGAGGACATCGAGGCGGGTTCCACGCTCAAGGACGCCCAGGTCTACGCGGAGGGGAACACCTCGCCGCAGCTGCGCTGGGAGGGCTTCCCGCCGGAGACCAAGAGCTTCGCCGTGACGTGCTACGACCCGGACGCCCCCACGGGCAGCGGGTTCTGGCACTGGGTCGTGTTCGACATCCCGGCGTCGGTGACGGAGTTGCCGACGGGTGCGGGGTCGGGGAAGTTCGAGGGGCTGCCCGAGGGCGCCGTCCAGGTCCGCAACGACTACGGGACGAAGGACTTCGGCGGTGCCGCGCCGCCGCCCGGGGATCCGGCACACCGGTATGTGTTCACGGTGTACGCCGTGGATCAGGAGAAGCTCGGTCCGGATGCGGACGCCTCACCCGCCGTGGTCGGCTTCAACCTGCGGTTCCACACGCTGGCGCGTGCTCAACTCATCGGTGAGTACGCCGCTGTGGCGGAAAAGTAACGAAGCCGGACGTTCATTGAACGTTTGCCCGTCTCTGGTCTTGGAAGTGATCAGAGACGGGCATTTTTTATTGCGTTGTCCATCTCGGCGTGCCCGGCCAGAGTTGATCCAAGCCCGCCGGGGGGTGGGCTGGCACAGGAGGTGGGCTGGGATGCGGGACACGCTGGTACTGAACGCGAGCTTCGAGCCGCTGTCGACGGTGACGCTCAACCGAGCCGTCGTGCTGGTACTGCAGGACAAGGCCGTCGTCGAGCAGACCCACCCCGAGCTGCGCATGCGCGGAGCCGCGGTCGATATACCGGCGCCCCGGGTGATCAGGCTCTGCAGGTATGTACGGGTGCCGTTCCGAAGACAAGCGCCATGGTCGAGGCGGGGTGTGCTGGTACGCGACCGGCACCGGTGCGCGTACTGCGGTCGTCGGGCGACGACCGTGGACCACGTGGTGCCGCGGTCGCGGGGTGGTGGGGACACCTGGCTGAACACGGTGGCTTCCTGTGCCGAGGACAACCACCGCAAAGCGGACCGGACGCCGGAGCAGGCGGGGATGCTGTTGCTGCGGCAGCCGTTCGAGCCGACGCCGGCGGATGCGATGCTGCTGTCTCTGGGGCACGATGACTTCGATGCGTTGCCTGCGTGGCTTTCGCAGGGGGCCGCGTAGGGCTCCGCCGTTGAGCGCCGTTGGGGTTGCGGTTGGTTGCGGGCTGCGGGGGCGTTGTGGCTGATCGCGCAGTTCCCCGCGCCCCTTAGAAGCGAAAAGCCTGGGGCCCGCCTTCTGCTTCGAAGGCGGGCCCCAGGCTGTTGTGTGCGCTCAGTCGATCGCCGGCTTCTCTCGGCGGTCGCCGTTGCCGTCGGTGGGGCGGGGGACGGTGGGGCCGCCGCCCAGGTTGCCGAAGTTGCCCATGGCGCCGGAGAGGCCCTTGAGGGCGTCGCCGATCTCGCTGGGGACGATCCAGAGCTTGTTGGCGTCGCCCTCGGCGATCTTCGGGAGCATCTGGAGGTACTGGTAGGAGAGGAGCTTCTGGTCCGGGTCTCCGGCGTGGATGGCCTCGAAGACCGTACGGACGGCCTGGGCCTCGCCCTCGGCGCGCAGGGCGGCGGCCTTTGCCTCGCCCTCGGCGCGCAGGATCTGGGACTGCTTCTCACCCTCGGCGGTGAGGATGGCCGCCTGGCGCGTACCTTCGGCGGTGAGGATCGCGGCGCGCTTGTCACGGTCGGCGCGCATCTGCTTCTCCATCGAGTCCTGGATGGAGGTGGGCGGCTCGATCGCCTTCAGCTCGACGCGGTTGACGCGGATGCCCCACTTGCCGGTGGCCTCGTCGAGGACGCCGCGCAGGGCCGCGTTGATCTCCTCGCGGGAGGTCAGGGTCCGCTCCAGGTCCATGCCACCGATGATGTTGCGGAGGGTGGTGACGGTGAGCTGCTCGATCGCCTGGATGTAGCTGGCGACCTCGTACGTGGCCGCGCGGGCGTCCGTGACCTGGTAGTAGATGACGGTGTCGATGTTCACGACCAGGTTGTCCTGGGTGATCACCGGCTGCGGCGGGAACGGCACGACCTGCTCGCGGAGGTCGATGCGGTTGCGGATCGAGTCGATGAACGGGACGACGATGTTGAGGCCCGCGTTGAGTGTGCGCGTGTAGCGGCCGAACCGCTCGACGATGGCCGCGCTGGCCTGTGGGATCACCTGGATGGTCTTGATCAGGGCGATGAAGACCAACACCACCAGAATGATCAGGACGATGATGATCGGTTCCATGGTGTGCTCCCCGAGCCCTTCTCCGCCGTGTCGCTTCCGGAAGATCTTGAAAGTCCTCAAGATCCTGAAGATCTTATGCCTGTCGAGGCCGTTGAAGATCTTGTGGTCGAGTCTGGCAGAACACCGCCTGCCGGGTGGGTCGTTCAGGTCAGAGCGTCATCGGCTCGTGACCACGTCGTACGAGGTCACATGACGATCGCGGTGGCGCCCTCGATCTCCACGACGTCCACTTCCTGACCCACCTCGTAGGCCTGGCCGGTGTCGAGCGCGCGGGCGGACCAGACCTCGCCGCCCAGCTTGATACGGCCGCCCGCGCCGTCGACCCGTTCCAGGACGACGGCGTGTTTGCCCTTCAACGCGTCGATGCCGGTCGCGAGTTGGGGCCGTTGGGATCTGTGCCGGGCCGCGACGGGGCGGACGACGGCGATGAGCGCGACGGAGACGATCGCGAAGACGACGACCTGGAGTACGACTCCCCCGCCGAGCCCCGCGACCGCGGCGCCGGCGACCGCGCCCAGGGCGAGCATGCCCAACTCGGGCATCGCGGTCACGACGAGGGCGATACCGAGCCCGGCCGCGCCGATCAGCCACCACACCCATGCGTCGATGCTGTCCACAACGGCCATGGTAGAACCGCGATCCGCCCGCCGAACAGAGCGCCCGGTCAAAGATCGCGTACAGAGGGCACCCAAGTCGGGTGCGCCCGGGCCCGGTTGTGGCACTGGGGCACCCGACTTGCGGAAGATCGGGAGAAGTTGGAGGTCAGGTGAGCGGCAGGCCGTGGGCGGTCCAGCGCTCGCCCATCTGCTCGACGACGAGCGGGAGGCCGAAGCAGAGGGAGAGGTTGCGGGAGGTCAGCTCCAGCTCCAGCGGACCGGCGGCGAGGACCTTGCCCTGGCGGATCATCAGGACGTGGGTGAAGCCCGGGGGGATCTCCTCGACATGGTGCGTGACCATGATCATGGAGGGGGCGATCGGGTCGCGGGCGAGCCGGCCGAGTCGGCGTACGAGGTCCTCGCGGCCGCCGAGGTCGAGTCCGGCAGCGGGCTCGTCGAGGAGCAGCAGCTCGGGGTCGGCCATCAGGGCGCGGGCGATCAGGGTGCGCTTGCGCTCGCCCTCGGAGAGGGTGCCGAACTTGCGGTCGACGTACTCGGTCATGCCGAGGCGGTCGAGGAAGGCGCGGGCGCGCAGCTCGTCGATCTCCTCGTAGTCCTCGTTCCAGGTGGCCGTCATGCCGTACGCGGCGGTCAGCACGGTCTGCAGGACGGTCTGGCGCCTCGGCAGCTTCTCCGCCATGGCGATGCCGGCCATGCCGATGCGGGGGCGCAGTTCGAAGACGTCGACCTTGCCGAGGGTGTCGCCGAGGATCGTGGCGGTGCCCTTGCTGGGGTAGAGGTAGCTGGAGGCGATGTTCAGGAGGGTGGTCTTGCCGGCGCCGTTCGGGCCGAGGATGGCCCAGCGCTCGCCCTCCTTGACCGACCAGGAGACCTGGTCCACCAGAGCCCGGCCCTCGCGGACCACGGATACGTCCTCCAGCTCCAGAACATCGCTCATGAGCGCGCTGTCTCCCCTTGCAGTGTCGGCCTGTCTCGGCTGTCGCGTACGCCTGTGGTTGGAGCCACCGCCGGGTGGGCGCAGCCCTCAGGGAAATCTACGCCACCGGTCGGGCCGTCCATCCCCTCGGTCGGTCCTTAGGGTGGGGGCATGCTCTCGGAACCACGTTCAGGACGCCTTGCCTCATGGGGAAACGCCCTTCTTGCCGGACTTGTCTCGCCGGATGACGCGGTGCTCGCGATCGTCGGGCAGGACGCGGTGCATCGGGTGGAGGGGTTGCCCGGTGAGCCGGGGCCCGTCGGGCTGACGCTCGGGCTGGGGCGGTTGCGGGCGCTCGGGGTGACCGGGCTGCGGGTCGCGCTGCCCGCGGCGGGGCATCCGCTGGGGCTGAGCGGGCCGCCGGAGTTCAACAAGCGGGCGCTGGAGGCGGAGGAGGCCGTCGTCTGTCACGGGGGTGCGCTGGGGCTGGTGCCGGAGGTGTACTCGGTGGGGCCCGCGGGCGACGAGCATGTGGAAGTCGTCTGGCACTGCCTGGAGGTACGGGAGGCGCCGCCCGCCGATGTGCCGTCCCTCGGGGAGGCCGAGCGGGAGTTGGCGGAGGCATTGCGGGAAGCGACCGCGGTGTTGTCTCGGCTGGACGTCGCCGCGTCGGGGCCGGTGGCGGAGGCGGCGATCGACGCGTACCGGGCGCGGGCCGAGCGGGGGCGGGAGGTGTTGGCGCCCGGGTATCCGCCGCGTGCGGTGCGGGTGCTGGAGCTGGCGCAGCGGGTGGGGTTGCTGATCGCCGTGGCGTTCGAGAACGGGGACGGTGGGGCCGTGAGCGCCTCCGAGATGGCCTCACGGAGCGCCGCGCTGCGGCCGGTGGAGCGGACGGCTCGGCGGGCGCAGGTGGCGGCGTACAACGCGTTCGTGGAGGAGCGGGAGCGGGGGCGGTAGTTCGGGCCGGTGCGCTGGGGCCTTGGCCGTGCGTTGCCCGGTGGGTGCGCTGGGGCCTTGGCTGTGGGTTGCCCGGCGGCTGTGGCTGAGGCGGGCGGGGTTTCGCTCACCGGCGCTTGCCGGGTGCCGCTGCGCCCACCCGTGCCGCCCCAGCGGCACGATTGCCCGCAGTTGGGAAGGGGGCGCGGCCTGGCGCGCCCGCGCACAGCAGAACGCCCCGCCGACCCTGAGGGTTGGCGGGGCCCCGTACGGCGTGAACGTCAGTGGTTGGCCGTGAGGTTGCCGAAGGTGGGGTTGAGCGCGGCGATGAGGTTGGCGCTGAGGCCGGTGACCGTGACGGGGACGTCGACGGGGACCTGGACGTCGAGGCCGGAGCCGACGCCGGGGGAGTGCACGGCAGCGCTGTCCGCGGACGAGTCGGCGACGGCGGCGCCGGACGAGGCGCCCGCGGCGAGACCGGCGGCGGTGACGGTCAGGGCGGCCTTCTTGGCGAAGTTCATGAGCTGCGTTCCTCCTGCGTCGTACGTGTCCGGCCCGCCCGCGGGCCGTGCGCTGATCAACGCCGGGCGGACACACGGTGGCACGGACGATCGAGGGGAACTGCCGGTTCGGCGCATTGGGGTGACAACCTGACCGGCCTCCCAGGGGCGCCTGGAAGGCCGGTGGTCACTGGTGCTCCGGGGCGGAACGTCAGTGGTTGACACCCAGGTTGCCGAAGGCCGGGTTCAGGATGCCGACGACGTTCACGCTGTTGCCGACCGCGTTCACGGGGATGTTGACCGGGGCCTGGATGACGTTGCCCGAGACGACGCCCGGCGAACCGATGGCCTTGCCGTCGGCGTGCGCGCCGCCGTCGGTGGCGGAGGCCATACCGGCACCGGCGGCGACGAGGCCACCGGCCACCATCGTGACAGCGGCGGCCTTCTTCAGGTTCTTCACTTTGAGCCCTTCCTTGCGATCACTGCGGCGGTCGCACGCAGCACGCACTGAAGAACGCGGGCGGTCCCGGCAGGATGCGCCGTCCGGGGGACATACACCCGACAGTATGAATCTCAGCCCGGAGCGGAACCCTCCATGTTGCCGGACAATCCGACCGTCATCCGGCCACACCGTGGCGTACCGCCCACAGCGCGGCCTGGGTCCGGTCCGCCAGGTCGAGCTTCATCAGGATGTTGGAGACGTGGGTCTTCACCGTCTTCTCGGAGAGCACCAGCGCGCGGGCGATCTCGCGGTTGGAGCGGCCGTCGGCGATCAGGCCGAGCACCTCGCGCTCCCGCTCGGTGAGGGAACCGCCTCTCCCCTGCCCGGAGTTGGTCTCCTCCTGGGACAGCAGGGCGTCGGCGACCTCCGGCTGGAGGAGGATGTGGCCGGCGTGCACCGAGCGGATGGCGCCGGCGAGGGCGTCGGGGTCCACGTCCTTGTAGACATATCCGGCGGCGCCGGCGCGCAGGGCCGGGACGACCGTGCGCTGCTCGGTGAAGCTGGTGACGATGAGCACGCGCGCGGGGTTGGCCAGTTCGCGGAGCTTCCTGAGGGCCTCGACGCCGTCCATGCCGGGCATCTTGACGTCCATCAGGACGACGTCGGGCCGCAGTTCCTCGGCGCGGGCGACGCCCTCGGCGCCGTCGGCGGCCTCGCCCACGACCTCTATGTCGTCCTGCACCTCCAGGAAGGTGCGCAGGCCGCGGCGGACCACCTGGTGGTCGTCGACGAGCAGGACCTTGATCGCGTCAGCCACCGGGGACCTCCATCTCGATCGTGGTGCCCTTTCCGGGCGCCGATTCCACGGTCAGCCGGCCGCCGACCCCGCTCGCCCGGTCGCGCATGGAGACCAGGCCGAGGTGGCGTCCGGCGCGGCGTACGGCCTGGGTGTCGAAGCCGGTGCCGTCGTCGGTGACCCGCAGGACGGCTCCACCGCCGTGCCGGTCGAGGGTGACGTCGACTTGTTCGGCCCCCGAGTGCCGCAGGGCGTTGTGCAGGGCCTCCTGGGCGACGCGCAGCATGGCCTCCTCCTGGGCGGCGGGCAGCGCGCGGGCGCCGCGGCCGGAGAAGGTGACGCGGGCGCTGTGGGCGCGGTCCAGGACATGGACCTGGGTGCGCAGGGTGGCGACCAGGCCGTCCTCGTCGAGTCCGGCGGGGCGCAGTTCGACGACGGCGGCGCGCAGTTCGTCCGCGGCCTCGGCGGCGAGGGCGGCCACCTGCTGGAGTTCGCCCTTGGCGCGGGAGGGGTCGCGGTCGACGAGGGCGGCGGCGGCCTGGGCGGTCAGGCGCAGTGAGAACAGCTTCTGGCTGACCGCGTCGTGCAGTTCGTGGGCGAGCCGGGAGCGCTCCTCGGCGATGGTCAGCTCGCGGCTGCGCTCGTAGAGGCGGGCGTTGGTGAGGGCGATCGCGGCGTGCTGGGCGAGGATCGAGAGGAGTTCCTCGTCCTCCTCGGTGAAGCCGCAGCCGCCGTCGGGCTTGGGGCAGCGCTTGTTGGCGAGGAAGAGGGCGCCGATGACCTCGTCGCCGTCGCGGATGGGCAGGCCCAGGAAGTCGATCAGGTCGGGGTGGGCGCTGGGCCAGCCCTCGAAGCGGGGGTCCTCGCGGACGTCGGCGAGGCGCTCGGGGGTCGCCTCGTGGAGCATCGCGGCGAGGATGCCGTGCTGGCGCGGGAGGGGGCCGATGGCCTTCCACTGGGCGTCGCTGACGCCGTCGACGACGAACTGGGCGAAGCCGCCGTGGTCGTCGGGGACCCCGAGCGCGGCGTACTCCGCGTCGAGCAGCTCACGCGCGGAGGCGACGATCGTCTTGAGGACGTCACGCACCTCCAGGTGTCTGCTCATGGCCAGCAACGCGCTGCTCACCGCGGCGAGGCCGGACCGTGGACCTTGACTCATGACCTCACCGTACCGGCGGGGTCCGACAGCGCGGATCGGACCGCCGGTGGCCCTGGCGGGGTCCTCGGACCTAGGCCGGGAGCCTACGACCGGGCCTAGGCCTGGCCTAGGCACCGGTGGTCGGCCCGGTGGCCTAGGGCGAAGGGCCCCGGTGCTCTGCGGCCCGCGTACGAGGCGGCGGGGGCGGTCCCGTTCCTACGTTGGGATCACCGCCGACCGGTCGGGAGGCGGCCGAGGACGAGAGGGCGGTTGTCATGCCGGTAGCGATCATCACGGGGGCGTCGAAGGGGCTGGGCCGGGCACTCGGCGCGGCGCTGGCGGAGCGCGGCTGGGCTCTGGTGCTGGACGCCAGGACCGCCGGGGTCCTGAAGGAGGCGGCGGCGGAGCTGGCGGCGTACGGGACGCGGGTGGAGGCCCTGCCGGGCGATGTCACGGACGCCGGGCACCGCGCGGAGCTGGTGGCGGTGGCGCGGGCGCTGGGCGGGGTCGATCTGCTGGTGAACAACGCGAGCGCGCTGGGCGCCGAGCCGCTCGTACGGCTGGAGGGGCTGGCCCTGGACGGGCTGCGGCGGGCCCTTGAGGTCAATGTGGTCGCGGCGCTGGGGCTGGTCCAGGAGGCGCTGCCGCTGCTGCGGGCCTCGGGGGCGGGCGCGGTGATCGGCGTCAGTTCGGACGCGGCGGCCGAGGCGTACGGGACCTGGGGCGGGTACGGGGCCTCGAAGGCGGCGCTGGACCAGCTGTCGGCGGTGCTGGCCGAGGAGGAGCCGGGGCTGCGGGTGTGGGCCGTCGATCCCGGGGACATGGGCACGGACCTGTACGCGGCGGCCGTACCGGACGACGACGATCCGCGGCCGAGCCCGGCGAGTGTGGTCCCGGCCTTTCTGCGGCTGCTGGACGAGCGCCCGGTCAGTGGCCGCTACGGGGCTCCTTCCCTGCTGGAGGTGCGATGACGACGGCGACGGTGCGGGTCCCGGAGGAGCTGCACGCGCGCGTGCCCGCCGAGCAGCGCGGTCCGGGGCGGGACCGGGACGGCGTACGGATGCTGGTCTCGCGGGGCACGGATGTGTCGCACCACGCGTTCGCGGCGCTGCCGGGGCTGCTGAGGGCGGGGGATCTGCTGGTCGTCAACACCTCGCCGACGCTGGCGGCGGCGGTGGACGGGAGGGTCGGGCACGCGCGCGTGGTGGTGCATTTCTCCACGCGGGGCGACGACGGGCGGTGGGCCGTCGAACTGCGGGATCCGGACGGGCGCGGCACCACGCGCGCGCGTGCGGGCGGTCCGGCGGGGACGGTGGTGCGGCTTCCGTGTGACGTACGGCTCGTCCTGGAGGAGCCGCTGAGCGAGCGGGGCGAGCGGCTGTGGTGGGCGCGGGTGTCGCCGTCGGACGTCGCCGGGGTGGGGGGCGTCACGGCGGCCGTCGCCGGGATGCTCCGGGAGCACGGGCGGCCCATTCGGTACTCCTACACGGAGCGGGACCAGCCGCTGTCCGTGTACCAGACGGTGTTCGCGCTGCCGGCGGAGGACGGGGCGGGGAGCGCCGAGATGCCGAGTGCGGGGCGGCCGTTCACGGCGCGGCTGGTGGCGGAGCTGGTGAGCCGGGGGGTGCAGTTCGCGCCGGTCACGCTGCACACGGGGGTGGCGTCGGCGGAGGCGCACGAGCCGCCGTATCCGGAGCGGTTCGCGGTGCCGGAGGCGTCGGCGCGGTTGATCAACGCGGCCGGGGCGGGGGGCGGCCGGGTGATCGCCGTGGGGACGACGGCGGTGCGGGCCGTGGAGTCGGCCGCCGGGGACGACGGCGTCGTCCGGGCCCGGGAGGGCTGGACGGATCTGGTGGTGACGCCGGGGCGCGGGGTGCGGGTGGTCGACGGGCTGCTGACCGGGCTGCACGAGCCGGAGGCCTCGCATCTGCTGATGCTGGAGGCGGTCGCGGGGCGGGCGGCGATCGACCGGGCGTACGAGGCGGCGGTCGGGGGGCGTTATCTGTGGCACGAGTTCGGCGATGTGCACCTCATCCTGCCGGGAGAGGCGCCATGGAAAGGTCCTCACACAGAGCATTGCGCCAGCAACTGCCGGTGAGACCGGGGCCCGGCCCATGTGAGCCCTCCCATAGGGCGCGCATCACGTACGAACCTGCCTAGGAGAGGGATAAGGGTGGTTTGAGCGGGAGAGACGGGTTGGTCTGTCCCGTTTTGCCGTTTCCGCTCCAACTATCGGGGATCGTACGTCACACCTTTGCCACACGATTTTGCGGCCGCTAAGAATTGCTGCTGTCGCTCGACGCCGCGGGTCGCCCCGCGGCGTTTGTGCTGGAAGAGAAGTGTCCCCACCCGGCACGAGAGCGACCTCCGCGCTATTCGAAGAGGTCCCTCACTCATGCTCAAGAACGTCAAGAAGAACCCCGGCCACAGTCTCGCGCTGACCAAGACCCACAAGCTCTCGCTCGCCGGAGTGGCCGCCTTCGGTGCCGCCGCCCTCGCGTTCTCGCTGGTGCCGGCCGAGGCTCAGACCGCCACGCAGACCGTGTCCGCGGCTCCGGCGGCGTTCAGCCAGAACCCGGCCACGGCCGCGAAGGCCAGCGTCACGAACCAGGCCGCCGACGCCGACAAGAAGGCCGCCGCCGCTGCCGCGAAGAAGAAGGCCGAGCAGGAGCGCGCGAAGAAGGAGGCGGCCAGCCGGTCCGCCCAGCGCGCCAAGGTCGCCAAGGCCGCCGCGAAGTCGTACCCGAACAACCTCGACGGCTGGATCCGCGAGGCGCTCGACATCATGAAGAAGCACAAGATCCCGGGCACCTACCACGGCCTGCACAAGAACATCATGCGGGAGTCCTCGGGCAACCCGAACGCCATCAACAACTGGGACATCAACGCCCAGAACGGCGTCCCGTCGATCGGTCTGCTGCAGGTCATCAAGCCGACCTTCGACGCCTACCACGTCCCGGGCACGAAGAAGAGCCAGTACGACCCGGTCGCCAACCTGACGGCCGCGGCGAACTACGCCGCCGACCGCTACGGCTCGATCGACAACGTCAACAGCGCGTACTGAGGCCCGCGCGGGACCTCTGAGAACGTGGAAGGGCGGCACCCGGTGCGGGTGCCGCCCCTCGTTCGTCAGTGTCCCCCGGTCACTTGCGCATGACCTCGGGCTCGTGGCGGCGCAGGAAGCGGGCCACGAGGACCCCGCAGATCACGCCGAGCACGATGAGGGCGATCATGTCGAGGCTGTAGGCGCCGACCGTGTGGTCCCACAGCGGGTCGGTGTCGCCGGCCTCCTTGGGCGGGCTGATGTTGTTGAAGTCCAGCGTGGCACCGGCGGCGGCGACCGCCCAGCGCGACGGCATCAGATACGAGAACTCGTTGACGCCGGGGCTGCCGTGCAGGGCGAAGAGGCAGCCGGTGAAGACGACCTGGACGATCGCGAACATCACCAGCAGCGGCATCGTCTTCTCGGCGGTCTTCACCAGCGAGGAGATGACCAGGCCGAACATCATGGACGTGAAGCCAAGGCCCATGATCGGGATGGAGAGTTCGAGCATCACGGCGAACTTGCCCTCGCCGAAGATCAGCGCCTCGTCCGGGATGGTCCGGCTGGAGAACCCGATCGCGCCGACCATCGCGCCCTGGAACACGGTGACCGCGCCGAGGACGATCACCTTGGACATCAGGTACGCCGAGCGCGACAGGCCGGTGGCCCGCTCCCGCTCGTAGATCACCCGTTCCTTGATCAGTTCTCGTACGGAGTTGGCGGCGCCCGCGAAGCACGCGCCGACCGCGAGGATCAGCAGCACCGTGGTGGCCGTGCCGTTCGGGACGGGCAGGCCGGTCGCCTTGTTCACCCCCCGCACCAGCAGGTCCTTGTCCGGGTCGATGAGCAGGCTCACCGCGCCGAGGACGGCCGGCAGGATCACCGTCAGCGCCAGGAAGCCCTTGTCGGAGGCGATGACGGAGACATAGCGCCGGACCAGGGTGCCGAGCTGCGACATCCAGCCCTGCGGCTTCGGCGGACGCATCGCCTGTGGCGGCGGCATGTGCACCGACTGCGGGGCGACGGCGTCGATGTCCGCGGCGTACATCTGGTAGTGCTGCGAGCCCTTCCAGCGGCCCGCCCAGTCGTAGTCGCGGTAGTTCTCGAAGGCGGAGAAGACGTCGGCCCAGGTGTCGTAGCCGAAGAAGTTCAGCGCCTCCTCGGGCGGACCGAAGTACGCCACCGAGCCGCCGGGGGCCATCACCAGGAGCTTGTCGCAGATCGCCAGCTCGGCCACCGAGTGGGTGACCACCAGGACCGTACGGCCGTCGTCGGCGAGACCGCGCAGCAGCTGCATGACATCGCGGTCCATGCCCGGGTCGAGGCCGGAGGTCGGCTCGTCCAGGAAGATCAGCGACGGCTTGGTCAGCAGCTCCAGGGCGACCGAGACGCGCTTGCGCTGGCCGCCGGAGAGCGAGGTGACCTTCTTGTCCTTGTGGATGTCGAGCTTCAGCTCGCGCAGCACCTCGTCGATACGGGCGTCGCGCTCGGCGGCCGTGGTGTCGGCCGGGAAGCGCAGCTTGGCCGCGTACTTGAGGGCCTTCTTGACGGTCAGCTCCTTGTGCAGGATGTCGTCCTGCGGGACCAGACCGATGCGCTGCCGCAGCTCGGCGAACTGCTTGTACAGGTTCCGGTTGTCGTAGAGGACGTCGCCCTGGTTGGCGGGGCGGTAGCCCGTGAGCGCCTTGAGCAGGGTGGACTTTCCGGAGCCGGAGGGGCCGATGACCGCGATGAGCGACTTCTCCGGGACACCGAAGGAGACGTCCTTCAGGATCTGCTTGCCGCCGTCGACGGTGACCGTCAGATGGCGCGCGGAGAAGGAGACGTCACCGGTGTCGACGAACTCCTCGAGCCGGTCGCCGACGATACGGAACGTCGAGTGGCCGACGCCGACGATGTCGTTCGGGCCGAGGAGGGCCGTGCCGCCCTTGGCGATCGGCATACCGTTGACGAACGTGCCGTTGTGCGAGCCGAGGTCACGGATCTCGAAGCGCCCGTCGGGCGTCGCGTGGAACTCGGCGTGGTTGCGCGAGACCTGGAGGTCGGAGACCACCAGCTCGTTCTCCAGCGCACGACCGATCCGCATCACCCGGCCGAGGGCCAGCTGGTGGAACGTGGTCGGGCTGCGGTCGCCGTAGACCGGCGGCGCCCCCGCGCCACCACCGGGGCCCTGCTGCGGGAAGCCCTGCTGCTGCGGGACCTGTGCCGCCGGCGGCTGCTGCCAGCCCGCCTGCGGGGCCTGCTGCGGCGGTGCCTGCTGGCCGGCGTATCCGGCGCTCGCGCCCTGTGCCGCGTACGGCTGCTGCTGGGGCTGCGCGACGGACGCGGCGGTGCCGGAGAGGCTGAGTCTCGGGCCGTCGGTCGCGTTGCCCAGGTGCACGGCCGAACCGGGGCCGATCTCCAGCTGATGGATCCGCTGCCCCTGCACGAAGGTGCCGTTGGTGCTGCCGTGGTCCTCGATCACCCAACTACGGCCGCCGAAGCTGATCGTGGCGTGACGCCAGGAGACCCTGGCGTCGTCGAACACGATGTCCCCCTGCGGATCACGTCCGAGGGTATATGCCCTGGACGGATCGAGCGTCCAGGTTTGTCCGTTCAATTCCAGTACGAGTTCCGGCACTCCATGCCCCACTGAGTTGTCCCCCGAATTACCCCCAACACAGGGAGTCTAGGGATGTCGAACATCGGGGGGAACTATTTCAGGCTCGACCCCCTGACCGAAAGTCGGGCCTTGTGAAGAGAACGTACGGGGGCATCTCCCCGTCCCGTTGACGGGGTTGAAACCGGGCCGGAGAGTGGTAATCCCACGCGAGGGGGACATCAGCGGTGCAACGCCGCGATGCGGATCGGGGGGGGTCCGACCATGAGCGACCGGAATGCAGGCCAGGGCAGGCGTGTGCCGTGGGGGGACGTCGTGTTCTCCGCGATCGCCGCCGTGAGCTGGGCGTTGATCGGGATGGCGGCCACGGCGGCGCTCGGTCTGCGCCTGCTGGAGGCCGACTCGGCGGGCGAACTCGGGCCCATGACCGCGGCGGTTGTGGCGCTCGGGGCGGGTGGGTCGGTGACCCCGTCCGGCGATGTGTCCGTCTTTGGCCTGGAAGGCGCGCAGGCCACCACTGCCATCGAGATCACGCCACTGGGTGTGGGCCTGGTGGGAGCGCTCCTGCTGTCGTGGTTCTTCCTGCGCTCCCTGCGCGGGGCGGGAGTTGTGATCTCCTCCGCCGAACTCCTCGCGCGCGTGGGCACGGTGCTCGCGCTCTTCGTGGCGCTGATGGGCGGACTGGCCTGGGCGGGCAACGCCGTCGTGACCCTCGACGGCGGTCAGCTCGGCATCGACGAACAGCTGCCGGGCGGCGGCGACCTCGACAACGTGGAGATCCCCGGACTCGGCGACCTCGGGGACATCGGCGGCGGTCTGCTGCCGGACCGCCTGGGTGACCTGGCCGACGCGAACGCCCGGGTCGGCTTCACGGTCGACACCGTGCCGACCCTGCTCGGCGGCCTGACCTGGTGCCTGGGTGTGCTGGTCATCGCCCTCCTGGCCTCTCGCCGCACGCCCCTGCCGGCCGCCCTCGACGCACTGCATCGGGTCGTACGGCCGGCCGTGTCCGCGGTGGTCACCGTGCTGCTGGTGGCGGTCCTGGCCGGGCTCGCGGCGTCGGCGTACGCGGCGATCGGCGACCCGCATCCGAAGCGGATCGCCGGCGCGGCCTTCCTCGGCGCGCCCAACGGGGTCTGGCTGGGCGTCCCCCTCGGCCTTCTCGTCCCCTGGGACGGCAGGGCCACCGGGGCGCTGGCCGATCTCCTGCCCGACCCGCTCGACGAACTCCTCCGGGTGAACGCGGACGAGCCCGTCACGCTCGGCCGTCTCGCCGAACTGGACGGCCGGGTCTGGCTGTTGGGCCTCGCGGCGGCGCTCATGATGCTGTACGCGGGGGTCCTGGCCGCCGTGCGTACGCCTTTCGTACGGGCCTCGGCCGCCACCGCTGCCGGGGGTGGGCCCGGTCCGGATGTACGGGGCGGGGGTGCGCTCGGCTTCGTCGCGCGCTGCGCGCTTCGGCTCGGGCTCGCGACGGCGGTGGCGCTGCCGCTGCTCGTCCGGCTGACGGAGCTGTCGGTGGACGCCTCGCTGGCCGTGTTCGGCATCGACGCGTTCGACGCGGGGATCGAGCTGCGCGGGCAGGCCGCCATGGCCCTGCTGCTGGGCGCGCTCTGGGGCGCGGGTGCGGGGGCCGCGGGGGCGGTCCTGGCCTGCCTGACCCGCGCCGCCGGGTTGCGGGCGTCGCCGTGGGCGTGGGGTGAGGTGGGTTGTGGGGGCGACGGCGGGGCGGCGGCTGCCGGGGTCCATGAGACCTCGGGTTCCGCCTCGGGACCGTACACCCCGGGCGCTCCGTACCGGCCGCCGAACCCGGACACCAATCCGTATCTGCGGCTGCCGGACGAGCTGCGGAGGGCGCCGGGGGCGCGGGATTCCGGGGGGCCTGGGGAGGCCCGGGGGCGCGGGGAGTCCTGGGGGTCCAGGGAGTCCTGGGGGTCCGGAGAGACGCGGGGGCCCGGAGAAGCCCGGGGGCCCGGAGAGACCCGGGGGCCCGGGAGCGGTGGTCGGGGGGCTTCGGGTTCGCGGGAGGCCGGGGAGGACGGGCCGTGGCCGGGGGCCCCGGGGGGCCGTGGTGGTTCCGGGGTGCGGCCGCCCGATGTGTACGGGGCGCCGACGGTGGTGCGGAGGGTCACGCCTCCGCCGCGGCGGCCTGGGTCGGGGGCGGGCTCAGCGTCAGGGGCGGGGTCGGGGACGAGGTCGGGGCCAGGGCCAGGGCCAGGGCCAGGGCCAGGGCCAGGGCCAGGATCAGGATCAGGATCAGGGCCAGGGCCAGGGCCAGGGCCAGGGTCGGGGACGAGGTCGGGGCCGGGGGCGGGGGCGGGGTCGAGGTCGGGCGCCTGGCCGCCACCGCCACCGCCACCGCCACCGCCACCGCCACCGCCACCGCCACCGCCACCGGCGGAGGAAGGGCCACCGCCGCCTCCTCCACCACGAGGGCCCCGGGGGCGTTGAGACGGGACGGGCCTGTCCCTCACCGCCAGCACCACGGCCCGAGCTAGCTTCTCCTCCCCCTCCCCGCCCGCGGGGCCCGGGGCGTTGAAATGGGACGCGGGCGGGGGTGATCCTGTGCAGGTGTTCCGGGGCGTCGTACACGATCCGGGTGCGCTTCAATCGCCGGTAACCCAGTGTTCTCCGTCCGCTGGGCGGACCTCAGGGGCAAAAGGCGCGGGGCGCCGGATACGGTTGGCACATCATGAGCGCTTCGCAGACCTCCTCTGACACGCCCACTCTCCTCGTCAAGATCTTCGGCAAGGACCGGCCGGGTATCACCGCCGGGCTGTTCGACACCCTCGCCGCGTACTCCGTCGACGTGGTCGACATCGAGCAGGTCGTCACCCGTGGCCGGATCGTGCTGTGCGCGCTCGTGACCGAGCCGCCCGCCGGACAGGAGGGCGACCTGCGGGCGACCGTCCACAGCTGGGCGGAATCGATGAAGATGCAGGCGGAGATCATCTCCGGCCTGGGCGACAACCGGCCCCGCGGCCTCGGCCGCTCCCACGTCACCGTTCTCGGCCACCCGCTGACCGCCGAGTCCACCGCCCGTATCGCCGCCCGGATCACCGCGACCGGCGGCAACATCGACCGTATCTTCCGGCTCGCCAAGTACCCGGTGACGGCCGTCGAGTTCGCGGTCTCCGGTACGGAACCGGAGACGCTGCGCACCGCGCTGGTGACCGAGTCCGTCGCGCTGGGCGTGGACGTGGCCGTGGTCGCGGCGGGGCTGCACCGCCGGGCGCAGCGCCTGGTGGTCATGGACGTGGACTCCACGCTCATCCAGGACGAGGTGATCGAGCTCTTCGCCGCGCACGCCGGCTGCGAGAAGGAGGTCGCCGAGGTCACCGAGGCCGCGATGCGCGGCGAGCTGGACTTCGAGCAGTCGCTGCACGCGCGCGTGGCGCTGCTGGAGGGGCTCGACGCCTCGGTGGTGGAGAAGGTGCGCAGCGAGGTCCGGCTCACGCCGGGGGCGCGCACGCTGATCCGTACGCTGAAGCGGCTGGGCTTCCAAGTCGGCGTCGTCTCGGGCGGGTTCACCCAGGTCACGGACGATCTCAAGGAGCGGCTGGGCCTCGACTTCGCGCAGGCCAACACGCTGGAGATCGTCGACGGCAAGCTCACCGGCAAGGTCGTCGGGGAGATCGTGGACCGCGCGGGCAAGGCGCGGCTGCTGCGCCGGTTCGCCGCCGAGGCGGGCGTGCCGCTGGCCCAGACCGTGGCCATCGGCGACGGCGCCAACGACCTCGACATGCTCAACGCGGCCGGTCTGGGCGTCGCCTTCAACGCCAAGCCGGTGGTCCGCGAGGCCGCGCACACGGCGGTGAACTTCCCCTTCCTCGACACCGTGCTGTACCTCCTCGGGGTGACCCGGGAAGAGGTCGAGGCGGCGGACACGCACGACGAGTAGCCGCGCGGACGCACAGCGCGGGCGAGGGCGCACAGCGGGGCGAGGCGCACGGAAAGGCCCGGCACCAGGTGGTGCCGGGCCGCTGTCGTGCCGGGCCGCTGTCGTGCCGGGTGCCGATGAGGCCGCGCGGCCGGGCTACTCCGTCGGCGCCCAGTAGTCGGCCAGCGTGGCCCCGCCCGGCTCCAGGCTCTTCCAGGCGCCCTCGAAGGTGAGGACGGCGAAGGCTGCGGCCGGGAAGCCGAGGCGGTTCATCCGCTCGCGGGCGTCGCCCTCGGCGCTGCCGGCGAGGATGTCGGCGAGGCCCTGGATCCCGGGGTTGTGGCCGATCAGGACGACGTTCTGCGCGTCGTCCGGGGTTTCGTTGAGCAGGGCGATCAGCTCGCCGGGCGAGGCTTCGTAGATCCGCTCCTCGTAGACCGTTTTCGGCCGCTCGGGCAGCTCGTGGACGGCCAGCTTCCAGGTCTCGCGGGTCCTGACGGCCGTGGAGCAGAGGGCGAGGCCGAGGGGGATGCCGGAGTCTGCCAGTTTGCGCCCGGCGACGGCGGCGTCCATACGGCCCCGGTCGGCGAGCGGCCGTTCGTGGTCGGAAACCTGCGGCCAGTCGGCCTTCGCATGCCGGAAGAGGACGATCCTGCGGGGTTCTGCGACGCTCATGCGTCCCAGCTTCGCACGAAACAGGCCATGGGGCGCAGGGAGTTGAAGTGCGGATACCCGAGACCGGTACAGGTGATTCCGGCGGGCTGGCCGCTCGTCACGGTGTGTGGTTCAGCAGGGCCTGCTGTATCCACTCCAGGAGGTGGGCGATCGCGGGGTCGCCGCTCGCCGCCTGGGCCTGCGCCGGGTTCAGGATCAGCAGCAGGAGGGCGGCGAAGCCGAGCGCGGGCAGGGCGACCGCCCACCAGGGCAGCCGGATGTCGACGCCGGTCGTGGGCGCCGTGGGCGCCGGGTGGGGCCGGGTGTGCGTAGGGGCCGACATGCCGCCTCCGTGGTCTGCGAGTGGGCTGTGGCCCGTCCTCCCGGCCACATCTCGAAGCTACGGAATGCGAGCGCCCCGTCCCATCCGGTGATCCACCCACTTCACCCTGAGACTCGCCCCCTAGGGGACGGGGGGTTATCCCCACCCCGGAGAGCACCCGGCGAGCACCCGACAAGCCCCGGCGGCCACGCCGCCGATCTTCTCGCCGGTCACGCCGACGCGACCGCCGTACCGCTCACGGTGACGCGATGACCGCGATGATCCCGATGACGACGAAGATGGCGAGGAACGAGCCGAAGACCAGGAGCATCTTCTTCTGGCCGTTCTGGGGGTTCGGGTCGAGCACTGGCATGCGCCCAGTCTCCCACCCCCGACCCGCCTAGGAGCCCCCGGGGTGTCCCTCAGCGGCCCGCCTCGTCCTCCACCACCCGGTCGCGGCCCGCCAGGACACCCACCGCGATCTGCGGGAGCATCAGGGCCGCCATGAGGGCGAGGGGCAGGCCCCAGCCGCCGCTGTGCTGGTACAGGACGCCGACGAGGAGCGGGCCGGGGATCGAGATCAGATAGCCCGTGCTCTGGGCGAAGGCCGACAGCTTGACCACGCCCGCGCCGGTCCTGGCCCGCATACCGACCATGGTGAGCGCGAGCGGGAAGGAGCAGTTGGCGATGCCTATGAGCAGCGCCCATGCCCAGGCTCCCCCGGCCGGGGCGAGGTAGAGGCCGCCGTAGCCGAGGAGCCCGCAGACGCCGAGGACGACCGCGATCGGCCCCTGGTGGGGCAGCCGGGTGGCGAGCCGGGGGATCACGAAGGCCAGCGGCACGCCCATCACCATGGTGACGGCCAGCAGCAGCCCCGCCGTGCCGGCCGGGACCCCCGCGTCCCGGAAGATCTGCGCCATCCACCCCATCGTGATGTAGGCGGCGGTCGCCTGGAGCCCGAAGAACACGGCGAGCGCCCAGGCGGTACGGCTCCGGGTGATCCGGAGGACGGGCGCGTCCTCGCGCGCGGGGGCCGTCCCGGCCGGTGCCGCCCCACGCGCGGGGGCACCCTCGGCCCTCCGCTCCCCCACGCGCGCGGAGGCACCCTCGCCCCGCCGCTCCCCCACGCGCGCGGGGGCCACCCGCTCGGCCGGGCGTGCGCCACGGTCGCGGTCCCGCACGAAGGGCAGCCAGGGCAGTACGGCCGCCGCCGCGAGACCCGCCCAGACCGCGAGGCCGGTCTGCCAACTCCCGCCCAGCGCCGCGGTCATGGGCACGGTGACGGCGGCCGCGGACGAGGTGCCGAGGGCGAGGGCCATGGAGTAGAGGCCGGTCATGGAGCCGACCCGGTCGGGGAACCAGCGCTTGACGATGACCGGCATCAGCACGTTGCTGACGGCGATACCCATCAGGGCGAGGGCGCTCGCGGCCAGGAAGCCGGCCGTACCGCCGGCGTACGGCCGCAGCAGCAGACCGCCGGCGATCGCGACCATGCCCGCGCAGACGACGGCGGCCGGGCCGAAGCGGCGGGCGAGCCGGGGTGCCATGACGCCGAAGAGTGCGAAGCAGAGCGGCGGCACGGAGGTGAGGAGGCCGGCGACGCTGCCGCTCATGCCGAGCCCCACGCGCACCTCTTCGAGGAGGGCGCCGAGGCTGGTGATGGCGGGACGGAGGTTGAGGGCGGTCAGGACGATGCCCACGACCACCAGCCGTGTCGCCCACGCGCGCGTGGCCGACGCCGGGGGTTCGGCCGCGGCCCGGTCGGACACGGGTGTGCCGGACAGTGCCCGGTCCCGTGTGGATGTCGTCGTCGCCATCTCCTCGCTCACCATGACACCCATCATAGAATCATGGGATGATTGGTTGTCCATGGCCCGACTGCTCCAGGTCGGCCACTGCGTGCGAAGGTGTGCCATGCCGCTGAGCCATCCCCGCCGATCGGCGCTGTCCGAGCAGGTCATCGCCGCGCTGCGGAACCAGATCACCTCGGGCGAGTGGCCGGTCGGCTCCCGCATCCCCACCGAGCCCGAGCTGGTCGAGCAACTGGGTGTCGCCCGGAACACGGTCCGCGAGGCCGTCCGCGCGCTCGCGCACAACGGTCTGCTGGACATCCGCCAGGGCTCCGGCACCTATGTCGTCGCGACCAGTGAACTCGCGGGCGTGATGCATCGCCGCTTCGCGGGCGCCGACCCGACGCACATCGCAGAGCTGCGCGCCGCCCTGGAGTCGAGCGCCGCGAAGCTGGCCGCCGAGCGGCGCACCGAGAAGGACCTGAAGCAGCTCGACACGCTCCTGGCCCGGCGTGAGGAGGCGTGGGCGTCGGGCGACGCGGAGGCCTTCGTGACCGCCGACGCGACCTTCCACCTGGCCGTCGTCGCCGCGTCCCACAACGACGTCGTGACGACCGTCTACGCCGACCTGGGCGAGGTCCTGCGGGACTGGCTGCGCGGCGACGTGGGCGAGGAGCTGACCCCGGAGACGTACATGGACCACACCCGGCTCATGGACGCGATCCGCGCGGGCGACGCGGAGACCGCCGCGGCGGAGGCGGCCGGGTACCCGTTCCACTGCCGTCCGGGCCGGGTCAGTCCGCCCCCCTCCGGTGGCTGAACCACACCGACCGCACTTCCTTCCAGCAGCGCCCGGTGAGCCGTACGGTCCGCGCGGGCGCCGTCTCGACGGCCGCGCTGTCGCTGTCGATGTCCCACCACCGCGCGCACTCGATGTGCAGCCGGACGTGGTCGACGGCGGCGTGGGGGTTGAAGCAGTGCGCGACCACCTGGGAGCCGGTGACGGTGCTGCGGCAGGCCGCCCCGAACGGATCGGGCTTGGCGTCGTCCGCCACTACGCGCGCGTGCGGTGCCGATTCGGACGGGAGGGTGAGGACGAGGGCCAGGGCGACGACAGCTGGGGCGACGCTGCGGGAGATGCGCACAAGGGGGACCTCCTCGGCCGATCGGCTGAGCGGTGCACGTCCAGCGTGCGCGGCACCCGGCCCCGGCGGCCCGCCGGATGAGCCGAACGAGTGATGATCCCGGCGGACAGGAGTACGGCGAGGGCGCGCACCCGAATGGATGCGCGCCCTCGGACCGGCATACGGTCTGAAGCGGAAGTGGGAGCGGTGGCGCTCAGGCGCCGATCGCGTGCAGCCCGCCGTCGACGTGGATGATCTCGCCGGTGGTCTTCGGGAACCAGTCGCTGAGCAGCGCGACGACACCGCGGCCGGCCGGCTCGGGGTCCTTGAGGTCCCACTCCAGCGGCGAACGGTCGTCCCACACGGCGGCCAGCTCGCCGAAGCCCGGGATGGACTTGGCGGCCATGGAGGCGAGCGGACCGGCGGAGACGAGGTTGCAGCGGATGTTCTGCTTGCCCAGGTCACGGGCGACGTAACGGCTGGTGGCCTCCAGGGCGGCCTTGGCGGGGCCCATCCAGTCGTACTGCGGCCAGGCGAACTTCGCGTCGAAGGTCAGACCGACGACCGAGCCGCCGTTCTGCATCAGCGGCAGGCAGGCCATGGTCAGCGACTTCAGGGAGTACGCCGAGACGTGCATCGCGGTGGCGACGGACTCGAACGGCGTGTTGAGGAAGTTGCCGCCGAGGGCGTCCTGCGGGGCGAAGCCGATGGAGTGCACGACGCCGTCGAGGCCGCCCAGCTCCTCACCGACGATGTCGGCCAGCCGCCCGAGGTGCTCGTCGTTGGTGACGTCCAGCTCGATGACCTTGGTGGGCTTGGGGAGCTTCTTGGCGATGCGCTCGGTCAGCGTGGGCCGGGGGAAGGCCGTGAGGATGATCTCGGCGCCCTGCTCCTGGGCCAGCTTGGCAGTGTGGAAGGCGATGGAGGACTCCATCAGCACACCGGTGATCAGGACGCGCTTGCCCTCGAGAATTCCGCTCATGGTTCAGTGACCCATTCCCAGTCCGCCGTCTACGGGGATGACGGCTCCAGTGATGTACGAGGCGTCGTCCGAGGCGAGGAACCGCACCGTCGCGGCGATCTCCTCGGGCTGCGCGTAACGACCGAGCGGCACCTGCTTGACGATGCCCTCGCGCTGCTCGTCGGTGAGCACCTTGGTCATGTCGGTGTCGACGAAGCCGGGGGCGACGACGTTGAAGGTGATGTTGCGCGAGCCCAGCTCACGGGCGAGGGAGCGCGCGAAGCCGACCAGGGCGGCCTTGGAGGCGGCGTAGTTGGCCTGCCCCGGCGAGCCGAACAGACCGACGACGGACGAGATGAGCACCACACGGCCCTTCTTGGCGCGCAGCATGCCGCGGTTGGCGCGCTTGACGACCCGGAAGGTGCCCGTGAGGTTGGTGTCGATGACCGAGGTGAAGTCCTCCTCGGACATCCGCATCAGGAGCTGGTCCTTGGTGACGCCGGCGTTGGCGATCAGGACCTCGACCGGGCCGTGCTCGGCCTCGATCTCCTTGTAGGCCTGCTCCACCTGCTCGGGGTCGGTGATGTCGCACCTGACGGCCAGGCAGCCCAATTCTGTGAGGGCGGCCGGCGGCTCCCCCGAGCGGTAGGTGATGGCGACCTTGTCGCCGGCGTCGGCGAACGCGCGGGCGATGGCGAGGCCGATGCCCCGGTTACCTCCGGTGACGAGAACCGAGCGGCTCAACGGATCACCCTTTCGATAGGGGTCTGACGCATCCGCCCAGATCTGGCTAGCAGGCGGCTTACCTCGAAACCTATCGGTCCGCATCCGCGCACGGGCATTCGGGCACCGACAGTGGCTCACCGGACTGCCTGTCGGATCCCTACAGTTTTGCCCACCGCCGGTGGGCGAGCGTGAGCTCTTCACACAGAGCGTGGAGCGTGGCGTCGTGGAGCGCGCCCCGGTGCGCGAGGATGTTTCTGGCCTTCACGAGTTCCTTCAGCAGGCGCAGTTCCTCGCCCGGGAGGGCGAGGCCGCCCTCGTGGCAGGCCGAAAGCAGGGCGCCGACCTCCAGTTGTCCGAAGGCCTTGTCGGGGTGCGTGCGGTAGTCGGCTGCGGGTCGCTGGGCGTACGCCTCGACCAGGGCTTGCAAGGGCCGGGTCGCGTAGCGGGCGCTCAGGCGGACCAGATGTTCGCGGGCGTCCTCGATCCACGGGAACACGACCCGCTGCTGGGCCTGCCCCACGAGGAGGTCCAGCTCGGGCGGCGTCCCCGGTTCACCATCGGCGTACCAGACCGCCGGATGGCGGCGCAGCCTGCCCTCCCACGACTGCACCAGGCCCCCGGACCAGGCCGACCGCAGTCTCGAGCCGGGACGCCTTCGCGTTCCGGCTTCGAGAGCCGTGCCCGGAAGGGCGGCGGCCCGGGTGATCTCCTCGGTGCCGAGGCAGGACCGGAGAGCGGGGCCGAGCCGGCTGGTCCGGCCGTCCCAGACCATGGCGAGCCGATGAGCGAGCTCCAGGTCGAATCCCGCAACCTCGGTGACGATCTCTTCGCGGACCGCGGCCCGAACCCGCTGTCCGGCGGAGCCTGGCAAGCCACCTGTCCGAGCCGATGCCACCACCGTCGCCGTGTCGAGGCGTCCGACCGTGCCCCACCACCAGTGCACCGCCGTCGTCGCGATGTCCCGAGCGAGTTCGTCGGTGAGCGCCGCGGAGACATCCCGTACTCGCGCCACGACCAAGAGCCGTGGGCGTCCCTGGGGCGGCAGGCCGGCTTCCTTGACCGCAGCGGAAAGGGAGTGGAAGAGCCGCTGGACGGCACCGCCCCGAGTACCACCGGACACGCCCAGGGCGTCCTCCTGCGGATCATCGGGTTCCGCCCAGGCCCGCAGGCCTATGACCGGCCTCCAGCGCTGAGCGGGATCCGTGAGGCGCGCGACCACCTCGCCAGGCCCCACGGCCAATTCCTTGCCCAGCCGTTCGAAGACCTCCGGCACCGCCTGCTCTCGCACGGCCGTGCGCGTCATGGGCACGGGGCGCGTGTCGGACCAGCCGATGTCGAAGTCGTCGTCGAAGTCGAGATCGGGGAGGCCGTCCCAATCGGGTGCCCCGTGATCTTGGGCCTCGCCCTCCCACCGAGGCTCATCGGGCCCGGCTGGTCGATCCGTCGTCCCAGCCCCGCCGTGGCCTCGCGGTGCGGGCACGGTGAGGACGGTCGGCGGCACCACGTCCAGGCGGTCGGGTGTCGTAGTGAGCGCGACCCGGTACAGCTCCTCCGCCTGTCCCGTCTCGACCAGTCGATCGGGGACCAGCCAGAGGCAGTTCAGTCCGGCCGCCAGTTGGGCGGCGATCTCGTCCAACTGCGCCCTGACGCCGGGCAGCGCCGCGAGCACCGGTCCGGGCCGACTCGCCGTCACACGGTCTCCCCGGCCCGCGCGCGGACAACCCGGAAGGTGACGGGATCCAGCGCGATACCTCCGTCCGTCTCGTCGAGCACGTTGAGTTCGTCCAAGTGGACCAGCCAGTCCCGGGTCTCCCCGGAGCCGAGGCTGGTGGCGGCCTCGACATCGTCGACAGGCACCCCCTGCCCCTCTTCGACGTACTCCGTCCACAGGGCGAGCAGGGAGAGGTCCTTGTCGGTGAGACCGGACTTCTTGATGTGGCTGTCCACGTTCGCGGGCTTAGCGGTGACCGCGCGGATGTTGTCGAGGGCGTCGTCGAGCGTCGCTCCGCGCAGTGAGACGTCGGCGACAGCGACCTCCGTGAGATGGGGCCATCCGGAGGTCGCGTCCGTCAGCCGACGTCGCTCCTCGCGCGAATCGAATGGACATTCCGGCCAGGCACGCAGGGAGTCGGCGGTCCATCGGCGCAGCTGCAGGGTGCGCACGCGCAACCGCCGTCTCTCGTCGGTGGCGCGCAGTGAGCCGACCGCTCCGGCATCGGCCAGGACGAGGACCGACCGGCTCTGCTTGTTCTTCCGTCCCTCGTTCTGCGGCACGTGCTTGTCGGCGGCGGGGCCCGCGTGCTCGAAGCAGTGCCGCAGCGCGTCCGCCAAGGCGTCCACCGCCACACCCCGCAGGTCGGCGAGGACGACGTGGGCCGTCCGCAGGAAGGCAGCGTCGGCCAGCACCGTCATGAGACCGTCTCCACGCTTCGACTTCACCACCTTGACCCCGCGTCCCTCGGCGAACGCGGCGACGGCCTGGAGCACCAGGTCCGGCTGATGCAGCTCCGTGGTGGGCACCACGGACACCCCCGGCTGGGCAGCCTCGTGCAACTGACCCTCGGTCAGCGGGCTGTAGCGCTGGACGCCGGTGTTGCGATCGCGGCCGAGGATGCGCCGGGCGGCGCGCGGGTTGTAGTCGTAGGGAAGGCCGAATTCGGTCTCGTGCAGCTCGGTTTCCAGTTCCTCCTGGGTACCGAGCATGTTGACGACGTTCGGGCTTCGTACGGCAAAGCGTGCCCGGTCTCCCAGTCGGATCAGCAGCCCGAGTCCCACCATCTCGTTGAGGTAGATCTCGGCCTGCTGCACGCCGCACTCCTCGAAGCCCTCCGGCCAGGCGTCCCGGGCGAGGTCCAGGAGTTCCTTGGCGCTGTAGTCGCCTCGGTAGCCGTCTTTCAGGCTCTCCAACGCGATGAGGAGGGCCAGGACCCGGTAGCGGTCCTCCAGGTTGATGGTGAACCGCAGCCGCTCGGCGATCCGGCGTCGGAGCGTCTCGGAGGCCGCAACTTCCTGCACATCCCTGTCGGAGATGGCCGTGGCGCGGTCCGTGCCGTCGTAGGGGCGCGAGTGCAGGGTGCGGACCAGTTCGCTGCAGAAGATCTGCACCAGGTTGGCCTGGTAGTTGGTGATGGCGAGGATCCGCCACACCAGCTCCGGCCGTTCGAACACGTACCCGAGTGCGGCCATGGGCTCGGTGACAAGTCGGAGGGCGGCCTGCTGTTTCAACGGCCCGACGAGGACATCGGGGCCACCGTGCGCCGTCGAGACATTGGACAGTGCGCCAAAGCGCTGCACCTGGTGGAGTCCCGCGAAAACGATCTTGAAGCGGCGTTCCGATTGCTCCATCAGCTGCTGGAAACGCTTGACGTTCGGGAACGTCGACTCTCCACCGGCCCGGAACGTCCGGCGTGAGTCGGCCGTCAGGAACGCATCGGCCTCGTCGGCGAGCACGAGCAGGCGACGTGACTCGTCCGCGTCCAGCCACTCGGCGAGCCTGCGCGCCACCACTTCCGGGCCGGCCTGCTCCGACACCTTGTTCCCGAAGACGCCCCGACGCTTGAGCTCGTCCGCGAGGAGGCTCCAGATCTTGTCAGGCGCCTCGGCCTGGCCGATCTCCGCCTTCAGCAGGTCGAGGTAGACCGCCTCGTAGTCGTCGGAACGGCTGGGGAAGATCCGGGCCACCCGTCGCAGCAGCGCGGACTTCCCCAGTTGCCGTCCGCCGTAGAGGAAGAGGCCTCCGCGCGGGTCCATGACCTCCCGCATCTCCTCGTCCCGGCCGTAGAACACCTCCGGAGGCACCAGTCCCGCGACGAAGGGCGTGTACGGGTTGTACGCCGCCCAGGGCAGAGTGATCCGTTGGAGCGCACGGAAGCTGCCTGGGGCACGGGCAGCCATCCAGCCGACCACGGCCGGGTCCACGACCAGGGCCTGCTGGGCCCCGGCCCGGGCCGCGTCCGCCAACCGACCCCGTCCTTCGATGCCCAGTGGGTGCAGGTAGAGCACGATGTTGGCGTCGACGTCGGCGTCCTCCAAGTACGCGAGCGGGCCGTTCGCGCGCTGTTCCTCCCAGATCAGCTGGACCGTGTACGACGTGGCCTGGGAACCCAGCGCGGCGACGTAGCCGGTCCGTTCGGCCGCCCTCGCCCGCACCTTGAACCTGCGCACCCCCTGTGTTCTGGTCTCCACCACGGGCTGGCCGTTGGGCTCCAGGCCGAGCAGTCGCAAGACGCGCGGGAGGTGCTGCTGCCATTCGCTGTTGCGGCCGTGCCGGGTGCACAGCGCCTTCCACGAGCGCAGCCCGAGGTCGGCCGCCTCCGTCAGCCTGCCGCCCGAGCCGTGACGAACCGCCCACCAGTCGGCGTCAACACCGTCGCCGCCCGGTCGCGGGACGCCGGGCCCGGTCAGCCCGGCCAGGAACTCGGCGAGTTCTTCGCCGTCGTCCTCTGGTCGTTCGGGCAGTTGCTTGCCACCGCGTGCGAGGGCGAGGAACTCCTCCGCGGTGACGGTGTCGCCCTCGGTGATGAGCTTGGCGATCCGGTCGTATTCGGCGGGGGCGAGGCGTAGTTGTTCCAGCTCCTGGCGTTGCCGGCGGGTGTCCTTCTCCACCAACTGGGCCAGTTCCCGCCGCAGCTCTTCGAGCCGGTCCATCGCGTAGCGGTAGCGGCCGGCCTCGTCGCCGTTCGCGAACTGCTGCAGCCGCCCGGCGAAGTGGCGCTCCTGGTCAGGTGCGAGCAGATTGAGGGTGCGCATCTGGGCAAGCAGGACCGCCGCCTCCGTGTGGCGTCGGCGCACGGTCTCGCGCCAGTTCTCCAGCCCCTGCTGGACACGTCGTTCGGCGCTCTCCGCCCATTCGGCGTCCGAGGAGCCCTGGCCGACGGGGTCCTGTCTTACGGCGTCCACCAGCGCCCGCGCCAAATGCAGGTCACCCTCCGCAAGGTAGCGGCGCAGCGCCTGTTCGGCGTCCAAGGGCGCCATGAGCGCCGCCATGCGACGGGCGGTACGCAGATCCTGAAGGTCGGGCAGACCGACATTGTCGCGAGGGAGGTCGGCGAGCCTGAGCAGGCAGTCCGCAGTGGGGCGAGGGCTGCCGTCCTCCTTGGCCTGTCGGTTCTCGGCGCCCTGCTCCGACAGTTTGCCCTCCAGCCAGTTCTGGAGCAGTTCTAGCGCCGCGCCGCCCACGCCGGGCGGTGGTGTCACGTCCCGCAGTCCATGCCGCGCGGAAGCCAGTGCGGGAATGCCCGACTGGGAGAGTCCGACCGGCCGCAGCAGGCTGACCGCCACCGCGTCCGCCTTGGTGAGGATGTCCGCCACGGACCGGCAGGCGGCGTGCAGTTGACGCAGGGCACCGGCGGTTATCGGTTCCTTGGCCTGTTTGGGGGTACGGAACCGGCTGTCGGTCTGTTCGATCAGCCGGTCGACGTCGTCCGCGTCGCGCAACCGCTCGGCCCGCTCCCGGAACGCGGTGACGGGGAGTGGGCCGCCGTCGACCCACTGGATGACGTCGCGCAAGGCCAGGCCCAGCTCTCCGCCCGGCCCGACGAGGTCCTGCAACACACGGGTCGCTCGCTGATACTTCGTCTTGCGCCGGGAGAGGCTGTCGAGCAACTGGTTCGCCTGTGTTCCGAGTTCCTCTCGCAGGTCGTGATCCTGCTGTGGGTCGTCGGCGTGATACGCGCCCGGGTCGAAGGACCGGCCGTTTCGCACAGCGGCCACGAGGACGGTGAGCAGTTCCTGCCAGGGCTCGGCCAGCCCGGTCGGCGGCGAGAAGTCACTGACGAGCGCGTGCGGCCAACAGGCGGTCAGCCCCGCGCGCAGTGCGGCGACGCAGGCCACGAGGTAGGCGTCCCGGTCACGGCCGAGCGGGCCCTCGTCGATGTCGTGCGTGATCTGCACGGCTGTGGCGTCCGACTCGGTGACGCAGTCGAAGGCGGCCGCGGCGAACGCCAGGGCCCGGGCTCGCACGTCGGGCTCGGCGGACGCCTCGGTCATCCAGTACGCCTCGGCCAGACGGCCCGATCGGACCAGTGCGGCGACCGGCTGCTCCTGCCCCGTCTCCCACGGCGCGCGGACGTCCCAGTCCGCATCCGCGACCGAGTCGGGCCACGGCTCCTGCTCGGGGATCGTCTCCGACCGCGTGGAGTCGTCGGAAGAGGTCTCCGCCGGGGTTTCGGGGAGGGGGCTCGCGGTGGTGGTCACGGCGTTGTCCGGTGCGGCGCTCCGCGCGGGCTCTTCGGCGGAGGCGTCCACGGTCGAGAGCGCCTCGACGGGGGTGCCGGGAGAATCCGGTCGCGCGGAACCCGCAGGCGCCTGCGAGTCGAACGACTCCGGCTCGTCCACCGCAGACGCGCCGGCTTCGGATCGAGTCGAGCCCCGACCGGTGGGCTCAGCCGCCGGTACGACGGGCGTCTTCACCGGCGCGTCGGGCACCGGGGTTGCCGACGGTCCCACCCACCCATCGCCCACCGGGACCTCCCCCGCGGCGGTGACCGGCCGGGGAACGTCAGCCTCGACAGGGGGCGCGGTGTTCGACGGCTCTCCGGGCACGTCGACGGGGGCGCTGGTAGGGGACATCACCCGCGTCGTACCTGCACCCTCCCCGAAGGTACGTTCGAGCTCGGTGATCTGTGCCCCTACCCGGTTGCGCAGCACGGTGAGCGTCGCGGCCTCGTCCGGATCCATGGCAGCGTCGATCAGAGCGTCGTAGGACTCGGCCCGCTCACGCAGCGTGACGAGTTCGGCACGCGCCTTGTCCAACCGAGCGCGCTCGGCGGTCAGCCATGCGTAGTCGGACTCGTGCGACCAGTCCATTCCCTGGTCGGCACAGTGGTCGACGGCTCGCTCCCGCAGGCTGATCCACTCCGTCAGCGCGTCCGCCAGCCCACGCGCCGCCGCGGGCCGCCTGCCCGACTCGACCGCGTCGGCGGTGCTTCGCAACGAGGTGGCCAACTGCCTTCCTGTGTCGACCAGTTCTGACAGCAGGCCGTCGAGAGCCGAGCCTCGGTCCGCACCGAACGCCGTTGCCGAGGTGCCGCCGGACGATTCGTCCTCGGCGCCCTTCGGCTCGCCGACCTCGCCGTCCGGTTCGGGATGCCCTACTGCTGTCACGACTCTCCTGAGGATCTCAGCGGGGTTCGACGGTGGTTGCTGATCGGCCGCACGTAGCAGGACGTCCGTATGGTGCTCGGCCGTACCGGCTGCCGGCGCCTGCCGCATGTCCGGGGAGAGCAGCCCATACAGCGCACAGCGAGCGAGCGGCGGATCCAGGACCCGGAACATCGTCTCGAGTTGTTCGAGGGTCGGTTCCTCCAGCGCGTGCGGCGGGCAGCCATGATCCTCGACGAGGCTCCGGCACGCCCAGGCCAGACCGCAGGAACCGGCCGACAGCAATTGGGGCTGTCTCGCCCGTGCGACCCAGACCCGGAAGGTGTTCACGTCGCGCCGGGTCACCGGCGTGCGGTGACGACCGTCGTGTCTGCGCCCGCAGGACTGCTGACGCAGACAGTGATGTGACGTCAAAAAGCTTCGGATTGCGGGCTCGTCGAGCGACGAGAGCCAGATACGAAAATCAGTCCCCCACCCCTGCATGGCGTCATCATGCCACTCTGTGTTCACGTGGCGAGTCATACAGGAAGCATTTCCTGAGACGACCTCAGCACCATCAATACGCGGTGGCCACAGCAGGATCGGAGGTGACGTGCTTGACTGCGGTTTATCCGCCTCGCAGGCAAACACAGACACATCAATAGGGGAGAGCCTCCTGTGGCCCACGGCATCGATCCAATCTTCCTCGCGCTACCCCTACGCGCCCTGGCCGACGCCGCACTGGCCCGCGCGCGGGCCCTCGGTGCCGAGCACGCCGACTTCCGGTTCGAGCGGGTGCGGAGCGCTTCCTGGCGGCTGCGGGACGCCAAGCCCGCCGGGTCGTCGGACACGACCGATCTCGGGTACGCGGTGCGGGTGGTGCACGGCGGGACGTGGGGGTTCGCGTCCGGGGTGGATCTGACGATGGACGCCGCCGCGAAGGTCGCCTCGCAGGCCGTGGCGATGGCCAAGCTGTCCGCGCAGGTCATCAAGGCCGCCGGGTCCGACGAGCGGGTGGAGCTGGCCGACGAGCCGGTGCACGCGGAGAAGACCTGGGTGTCGTCGTACGAGATCGATCCGTTCACCGTCCCGGACGAGGAGAAGTCCGCGCTGCTGGCGGACTGGAGCGCGCGGCTGCTGGCGGCCGACGGGGTCAACCACGTCGACGCCTCGCTGCTCACCGTGCACGAGAACAAGTTCTACGCGGACACCGCCGGGACCGTGACCACCCAGCAGCGGGTGCGGCTGCATCCGTCGCTGACGGCGGTGTCGGTCGACGAGTCCAGTGGTGAGTTCGACTCGATGCGGACGCTGGCGCCGCCGGCCGGGCGCGGCTGGGAGTACGTGACGGGCACCGGCTGGGACTGGGACGACGAGCTGGCGCGGATCCCGGAGCTGCTCGCCGAGAAGATGCGGGCGCCGAGCGTCGAGGCGGGCGTCTACGACCTGGTCGTGGACCCGTCCAACCTGTGGCTGACCATCCATGAGTCCATCGGGCACGCCACCGAGCTGGACCGCGCGCTCGGCTACGAGGCCGCGTACGCCGGGACCTCCTTCGCCACCTTCGACAAGCTCCACAAGCTCAAGTACGGCTCCGAGCTGATGAACGTCACCGGTGACCGCACCGCCGAGCACGGCCTGGCGACCATCGGGTACGACGACGAGGGGGTGGAGTGCCAGAGCTGGGACCTGGTGAAGGACGGAACGCTCGTCGGCTATCAACTCGACCGCCGTATCGCCCGGTTGACCGACCTGGGACGCTCCAACGGGTGTGCGTACGCCGACTCCCCCGGGCATGTGCCGGTGCAGCGGATGGCGAACGTGTCGCTGCGGCCGGACCCGGCGGGGATGTCCACCGAGGACCTGATCGGCGGGGTCGACCGGGGGATCTACGTGGTCGGGGACCGGTCCTGGTCCATCGACATGCAGCGGTACAACTTCCAGTTCACCGGGCAGCGGTTCTTCCGGATCGAGAACGGGCGGATCACCGGGCAGCTGCGGGACGTCGCCTACCAGGCCACGACCACCGACTTCTGGGGCTCCATGGCGGCCGTGGGCGGGCCGCAGACGTACGTCCTGGGCGGCGCCTTCAACTGCGGGAAGGCCCAGCCGGGCCAGGTCGCCGCGGTGTCGCACGGCTGCCCGTCGGCCCTCTTCAAGGGCGTCAACATCCTCAACACCACGCAGGAGGCCGGTCGATGAGCGCCCGTGACAGCAAGGCCCACAAGCCGTACGAGATCGTCGAGCGGGCCCTCGCGCTCTCCCGGGCCGACGGCTGTGTGGTGATCGCCGACGAGTACTCGACGGCGAACCTCCGCTGGGCGGGCAACGCGCTGACCACGAACGGGGTCACCCGGGGCCGGTCGGTGACCGTCGTCGCCACGGTCGACGGCAAGGAGGGCACCGCCTCCGGGGTGGTGTCGCGGGCCGCCGTCACCGCCGAGGAACTGGAGCCGCTGGTGCGGGCCGCCGAGGCCGCCGCGCGCGGCGCCGGCCCCGCCGAGGACGCCCAGCCGCTGATCACGGGTGTGGAGCACTCCCCCGACTTCACGGACGCGCCCGCCGAGACCTCCTCCGCCGTGTTCGCCGACTTCGCGCCGGCGCTCGGCGAGTCGTTCGCCCGCGCGCGTGCGGGCGGCCGGGAGCTGTACGGCTTCGCCAACCACGAGCTGGTCTCCAGCTATGTCGGTACGTCCACCGGGCTGCGGCTGCGGCACGACCAGCCGAACGGGACGCTGGAGCTGAACGCCAAGTCCCCGGACCGCAAGCGCTCGGCCTGGGCGGGGCGCTCCACCCGGGACTTCAAGGACGTCGACCCGGCGGCCCTGGACGCCGAGCTGGCCGTACGGCTGGGATGGGCCGAGCGGCGGGTGCCGCTGCCCGCCGGGCGGTACGAGACGCTGCTGCCGCCGACGGCCGTGGCGGACCTGCTGATCTACCAGATGTGGTCGGCGTCGGCGCGGGACGCCGCCGAGGGCCGGACCGTGTTCAGCAAGCCCGGCGGCGGCACCCGCATCGGCGAGCGGCTGACCGAGCTGCCGCTGAGCCTGCGCAGCGACCCGAACGAGCCGGGCCTGGAGTGCGCGCCGTTCGTGCTGGCCCACTCCTCGGGCGGCGACAGCTCGGTCTTCGACAACGGGCTGCCGCTGACGGCGACCGAGTGGATCAGCGGCGGCGAGGTCGCGCATCTGCCGACCACCCGGCACAGCGCGGGCCTGACCGGTCTGCCGGTGGTGCCGACGATCGGCAACCTGATCCTGGACGGCGGCGAGGACCGCTCCCTCGACGAGATGGTCGCGAACACCGAGCGCGGGCTGCTGCTGACCTGTCTCTGGTACATCCGCGAGGTCGACCCGGCGACGCTGCTGCTGACCGGGCTGACCCGGGACGGCGTCTACCTCGTGGAGAACGGCGAGGTCACGGGCGAGGTCAACAACTTCCGGTTCAACGAGTCGCCGGTGGGCCTGCTCGGCCGGGCCACGGAGGCCGGACGGACCGAGAAGACGCTGCCGCGGGAGTGGAGCGACTACTTCACCAGGGCCGCGATGCCCGCGCTGCGGGTGCCGGATTTCAATATGAGTTCTGTCAGCCAGGGCGTATAACCTCGTAGCCGACAGTCACTCGACTGGCGAAGATCACCTGGCTGTAGATCACCCGAGGAGCACGAGACCGTGACGGACATCGTCGACGAGCTGAAGTGGCGGGGGCTGTTCTCCCTGTCCACCGACGAGGACGCCTTGCGCAAGGCGCTCGCGGACGGTCCTGTCACGTTCTATTGCGGTTTCGACCCGACCGCGCCGTCCCTGCATGTCGGGCATCTGGTGCAGGTGCTCACCGTGCGCCGGCTCCAGCAGGCCGGGCACCGGCCGCTGGCGCTGGTCGGCGGCGCGACGGGCCTGATCGGCGACCCCCGCCCGACGGCGGAGCGCACGCTGAACGACCCGGAGACCGTCGCCGGCTGGGTCGGCAGGCTGCGCGCCCAGATCGAGCCGTTCCTGTCCTTCGAGGGCGAGAACGCGGCCGTCATGGTCAACAACCTCGACTGGACCGAGGGCCTGTCCGCCATCGAGTTCCTGCGGGACATCGGCAAGCACTTCCGCGTCAACAAGATGCTGACGAAGGACTCCGTCGCCCGTCGGCTGGAGTCCGACCAGGGCATCAGCTACACCGAGTTCAGCTACCAGATCCTCCAGGGCATGGACTTCCTCCAGCTCTACCGGAGGTACGGCTGCACGCTCCAGCAGGGCGGCAGCGACCAGTGGGGCAACCTCACGGCCGGGCTGGACCTGATCCACCGGCTGGAGCCCGGCGTGGAGGCGCACGCGCTGGCCACCCCGCTGATGACCAAGGCGGACGGCACCAAGTTCGGCAAGACCGAGGGCGGCGCCGTCTGGCTCGACCCGGAGATGACGACGCCGTACGCGTTCTACCAGTTCTGGCTGAACGTGGACGACCGGGACATCACCCGGTACATGCGGATCCTGTCCTTCAAGTCCCGTGCGGAGCTGGAGGAGTTGGAGCGGCAGACCGAGGAGCGGCCGCAGGCGCGGGCCGCGCAGCGGGCGCTGGCCGAGGAGCTGACGACGCTGGTGCACGGCGCGGACCAGACGGCCGCGGTGATCGCCGCGTCCCGTGCGCTGTTCGGGCAGGGCGAGCTGGCGGAGCTGGACGACCGGACCCTCGCCGCGGCGCTGTCCGAGGTGCCCCACGTCCAGGTCGCCGAGCTGGGTCCGGTGGTCGATCTGTTCACCGAGGTCGGGCTGGTGCCCAGCAAGTCCGCGGGGCGGCGGACCGTGAAGGAGGGCGGGGCGTACGTGAACAACGTGAAGGTCACCGCCGAGGACGCCGTGCCGGCGTCGGAGGACCTCATTCATGGGCGGTGGCTGGTGTTGCGGCGGGGGAAGAAGAACCTTGCCGCGGTTGAGGTCACCGGGGCCTAGACGCCGTCGGGGCGTGGGGTGTCTGGCGAGTGCCGCTTCGTTGTGGCTGATCGCGCAGTTCCCCGCGCCCCTTCAGGGCGCGTGGGCCCTCAGGTGCGGTGTTTTCTCTTGCCCAGGGTCGCCATGTAGGCCATGTCGCCGAGGGCGACGATGATGATCGCGGCGACCAGTTGGAAGATGTGGCGGCTCCAGTCGATGCCGTCGGTCTCCTCGACGCCGAAGCCGCGTGCGACGGCGTTGCCGACGACGGCGCCCAGCATGCCGAAGATCGTCGTCAGCCAGAGCGGGCTGTGCTGCTTGCCCGGGAGGATCGCCTTGGCCAACAGGCCGAGGATGAATCCCACGATGATCGCCCACAACCAGCCCATGGCTGCCTCCTCGTACGGCTCGACGTGAGCAGTACGCCCAGTGTCGGCCCGCCCGCCGTACGCCGCATGTCGGGCATGGCCGTACGCGGCGCGGCGCATTTCCCCCACTCTCCGTGGAAGGTGACCCGGTCTCGTAGGCGGCGCAGACGCGGCGTAACGTGGAACGCGTCCGGACCGTGTTCCTTGCAGCGGGCACGGATGGGCACGGGCCGGGGAGCGTCCGATACAGGCGGGTGGTGGAACGTGATGCGGAAGCAGCAGAACGTGGAGGTCTTCCGGATCACGGGCGCCCGGCAGGGGCTTGCCGACGACGTCCGCGGCCGGCAGCGCCGGTACATCATCTCGATGTCCGTGCGCACCCTCGCGGTGATCGCCGCCGCGGTCCTCTGGAACGTCGAACGGCACGTCGCGGTCGTCGCACTGGTGCTCGGCGGGGTGCTGCCGTACATCGCCGTGGTGATCGCCAACGCGGGCCGGGAGAACGCGCCCTCGCTGCCGTCGACGTTCGTGCGGGCCCCCATGCGGCCGATGATCACGCCGCCCGCGGAACCCTTCCCGGAAGACGGCGCGGCCGATCCGGCGGACGGTCGGCGCAGTGAGCCGCGCGAGCGGGCCTGAGCACCGGGAACACCCGCGAAGCGGAATCCGGGCACTCGCCAAGCTCAAGAAATGCTCAGATCAATCATGTAGTTCCTGTGCCGGGCAGAGGCCTACCCGTGACATACTTCGTACGCGCTCCGCATCCCCCGTCGGAGCGACAGACCGACGCCGGGCAGCTCCCCCCGTGGCTGCTCGGCGTCGCCTTTTCTGCGGCCGGAATGCTGCGGCTAGGGTCGACGGGTGAACATCCTCAACGTCCCCGGCTCCGATCCGTCCTCCCCCGCTTCCCCCATCTGTTCGGCCAAGGGCTGTCGCGCCGACGCGGTCTGGGTGCTCGCCTGGAACAACCCGAAGCTGCACACGCCGGAACGGCGCAAGACGTGGCTCGCGTGCGACGAGCATCGGGAGCACCTGTCGCAGTTCCTGGGTGTGCGGGGCTTTCTGAAGGACGTCGTGAGGCTCGACGAGTGGGAGGACCCGGCGCCGTAAAGGCACTCGGCGCGCGCCCGACCCTCGCTCAGCCCCCGATCGCCGACATCGGTCGGTCCGGCTGGACGAAGGACGGGTCGTCCAGGCCCGCGCCCGCCTTCTTGCCCCACATCGCCAGGCGCCAGATCCGGGCGATCTCCTCGTCCGGGGCGTCGGAGCGCAGGGCGGCGCGCAGGTCGGTCTCCTCGCGGGCGAAGAGGCAGGTGCGGACCTGGCCGTCGGCGGTGAGGCGGGTGCGGTCGCAGGCCGAGCAGAAGGGGCGGGTGACGGAGGCGATGACGCCCACGCGGTGGGGGCCGCCGTCGACCAGCCAGCGCTCCGCCGGGGCCGAGCCGCGTTCGTCCTTGCCCTCGTGGGTGAGGTCGAAGCGGGTGCGCAGGGAGGTCAGGATGTCGCCCGCCGTGACCATGCCGTCGCGCTTCCAGCCGTGCTGGGCGTCCAGGGGCATCTGCTCGATGAACCGCAGCTCGTAGTCGTTCTCCACGGCCCAGGCCAGGAGGTCCGGGGCCTCGTTGTCGTTGAGGCCCGGCATCAGGACCGAGTTGACCTTGACGGGGGTCAGGTCCGCGTCACGGGCGGCTTCGAGGCCTTCGAGGACGTCCTTGAGGCGGTCCCGGCGGGTGAGGGTCTTGAAGACGTCCGGGCGGAGGGTGTCCAGGGAGACGTTCACCCGGTCCAGGCCGGCCGCCTTCAGGGCCGTCGCCGTACGCCGCAGGCCGATGCCGTTGGTGGTGAGGGACATCTGGGGGCGGGGGTCGAGGGCCGCCACCCGCTCCACTATGCCGACCAGACCGGGGCGCAGGAGCGGCTCACCGCCGGTGAAGCGGACCTCCTCGATGCCCAGCAGGCGGACGGCTATGTCGATGAGGCGGACGATCTCGTCGTCCGTGAGCAGGTCGGGCTTGGCCAGCCACTGCAGACCCTCCTCGGGCATGCAGTACGTACAGCGCAGATTGCACCGGTCGGTCAGCGAGACCCTCAGGTCGGTGGCCACTCGGCCGTAGGTGTCGATGAGCACGTGGGCCCCCTCCCGTCGGCAGATCAATGGTTCTCGAAACACCTGCGAGCCTACGTGACCCCACTGACAACATCACAGGCCCGATCGCACGAGACGCGGCGCGGGGCCGCCGTAGGGATCTACGACGGCCCCGTGCGGGTGTGCCGGGTCAGTGGGCGCCGGTGCCCGTGAGGGAGCGGACCTCCAGCTCGGCGTACTTGGCCTCGTCGGGCTTCTCCTTGGACAGGACCGTGCCGAGGAAGCCCATCAGGAAGCCGAACGGGATGGAGATGATGCCCGGGTTCTTCAGCGGGAACCAGGCGAAGTCGACGTCCGGGAACATCGCCTTGGGGTCGCCGGAGACGACGGGCGAGAAGAGCACCAGGCCGACGGCGACGATCAGACCGCCGTAGATCGACCACAGCGCGCCCTGGGTGGTGAATCGCTTCCAGAAGAGGCTGTAGAGGATCGTCGGCAGGTTGGCGGAGGCCGCGACCGCGAAGGCGAGGGCGACCAGGCCGGCCACGTTCAGGTCGCGGGCGAGGGCGCCGAGGCCGATGGAGACGATACCGATGGCGACGGTGGCCCAGCGGGCCGCGCGGACCTCCTCGGCACCGGAGGCCTGTCCCTTGCGGATGACGTTGGCGTAGATGTCGTGCGCGAAGGACGAGGAGGAGGCGAGGGTGAGGCCGGCGACGACGGCGAGGATGGTCGCGAAGGCCACCGCCGAGATCGTGGCGAGCAGGATCGCGCCCCAGGCCGAGTCCACGCCGCCCAGATGCAGGGCGAGCAGCGGGGCCGCCGTGTTGCCGGACGGGTTGGAGGCGATGATCTCGTCCTGGGAGATCAGCGCGGCGGCGCCGAAGCCGAGGGCGATGGTCATCAGGTAGAAGCCGCCGATGATGCCGATGGCCCAGTTCACGGACTTACGGGCGGCCTTGGCGTTGGGCACCGTGTAGAAGCGGATCAGGATGTGCGGCAGACCGGCGGTGCCGAGGACCAGGGCGATGCCGAGGGAGATGAAGTCCAGCTTGGAGGTGCCGGTGGCGCCGTACTGGAGGCCGGGCTCCAGGAAGGCGGCGCCCTTGCCGCTGTTCTCGGCGGCGGTGCCGAGCAGATCGGAGATGTTGAAGTTGAACTTCAGCAGCACCAGGAACGTAATGAGGAGCGTGCCGCCGATGAGGAGCACGGCCTTCACCATCTGGACCCAGGTGGTGCCCTTCATCCCGCCGATGGAGACGTAGACGATCATCAATAGGCCGACGAGGGCGACGATGAGGATCTTGCCCGCGTCGGAGGTGATACCGAGCAGCAGGGAGACGAGGACGCCCGCGCCCGCCATCTGGGCCAGCAGGTAGAAGATCGAGACCACGATGGTCGAGGTGCCCGCGGCCGTACGGACCGGGCGCTGGCGCATGCGGTACGCGAGGACGTCGCCCATGGTGTAGCGGCCGGAGTTCCGGAGCGGTTCGGCGACGAGCAGGAGGGCGACCAGCCAGGCGACCAGGAAGCCGATGGAGTAGAGGAAGCCGTCGTAGCCGAAGAGGGCGATGGCGCCCGCGATGCCGAGGAACGACGCGGCGGACATGTAGTCGCCGGAGACCGCGAGGCCGTTCTGGAAGGCGCTGAACTGGCGGCCGCCCGCGTAGAAGTCGGCGGCGTCCTTGGTCTGGCGGCCGGCCCAGACGGTGATGCCGAGGGTCGCGAGGACGAACAGCGCGAACAGGGTGATGATGAGCGGCCGGTGCTCGCTGGCCTCGTTCGCGGCGAGGAATGTCTGCTGTACGGGGCTCATGCGCCGCTCTCCATCCGGGACTTGATCGCCTCGGCCTTGGGGTCGAGCTTCGCGGCGGCGTGCCGCGAGTACCACCAGGCGATGAGGAACGTGGTGACGAACTGGGCGACGCCGAAGACGAAGGCGACGTTGATGTTGCCGAAGAGCTTGGTGCCCATGAAGTCGCCCGCGTAGTTGGAGAGCAGGACGTACAGCAGGTACCAGGCGATGAAGGCCACGGTCAGCGGGAAGGCGAACGAGCGGTAGGAGCGGCGCAGTTCGGCGAACTCGGCGCTCTCATGGACCGCGGCGAACTCCTCGGGGGAGGGCAGGTGATGCTCGGCCTTCGCGGGGGGCGGTGCGTCGGTTGCCACGGAGTCTCCTCGCGTCTGAGCCGCGGTCGCGACGGTGGATGGTGACTTTTTCGCCGTCGGATCGGGGGACGGACTGGGTACGGACATGGGGTCGGCTCTGTTCCTTCGGTGACGGGTGCACGATCGTGCTCGGGCTCCCTGCTCAACGTCACGGCGGCGCACGGGGACCGGTTCAACCGTGCGTGTTTCTTTCGAAAACCGATGCGGAAGCGCTGCGGAGGCCGGGACGGAAGTGGCTGGGAAGTGCGGTGACTTCGAGGGTTACCCCTCTACTTCGGCCGACCGTCCATGAAGTCATTGCTGGCCGGTGACGACCAGGGATAGCTTCGGGCTGCACCACCAACGTCATGTACCTGCCCAGGCACCCGTGTGTCCCGGGCCGGTTTCTTTGAGGATGATGTGGAGATCCCATGGCTCATCTGCGCTCCAGACGACAGCTCGCACTCGCCGTGCCGGTCGTCCTGTCGCTGACCGCCTCGCTCGGTTTCCTGCCGGGTGTCGCCTCGGCGGCCCCGCTCACGCAGTCCACCGCGGCGACCGCGACCGCGGAGGGCCCGAACCTCTCGTACGTCGTGAACACCAAGACGGACAAGGGCACGATCGCCCGCGTGCAGAAGGCGATAGCCGAGGCCGGCGGCAAGGTCGTCATCACGTACGACAAGATCGGCGTGATCGTGGTCCACTCGACCGACCCGGCGTTCGGTGCGACGATCCGCGCGGTGCGCGGGGTGCAGTCCGCCGGTGCCACCCGGACCTCGCCGCTGACCCCCGCCGGTACGACGGACCTGGGCGCCGTCGACAGGCTGACGGCCGCGGAGGCCGCGAAGGTGAAGGCCGCCTCGGCGGACATCCCCGACGCCGAGCCCCTCGAAGCCGACCAGTGGGACCTGCGGGCGATCGGCGCCGACAAGGCCGCCAAGATCAACGACGGCAGCGACAAGGTCACGGTCGCCGTGATCGACACGGGTGTCGACGACACCCACCCGGACCTCGCGCCGAACTTCTCCAAGTCCCAGTCCGCCAACTGCAACGGCGGCGTCGCGGACACCAGCGAGGGCGCCTGGCGGCCGTACACCACGAACGACTACCACGGCACGCACGTCGCCGGTGAGATAGCCGCGGCGCGCAACGGCGTCGGTGTCGCCGGTGTCGCGCCGGGTGTGAAGGTCTCCAGCATCAATGTGACCGACCGCGTCAGCGGCCTCTTCTACGCGGAGAGCGTCGTCTGCGCGTTCGTCTTCGCCGCCGACCGCGGTGTGGAGATCACTAACAACAGCTACTACGTCGACCCGTGGCTCTACAACTGTGTGGACGACCCGGACCAGGAAGCCATCGTCGACGCGGTGAACCGGGCGCAGAAGTACGCCACGAACAAGGGCACTCTGCACCTGGCCTCGGCGGGCAACTCCAACCACGACCTCGCCTCCGACGCGATCCTGGACGCGTCCAGCCCGAACGACACGACCCCGGTCGAGCGCACCATCGACCCGAGCGAGTGCTTCGACGTGCCGACGCAGTTGCCCGGCATCGTCACGGTCAGCGCGACGGGCGTGAAGAACGAGAAGTCGTACTACTCCACGTACGGCAACGGTGTCGTCGACATCGCGGCGCCGGGCGGCGACGCCCGCTACCAGATCCCGGACACGCCGTCGAAGAACGGCCGCATCCTGTCCACCATGCCGGACGGCGGCTACGGCTACCTCCAGGGCACGTCGATGGCGTCGCCGCACGCCGCCGGTGTCGCCGCGCTGCTGAAGTCCACGCACCCGTGGGTGTCCGCGCAGGGGCTGCAGAAGCTGCTGAAGGCCCAGGCGGACGAGCAGGCCTGCCCGACGTCGTACGACCAGAACGGCGACGGTGTCCAGGACGCGGTGTGCGAGGGCGACACGGACGTGAACGGTTTCTACGGGTTCGGCATCGTCAACGCCCTGAAGGCCGTCAAGTAGCCCGCCGCGGCAGACGCGTTGGTGGCGTGACCGAGTACTGAGGGGCCGGGCGGTGTCACACCGCCCGGCCCTTCCGTTGCATGGTGCCGGCGTTGAGCGGGCGGGGCTCCTCCGCCGTATGTATGGGTGGAATGTCGAACTGCCAGTTGGTTTCCGGCACTTGCCCTGGTCTGGTGCGACTGGTGAACTTTTCGGGGTGAGCCTGACGAGACGGAGGAGACGGACGACGGAGGAGACGGGCGCGGAAGCGGAAGCGGAAGCGGGGGTGGTCGGGAGAGGGGCCGGCCGGGCCGTCGTGGTGCTCGTGCTGGTGGTCCTGGGCGCGCTGATACCCCTGTTCGGGCCGCGGGTCGCGCTGGACGGTACGGGGGAGGCCGGGGCGCCCGGCGCCGGTGGGATCGCGCTGTTGCGGGCGGTGCTGCTGGCCGCGCTGTGTGTGCCGGTGGGCGAGCTGTTCGTGGGGTGGCTGGCGCGGCGGGTGCCGGGCGGACCCGGGGCGGCGCCGCGCAGTTGGGCGACCGGGGCGGCCGGGGCCGGGTTCGTGGCCTCGCTGGGACTGGCCTCGGTGGTGGCCACGGGCAATCTGGTGCCGGACTCCCCCGCCGACCTGGACGTGGGCGGCCTCTCCGAGACCCGGGACGGCAGACTCGCCCTCCTGGAGGTCAACGCCTTCGCGGCGGCCGGACTGCTGGCACGGTCCCGCCGGCCGGCCGCCCAGGCGCTGCCGCTGACCGCCGTCGTCGTCGCGGAGGCGCTGCGCGCCCACCCGACCACGGACCACCACGACCCGCTCGTCGGCACCGGTCTGACCCTGGTGCACCTGACGTGCGCGGCGCTGTGGGCGGGCGGGCTGTTCCACGTCCTGCGGACACTGCGCACGCGCGCGTGGCGGTCGTCGGGAGCGGGCGCCGCGCTGTTGGGCCTCTACGCGCGCGTGGCCGCCGTTCTGCTCGCCGCCATCACCGCCACGGGGGTGGGGAGCACCCTGCGCCGGATGCCGCCGGGCACGGTCCTCGACCAGCTGACGGAGACGGCGTACGGCCGCGCCCTGCTCGCCAAGGTGCTCCTCGTGGCCGCCGTCGCCGCGCTCGCCCTCTGGGCCCGGCTGCGGCTGCGCCGCCCGACCGGAGACCCGCTCGACGCCTGCGCTCCCGCCCGCGCGGAGGTGGTCGCGCTGGGCCTGGTCATGGCGGTGTCGGCGCTGCTCACGGCGCTGCCGGTGCCGATCCGGTGGTGAGCGGGGGCGGCTTCACGAAGGCCGGGGTCCGGGTGCGGCGCGGTCGGCCTAGCCGGTGGGTGTGGGCGGTCGGGCAGGGCGGGTCGTCCGGCGGGGCGGGGTGGTCGGGGAGAGCGGGTCGCCCGGCGGGGCGGGGGGTCGGGGAGAGCGGGTCTTCGGGGGGGGTGGTCGGGCCTGTCGCCCGGTCAGGTCGTGGTCGGGGACGCCTCGTCGTACGCCGGGGTGAGGGCGGGTGCGGGCCGCGCGCTGCGGGCGTCGAGGACGCCTCGGACCAGCAGGTACTGGGCCGCCAGATAGGTGAGCATGATCCACAGGTCGGGGCGGGGCGGCTGCGGCCACTCGGCGACGCCGGTCGCGATGAGCAGGTCCGACACCATGAAGAGGGCGCCGCCGAGGCCCGCGACGAGGCCCAGCCGGGTGGCGGCCCACGCCATCGTGGTCAGCAGGGCGCTGTACCCGGCGACGGGCAGCCGCAGCTCCACCGGCAGTCCGGGCCAGAGACTGGCGACGGCGGCGACCGGGGCGAGGGCGTACCCGACGCCGTACGCGAGCCGCTTGGGCCCCGCCGGTCTCCCGGACTTCGCGAAGAGCACGAGGTAGCAGACGTGCCCCACCGCGAAGGACCCCATCCCGGCGAGGAAGGCCGGCTCGGCGTCGGAGAGGAGCAGCACATCGCCGCCCCAGCCGAACAGCAGTGCGGCGAGCAGCGGTCGAGGGGCGCCGCGTGTGTAGGCGTAGGCCGCGAGCAGGGGCATCAACAGGGGCTTGGCGACGGCGTGCCCGGTGTCGAACCCAAGGGCGAGCGAGCCGAGGTCGACGGCGGCGGCGACTGCGAAGGCGATGAGCAGGGCGGGGCGGAGGGCAGAGCGGAGTGCGGGTCGGTGGGCGGAGCTTCGGTCCGGCTTCACGCGACGGTGTTCGTGGTCGGGGCCGGAGCGATGGACTCGGCGGTCTGCACCGTCTCTGCAGGCTCCGCCGTGCCCACGCACTCCACCGCCTCCACGGTCTCCGCCGGCCGCGTGGGCTGCCAGCCGGGCCCGCCGAACACCCGGCCCGCGCGCTCGCCCCAACTGCTCGCTCGCTTCAGGTCCTTGGCGATGGCGGCGTACTCGTGGGTGGCGACCCGCAGCGGGTTGTACGTGTCGATGTTCTTCGTCAGGCCGTACACCGGGCGCTCGGTCTCCTCGATGAACGAGCCGAAGAGCCGGTCCCAGACGATGAGGATGCCGCCGAAGTTGCGGTCCAGATAGCCGCCCTGGGAGGCGTGGTGGACCCGGTGGTGCGAGGGCGTGTTGAAGACGAACTCGAAGGCGCGGGGCAGTTTCCCGATGCGCTCGGTGTGGATCCAGAACTGGTAGACGAGGTTGGCGGAGGAGCAGAAGGCGAGCGCGGCCGGGTGCACGCCGAGGGCGATGAGCGGGACGTAGAAGGGCCACACGGTCCAGGTCGTCCAGGGCTGCCGCAGGGCGGTGGTCAGGTTGAACTTCCGGCTGGAGTGGTGGACCACGTGGCAGGCCCAGAGGATCCGGACGACGTGGTGGCCGCGGTGCGACCAGTAGTAGAAGAAGTCCTGGGCGAGCAGCATCAGCGGCACCGTCCACCACAGGACGGGGACGCGCAGCGGGGTCAGTTCGTAGACCGCCGTGTAGATCGCGACGATCGGGATCTTCCAGAGGAAGTCGAAGGCGAGACTCCCGAGCCCCATGCCGACACTCGTCGCGGCGTCCTTCGTCTCGTACCCCGCGGCATCGTCGTCCGGATGGATCCGGACGCTGATCACCTCGATCACGGTGAGCAGCACGAAGGCGGGTATCGACCACAGCACGACATCGGGCAGGTTCGGCATGGGGGCACGGTAGAACCGCTGGTCGGCGGGGGCTAGACGTTGTTACTGACAAGTATTTACGGTGGTACGCGCTTGCTTCTTGGCGTCCTTCACCAATTCGGGCGAGGAAGGGCGAGCCTGTCGCTCCGTCACCGGCCGCCAACCACCGTCGGGTAACGAGCTGTCAGTCGTGGCCCGTATCCTCAGGGACCATGCTCGAAGACCACACGACCGCAGCGTCGCAAGCGCCTTGGCCGGCCGCGTATCCGCAGGGGTACGCGGTCGTGGACGTGGAGACGACCGGGCTGGCCCGGGACGACCGGATAATTTCGGCGGCTGTGTACAGACTGGACGCGCGGGGCGAGGTCGAGGACCACTGGTACACGTTGGTGAACCCGGAGCGGGATCCGGGGCCGGTGTGGATCCACGGGCTGACGAGTGACGTGCTCGAAGGGGCGCCGCTGTTCAAGGAGATCGCGGAGGAGTTCTCGTCCCGGCTCGCGGACCGCGTGCTCGTCGCGCACAACGCGGTGTTCGACTGGTCGATGATCGCCCGGGAGTACGCGCGCGCGGAGACCGAGGCGCCGGTGCGGCAGCGGCTGTGCACGATCGCGCTGTCGAAGGAGCTGGGTCTGCCGCTGCCCAACCACAAGCTGGAGTCGCTGGCGGCGCACTTCGGGGTCGTGCAGCAGCGGGCGCACCACGCGTTGGACGACGCGCGGGTGCTGGCGGAGGCGTTCCGGCCGAGTCTGCGATCCGCCGCCGCGAGCGGGGTGCGGCTGCCGTTGCACGAGTGCCGGCCGCTGACCGAGTGGCGGGACGGCGCCGCCGCCGCGCCGCGGATCGGGCAGCAGGCGGGGCACGGTGGGGGGTACGGCGGCTACGACGGGTACCGGCCCACCAGTTGGCGGCCCTCGCGGAAGCGGCCCGCGTGCCCCTACCCCAACCCGGGGCGGTACGAGGACGGCAAACCGCTCAAGCAGGGCATGCGGGTCGCCTTCTCCGGGGACACTTCGGTCGAGCGCGATCTGCTGGAGGACCGCGCGATCGAGGCCGGGCTGCATGTCGCGACGAGTCTGTCCCGGGTGACCAGTCTGCTCGTGACCAACGACCCGGACTCGAACACGTCGAAGGTCGTCAAGGCCCGGCAGTACGGGACGCCGGTCGTGGACGAGGCGGGGTTCGGGCAGTTGCTCCGCGATGTCGCGCCCGCCGACGAGTGACCCGTGGTGACCCGTACGGACGGGTGATTGCCGGGCGACTCGCCAGGCGTCCGCTCGCCCGCACGGTGACGACGGCTCACCCTGTGGCGCATGGCGAGATGCGAAGTTTGCGGCAATGACTACGGAATGACCTTCGAGGTCCACGCACAGGGCGCGATCCACGTCTTCGACTGTTTCTCCTGTGCGATCCACCGTATGGCCCCCATCTGCGAGCACTGCCGGGTGCAGATCATCGGCCAGGGCGTCGAGGTCGAGGGCCACTGGTACTGCGGCGCCCACTGCGCGCGGGCCGAGGGGAAGGCGGGCATCGTCGACAAGGTCTGAGGGGCTGAGGGTCCCGAGTGCGCACCCGCTCGAACGCGCCCCACGGCCGAGTTGTACGGTCGTGGGGTGTACCGCTTCCTGTTGTCCCGGCAGTGGGTGATTCTCACTCTGCTCGCTCTCGTCCTGGTCCCGACCATGGTCAGGCTGGGTGTTTGGCAGATGCATCGTTATGAGGAGCGCAGCGCGCGGAACCAGCTCGTGGCCGACGCGATGGCCGCGAAGCCGGTGCCCGTGGAGCGGCTGACCTCCCCCGGGCACACCGTCACCAGTGCCGAGCGCTACCGCACGGTGACCGCGAAGGGCCGCTTCGACACCGACGACGAGGTCGTCGTACGCCGCCGGGTCAACGCCGACGACGAGGTCGGCTTCCACGTCCTGACCCCGTTCGTGCTCGACGACGGCAAGGTGCTGCTCGTCAACCGGGGCTGGATCCCCGCGGACGGGCCGAGCCAGACCGCGTTCCCCAAGATCCCCGCGCCGGCCGCCGGGGAGGTCACCGTCACCGGGCGGCTGATGCCCGACGAGACGACCGAGGCCAGCGGTATCAAGGACCTCCAGGGCCTGCCCGACCGGCAGATCATGCTGATCGACAGCGAGCGCGAGGCGGACCGTCTCGGTGCCCGGGTGCTCGGCGGCTACATCGCGCAGACGGCACCCGAGTCCACGGGCGACACCCCGGAACAGCTCGACAGCCCCGGCAACGAGAACGCCGCGCTGAACTACGCCTACGCCCTGCAGTGGTGGCTCTTCGCCCTCGGCGTTCCCGTCGGCTACGTCATCCTCGTCCGCCGTGAGCGCCGCGACCGCGCGGAGGCGGCGGCCGCCGCGGAGGCCGAGGAGAAGGAGACGGCGCCCGCTCCTGCCTAGGTCGGGTCCGGGCAGGCCCCGCTACCGGCCGCGGCCGTCGGTCGACCGGTCCCGCCAGTACGCGAACGTGCGTTCCGGCTCGGGGAGCAGGTCCCAGGGGTGGCGGGTCATGTGGCGGCCGAGGCGTCGGAGGACGGGGGCGGCCTCGTTCGGGCGGTGGGCGCGGGTCAGGGCGAACGCGAGGATGTTGAGGTCGGTGACGGCTTCGGCGTGCGGTGCGGTGCCGGCGTCGAACCAGCCCTTGAGCGCCAGGTCGATCTCGTGGACCGCGCGGGGCTCGTTCCAGTTGCCGCCGCCCGAGCCGAGGACGTCGAGGGGGGTCGCCTCCTGGCGGTGGGCCATGAGTTCGACGCGGGCCGCCACGGGGAGCAGGGCGAGGGGGGAGCCGTGCGGTGCGCGGGCGGCGGCCTGCCAGGCGAAGTCCATCATGTCGGGGACCGTGCCGTGGCCGCGCGGGGACAGGTAGCGCAGGAGCCGGTGGTATGACGTCCGCAGCCAGGGGGCGCGGTTGACGGCCTCGGTCCAGACGGGGACCGCGTCCTTGACCGGTACGGCGCAGGTGTCCATCAGGGACAGCAGGGCCAGCCAGGGTGTGGGGTCCTCCGGGCAGGCCTCGGCGGCGCGGAGGCAGGTGTGTTCGGCGTGGCGGACGGCGGTGCGGTCGGTGGCGGGGGTGCGGTGGGACTCGACGAAGGCGCGCAGGGTGAGGGCGTCGCCGTCGTCCGGGCGGTCGGTGGTCCAGCGTTGTGGGACGGCCGTGGGGAGGTGGTGGGCGAGTACGGCGATGCGGTGGGCTCGGCGGTCCCAGTCTCGGCCGGTGGTGCGGAGGAGGGTGGCGGCGGGTTCCCATGGGGGGCGGGTGCGGCCTGCGCCGAGGCCGTGGAGCTGTTGGGTGGGGCGGAGTTCGGTCAGGGTTCTGTGCAGGGCGTCGTCGTCGAGTTCGGGGCGGATCAGGAGGGCGGGGCGGCGTCTCAGCATCTCTGGATCCGGGGTCGGGGGTGGGGTGGGGTGCGTTGTCGGGTGGGGTGCGTTGTCGGGTGCGGGCCCGGTGGGGCTTCTCGCACAGTTCCCCGCGCCCCTGAAAAGCCGGGGCTGCGCCCCGTGCTTTTCAGGCCCGCAGCCCACCAACTTCAGGCCCGCAGCCCACCAACTTCAGGCCCGCAGCCCCGCCACCGTTCAGGCCCGCAGGGCCGCGGGCTTTCAGGCCCGCAGGGGTCTGTGTCTTTTAGGGGCGCGGGGAACTGCGCGTCCAGCCCCCGCGCGCCCGCACCCGACGACGCACCCGGGTCGGAAGGGATACCCGCAGCCGGAGCCGGGGCTCTCAGCAGCAGCGGCCCTCCGGGTGTTGCTCTCGCTGGCGGGTTCGTAGGGTGTCGTACTCCCTGCGGGTCGGGAGCGGGGCCTTCGGGTGGTGGCGGCGGTGGCGGTCGCAGTAGCGGTCGTACTCGGCCTCGCCGGTGAGTTCCCGGAGGTACCAGCGGACCCCGCGCACCCAGTTCCGGACGGTCACCTTCGGGCCCCCACCAGCTCCTTCTCGGCGCCCTCCGCGTCGATGCGGGACTCGACGTACGGGGCCTCGGTCGACGGGAGGGGGGCTGGGGAGCGGACGGCGCGGACGCAGACCACGGCGCAGTTGATCAGGACCGTGAGGACCAGGAGCAGGAAGATCGCCATGATCACGCCGTCGACCGTGTTGTTGGTGACGATCGTGTGCATGTCGTCCATGTTCGTGGCGCCGGGCAGGAGTTCACCCTTGTCGATGGCCGCCGCGTACTTGTCGCGGAGGGCGAAGAAGCCGATGGCCGGGTTGTCCGAGAAGATCTTCTGCCAGCCGGCGGTGAAGGTGACGGCCACGTCCCAGGCCAGCGGGATGCCGGTGACCCAGGCCCAGCGCAGCTTGCCCGACTTGATCAGGACGGTCGTGGTCACGGCCAGGGCGACCGCGGCGAGCAGCTGGTTGGCGATGCCGAAGAGGGGGAACAGCTGCTTGATTCCGCCGAGGGGGTCGGTGACACCGGCGTAGAGGAAGTACCCCCAGGCGCCGACGACCAGGGCGCTGGTGATCCAGATGCCCGGCTTCCAGGTGACGCGGCCGATCGGCTTCCAGACGTTGCCCAGCATGTCCTGGAGCATGAAGCGGCCCACGCGGGTGCCGGCGTCCACCGTGGTGAGGATGAACAGTGCCTCGAACATGATCGCGAAGTGGTACCAGAAGGCCTTCATCCCGGCGCCGCCGAAGACCCCGGCGAAGATCTCCGACATGCCGACCGCCAGCGTCGGGGCACCTCCGGAGCGGCCGACCAGTGTCTCCTCCTCGACGGCCTTGGCCGCCGCCGTGAGCTGCTCGGGGGTGATGGTGAAGCCGAGGTTCTTGACCGCCTCGGCGGCCGTGTCGACGGTCGGGCCGAGCAGCGCCGCCGGGGAGTTCATGGCGTAGAAGAGGCCGGGTTCGAGGACGCACGCGGCGATCAGGGCCATCACGGCGACGAAGGACTCCGTGAGCATGGAGCCGTAGCCGATCAGCCGGACCTGGGACTCCTTCTGGATCAGCTTCGGGGTCGTACCGGAGGAGACCAGGGCGTGGAAGCCGGACAGGGCGCCGCAGGCGATGGTGATGAAGAGGAAGGGGAAGAGGGAGCCGGCGAAGACCGGTCCGGCACCCGTGTGCGCGAACTCGGTGACCGACTCGGCGCGGAGGTTCGGGGCGGCGACCACGACACCGACGGCCATGAGGGCGATGGTGCCGACCTTCATGAAGGTGGAGAGGTAGTCACGCGGGGCCAGCAGCATCCACACGGGGAGCACGGAGGCGACGAAGCCGTAGCCGACCAGGCAGAAGACCAGGGTCTCGGGGCTCCAGACAAAGTACTCGGCGAGGGAGCTGTCCTGGATCCAGCCGCCGCCGAGGATGGCCAGCAGGAGGAGGGCGACGCCGATGAAGCTGGTCTCCACGACCCGGCCGGGGCGGAGGTAGCGCAGGTAGAAGCCCATGAAGAGGGCGATCGGGATGGTCATGGTGACCGAGAAGGTGCCCCAGGCGGATTCGGCGAGGGCGTTGACGACGACCATCGCGAGGACCGCGAGCAGGATGATCATGATGGCGAAGACACCGATCAGCGCGGCGGCACCGCCCACCTTGCCGATCTCGTCCCGGGCCATCTGTCCGAGGCTCTTGCCGTCCCGGCGCATGGAGAGGAAGAGGACGATCATGTCCTGGACCGCGCCGGCGAAGATCACGCCCGCGATGATCCAGATGGTGCCCGGCAGATAGCCCATCTGGGCCGCCAGCACCGGACCGACCAGCGGGCCGGCGCCGGCGATGGCCGCGAAGTGGTGGCCGAACAGCACCCGCTTGTCCGTGGGGTGGTAGTCGACACCGTCTTCGAGACGTTCGGCCGGGGTGGCCCGGGTGTCGTCGACCTGGAGGACCCGGCGGGCGATGAACCGGGAGTAGAAGCGGTAGCCGATCGCGTACGAGCCGAGGGCCGCCATGAGCAGCCAGACGGCGGAGATCTCCTCGCCCCGGGAGAGCGCGAGCACGGCCCAGCCGATCGCGCCGACGAGGGCGACGGCTATCCAGAGCGCTATGGACTTTGGTGACATACGGGATTTTTCCGGCGCCTCGGGACCGGATCCGGGCATGGCTGACGTAGACATGGCGGCTCCTGATTTCAACGGGTGTGCGGCAGAAAGCGAGGTGCGGCAGCCGGTGGGGGGTGCGGCAGCGGGTGGGTGCGGCTCAGCGATGTCGGTCCGGGCGCGGCCCGTCCGGGCGGCGGCGGTCCGGTCGATGTCGGCCCGGTCGGTGTCGGTCCGTCAGCGCGTACGCGGCGAGCAGGCAGAGGCCGCATCCCGGGACCCAGGCGAGCTGGTACCAGTAGAAGAACGGCGTGCCCGCGAGCCGTGGCTCCGCGGCGGCGTACCAGGGGACCCAGAGCAGTCCGGCGGCGGGGGCGAGGAGCAGGACGGCGCTCGCGACGCGCCGTAGTCGCTGGTGAGCGCGGTGTGCCGGGGGGTGTGTCATGGGCCGTTCTCCTCTCTCGGTGTCTCCCGATCGCTGTGGGTCTGTGCAAGAGTTGCCCACCCGCCGGATCCGGTTGACAGCGAATTCCAGAAGATTCCCGGAAGATTTTCCGGAAGATTTTCCGCCGATCCGTGTCCTCCGGACCGGCCCCCGGCGCAACCAACACGCAAGGGCCCCGGCACATCCGACGGCCCAGGCCCACCAAGGACGGTGACCCATGGCGGACGCTGCCATGACCGCGACGTTCCTCGCCGTGATCGGCGGAGCGTCGCTGTTCGCCGTCACCGCGCGCCGACTGCGCCCCACCGACCGGCTGCCCTCGCTGGAGGGCTGGGCGCTGGCCGACCGGAGCCTCGGCCCGGTGTGGACCTGGCTGCTGCTGGGCGGCACGATCTTCACCGCGTACACCTTCACCGCCGTGCCCGGCCTGGCGTACGGCAACGGGGCGCCCGCCTTCTTCGCGGTGCCGTACACGGTGATCGTCTGCCCGCTGGCCTTCGTGCTGCTGACCCGGCTGTGGGAGGTGGCCCGGCGGCACGGCTATGTGACGGCCGGGGACTTCGTGCGCGGGCGCTACGGTTCGGCGCCGCTCGCCCTGGTGGTGGCGCTGACCGGGATCCTGGCGACCATGCCGTATCTGGCGTTGCAGCTGCTCGGCATCAGGGCGGTGCTGACGGCAGGGGGTCTCTATCCGAAGGGCGCGGCCGGTGATCTGGTGATGGTCGCGCTGTTCGCGGGGCTCGCGGTGGCGACGTACCGGCACGGCCTGCGGGCACCCGCCGTGATCTCGGCGCTGAAGGCGGTCGCCGTCTTCGTGTCGCTGACGGCCGTGTGCTGGCTGGTGCTGGAACGGTTCGGCGGGCCCGGCGCGGTCTTCGACGGGGCGGCGGCACGGCTGAACGGCACCGGAATCGAGGACTCCGCCCTCCTGCTGGCCCCCGAACAGCAGCCCGCCTACGCCACCCTCGCGCTCGGCTCGGCGCTGGCCCTGCTGATGTATCCGCATGTCCTGACCGCCGGGTTCGCCGCCGACGGGCCGCGCACGGTCCGCAAGGTGGCCGTGGCCCTGCCCGCCTGGACGGGACTTCTGGCCCTCTTCGGTTTCCTCGGCATCGCGGCGCTCGCCGCCGGGGTGCGGGCGCCCGAGGGCGGCGCCGAGGCGGCCGTGCCGATGCTGGTGGACCGGCTGATGCCGGGGCCGTTGGCCGGACTGGTGTTCGGCGCGATCACCGTGGGCGCGCTGGTCCCGGCGGCCGTGATGTCGATCGCCGCCGCCACCGGCTTCGTCCGCAATGTGTACGTCGAGTACTTCCAGCCCACCGCCACACCCAAGCGGCAGGTGCGCATCGCCAAGGTGGTGTCGCTGACCGCGAAGGTGGGAGCGGTGGCGTTCGTGTTCGGGCTGCGCGACCAGGACGCCATCAACCTCCAACTCCTCGGCGGGGTGTGGATCCTGCAGATCTTCCCGGCGGTCGCGGTCGGTCTCTTCACCGGGCGGCTGCATCCCCGGGCGCTGCTCGCCGGGTGGGGGGTCGGCATGGTGACCGGCACGTTCCTGGTGGTACGCGAGGGCTTCTCGTCCATCGTGCTCCTGGGCGGCGGCTCGCTGGAGATCTACGCCGGTCTGCTCGCCCTCCTCGTCAATCTGACCGTCGCCGTCGTCGGCACCACGGTCCTCGAACGGCTCGGCGTCCCGCGCGGCGCCGACCTGACCGATCTACCGTCCCGCCTGACCGTCAGGCGGCGCCCCGAGACGGGAGCGAGCAACCCGTGAGACGCAGACAGCACATGCGTGTGCCGGTGCCCCCGGCGGCCTCCTCGGCGCCGCTGCCCCCGGCGGCTACGGCACCCGTGACCGCCGGCGAGCCCTTCGTCCCGAGCCCCGCGCTGCCGCCGGGTGCCCTCGGTGATCCCGCCGATGTGGAGCGCGAGGCGGGGGTCGCCCGGCTGTTCGAGCTGCACTACTCCTCGATGCTGCGGCTCGCGGTGCTGCTGGGCGCGGACGACCCCGAGAACGTGGTGGCCGAGGCGTACTACCAGATCTACCGCAAGTGGCGGCGCCTCAGGGACGCCGAGGCGGCGGAGGCGTACCTGCGGTCGACGGTCTGCAATCTGACCCGGATGCGGATACGTCATCTCCAGGTCGTCCGCCGACATGTGGAGACGCCGCCGGACGAGTCGGTCGCGTCCGCCGAGAGCACGGCCCTGCTCCACGACGACCAGCGGGTGCTGATCGGCGCGCTCCAGCACCTGCCCGCGCGGCAGCGGGAGGCGCTGGTGCTGCGTCACTGGCTGGGGCTGAAGGAGAGCGAGATCGCGGCCGCGATGGGGATCTCCTGCGGCTCGGTCAAGACCCACACCGCACGCGGCCTCGCCGCCCTGACCCAGGCGATGGAGGCCCGGCGATGAACGACACCACCGGCAACGACACCGGGCAGGACCGTACGGAACGGGAGCTGGCGTCGGCGCTCGCCGCGCTGGCGGGCGGTGTGCACGCGGCGCCGGACGCGTACCGGACGGCGCGGGGGGACTGGCTTCGCCGGGAGCGGCGACGGCGGCTGGTGCTGGCCGTCCTGGTCCTCGTCGTCTTCGCCCTCGCCACGCTGATCGGTCTGTGGGTGCTCAACCAGGCTCCGTCGGGGTCCGGGGTGATCTTCTCGGGGGTGGGGGGGACGACGGCGGGGGCGGGGCCTGGGTGAGAGGGGCGCGTCATCGGAGGGGGTGCCATCGCCGTGCGCGTCTGCGGGTCGTGTGTGGCTGGTCGCGCCCACGCGGCGGAGCCGCATATCGACGCAGCCCCGCGCCCCTGGAAAATCGGGCTTCGCCCTCTTTTCCCCGACCGGACTGATCGGCCCCCGCTCCGGGAACCCGACCCCCGTGCACCCCCTTATCGAGGATTACGCCCTGATCGGTGACCACCAGACCGCCGCGCTGGTGAGCCGCCGCGGTTCTGTCGACTGGCTCTGTCTGCCGCGGTTCGACTCGGCCGCCTGTTTCGCCGCGCTGCTCGGTGACGAGGAGAACGGCCACTGGACGATCGCGCCGAAGGATCCCGGAGCCCGCCCCCGGCGCGCGTACCGCCACGACGCCCTCGTCCTGGACACCGAGTGGGAGACGGACGAGGGCACGGTGCGGGTGACCGACCTGATGCCGCAGCGCGACCGTGCCCCCGACGTCGTACGGATCGTGGAGGGCCTGGACGGCCGGGTCACCATGCGCAGCACGCTGCGCCTCCGCTTCGACTACGGCTCGGCCGTCCCCTGGATGCGCAGGTCGGACGGGCATCGCGTGGCGGTCGCCGGCCCGGACGCCGTCTGGCTGCGCAGCGAACCCGGGGTGCGGTCATGGAGCGAAAACCGGGCCACGTACGCGGAGTTCACGGTCGAGCCGGGCGAGAAGGTCGCGTTCGTCCTCACCTGGCACCCCTCCCACGAACCCCGCCCCCGCCTGGTCGACCCGTACGAGGCGCTGCGGTCGAGCCTTCACGACTGGCGGGCGTGGGCGGCGCGCTGCCGGTACACCGGCCCGCACCGGGACACCGTGGTCCGCTCCCTGATCACCCTCAAGGCCCTCACCTACGCCCCGACCGGCGGTATCGTCGCGGCCGCCACCACCTCCCTGCCCGAGGAGATCGGCGGCGTCCGCAACTGGGACTACCGCCACTGCTGGCTGCGCGACTCCACCCTCACCCTCGGCGCACTGCTGTCCTGCGGTTACCAGGAGGAGGCCGAGGCCTGGCGCGACTGGCTGCTCCGCGCGGTCGCCGGCGACCCGGCCGACCTGCAGATCATGTACGGCCTCGCCGGTGAACGCCGCCTCCCCGAGTACGAACTGCCGTGGCTGTCCGGCTACGAGGACTCGCGGCCGGTCCGGGTCGGCAACGACGCCGTACGGCAGTTGCAGCTGGACGTGTACGGCGAGGTGATGGACTCCCTGTTCGTGTCCCGGCGTTCGGGTCTCCCCGACCAGCCGGACATGTGGCGGATGCAGTGCGCGCTGCTGGACTATCTGCGGACGGCCTGGCGGAAGCCGGACGAGGGGCTGTGGGAGGTGCGCGGTCCGCGCCGCCACTTCACCCACTCCAAGGTGATGTGCTGGGTCGCCGCCGACCGGGCCGTCCGCACCCTGGAGGACGACCCGACCCTGACCGGCGGCGACCTCGACGGCTGGCGGACCCTGCGCGACGAGATCCACCGCGAGGTCTGCGAACGCGGCTATGACGCCGACCGCAACACCTTCACCCAGTCCTACGGCTCCCGCGAACTGGACGCCGCGCTGCTGCTCATCCCCCTCATGGGCTTCCTGCCGCCGGACGATCCCCGGGTCGTCGGCACGGTCGACGCGATCCGCGAGGAGCTGTGCCACGAGGGCTTCGTCCGCCGCTACAGCGCCGACCACCTCAACCAGCCCACGGGCCCGGCCGACTCCGTCGACGGGCTGCCGGGCGGTGAGGCCACGTTCCTCGTCTGCTCGTTCTGGCTGGCGGACGCGCTGCAGCTGACCGGCCGTACGAAGGAGGCGCGCGAGCTGTTCGACCGGCTGGTGGGGCTGGTCAACGACGTGGGGCTGCTGGCGGAGGAGTACGACCCCGTCGCGGGCCGCCAGCTCGGGAACTTCCCGCAGGCGTTCAGCCATGTCGGTCTCGTCGGCACCGCCCTCGCCCTCTTCGACGGGGAGGAGGCAGGATAGGGGCCATGGATCTTGGGCTGAAGGACCGTGTCTACATCGTCACCGGGGCGACCCGCGGACTGGGCAACGCGGTCGCGCGGGAACTCGTCGCCGACGGCGCGAAGGTGGTCGTCACGGGGCGCGAGGAGGAGAGCGTGGGCGCGGCGGCGGCAGCGCTCGGCGCGAACGCGGTGGGGGTCGCCGCGGACAACGCGGACCCCGAGGTCGCCGGGCGGCTGATCGCCGCCGCCCGTGAGCACTTCGGGGGCTTCGACGGCATCCTCGTCAGCGTGGGCGGGCCGGCGCCGGGGTTCGTCGCCGACAACACGGACGAGCAGTGGACCACCGCGTTCGAGTCCGTGTTCCTGGGCGCGGTCCGCCTGGCGCGGGCGGCGGCCGAGGAACTGGGCGAGGGCGGTGTCATCGGGTTCGTGCTGTCCGGTTCCGTGCACGAGCCGATCCCCGGCTTGACCATCTCGAACGGGCTGCGGCCGGGGCTGGCCGGGTTCGCCAAGTCGCTGTCCGACGAGTTGGGGCCGCGCGGGATCCGGGTCGTGGGGCTGCTTCCGGCCCGCATCGACACCGATCGGGTGCGGGAGCTGGACGGGATGTCGGCGGACCCGGAGGCGACGCGGGCGGCGCACGAGTCGCGGATTCCGTTGCGGCGGTACGGGCGACCGGAGGAGTTCGGGCGGGCGGGGGCGTTTCTGCTGTCGCCGGCCGCGTCCTATCTGACGGGGATCATGCTGCCGGTCGACGGCGGGATGCGGCACGGGTTCTGACGGCCGTTCGGCGGGTCTCCAAGGCGGATGCGGGTGGGTGCGGGTGGGGGCCGGCGTGTGCGTGGCGCCGTCAACTCACGCGTTCCGCACCGTGCTTGGCCGCTTGCAGTCTGACCTCCGCCGGAAGTTCGGCCAGTCCCGCCGAGTCCTTGGCGTGGGCCAGTGCCTCCGTCGTCAAGGTCCGCAGGGCGTCGCCCGGGTTCACATGGGGCTGGAGGAGGAGGCGGACCCGGGCCTCGGGGGCGTTGCGGCGGCCGGTGAGGTGGGCGTGGGCGCGTTGGACGCCGTCCGCGTCGGCCGCGTCGGTGGTCAGGACACCCTCCAGGGCGCGTCCCCGGAGCAGGGCGCCCTCGCCGTCGCCGGTGTCGACGAGGACCTCGGCGAGGCGGTGGCGGCGCAGGACCGCCGTCAGCCACCACAGGGCGAGCAGGACGAGGACGGCGAGCACGGCGATGACGGTGGGCCACCACCAGCCGGAGTCCCGCCAGCGCGTCCGCTCGGCGGCGCTGAGCAGGACGTCGTTCCTGTCGTCGTGCAGCCACCAGGAGGGCGGGTCCGCGCCGAGCCCCACGGCGAGGACGGCACCGCCGACCCCGACCAGGACGAGCCCGACGACGCCGAGCAGCACACGGTTGACGATCCTCAGCATCGCCCCTCACCCCTTCCGGCCGGGCCGGCGGACATGCACCGACAGCGCGGGCGGCCGGGACAGGCCGAGGCCCCGGATGCCGTCGGCGAGCGTGTCGTCCAGGTCGGCCCGTACCTCGTCGAGTTCCCGGAAGTGGGACACCGCGCGGACGTCGACCCGCTTCCGGCCCGCCCGCACCCGTACGGACTGCACTCCGGACACCTCCATGGCCCGGTCGCGCAGGGCCAGCGCGGCGGCGCCCCGGTGCAGTCCGGCGCGTACGCCGGGGTGGACGCGCCGCATCGGCAGGACGTCCCGCAGCCCGGGGGTCGTGGCGAGCACCAGCAGCCAGAGGCCGAGGAGGACGGCGACCGAGGCGCCGACGAGCACCCAGATGTCGTCGAGGGGGCGCTCGGCCAGCTCCCGGGCCAGCGAACGGCGCCACGCCATCGCGGGCCGGTCGGCGCGGACCGCGACGACGTCGTACAGGAGGAGGCCCGCACCGCCGAGGAGCAGCACCGCGAGGATGCCCGCGGGGACTCTGCGCGCGGACCAGAAGCGCCGCTCCCCGCCGTGGCCGCCGTTCTCGCCGTCCAGGGCGGAGGGCGGGTCGTAGGCGGCGGCGGACGCGGACTGATCGGGACCGGAACCCGAACCCGAACCGGAACCGGGATCGCGGTCCCGGTCACTGCCGCTGTCGTCGGTCTTCTCTATGACGGGCAGTCGTCGTGTGGTGCCTTCGGAGCGCTGGGGTTCGCTCATCGCGTCCTCCCCTGAGCCACGTCGTGTGCGTGCGTCAGGTGCAGCCGTTCCACCTGAACGGCCACCTCCGATACGTGCATTCCCGCCAACGTCCCTACCCGCTCGGTGACATGGCGACGCACCGCAGCGCATTGGCCACCGATGTCCGAGGGGTACGGGAGCCCGAGCGTGACGCGGACGCGCGCGGTCTCGTGAAGGACCACGACGGTGGCATTGGGGGGCGCGGAGTCGGGCGGCGGTGCCACCAGTGCTTCGCGCGCCGCCTGTGCGGCGATCTTCGCGACCACCCGGTCGGCGATGCGGGTCGCCCCACGCTCACCGGCCGGAACGGCCGTCGTCCGCTGTCGGCCGTCCGTCTCCCGTTCCTCCGTGGGGCGGCCACTGTCCACCGGGTTCACCGGCGTCGGTCGTCACGCGGGCGGAAGAAGTCGCCCAGCTCCAGGTCCCCCTCCAGGAACCGGCCGACGACGAAGCCGACGGCGCCCAGCGCGGCCACCAGCAGAAAGGCCCCGAAACCGCCGAAGTACCCGGCGAAGCCCAGCGCCATCCCGGCGATCATCCCGATCACGGCCAAGCTCATCCTGCGCTCCTAGGTCGGACTCCTGACGTCCATCGTTCACTGCAGCCGGGAGTCCGGCTCCTCGTCCTCCTCGTCCGGCAGCTTCACATCGCTGACCGCGATGTTCACCTCGACGACCTCCAGGCCGGTCATCCGCTGCACGGCCGCGACGACGTTCTCGCGCACATCACGGGCCACGTCGCTGATGGACACCCCGTAGTCGACGACGATCTCCAGGTCCAGCGCGGTCTGCACCTCGCCGACCTCGACCTTCACACCCCGGGTCACGGACTTGGCTCCGCCGGGCACCCGATCCCGTACGGCCCCGAAGGTCCGCGACAGGCCGCTGCCCATGGCATGCACACCCACCACCTCGCGCGCGGCGAGTCCGGCGATCTTCTCCACGACGCCGTCGGCGATGGTCGTACGCCCCCGCTCGGCCGGGTCGCCGCCGCCGCGCCGGGTGGGCTTCCGCCCGGCCTGCGCCGGCTCCCTGGTGGTGTCGGGCTTCTCCGTCCGGTTCCGCTCCGTCATGTCAGTCATGCCGTACGTCCCTTCCGGTCGTCCCCCTCAAGCCCACAGTAAGCGCGGTTGCGGCACCGCGCGCCGGGGATGGGGCACGCTGGAGAAATGACGGCGGACGGTTGGACGAAGGCGGTACGCCAGCAGCTCGGGCTCGGCCGAGTGCTCCCCCTGGGCGGCCCGCACGACGGCGCGTGGATCACGGAGGCCGCGGCCGAGGCGGTACTGCGCCGGGGTGCCGCGACGCTGCCGGGGGTGCGGCTCGGCCGGCTCCGCATCTCATCGGTCGGCACCGCGCCCCTCGGCATCTCCCCGGGCGGCGCCGGGGCCGCCCCCGACGAGCGCGAGCAGCCGGCGGTGCCCGCGCCCCCGAGCGCCCTGCCCCCCGGCCCGCTGCGCGTCACGGCCGGCTTCGCCGCCCTGGCGGGTCCGGACGCCGAGCCGTTCCCCGCGGTGGCGGCCCGGCTGCGCGCGGGCCTCGCCACCACGGCCGGGGAACGGCTCGGGCTGTGGGTGACGGAGATCGATCTTCGGGTGACGGATCTGTGGGAGGGCGGGGAGGGAGACGGGGCTACGGCCCCTCCGGCTCCCGGGCCACAGCCCGCCCGGCCGGATCCCACCCAGCCGGCGCCCGCCGGGCCGGCGCCCCGACCGGCGCCCGCCGGGGCTCCCGTGCCGACCGGCGACGACGAGGTCTCCCGTACGGCCGCCGCGGCGCTCTCGGTCCCCGGGGTCGCGTATCTGACCTCCGCCCTCGGCGGCCCCGTCCACCTCGGCCCGGGGGCCGCGCTCCCCCGGCGCCCCGGCCCCGTGACGACAGGGCCCGCCCTCCCCCGTCGCCATGTCCGCGTGGAACTGGCGGTGTCGGAGCAGGGGCAAGCCCTGGAGGTGGCGCGCGCCGTACGCGCCACGGTGGGTGAGGCCCTACCGGACCACCCATCAGTAGCGGTACTCGTCACGGCCGTCGCCGGGTAGCCGGACCGGCCACCCGTCGGCGAGTGAGCGGACCGGCCGCTCGTCAGCGGGTGGGCGGACCAGCTGCCCCGTCAGCGGGTAGGCGAACCGGCCGTCCGTCAGCGGGTAGGCGGACCAGCTGGCCGTCAGCGGCTGGGCGGACCTCGGCGGGTGGGCGGGTCGCCGTTGTCCGGGCTACTCCCCGATGCCCGCGAGGTCCCGTAGGCGTCGTGCCTGCGCTGCCCGCTCTGCCGATCGCTGGTCGTCGTACGAGCGGCCCGCGGCTCCCCGTAGCAGTGCCTTGGTCTCGATCACGGCGTCCCTCGGGGCGGTCACCAGTGCGGCGGCGAGGTCCCGTACCGCGTCGTCGAGCTGGTCGGCGGGCACGGCGAGGTTGGCGAGGCCGACCCGCTGGGCCTCGTCCGCCTGGACGAAGCGGCCGGTGAGGCAGATCTCCAGCGCGCGGGCGTAGCCGACGAGGCTCACCAGCGGGTGCGTCCCGGTGAGGTCGGGCACGAGTCCGAGGCTGGTTTCGAGCATGGCGAACTGCACGTCGTCGGCGACGACGCGCAGATCACAGGCGAGGGCAAGCTGGAAGCCCGCACCGACGGCGTGTCCCTGCACGGCGGCGATGGACACGATGTCGTTGCGCCGCCACCAGGTGAACGCCTCCTGGTACTCGGCGATGGTCGCATCGAGCCCGGCGTCGTCACGGCGCGCGAGATCGATGAACGACGGCTCCCCTTCGATGCCTTCGGGCGTGAACATCTGCCGGTTGAGCCCGGCGGAGAACGATTTGCCCTCGGCACGCAGCACGACCACACGGACGGAGCCCGGCACCGACCGCCCGGCCTCGGTGAGCGCCCGCCACAGAGCGGGGCTCTGCGCGTTGCGCTTGGCCGGATTGGTCAGCGTCACCGTGGCGATCACATCGTCGACGGTGAGCCGAACGCCATCCTTGTCGAGCAGCGGTTCGAGCGAAGCCATGGGGCGCCTCCGATGTGTGCGGTCAGCAGAGCGATGGAGCGATGCTAAGTGACTGCACAGTAACCACCCGGTCGGTCAGCCGACCGACCGGGTGGCCACCATCGAAGGCGATGGCCGCCCGGCGTCAGGCCGAGGCGGCTTTCTTGCCCCGCGTCGCGCCGCCACGCCCTCGGAGCGTGACGCCCGACTCGCTGAGCATCCGGTGCACGAAGCCATACGAGCGGCCGGTTTCCTCGGCCAGTGCCCGAATGCTCGCACCGGAGTCGTACTTCTTCTTCAGGTCTGCCGCGAGCTTGTCGCGCGCGGCGCCGGTAACCCGGCTGCCCTTCTTCAGAGTCTCGGCCACCCGGTCCTCCTCATGGGAAGTGCGCTCTGGTCTCCTCATGATCACCCCTCCGGGGCGGGTTGGCCACCCATTCGGCAAGGTCCGTGCGACAAGGTTTTGACGACAGGAGCGCGTCCCCACGAGTGGAACCTGTGATTCCGCCCGCTCGTGTCCGTACACCCGAACGGGTTGTTCTGTGAAGTGCCAGGTCAGAGACGCATGACGGCCGAGCCCTTCGCACGGAAGGACTCGGCCGCGAAATCGATGTAGGACACACCTCGGTACGAGGAGATCTCACACAGATGATGGATCACCGATGGGCCGAATGATCCATACGCAGTGGATCAACCCATTCGATCAAGCTGTCGGTCGCGTCGGCCGGCTCAGGCGAGCGCGACGAGGTCCGCGTAGTCGGCGCCCCACAGGTCCTCGACGCCGTCGGGCAGCAGGATGATCCGCTCCGGCTGGAGCGCCTCGACCGCGCCCTCGTCGTGGGTGACGAGGACGACCGCGCCCTTGTAGGTGCGCAGCGCGCCGAGGATCTCCTCGCGGCTGGCGGGGTCGAGGTTGTTGGTCGGTTCGTCGAGGAGGAGGACGTTCGCGGACGAGACCACCAGGGTCGCGAGCGCGAGGCGGGTCTTCTCACCGCCGGAGAGGACCCCGGCGGGCTTGTCGACGTCGTCGCCGGAGAACAGGAACGAGCCGAGCGTCTTGCGGATCTCGACCAGGTCCAGGTCGGGCGAGGCGGAGCGCATGTTCTCCAGGACCGTGCGCTCGGGGTCGAGGGTCTCGTGCTCCTGCGCGTAGTAGCCGAGCTTGAGGCCGTGGCCCTCGATCACCTCGCCGGTGTCGGGCTTCTCCACGCCGCCGAGGAGGCGCAGCAGCGTGGTCTTACCGGCGCCGTTGAGGCCGAGGATGACGACCCGGGAGCCCTTGTCGATGGCCAGGTCGACATCGGTGAAGATCTCCAGCGAGCCGTACGACTTCGACAGGCCCTCGGCGGTGAGCGGGGTCTTGCCGCAGGGCGCGGGCTCGGGGAAGCGCAGCTTGGCGACCTTGTCGGAGACCCGGACGGCGTCCAGGCCGGCCAGCAGCCGGTCGGCGCGCTTGGCCATGTTCTGCGCGGCGACGGTCTTGGTGGCCTTGGCGCGCATCTTGTCGGCCTGCGAATGCAGCGCGGCGGCCTTCTTCTCGGCGTTCTGCCGCTCGCGCTTGCGGCGCTTCTCGTCGGCCTCGCGCTGCTGCTGGTAGAGCTTCCAGCCCATGTTGTAGACATCGATCTCGGCGCGGTTGGCGTCCAGGTAGAACACCTTGTTGACGACCGTCTCGACCAGGTCGACGTCGTGGGAGATCACGATGAAGCCGCCGCGGTAGGTCTTGAGGTAGTCCCGCAGCCAGACGATCGAGTCGGCGTCGAGGTGGTTGGTCGGCTCGTCGAGGAGCAGGGTGTCCGCGTCGGAGAACAGGATCCGGGCCAGCTCGATACGGCGGCGCTGACCGCCGGAGAGGGTGTGCAGCGGCTGGCCGAGCACCCGGTCGGGCAGGTTGAGCGCGGCGGCGATGGTGGCGGCCTCGGCCTCGGCGGAGTAGCCGCCCTTGGTGAGGAACTCCGTCTCCTGGCGCTCGTACTGCCGCAGGGCCTTGTCGCGGGTGGCGCCGCTGCCGCTGGCGATGCGCTGCTCGTTCTCGCGCATCTTGCGGATCAGTACGTCGAGGCCGCGGGCGGAGAGGATGCGGTCGCGGGCGAGGACGTCGAGGTCGCCGGTGCGGGGGTCCTGGGGGAGGTAGCCGACCTCGCCGGAGCGGGTGATGGTGCCGCCGGCCGGGATGCCCTCACCGGCCAGGCACTTGGTGAGGGTGGTCTTGCCGGCGCCGTTGCGGCCGACCAGGCCGATGCGGTCGCCCTTGGCGATGCGGAAGGTGGCGGACTCGATGAGGACGCGGGCGCCGGCGCGCAACTCGACGGCGGAGGCGGAGATCACGGACAGACTCCAGGGCGGATCGGGGTGGCGGGTGGGCGGCTGAGGACGTTCCCGCCGTCTAATGCGCGAGGAGAATGGCCATGGGCCGATTCTAACTGGGGGCAGCAAGCGGTTTTCCGCCCGTATGACAAGGGATCACGTGGTCTCGGTCACCGGTTCGGCGGGGCGTTGTCGGTGGCCGGTGCAAAACTGGGCAGCAAGTCGTGTTCCGGACGACAGAGAGGTCGTGATCGGTATGGCAGGCAGGAGCGACGGACGTCCGAGCGTCTATCCGACGCTGCTGTACGCGGACGCCAAGGCCGCCGTCCGGCAGCTCACGGAGGCGCTGGGCTTCACCGAGCTGTCGGTGTACGAGGGCGAGGACGGGATCGTGCAGCACGCCGAGCTGACGCAGGGCAACGGCGCGGTGATGATCGGTTCCAAGGGCAGCGGCAGCGTCTTCGACGGCGCGATGAAGGGCGCGGGGCCCGCCGGGGTGTACATCGTCGTGGACGACGTGGACGCCCACCACCGGCGGGCCGTGGAGCACGGCGTGGAGATCCTGACGCCCCCGACGGACCAGGACTACGGCTCGCGGGACTACATGGCCCGGGACGCCGAGGGCAATGTGTGGAGCTTCGGCACGTACGCCCCCGAGATAGGCGCCTGACGCCCTCCCGGCTGCCCCCCTCCAGCTCCTGGTTCAGCTGCCTCCGGTGTGCACCTGGAAGGCGGCGCGACGGACCGCCTTGGCGAGCGCCGGGTCGGGGTGGGCGGCGGCCAGCGCGACCAGGACCTGCACGGTGCGGGGGTGGCCGACCGCGCGGACCTCGGCGAGCAGCGCGGGGACGGTGGGCTGCACCGCGGACTCCAGATGCCGTACGAGGAGCGGGGCCTCGCCGTGGTCGGCGACGGCGGCGGCGGTGTCCACCCAGAGCCAGGTGGACTCCTCGCGGGTGAGGACCTCGTGGGCGTCCTCGGGGTCGGCGCCGTCGTGCTCGGCGAGCCAGAGCAGGGCGTAGGGGCGCAGCGGGGTCTCGTCGGCGACCGTGCGGACGTCGGGCTCGGCGGGGGCGCCGACGACGCGCAGCGCCTCGAAGGCGAGGCCGCGGATGAGGGCGTCCTCGCCGCGGGCGGCGTCGATCAGCTCGGTGACGGCGCCGCCGACGGGGCGGGCGGCGAGCCAGGCGCGGTACTCGGCGCGGGCCGCGTTGGGGCGGAGCTGGGCGCAGCCTCGGAGCATGTCCTCGGCGGAGACCTCGATGTTCCCGGCGGGGCTCTGCGCGGCGACGCAGATCTGCTCCAGCTTGACCCAGACCGCCCAGCTGCCGAGCGGGGTGAGGGTGGCCTGGGCGTCGCCGTAGGTGAGGGCGCCGACGGAGGCGAGGGCGCGCAGCGACCAGTCGAGGAGGGGGGCGAGGGGGGTGTCCTCGGCGGGCTCGGGGCTGGGCTCCGGCTGCGGGCCATAAGGGACCTCGCAGCGTTCGGTGCGCAGTTCGGTGACCCGTTGCTCCAGCAGGTCGAGGAGCTGCTCCACGGGGACGGGACCGGCGGAGAGCTGGAGGAAGGAGAGCACCTGGGGCATGGCCGAGACGACCTCGGCGACCGCCGCGGGCTCGCGCTCCTCGGGCTCGGGGTAGGCGATGGACCAGGCGTCGAAGAACGCGACCCAGCCGCGCAGTACGGCGCTGTCGTCGCGGTGCCAGGCGCGCAGGCGCCAGCCGGGGCGCGCGCTGTCGCCGTGCACCTCGACGAGGCCGGCCAGTCGGGCCGTGTCCCAGTCGTGGCGGACCTGATCCGGGGTCAGCCCCAGGTCGTCGGCGGCCCGTTCGGCGGTGGCGGCGGAGAGGGTGCCCTGGCCGTCGGGGCTCGCGCTCTCGCGGCCGGGGCGCAGGGCGGCATCGGCCCAGTGGGCGACGCGGGCCGCGTCGGCCAGGACGGCGCGGGCCATGCGGGCCAGTTCCACGGGCGGCGGTGTGCCTTCCGGGGGCCGGGGAGCCGGTCGGCGGCGCTGGGTCACCGCTGCTCGGGGAGCGGCGGCCAGGGTTCGGGGGCCGACGAGGCGGAGCCTGGAGTCGCGCGGGGTACGGGACGTCACGGGGGCAGTCTTCCGGTTGACGGTCCGAAAACCCAAACGGAATGTCACAGCGGGCGACAGGGGTGGCCAACGCACGGGTCCCTCCGGGGGGACATCGGCGGGGATCATCTTGGTTCGGCACTAAACGGAATGGGTCGTACCTGTCTGGGGTGGGCCCGGCCGAACGCGCTTACATCAGCGGTGTCAGGAAGCGGCGCAGGCTCTCCTCGTACTCCTTGGGGTCCGCGTTCCACATGGCGGCGTGCGGGGCGTGGCGGACCGGGCGGAGGGTGACCCGGTCGGGGCGGCGGGCGGCGAGGCGGCGGGAGGGGCCCCAGGGGGCGACGGTGTCCTCGGGGCCGTGGAAGAGCAGGGTCGGTGTCCTGAGGCCCGGCGGGTCGGTGTCCTGGCCGGCGGGGGCGGCGCGCAGTCCCGTACGGCCCTGGGCGGCGCGGACGGCGAGGGGCAGCAGGGCGCCGGGGGTGCGGCGGGCGGCGGCGAGGGCGCGCAGGGTGGCCGGCCAGTCGAGGACCGGGGAGTCCAGGACGAGTCCGGCGACGCGGTCGCGCAGCGCGGAGTGCGTGGTGGCGCGCAGGGCCATGGTGGCGCCGGTGGACCAGCCGAGCAGGACGATCCGCTCGGCGCCGGACCGGACGGCGTACCTGAGGGCGGCGTCGACGTCGCGCCACTCGGTCTCGCCGAGGTGGTTCAGGCCGTCCGGGGAGCGGGGGGCGCCCGGGTCGCCGCGGTAGGCGGGGGCGAGCACCGGGAAGCGGTGGTGGTGCAGGAACTCCATGACGTTCATGGTGTGGGCGCGGGTGGCGCCGAGGCCGTGCACGGCGATCACCCAGGTGTCCCGGGCCGCGGGCACGAACCAGGCGGGCAGGGTGCCGAGTTCGCCGGGGATCTCGACGTCCTCGTGGTCGAGGCCGAGTGCGGTGCGCGGGTCGCCGAGGTGGAGTGCGGGGGTGAGCCGCACCTTGTCGCCGGGCTCCAGGGTGCCGTGGGTGACGCGTTCCAGGCGGCGGACGACGGCGTCGGGGGCGTGCGGGGCGCCGTCGAGGACGGTGCCGACGACGGCGTGGGAGCCGTTGCCGGTGAGGCCGTAGACGCCGGGGCGCCGGGAGGCGAAGGCGCGGGTCAGGGCGATGCGGCCGGCGGCGGTGGAGTGCACGGTCAGCCGGGGTTCGGTGGGCAGGGGTTCGCCCGGCGGCGCCTTCAACGCGACATCGCTCGCCAGCCGGCCCGCGGCGACACTGGCCGCCCCGGCCGCGAACGCGACCCCGACGGCCACGACTGCTGCTTTGACTGCACCCACGCGTCCCAGTGTCCTGGCGGACCCGTCCGGGGGCCAGTGGGCGGGGGCCCAGGGGTGGACCGCGCAGGAGTGACCGGCGCGGCCCGGCGCACGGAGGGGCGCATACGGGACCGGGGTCGCCCTCCGGGGCCGGGACGGGGGGCCGGGCGGGGGGCCGGGACAGGGGTCCGGGCGGAAGGCCGAACGGAAGGCCGGGCGGGGGCCGGGCGGGGGCCGGGCAGAAAGCCGGGGCGGGGCCCAGGCAGAAGGCCGGACGGAAGGCCGGGCGGGGGCCCGGGCAGAGGGCCAGGCGGAAAGCCGGGCGGGGGCCCGGCAGAAGGCCGGGCGGGGGCTTGGGCAGAGGGCCGGGTGGAAGGCCGGGCGGAAAGCCGGGCAGAGGACCGGGCGGACGGCCGGGCAGAGGACCGGACGGGGGCCGGACGGAGGCCCGGACGGAGAGCCGGACGGGGGCCCGGACGGAGGCCCGGACGGGGGCCGGGCGGAGGCCCGGACGGGGGCCGGACGGAGGCCCGGACGGAGAGCCGGACGGGGGCCGGGCGGAAGGCCGGGTGGGTGGGGCTACTTCGGCTGGCCGTATCCTCGGAGCCGCTCGCCCGCCCGTGCCACCTGGTCGGGGGTGAGCAGGTGTGGGGTGAGGCCCGGGGCGGAGGATGCCGTCAGCCAGACGTGGCACATCCATTCGAGCTGGGCCGTGCGGTCGTAGGCCTCGGAGAGGGTGCTTCCGTACGTGATCGTGCCGTGGTTCTGGAGGAGACAGCCGGTGCGCTCTGTCAAAGCGCGGAGCATGTTCTCGGCCAACTCGGCCGTGCCGTAGGTCGCGTAGGGGGCGACGCGGACGGGTCCGCCGAGGGCCGCGGACATGTAGTGGATCAGCGGCAGCTCGCTCACGAGGGTGGAGACGGCCGTCGCGTGGACCGCGTGGGTGTGGACGACGGCCCGGGCGTCGGTGGTGGCGTAGATAGCCAGATGCATGGGGAGTTCGCTGGTCGGCCGGAGCGTGCCGAGGACCTGCCGGCCGGAGAGGTCGACGCCCGTCACGTCCTCCGGGGTCAGTCGGTCGTACGGCACGCCCGTCGGTGTGACCAGGACCGTCTCCCCGACGCGTACGGACACATTGCCGGAGGTGCCGACGACCAGACCGTCGGCCACCGTCCGGCGGGCCGTCCCGACCAGGTCGTCCCACGCCCGCGCCACCTCGTCCGGCACGTCCCGCCGCCGTACATTTCGCGAACCCCGCGCGTCCTCACCCGCGTCCCGCTCGTCCCCGGTGTCGCGCCGCTGCTCAGCCATGCGGTGATCCTGCCAGGCGGAGGGGGCCGGCGGGTGCCGGGAGTGGGCACTGTAGGGGCGGACGCGGGCCTTCGGAAGAGCCCATATACGCATACATCGCCCGGAGTTGGCGATTGGCCGGTGATCGACCGCGATACGGCGACCTTCCAGTAACCTCCGGGTGTTTTGTCGCACAAGTCGCCATTCCGGGGGGAACCATGGATCGCGCCCACAAGCCGTTCCGCCGTCGCCACCGCGTGTTCGCCGCCTCGGTCGCGGCGCTCGCCCTAGGGGGGACCACTCTCGTGGAGCTCCCCGTCTCCGCCGCCGCCAAGCCGAAGGGGCACGACGTCTCCTCGCACCAGAAGAAGGTGAACTGGTCGAGCGCGAAGGCGAAGGGCGCCAGGTTCGTCTACGTCAAGGCGACCGAGTCCACCACCTACCGCAACCCGTACTTCGCCCAGCAGTACAACGGCTCGGGCGAGGCGGGCCTGATCCGTGGCGCGTACCACTTCGCGGTGCCGAACTCGTCGTCCGGCAAGGCCCAGGCCCGCCACTTCGTCGACAACGGCGGCGACTGGCGCGCGGACGGCCGGACGCTGCCTCCGGCGCTCGACATCGAGTACAACCCGTACGACAAGAAGAAGAAGTGTTACGGCCTGAGCAACAGCAGGATGGTCGGCTGGATCACGTCGTTCAGCGACGAGGTCAAGCGCCTCACGGGCCGCCGTCCGGTGATCTACACGACCACCCACTGGTGGAAGACCTGCACCGGCAACAGCGCGGCCTTCGGCGCGAACCACGCGCTGTGGCTGGCCCGGTACGACTCCTCGGGGGCGGGAGAGCTTCCGGCGGGGTGGACGTTCTGGACGATCTGGCAGTACGACAACGGCAGCGGCAGCCTGCCGGGTGACCAGAATCTCTTCAACGGGTCAATGGGCAGGCTGAAGGAGTTCGCGGAGGGGTAGCAGAGACCCGCCCTCAACCACTACACCCCCACGCCCACCCCAGTTCATCTTCCGTTCACCCAGGTTGCCTACGGTCCTCGTGCCAATGACGTCCGAAAGAAGCCTGGGTAAATGGAAAACTTCTCGCTGATCCTCGCGATCGTGGTCATCACCGCGCTTGCGTTCGATTTTACGAACGGTTTCCACGACACCGCCAACGCGATGGCCACGACCATCTCGACCGGCGCGATGAAGCCCAAGGTCGCGGTGGCCATGTCCGCCGTGCTCAACCTTGTCGGCGCGTTCCTGTCCATAGAGGTCGCCAACACCATCTCCAAGGGGCTCGTCGACGAGTCCGGCATACAGCCAGAGGTCATCTTCGCGGCGCTCGTCGGCGCCATCCTCTGGAACCTGTTGACCTGGCTGGTCGGGCTCCCCTCCAGCTCCTCGCACGCCCTGATGGGCGGCCTCATCGGCGCCACGATCGCCTCGGTCGGCGTGGGCGCGGTCCACGGCGACGTGCTCGTCACCAAGGTGCTGATCCCCGCCGTCGCGGCCCCGCTGGTCGCGGGCATCGCGGCGATGCTCGCCACCAAGCTGACGTACAGGCTGGGGCGGCACACCAGCGAGAAGGCCGCCGGCAAGGGCTACCGCGCCGGGCAGATCGCCTCCGCCGGTCTGGTCTCGCTGGCCCACGGCACCAACGACGCCCAGAAGACGATGGGCATCATCACCCTCGCCCTGGTGGCCGGCGGCGCCCTCGCGCCCGACTCCGACCCGCCGGTGTGGGTCATCGTCTCCGCCGGCGCCGCCATCGCCCTCGGCACCTACCTGGGCGGCTGGCGCATCATCCGCACCATGGGCAAGGGCCTGACCGACCTTCAGCCGCAGCAGGGCTTCGCCGCCCAGACCAGTGCGGCGACGGTCATCCTGGCCTCCTCGCACCTCGGTTTCTCGCTCTCCACCACGCACTCGGTCTCCGGTGCCGTGATGGGCGCGGGCCTCGGCCGCAAGGGCGGGGTGGTCCGCTGGTCCACCGCGACCCGGATGTTCGTGGCGTGGGGGCTGACCCTGCCGGCCGCCGCGCTGGTCGCGGCGCTCGCCGAGTGGGTCACGTCGTTCGGCAGCTGGGGCACGGCCGTCGTCGCGGTCTTCCTCGTGGCCTCCAGTGCCGCGATCTGGATGGTCTCGCGCCGTGAGGTCGTCGACCACACGAACGTCAACGACACCGAGGAGCCGCCCGGGGTGGTGACCACGGCCATCGCCGCCGTGACGCCGCCGGTGGCCGGCACCGTGGCCGAGGACCTGTCGGCGACCATCCCGGCACCCGCCCCCGCCGCCGAGACGACGGCCTCGGCGAACTCGTCCGCGCCGACGCCCGCCGTCTGAGCCCCGCGACCCTGAGGAAGATCACCACCATGCACATCGACTGGGCAGCCCTCGGCTCCGTCTTCGGAGTCAGCCTCGTGGTCACCGTGGCCCTCGTCGGCCTCTTCACCCTGGGCATCGTCGGCCTCTCCAAGCGGGAACAGGCGTCGACCCGGGGCGACTCGGTGGCCCTCGCGACCACCGGGGCGTACGCGTGCTTCGCACTGTGCGCGGCGGCGGTGGCGTACGGCATCTCCCTGATCATGACCTGAGACCGGAAACCCGAGACGGGAGACCGGAGACCGGAGACCGGAAACGGGAGACCGGAGAACCCACGACCCCGTCACGGTGGTCAGTGCTGGTCAGCGGTGGTGCGGCCTTCGGGGCCGCGCCACCCCCAGCGCCCGGTTAAGAACCCGGAGCCGTTCCGTGACGGGGGTCAGCCCCCACCACAGGCCGGCTCCGGCGGCGCCGAGCACGGTCACCACCAGCCAGACCAGGGCACGCACCTCACCGCCCGGCACCAACAGCGCGGCCAGGGCGCCCACTCCGACGGACAGCACGCCCATCACGGAGCAGAACAGCGCCAGTGGAGCGGCCGCCGTCACCCGTTCCCGCCAGAGACCCGGCTGCCGCAGGCACGCCGAGGCGGTCTCCCTCGCTCGCTCTTCCATGTGTGCACCTCCCGTCCCCCGAGCGGATCTTCACGATCCGCCCGCTCCCGGGTCCACAAGCCCCGCCAGACAACCACAGCACACCGCGTAGCGGAAGACGAGCAGCGCGTCACGATTCCCGGTGCTCCTGACCCCCACCCGTCACGACCGGCGGTGTGGGGCTCGGCACACCGTTGCGTCGCAGGTCAACAGCAAGTTGACGGGTCTCGAAGGGGCGTGGTGGACTGCCGGGGCCATGTACGACGGCAGAAGAGGAAGCCGGTGCGAGTCCGGCGCGGTCCCGCCACTGTCACCGGGAAGCAGGTCGAAGTGCCTCCCGGGAGCCAGGAACTCTCGCCGTCGGTCTCGTCGAACCAGGGCGTGGACACCCTGAGTGAGGACACAACGCCATGTGCGCCCTGCGCGGCTGCCCGTCGAAGCCCCGTGCCCGGTCCCTGCCCGACCCCGTGAACGGCTGAACCGGTGCGTGCCGATCGCGTCTTCGCGTACGGCGCCGCCGCTGGACTCCTCGGTGATCTGCTGCTCGGCGATCCGCGCCGGGGGCATCCGGTCGCCGCGTTCGGGCGGGCCGCCGGTGCCGTGGAGCGGGTGTTGTGGCGGGACCACCGTGGGTGGGGCGCGCTGCACACCGCGGTGTGCGCGGGCGGCGCCGTGGCGCTGGGCGCCGTAGCCGCCGCTGCCGTACGGCCGTCGCGCGCGGCCTCCGTCGCGTTGACCGCCGCCGCCACCTGGGCCGTCGTCGGGGGGACCTCGCTCGGGCGGGAGGCGCGGGCCGTCGGACGGTCCCTCGAAACGGGTGATGTCGAGGGCGCGCGGGCGCGGTTGCCCCATCTGTGCGGGCGGGATCCCCAGGCGCTGGACGCGGACGGGATCGCGCGGGCCGTCGTGGAGTCCGTCGCCGAGAACACGTCCGACGCGGTGGTGGGGGCGCTCGTGTGGGGGGCCGTGGGCGGGGTGCCGGGACTCGTGGGGTTCCGGGCCGTCAACACGCTGGACGCCATGGTCGGGCATCGGTCGGAGCGGTACCGGCGCTACGGCTGGGCCTCCGCGCGGCTGGACGATGTCGCGGGGTGGCCGGGTGCCCGGCTGACGGCCGTGCTGGCCGCGGCCTCCGGTGGGGACGCCCGGGGAGCCGTACGGGCCTGGCGGGCCGACGCGGGGAAGCATCCGAGTCCCAACGCGGGGCCGGTGGAGGCGTCGTTCGCGGGGGCGCTCGGAGTGCGTCTGGGGGGCACGTTGTCGTACGGGGGGCGGGTCGAGCATCGGCCCGTGCTGAATGGGGAGGGGCGGGCGGTCGCCGTGGAGGACATCGAGCGGGCCGTTCGGCTGTCCCGGCGGGTCGGGTGGCTGGCGCTCGGGGTCGGTGCGGGGGCCTCGGTGCTGCGGGGACGGGTCTTGAGGCGGTTGGGGAGTCAGGGATGAGCGGTGGGCTGTTGGTCGCCGGGACCACCTCCGACGCGGGGAAGAGTGTGGTCACCGCCGGGATCTGCCGGTGGCTGGTGCGGCAGGGGGTGAAGGTCGCGCCGTTCAAGGCGCAGAACATGTCGCTGAACTCCTTCGTGACGAAGGAGGGCGCCGAGATCGGGCGGGCCCAGGCCATGCAGGCGCAGGCCTGCCGGGTGGAGCCCAGCGCGCTGATGAACCCGGTACTGCTGAAGCCCGGGGGCGAGCGCAGCAGCCAGGTCGTGCTGCTCGGGAAGCCCGTGGGCGAGATGAGTGCGCGCGGCTATCACGGGGGGCGGCAACAGCGGCTGCTCGGGACCGTGTTGGAGTGTCTCGCCGAGTTGCGGGGCACGTATGACGCGGTGATCTGTGAGGGGGCCGGTTCGCCCGCCGAGATCAATCTCCGGCGCACCGACATCGTCAACATGGGGATCGCCCGCAACGCCGGGCTGCCCGTGCTCGTGGTCGGCGACATCGACCGGGGTGGGGTCTTCGCGTCGTTCTTCGGGACCGTCGCGCTGCTCTCCCCCGAGGATCAGGCCCTCGTCGCCGGGTTCCTCGTCAACAAGTTCCGCGGGGACGTCACCCTGCTGGAGCCGGGGCTCGACATGCTGCACGGGCTGACCGGGCGGCGGACGTACGGGGTGCTGCCGTTCCGGCACGGGCTCGGGATCGACGAGGAGGACGGGCTGCGGGTCTCGCTGCGCGGGACCGTCCGGGAGTCGAACGTCGCGCCGCCCGTCGGGGAGGACGTGCTGCGGGTCGCCGTGTGCGCGGTGCCGCTGATGTCCAACTTCACCGATGTGGACGCGCTCGCCGCCGAACCCGGTGTCGTGGTGCGGTTCGTGGACCGGGCCGAGGAACTGGCCGACGCCGACCTCGTCGTCGTCCCCGGCACCCGGGGCACCGTTCGGGCGCTGGAGTGGCTGCGGGAACGCGGGCTCGCCGACGCGCTCGTGCGGCGTGCGGCGGAAGGGCGGCCGGTGCTGGGGATCTGCGGCGGGTTCCAGGTGCTCGGGGAGCGGATCGAGGACGAGGTCGAGAGCCGGCGGGGGCGGGTGGCGGGGCTGGGCGTCCTTCCCGTCCGGGTGCGGTTCGCCGAGGAGAAGACGCTCACCCGGCCCGTGGGTGAGGCCCTCGGGGAGCGGGTCGAGGGGTACGAGATCCATCACGGGGTCGCCGAAGTCCTGGGCGGGGAAGCCTTCTTGGACGGGTGCCGGGTCGGGCAGACCTGGGGCACGCACTGGCACGGGTCGCTGGAGTCGGACGGGTTCCGGCGGGCCTTTCTGCGTGAGGTGGCAGCCGCGTCGGGGCGGCGGTTCGTACCGGCCCCGGACACGTCGTTCGCCGCGCTGCGCGAGGAGCAGTTGGACCGGCTCGGCGATCTGATCGAGGAGCACGCGGACACGGATGCGCTGTGGCGGCTCATCGAGTCGGGGGCGCCGGCGGGGCTGCCGTTCGTGCCGCCGGGGGCGCCGGGATGAGGGCGCCGGGTCTTCCCCGCCGGGGGAGGGAGCTTCTTCCGCGGGCCGGTGGGGCTTCTCGCGCCCACGCGGCGGAGCCGCAGATGTCACAGCCCCGCGCCCCTGAAGAGCAGGGGCTGCGCCCCGTGCTCTTCATCCCGCCGGTCCGCAGTCGTCTCATTTGTTCACCTCTAGGAGGGACCACCGCGTGAGCACGCACTTCCCCTTCACCGCCGTCGTCGGGCAGGGCGACCTGCAACTCGCTCTGCTTCTCAACGCCATCTCCCCGCGCATCGGCGGTGTGCTCGTGCGCGGCGAGAAGGGCACCGCGAAGAGCACCGCCGTGCGGGCGCTCGCGGCGCTGTTGCCGGAGGTGGAGGTCGTCGTCGGGTGCCGGTTCTCGTGTGATCCGCTGAAGCCGGACCCCGCGTGTCCGGACGGGCCGCACGAGCCGGCGTTCGAGACGCGGCCCTCGCGCATGGTCGAGCTGCCGGTCGGGGCCTCGGAGGACCGGCTCGTCGGCGCCCTCGACATCGAACGGGCGCTCTCCGAGGGCGTGAAGGCCTTCGAGCCCGGCCTGCTCGCGGACGCGCACCGGGGCATCCTCTACGTCGACGAGGTCAACCTCCTCCACGACCACCTCGTCGACCTGCTGCTGGACGCCGCCGCGATGGGTGCCTCGTACGTGGAGCGCGAGGGCGTCTCCGTACGGCACGCCGCGCGGTTCCTGCTCGTCGGCACGATGAACCCCGAGGAGGGCGAGCTGCGGCCCCAACTCCTCGACCGGTTCGGGCTGACCGTGGAGGTCGCGGCCTCGCGGGAGCCGGACCAGCGGGTGGAGGTCGTCCGGCGGCGGCTCGCCTATGACGACGATCCGGCGGGTTTCGCGGCCCGTTGGGCGGCCGAGGAGGCCGGCGTACGGCAACGGGTCGTCGCGGCACGGGAGTTGCTGCCGTCGGTGGTGCTGGGTGACGGGGCGCTGTTGCAGATCGCGGCGACCTGTGCGGCCTTCGAGGTGGACGGGATGCGGGCCGACATCGTGATGGCCCGGACGGCGACGGCGCTGGCCGCGTGGGCGGGGCGGGACGAGGTGCTCGCGGAGGATGTGCGGCAGGCCGCGCTGCTCGCGCTGCCGCACCGGCGGCGGCGGAATCCCTTCGACGCGCCCGGTCTCGACGAGGACAAGCTCGACGAGACGCTGGAGGAGTTCGCGGAGCCGCCGCGGAACTCGAACGATCCACAGGACGGCGGCCCGGAGGACGACGATCCCGACCCCGGTCCCGAGGGACCCGGTGGTGGTGGGCAGCCGCCTGCTCCGGAGCCCGAGGGGCCGCAGGGCGGCGACGGCGCTGCTCAGCCCGAGTCCGGGGAGGGTGTGCCGGCGCAGGCGCCCGCGCCCGCCGGGGAGCAGTCCGCCGTACAAGCCGCCGAGCCCTTTCGTACCAAGGTGCTGAGTGTGCCGGGGCTCGGGGAGGGTGCCGCCGGGCGGCGTTCGCGGGCGCGGACCGAGCACGGGCGTACGACCGGGGCGCGCAGGCCGCGTGGCACGCTGACCAAGCTGCATCTGGCGGCGACCGTGCAGGCCGCCGCGCCGCACCAGCGCACCCGGGGACGCTCCGGGCCGGGGCTGGTTGTCCGGCGGGACGATCTGCGGCAGGCGACTCGGGAGGGGCGTGAGGGGAACCTCGTGCTGTTCGTGGTCGACGCCTCCGGGTCGATGGCGGCGCGGCAGCGGATGAGTGCCGTGAAGGGCGCGGTGCTGTCGCTGCTGCTGGACGCCTACCAGCGGCGGGACAAGGTGGGGCTGGTGACCTTCCGGGGATCGGCCGCCGAGGTAGCACTGCCGCCGACCTCGTCGGTGGACGCGGCGGCGGCCCGGCTGGAGTCGCTGCCGACGGGCGGGCGGACGCCGCTCGCGGCCGGGTTGCTCAAGGCGCACGACGTGTTGCGGGTGGAGCGGCTGCGGGACCCCGCGCGCCGGCCGCTGGTCGTCGTGGTGACGGACGGCCGGGCGACCGGCGGGCCGGAGCCGGTGGCGCTCGCCGGGCGGGCGGCGCGGCTGTTCGCGGCCGAGGGCCACGCGTCCGTGGTCGTGGACTGCGAGTCGGGCCATGTCCGGCTCGGCCTCGCCGGGCGGCTCGCGGGTGAACTGGGCGGTACGGCGGTGACGTTGGACGAGCTGCGCGCGGACTCCATCGCCGGGCTGGTGCGGGATGTGCAGGGCACGCAGAGGGCTCACGGCACGCAGGGATCGCAGGGATCGCAGGGGACTTCGAGGAGGGCCGCTTAATGCCGCAGGGACAGCCGAGTGTCGTACCGGACGACGGGATGACGACCCGTCAGCGTCGCAACCGTCCGCTGGTGTTCGTGCACACGGGCATCGGCAAGGGCAAGTCGACCGCCGCGTTCGGGCTCGCGCTGCGGGCCTGGAACCAGGGGTGGCCGATCGGGGTGTTCCAGTTCGTCAAGTCGGCGAAGTGGAAGGTCGGCGAGGAGAACGCGCTGCGGGTGCTCGGGGCGTCCGGGGAGGGCGGGTCCGTGGACTGGCACAAGATGGGCGAGGGCTGGTCGTGGGTGCAGCGCGATGGGCAGATGGACAACGAGGACAAGGCCCGGGAGGGCTGGGAGCAGGTCAAGCGGGACCTGGCGGCCGAGACGTACAAGCTGTATGTGCTCGACGAGTTCGCGTACCCGCTGCACTGGGGGTGGATCGACACCGACGAGGTGATCGACGTGCTGCGGAACCGGCCGGGGACCCAGCATGTGGTGATCACCGGGCGGAACGCGCCGGAGAAGCTCGTGGACTTCGCGGACCTGGTGACGGACATGTCGAAGGTCAAGCACCCCATGGACGCGGGCCAGAAGGGCCAGCGGGGCATCGAGTGGTGACATCGTGACGTCTCTCGCTTCCGCGGTCTCCGCCTCCCCCTCCCCCTCCTCCTCCCCTCCCCTGCCCTCCGTGCCCCGGCTGGTGATCGCCGCGCCCGCGTCGCGCAGCGGCAAGACCACCGTGGCGACGGGGCTGATGGCCGCGCTCACCGAGCGGGGGCTCGCCGTGTCCCCGCACAAGGTGGGGCCGGACTACATCGACCCCGGGTACCACGCGCTCGCCAGCGGGCGGGTGGGGCGGAACCTCGACGCGTATCTGTGCGGGCCCGAGCTGGTCGCGCCGTTGTTCGCGCACGGGGCGCACGGCTGCGACATCGCCGTGGTCGAGGGTGTGATGGGGCTGTACGACGGGGCCTCGGGGCAGGGCGAGCTGGCGTCGACCGCGCATGTGGCGAAGCTGCTGCGGGCGCCGGTGGTGCTGGTGGTGGACGCGTCGTCGCAGTCGCGGTCGGTGGCGGCGCTGGTGCACGGGTTCGCCTCCTGGGACCCCGAGGTGCGGATGGGGGGCGTGATCCTCAACAAGGTCGCCTCCGACCGGCACGAGGAACTGCTGCGGGACGCCCTGGAGTCGACCGGGGTACCCGTGCTGGGGGTGCTGCGGCGGGCGCCGCAGGTGGACACGCCGTCCCGGCATCTGGGGCTGGTACCGGTCGCCGAGCGGCAGACGGCGGCGGTGGAGGCCGTGGCGGCGATGGCCGCGCAGGTGCGCGCCGGGTGCGATCTGGAGGCGCTGGTCGCGCTCGCCCGGACCGCCGGGCCGCTGTCGGGTACGGCGTGGGAGCCGCCGGTGGTCGCGACGGCGGGGCGGCGGGAGGTGGTCGCGGTGGCCGGTGGGCCCGCGTTCACGTTCTCCTACGCCGAGCACGCCGAGCTGCTGACGGCCGCAGGTGCCGAGGTCGTCGTCTTCGATCCGCTGCGGGACGAGCAACTGCCCGACGGAACACGCGGGTTGGTGATCGGCGGCGGCTTCCCCGAGATGTACGCCGCCGAGCTGTCCGCCAACGAGCCGCTGCGGAAGGCGGTCGCCGAGCTGGCGTTCGGCGGGGCTCCGGTGGCCGCCGAGTGCGCCGGGCTGCTCTATCTGTGCCGGGAGCTGGACGGGCGGCCCATGTGCGGGGTGCTCGACGCGACGGCCCGGATGGACGAGCGGCTGACCCTCGGCTACCGGGACGCCGTGGCCGTCACCGACAGTGTGCTCGCGTCGGCCGGGACCCGGATGCGGGCCCACGAATTCCATCGGACGGTCGTCGAACCCGGGGCCGGGGCGGCTCCCGCCTGGGGGATACGGACTCCTCCCCCGCGTGTCGAGGGGTTCGTACAGCGTGGGGTGCACGCGAGTTATCTGCATACGCACTGGGCGGCGGAGCCGGGGGTCGCGCGGCGGTTCGTGGAGAGATGCCGGACGACGACGTCATGAGCGGACGGCCGCCACGTTCACTCCGCCACCCCCACCACCAGCCAGATGAAGGCCGCCCCGGCGATCGTGCACAGCAGGGTGGAGCGGGCCGGGTGTTCGTGGTGGGCCTCGGGGAGGATCTCGGCGGCGGCGAGGTAGAGCAGCGCGCCGCCGAAGAAGCCGAGGTAGCAGCCGAGGGGGCCCTCCGGGATCGTGAACAGCAGGGTGGAGGCGGCGCCCACCACCGGGGCCGCCGCGTCCGCGAACAGCATCGCCAGCGCACGGCGGCGGGCGTTGCCGTACACGCTGGTGAGGGTGTACGTGTTGAAACCGTCCGCGAAGTCGTGGGCGATCACCGCGAGCGCGACGGCGATGCCCATGCCCTCGCCGATCTGGAAGGCCGCGCCGATGGCTACGCCGTCCATGGCGCTGTGTCCGACCATCGCGGCGGCGGCCGTCAGGCCCACCTGGGGCGTACGGCCGTTGTGTTCCTCCGCGCCGTGTGCCGCCTGGCGGGCGGCCAGCAGGCGTTCCACGAGGTGGGCCAGGAGGAATCCGGCGACGAACAGCAGCAGGGCGGCGGGGACGCCGAAGACCTCGTCGCCGGCGGCCTCCAGGGCCTCGGGGAGCAGGTCGAGGCCGACGACGCCCAGCATCAGGCCGCCGGCCAGGCCCAGTACGAGGTGACGGCGGTCCGTCACGCGTTGGGCCGTCCAGCCGCCGAGGAGGGTCATCAGGAATGCGCCGAGTGCCACGAGGAGCGCCATGCGTCTTTGGTACCGGATGAGGTGGGCGTTGTGTTTGCGGCGCCCCGGGGTGGTGTGGGAGTGGGGGTCGTGTTTTTGAGTGCGGGTGAGTGGGGGCTTGTCGCGCAGTTCCCCGCGCCCTCAAGAAGGGGGCGCGGCTGTGGCTGAGCGTGTTTCCGAGGCGCTCGTTGTTGGTGTGGGCGCCTCTACGGGGGTGTCGGTGACGGAGGTTCTCGGGCTGGTCGAACGGGTGCTGCGGGAGGCCGGGCTGGCGGTCGGGGCTGTCGTCGCGTTGGCCACCGTCGATGCCAAGGCCGGTGAACCCGGGCTTGTTCAGGCCGCCGAGCGGCTCGGGGTTCCCCTGGTGGGTTGGCCCGCCGGGGAGTTGGCGGCCGTGAAGGTGCCCAATCCCTCCGGTGCGGTGCTGGGGGCCGTCGGGACGGCGTCCGTCGCGGAGGCCGCCGCGCTCGTGGGTGGGGGTGAACTGCTCGTGCCGAAGCGGAAGTCGGAGCCGGTGGACGGGCGGGCGGGGAGGGTGACGTGTGCGGTCGCGCGGCGACCGGCATGATGATCGTCGAGACACAGTGGCCCCGACCCCACCCCCAGCAGCACCAACCCTTCGCCCTTGAGGAGACATCGTGACCACCCCGCCGCCCGCCCTGCTCATCGCCGGTCATGGCACCCGGGACGACGCCGGGGCCGAGGCCTTGCGCGACTTACTGCGTGAGGTGGGGAGCCGTCACCCCGGGCTGCCCGTCGGGGGTGGTTTCGTCGAGCCGTTCGGGCCGGGGCCGGGGGAGGCTGTGGCCGGGTTGGTGGAGCGGGGGGTGCGGCGGTTCGTCGTGGTCCCGTTGACATGGGAGGCCGCCGGGCGCGCGGAGGCGGATGTCGAGGAGGCGCTGGCCCGGGTGCGGGAGCGGCACCCGGAGGTGTCGTACGGTCTCGGCCGGCCCCCGGGCCCGCGCCCCGCGCTGCTGCGTCTGCTGGAGCGGCGGGTGGAGGAGGCGCTGGGGTCGGGCGCGCCGCGTACGCCGGGCGACCGGGCCGATGTGACCGTGCTGCTCGTCGGGCACGGTTCCCACGACCCCGAGGCCAACGCCGAGGTGCACCGGGCGGCCCGGCTGCTGTGGGAGGGGCGCGGGTACGGGGGCGTGGAGACGGCGTTCGTGTCGCTGGCGGCGCCGGATGTGCCCAGCGGGCTCGACCGGTGTGTGCGGCTGGGCGCGCGGCGGATCGTCGTGCTGCCGTACTTCCCGCTCGGCGGCGTACCGGCGGACCGGGTGCGGCAGCAGACCGAGGGCTGGGCTGCCGCTCGCCCGGAGATCGGGGTACGGTCGGCCGATGTCATCGGACCGGAACCGGAGCTGCTCGATCTGATCGTGGAGCGGTACCGGGAGGCGCTGGAGGGCGACCCGCACATGAACCGCGTCGCAGGGCTGCCGCGGCAGCCGCACGGCCGCCCGGACGACGACGGGCACCACGATCACGATCATCACCACTGGGGACACACGCACTCCCATGCACACTGAATCCGGCTCCAGAAGCAAGCACGATCTGCGGCATCACGGTGACGCCGAGGTGCGGGACGACGGGGCGGGGCTCATCGACCTCGCCGTGAACGTGCGGACCGGCACACCGCCCGCCTGGCTGCGGGAGCGGATCGCCGGGTCGCTGACCGGGCTGGCCGCGTATCCGGACGGGCGTTCCGCGCGGGCGGCGGTGGCGGCCCGGCACGGGCTGCCGGTGGACCGGGTACTGCTGACGGCGGGCGCCGCCGAGGCCTTCGTGCTGCTCGCGCGGGCCCTGAAGGTCCGTCGGCCGGTGGTCGTGCACCCGCAGTTCACGGAGCCGGAGGCCGCGCTGCGGGACGCCGGGCACAGCGTGGACCGGGTGCTGCTGCGGGAGGCGGACGGCTTCCGGCTGGACCCGGCGGCCGTACCGGAGGACGCGGACCTCGTCGTGATCGGCAACCCGACCAACCCGACATCGGTGCTGCACCCGGCGGCCTCGATCGCCCGACTCGCCCGTCCCGGGCGGACGTTGGTGGTCGACGAGGCGTTCATGGACGCGGTGCCGGGTGAGCGCGAGGCGCTGGCCGGGCGGACGTACGTGCCCGGCCTCGTCGTGCTGCGCAGTCTCACCAAGACCTGGGGGCTGGCCGGGCTGCGGATCGGGTACGTTCTCGCCGCGCCCGAGACGATCGACGAACTGGAGCGGGCGCAGCCCCTGTGGCCGGTGTCGACGCCGGCCCTCGCGGCGGCCGAGGCGTGTATGTCGGACCGGGCGCTGGCGGAGGCCGCCGAAGCGGCCGTACGGATCGCCGCCGACCGGGCCCATCTGGTCGCCGGGCTCCGGGAGTTCGGTCCCGACGGGCTGGTCGTGGCGGAGCCCGCCGAGGGCCCGTTCGTGCTGATGCGGCTGCCGCGCGCGACGGCCGTACGTCGGCATCTGCGCACCCTCGGCTTCGCCGTCCGCCGCGGTGACACCTTCCCGGGGCTGGACGATGACTGGCTGCGCCTGGCGGTCCGCGACCGGACCACGGTCAACGGGTTCCTCCAGGAACTGGACCGGGCGATCACGCTGGCCGACCGCTGAGCGGAGAAGCTCAGCGGTCCGCCGGCGGACCGTCGGGGCGTTGGAGGGTCACTGCTGGGGAAGTGGCAAAGGCCTTGTCGCGTACGGCGGTTCGGCCCGGCGGACCCGCTCCCGGGTGCCGTCCGGGAAGCGGAGGTCCACGTTCCCGTCGGGGCCGACCGTCGCGCTCGCCCCGGTGTGCGGGGTGTGCGGGTCGCCGCTGAGCACGACGAGGGTGACCAGGACGGGTCCGCTCCCGCGCACCCCTTCCAGTACGGGTGTCGCGGAGTGGTGTCCGCACGCGTTCGCCCCGACGGCCCGTACGACCGCGCCGGGCGCCTCGCCCCAGCCGTGCAGGCCCACGATCGCGCTGGTCAGTCCGTCCGCGCGGCGGGCCAGTGCCCGGCCGGGCCCCGACTCCCCCGTGGGCGGCCCGGCGTCGTCGGCCACGGCCCAGCCCCCTTCCCGTACGGGCGTGCCGGCCGGGGCGTCGACGTGGTGGACCCGCACCTCCCAGGGGCCGTGCACCATGCTGACCGTCTCGATACGGCCCGCGTCGCCGCCGTACCGGGACGCGGCGCGGCTGCCCTCGGCGCCCAGGGGGTGGATGCGGCCGCGCGGGGAGGGAGTGCCGTCCGGGGCGAGCAGGGCCAAGTGGTTGTCGGGGCCCGTCCGCGGGGTCGGCGGGGTCTCCGGGGCGGTGGCACTGGAGTAGGCGAGCCGGGCGTAGTGCGGGCTGTCGTCGGCGTCGGCGGGCGGGGGCGGTAACCGGTCGCTGCCGTGGTTGACGAGCCGTACGAGTCCGTCGGCGGCGGTGGAGTGGAGCAGCCAGCCGGGGCCGGGCAGGGCGAGCGTGGTGTCGTCCGTGTCGATGGGCGCGGCCTCCTCGGGCGCGGTCCACACGGGGTGGGTCTCGGGCAGGAGCAGGCCGAGGAAGGCCTTGCTCGCCCAGTACGGGGAGGCGGGGCCCGAGTAGCGCTGGGTGACGGGGAGGAAGGGCCGGTACCAGCCGAGGCTGAGCAGGCCCCGTTCGTCGGGGGCACCGCGGTCCGCGAAGTGCTTCAGGGTGCCGGAGGCGAGGCGGCGGGTGCGGCCGGGCGGCAGCGGTGTGGCGTCGGCGAGGGCACCGGCCCACAGCGGGGCGGCGGTCGCGAAACGGTAGGTGAGGGAGCGGCCTTGGTGCACCGGGCCACCGTCGGAGCCGAAGAAGTGCTGGTGGACGCCGAGGAACTCACGCAGCCGGGCCCGGTGCCGGACCACCCGTGCCGCATCCGCCCGGGGGCCCGCGATGCGCGCCCACAGCACCGGGTACAGGTGCAGCGCCCAGCCGTTGTAGTAGTCGAACTTCCGTCCGTCGCCGTCGGTGTACCAGCCGCCGCCCCGGTACCAGTCGTCCAGCCGGGCGAGCCCCGCGTCGATCTCTGCGCGGCTGTGCGGGGCGCCGACGGAGGCGAGGAACTCCTCGGTGATCACCTGGAAGAGCCGCCAGTTGGAGTCGTTGACGTCCGCCCCGACGAACCCGCCCAGCCAGTCGGCCACCCGTCCGCGCACCCCGTCGTCCAGCCGGTCCCACAGCCACGGCCGGGTCTCGTGCAGCGCGATCGCGATCGACGCGGCCTCCACCATGGGCTGCGCCCGGTCGGTGATCGCCGGCCAGCGCTCGTCACCACCACGGGGGTCGGTCCCGGCGGCGAGCCCGGCCGCGTACCGCTCGATCAGCGCGGGCCCGACGCGCCCTCCCGAGCCCGCGATCCGAAAGGCCGCGAGCAGAAAAGACCGCGCGAACCCCTCCAGCCCGTCGGACACCGACCCCGAGTGACTGGCCCGCCCCGGCAGCCGGTACTGCGCCAGCCCCGGCGAGGCATAGGGCACCAACCCGTCGAGCAGCCGATCAGCCATGGCTTCCCAGTGGGCTCGGGTCCAGCCGGTGAGGGGGGAGAGGGAGGGATCGAGGGGTGGAAGCGTCGAGTGGTCGGCGGGCGACACGTGCGGCGCGGTCATAGGGAAATGCAACCTCCGTGACTTGTAGAGAGGGACCAGGACAGCGCGCCCCGACAGGGGCGCGGGGAACTGCGCGACCAGCCACGAATCACCCGCACGTGCCCTACAGCCCTACGGCCTCACCTGCGGAGCACTCGGCGGCCCCACACTCCGCCGCACAACGATGTGCGTGCCCAGCAGGTGATGGCGTCCCGCCGCGCTCGCCGCATCCCGCAGAGCGATCCGCACAGCCGCCCGCCCCAACTCCTCCGCAGGCGTCCGCACCGTCGTGAGCGGCGGATGGAAGTCCTCGGCCAGCGGTATGTCGTTGTACCCCACCACCGAGATGTCGCCGGGCACGCTCAGCCCGGACTCGGCGATCGCGCGGAGCGCCCCCGCCGCGACCATGTCGTCCCCCGCGAACACGGCCGTGAACTCCCTTGTCTCCTTGAGCAGTTCGGTCATCGCCCGCAGCCCGGCGGGACGCCCGAGGCCGCAGTCCACGACGTGCGCGGCCTCCGGCGGCAGCCCGTGCTCGGCGAGCGCGGCCCGGTACCCGGCGACCCGGGCGTCGAGGGCCGTGTTCCCGGGCAGCCCGCCGAGGAAGACGATCCGGCGGTGCCCGGCGGACAGCAGATACCCGGTGATCGCCTGCGCCCCCGCCTCGTTGTCGAACTCGACGACCAGCGCGGGGATCTCGGGATCGGGGGCGGGGCGCCCGCACAGCACCAGCCGGGCACCGGACGCGTCCAGGGCCTGGGCGTACTGCGCGACCCGGGAGCGGTACGCGTCGTCCTCGACGACCCCGCCGACCAGGATCACCAGCCGCGCCCCCTCCTCCCGCATCAGCCGGACGAACTCCATCTCCCGCTGCGGGTCTCCCCCGGTCGCGCCGACCACGCACAGCCAGCCCCGGTCGGCGGCCTCCGCCTCGACGCCCTCGGCGACCTGGGCGTAGAAGGGGCTGGTGACCTGGCGGACGACGACGGCGGCCATCTTGCGGCCGCCGCCGACCAGGGCGCGGGCGTGCGCGTTGGCGACGTAGTCCAGTTCGCGGGCGGCGCGCAGGACGCGGGTCCGGGTGGCGGCGGGCACGGGGTGGTTGCCGCTGAGCGCGCGGGAGGCGGTGGCCGTGGACACCCCGGCCCGCACGGCGACCTCACGGATCGTGATGCGCTCCTTGGGCCTCTCCTCCTTGGACGTCGTCTCCTTGGGCGCCATGTCGTTCCCCATCCCCCGCGTCTCCTCTTCGCTTCCGTCGGCCGCCGCTCATGTGTTGGCCGCGTGGTCCTTCGCGAACTCCTCGGCCATTCTGTCGCCGCCGCGCTGCCGCCACTTCTTCACGGTGGCGTCCCATTCCGAGAGCGGGAGGCGCCCGGCGACGATGCCGGTGACGGTGTCCTCGACGAGGGCCTTGAGGGTGGCGCCCTGGGAGTTCCTGGTGGCGGACTGCAGCCCGAAGGAGGCGTTGCGGACGGCGTGCGGCACGACCTTCGTCTGCCAGGTGTGCAGGGCCCGTACGGCGTCCGGCATGCCCGGGACGAACAGCACCTGGGGGCCTTCGGCGAGGTACTTCAGCGGCAGGTTGGTGTTGTTCTCGACCTCGCCGAGCTTCGTGACCTGCGGGGAGCCGTCGGCGGCACGGGTGAAGTGGGTGCCCTCGACACCGTAGTGGACGAGCTCCCACTCCTCGCTGCCGAAGGGGGCGGCGAGATAGTCGAGGATGCGCAGCAGCAGTTCGACGCGTTCCTTCTTCGCCTTCTTCAGCACGGTGTAGCCGAAGGAGCGGCGGGCGGCGACGATGCCGCCGGGCTCCCCGCCGACGCTGTACGGGAGGGCCGCGGCCGGGGTCAACTTGCCTTTGCTCTCCCGGTATTTGGGGAGGTACGCGCCGAAGCCGTCCTGCATGGAGCCGACCGTGCCGTTGTAGTAGAGCGTGGTCAGGTCGATCTGGGAGATGGAGGTGGCGTCGGGGTGGTACGAGCCGTCCTTGCGCAGCCGGGCCTGGAAGGCGATGGCCGCCTTGAGGCGTTCGTCGGCCCAGGCGGACTCGAAGGTGCCGTCCTTGGTGACGGACCACTCCATCGGCGCGTTGTGGGCGGCGGCGTGGACGGCGTTGCCGAAGAGGGAGCCGGTGGCGGCGCCGAGGGCGTAGGTACGGCCGCCGGTGGCCCGCTTGGCGACGGCGGCGAAATCGTCGGCGGTCCAGCCCTCCTTCATGCCCGCGTCGGTGAACATGCCCTGGTTGAGCCAGAGCGTCGAGCCGGGCAGCGGGCGCTCCAGCGGGATGCCGTAGAGGAGGCCGCCGATGCGGCCCATGTCGCGCCAGGCGTGGGTGGGGATGTTCGCGAGGTTCGGGTAGTCGGCGATGGCGTCGCCGGAGAGGTACGGGGTGAGGTCCTCGGCGCGGCGCCGGACGAACTCGGCCTCGCGGGGCAGGACGAAGCCGGAGAAGACGTTGATGATGTCGGGGAGGGTGTCGGCGTCGCCGGCCATCACCGTCGCCATCTTCTTCTGGTAGTCGGCCTGGGGGACGATCGTGTACTCGATCTTCACCCCCAGGGCCTTCTCGACGGCCGCCCAGAAGCGGTTGGCGGAGGCGGGCTTCGGCGGCGTACCGAACGACACGGACAGGACCCTGACCGTGGAGCCGTCGCCCGGGGTGCGGGAGACGGACCTGGCGAGGTCGGCGGGGTAGGCGGTGTAACCGGCCTGGACGCCGGCCTCGGTGGGCGCGAGGTCCGGCTTCGGGCCGGTCGCGGGGGTGTACGCGGGCCAGGGCGCGAGCTTCTTGCCGGCGTTGGAGACATCGCTGTCGCCGGAGCTGGTGGAGCAGGCGGTCAGCAGGGCGGGGGCGGCGGCTGCGGCGCCGCCGACGGCCACGGAGCGGAGCAACGTACGGCGGGACATGCTGGGCATGAGTGGACGACCTTTCCGTGCACGTCTCTTGATGGACGGTCAGCTCTTGATGGCGCCGGTGAGCACGCCCTTGGTGAAGTACTTCTGCAGGAAGGGGTAGACGAGCAGGATCGGTACGGTGGCGATCACCAGCACGGCCATCTGCACGGTCTGCGGCGCGGTGACCGTGCCCTCGCCGGTGGTCGCGTCGGTGAGGCCGGAGCCGGCCACCACATAGGTGCGCAGGACCTGTTGGAGGGGCCAGTGGTCGCTCTCCAGGTACAGCGAGGCGTAGAACCAGGAGTTCCAGTACGCCACCGCGTAGAACAGTCCGACGACGGCGAGCGCGGCCTTGGACAGCGGCAGGACGACGGAGAACAGCACCCGCCAGTCCCCCGCCCCGTCGAGCCGGGCGGCCTCGTACAGCTCCTCGGGGATGCCCTGGAAGAAGCCGCGCAGGACGACGAGGTTGAAGACGTTCACCAGGACCGGGAGGACCAGGGAGGCGTAACTGTCCAGCAGGCCCAGCTCCTTGACCAGCAGGAAGCTCGGGATCATGCCGGGCGGGAAGAGGAAGGTGAACAGGATCAGCAGCAGCACCGGACGGCCGCCGAAGACGCCGGGGCGGGAGAGCGCGTAGGCGAGGGTGACCGTGCAGGCGAGGCTGAGCAGGGTGCCGACGAGGGTGACGCCGGCGCTGACGCCGAGGGCGTGGGTGACGATGCCGCCGTCGAGGATGTCGCGGTAGGCGTCGAGGCGGGGTTCGGTGGGCCAGAGCACCCAGCCGCCGTTCGCGACCACCTCGTCCGTCGAGGCCAGCGACGTGGACACGATCACCAGGAACGGCACGCACACCAGCAGTACGACGGCGACGAGGGCGACGGCCTTGGCGGCCTGGGTCAGCGGCTTCGGCTTCTCCAGCCAGCCGGGACGGGTGTGGGCGCTCACTTGTAGACCCCCTGTTCGCCGAGGCGGTGGGCGACCTTGTTGGCGGCGTAGACCAGCAGCGCGCCGATGACGCCCTTGAACAGGCCCGCGGCGGCGGCGAATCCGTAGTCGCCGCCGACGATGCCCTGGTAGTAGACGAAGGTGTCGATGATCTCGGCGGCCTCCGGGCCGACCGCGTCGCGCTGGAGCAGCATCTGTTCGAAGCCGACGGAGAGGATGTCGCCGAGCCGCATGATGAGCAGCAGCACGATCACCGGGCGGATGGCGGGCAGGGTGACGTGCCAGAACCGCCGCCAGGGGCCCGCCCCGTCGATCGCGGCGGCCTCGTACTGCTGCTCGTCGACCTGGGCGAGGGCGGCCAGGAAGATGATCGTGCCCCAGCCGGCGTCCTTCCAGATGACCTGGGCGACGGTGAGCGGCCGGAAGGCGTCCGGGTTGCCGATGATGTCGACGGTGCTCAACCCCATGCCGTCCAGTGAGGAGTTGAGCAGTCCGGTGTCGCCGAGCACCTGCTGGAACAGGGCGACGACGATCACCCAGGAGATGAAGTGCGGCAGGTACGCCACCGACTGCACGAACCGGCGGACGCTGGTGTGGGTGAGGCTGTGCAGCAGCAGGGCGAGGGCGAGCGGGACCGGGAAGTAGAAGACCAGCTGGAGGACGGCGATCCAGAGGGTGTTGAGGACGGCCGCCCAGAACGCCCCGTCCTCGAACATGCGCTGGAAGTTGCCCAGGCCGACCCAGGGGCTGGCCCAGACGCCGTCGAAGGGCACGTACTCCTTGAACGCGATGAGGTTGCCGGCCAGGGCTCCGTAGTGGAACAGCAGAAAGTAGCCGAGGCCGGGGAGCATGAGCAGGACGAGGGTGCGGGAGCCCCGGATCCGGCCCTTGCTCTGTAAACCTTTTCGTCGCGGTGGCCGACCGTCCACGCGACGGCTTGCCGACCTGACCTCCTCTGCACCTGCGCGTTCCCGTAGTACAGCGGCCACGGGTCCCCCTCACGTCTCGAAGTCGGAGTGAGGGGAAGTTAAAACGTTTTCAGTACGCGGTCAACACTTCAGACACACAAGGGGAGTTGACCGGGTGGCCGGATCCGGCCACCCGCCCCGGCGGCTAGCCCACGACCCGCCCGTTCAGCACCACCCTCGACGGGGCCCCCAGCACGCGTACGTCGGTGCGGGGGTCCTCGGGGTAGACGACCAGGTCGGCGGGGGCGCCCTCGGTGAGGCCGGGGCGGCCCAGCCAGTCGCGGGCGTTCCAGGTGGTCGCCGCGAGGGCGTGGACCGGGGGGAGGCCGGCGGTGACGAGTTCCGCGACCTCGGCGGCGACCAGGCCGTGGGCGAGGGAGCCGCCGGCGTCGGTGCCGACGTAGACGGGGATGCCGGCGTCGTAGGCGTTGCGGACGGTGTCGTAGCGGCGTTCGTGGAGGCGGCGCATATGGGCCGCCCACTGCGGGAACTTGGCCTCCCCGCCGTCCGCCATGGTGGGGAACGTCGCGATGTTGACGAGGGTGGGCACGATGGCGACTCCGCGCGCGGCGAAGAGGGGGATCAGGTCGTCCGTCAGGCCCGTCGCGTGCTCGATGCAGTCGATGCCCGCCTCGACGAGGTCCCGCAGCGAGTCCTCCGCGAAGCAGTGCGCGGTGACCCGGGCGCCCAGCAGATGCGCCTCCGCGATGGCCGCCTCCACGGCCTCCCGGGGCCAGCAGGCCGTGAGGTCGCCGACGCCCCGGTCGATCCAGTCGCCCACCAGTTTCACCCAGCCGTCACCGCGCCGGGCCTCCTGGGCGACGTACGCGACGAGTTCGTCCGGCTCGATCTCATGGGCGAAGTTGCGGATGTAGCGGCGGGTACGGGCGATGTGGCGGCCCGCGCGGACGATGTTCGGGAGGTCGTCGCGGTCGTCGATCCAGCGGGTGTCGGAGGGGGACCCCGCGTCCCGGATCAGCAGGGTGCCCGCGTCGCGGTCGGTGAGTGCCTGGCGCTCCGCGATGTCTTCCGGGACGGGGCCGTGGGGGCCGAGGCCGACGTGGCAGTGCGCGTCGACGAGGCCGGGGAGGGCCCAGCCCTCGACGGTACGGATGTCGCCCGCGGTGAGGGGACGGTCGTAGGAGACGCGGCCGTCGATGACCCAGAGTTCGTCGCGGACGTCGTCCGGGCCGATGAGGATGCGTCCCTTTACGTGCAACACCGGCAGATCGTTCATGCCACGCACCATAGTTCGCCGGCCGCGGGTCCGTTGTGGCTGATCGCGCCCACGCGGCGGAGCCGCATATGTCATCGCCCCGCGCCCCTTACGGGGCGGGGGTGCTGTCGTCCTCCTCCACGTTCGCCATCGCCGGGTCCAGCAGACGCGACAGGAAGTGGCGGGTTCGCTCGTGCTGCGGGGCGCCGATGACCTGGGCCGGGGTGCCGTCCTCGACGATGACGCCGTCGTCCATGAAGACCACCCGGTCGGCGACGTCCCGCGCGAAGGTCATCTCGTGGGTCACGACCATCATCGTCATGCCGTCGTTCGCGAGCATGCGCATCACCGCCAGGACGTCCCCCACCAGCTCCGGGTCGAGGGCCGAGGTCGGCTCGTCGAAGAGCATCACCTCGGGGCCCATGGACAGCGCGCGGGCGATGGCCACGCGCTGCTGCTGGCCGCCGGAGAGGGAGGCCGGGTAGGCGGTGGCCTTCTCGGAGAGGCCCACGCGGTCCAGGTTCTCGGCGGCCACCTCCGCCGCCTTCGCCTTGCCCCGCTTCAGGACCCGGCGCTGGGGCAGCGTGAGGTTCTCGGTCACCGTGAGGTGCGGGAAGAGGTTGAACTGCTGGAAGACCATGCCGATACGGCGGCGTACGGCGTCGATGTCGACGTCGGGGTCGGTGAGTTCGGTGCCGCCGACGAAGACCTGGCCCTTCGTCGGCTCCTCCAGGAGGTTCACGCACCTGAGCAGGGTCGACTTGCCGGACCCCGAGGGGCCGATGACGCAGACGACCTCACCGCGGCCGATCTCCAGGTCGATGCCCTTGAGGACCTCGTTGTCGCCGAACGACTTGTGCAGGCCGCGGACTTGGATCTCGGGGCCGCCCCCGGGAGACTTCTCGCTCATTTCACGGCCTCCTGGGCCTTCGCCTCCATGCGGCGTACGACGAAGCCGAGCGGGATGGTCACCAGCAGATAGCAGAGGCCGGCGACGAGGATCGGCGTGGAGTTGGCGGTGGTGCTGGCGAGGTCACGGCCGTACTTGGACAGTTCGCGCTCCTCCAGCGTGACGCCGAGGAACAGGACCAGCGAGGAGTCCTTGAACAGCAGGACCAGTTCGTTGGTGAGCGGCGGCAGGATGATCCGGAACGCCTGCGGGATGATGATCGAGACCATCGCGCGCGCGGGCGAGAAGCCCAGCGAACGGGCCGCTTCCAACTGGCCCTTGGGGACCGCCTGGATGCCCGCGCGGATCGTCTCCGCCATGTACGCGGCGGCCACCAGGCCCAGCGCGAGCGCCACCTTGCCGTAGGTGCCGCCGGGGATCTCCGTGCCGGGGAAGGCCAGCGGCACGGCGACGCCGATGAAGATGAAGATCAGCAGGGCGGGCAGGCCCCGGAAGATCTCGATGTAGACACCGGCGAACCAGCGGTAGGGGCCCACCGACGACAGCCGCATCAGCGCGATGACCATGCCGAGGACGAGTCCGAAGGCGAAGCCGGACAGCGTGTACAGCACGGTGTTCTTGAGGGCCAGCGTGATGACGTCGGGGAACATCTGCTCGGCGATGTCCCACTGGGCGAACTGGTTCTTCAGCCGCGCCCAGTCGGCGGACGCGGCGAAGGCGACGACGGCCGCGACGAAGACGACGTACTGCGCGCCCCGGGACAGGGCGCGCTTACGGCTCCGGCTGAGCCCCTTCCGCTTCGGCTGGAGCGGTGTGTCGGGGTCGGTGGCGCTCATGAGGCGGACGGGGAGGCGGAGGCCGCGCTCTCGTCGTACGGGCCGATCCACTGCTCGTACAGCTTCTTGTACGTGCCGTCGGACTTGGCCTCGGACAGCGCCTTGTTGATCGCGGCGACGAGCTTGGTGTTGCCCTTCTTGACCGTGAAGCCGTACTGCTCGCCGGTGTTGATCTGCTCGGCGACCTCGAAGGCGGCGGCGTTCGCCTTGTCCTTCAGCCAGCCCTGGACGACCGGGTAGTCGATGATCACGGCGTCGACCTGCTTGGTGCGCAGGCCGTTGAGGACGGCGTCGGAGGACTCGAAGGAGACGGGGTCGATGCCCTTGCTCTTGGCGTAGTCCTCGCCGGTGGTCTGCGCCTGGGTGCCGACCTTCTTGCCCTTGAGGTCCGCGAAGGAGCCGATGCCGGCGCTCTTGTCGGCGAGGACGGCCTGCGTCGCCTCGAAGTACGGGTCGGAGAAGTCGACGTTCTTCTTGCGCTCGTCGGTGATCGTCATACCGGCGGCGGCGAGGTCGCACTCGCCGGAGTTCAGGAAGGCGCCCGTCTTGAAGTTCTCGAACGGGGTGTCGAGGATCTCCTGCTTCACGCCCAGGTCCTCGGCGACGAGGTCGATCAGGGACACGTCGAAGCCCTGCACCTTGCCGTCGATCTCCGACTGGAACGGCGGGTACGGAAGGTGGGTGCAGGTCGTGAGCTGACCGGCCTTCACCAACTCCACCCCGCCGGCCGCGGTCTTGGTGCCGCCGCCGTCACCGTCCGAGGAACAGCCGGCCACGAGCAGCAGACCGGCCGCGGCGGTGGTGGCGGCCAGGATGCGGGTCCGGCGTCCGGGGACCGAGTTCACGGGGAGACCTCCTGTGAGGGAACTGAAGGGCGATCGAAGACGATCGATTATAAGGAAATGTTTGACTCGCTCAAATCATTCCCATGGCTGCCGAGCCGCTCGACCTCGGAAGTCATCGGTGAGGGGTGCGAGGGTGCCGTCGGTACCCTCGACACCATCTACCCCGTCAGTGAAGAGAGCACCCCGTGACACACCCGTTTCTGGATCTGGCCCCGTTGAGCGCGGCGCACTTCGCGTCGATCGAGGACCGGGTGGGGCGGCTGCTCTCCACCGCGCAGGACGTGGTGATCACCCAGGGCGAGGCGCTGCTGCCGCTGGAGGGCGCGATCCGCGGGGCCGCCGGGCCCGGCACCACCGCGCTCAATGTGATCACCGGGCCGTACGGGCAGACCTTCGGGAACTGGCTGCGGGACTGCGGGGCGACCGTGATCGACCTGGCCGTCCCCTTCCACACGGCGGTGACGGCCGGACAGATCCGGGACGCGTTCGCCGAGCACCCGGCGATCGACTTCGTGTCGCTGGTCCACGCGGAGGCGGCGACCGGCAACACCAACCCGGTGGCGGAGATCGGTGAGGCCGTCCGCGAGCAGGGCGCGCTGTTCTACCTGGACGCGGTCGCCTCCGTCGGCGCCGAGCCGGTGCTGCCCGACGCGTGGGGTGTCGACCTGTGCGTGATCGGGGCACAGAAGGCGATGGGCGGACCGGCCGGGGTGTCGGCGATCTCGGTGAGCGAGCGGGCCTGGGCGCGGATGGCGGCCAATCCGCGGGCCCCGCGCCGCTCCTACCTCTCCCTGCTGGACTGGAAGGAGCGCTGGATCGACGGCGGCCGGCGCGCGCTCCTGCACGCGCCGGCGCAGCTGGAGATGCTCGCCCTGGAGGCCTGTCTGGAGCGCATCGAGGCGGAGGGCCCGGCCACGGTGATGGCCCGACACGCGTCCGCCGCCGCGGCCACCCGGGCGGGGACGCTCGCACTGGGCGGCGGTCTGGAGCCGTACGTCCACGAGGCGGCCGACGCCGCGCCGGTGGCCACGACGCTGCGGGCGCCCGCCGGGGTCGACGCGTCGGAGCTGGTCGCCAAGGCGCTCGCCGCGGACCCGGCCCTGCCGCTGGCGGCGGGCGGGGGCACCCTCGCCTCGGAGATGGTCCGAGTGAACCACTACGGCCCGGACGCGACCCCGGGTGTCGTACACGCCGCCCTCGCGGGGCTGGGCGCGGCGCTGGCGGAGTTCGGCGCGGCGGTCGACCTGGAGGGCGCCCGCCGGGCGGCGACGGAGGCCTGGGCGTAGCCGGGCGGGAGGAATCCGGGGGAATTGCGGGCGGTCGCTTTTCCGGCAGGAATACGATGGAATTCTCAGAACAGGATCCCGTATTCTTCTGCCCGCTCTCCTCTCACCTAAACGCAAAGGTTTCGCGAACACTGACGGGGCCAATTCGAGCAGATCTCGTGAGGGTTACGCACGTGTGACCGACTCCACAACGCGCCCGTTTTCTGCGGTAATTACCGGTCAAAACCCCCCACAACACCCCTGCCCCCCTGGGCCCCTCACGCCCGCGTGATAACACGCGGGCGGCCCATACGTAACCCCAGCGGGCAATGCAATTCGAAATTCCCGTGGGTAAATTCAAGCCCATGACTGCCGCACAAGCAGAACCACTGACAGAAATCGTGGAAGGGATTCGGATCGACCGCCCGGACGTGGCGGACGGCGCCGCGCTGTGGCGTATCGCCGGGGACTCCGGAGCCCTGGACCTGAACTCCTCGTACAGCTATCTGCTGTGGTGCCGGGACTTCGCGGACACCTCGGTGGTGGCGCGGGACGAGTCCGGGGAACCGGTCGGGTTCGTGACCGGGTATGTGCGGCCCGAGCGTCCGGACACCCTGCTGGTGTGGCAGGTGGCCGTAGACGAGGCGCACCGGGGGCTCGGCCTGGCTGGCGCGCTGCTGGACGGGCTCACCGCGCGGGTCGCGCGACAGCACCCCCTGACCGCCGTCGAGACCACCATCACCCCGGGCAACACCGCCTCCGAGCGCCTGTTCGCCGCGTACGCCGAACGTCACGGCGCGCGCGTCGAGCGCACGGTCCTGTTCGAAGCGGCGGACTTCCCGGACGGCCCGCACCAGCCCGAGGTGCTGCACCGCATCGGCCCGCTCTCCCCCTGAGCCCCGCCGCCACCCCCGTACTCCCCCTCCCCTCCCTCACCCCCCACGCACCGAGGAGCGATTCGACGTGACCATCACCCAGCCCGACCTGAGCGTCTTCGAGACCCTGGAGTCCGAGGTGCGCAGCTACTGCCGCGGCTGGCCCACCGTCTTCGACCGCGCGCAGGGCAGCCGGATGTTCGACGAGGACGGCCACACGTATCTGGACTTCTTCGCCGGCGCCGGGTCACTCAACTACGGCCACAACAACCCGGTCCTCAAACGCGCCCTCATCGACTATCTGGAACGCGACGGCGTCACCCACGGCCTCGACATGTCGACGACCGCGAAGCGGGCCTTCCTGGAGTCCTTCCAGAACCTGGTGCTGCGGCCGCGTGATCTGCCGTACAAGGTGATGTTCCCGGGCCCGACCGGCACCAACGCGGTGGAGTCGGCGCTGAAGCTGGCCCGGAAGGTGAAGGGCCGGGAGTCGGTCGTGTCGTTCACGAACGCCTTCCACGGCATGTCGCTCGGCTCGCTGGCCGTGACCGGCAACGCCTTCAAGCGGGCCGGGGCGGGCATACCGCTCGTCCACGGGACGCCGATGCCGTTCGACAACTACTTCGACGGCACGGTCGAGGACTTCCTGTGGTTCGAGCGACTGCTGGAGGACCAGGGCTCCGGGCTGAACAAGCCCGCCGCGGTGATCGTGGAGACCGTGCAGGGCGAGGGCGGCATCAACGTCGCCCGCCCGGAGTGGCTGCGGGCGCTGGCCGCGCTGTGCGAGCGGCAGGACATGCTGCTGATCGTCGACGACATCCAGATGGGCTGCGGTCGTACGGGCGCCTTCTTCTCCTTCGAGGAGGCCGGCATCACGCCCGACATCGTGACGGTCTCCAAGTCCATCAGCGGCTACGGGCTGCCGATGTCGCTGTGCCTGTTCAAGCCGGAGCTGGACATCTGGGAGCCGGGCGAGCACAACGGCACGTTCCGCGGCAACAACCCCGCGTTCGTGACGGCGACGGCCGCGCTGGAGGCGTACTGGGCGGACGGCTCCGCCATGGAGAAGCAGACCCGTGAGCGCGGTGAGCAGGTCGAGCAGGCACTGATCTCGATCACCGAGGAGAACCTCGCCGATGTGAAGGAGTACCGGGGACGCGGCCTGGTGTGGGGCATCGAGTTCCACGAGAAGGCGCGCGCGGGGCGGATCGCCCACCGGGCCTTCGAACTCGGGCTGCTGATCGAGACGTCCGGCCCGGAGAGCGAGGTCGTCAAGCTGCTGCCCGCGCTCACCATCACCCCCGAGGAGCTGGACGAGGGCCTGCGCGTCCTCGCCCGCGCCGTACGGGAAACCGTCTGACGCCGTACGGGAAGCCGTCCGACGCCGTACGGGAATTCATCTAACTAGGAGGCATCGCAGCACCGTGATCGTCCGTTCTTTCAAGGACCTGGAAGGCACCGACCGGCACGTCAAGGCCGCGTCCGGCACGTGGGAGAGCAAACGCATCGTCCTCGCCAAGGAGAGGGTCGGCTTCTCGCTGCACGAGACGATCCTCTACGCCGGTACGGAGACGTCGATGTGGTACGCGAACCACGTCGAGGCCGTGGTCTGCGTCGAGGGCGAGGCCGAGCTGACCGACAACGAGACCGGGCGGACGTACACGATCACGCCCGGGACCATGTACCTCCTCGACGGGCACGAGCGGCACACGATGCGGATCAAGGAGGACTTCCGCTGCCTCTGTGTGTTCAACCCGCCCGTGACCGGCCGGGAGGACCACGACGAGAACGGCGTCTACCCGCTGCTCACCGAGCCCGAGGAGGTGTGACATCACCATGACCACGACCACCACGATGAACACTGCCACCAGCGTTCCGGACCTCTACCCGAGCCGCGGCGCCACCGAGGTGTCGATGCCGCGGCAGGACCCGGTCGTCTGGGGCTCCCCCGGCACGCCCGGCCCGGTCTCCCTCGCCGAACTCCAGGCGTACGAGCGCGACGGGTTCCTCCCCGTCGAACAGCTGATCGCGCCGGACGAGGTCGCCGTCTACCACCGGGAGCTGGAGCGGCTCGTCGCCGATCCGGCGGTCCGCGCCGACGAGCGCTCGATCATCGAGCCGCAGTCGCAGGAGATCCGGTCGGTCTTCGAGGTGCACCGCATCAGCGAGCTGTTCGCGCAGCTCGTGCGGGACGAGCGGGTCGTCGGACGGGCCCGGCAGATCCTCGGCTCGGACGTCTATGTCCACCAGTCGCGGATCAACGTGAAGCCGGGGTTCGGCGCGTCCGGGTTCTACTGGCACTCCGACTTCGAGACCTGGCACGCCGAGGACGGGCTGCCGAACATGCGGACGGTGTCCGTCTCGATCGCGCTGACCGAGAACCACGACACCAACGGCGGTCTGATGATCATGCCGGGGTCGCATCGGACGTTCCTCGGCTGCGCCGGGGCCACCCCGAAGGACAACTACAAGAAGTCGCTGCAGATGCAGGACGCCGGCACGCCGTCCGACGAGGCGCTGACGGCCATGGCCTCCGAGTACGGCATCAAGCTGTTCACGGGCAAGGCCGGTTCGGCGACCTGGTTCGACTGCAACTGCATGCACGGCTCCGGCGACAACATCACGCCGTTCCCGCGCAGCAATGTCTTCATCGTCTTCAACAGCGTGGAGAACGCGGCCGTGGAGCCCTTCGCGGCTCCGATCCGGCGGCCGGAGTTCATCGGCGCGCGGGACTTCACCCCGGTGAAGTGATCCCGCGGCTCCCCTGACGGGCCGGACGGTCGCCACCCCCTGGGCGACCGCCCGGCCCTTTCCGTTCTCACAGCCAGGCCAGCGACGCCGCCGTCTCCAGTACGGTCCTCGCCGCGGTCTCGTCGCCCGTGATGCCGCTCGGGACCTCGTCCGGGGCGTAGCGGCCGCCGACCAGGAGACAGAAGTCGACGGGGTCGAGGGTGAGTTCGGCGTGGACGGGGTCGGTGTCGGTGCCGAGGATCCAGCTGGTGTCGGTGGGGCCGGTGACCTCGAAGCGGACGGGGGGCGCGTCGTGCAGGGCCAGGCCGAGGATACGGACGGCCAGGCGGACCAGCGACCAGAGGTGTTCGTCGGGGGGCGGGGGGACGGCGAGGCCGAGCGCGCGGCCGATGTCGTCGGTGTGGATCCACGCCTCGAAGGCCCGCACCACGAAGTGGTCGGCGACCGGCAGCCGCAGGCCCATCACCGTGACCGCACGGGCGGCGAGTTCGGGGTCGGCGGCCTCGGGGGTGGCCAGCAGCGCGGCGGCCTGCGCGGCCCAGGTGGCGACCGTCTCCCCGGGGGTGCGCCCGTGCTCGTGGGCGATGACGTCGGCGGTGCGCCTGGCCCAGGCGTCCGCCGCGGGCGTCCCCTCCGGGATGTGCGAGGCGGGCAGGCGGGCGTCGACACCGAGGCCCACGGCGAGGTGTTCGTCGGCGGCAACCAGATGCGCCACGGTGGCGTGCGCGTCCCAGTCGTGCACGACCGGCGTGCCCCAGCGGCCCGCCAACTCCGGGACCAGCGCCTGGAGTCCGGCGACGGCGGCGGCGTACGGGGCGGCGTGGTGGGCGATCTCGGCGGCGCGGGGGCGACGGGAGCGCAGGGCGAGTGCGAGGACGGCGTCGGCGCTCCCGTTCAAGGCTCCGCCCGGCAGCCCGCCCGGCAGCCCGTCCGGCCTCGGTCCCGGCACCGGACCCGGCGTCGGCCCCGGGGTGCCGTCCAGGAGCCGTACCGTGTCGCGGAGCCGTTCCGCCTCCGCCGCGCACGGCTCGCAGGCGGCCAGGTGCACGGGGACCGTCCGCTGGTCGGCGGGCGGGAGAGCGCCGACGGCCCAGGCGGCCAGCAGCTCCCGTACGCCGTCGTGGTCGTTGGTCATCGTGCGCCGCCCTTTCGCCCTGCCACGTCCACGATACGCACGCGTCGCACGGTCCGGACGGCTGTGTGCGCCCCCATCACACGCCCCTCACGGCTGCCGGGTCCGGTGGGTCCGCGAGGGACTCCGCCAGTTTGCGCAGGGCCGAGCGGAGGCGGGTCTTCGCGGTGCCCTCGGGTATGCCCAGTTCCACGGCGGCCTGGCGGTAGGTGCGGCCCGCGAAGTAGGCGAGGTGGACCACCTCCCGCTGGGGGCGCGGGAGTTCGGCGAGAGCGGTGTGCAGTTTCAGCGAGCGCTCGCGGTCGACGACCGCCTCGGCGGGGCCGGGGCCCGCGTCCGGGATGGCGTGCAGCGCCGAGTCGTCCGCGTGGGCGTCCTTACGGTGCCGGGCCTCGCTGCGTACCCAGTCCACGGCCCGCCGGTGGGCGACCATGGACAGCCAGGTGCGCAGCGAGCCCCGGCGCGCGTCGAAGCCGTAGGGTCTGCTCCACAGCTGGGCGAAGACCTCCTGCGCCACGTCCTCGGCCGCCGCCGGGCTGCGGGTGACCCGGACGGCCACCCGCCGGACGAGTCCCCCGTACGCCGCGTACAGCTCACGCAGCGCGGACTCGTCCCCGTACACCAGCCGCCGATGCAACTCCACATCGATGGACGGCTGTTCGAGCATCGGCTCCACCGGCACCACCACCTAGTGATGCCCTTCCTAGCGTCCTGGCGCGGTCCGCGCCAGTGGGTCTCGGAAGTCAGCCGGACAGGACGTCGAGGAGCCGGTCGACATCCGCCGGTGAGTTGTACAGGTGGAAGGCGGCCCGCAGATGGCCCGCGCGATCGGAGACCTCGACGCCCGCCCGGCTCAATTCCCCCTGCCGCCGGCCGAGTCCGGGCACCGACACGATCGCCGACCCGGGCGCCGGAACCGGCTCGTGGCCGAGTCCGGCGAGCCCGGCGCGGAACCGGTCGGCCAGCGCCAGGTCGTGGTCCCGTACGTTCGCCACGCCCAGCTCCTCGATCAGCGCCAGGGAGCGGCGGGCGCCGGCGTACGAGAACAGGCTGGGGCTCTCGTCGAACCGGCGGGCGGAGTGCGCGAGTTCCTCGACGGGGCCGTAGCAGCTGTCCCACGGCTCCTCCCCCGCGACCCAGCCGGCGAAGAGGGGGGTGAGGCCGCCGAGGTCCTCCGGGACGACGAGGAAGGTCACTCCGCGCGGGCAGAGGAGCCACTTGAAGGCGACGGAGACGACGTAGTCGTACGCGTCCGCCTCGATCGGCAGCCAGCCGGCGGACTGGGAGGCGTCGACGTACGTCCGCGCGCCGTGCGCCCGCGCGGCCTCCCGGATCGCGGGCAGGTCGGCGACCCGGCCGTCGGCGGACTGCGCGGCGCTCACCGCGACGAGCGCCGTGCCGGGGCGCATCGACTCGGCGACGCGCTCCAGCGGCACCTGGCGCACCTTGAGGTCGCCGCGTACGTGGAAGGGGTTCACGAGGGAGGTGAAGTCGCCCTCGGCGGTCAGCACCTCGGCGCCCTCGGGCAGCGAGGCGGCGATCAGACCGCTGTAGACGGCCACCGAGGCCCCGGCCGCCACGCGGCGGTCCGGCACCCCGACGATCCGCCCGAACGCCGCCCGCGCGGCCTCCACATCGGCGAACATGTCCTGCGGCCGCCCGTCCGCCACGGATTCGACGGCGGCCGTCATGGCACGGACCGCCCGCGCGGGCAGCAGCCCGGTACTGGCGGTGTTGAGGTAGGTGTTCTTCGGGACGAACTCGGCACGTACGAGGCTCTCGAAGGTCTCCATGCCTCCACTGTGGCAGCAGACCGAACTTTTCAGGGGCGCGGGGAACTGCGCGAACAACCACGACGGATCCGTAGCCCGCGAATCACCGCACCCCCTACGGCGCTACCCGGCACCCTTTACTGCGGCACGGCACACCCGTCCGGCCCACAAGCCTCCGCACCCTCCGCCGCCACGAGCTTCAACGGCGCCGGCCGCTCCCCCCATGCCTGGACGAGCGCCTTCTCGAAGACCTCCGCGGGCTGCGCCCCGGACACCCCGTACTTCCGGTCCAGCACGAAGAACGGCACCCCGTTCGCCCCCAGCTCCGCCGCCTCGCGCTCATCGGCGCGGACCGCGTCGGCGTACGCGTCCGGGTCGGCCAGCACCTTGCGCGCGGCCTCCTCGTCGAGGCCCGCCTCGACGGCCAGCTCGATCAGGTAGGCGTCCGCGTCGGCGTACACAGACCGCTCCTCGGCGAAGTTCGCCCGGTAGAAGGCCTGGAGCAGCTCGCTCTGCCGACCCTGCTCCTTGGCGAAGTGGATCAGGCGGTGCATGTCGAAGGTGTTGCCGTGGTCACGGCCCTCGGCGCGGTAGGGGAGCCCTTCGGCGGCGGCCTGCTCACGGAGGTTGTGCTCGCCGGCCTGGGCCTGGGCCTCGCTCATCCCGTACTTCTTGGTCAGCATGGTGAGCACCGGCTGGATGTCGCCCTTGGCGCGGCCCGGGTCGAGCTCGAAGGAACGGTGCACCACCTCGACGCCGTCGCGGTGCGGGAAGGCCGCGAGCGCCTTCTCGAAGCGGGCCTTGCCCACGTAGCACCAGGGGCAGGCGATGTCGCTCCAGATCTCGACGCGCATGGTGTCAGCTCTCCAAGTCGTACGGGTACGGAGACTCCCTCCGCTTCTACGGTTGGTGAACGTTCAAGCAGCCCGGGGCATTCCCGGCAGCCGGGGGTCTTTCGCCCCCGCCGCCCCTACCCGTCCCTCCCCCACTCTCGGCTGCGCTCGAGCGGGAGGTGCCCCCATCCAGGGGCTGCGCCCCGTCGACCCCCACAGCGCGGGTCCGGTGGGGCTTCTCGCGCAGTTCCCCGCGCCCCTTTCAGGGGCGCGGTCTCAGCTGCCGTTTCTCAGGTCCTTCGGCCAGTTGGGGCGGAATTCGATCTCGTCGTAGGTGACGACGCAGCCCTCGCCCATCGGGGACTGGGTCATGAAGCCGATGAGGGCGGCGCCGCTCTCGTAGGCGTCGGCGAGGGTGAAGAGGCGGACGAAGGTCCACTGCTTGCCGTCGCGGGAGGCGTGGAAGGCGAAGGCGCGGCCGGTGCGGCTGACCCGCAGCCAGATCGAACTGCCCTCGACGGTGAAGGAGTTGGCGTCGTCGGAGTGGCCCCGGGTGACCACCGTGCACACGGTGGGGACGTCCGGTGAGTTCTCCAGGCAGAGCTTCGCCCAGGCCCGCGGCCCCACGTGCACATACAGCACGCCCGCGTCGAACCCGGCGGCGAAGCCGACGGTGACGCGGGCGATCAGCTGAAAGTCCCCCTCCGGCGCCCCCAGCAGCCGGGGCGCGTCCGACGCGGGGTCCAGCCCGTCGTCCGTGGGCGGCACGAACCGGTCCTGCCGGGCACCGGCCCACCCGGTGAGCACCCCGTCCTCATAGGACCAGTGCCCATCGGGTCCGTATGTGCGAAGGGGGAAGGGGAGTTCGGGAATCTCGACGTCCATTGGGCGATTCTTACAGCTCCCGGCCCACTGCCGCGCCCCAAAAGGGGCGCGGGGAACTGCGCGAGCAACCACGACGCACGCGCAGCCCGGAACGCATGGAACCCCTACGGCGCTACCGCTATCGCTCCAAGACGCCGTTGAACCGCCGCGGCAGCCCCAGCGGGTTCTCGTCCCGGAGCTCCTGCGGAAGCAGCGCCGACGGCGCCCCCTGGTACGCCACGGGCCGCAGCCACCGCTCGATCGCCGTCCCGCCCACCGACGTGGACGTGGAGGTCGTCGCCGGGTAGGGACCGCCGTGGTGCTGGGCCGCGGCCACGGCCACACCCGTCGGCCAGCCGTTGACGAGGACGCGCCCGGCGAGCGGCGTCAGCTCGGCCAGCAGCTCGGGCCCACGCCCGCCCTCGGCCGCCTCCTCACCGGACACGTGCACCGTCGCCGTGAGGTTGCCCGGGAGCCGGGACAGGACCGACTTGGCCTCGTCCTCGTCCGCGTAGCGCGCCACCACCGTGAGCGGCCCGAAGCACTCCTCAAGCAGGAGGTCGTGCTCGCCCTCGGTGGCCAGCTTCTCCGCGGGGACGGTCAGGAACCCGGGGCTGACGGTGTGCTCGCCGCCCGCGCCGGCGGTCACCGGCGACTCGACGCCGGGCAGCTCCGCGCGCTCGGCGACGCCGGCGAGGAAGTTGTCGCGCATCCGGTGGTCCAGCAGGACCCCGGAGTCGACGTCACTGACCGCGTCGGTGAGCGACTTCAGCAGCCGGTCACCGGCGTCACCGGCGGGCGCCAGCACCAGGCCCGGCTTCACGCAGAACTGGCCGACACCGAGGGTCATCGACCCGGCGAGGCCCGTACCGATGGCCTCCGCGCGCTCCTCGGCGGCGGCCGCGGTGATCAGGACGGGGTTCAGGGAGCCCAGCTCGCCGTGGAACGGGATCGGCACGGGGCGGGCGGCCGCCGCGTCGAAGAGGGCACGGCCGCCCCGTACCGAACCGGTGAAACCGGCGGCGGTGACGAGGGGGTGCTTGACCAGTTCGACGCCCGCCTCGAAGCCGTGCACGAGGCCGAGGACGCCCTCGGGGATGCCGTGCTCGGCGGCGGCGCGGCGCAGCACGATCGCGACCAGCTCGGAGAGCGCCGGGTGGTCGGGGTGGGCCTTCACGACGACCGGGCAGCCGGCGGCCAGGGCGCTCGCCGTGTCGCCGCCGGGGACGGAGAAGGCGAAGGGGAAGTTGGAGGCCGAGTAGACGGCCACGACGCCGAGGGGGACCTTGTAGCGGCGCAGGTCCGGGATGGGCGGGGTGGCGGTGTCGTCGGGGTGGTTGATCACCACGTCGAGGAACGCGCCCTCGTCCACGATGTCGGCGAAGGCCCGCAGCTGGTAGCAGGTGCGGGCGAGTTCACCGGTGAGCCGGACCGGGCCGAGCGCGGTCTCGGCGTCGGCGACCTCGACGAGGTGGTCCTTGGCCGCCTGGAGCTGGTCGGCGGCCGTGCGCAGGAAGGCCGCGCGGACCGTGCGGTCGGCGAGGGAGCCGCGGGCGGCGTGCGCCGCGCGGACGGCGGCGTCGACCTCCTGCGCTGTGGCCTCCACCGCAACCTGCTCGCGCTGCTTCCCGGTACGGGGGTCGACACTCCAGACTGGTGCTGCTGCCACCGCGGGTCCCTCCACCTTTTCCTGGTGCCGTTCACCAGGGTATTTCTGGGCTATTCATGGTCATTCACCGAGGTCGTTCGATATGCTGAACGCTGTCTCTGATGATGAATATGCTGTCGGAGACTATTTCCCGTCGAACGAAGGGGTCAAGGGCGATGTCGGTGGTCGAGACGGGCGGCGGAGCACAGGTCAAGTCGGCGGTGCGGACCGTGGAGCTGCTCGAATACTTCGCCGGACGCCCCGGTATGCACTCCCTGGCGGCCGTGCAGGAAGCCGTCGGTTATCCCAAGTCCAGCCTGTACATGTTGCTGCGCACCCTCGTGGAGCTGGGCTGGGTGGAGACGGACGCGACGGGCACGCGGTACGGCATCGGCGTCCGGGCGCTGCTCGTGGGCACGTCGTACATCGACGGCGACGAGGTGGTGGCGCTGGCCCGGCCGACGCTGGACCGGCTGTCGGACGACACCACGGAGACGATCCACCTGGCCCGCCTCGACGGCACGAACGTCGTCTATCTGGCCACCCGGCAGTCGCAGCACTATCTGCGGCCCTTCACCCGGGTGGGCCGCCGGCTGCCCGCGCACTCCACCTCGCTGGGCAAGGCGCTGCTGGCCACCCACACCGACGAGCAGGTCCGCAAGCTGCTCCCGGAGACCCTGCCGGCGCTGACCGAGCACACGATCACGGACCGGGAGCGGCTGATCGAGGAGCTGCGGCAGATCCGTGAGCAGGGGTTCTCGGTGGACCGCGAGGAGAACACGCTCGGGCTGCGCTGCTTCGGCGTGGCGATCCCGTACCGCACCCCGGCCCGTGACGCGATCAGCTGCTCGGTCCCGGTGGCCCGGCTGACCCCGGCGCACGAGCAGCTGGTCAAGGACGCCCTCTTCGACGCCCGCGACCGGCTGACCCTGGCGACGCGACGCCTCTGAACCGCCGCCGGCCCCACGGAGGGGCTCGATGGCAACCCCGGCCACATGAAGACCCCATGAGAAAGCCGGGCGAAGGGAACGTTCGGTCGCATCCCGCTCGTCTTTCCGGGTGCGATGAACAAGACGATCAGGCGCACCGCCGTCTTCACCCTGCTGCTCGTGCTCGCCCTGCTGGTCAGGGCGACCTGGGTGCAGTTCTACGAGGGCACGGCGCTCGCGGACGACCAGGACAACCGGCGCAACGCGATCAAGACGTACGCGGACCCGCTGGGGAACATCATCGTGGCCGGTGACTCGATCACCGGCTCGGCCCGCACCAAGGGCGGCGACCTCGCGTACAGACGCACGTACACGGACGGCGAGTTGTACGCGGCGGTCACCGGCTACGCCTCGCAGGCGTACGCGCCCACGCAGTTGGAGGGGATCTACCAGGACCTGCTGGACGGCACGGACCTGCGGCTGAAGACGGTGATGGACACGGTCACCGGACAGCGGGCCGACCCCGGCAATGTGATCACCACGATCGATCCGGCCGTGCAGAAGGCGGCGTACGACGCGCTCGGCGACAACAAGGGCGCGGCCGTCGCGATCGACCCGTCGACCGGGAAGATCCTCGCGGTGGTGTCGACCCCGTCGTACGACCCGTCCTCGCTGACCGACGCCAACACCGCGGGTGCGGCCTGGAAGAAGCTCAACGCGGACGAGGACAAGCCGCTGACCAACCGGGCGCTGCGCCAGCCGCTGCCGCCGGGGTCGACGTTCAAGCTGGTGGTGGCCGCCGCCGCGCTGGAGGACGGGCTGTACGGGTCGGTGGACGACAAGACCGTCAGCCCGGACCCGTACACGCTGCCGGACACGAACAGGGAGCTGTCGAACGAGAACGCGAGCGCGCCCTGCGAGAACGCCACGATCCGTACGGCGCTGCAGTACTCGTGCAACAACGTGTTCGCGAAGATGGCCGTCGACCTCGGGCAGGACAAGGTGCGGGCGATGGCGGAGAAGTTCGGGTTCGACGACAAGACGCAGGACGTGCCGGTGCGGGCGTACGAGAGTGTCTATCCGTCGGACATGGACAGGCCCTCCACGGCCCTGACGGGTATCGGACAGTACGACGTCACCGCGACGCCACTGCAGATGGCGATGGTGTCGGCGGCGATCGCCAACGGCGGCAAGCTGGTCTCGCCGTACATGGTGGCGCAGATCACCGACGGTGGTGGGGACGTCCTGGAGGACTACGGCTCCGAGACGGACACGACGGAGATCATGAGCTCCGGCACGGCCGAGCAGTTGCAGTCGGCGATGCGGACGGTCGTCGAGGAGGGCACGGGCACGAACGCGCGGATCAGCGGGGCGACCGTGGGCGGCAAGACCGGTACGGCCCAGCACGGCGAGAACAACAGCAAGACGCCGTACGCCTGGTTCACGTCGTACGGGAAGGCCGACGGCAAGGAGGTCGCCGTCGCGGTCGTCGTGGAACAGTCGAACGCGGCACGCTCTGAGGTCAGCGGCAACGGGTTGGCCGCGCCGGTGGCCAAGGCGGTCATGGAGGCCGCGCTGAAGGACTGAACGACACCTGGACCACCTGAATAAGAAGGGCCGCCCCACTCCCCCCGGGGGCGGCCCTTCGTCCTCGGCGCGCTGGTGGCTACTTCACCCCGAACAGCTGCTGGATCGGGTTGATCGCGAAGTAGATCAGGAACAGGGCCGAGGTGCCCCAGAGCAGCCAGTGGATCTCCTTGGCCTTGCCGAGGACCGTCTTGATGAGGACGAAGGCGAGGAAGCCGGCGCCGATGCCGTTGGTGATGGAGTAGGTGAACGGCATGACGGCGATGGTGAGGAACGCCGGGATGGCGATGTCGTACCGGTCCCAGTCGATGTTCTTGACCTGGGTCATCATCAGGAATCCGACGGCGACGAGCGCGGGCGCGGCGGCCTGCATGGGGACGATGGTCAGCAGCGGGGTGAGGAAGAGGGCGATCGCGAAGAGGCCGCCGGTGATCAGGTTGGAGAAGCCGGTGCGGGCGCCCTCGCCGACGCCGGCCGCGGACTCGATGTAGGAGGTCGCGGAGGACGAGGAGGACGCGCCGCCCGCGACGGCCGCGGCTCCGTCGATGAGGAGGACCCGGCCGAGGTTCGGCACCTTGCCCTCGTCGTCGAGCAGGCCCGCCTCGGCGGTGATGCCGACGACCGTGCCCATGGTGTCGAAGAAGTCCGACAGCAGCAGGGTGAAGATCAGCAGGACGACCGTGATGACGGTGGTCTCGCCGAACGAGCCGAACAGGCTGAAGTCGCCGATCAGGCCGAACTCGGGGGCGGCGACGATGTCGTCGGGGACCTTCGGGGTGGTCAGGCCCCAGCTCTTGATGTCGGCCACCGAGTTGATCACGATCGCAACGACCGTCATCGTCAGGATGCTGATGAGGATCGCGCCCTTCACCTTGCGGGCGAGCAGGCCGATGGTCAGCAGGACACCCAGGCAGAAGACCAGGATGGGCCAGCCGGACAGCGCACCGGTGGCGCCGAGCTGCACCGGAACCGTGGTGTTCGCGATGTCGGGTATGCGGCTGACGAACCCGGCGTCGACGAAGCCGATGAAGGCGATGAACAGACCGATACCGACACTGATCGCCTGCTTCAGCGGCTGCGGTATGGCGTGCATGACGGCCTCGCGCAGGCCCGTGACCACCAGGACGCAGATCAGCAGGCCTTCGAGGACGACCAGGCCCATCGCGTCGGCCCAGCTCATCAGCGGGGCTATCTGGAAGGCGACGACGGCGTTGAGGCCGAGACCGGCGGCGAGCGCCAGAGGAAGGTTTCCGCCGACGCCCATGATGATCGTCATCACCGCGGCCACCAGGGCGGTGGCGGTGACGAGTTCGGCGCCGTCGAGGGTGTGGCCGTACTTGTCCTTCGCGCTGCCGAGGATGATGGGATTCAGGACAAGGATGTACGCCATCGTGAAGAACGTGGCGAAGCCGCCGCGGATCTCACGGGCGAAGGTGGACCCCCGGGCGCTGATCTTGAAGAAGCGATCGACGCTGTTCGCCCCGGGTGGCTCGGCCTCGGACCGGTCGGCCACCTTCTGTGCCTCGGACATGAACGGTGCTCCTAGTGACATGCGTTGACTACGCGCGGATGCTGGCTGGATTGTTCCCCCGGTGAACCCGATTCAGGTTTTCTCCGTGTTACGGAATCGGAATTCTCCCTGCAAGACGGCGTTCGAAGCCGCGTACGAACACCTTTCACGATCACTGCTACTCTTCCGGATCTCGTCGGGGGTCGACCCCGGACGATCACCTGTCATCCACATGACACGCACAGGCAGCCGGCTCGGCTGCTGTGGCCGCAGCGAGAAGAGAGGTCCCCGTGGGCACTGTCGTCGACGACGCAGCCTCCGTGGAGTTCCACGCCTTCTTCGAACGTCACTATGCCGAACTGTCGCGCCTGGCCCACCTGTTGACGGGTGAGGCGGACGCCGCCGACGATCTGGCCGCGGACGCGCTGCTGGCGATGTGGCACCGCTGGGACCGGGTGCGCGCGGCGGACCATCCGGTGGCGTACGCCCGGGGCGTCGTCGCCAATCTGGCCCGCACCCGGATCCGCAGCGCGGTCCGTGAGCGCCGCAGGATCACGCTGTTCTGGTCGCAGCGCGAGGAGAAGACCGAGAATCCCGATGTGCCCGGTGTGGTCGACGTCCAGTCGGCCCTGCGCCGGCTGCCGTTCCGCAAGCGGGCCTGTGTGGTGCTGCGGCACGCCTTCGACCTCTCGGAGAAGGACACGGCGCTCGCCCTCGGCGTCTCGGTCGGTACGGTGAAGAGCCAGACGTCCAAGGGCATGGCCGAGTTGCAGAAGCTGCTCGGCACCGAGGACGCGCCACGGCGTATGCACGCCGGTATCACGAGCGGGGGCGTGAGGGGCGCGAGTGTGACCGGTGCGGGTGCGCCGGGCAGCGGAGGAAGGGACCGATGAGGGACGTGCACGAGGACCTGCGCGCCCGGCTGCGCGAGTCGGCCGAGGCGCACGAGCCCGACCGCGCCCGCATCCTGGCCCGGATCGAGCGTGGCATGGCCGCCGCCCCCGAGAAGCGCCGGAGCCGTGAGGCGACCCGGCCGCCGCTGTGGGGCTGGGTGCGGGTGGTCACCGCCACCGCCGGGGTCGCGGGGGTGCTCGCGGTCGGCGGGTACGCGGTCGCCTCCGCGGTGAAGGGCGAGGAGACACCGCCGGCCGAGCAGACGGTCGCGGTCTCCCCGACGCCGGTCGAGTCCCCGGCCGCGACGAGCCGGGCGCCGATCCACCCGGACCATCCGACTCCGAGCACCGGCGGGCAGCGGGAGACGAAGAAACCCAGCTCGACACCGTCGCGGAGCCCGTCCACCAAGGACACGACGGCGCCGGAGCCGCCCACCTCGGGACACGAGGAGGACGGCCCGCTCTGGTCGGACGGCTCGGTCGATCCGCACAGCAACGACTTCTGGGCGCAGAGCAATCTCACCCTGAGGACGAGCGAGCAGCTCACCGAGCTGACCGTCCAGTTGACCATCGCCCAGACCGGCGGGGTCTCCTCGGCCGGTGCCTGGCGGTCGCTGCCGGAGCAGGACTTCGATCTCACGGTCGAGGCGGACGACGGCTTCCTGGTCTACACCTGGGTGCTCAAGGACGGACGGACGGTCCCCAAGGGCGAGTTCGTCTTCGCCGGGCAGTACAACCACGAGCGTGGCGGCCGGGACGCGGGCGACGACCGCTACACGATGACCGCGACGGCGGGCGGGGACGAACTCGCGGTCGGCGGCGGCTTCCAGAGCCACGACGGCGACGACTCCTCCGACGAGGGCGATTCGTAGCCCGGAAAAGATCCACGGACACGGCAACCCTTTCCCCACCGGTGGCGACCAAGAGGCGCGAGAGTCACCACCAGTGAGGAATCGGGTTCATGACCGCACCTGCGGACCAGCGCGTCCGGCACCGCCGTCGGGTCACCGGCCGACGGGTCACCGGCCGACGGGTCACCGGCCGACGGGCCGTGATCGGCGTACATCCGGCAGGACGTCAACGCCGGCATCCGGATCTTCTTCAAGCTGACGGCCGCGCAGGCGGCGGCCGCGCACACGCTGCGGATAAGCGTCACGGACGCGTTCGCGGGCGGGCGTCCGCGGGTATCCATCAATGACTGGGTCCCGCCGATCCCGGTGGCCCCGCGACAGCCTTCCACCCGTTCCCTCACGACGGGTTCGTACCGGGGGAACAACCACACGTTCACCTACAGCGTCCCTGCCAGTGCGTGGAAGTCGAACACCAGTGAGGACAACGTACTGAAGCTCAGCATCGTCAGTGGTTCGAGCGGCTCGGCCTTCCTCAGCCCGGGCACCTCGTTCGACTGTCCGGACCTGCTGGCCTGAGCCCCCCTCGGCCGGCAGCAGGTGCCGACCAGAGCCCCCCTCGGGGTCGGCACGAACAACGCCCCCCGCCGGTGACGACCGGCGGGGGGCGCCTTCTCGCCCTGTCCAGGGGTCAGTTCATCGTGGCCCCGATGGCCGTGGAGCCCGTCGTCAGGAACGTGGTGACCGGCAGCGAGCCGTCCGACCTGCGGGCGCCGTACGCCGTGGCCGCGTCCGTCGACCTGAAGGCCGGCGAAGTCACCCCGCTGTCCCAGTTGTTGGCCGCCGAGACGGTGCGGGACCCGAGCTTCGCCTTGCCCGTGCCGTTGTCCACGGCCAGGTTCCGGGCCAGCCGGGCCTTGCCGGTGGCGAAGTAGAAGCCGTTCTCCTTGTTGGCGTACGCGGTGTTGCGGTTCAGCAGCATCGCGCCGGTGTTGGAGTTCTCGGTGAACCCGTGCAGCGTGTTGTCCCAGGCTGCGTTGTTGTTGACGGAGTGCGCGACCGAGGCGCCGCCGCCGCCCAGCTTGAACCCGTTGCCGTTGCCCTCGAAGGCGGAGTCGTTCCAGCGGTTCTTTCCGTTGCCGAAGGCCCAGGAGTGGTCGACGGTGACGGGCGAGGAGAACTGCCAGAGGTCGAGGCCGTCGTCCGCGTTGTTGTAGAGGCGGGCGCCGGTGATCCGGTTGCCGGTGCCGGAGCCGAACTTCACGGCGATGCCGTCGGCGTTCTGGCCGTGGTTCGCGGCGTCGTAGTTGCCGTGGCTGTCCAGGTTCCGCACGAGGTTGTCCGTCGTGCCGTCGCCGCGCAGGGTGAACCCGGAGTCGCCGTTGTCCGCGGTGACCAGGTTCTGGAAGACCCCGCCGACCGAGGAGGTGGCGACGAAGCCCTGGGCCGGGGAGTTCTGGAAGGTGAGGCCGGAGACGGTCCAGTGGTCGCCGTAGATCCCGGCCAGCCAGGACCCGGCGGGCAGCGCGGACCCGTCGATCCTCACCTTCTCGCTGCCGTACGCGGTGAGCGTGATCCGGGCCGAGGCGGTGCCGTTGGCCGTGGACTTCAGGGTCTTCGCCGGCTTGTAGGTGCCGCCGCGCACCTGGATGGTCGTACCGGCGACGGCGTTCGCGACGGCCGACTCCAGTGCGGCGGTGCTGGAGACGGTGACCGTGGTGCCGGCGGCCTGGGCACCGTCGTGCGCGAGGCCGAGATACACGCCGCCCGCCCCCGCGGCGATGGACACGGCGGCGGCGATCGACAGGGTGCGGGTTCTTCGGTGGCGCCCACTGCTGCTCTGACGCACAGGGGTTCCTTTCTCGGGGACGGATCTCAGCGGAGACGAGAGACGAAGCGGGCCGGAGGGGCCGCCCCGGCCCGCTTCTGATCACTGGTCGCCGCCCGCCGGGAAAGGGTTGCCGCGTCCCCGCGAAAACGCTCGAAAGTTTCGCTCGGAGTCTTCACACGCACACCGATTGACGTCCTGAACCCCACTGATGAGACTCCGAGGGCGACTTGCCGAACAGAATCCACCAGACCCCCACAGGATGTGTCATGAGCCGTACCGCCCGCACGATCCTGCTCCCCCTCCTGGCCCTCCTCCTCGGCCTGCTGGCCGCACCGCCGAGCCCGGCCCAGTCGGCAGGATCGGCACAGCCGGCGTACAAGCCCAAGCCGAAGTACGCCGGTTATCTCTTCGCCTACTTCACCGGTGAGGGCACCGCCGACGGCGAGCAGATCCGCTACGCGCTCAGCGAGGGCAACGACGCCCTGCACTGGCGGGAGCTGAACGCGGGGCAGCCCGTCCTCACCTCCACCATCGGCGAGAAGGGCCTGCGGGACCCGTTCGTGATCCGCTCCCCCAAGGGCGACAAGTTCTACATGATCGCGACCGATCTGCGCATGTACCAGAACAGCAGCGGCAGTTGGGACGACGTCCAGCGCCACGGCAGCAAGTCGATCATGATCTGGGAGTCGAAGGACCTGGTCCACTGGACCGACCAGCGGCTGGTGCAGGTGTCCCCGGACAACGCGGGCAACACCTGGGCGCCGGAGGCCTACTGGGACAGCAGGCTCGGCAAGTACGTCGTCTTCTGGGCCTCGAAGCTCTACGCCGCCGACGACCCGGAGCACACCGGCTCGACGTACAACAAGATGATGTACGCCACGACCAGGGACTTCCGTACCTTCAGCGCGCCGAAGGTGTGGAACGACCCCGGCTACTCGGTGATCGACTCCACCGTCGTCGAGCACCGGGGCACGTACTACCGCTACACCAAGGACGAGCGCGACCCGAACTCCTCCAGCCCGTGCGCGAAGTTCATCACCGGGGAGAAGTCCAGGTCGCTCACGGACACCTCGTACGACTTCGTCTCGGACTGCATCGGCAGCGGGGCGATGAGCCGGGGCGAGGGCCCGACCGTCTTCAAGTCGAACACCGAGGAGAAGTGGTACCTCTTCATCGACGAGTACGGCGGCCGGGGCTACCTCCCCTTCGAGACGACCGATCTCGCCTCGGGCCGTTGGACGCCCTCCGCGAACTACGCGCTGCCCGCCAGCCCGAGGCACGGCACCGTCATGCCGGTGACGAAGAAGGAGTACGACCGCCTGCTGGCCGCGTTCTCCTAGTCCGCCCCAGACCCTCGTCTCAGTCCATCGTCGCGCCGATCGTCGTGCTGCCCGTGGTCAGGAAGGTGGTCGCGGGCAGGGTGCCGCTGGACGAGCGGGCGTTGAAGGTGGTGGAGGCGTTGGTGGAGCGGAAGGCCGGGGTCGCGATGCCGGAGTCCCAGTTGTTGCCGGACGAGACGACCGACGATCCCTTGTTGACCGAACCGCCGCTGTTGCTCACCGCCAGGTTCTTGCCGAGGCGGGCCGCGCCGGTGGCGAAGTAGTAGCCCCACTTGGCGTTGGCGTAGGCGGTGGTGCGGTTGAGGACGATGGCGCCCTTGTTGCTGTTCTCGGTGAAGCCGTTGCCCGCGTTGTCCCAGGCGGCCGAGTTGTTGATGACATGGGCCACGGTCTCGCCGTCGCCGCCCAGCTTGTAGCCGTTGCCGTCGCCCGCGAAGGCGGAGTCCGACCAGCGGTTCTTCCCGTTGCCCATCGCCCAGGTGTGCTCGACGGTGACGGGCGAGGAGAAGGACCAGAAGTCCAGGCCGTCGTCCGAGTTGTTGTAGAGGCGGGCCCCGGTGATGAGGTTGCCGCTGCCGGAGCCGAACTTCACGGCGATGCCGTCGGCGTTCTCACCGTGGTTGGCCGGGTCGTAGTGGCCGTAGGAGTCGATGTTGCGGACCAGGTTGTTGGTGGTGCTGTCGCCGGTGAGGGTGAAGCCGGAGTCGCCGCCGTTGATGGTCTTGATGTTGTCCCAGACCGTGGAGGCGCAGGACTGGCAGACGACCGCGCTGTCCGGGGAGTTCTGGAAGGTGATCCCGGAGACGGTCCAGTAGTCGGCGGTCAGCTTGAAGATCCAGTCGCCGTCGGGGAGGTTCGAACCGTCGATCTTCACGGTCTCCGAGCCGTAGGGCTGGAGGTGGATCCGGCTGGAGGAGCTGCCGTTCGCCGTCGACTGGAGGGTCGCCGTCGGGTAGTAGGTGCCGCCGCGCACCTGGATGGTGGTGCCGGCGGTGGCGTTCTTGATGGCGTTGGACAGGTCCGTGGAGTTGCTGACGACCACGGTGGCCGCGTACGCCTGGGTGGGGAGGACGGCCAGGCCGGTGCCGAACGCCAGGGCCGTGCTCAGGACGAGAGCGGTGCGACGAGACGGAAGGGACATGGGGAGCGGTTCCTTTCCCGTGCGGGTGGGGGTTGGTTCACAGGACCGAGGCGAGCCATTCGACGGCCTCGTCCTGCATCGGCGCGGTGAACACATGGCCCAGGTCGGGCCATGTCCTCAGCCGCAGCCGCTCCTCGGCGTGACGCGAACGCCAGACGGCGCGCAGCTTGTCGTGGGCCACGCGGACACCGTCGGCGGGGAACAGCGGATCGAGCCCGCCGTTCTGGAACAGCATCGGCTTGGGGGCGCCGATGCTCGCCACGTCGGGGAAGTCGAGGTACCGGGCGAGCCCGGGGTGGAGCATGTAGTACGCGGACTGGCCGCGCAGGATGTTGTTGCCGGGGACCAGGACCTCCTTGAGGCCGGTCATCCAGCAGACACTGACGGTCGCGGCGATGTCGTCGCTGAGCGCGGCCGTCTGCCAGGCCCGGAACGCGCCCATCGAGAAGCCGAGGGCCGCGACCCGGCGCCGGTCCACCCGGTCGAGCCCCGCCAGGAAGCCCGCCGCGCGCACGTCCTCCCTGGCCATGAGCCCGGCGAGCGAGGAGCCCAGGTGGTAGAGGTTGCTCGCGAGGGCCTGCTGTTCCTCGTACGTGATCGGGCCCCGGTCGCCCCAGCCGAGCGCGTCCACGGCGAGGACGACGTAGCCGCGCCGGGCCAGTTCGTCACCGACGAACCGCCCGCTGAAGTACCGGTCGGCCCAGGCCTGCGCCGAGGCCAGCCGGCTCTCGTCGAACCAGGGCCGGACCAGCTTCTCCTTCCCGATGTCGAACCTGGCGCCGTGGTCGTGCAGGAGGAGGACGGCCGGGAACGGTCCGGTGCCGTGCGGGGTGAGCAGGGCGCCGCGCACCCGGCCGTACCGGGTGAGGGAGAAGGTGACCAACTCGCGCGTGTAGCCGTCGCCTTCGGTGCGCTGCCCGCCGAACTCGGGGTCGTAAGGGGTGTCGTCGTCCCGGGCGACCAGCAGATGCTCCTCGACCTTGGCCCTCGCCACCCGCCGCCAGGTGCGGAAGTCGTGGACGGGTGAGGTGCCCCAGGCGAAGGGGAAGCGGAGTTCGTCCTTGAGGAGGGGGTGGAAGTCGGGGAGGGTGGCGGCGGTCAGGGCCCCGGCCCCCAGGGGTGCCGCCACGGCGGATCCGGGGGCGGCGCCGAAGAGGGCCGCCGCCCCCGCTCCCGCCACGAAGGCCCGGCGTCCCACCGGTTCACCGGCGGTCATAGGGCCTCCAGTCCCCGAGGTACGTCCGCCGTGTGTGCTCCCGGGCTTCGGCGGCCGTCAGCCGGGGCCGGTTCTCGGGCACCGAGATCACCCCGCCGGGACCGGAGTTGGCGTACTCGCGGAAGCGCATGGTCTGCCAGGGGTAGGTCTCGCGCATGTTGGTGTACGGGGTGACCGCGTCGATCCCGGGCCCGATCCAGGTGTCCCGCACGACCAGCGCGGGCCAGGCGGTCGTCTCGTACGACGGCACCCAGGGCCGGGCGAGCTTGTACGCGGCGTCCTCGGCGCCGGAGGTGATCCGGCCGCGCAGGGCGAGGAAGCCGTAGGGGTTGGCGCGTGCGGTGGCGGGGGCGAAGACCATGCCCTTGGGCGTGAAGGACACGTCGCGCTGGAGGGTGCGGAAGTGACAGGAGTCGAAGACGGCCCGGGCCCGCCCGAACACGAAGTCGACGTCGCCCTCGATGTAGCAGTGCCGGTAGTACTGCCGGTCGAAGGCGTCGAGCGCGGTGGTGTCCGCGAACAGGGTGTCCTGGTGGGCGAGGAACCGGACATTCTCGAAGTGCGACCGGTCCCCCGTGACATACGCGGCGACCGCCTGCGTCCCCGTCCAGTCCGGATGGTCCGCCCGCAGCCAGTCGTTGGCGAGGGTCAGGTCGCGTACGGTCAGGCCGGGCGCCGCCGAGGTGAAGGTGGCGGAGCCCGCGGTGCCGTAGGTGCCGCCCTCGGGCCTCGGGGTGCCGTTGGCCCGGTCGAAGACGAGGACGGCGGCGCGGGGGTCGCGGGAGGCCCCGCGAAGGGTCAACTCCCCTTTCCCCGAAGGGACGTTGACGACCTCCCGGTACGTCCCCGGGTGGACCACGATCGTCCACCCGGGTCCGGTGACGGCGTCCACGGCGGCCTGGACGGACCCGCCGGGCCGGACGTGCAGGACGCGGCGGGTGCGGTCGTGGGCGAGGGCGGGGGCCGGACCGGCGGTCACCAGACCACCGGTGGCCCCGGCGATCCCCGCGAGCCCGGTGAGCAGGGTGCGCCGCCGCATCTCAGCACCCCTCCCACGGGGTCCAGTCGCCGAGGTACGCCTCACGGGTGGCCGACGCGGCCTGCGCGGCCGTGAGTTGGGGCCGGTTCTCGGGGACGGAGACGACGGCGCCCGGTCCGGTGTTCCGGTACTCGGCGAAGCGCTGGTCCTGCCAGGGGAAGCCCGACGACATGTTGGTGTACGGCGCCACCGCGTCGATCCCGGCACCGAGGCGGGTCTCGCGCACGGTGAGCATGGGCCTGGCGGTGGTGTCGGAGCTGGGCACCCAGGGGCGGGCCAGCTTGTAGTAGGTGTCCGGCGCCTCGCTGGTGACCCTGCCCCCGGTGACGAGATAGCCGCGCGGGTTGGCGCCGGCCGTGGAGGGCGCGAACACGAAGCCGTACGGGGCGGAGGCGAGATCGGTCCTGGTCAGGGTGTGGAAGCGGCAGCGCTCGAACACGGCCGTGGCCCGTCCGAAGACGAAGTCCACGTCCCCCTCTGCGTAGCAGTCGCGGAAGTACTGCCGGGCGAAGGTGCCGAGCGCCATCGAGTCGGCGTACAGGGTGTCCTGGTGTCCGAGGAACCGGCATCGCAGGAACGCCGACCGGTCGCCCTGCACCTTGAGGGCGACGGCCTGGGTGCCGGTGATGTCGGGGTGGTCGGCGCGCAGCCAGTCGTTGGCGAAGGTGAGGTCCCGCGCGGTGAACCCGTCGGCCTGGACGAGCGTCGTGGCCGACCCGGTCGTGCCGTAGGTGCCACCGCCGGGCTTCGGCGTCCCGGCCGCGTTGTCGTAGACGACCACGACCTCGCGCGGGTCGCCCGAGGCCCCGATCCAGGTCATCTCCGTGCGGGCGGCCGTGACGGCGACCGTCTCCCGGTACACGCCGGGCGCGAGGACCAGCGTGTATCCGCTGCCGCTCGCGGCGGTGACGGCGGCCTGGACGGTGGTGAAGTCACCGGCGCCGCCGGCGTCCACGTACAGGGTCCGGTCGTCGAGCCGGGCGGAGGGCGATCCGTAGCGTCCGAAGACCCGGCGGCCACGGGGCGCGGTGGCGGCTCGGGCGTGGGGCGCGGCGCCGAGCGCGAGCGCGGCCCCGACTCCGAGTCCGATTCCGGCGGCGACGAACGACCGTCTGCTCGCGGTTACTTGACGCTCCGTCATCAGCAGACCTTTCCGGCGCCGGCGCCACGCGCGACGACGCCCGGCACGGCGCGCGGCGAGTCGACCTTCGTCCGGAGGGTGGGGGTCCATCCGGCGCCGGACTGGAGGATCTCCGAGGGGACCTCGGCGTTGTGGACGGCGATGAGGTCCGTCAGCCTGCCGTTGACATAGTTGTTCTCGGCGGTGAGCGGGGACTCGTTCCACTTCTTCAGGGCCTTGCCGACACTCGCGCCCGCGGGGAGCGTGATCGCGTTGTCGCTGGCGTGGAGCTGCGAGGAGATGCCGACGCCGAAGATGTAGTAGTCGTCCTTCTGCTCCTCGGTGACGACGTAGTGGTTGTTGTAGACGTCGACCTGGCCGAACCGCACGCGCGGGGAGCGCTGGAGGATCCCGTCGAAGCGGTTGTGGTGCATCGTGACCTTGAGCTTGCCGCCGTCGGTGGAGGCGAGGCCGTCGCCGTTGCCGATCAGCATGTTCTTGTCGTGGTCCTGGAAGCGGTTCCAGGAGACGGTCACGTAGTTGGAGCCGCGCACGATGTCGGTGAGGCCGTCGTGCTGCTGGAAGACCTTGCCGAAGTAGACGGGCCGCTCGCTGTCGGGGTAGCGGCCGTCGGTGAACGTGTTGTGGTCGAGCCAGACGTGGTCGGTGCCGTAGACGACCACGGCGTCGTACTCGGAGTTCCAGTTGCCGGTGTTGTTGTCGTCGGTCGGGTCCCACTTGGGGAAGCAGTCGAGCGGGGCCTCGATGGTGAGGTTGCGCATGATGACGTTCGAGACGCCCTTGATCTGCAGGCTGCCGCCGAGGATGCCGGAGTTCTTGCCGACGCCGACGATGGTGGTGTTGGACGGGACGTTGGCCTTGATCGCCGCGTCCTGGTTGGCCATGGACGCGACCCGGGCGTCCTCCTGCGGGCCCTTGGCGACCTGGTCGTTGCCGTAGACGGCGGGGTCGTAGTCCTTGAGGTACTGCTGGAGGTCGTAGCCGCCCGTGACGAAGGCCTCGCAGCCCTCGGAGACGGCGTCGATCATCCCCTTCACCTTGATGATCTTCGGCGCGTCACCACCGGCGATCAGCGCGGCCTTGAACTCGGCCCAGGTGGTGACGGTGTAGATGTGCTCGGCATCGGCCGCCGAGCCACCGGAGGTGCCGCCCTCCGCGGACCCCCAGCCGTCACCGGCGCCGAGGACCTGACGGCCGAGGTCCCGCCCCTGGGACTGGGCGACACCGGTCCCGGTGACCCCGAGCACGAGCGCGGTGCAGCCGACGACGGAGATCATGACATGGGCATGCCACATACGAGGACGCATGAATGCGGTTCCTTTCACAGCAAAGGGGGAGGGAGGGGGCTTTTTTCTTGGGGGCGCGGGGAACTGCGCGAAGGGCGACTACACCGGGGGCCAGGTGATCCAAGAGTCCGGGATCTCCTCGCCCAGACGCCGAACGTCCCGCGGCGAAAGCACCCGGCGCCGCAGCAGCTCACCCGCGACGAGCCGGGCCACGGCAATGGCCCCCGGCGGGTTGAAGTGCGTGTTGTCCTGCTCGGTCTCGGTCCAGTTGAAGTACTTCTTGGTCTCCTCGACCCCGAGCCGCTGCCACAACGCGATCGACAGCGCCTGGATGTCGAGCAGCGCGACACCCTCCTCCGCGGCGAGAGCGATCGCCGCTGCCGGATAGTCGCCGTGGGTCGGCACGGCGTTGCCGCCCGCGTCGAACTTTCTGCGCTCCACGGAGGTGGCGAGCACGGGCCGGGCACCCCGCGCCCGCGCACCGTCGATGTACTGGCGCAGATGGTCCTGGTACGTCGTCCACGGCTCGGTGTACCGCGTGGGATCGGCGATCTTCGAGTCGTTGTGCCCGAACTGCACGATCAGGAAGTCCCCGGGCCGCAGCGCGCCGAGGATGGCGTCGAGCCGCCCCTCGTCGATGAAACTCTTCGAACTCCGGCCGTTCACCGCGTGGTTGGAGACCGCCAGCCCCTTCCCGAGGAAGAACGGCAGTGCCATCCCCCACCCGGTCTCGGGCGCGGCGTCGGCGTACTTCTGGGCGGCGGTGGAATCACCGGCGAGGTAGATCGTCCGCTCACGCCGCCCCGGCGCGGCGGAGGCGGTCCCGGTGGCGGCGACACCGAGCGGAACGGCGGCGAGAGCCGCACTGGCAACTTGTCTACGAGATAGCGACACGTGCGGGTGCCTTCCCAGTAGGGGCCCCGCGCCCCGTTCTTTTAAGGGGCGCGGGGAACTGCGCGACCAGCCACAACAAACCCGCAGCCGGCCATGTTCGAACCGGACCGAGCTCTTAGCCCTTCTGTTCCTCCCACTCCGCCTGCGCCTCGTTCAGCTGCTCCGCCAACGAGTCCAAAAACTCCTTCGCACTGCTCTGACCATCCATCACCTTCTGGAACCCCGGCTCGTTGTCGGCCTTCGAGATCGTGTTCCAGTCCGGCAGGTAGTACGGCAACTGCACGATCGTCGTCGACCCGTCACCGAGCGCCGCGGCGGCCAGCTTCGTCGGCTCCGCCTCGGAGATCCACGCGTCCTTGGCGGCGTCGTTGTTCGACGGCACCTGCCCGGCGGACTTGTTGAACTTGGAGTTCTCCTCGTGCGAGGTCGCGAACTCGATGAACTTCCAGGCGGCTTCCTTGTTCTTGGAGCTCTTGAACATGCCGAGCCCGTCGACCGGGTTGGACACCTGGACCCGCTTGCCGCCGGGCCCGGTCGGCTGCGGGATGCCCCGGAACTTGTCGACACCGAACGCCTTCACATGGTCCTGGTACGACCCCAGGTTGTGGTTGAGCATCCCGATCGTGCCGGAGTCGAACTGCGCGACCATCTTGGTGAAGTCGTTGTTGAGGTCGGCCGCCGGCGTGACCTTCTTGTAGAGGCCGACATACTTCTCCAGGGCCGCGATGTTCTTCGGGTCGTTGACGGTGGTCTTCTCACCGCTCGCGTCCCAGAACTCGGTGATCCCGGACTGCCCGTACATCGCGTCCAGCGCCTGCGCGATGGACCCGGCGCCACCGCGGATGGTGTAGCCGAACTCGTTCTTGTCCTTGTCGGTGAGCTTCTCGGCCGCCGCGTAGAACTTGTCCCAGTCGGTCGGGTCCGCGAGGCCCGCCGCCTTGAACAGGTCGGTGCGGTAGTAGAGGACGCCGTTGTTGGCGGAGGTGGGGATCGAGTAGAGGGCGTCGCCGCCGCCGGCGGACTTCAGCGACTCGACCATCGCCTCGTTGAGCTTGCCGTTCAGGGAGGACTTGGCGAGCCGGTCGTCCAGCGGCTCCAGCGCGCCCTGCGCGGCGAAGCCGGCGGCCATGGCCGCGCCGACACCGCCGACGTCCGGGAGACCGCCGCCCTGGATGGAGGTGTCGACCTTGGACTGGTACTCGGTGGCGGCGATCCCGACGTACTCGACCTTGATGTCCGGGTTCGCCTTCTCGAAGTCGGCGATGATCTCCTTCCAGATGTCGGTGCGGACACCGCCGTTGTTGTCCCAGAAGAGGACCTTGCCCTTGCCGCTCCCCTCGGAGCCCTTGTCGCCGCCCGCGCCGCTGCCGTCGTCACCGCAGGCGGTGGCGGTCAGCGCGAGAACGGAACCCAGGGCGACGGCCACGGCGGCACGCCTGCTTCTGCGATTGCTGATCTTCATTGAACGGCTCTCTCTTCTGGATACGAGGGTTATGAAGTTGTGGGGGGTCTGTGCTGTCTCCGGGAACGGACTCAGCGGCCGGTGCCGGCTCCGGTGCCGACGTGCGCGCGATGCGGCGCCCAACCGTCCGTCCCCGCGAGGTACTTGGTGACCGTGTACGTGCCGGCCTCGGCCTCCGGCAGCTGCGGCCGGTCGGCGGTGACCCCGGCCCCCGGCCCGTACGTCCGGTACTCCGTGAACCGGGCGTCCTTCCACGAGAACCCGCTCATGTCCGTCCACGGCGACGACTTGATCGCGGTGGGCAGCTCGGTGTCCCGGAACAGCACCTGGGCGACGGCGGCCGGCTCGCCGCCCGGGTGCCAGGGCCTGCCGAGGTGGTACGTCCCGGCGGGCGCGTCGCTGACCACCTTCGACCTGGTGATCAGGAAGCCGTAGGGGTTGTCCTTCCAGGTGGAGGCGGCCGTGATGTAGCCGTTGTTGCTGTCCGAGCCCCGGCTGAGCGCCTTGATCAGGGACCGCTCGATGACGGTGGTGGCGCGGCCGTAGATGAAGTCGACATCGCCCTCGATGTACGAGTCGCGGATGTAGACGCGGCTGATGACGTCGAGCCGGGGGCTGTCGGTCATGAGGGTGTCCTGGTTGCCCAGGAAGGCCGTGTTCTCGAAGACGATCCGGTCGCCGGTCGTCTTCACCGCCAGCGCCTGTTCGCCGTTGACCTCGTGCGCGGCCTCGTCGAAGTCGTTGCTGAAGGTGAGGTTGCGGGCGGTCACGTCACCGGCGAGGATCCGCACGGTGGCGCTGCCGTTGGAGCCGCCGTTCGCGGCGGGCGTGTCATGGACGATGACGGTGTCCGAACGGTCCCGTCCAGTCCCCTGCAACACCAAGTGGGGCTTGTTCGCGGGGATCAGGACCTTCGCGCGGTAGGTGCCGGGCGCGATACGGACGGTCACCGTGCCGTCGTTGCCGGCGGGTACGGCGTCCACGGCGGCCTGCACGGTCGGGTGGTCGCCGGGGACGTTCAGCACGGTGTTCGTGCCGATGCCCTTCTGCGGGCCTGAGAAGCGGGTGACCAGCGCGGGGACGGCGGCGGCCGGGTCGAGCCGGTAGCGGTAGAAGTCCCTCGGGTCGAAGGCCGTGCCCCAGCTCTCCTGGCGTCCGGTGACGTTCTTCAGGATCGACCCGCGCTGCACCAACTCGGCGGTGGCGTCGGCCTGGTAGGGGTGCTGGACACCGTCGTAGTAGCTGTTCTCGATGACCATGCGGGTCCGGCCGCGCGCCCAGTTCCCGTACGTCCACACGGGGTCGCCGTCGGCCACCTGCGCCGAGAGGTAGTTGTTGTAGAGGTGGGCGTAGGCGCAGTTGTCGGCGGAGGGGTTGCGCTGCTTGGTGCCGGTGAACCAGTTGTGGTCGATGGTGATCTCGGTCTGGAGGTTGGTGGTCCAGCCGATGCCGAGGGCCTTGTTGTGGTTCCTGAACTGGTTGTAGGAGACGGTGACGTACCGGCTGTCCTTGCGGATGTCGAGCAGTCCGTCGCCCATGTGCTCGAAGCGGTTGTGGTCGATCCAGACGTGGTCGACGGTGTCCATCTGGATGGCGTCGAAGTCGGTGGTCTTGCCGTCCCAGTCGCCCTCGACGTAGGAGTCCCGGATCGTCAGATTGCGGATGATGACGTTGCTGGTGCCGGGGTTGAGGTGCAGTTCGCCGTGGACGATCTCACCGGTGTCGCCGACGCCGATGATCGTCTTGTCCGAGGTCACGACGATGTCCGAGCCGAAGGGCTCGACGTCGATCGCCCCGGCCACCCGGATGACGTACGGCTCCTCGGCGGACGCGTACCGGGCGAGCGAGGCCTGGTCGGTGACGGTCACCACCTTGCCGCCCGCGCCGCCGGTGGTGCCGCCGTCGAGGGAGGCGAAGCCGTGGGGGCGGTCGGTCCAGCGGGGTGCCGGGGCCGTCGTCACGGACTCGGCTGCCTCGGCCGGGGTGAGCGCCCCGACGACGAACGAGGCCAGCAGGGCGGTGACGGCGGCCAGGGTTCTCCCACTACCTGGCAAGCGCTTGCTAAGGAGGTGCGTCATTGCGGCTCCAAACAGGCGTACGAGTTACGAAGAGGGGGTGATCCGGAATTCCGTGAACGTGGCCGCCCCGGCGTGTCCCCCGCCGGTGGGCGCGACCGCGAAGAGGCCGAGCAGGGCGCCGACCCAGCGCCAGGGGGTGGCGGCGAAGACCTGTCCCGAGGGCTCCCACCCCTCCCCCACGTCGTAGGAGAAGCGGCAGCGTGCCCCGGCCGAGGTCTCGATCCGCAGCCGGGCCCGTCCCCCGGGCGCGGGCCGCGGATGATCGGCGTCCCGTTCGCGCTCGGCGACGGTCTCGGCGAACCGGTGGACGAGGTGCACGGTCCCGTCGGCGCCCCGCTGGAGCCCGATCCAGCGGAACGCGTCCCCGAGCACGGCGAGCCCGGCCCGCGCCCCCGGCTCCTCGCTGGCGAGCGCCAGCTCCACCTCGATGACGGCCGGGATCCCCGGCAGCCGCTGTGTGAGCACATTCGCCAGTTTCCGCAGGTCGTGCGCGTGCACGGACCGTACGCAGGTGAGCCGCAGCCCGTCCCCGGAGTGCTGGGTGGCCCAGCCGTCCTGCGGGTTCGCGGTCCACTGCCACTGGCGTCCGAAGCGGCCGCCGGGGAAGTCGTCGTCGGTGGCGGGCGCGGCCGGCGGCTGCGGCGGCAGCGCCGGCTTGCGGTGGACGGTGACGGGGGCGCCCGCGTCGCCGAGCACCGGCCAGCCGTCCGTACCGTCCCACCGCATGGGCTGGAGGTGGACGACCCTGCCGTACGCGCCGCGCTGCTGGAAGTGGACGAACCAGTCCTCGCCGGCCGCCGTCCGCACCCAGCCGCCCTGGTGCGGCCCGTTGACCTCGGTGTCCTTCTGCTCCAGGACGATCCGCTCCTCGTACGGGCCGAAGAACTCCCGGGAGCGGAAGACGCCCTGCCAGCCGGTCTCCACTCCCCCGGCGGGGGCGAAGATCCAGTACCAGCCGTCGTGGCGGTAGAGCTTGGGGCCCTCCAGGGTGAACCAGCCGGGGAGCCGGTCCGCGTCGACGACGACCTTGCCCTCGTCGAGCAGTCCGGTGCCGTCGGGCCGCATCCGGTGCCCGGTGAGGCGGTTCTTGACGCCGGAGCGGGACTTGGCCCAGGCGTGCACGAGATACGCCTCGCCGGTCTCCTCGTCCCACAGCGGGCAGGGGTCGATGAGTCCCTTGCCCTCCTTGACCAGGTGCGGGCGGGTCCAAGGGCCTCTGATCTCAGGGGCGTTGACCTGGAAGACGCCCTGGTCGGGGTCGCCCCAGAAGATCCAGAACCGGTCGTCGAAGTGCCGCAGCGAGGGCGCCCACACCCCGCAGTCATGGCGGGGGGCCTTGAACTCGGCTGCCGGTTCGAGGAGTTGGAGCGCGTGGCCGACGAGCGTCCAGTTGACCAGGTCCCGGGAGTGCAGCAGGGGCAGGCCCGGGGCCCGGCCGAAGCTGGAGGCGGTCAGGTAGAAGTCGTCGCCGACGCGCAGGACATCGGGGTCGGACCAGTCGGCGTCGAGGATCGGGTTGCGGTAGGTGCCGTCGCCCTGGTCGGCGGAGAAGGCGGGTGCGCTCACCGAGGTGGTCACGGGCTCACCGCCTTGCGTACCAGGGCCGCCGCCTCGGGGCGGTCGAGGGCGCCGTCGGCGACGACGGTGACGATCCGGCGTACGGCCGTCTCCCCCGGCTCGATCGGCAGGCGCTCGGCGCAGGCGAGGGAGGAGCCGACGCCCGGGTACTCGTCGGCGCGGACGAACCACGGGTCGCGGCGGGTGGTCTCCGTGGCCCCGGCGAAGACGAGGGTCCAGGAGCCGCCGACCAGGGCGACCCAGTCGGCGCGGCCGCCGTGGACCTCGGCCTCGCCCTCCGCCTCGGCGGTGAGGACCCGGGGCGCCGTGGCCTCCTTGCGGGCCCGCCAGAAGAAGCCGCCGTACGCGGCGCCGGGGCGGCCGTTGGTGGCGGGGCTGCCGATCGACACCGGGGCGCCGGTGATGTTGGTGAGGGAGAACGTGAAGTCCAACGCCCAGGCGGAGTCGGTGAGTTCGGTGGCCGCGACGGTACGCCGCTCACGCAGTAACTCGGTGCCGGACGCCACCCAGCGCAGTTCCTCGACGAAGCCGTCGGGGTCGCGCAGTTGGAACGCGGTGTGGCGCTGGGAGCCGTGGTTGTCCAGCTCGGTCGGGCCCCGATCGCGGACGTAGGTGCGTCCGCCCCAGAAGTTGTGCCCCTCGACGTCGGGAACGGCGACACCGACGCCGAGGTGGTGGAGGTGGTCGGCGGGGCTCAGTTCGGTGACCGCCGTACCGGACAGGGTGGTGACGGGATGCAGAAAGGGGCGCGGGGAGAGCCGTTCGGGGAGTTCGGGCCGGGTGAGATAGCGGCCCACCGGGCGGCCCGCCACCCGCAGGACCACGGACTCGTCGGTCGTCATCATGTGCTCACCTCTTTCGCCGGTGGTTCGGGGAGCGCCCAGGGGGCGCCGAGTTCGGAGTAGAGGGCGAGTTCGTCGGCGGCGGCGGTCACGAGGGCGTCGATGCCGTCGACGACCCGGCGGTCCTCGTCGGGCAGCCGGTGCCAGGCCCCTGCCGGGAGCGCGACCGGGTCGGGGGCGGTCCGGATCGCCTCGACGACCTTCATGAACGCGCCGGTCACCTGCGGCGGGACCAGCAGTTCGGTGCCGTCGACGAGGTGGTCGACGAGGTTCTCCAGCAGGTCCGTGCGGCCGTACTCGAGCTCCTCGGGGCCGTGTCCGGCCCGCTGGACGAGCACCCGGTCCTGCTTGTACCAGAAGGTGATCCGGCCGGTGGTGCCGTGCACGACGTTGTAGGGCTCGCCCGGGTCCTCCGCGCAGAGGGTCGCGGCGACGGTGATCCGGCCGCCGTCGGCGGTGGTGATCCGGACACAGGAGGTGTCGTCGGACTCGATGTCATTGGCGCGCAGCAGCTCGGTCTCGATGGTGGCGACGGCCTCGGCCGCGCCCGCGCCGGCGAGCGCGAGCCCGGTGGCGACGGCGTGCGCGAGGGGGTTGGTGAGCGCCCCGTCGATGACGTCCACGCCGTTCAGGCGCCGCTTGCCCGCCCAGGGCGCGCGCCGGTAGTACGCCTCGGCGCGGGCCCAGGCGCCGGCGCCGCCGATGCCGGTGACCTCGCCGATCAGGCCCTCCTCGACCATGGTCCGGATCGCGGGCAGGGCGTGCGAGCCCAGCGACTGGAAGCCGATCTGGCAGACCGTCCCGGCCGCCGCGACTCCGTCGGCCATCCGGCGGAACTCGGCGTACGACGGGGCCGGCGGCTTCTCCAGCAGCACGTGCACGCCTCGCCGGGCCGCCGTCAGCGCCAGGTCGGTGTGGGTGGGGATCGGGGTGCAGATGACCGCGATCGCCGCGCTGGTGGAGTCGAGGAGCGCCCCGAAGTCGGCGGACTGCTCGGGCGTGCGGAGGCCGTCCGGGATCTCGTCCGCGCCCAGCGGCGTCAGCTCGCAGATCCCGGCGAGCCGGACGATCCCCTTGTCCGCCAGCCGCCGGATGTTCTCCAGGTGCCAGCGGCCGTGACCCCGGGCTCCCGCGAGGACGAGCGGAAGCGGGGTGCCGTGCGGGGCGGTGGTCTCGTACTCGGTGGTGGTCTCGTGCTCGGCGGTGGTCATCGGATCCTCCCTGCGCCCGCGCCGCGTGCCACCTCTCGGTCGGCCCTCCCGGCGCTGTCGATCTTTTGGTGCAGGGTAGGCGTCCAGCCGACGTCCGCCGTCAGATCACGCTCGCTGCCGGAGTTGTAGGCGTTGTGGATGGCCAGGAGATCCACCGGATAGCCGTTGAAGAGGGTGCCCGTCTGGTGCAGGGCGGTGCCGTTCCAGCTCTTCACCAGATCGGCGGCCTCGACATGGCCGGGAGTGGTGAACGCGTTGTTCTCCGCGTACACGGCCGACTCGGTGGAGACGCCGAGGGAGTAGCGGTAGTCGTGGGCGCCGGCCGGGACGACGTACCGGTTGTTGTAGAGGTGCACCTGCCCGAAGCGGACGCGCGGTGCGCGCTGGACGACGTTCTCGAACTGGTTGTGGTGCAGCGTCACCCGCAGCTTGCCCCGGTCGCCCGTGGCGGTGTCCCCGTTGCCGATGAGGATGCCCTTGTCGTGGTCGCTGAAGCGGGACCAGGAGACGGTGACCAGGTCGGCGGCGTTGGTGATGTCGAGCAGACCGTCGTGCCGGAGGTAGTTGCGGCCGAAGTAGGTCGGCTCGTCCTCGTCCGGGTGGCCCTTGTCGGAGAGCGTGACGTGGTCGATCCAGACATGGCTGGAGCCGCGCACCCAGATGTTGTCGTACGCCGTCTTCCAGTCGCCGAGGCCGCCGGTGTTGGGCTGCCAGACGGGGAAGCAGTCGTAGGCGTCGCGGAGTTCGAGGTCGCGGACGATGACGTTGTCCACGCCCTTGAGCTGGAGGCTCGCGCCCTTCAGGACAGCGCCCTTGCTGCCGACGATGGTGGTGTTGGAGCCGACGGCCAGCTCGACCCGCTCGGCCTGCCTGGCCGCCGACGCCTGCCGGGCCTCCTCCTGGGGGCCGCTGGGCTTGGCGGAGCCCCAGGTCCGCGGGTCGTACGCGGCCAGATACGCCTTCAGGTCGTAGCCGTCGGTCGCGTAGTCGGCGCAGTCGAGCTTCTCGCCGTCGTCGGAGGTGTTGGCGTCGATGGTCCCCGCGATCCGGATGATCTTCGGGGTGGCGCTGCCTCCGTCGAGCGCCCGGACCAGCTCGCTCCGGGTGCGTACGGTGAGGACATGGGCGTCGTCGGCGGTGGAACCCCCCGTGGTACCACCGTCGGCCGCCGCCCAGCCGTCGTCCGCGGCGAGCGTGTCCCGGCTGATGTCCCGGCCGGTGTTCTGGGGCTCGGCCCCGGCCGGGGTGGTGAGCAGGATGCCCAACAGCCCGCAGGCGACGCCCAGTTGGACTCTTCTCATCCCTTCACCGCCCCCGCGCTGAAGCCCGTGATCAGCCACTTCTGGATGAAGGCGAAGACGATGACCACGGGGACGGCGGCGATGATGCCGCCGGCGGCCAGCGCGCCCAGGTCGACGCTGTCCGCGCTGAGCAGGGTGTTGAGGCCGACCGGGATGGTCTGCTTCTCCTGGTTGCTGAGGAACATCAGGGCGAACAGGAAGTGGTTCCAGGAGTGCACGAAGGCGAAGGAGCCGACGGCGATCAGACCGGGCCGCAGCAGCGGCAGCACGACCACCCGGAACGCGGTGAAGCGGTTGCAGCCGTCCACCCAGGCCGCTTCCTCCAGCGAATACGGCACGTTCTTGATGAAGTTGCTGATCAGGATGATCGACAGCGGCAGCTGGAAGACCGTCTCGGCGAGGATGACACTGCCCAGCGAGTTGATCATCTGCAGCTCGGCGAAGATCTGGAACAGCGGGACCAGGAGCAGCGCGCCCGGCACGAACTGGGAGCAGAGCAGCGCCAGCATGAACCCGCGCTTGATCTTGAAGTCGAAGCGGGCGAGGGCGTAGCCGCCGGCCAGGGCGACGAGCGTGGTCATCAGCAGGGTGACGACACCGACGAGCACGCTGTTCTGGAAGTAGACCCCGAAGCTGCGCTCGTTCCACACCTTCTCGAAGTGCTCGAAGGTCATGGGCCAGGGCACGAGCGAGGTCGAGCCGGGCTTGCGCAGCGCGAAGAGCAGGATCCAGTAGAAGGGGACGAGGGTGAAGACCAGGTAGACCGACAGCGGGAAGTAGATGTGCCAGCGCGGGACCTCGTCCCAGGCGCGGCGGACCTTGCCCGGTCGCTGCGGAGGCTCCTCGGCCGCGGGCGCGGACGTCACCGGTACGGTCCTCTCGGCGTCCTTGGTGATCACTTGGACTCGCCTCCGAACTTGCTCAACCGCAGATAGACCATCGAGCAGAAGAGCAGGATCACGAACGCGACCGTGGTCAGGGCGGACGCGTAGCCGAAGTTGTGGGCGTCGACGGAGGTGTTGGCGATGTAGAGCGGGAGCGTCGTGGTCTCGCCCGCCGGTCCACCGCCGGTCAGGGTGTAGAGGAGGTCGACGTTGTTGAACTCCCACACCGCGCGCAGCAGCGTGGAGAGGATGATCGCGTCCTTGAGGTGCGGCAGCGTGATGTGCAGGAACTGCCGGACGCGGCTGGCGCCGTCGACCTCGGCGGCCTCGTACAGGTCCTTCGAGATGGACTGGAGGTCGGCGAGGATGAGGATCGCGAAGAAGGGGACACCGCGCCACAGGTCGGCGACGATCGCCGCCGAGAAGACGGTGGAGGTGTCGGAGAGCCAGCTGGTGCCGTACTCGCCGATGCCCATGTCCGCGAGGTAACGGGTGATGCCGGTCTGGGAGTTGTAGAGGAGCACCCAGATCGCGGAGGTCAGCACGCCGGAGACGGCCCAGGGGGAGAAGACCAGGGCCCGGCCGAGCGACCGGCCCACGAAGGTCTGGTTGACGATCAGCGCGAGCGCCAGGCCGAACAGCAGTTGCAGCGAGACCTCGACGACCACCCACTTGGCGCTGAAGACGAGGGTGTCCCAGAAGATGGGGTCCTCGGTGAAGGCGTGGACGAAGTTGTCGAAGCCGGCGAAGCCGTTCCGCCAGGGTTTCGTGGGGTTGTAGTGCTGCAGGCTGTAGTAGAAGACGCTGATGACCGGGTAGGCGATGAAGCCCAGCATGAGCAGGGCGGCCGGGGCGATCAGCAGGTACGGCAGCCTGCGTGGGGTCGCCGAGGTACGGCGCGCACGGCGCCCCCCGGGGGGCGCGGGGGGTTTCGCCACGGCTGCGGCTTGGGCCATGACTGGGGCTCCGTTTCTGGGTACGTCGTCGTACGTCGTGCGGTACGTCGTGGTGCGTTGTCGTGCAGGAAGCGCTTTCTCGATGTGCAGGGGTGTGCTTGGGTGCGCGGTACGGGGTGCCATGTGTGGTGCGTTGGCGGGTGCGGGTGCGTTGGGGCTGGTCGCGCCGTTCCCCGCGCCCCTTACGGGACGCTCAACCCGCGTACGGGTCCGGGACCTTGCCCGGTCTGGCCAGGAACTCGAAGTCGCAGCCGGTGTCCGCCTGGGTGATCTGGTCGTTGTAGAGGGCGCCGTAGCCGCGTTCGTAGCGGGTGGGCGGTGGGGTCCAGTCGGCCCGGCGGCGCTCCAACTCCTCGTCGTTCACGTTGAGTTGGAGTGTGCGAGCGTCGACGTCGAGGGTGATCGAGTCGCCGGTGCGGACGAGGGCGAGGGGTCCGCCGACGTACGACTCCGGGGCCACGTGCAGCGCGCAGGCGCCGTAACTCGTGCCGCTCATCCGGGCGTCGGAGATCCGCACCATGTCCCTCACGCCCTGCTTCAGCAGATGGTCGGGGATGGGCAGCATCCCGTACTCGGGCATGCCCGGCCCGCCCTTGGGCCCGGAGTTGCGCAGCACCAGGACGGTGTCGGCGGTGATGCCGAGGGCCGGGTCGTTGATGGTCCGCTGCATGGTCCGGTAGTCGTCGAAGACGACCGCCGGGCCGGTGTGCTTGAGCAGGTGCGGCTCGGCGGAGATGTGCTTGATGACCGCGCCGTCCGGGCAGAGGTTGCCGCGCAGCACGGCGACCCCGCCCTCGGTGGCGACCGGGTTGTCCCGGGTCCGGATCACGTCGTCGTCGTGCACGAGCGCGCCGTCGAGCTGCTCGCGCATCGTGTCGTACGAGACGGTCGGCCGGTCCAGGTGGAGCAGGTCGGTGATCCGGGAGAGGAAGCCGGGCAGGCCGCCCGCGAAGTGGAAGTCCTCCATCAGGTACTTCTGGCCGCCGGGCCGGACGTTGGCCAGCACCGGGACCGTACGGGCGATGCGGTCGAAGTCGTCGAGGGTGAGCGTGACACCCGCGCGGCCGGCCATGGCGATGAGGTGGATGACCGCGTTGGTGGAGCCGCCGAGTCCGAGCACGGTGGTGACGGCGTCCTCGAAGGCGTCGGCGGTGAGGATGTCGCTCAACTTCCGGTCCCGGTGGACCAGTTCGACGATCCGGAGGCCCGCGGCGGCGGCCATGCGGTCGTGGCCCGAGTCGACGGCCGGGATGCTGGACGCGCCCGGGACCGTGACGCCGAGCGCCTCGGCGGCGGCGGTGAGCGTGGAGGCCGTGCCCATGGTCATGCAGTGGCCCGGCGAGCGGGCGAGACCGGACTCCAGTTCGGTCATCTCGCAGTCGCCGATGAGCCCGGCGCGCTTGTCGTCCCAGTACTTCCACATGTCGGTGCCGGAGCCGAGGACCTCGTTGCGCCAGTGGCCCGGCAGCATCGGCCCGGCGGGCACGAACACGGCCGGCAGGTCGACGGAGGCCGCGCCCATGAGCAGCGCGGGCGTCGACTTGTCGCAGCCGCCCATCAGGACGGCCCCGTCGACCGGGTAGGAGCGCAGCAGTTCCTCGGTCTCCATCGCGAGCATGTTGCGGTAGAGCATCGGGGTCGGCTTCTGGAAGGTCTCGGAGAGGGTCGAGACCGGGAACTCCAGCGGGAAACCGCCCGCCTGCCACACACCCCGCTTGACCGCCTGCGCGCGATCCCGGAGGTGCACATGACAGGGGTTGATGTCCGACCAGGTGTTCAGGATCGCGATGACCGGCTTGCCGAGGTGCTCCTCGGGGAGGTAGCCGAGCTGGCGGGTGCGGGCGCGGTGACTGAAGGAGCGCAGCCCGTCGGTGCCGTACCACTGGTGGCTGCGGAGATCCTCGGGGCGCCTGCGCGGCTGCTCGTCCCGGTCCGGCTTCCGCTGTTCGGCGTTCGTCATATGGACCACCCGGCGGCTATGGCGGCGACCTCGGCGCGTTCGGTGTCGGGCAGCTGCCTGCTCGGGGGCCGCACGTCGCGGCGGCACAGGCCGAGGGAGGCGAGGGCCTCCTTGACCACGGTGACGTTGTTGGCGGAGCCGTTGGCCGCGCGCAGTTCCTCGAAGCGGCGGATCTGCTCCCAGACCTTCATGGCGGCCCGGAAGTCACCCGTTCGAAGCGCTTCGATCATGTTCCGTGAAACGGCCGGGGCGACGTTCACCAGCCCCGAGGTGAAGCCGGTGGCACCGGCCGAGAAGTAGGAGGGCGCGTACGGCTCGGCGAGCCCGGCCACCCAGACGAAGCGCTCCAGGCCGGCGTCACGGGCGAAGGCCGCGAAGCGGGCGGCGTCCGGGACGGCGTACTTGACCCCGATGACGTTCGGGCAGGCGTCGGCGAGTTCGGCGAGGCGTTCCCCGGTGAGCTGGGCGTTGCGGATGTAGGGCACGACGCCCAGCTCGGGCACGGCCGCCGCGATCGCCCGGTGGTAGTCGACCCAGCCGCTCTGCGAGACGTAGGGGTGGACCGGCTGATGGACCATCACCATCTGGGCGCCGGCGGCGCGGGCGTGCTCGGCGGAGGCGATCGCGGTCGGGATGTCGTGCCCGACACCGACCAGGATCACCGCGCGGTCGCCGACCTCGTCCATGGTCAGCTCGGTGACGAGACGGCGCTCGTCCGGGGCGAGGGCGTAGAACTCGCCGGTGTTGCCGTTGGGGGTGAGGGTGGTGATGCCGCCGTCGAGCAGCCGACGCAGCAGGGCCCGGTGGGCGCCCTGGTCGACGGTGCCGTCCTCGGCGAACGGGGTCACCGGGATCGCCACCACGTCGGCCAGGGCCGCCCGTTGGGTCTCGAACGTCACGCTGCTCATGAATGACCTTCCTCTGCAAGGAGTTCTTGGAGGACTGCGGAGGGTGGGCGGGGCCGCCGCGCCGGGCGGCTCCGCCGTGCCTCGTGGACTCGGGGGCTTACTGGGCCGGTGGGCCCTGTGCGGCTTGGCGTGCCTGTGGTGCCGGCGTTTCCACGCGGGCCTCCGGGAAGGCCCGTTCGACGAACGAGGCGATGTGCGCGTACAGGGCGGCGGCGGCGCCGTCCGCGTCCCCGGCGAGGGCGAGCCGCAGGATCTCCCGGTGCTCGGCGGCCTCCCGCTCCCAGGAGGGGTCGGCGGCCCAGGCGACGGCCGAGACCAGCGCGGCCTGGTCGCGCACCTCGTCGAGCATCCGGCCGAGCAGCGGGTTGCCGCACGGCACGTACAGCGCGCGGTGGAACTCCCGGTTGGCCAGCGACCGTTCGGCGGTGTCCGAGGCCTCGTCGGCCCTGGTCAGCGCGTCGCTCGCCGCGTCCCACGGGACCTCGCGCCGCACCGAGCGCCGCAGCGCCTCCGGCTCCAGGAGCAGCCGTACGTCGTAGACCTCGCGCGCCATGTCCGCGTCCACCATGCGCACCGTGACGCCCTTGTACTGGTTCATCACGACGAGCCCGGTCCCGGCCAGCGTCTTCAGCGCCTCGCGCACGGGCGTCTTGGACACCCCGAACTGTGCGGCCAGTTCGGTCTCGACCAGGGCCTGACCGGGCGTCAACTGCCCGGTGAGGATGCGGTGCTTGATCCCCTCCAGCACGAACTGCGTGCGGGACGGGATCGGCGTGGGCACAGAGGTCATGCGCGCCTCTCGGAGTCTTCCGTGCGGGATCTCACGTAGGAGATCTCACATATCGCGTCTCATATATGACGTACGAAGTACGACGCGTTGAAGGTAGGAGGGGGCTGGTGTTTCGTCAACGGTTCGGACAGAAAAAGATGTGCCTGCCGTCACACGATCTTGGTGTCGCCCTCGCGCGCGCTCTCGGTCGGCCCGCCGAAGACGACGGCCGCCCGGCCGGTCGCCCCCTCCGGGGTGAGCGTGGGCCCCACATGGGTGATCAGCAGCCGGCTCGCGCCCTTGGCGTACGTCCCGGCCTCCTCCGGAGTGAGATGCACCCGGGGTTCGCCTTCGCGATGGGTGTCGACGTCCGCCTCGCACAGGAACAGGTCGGCGCTGCCCGCGAGTCGGCTCAGCGCGTCGCACGGGCCGCTGTCGCCGGAGTACGCGAAGACCCGGCCCTGGCATTCGGCGCGCAGCCCGTACGACTCCACGTCGTGGACGACGGCATGGGCGGTGAGGGTGAGGTTCCAGTGCCGGACGCTGTGCCCGTCGTACAGGGGACGGAAGTCGAACACATCGCTCAGGGAGGAGGGGTCCGACCGTCCGAGGAACCCCGCGAGCCGCGCGGCGCAGTCGCCGGGCGCGTAGACGGGCAGCGGCGCGGGCAGGGTGAGGCCGCCGTACGCGTACCCGTACATCGCGGCCACCAGATCCGCGCTGTGGTCCGCGTGCAGATGGGAGATCCAGATCGCCGTGAGCCGGGTGGGATCCGTGTGCCTCTGCAACTCGGCGAACGTACCGAACCCCGCGTCCACCCATATCTCGGCGCCCCCGCCGCGCAGCAGATACCCGGAGGCGGGCCGGCCCGGGCGGGGGTGCGGTGAGGCGGTGCCGAGGACGGTGAGGCTGAGGGGCATGCTCGGGAGCGTACGGAGGTGGACGGGGGCGCGCGCCGGGTTTTGCGTTCTTTCGTGGGTTGCTCACCGGGTTGCTCGCTGGTCAGGCGCTATGGCTTCCACTTCGGATCACGTCCGCTCAAACCGATCACGCGGTCGAGCAGCGGCGCGTCGTCCGGGACGGGGACCACGGGGCCGAAGATCTCGCCGCGCGACGGGTCGTCGGCGGAGGCGGCGAGGAAGGCGTGGGTCGCGGCGAGGGCCGCGGGGTCGGGTTCGTACGTCTGGCCGGTGGCACGGGCGAGGTCCCAGCCGTGCACGACCAGTTCGTCCACCGCGACCGCTCCGGCGATGTCCCCCGGCAGCGGGATGCCACCGGCCCGGGTCTCGCCCGTCCAGGCGGCCGGGTCCTGCCAGGCGCCGGCCAGCTCACCGAACACCCGCGGCAGGTCTTCCCTCCAGCCCGGCCCGATGTCGGGCAGCGCGGCCTGCGGGTTGGTGTCGGTCGAGGGCCCCAGGTCCTTGCGGCCCGCGTCCCGGAAGGCCGCGGCGAGGTGGAGCAGATGCCCCAGGAGGTGGTGCACGGCGTACTCCGGGCAGGGCGTGGGGTCGGAGAGCCGCTCGTCCCCGACGGCCGCGGCGAGCCGGGCGACGATCCGGGTCTGGGGGCCGAGGTCGAGCGGGATCGAGCCGGGGTCGGTCGGCGTCGAACCGGGGTCGGTCGGGGTCGAACCGTGGTCGGTCGGGGTCGAACCGTGGTCGGTCATCGGTGCTGCTCCTTGGAGGCGTCCGGTGGGCGCCGAGGCATCGCCTCGCGCCGAGGTGCTCTGTTGTTCGGTAGACCCTCGGCACCCCGAGAACTCATCGCCCGCCCCGCGCCCACTCCTCCCGGCGACGATGCGTAGGGCATCCGCCCGATCCGTACGACGGGGCCTTAGCGCCACGCTCACCACCCATGACACCCATGACACCCACGGGATCCAAGACACCCACGACATGGGCGGCGGGACGTGTCCTCCGGGACCGCGTCGCGGGCCCGTATCTGGCCGGGGTGGTGGTCTCGGGCCTCGGTTCCAGCGCGATGTGGCTGGTCGCGGGGGTCTGGGCCAAGGACCTCACGGGCTCGGACACCCTGGCGGCGCTGTGCGGGGTCGCCCTGTGGGCCCCGCTCCTCGCCGGCCCCCTCCTGGGCACCCTCGCGGACCGCCCCCACCGCCGCGCCCTCCTCATCACCACCAACCTCGCCCTGGCCGCCCTCCTCCTCACCCTCTTCACGGTCGACACCCCGGGCGACCTCTGGCTCCTCTACGCGGTCCTCCTCGTCTACGGCACGGCGGGCGTCGTCCACGACGCGACGGAGTCGGCGCTCGTCGCCACCGCCGTCGCCCCCACCCTCCTCGGCGACTTCAACGGCCTGCGGATGACGGCGAACGAGAGCACCAAGCTGGTGGCCCCCTTGGCCGGGGCGGGCCTCTACACCGCGTACGGCGGGGCGACGGTGGCGCTGCTGGACGCGGTGACGTTCGTCGCGGCGGCGGGCCTGTACGGACTGGTGCGGACCCGGGAGCGCCGCCCTTTCCCCACCAGCCCCTCCCCCAGTAGCACCCTCCCCACCGGCCGCCCCGCCCCGGGCCTCCGCGCCCGCACGGCGGAGGGCGCCCGTCACCTCCTCACCGACCGGCGCCTGCGCCCCCTGATCCTGGCCGGCGGCACCACCATGCTGCTCTCCGGTGTGAACGGCTCCCTGATCTACGCGGTGGTCGCCTCCCTCGGCCACTCCCCCGCGTACACCGGTCTCCTCTACGTGGCCCAGGGCGCCGGCTCGATCAGCGTCGGCCTGGCCACGGGCCCCCTCCTGCGCCGCCTGGGCGAACTCCGCTTCGCGGCCTGCGGGATCGCCCTGACGGGGTCGGCCATCGCGCTCCGAGCGGTGCCCGACGACACGGTGGCCCTGGTGTGCGGCGCGGCGATCGGCCTCGGCCTCCCCTGCGCACTGATCGCCGCGCTCACGGCACTCCAACGCGAGACCCCGGCCCACCTGCTGGGCCGCGCCACCGCCACCGCGCACACGCTGCTCTTCGCCCCGACGGCGGTGGGCATGGTGATCGGCGCGGCCCTGGTGGAAGCGGTCGCCCTCCCCGTGCTCCTGACGGCGACCGGGACCATGACGCTGCTGACAGCGGCCTGGCTACTGCGGCATCGCTGACAAGTAGGAGACCCTCTCCCCATGGGCAAAGTGATCTGCGACATCACCATCTCGGTCGACGGCTGCTCGGCCGGGCACCACCAGACGGAGGAACGCCCGTTCGGTGACGACGGCGGCGACGGGTCGGGCGGCAGGCTGCACGCCTGGATGTTCGACACGCCGGAGGAGAACCGGGCCGAGATCGCCCGGCTGAGCACGGCCGGGGCCTTCGTCATGGGGCGCAACATGTTCGGCCCGGTGCGCGGCGCCTGGGACCGGCGGTGGAACGGCTGGTGGGGCGACGATCCGCCGTTCCACGCGCCGGTGTTCGTGCTCACCCATCACGCGCGCGAGCCACAGCCGATGGACGGCGGCACCACGTACCACTTCGTCACGCACGGCATCGCCGCCGCGCTGACCCGGGCCCGCGCGGCGGCCGGCGACGGCGATGTCACGGTCCTCGGCGGCGCGACCACCGTCAACCAGTACCTCACCGCCGGTCTGATCGACGAACTGCGCCTGCACATCGCCCCCTTCACCCTCGGCCCCGGCACCCGCCTCTTCGAGGGCGTCCCGCCCCTACGCCTGGAACAGCTGTCCTCACGCGCGGCGAGCCAGGTCACCCATGTGACCTACCGCGTGCTGCGCTGAGCCCGGGCGGTGGCGTACCGCGCGGCTCACCCCACCGCCGTCAGCGCCTCCCGTACCGCCGTCAGGTCCTGGTCCGAGGCCAGGCCCGCGTGGTACAGGCGGAGTTCCGTCGCGCCCAGGTCGGCCGCGCGGGCCGCGTCCTCGGCCAGGGTGACGGGGCTGCCGCCCATGCCGGAGACGATGCCGAAGTTGGCGGCCAGCACGGCGCCCTCGGGGCCGGCCTCCGCGAAGGCGGGCAGCAGGCCGGGGCCGCCCGCGCACGGGACGACGACGCCGTCGGCGACGCCCAGGATGTGTGCGGGGTCGACGCCGGGGTTGGCTCCGCAGTGGTAGGTCACCGGGTCCGCGTGCAGCAGGATCTGGAAGCCCGCGGGCGCGGCGGAGCGTACCGCCGTGACGGCCGTCTCCTGGAGGGAGCGGGCGATCGCGTCGCGCCACACCCGGGTCGCCGTGGCCCGCTCCGCGCCGAGGAGTTTCTCCACGGCCGGCCAGCCCTCGTCGACGGCCTCGCCGCGCCACAACGGCTCCAGCGCGTCGCGGACGGCCGCCGCGAGACCGCCCGGGTCCTGCCCGGCCTCGGCGTAGCCGTCCTGGCAGACCGGGCAGAAGCAGAGCGACATCAGGTACTGCCCGGCGTCCCCGAGTGCGACCCCGGCCGTCTTGTCGTGGGCGTGCAGATGGGAGATGCCGTACCAGCCGAGCGACTCCAGCTCCGTGCCGCGCGCCCCCGGGCGCACCGCCGCCTCCACGGCCAGGTCGACGAGGTACTCACGGGTCGCCGCCTGCGCGACGCACGGCGCCCAGGGATAGCGGTCCCCGTACGCGTTGACCACGGAGGTCGAGGGGTGCTCGGCGCCCAGGCGGGAGTTGTGCGCGAGGACGACCCAGGTGTGCACCTCAAGACCGGCGTGCGCCAGCGCGGTGGCCGCCTCGCCGAACGCGTCACCGGGCGCCCACTGCCCCGCCGGGTACGGCCGCAGCGTACGGCCCTGCCAGCGCGCGCCCGGCGGGTACAGCACGGCCGCGTGCTCGGCGGTGACGATGCGCTGCCGGGGGTGGCGGGGGGTGAGCGCACGGGTCGAGTGGTACGCGGAGGCGAGCGTCACCTGCCCCACGCCCAGCCCCGCGATGCGCTCCGCGGCCGCGGGGTCCCCATTGACGTCCCACGGGTAGACGAACGTCGACGCCTTCACTTGCCCTCCTGGCGCTCTTCCAGCAGCGCGTACCCGCGCTCGATCAACTGGCCCAGCTGCTTGACGTGTTCCTCGGCCGGCTCGTGCAGCGGCGGCCGTACCTCTCCCACGTCCAGCCCCCGTAGCCGTACCCCGGCCTTGACCAGTGACACGGCATAGCCGCGTCCGAGGGCGCGGAGTTCGACGAAGGGGCGGTAGAACCCGTCGAGCAGCCGTTCCACCGTCGCACGGTCACCGGCTTCGAGCGCCCGGTGGAAGGCGAGGGCGATCTCCGGTACGAAGCAGAAGACGGCCGAGGAGTACAGGTCCACGCCGACGGCCCGGTAGGCGGGCTGGGTCAGCTCGGCGGTCGGCAGACCGTTGAAGTAGAGGAAATCATGCGGCACTTCGCCGCGTACCGCGCTGACGATCCGGGTCATCAGGTCGAGGTCGCCGACGCCGTCCTTGAGGCCGACGATCCCTTCCGTGCGGGCCAGTTCGACGACGGTCTCGGGGGTGAGGACCGCGTTGTCGCGCTGGTAGACGACGACGGGGAGGGAGGTCGCCGCGGCCAGTTCCCGGTAGTGGCGCAGCAGCCCTTCCTGGGCCGCGACGACGAGGTAGGGCGGCATGGCGAGGAGGCCGTCGGCGCCGGCCTCCTCGGCGAGACGCGCGTAGCGCACGGCGAGGGCGGTGCCGTAGCCCGCGCCGGCCACCACCGGCACCCGTCCGGCGGTCTCCGTGACGGCCGCGCGGACGCAGCTCTGGAACTCCTCGGGGGTGAGCGCGTGGAACTCACCGGTGCCGCAGCAGACGAAGACCGCGGCGGCCCCGGCCTCGACACCCCGGCGGACGTGCGCGCGGCAGGCGTCGAGATCGACCGCGCCGTCCGGGCCGTAGGCCGTGACGGGGAAGAACAGCGGGCCGCTGGGGATCCGGAGCCGGGCGGCGAGAGGGGCTGACGTCACGGGCGCTCCCAGTCCATGTCACTGATCCATGTTTACATTTCTGAACAGAAGCACGCTAAGGCGCCCCCTCGGGGCCGGTCAAGCCGCGCAACCCGCACCGCACCAGCGATTTCCCGCCGCCGTGTCCCCCTTGACGCACCTGGACCGCACTCCTTAGCGTGTCCATGAATGTGAATGTCGGACGCACATGTGCACGCATGGCGATGCAAGGAGATCCACGGATGCCCGCTCCCCGCACCGTTCTGCTCACCGGCGCCGCCGGTGGCCTCGGCACCCTGATGCGGGAGCTGCTCCCGGCCTACGGCTACGAGCTGCGCCTCCTCGACCTGCAGCCCGTCGAGGGCGCCCCGGACGCGATCACGGCCGACCTCGCCGACCAGGAGGCCCTCCGCGAGGCCGTGCGGGGCGTCGACTCGATCATCCACCTCGCGGGCATCTCCCTGGAAGCCTCCTTCGACAAGATCCTCCGGGCGAACATCGAGGGGACGTACAACCTGTACGAGGCCGCCCGCGCGGAGGGCGTCCCCCGGATCGTCTTCGCCTCCTCCAACCACGCGGTGGGCTTCACCCCCCGTCCGCAGGGCGAGGACCCGCTGATCCCGGTCGACACCCCGCGCCGCCCCGACACCTTCTACGGCCTGTCCAAGTCCTTCGGCGAGGACCTGGCCCAGCTCTACTGGGACAAGCACGGCCTGGAGACGGTCTCCGTACGCATCGGCTCCTGCTTCCCCGAGCCCACCAGCGTCCGCATGCTCTCCCTCTGGATGAGCCCGGCCGACGGCGCCCGCCTCTTCCACGCCGCCCTGACCGCCGAGGACGTCGGCCACACCGTCGTCTACGGCTCCTCCGCCAACACCCGCCTGTGGTGGGACCTCTCCAGCGCCCGCGCCCTCGGCTACGAACCGCGGGACAACTCCGAGCCGTACGCCGAGAAGCTGATCGCCGCGCAGGGCGAACTGGACCCGGACGACGTGGCCCACGCCAACCTGGGCGGCCACTTCGTGAGCGACCCGCCGATCTGGCCGTACTGACGCCCCGGACCCGGGCGGACACCACGGATCCGTACGCCGTGCGGGAAACGAGGGCCGTACGACGTACGAGAAGGAGCGGGCGGGCACCGAACGGGCCCGCCCGCTCCCCTGTTCGGGCACGCCCGCTGCCCGATCCCCCCTCCGCCCCAGGTCCGCGACGGGCCCCCGCGCCGCGAAACGGTCAGGGACGGGCATCATCGGTCGCGCAACAGGCCTGGTCGGCGCCGCGCACCGGCGGTAGAACTTGCACCGAGGCCCCCACCGGGCCCGAACGGGCAGTGCTACGGCGAGGGAGAGCGGGTGTCGGCCATGAGCGCGGAGGAAAGGCAACGCGAGATCGTCCGGGCCGCCCGCCGCACGGGCGCCGTCGACGTCGCCGAACTCGCCGACACGCTGGGCGTCGCCAAGGAGACCGTACGGCGTGATCTGCGCGCCCTGGAGGACCACGGACTGGTCCGCAGGACGCACGGCGGGGCGTATCCCGTGGAGAGCGCCGGGTTCGAGACGACGCTCGCCTTCCGCGCCACCAGCCATGTGCCCGAGAAGCGCCGGATCGCCGCCGCGGCGGCCGACCTGCTCGGCGACGCGGAGACCGTCTTCGTCGACGAGGGCTTCACCCCGCAGCTCATCGCCGAGGCCCTGCCCCGGGACCGGCCGCTGACCGTGGTCACCGCCTCCCTCGCCACCGCCGGCGCGCTCGCCGAGGCCGGCAACACCACCGTGCTGCTGCTCGGCGGCCGGGTGCGCCCCGGCACCCTCGCGACCGTGGACCACTGGACGACGAGGATGCTGGCCGGTTTCGTCATCGACCTGGCGTACATCGGCGCCAACGGCATCACCCGCGAGCACGGCCTCACCACCCCCGACCCGGCCGTCAGCGAGGTCAAGGCCCAGGCGATCCGGGCCTCCCGGCGCACGGTCTTCGCGGGCGTCCACACCAAGTTCGGCGCGGTCAGCTTCTGCCGGTTCGCCGAGGTGGGCGACCTGGACGCGATCGTCACCAGCACCCTGCTCCCCGCCTCGGAGGCCCACCGCTACGCCCTGCGGGGCCCCCAGGTCACCCGGGTCTGACCACAGGACCGACCACTCCCCCAGCCCCACCATGCCGCACCACACCCCTTATCTCCCCCTATCTCCCCATATGTTCAGGAGCGATTCATGCGAATCCCGAGCCGACGGAGGCCGCGCGCACTCGCCGCGGTCGCCGCAGGGACGCTGCTCGCCCCGCTTCTCTCCGGCTGCTGGACCGGGGCGGGCGGGGCGGGATCCGGCGGCGACGCCATCAACGTCCTGATGGTCAACAACCCGCAGATGCAGGAGCTGCAGAAGCTCACGGCCGCGCACTTCACCAAGGAGACCGGCATCAGGGTGAACTTCACCGTGCTGCCGGAGAACGACGTCCGCGACAAGATCAGCCAGGACTTCGCCAACCAGGCCGGCCAGTACGACGTGGCGACGCTGAGCAACTACGAGATACCGATCTACGCCCGCAACGGCTGGCTGGAGGAGCTGGACGGGTACGTCGCGAAGGACCCGGACTTCGACCAGCGGGACATCCTCGAACCCATGCGCCAGTCCCTGACCGGCGACGACGGCAAGCTCTACGGGGAGCCGTTCTACGGCGAGTCGTCCTTCCTGATGTACCGCAAGGACGTCTTCGCCGAGCAGGGCCTCACCATGCCCGAACACCCCACCTGGCAGCAGGTCGCCGACCTCGCCGCGAAGGCCGACGGCGCCGAGGACGGCATGAAGGGCATCTGTCTGCGCGGACTGCCCGGCTGGGGCGAGGTCATGGCCCCCCTCACCACCGTCGTGAACACCTTCGGCGGCACCTGGTTCGACAAGGACTGGAAGGCCCGGCTCGACTCCCCCGAGTTCGAGAAGGCGACCACGTTCTACGTCGACCTCGTGCGCGAGCACGGTGAATCCGGCGCCGCCCAGGCCGGGTTCGCCGAGTGCCTCAACAACATGACCCAGGGCAAGACGGCCATGTGGTACGACGCCACCTCCGCCGCCGGCTCCCTGGAGGCGGCCGACTCCCCGGTGAAGGGCAAGATCGGCTACGCGCCGGCGCCGGTCGAGCGGACCGAGTCCTCCGGCTGGCTCTACACCTGGGCCTGGGGCATCCAGCAGGCCTCCCGCAACCCGGACAAGGCCTGGAAGTTCGTCTCCTGGGCGTCGAGCAAGGAGTACGAGGAACTGGTCGGCGAAGAGATCGGCTGGTCCAACGTACCCGCAGGGAAACGGGAGTCGACGTACGCCAACCCCGACTACCGCGAAGAGGCCGCCGCCTTCCAGGAGATGACCCGTGAGGCCATCGAGGGCGCCCGGCCCACCGACCCCGGGGTGCAGCCGCGCCCCGCGCCCGGCATCCAGTTCGTCGGCATCCCCGAGTTCACCGACCTCGGCACCAAGGTCTCCCTGGAGATCAGCGCGGCCATCGCCGGACGCCAGTCCGTCGCGTCGGCCCTCAAGAAATCGCAGGCGCTCGCCGAGCAGATCTCCGAGGAGTACGAGGGACGATGACCGCGACCACGACAGCGCCGAGGGCGGCGACCCCCGTACGCACCCAGGGCGCACCGAACGCCCGACTGCGCGCCTGGGCCACCCGCGCCCCGCTCCTCCCCGCCCTGATCTTCATGATCGCCGTGACCCAACTCCCGTTCGTGGCCACGCTGGTGATCTCCTTCTTCGACTGGAACTCCCTCTACCCCGACGCCCGCGCCTTCACCGGTCTCGCCAACTACGGCGAGGTCCTCACCGACCCCGACCTGCGCCGCTCGGTGTGGACGACGATCCTGCTGACGGTCGCCGTGGTCCTCGCCAGCCTCGTCCTCGGCCTGGTCCTCGCCCTGCTCCTCGACCGGAGATTCAAGGGCCGGGGCATCGTCCGCACCCTCCTGATCGCCCCCTTCCTGGTGGTCCCGGTCGCGGCGGCCCTGCTCTGGAAACATGTGCTCTACAACCCCGAATACGGCCTGTTCAACGGGTTGTTGCACTACGTGGGCGGCCCCCAGCCCGACTGGATCTCCGAGACCCCGCTGCTCGCGGTCGAGGCCTCGCTGGTGTGGCAGTGGACGCCGTTCATGATGCTGATCCTGCTGGCGGGACTGCAGTCCCGGGACCACCAGCAGATCGAGGCGGCCCGGGTCGACGGGGCGAACGACTGGCAGATCTTCCGCCATCTGACGCTCCCGCATCTGCGCCGCTACCTCGAACTGGGCGCCCTGCTCGGCTCGATCTACATCGTGCAGAACTTCGACGCGGTCTTCACGATCACCTCGGGCGGCCTGGGCACCGCGAACCTGCCGTACACCGTCTACCAGACCTTCTACCAGGCCCACGAGAACGGCCTCGCCTCGGCCGCCGGCGTCCTGGTCGTCATCGGTTCGATCATCATCGCGACGTTCGCGCTGCGCGTGGTCTCGTCGCTGTTCCGCGAGGAGGCGGGCCGGTCATGAGGTCGACTGCCGTGCGCCGCAAGGGACTCGGCCTGGGCCTGGTGGCCTGGCTGCTGGGGATCCTGTTCTTCCTGCCCATCGCCTGGATGGCCCTGACGTCACTGCACTCGGAACCGGACGCCGCAACCAACCCCCCGTCCTGGGCGGCTTCCCTCACCCTCGACGGCTACCGCGAGTTCTTCGGCGTGGACGGCGGGGCCAGCCCCTGGCCGGCCCTGATCAACTCGACGGTGGCGTCCCTGGCTTCGACGCTCCTGGTGTTGCTGCTCGCCTTCCCGGCCGCGTACGCCCTGTCGATCCGCCCGGTGAAGAAGTGGACGGACGTCCTGTTCTTCTTCCTCTCCACCAAGATGCTGCCGGTGGTGGCGGGCCTGCTCCCGATCTACCTCTTCGCGAAGAACACGGGCCTGCTGGACAACATCTGGCTGCTCGTCCTCCTCTACACCTCCATGAACCTGCCGATCGCCGTCTGGATGATGCAGTCCTTCCTGGCGGAGGTCCCGGTCGAGGTGATCGAGGCCGCGCAGCTGGACGGGGCCCGGCTGCCGACGGTCCTCGCGCGCGTGGTCGCCCCGATCTCGGCCCCCGGGATCGCCGCCACCGCCCTCATCTGCTTCATCTTCAGCTGGAACGAGCTGCTGTTCGCCCGTGTGCTGACGGGCGTGGTGGCGGAGACCGCCCCCGTCTTCCTCACCGGCTTCATCACCAGCCAGGGCCTGTTCCTGGCCAAGGTGTGCGCCGCGTCGCTCGTCATCTCCCTGCCGGTGCTCGCCGCGGGGTTCGCCGCCCAGGACAAACTGGTCCAGGGCCTGTCCTTGGGAGCCGTCAAATGAAGGCCGCCGTCATCGAGTCCGTGGGCAAGGCCGTCGTCGCCGAGGTCCCGGACCCGACACCGGGCCCCCGCGAGGTCGTCGTCGAGGTCGCCGCGTGCGGTCTGTGCGGCACCGATCTGCACATCCTCCAGGGCGAGTTCGCGCCCACGCTGCCGATCGTGCCCGGCCACGAGTTCGCGGGCGAGGTGGTGGGGGTGGGCACCCGGGTCACGGAACTGGCGGTCGGCGACCGGGTGGCCGTCGACCCGTCCCTGTACTGCCACGAGTGCCGGTACTGCCGGACCGGCCACAACAACCTCTGCGCACGCTGGGCCGCGATCGGCGTCACCGTGGCGGGCGGTGCCGCCCAGTACGCGGTCGCGCCGGTCGCCAACTGCGTACGGCTGCCGGAACACGTCCGCACCCAGGACGCGTCGCTGGTGGAACCGCTGTCCTGTGCGGTACGGGGGTACGACGTCCTCCGCTCCCGCCTCGGCGCCCATGTCCTGATCTACGGCTCGGGAACGATGGGCCTGATGATGCTGGAGCTGGCGAAGCGAACGGGCGCGGCCAGTGTGGACGTCGTCGACGTGAACCCCGCGCGGCTGGAGACGGCACGGCGGCTGGGGGTCTCGGGGGCCGCCGCGAACCCCGACGAACTGGAACGCCCCCAGGGCTGGGACCTCGTCGTGGACGCCACGGGCAACGCGGCGGCCATCCAGGACGGGCTGGACCGCGTGGCCAAGGCGGGCACATTCCTCCAGTTCGGGGTCGCCGACTACGCGACGCGGGTGTCGATCGACCCGTACCGCATCTACAACCAGGAGATCACCATCACGGGCTCCATGGCCGTCCTCCACAGTTTCGAGCGAGCGGCGGAACTCTTCGCAGGCGGCGTCCTCGACCCCGAGATCTTCATCAGCGACCGGCTGCCGCTAGAGCGGTACCCGCAGGCGCTGGAGCAGTTCGCGTCGGGGGTGGGGAGGAAGATCGTCGTGGTGCCGTAGGGGTGCCATAGGAGTGCCATAGGGGTGGTGCGGGAGGGCGGGTCGCCGCAGGTCGGGGGCAAGTAGGGGCAGGTGGGGGGCAGGTGGGGGCGGATCACCCGTTCGGCTGATCGACAACTCGATGCCCCACCTGCTCCCGGCCGCCGGTCAAGACTGACGGCCATGGAACTCTGGCTGCTCAACAGCTTCGGCCCGCTCGCCCTGACCGTGTTCATGGCCGGGAGCGTCATCGTCTTCGCGGCCCTGGGCAGCCTGGTCGTCCGCCGCAGGCTCCCGCAGCTCCTGAACGGCGCGCAGAACGACATGGTGGGCGTGCTGCTCGGGATGTACGGCGCCATCTACGGCATCTTCCTGGCCTTCGTGGTCGTCGCCGAGTGGGAGGGCATCGGAGTCGCGGAGACCGTGGTCGCCTCGGAGGCCACGCACTGCGCCGAGATCGTCCGCGACGCCGACGCGTTCCCGGAGCCGGTCCGGCGGGAGGTGACCGAGGCCGTCGGCCTGTACGTCCAGGCCGTGGTGAACGACCAGTGGCCCCGCATGCGCGCCGGCCGGCCCTCCTCCGAGGCCACCGAGCCCGCCATCCGCGCCGTGTACCGGGCCCTGCAGTCCTACGAGCCGACCGCCGAGTCCCAGAAGGTGTACTACGCCCAGGCCGTGGCCCACCTCGACGGAGTGGTCGCGGAGCGGCGTGCCCGCCTGACCCTGGCCCAGTCGTCCCTCCCGACCCTGCTGAAGCTGCTGGTCTACGGGGGCGCGCTGGTGATGATCCCCCTGTCCCTCCTCTACGGCATCCGGAGCTTCAAGGCCCACCTGACCTTCGTCACCCTCATCGCCCTGCTGATCGGGCTGAGCCTGCTGCTCACGATGAGCCTGGACCGCCCCTTCTCCGGCGAACTGAGCGTGTCCCCCGCCCCGTACAAGGAAGGGGCGCTGGCGCGTTTCTGGGAGTGAGAGGAGGGGAGGAGCGCGGGGCGGGGCGGGGCGGGGCGGGGAGCGGCGCGGCGCGGCGCGGCGCGGCGGGCCCGCGAAAACGAGTGGGCCGCGGCCACCCACACGCCTACCATCCGGGACATGCCACGCCCCCAGGGATTCACCTTCACCGAGCACGCCGACGGCACGGTGACGATCGACCATCACGGCCGTGCGGCCACGACGCTGCGCGGGCCGCGGGCCACCCGGTTCCTCGCCGAGGTGGCCGTGGGCGATCCGCAGCTGGTAATGGCCCGCTGGACCGGGAACTACCGGCGGGGCAACGAGCGCACGGCCCGGGAGCACCCCCGCAACCGCCGCTGACCCGAACGGCCGCCCGACGTGCGCTGGTAAGGGAACGGTAAAGCGACCCGGATCGTTCACCGGGCATGACCGCTATGACCCCCGGCTCGAACATCCCGCTGCCCGTCACCCACGTCGCGGTGGACGTCGCCGCACCCGTGCGGCTCGACGTATCGGGCCTGCTGCTCACCGCCGACGGCAAGGTGCGCTCGGACGACGACTTCATCTTCTACAACCAGCCGACCGGGCCGGGCGTGACCTACCGCTCCGGCGGCGGTGCGGCGCCCGACTCGATCACGGTGGACACCACGGCCGTCCCGCCGGGCATCGAGAAGATCGTCGTCACGGCGAGCCCGGACGCGGCGGGCCAGACCTTCCAGGGCATCGAGCCGACGGCGACGATCCGCAACGCGGCGGACGGCTCGGTGATCTCCTCGTTCACCCCGCCGCGGCTGGGCCCGGAGACGGCCCTGGTGATCGTGGAGATCTATCTGCGCAACGGCGCGTGGAAGGCCCGCGCGGTGGGCCAGGGCTACGCGAACGGCCTCGCGGGCATCGCGACGGACTACGGCGTCTCGGTCGAGGACCCCGCCCCGACCCCCGTGCCGACGCCCGTCCCGACTCCGACCCCGACCCCCGTACGACCCGCTACCCCGCCGACCCCGCAGGTCACGGCACCCCCGGCCCCCTCGGCCCCTCCCGCTTCCGCCCCGGGCACCGGCAAGATCAACCTGGACAAGGGCCGCGTCAGCCTCCAGAAGAACCAGACGGTCTCCCTGGTCAAGGGCGGCCGCCCGCTGCTCTCCCAGGTCAAGATGGGCCTCGGCTGGGAGCCGGCGTACCGGGGCAAGGACATCGACCTGGACGCGTCGGTCATCGCGTACGGCCCGCAGCGCAACCACATCGACAGCTGCTACTTCGGCAAGCTCTCCATCGTGAACGGCGCGATCAAGCACTCGGGTGACAACCTCACGGGTGAGGGCGGGGGCGACGACGAGGTGATCGTGGTCGACCTCGGCCGGCTCCCCCAGGAGGTCACCGGCCTGGTCTTCACCGTCAACTCCTTCTCCGGCCAGAAGTTCACCGAGGTCGCCAAGGCCTACTGCCGCCTCATCGATGCCGCGAGCGGCGAGGAACTCGTCCGCTTCGACCTCACCAACGCCGAGGCCCAGACCGGCGTCATGATGGCCAAACTGATCAAGCAGTTCTCCGGCGAGTGGGAGATGACCGCGATGGGCGACTTCGTGAAGTCCCGCACGGTCAGGGGGATGGTGAAGCCGGCGGCGCAGGCACTCTGACCACACGGGCACGGGCGGGTGCGGACCTCCGCACCCGCCCGGCCCTGGTCGATCAGCCCCGGAACACCGCGCCCGGTGTCACTGGATGACCCCGCTGTACGCGTTCAGCGCGGGCTGGCCGCCGAGGTGGGCGTACAGGACTGTGGAGTCGGGGCTGATCTCGCCGCGTTCGATCAGGTCGATCATGCCGGCCATGGACTTGCCCTCGTAGACGGGGTCGGTGACCATGCCCTCGGTGCGTGCGGCGAGTTGCATGGCGACGAGGGTGGCGTCGTCCGGGACGCCGTAGATCCCGGCGTGGTAGCGCTCGTCCAGCTCGACGTCGGCGACGGTCAACTCCCGCTTGAGGCCGATGAGTTGCCCGGTGTTGTGGGCGATGCGGGCGATCTGCTCACGGGTGGTGTCCGGCTTGGCCGAGGCGTCGATGCCGATCACCCGGCGCGGCCGTCCGCCCGCCTCCTCCAGCGCGGCGAAACCGGCGACCATGCCGGCCTGGGTCGAGCCGGTCACCGAGCAGACGACCACCGTGTCGAAGAAGACGTCCAGCTCCCGCTCCTGCTCGGCGACTTCGTACGCCCAGCCGGCGAAGCCGAGGCCGCCGAGGGGGTGGTCGGAGGCGCCGGCCGGGATGGCGTACGGCTTGCCGCCGCCGTCCTCGACCTCGCTGAGCGCCAGCTCCCAGCTCTCCTTGAAACCGATGCCGAAGCCGGCCCGGACGAGCCGTACGTCGGCTCCGGCCAGCCGGCTGATCAGGATGTTGCCGACCTTGTCGTACACGGCGTCCGGCCAGTCGACCCAACTCTCTTGCACGAGGACGCACTTGAGCCCGGCGCGGGCGGCGACCGCGGCGACCTGGCGGGTGTGGTTGGACTGCACGCCGCCGATGGAGACAAGGGTGTCGCAGCCCTGGGCGAGCGCGTCGGCGACCAGGTACTCCAGCTTGCGGGTCTTGTTGCCGCCGTACGCGATACCGGAGTTGCAGTCCTCGCGCTTGGCCCAGACGGAGGCGCCGCCGAGGTGGGCGGTCAGCCGCTCCAGCCGGTGGACCGGGGAGGGCCCGAAGAGGAGCGGGTAGCGCTCGAAGGAAGAAAGGGACACGGGTCCTCCCGGGGTGGAGTGGGTCAGTGGTCCACTGCGGTGGCGTGCTCGCCGACGGCCTCGGCACGAGGCCCCTCGGACTCGTCGGGGTCGGGGTCGGGGTCGGGGTCGTCGGGCTCGGGCTCGTCGACGAGCGCGGCCAGGCCGTGCCAGATCTCCGTCGTGACGCGGACCGCCTCGTCCGTGTCGCCGCCGGCGCAGGCCTCGATGAGCTGGTCGTGCAGTCCGGCCGAGCGGCAGTTGCCGCCTTCGCCGAAGCGGCGTCGTTCCAGGCGGCGGATGAGCGGGGTGTAGCGGGCGATCGTCGCGGCGGCGGCGCGGTTGCCGCTCACCCGGACGAGGACGTCATGGAGTTCGTCGTCGGCGACCAGCGCGGCGTCGACGTCACCCGAGCCGACGGCCGCCGCGAACCGCTCGTTGGCCGAGCGCATCGTCTCGACGTCCGCCGCGAACAGCCGAGGCACGGCGGTCCGGGTGGCCAGCTCGTGCATCGCGCCGACCACGGCCGCGGCGTCCCGCACATCGGCGGCCACGACGGGCGTGACCCGGGTGTAGCTCTGCGGCTTGCTCTCCAGCAGCCCCTCGTCCACCAGCCGCGAGAACGCCTCCCGCACCGGCGCCCGCGACAGCCCCAGCAACTCAGCGAACTCGGCGTCACGCACCACCGCACCGGGCTCGATCTCCCCGGCCACGATGGCGTCCCGGATGGCTTGGTAGGCACGGTCCCTGAGAAGGGTGCGGCCGACCGGTCGTATGGCCTCCATGGACTGAAATGTTAGATGTCAGCACGAGTGCCGAACAAGAGTGTGGCCCGTACCCCCACTGGGATACGGGCCACACTCACCCCCGTCGTTCACTCCGGCCGTCAACCCCGTCCGTGGGCCCACGGCCAGTCGGCGTCCCGGGCCGCCTCCAGCAGAGGCACCATCCGGAAAGCCGCGTCCGAGAGGCCGCCGAAGGTGTGGCGGTTCTGCTTGCCGGCGGGGCCGTGGCCCGCCCGGTAGCCGGCGAGGTTCCAGGTGTAGACCGGCACACCGGCCGGAATCTGCGCGGTCGGGTCGCCGTAGTGGCTGTACGTGGCCTGCTCGTCGGTGACGATCAGTACGCGATCATGCTTGCGGTAGTGGCGGCGGACGGCCTCGGTGGTGTCGGTGCCGCCCAGGTCGCCGAACCGCTCGATGATCTTCAGCACGGACTCGCCGGCGCCGAACCGCACCGCCCGGCTCGTGCTCCCGAACTCGACGAGATCCGCGTCCGCCGCCCGCAGCGCGAGCGCCGTGCCGAAGATCGCCGCCGCGTCCGCGTAGGTGAGCGACGAGCGGTCGGTCAGCCGCGAGCAGAACATCGAGCCCGAGCGGTCGACCAGGACCAGGGTCCGGCCGGGCAGCGCGGGCACGTTGGCCAGCGAGTGGCCGAGCGCCTGCTCCAGCGGGTACGCCCAGCGCAGCGAGGGCGCGTGGCGGTACGCCGACAGATAGCGGAACGGGAACTGCCGCGACCGCGCGACCTCCGCCGGGTCACTGATCCGCGCCGCGACCTGGGCCGCGACCTCGTCGGAGACACCCGCCTGGTCGAAGTTCCGCAGGTTCCTCGTCAAGGCCATGGCACCCATGGACGGGATGACGGCCTCCCACGCCGCCTTGTCCATCGGCCCCTGCAGCCAGCCCGCCAGCGCCTCCCAGGTGATGCCCGCGTCCGCGAGGCGCCGGGCGCCGCCGGCTCCGGTGACGACCTTGCGCCGCTTGGCGGGCCGCAGCTCCATCAGGTCACGGTGGGCCGTGAGCATGGGCAGCGACCGGGGTACGACCGCCGTGTCCGGGTGGTGGCGCCGGTCGAGGGCGTACTGGAACAGGTCCCCCTGCCACGGCTTGTCCGGGTCCGGCGCGGCGTGCACCAGGTTCAGGATGTCGCCGAAGCGGTAGCCCTTGGACGCGGTGTCGTACTTCAGCAGCGACTTGGGGCTGTAGAGGCGTCGTACGGCGTCGGCGACACCGCGCTTCACCGGCTTGGGGAGGTTGCGGCCGTACCGCGAGGTCCAGTAGGCGAGCAGCTCACCGGGCTCGTCGGGACGCCGCAGCACCGAGTCGACGACCTGACGGTTGGTGGGCCCGTCGGTGACGCCCGCGTCGAGCCGTGCCTTCACGTACTCGGCGGCGCCCACGATCGAAGCGGTACGGAGGTTGCCCTCGCCGCGCAGCCAGCCGAGCAGGCCGGCCGTCCACACCGGGTCGGTGACGGCGAGCCGGCGGACGAGCGCGGCGAACCGGTCGTCGCGGTCCTCGCCGCTCTCGTAGAAGGTCTTCTGCGCGACGAAGTTGGCGATCGACAGCAGGAACAGCTCCGAGCGCTCGTCCCGCTCACGACCTCGGCCGCCCTCGTGCGTACGGAGCACACGCCCCGTCGAGGTGGGCTGTGCCTTTCCTGCCTTCGTGTTGAATCGCGCCATGATGAATTCCCCCGAATTCTTCGAGGCGCGGCAGTTGGAAGGTGACCGAGATCGAATTCGGCGGCGGTGCTTATAACTGGCGCGTCTTCCGTTCCGCCACACCGACCCTTGGTCGATGACGGGATTCGAACCCGCATGAGGATTTTCACCCCACCAGTTCCCGAAGTATCCGCTGCCTGCGCACCGGGCACCCACCATCTGCCGCGCCTCCCGAGATCGACGAGCGCACCGGGAGGTGCGTAAAGCTTTGGGTGTCCAGAGATCGAATTCGGCGGAACCGACGTAGGTGCTCTAACCCCTGAGCTACACCGGCGTGTTGGTGCCGGTGGCGGGACTCGAACCCGCGCGCGCCCCATTATGAGTGGAAGTAGGTCCTGCCTTCGCACCTGGACAGGCATCACTCTAGGAGGCGCGCCACGGGACGGGCCATCGAATTAATTACTGCTTACCGCTTCTGCCGCTTCCAGGGGCCCGTGATGGCGAGCAGGATTCCCGGGGTCTGGATATTGGCGTACAGCGTCCTGCCGTCGGGCGAGAAGGTGACGCCGGCGAACTCGCTGTACTCCGGCTCCTCCTCGGTGCCGATGTTCAGGTCGTTGCGGGCGATCGGGTACGTACGGCCGCTGTCGGTGGCGCCGAACAGATGCGAGACGCCCTCGCCGTCCTCGGCGAGGACGATGCCGCCGTACGGGGAGACGGTGATGTTGTCGGGGCCGTCGAGGGCGCCGTCGACGGACGGGTCCGGGTTGACGCCGAGCAGGACCTTCAGGGTGAGGGTGCGGCGCTTGGGGTCGTAGAACCAGACCTGGCCGTCGTGCTGTTCGGGGCTCTCGTCACGGGCGTACGAGGAGACGATGTACGCGCCGCCGTCGCCCCACCACATGCCCTCCAGCTTGCGGGCGCGGGTGATCTCGGTGTCGCTGAACTGCTTGCGCACGGCGACGGACTTGGCGTCACGGTCGGGGACGTCGATCCAGTCGACCCCGTACACCGTGCCGATCCTCGTGGCGCGGGACAGGTCGTCGACGAACCGGCCGCCGGAGTCGTAGCAGCGGGGGGCCTGGAGGACGCCCGCGTCGTCGGCGAGGGTACGGAACTTCCCGGGGCCGTAGCTGAATCCCTTGGGCGGGGTCCAGCGGAAGAAGAGGCCGTTGGGGGCCGCCGCGTCCTCGGTGAGGTAGGCGTGGCCGCGCTTGGGGTCGATGACGACGGCCTCGTGGTCGTAGCGGCCGAAGAACTTCAGCGGCTTCGGGGCGCGGTTGGCCCGGCGGTCGCAGGGGTCGACCTCGAAGACGTAGCCGTGGTCCTTGGTCATGCCGTTGATGCCGGCCCGGTCGGAGTTCTCCTCGCAGGTGAGCCAGGTGTTCCACGGGGTGCTGCCGCCCGCGCAGTTGGTGGAGGTGCCCGCGATGCCGACCCACTCGGCGACGCGTCCGTCGGGCCGGACCTCGACGACCGTGCAGCCGCCGGCCGCGGCGGGGTCGTAGACGAGCCCCTCGGTGAGCGGGACCGGGAACTCCCAGGTGGCCCGGGGGCCCTTCAGCTCGTGGTTGTTGACGAGGAGGGTGGTGCCACGGGGGCCGGGGAAGGCGGCGGTGCCGTCGTGCTTGCCCGGCGTGAACTCGCCCGACTCCAGCTTGGTCTTCCCGCTGTAGGTGATGATCCGGTACTTGAACCCGGCGGGCAGCGCCAGGATGCCGTTGGGGTCGGGCACGAGCGGGCCGTAGCCGACGCCGGCGTGGCGGTCCGCCCCGCGCTCGGTGCCGTCGTCGTCGTGGGCCGCGTGGTCGGTGTCCGTGTCCAGGTCCGTGTCGGTCGACGCGAGGGCGTTGGGCGCGGTGGCGAGGGCGCCTACGCTGCCGGCCAGCGCGACACCGGCTCCGGTGACCGCGGATCGTCTGGCGAAGTCCCTGCGGGTGAGCGGCATGCTGTCTCCTGCGTGGCGGGGGCTGACCGTGGGGGGCGGACCCTGAGTTGTCGCGCCACGGTTGCGCTCCCGCCTGAACGCCGGTTGAACGCGTGGTGGCTCGGGGGTGCCGGGGTTTGGGCGGGTGCGTTGTCGGGTGCGGGTGCGTGGGGGCTGGTCGCGCAGTTCCCCGCGCCCCTGAAGAGCAGGGGCTGCGCCCCGTGCTCTTCGGGCCGAAAAAGCAGGGGCGCAGCCCCGCTTTTTCAGGGGCGCGG